>CAWHYZ010000015.1:62500-405500 GCA_963833605.1 uncultured Alphaproteobacteria bacterium
CGACGAGAACGGCAAGAGCGCGAAGAAGTTCTTGGTACGAAAGCCGGTGTCGAACGGCATCATGCGGTCCGGGTTCGGCGCCCGCAATCACCCGATCCTGGGCTACACCAAGATGCATACCGGTGTCGATTGGGCCGCGCCGATGGGCACTCCGATCTTCGCGGCCGGCACCGGCACGGTCGAGAAAGCGGGCTGGGAAGGCGGCTATGGCAAGTATATCCGCATCAAGCACAACAACGGGTATGAGACAGCCTATGGCCACATGACCGCGTTCGCGCGCGGCATGCAGCCGGGCACCCGCGTGCGGCAGGGCCAGGTCATCGGCTTCGTCGGGTCCACCGGCCTGTCGACCGGCGCCCATGTGCATTACGAGATTCTGGTCAACGGCCGGTTCGTCGATCCGATGCGCATCAAGCTGCCCCGCGGCCGCGCGCTCGACGGCGCGGTGCTCGCGAACTTCGACAAGGAGCGCGAACGGCTCGACGGCATCATGGCGCAACGGCCGGCGCGAGTAGCGTCAACCAGCGGACGGTAGAGGACGGCTGAGATGACGACGGAATGAGATCGAAACTATCGATCTGTCTTCCGTCGTTTATTCTCAGTCATGCGGCTCACGCCGCCTCGGCCACAGCCTTGCCGTTGAACGAAAGCCCCTGCTTGCCGGCCGACACCCGCACCGTCTCGCCGTCCTTCAGGCGGCCGGCGAGCACCATTTCGGCCAGCGGGTCCTGCAGATATTTCTGAATCACGCGCTTGAGCGGACGCGCCCCGTAGGCCGGGTCATAGCCCTTGTCGGCGAGCCAATCGCGCGCTGCGGCGTCGAGCACGAGCTTGATCTTGCGGTCATCCAGCAGCTTCTGCAGCCGCACCATCTGGATCTCGACGATACGGCCCATCTGCGCGCGCTTGAGCCGATGGAACAGGATGATCTCGTCGATGCGGTTGAGGAACTCCGGCCGGAAGGCAGCGCGCACGACCGCCATGACCTGATCGCGCACCGCATCCGAATCCTGGCCCTCGGGCTGGCTCACCAGGAACTCGGCGCCGAGGTTGGAGGTCATCACGATCAGGGTGTTGCGGAAGTCGACGGTGCGGCCCTGGCCATCGGTGAGCCGGCCGTCGTCGAGCACCTGCAGCAGGACGTTGAACACGTCCGGATGCGCCTTTTCGATCTCGTCGAACAGCACGACCTGGTAGGGCCGCCGCCGCACTGCCTCGGTCAGCGCGCCGCCCTCCTCGTAGCCGACATAGCCTGGCGGCGCTCCGATCAGACGCGCCACCGAGTGTTTCTCCATGTACTCCGACATGTCGATGCGGATGAGCGCGGTCTCGTCGTCGAACAGGAACTCGGCCAAGCGCCTTGGTGAGCTCGGTCTTGCCGACGCCGGTCGGCCCCAGGAACATGAATGAACCGATCGGTCGGTTCGGGTCCTGCAAGCCGGCGCGCGCGCGCCGCACCGCAGTTGACACTGCCTTCACGGCCTCTTCCTGCCCGACAACGCGTTTGCTCGAGCTTTCTTCCATATGGAGAAGCTTCTCGCGCTCGCCTTCCAGCATTCTGTCGACCGGCACGCCGGTCCAGCGCGACACCACCTGTGCGACGTGGTTGGCGGTCACCGCCTCCTCCACCATGGCGCCCTTGCCCTCCGCGTCCTCGACGTCGTTTGAGCTTGCGTCTCAAGCTCGGGAATGCGGCCGTAGGCGAGTTCGCCGGCCCTCTGATATTCGCCGCGTCGTTGCGCGTTGGCGAGTTCGACGCGCAATTGGTCGAGCTCGGTCTTGAGCTTCTGCGCTTCGGACAGCTTGTCCTTTTCAGCCTTCCAGCGATTGGTGAGCTCGGCCGCCCGCTCTTCGAGTTGAGCGACTTCCTTCTCGAGTTTCTTGAGACGATCCTTCGAGGCTGGATCGGTTTCCTTCTTCAGCGCTTCCTGCTCGATCTTGAATCGCATGATCTCGCGATCAAGTGCATCGAGTTCCTCGGGCTTGGAATCGATCTGCATCTTGAGCCGCGCGGCGGCCTCGTCGATCAGGTCGATCGCCTTGTCGGGCAGGAAACGGTCGGAGATGTAGCGGTGCGACAGCGTAGCGGCCGCAACCAGCGCGGAATCAGTGATGCGCACGCCGTGATGCGCCTCGTACCGCTCTTTCAGTCCGCGCAGGATCGAGATGGTGTCTTCGACGCTCGGCTCATTGACATAGACCGGCTGGAAGCGCCGGGCCAGCGCCGCGTCCTTCTCGACATGTTTCTTGTACTCGTCGAGCGTCGTGGCCCCGATGCAATGGAGCTCGCCCCGCGCCAGCGCCGGCTTGAGCAGGTTCGAGGCGTCCATGGCACCGTCGGCCTTGCCGGCACCGACGATGGTATGCATCTCGTCGATGAACAGGATGATGCCGCCGTTCGAGGACGTGACCTCTTGCAGCACGGCCTTGAGGCGTTCCTCGAACTCGCCGCGATATTTGGCGCCCGCGATCAGCGCGCCCATGTCGAGGGCCAGCAGTTTCTTGTCTTGCAGGCTCTCGGGCACGTCGCCGTTGATGATGCGCTGGGCGAGACCCTCAACAATTGCAGTCTTACCGACCCCGGGTTCGCCGATCAGCACGGGATTGTTCTTGGTACGGCGCGACAGCACCTGGATGGTGCGGCGGATTTCCTCGTCGCGCCCGATGACCGGGTCGATCTTGCCGTCACGGGCAGCTTGAGTGAGGTCGCGGGCGTATTTCTTGAGCGCGTCATAAGCATTCTCGGCCGACGCGCTGTCGGCGGTCCGGCCCTTGCGCAGGGCTTCGATCGCGGCGTTGAGGTTCTGCGCGGTTACCCCGGCGCGGCTGAGGATCTTGCCGGCTTCGGTATCTTTTTCCACGGCGAGCGCAAGTAATAGCCGCTCGACTGTGACAAAGCTGTCGCCGGCCTTGTCCGCCATTTTTTCGGCCGCTGTGAAAACGCGGCTCAGGCCCGCATCCAGATAAAGCTGGCCGGCCCCGCCCCCTTGGACCTTGGGGCGCTTGCGCAGCGCATCCTCGACCGCCTGCAGGGCGGCGCGCGAGTTGCCGCCCGATCGGTCGATCAGACCGGCCGCAAGCCCTTCCGGGTCGTCGAGCAGGACCTTCAGAAGGTGTTCGGTGGTGAACTGCTGGTGGCCCTCATTCAGGGCCAGGGTCTGAGCCGACTGGATAAAGCCGCGGGCGCGGTCGGTATATTTCTCGATATTCATGGAAACTCCTCGGCCTACCCCGGCCGCCCAAGCGGCACGACCAAGGCATCGTCATGGGAATTGTGGTCTTGAACCTTGATGTTCATCAAGGCCAGTGCGGTGGATTTGAAGTTCCTACCAATAGTGCCGCGCGCTCGCATAGGAACTTCAAATCCAAAACCACACTAGAATCATAGACTTGCTCGTGTCCTTTCGATTCCAAAGTTCGTGTTGAGCGTACTGCGGCGTGTGACGAACTTCGGAATCGGGACACTCGCCGCAGAGGCACATGTGGGACCGAAAGCCCGCGTAGAAAAGGGGGTAGATGGGCCAATTCAGCTCGCGATACCGGCCAAACGCTTGCACCAGTCGGAGAGATCGCCCAGGAAAGGGCAATGACCGATGAAGCGCACATCACGGGTATCTATCGCTATCCGGTGAAGGGGCTGTCACCCGAAGCCATGGCGGCGGTCGCGCTCATCCCCGGCCAGACACTGCCGGCGGACCGCGCTTATGCGATCGAAAATGGGCCCGCGGGCTTCGATCCCACGGCCCCTGCCTACTTTCCGAAGCAGCGGTTTTTGATGCTGATGAAGAATGAGCGGCTTGCGACCCTCGCGACGTTTTTCGACGACGCCACACATGTCTTGAACGTGCGGCACGACGGTCAGCGAGCCGCGCAGGGCGACCTGCGCACCGGGGTCGGACGCGCCGCGATCGAGCAATTCTTTGCCCGCTTCTGTGCCGCAGACCTGCGCGGGCCGCCCAAAATCCTGCACGCTCCGGGGCACAGCTTCTCCGACGTCGCACGCAAGGTTGTATCAATTATCAACCTCGCTTCGGTTGCGGCGCTCGCTCACGCGATCGGCGCCCCGGTGGACCCGCTGCGATTTCGCGGCAACCTCTATGTCGACGGCTGGCGGCCCTGGGAGGAGTTCGAACTTCTCGATCAGGAGCTCGTGGCCGGAACTGCGGTCCGGCTCAAGGTCGTCAAACGCATCGTGCGCTGCGCAGCGACCAACGTCGATCCGCGCACCGGCATACGCGACCTCGCGATCCCTGAGACCCTGATGCGTCGCTTCGGCCACGGCGACTGCGGCGTCTATGCCGAGGTGACTACCGGCGGAGCACTCTCGGTCGGCGACCGCATCGACGCATTCACGACCGGGCCCGGCCCTACTGCAAATCCTCGGTCATGATGGTGTACTGACCGCTGAACCGGCGCTTACCCCCTTGCGGGGGGATGGGGATGGGCGTGAACAGGTTCTTGCCATAGCCGGTGTAACGCACGAGGCCGGTCTTGGTCGCAACCAGATCGCCGGGCTGCAGCGTCGGATCGTCCTCGATCTTCATCACCGCCATGCCGAACGGGTCGCGCCCATTGCAGGTGCAGCCCGGCACGATCTTTTGGCGGTAGGCGAACGCGTTTTCGATGCGCTCGTAGCTGGTCCCGTCGACGGCGGTCGCGTACGCGATCTCGGTCCCGGAAAAGACCTTGGTCTTGGCTGCCGGGCACAGGTTCTGGCAGATCTGCGTCGATTGGGCGACGATGCTGCTCTGCATCGGGAAATACCGACCGTCACAGAGGCGCACACAGTAGGCGACGTATTGGCCAGAGCCCACAACGGACGGACCCACGACAATGGTGCTGGGGCCGCCGAAAAATGGGAAGGGGAACATTGGCTGGGGAGGCGGCGGGGGCGCGCCACGGCGTTGCGGCGGTCCGCCGGCAGACCCGCCAAACAGGAAGTCAAAGATGCCCGCAGACGCGGGAACGACGCCCACCAAAATGGCGACAAGCCCCGCAAGCGCCACGCATGCGCCGAGTATCGCGCCGCGGTTTTTCAACTGAATCTTCGACACAGCCGACCGCCCCCCGTGTCTTCAAGCGCGACCTCGAAAGCCGGGTTCCGACCAGCGCCCCGCCTCGAAGTGATACCTCGCAGCACCCTCTGACACGAACTTCGCAATCAAAGGGGCACTGGCAAGCCTATGATTCCAGTGTCGCTTTTCGATTTGAAGTTCTTAGACGAGTTTGCCGCCAGTATTGTAGGAACTTCAAATCGGCGGCACTAGTGATTGGCGGCCACACCTCGGGAGAAAACGCTGCGCTTTCGGGCCACCGAAAGCCGGGGCCATGTCCTTGATGATCACCATTGTCCTTTTTGTCGGACATTTTTTGTCCGCGCGGGCGAGGTCAGTGGATTGATACAGCGTCCCGTCTATACTCCGAGCCGCCAGACCATCATGGGGAGGATTCCGTGAGCACGCGTTTCATCAATCCCGCGACAATGTCCAAGCCACCCGGTTACACTCACGTGGTCGAGGCCACGACCCCGGGTCGGATCGTTTATGTCGCCGGACAATTGGGCCTTGATGTCGCGGGCAACGTGGCCGGAGCACCCGGCGACTTCCGCGCCCAGGCCAAGCAGACGTTCGAAAATCTCAAGAATGCGCTGGCCGCAGTCGGTGCAACGTTCAACGACGTGGTTAAGCTCAACAACTACCTGACCGACCTCGGTCACCTGCCCATATTCCGGGAGGTGCGCGACAGCTATCTCAACACCCAGCATCCGCCGGCGAGCACCACCATTCAGATCTCCAAGCTGGCGCGCGAAGGGGCGCTGCTGGAGACCGAGGCCGTGGCCGTCCTGCCCGCCAAAGCGGCGCGCCCGGCCCGCTCGCGTGCCGCGAGCCGCCCGGCCCGTTCCGCTGCGCGCGCATCTCGTACCAAGGCGGCACCACGCAAGCGCAAATAGGTGGACATGCGTTGATCGCATCTCCTTTCAGATGCGCATCCTGCATGCCGTTCTGAGCGAGGGTTTCTACGGCAGCGAGCGCTACTGCGGCGAGCTTGCGGCCGAGCAGACGCGCCAAGGCCACGATGTTGAAATCGTAACGCTCGGGAGGAACTCGGATTGCACGCGAGCGCTGCGTCAATCGCTCGCGCGGGCGAGCCCGGGCACTAGCGGACGGCAGCAGCTCGTGGCCATTCCACGCGCCCTGCCCGCTGTCCTGCAGCGCCCACTCGCGCGCGCATTGCTGCGGCGATTTCAGCCGCACATCGTCCATTCCCACCTCGATCCGGCGGCGCGGCGGATCGGTCGGACGGCGCAACGGCTGGGCGTCCCCCACGTCGCGACGCTCCATCTGCATTTCAGCGCGCGCGAATACGGCGGGTGCGACGGACTGATCTGTATCGCCGACTGGCAGCGCAAGACGCTGCCAGCTGACTTCTCCGGCGTCGTTGCGGTAGTGCGGAACTGGCTGCCCGCCACGGTGGCCGATGCGCTCAAGGAGATCACGCCCGATGCGACCGCCAAGCTGCGCCGGGCATGGGGCGCCGGCGATCAGGCCTTTGTGTTTGGCAGCGTCGGCCGTCTGGTGCGTGAAAAAGGCATGGATGTGCTGATCCGCGCGTTTCGCCACGCGTTCCCACAGGTTGACGAGCCTGTTCGGCTTGTCATCGCGGGTGACGGACCGGAGCGCGCGGCGCTCACCGACCTCGCTGCCGGCGACGCGCGCATTGTTTTTGCCGGCGCCCGGTTCGACGTAGCGCCTTTCTACTGCGCGTTCGATGTGTATGTGAGCGCTGCGCGCTTCGAGCCGTTCGGTATGGCGATCTTGGAAGCGATGGCCGCCGGCTGTCCGCTCGTGCTCACGCGCAGCGCGGGCCCGGTCGAATTCGTCACCGATGCGCGCGTCCGTTGGGTCGATGTCGAAGCCGACGTGACGCTCGCGCAGGCACTCTTGGACGCGCGGGCGCCCGGGCGCCGACGCTTCACCTATGGGCTCGATGATTTTTTGCCGCAGCGCGCCACTGCAGAGATCGAACAGGTCTATGCGCGCGTATTGGCGCGAAACGAGCGACGGTCACTCTGAGATGCCCCGCGTTCATCCTATATGCCTTGCGTGACGGGGCACTGATAGCGCTGCCAATGGTCGACTTATCAAGCTTACGACCTGGGCTCACAGGGTCGGCGGACCTTCTGGTCGGTGTTGAACACACGGCGCCCAGCATCGGCAGCGGGCTCGTACCCGTGCTGGCTACGCCCGTGATGATCAATGTGATCGAGGCAGCGGCGCTCGCGGCAGTCGAACATCTCCTTCCGGCCGGGCATCAAAGCCTTGGAATCCATCTCGACGTGCGGCATTTCGCGGCGACGCCGATCGGAATGCGCGTGCGAGCAACGGCTGAACTGACTGCCATTGATGGCCGCACGCTTTCATTCCAGGTCAAAGCGCGTGACGACAAGGAACCAATCGGGGACGGCACGCACCAGCGCGTCGTCGTCAACGTCGCGCGCTTCGATCAGCGCGTGCAGCGGAAGGTCTCGACCAAAGCTGAATAGCGCGCGCTGGATCTGGCCATCAATGCGCCTCGTCCCAGTTGTTGGCTGCCCGCGCGTCGACATGCAACGGAACTGAGAGCGACACGGCCGGTAGCGGCGCGTCCTCCATCACCTTCTTGACGATGGGGAGGGTCCTTGCGACCTCATCGTCCGGCACCTCGAAAATCAACTCGTCGTGGACCTGCAGCAGCATCCGGGCTTTGAGCTTGTTTTTGCCCAGCACGCCGTCCATGCGGATCATGGCGCGGCGGATGATGTCGGCGGCGGTGCCCTGCAGGCGGGCGTTGATTGCGGCACGCTCGTTGAACGCCCGGATCGACGGATTGCTGTTGACGATGTCGGGGTAATGGCACTTTCGGCCGAACAGGGTCAGGACATACCCGGTCTTCTTACAGAACGCCTTGGTCTCGTCCATGTAGGCGCGGATGCCGGGAAAACGCTCGAAGTATTTCCTGATATAGGCCCCGGCCTCTTCGCGTGCGATACCGAGCTGATTGGCGAGCCCAAACGCCGAGATGCCGTAAATGATGCCGAAGTTGATCGCCTTGGCGCGCCGGCGCACGTCGGGCGGCATGTCTTTGACCGGCACGCCGAACATCTCCGACGCCGTCAGTGCGTGGATGTCGAGGCCGTCGCGAAAGGCCTGTTTGAGCGCTGGAATGTCGGCGATCTCGGCGAGCAGCCGCAACTCGATCTGCGAATAGTCGGCCGATACAAGCTTGGTGCCGGTGTCGGCGATGAAGGCCCGCCTGATCTTGCGGCCCTCCTCGGTACGGATCGGGATGTTCTGCAGGTTGGGCTCCGACGAGGACAGGCGTCCAGTGGTGGTCGAGGCCAGCGCGTAGGATGTATGCACCCGATGGGTATCGGGATTGACGAAGCTGGGCAGTGCGTCGGTGTAAGTTGATTTGAGTTTGGTGACCTGACGCCAGTCGAGCAGGCGCTGGGGAAGCTCGTGGCCGGCCTCGGCGAGGTCGTCGAGCACCGAGGCCGAAGTCGACCAGGCGCCGGTCTTGGTTTTCTTAGCGCCGGGCAGGCCGAGCTTGCCGAACAAAAAGTCCGAGACCTGTTTGGTGCTGCCGGGATTGAGCGGACCGCCGGCGAGCTTCTTGATCTCCGCCTCGAGCGCGCCGGCGCGTTGGGCAAACTCGCCCGACATGCGCGAGAGCACCTGACGATCGATCGAAATACCGCGCCGTTCCATGCGGGCGAGCACCGCCAGCAGCGGTCGCTCCAGTGTTTCGTAGACAGTCGTCATTCCTTCGGCGACGAGGCGCGGCTTCAGCACATGCCAGAGCCGCAATGTCATATCCGCATCCTCGGCGGCATATTCGGCCGCCTTGGTGATATCGACGGAATCGAACGTGATGCGCGATTTGCCGATTTTGGTGACCTCGTTGTAGTCGATGGTGGTGTGATCGAAATAGCGCTTGGACAAGGGATCGAGCCCGTGATCCGAGCGGCCCGCATCAAGCACGTAGGACATCAGCATGGTGTCGTCGTAGGGACCGAGCTCCACGCCGCGTACCGCGAAAATCTGCCAATCGAATTTCAGGTTCTGCCCGATTTTGAGGATGCCCGGGTCCTCCAGCACCGGCTTGAGAATGCTCAGCGCTTCCGGCTCGGGCAGTTGGCCAGGCGCGATATCGCCGGCAAAGAGGGTCGCCTTCTCGCCGCCGACGCGATGAGCCAGCGGCACGTAGCAGGCCTCGTTGGGTGCAACCGCGAGCGAAAACCCGCACAAGACCGCCTGCATCGGGTCGAGCGTCGTCGTCTCGGTGTCGATCGCGATGAGGCCGAGATCGCGCGCACGGGCCATCCACGCCTCGAGCTGCGCAACGTCGCGCACAATCTCATATCGCGCGCGATCGATCTTGCTGCCGTGAGCCGCGTTGACGCGAGCGTCGACGAGAGACTGCGGCGTCTGCACAAAATCACCGGCCACAGGGACCGCTTCGCCACCCTTGGCGGCCGGCTTGCTCCGGTTCATCCGCCCCCCGCTCAACGGGAGGGTGCCGGCATCGGACCGGGTTGCGATCGCCGCCGGAGCCGGCTCGGCCAGCGCAGTCGAACGGGTGTCGGCGTCGCGTCGAAGCGGGATCGAACCGGCCTTCACGTTTTCATCCGGCTCGATTTCGGACGCATCGATCTCGCACGCTTCAGCGATCCGGCGGACAAGTGTGGTGAATTCCATCGCCTTCAGGAACGCGACCAAACGCTTGTAATCGGGCTCGTGCACCGCGAGATCGGCGAGCGGCACATCGAGTTTCACGTGGTCATCGAGCGTGACCAGCCGTTTCGACAGCCGCGCCTTATCGGCATTGTCGATCAGCGCCTGGCGGCGCTTATCCTGCTTGATCTCGGAGGCGCGGAATAGCAGCGTTTCGAGGTCACCGTATTCGCTGATCAGTTGGGCGGCGGTCTTGGGTCCGATGCCGGGCACCCCGGGCACATTGTCCGTGGAATCCCCGATCAGCGCCTGTACCTCGATCACCTTGTTGGGAGGAACGCCAAACTTTTCGATCACCTCGGGGATCCCGATGCGGCGATCCTTCATGGTGTCGTACATGACAACGTCGTCACTGACGAGTTGCATCAGGTCTTTGTCCGAGGCCACGATGGTGACGGTCGCACCCGCTGCGCGGGCCTCGCGGACATAGGTCGCGATCAGATCGTCGGCCTCGTAGCCGAGCATCTCGATAGACGGCAGATCGAACGCCCGGACGGCATCACGGATCAACGGGAACTGCGGGCGCAGGTCGTCGGGTGGGTCCGGCCGATGCGCCTTGTAGTCAGGGTAGAGATCCGTGCGGAAGGTCTTCTCCGATTTATCGAATACGACAGCGAGATGCGTCGGCCGCTCGTCGGGCTTCATCTCCGCCAGAATTCGCCAAAGCATGATGCAAAACATGCGAACGGCACCGGTCGGAACTCCGTCCGATCGGCGGTTGTATTTCGCGTCCTGGTTCATGGACTGCCAGTAGGCGCGAAAGATGTAGGACGAGCCATCGACCAAGAAGACGTGGTCGCCCTTCTTCGGCTTGGCCGGCGCAGGTGCTTTGGGCATGCCCCTCATTTAGGCATGACCAGCTCCGATGTCACGCTGGCAAACACCGCAATCCCCATCCCATCTCGCGTTTGTCCGGCGGCTCTGCTAAGAGCCGGGCGCGGGTCTTTCAAATGGTTGCATTCTCTGCGGAAAACCGGCATCGGCGGCCGATCGCATCCGGCCCGCAGCCGCGCAGGGTGCGCTATCGACAGAGGTGCGTATGCGGGTCGCAATGATCGGGACGGGTTACGTCGGGCTCGTCTCGGGCGCGTGCTTTGCGGACTTCGGCCACCACGTCACCTGCGTCGATAAGGACGCGGCCAAGATCGCCGCCCTGCAGCGCAACGAGCTTCCGATCTATGAGCCGGGCCTCGATCGCATGGTGGCCACCAATGCGCGTGAGGGACGGCTTGCGTTCACCACCGACCTGAAGACGCCGGTGACCGAGGCCGATGCCGTGTTCATTGCAGTCGGCACGCCGTCGCGGCGCGGCGATGGGCACGCCGACCTCACTTATGTCCACGCCGCCGCGCGCGAGATCGCTGCCACACTGACCGGATTTACCGTCGTCGTAACCAAGTCGACGGTCCCGGTCGGTACCAGCGACGATGTTGAGCGCATCATCCAGGAGGTGCGTCCCGAGGCCGATTTCGCGGTGGTGTCAAACCCCGAGTTCCTGCGCGAGGGCGCGGCGATCCAGGATTTCAAGCATCCCGACCGCATTGTCATCGGGGCCGACGATCCGCGCGCGCGCCAGGTCATGGCCGAGCTCTACCGGCCGCTCTACCTCAATCAGGCGCCGATCCTCTACACCGGCCGGCGCACGGCCGAACTGATCAAGTATGCGGCGAACGCGTTCCTGGCGACCAAGATCACGTTCATCAACGAGATCGCCGATCTGTGCGAGCAACTGGGCGCTGACGTTCAGGACGTCGCGCGCGGTATCGGCCTCGACAACCGAATCGGATCGAAATTCCTGCATGCCGGTCCGGGCTTCGGCGGCTCCTGCCTGCCCAAGGACATCCTGGCCCTGGTCAAGACCGCGCAGGATCAGGCGACGCCGCTGCGCCTCGTGGAGACCGTGGCCGCCGTCAACGATGCGCGCAAGCGCGCCATGGCCCGCAAGGTCGCCTCCGCGGTCGGCAGCCTGCGTGGCAAGACCATCGCGGTCCTTGGCCTCACCTTCAAGCCGAACACCGATGACATGCGCGAGGCACCCTCTATTCCCCTGGTTACTGCCCTGCTCGACTTCGGAGCGCGGGTGCGCGCCTATGATCCGGTCGGCGTCGAACAGGCCCGCGCGCGTCCTGCCCGACGTCACTTTCTGCGACGGGCCGTATACCTGCGCCGAAGGTGCGCACGCGGTCGTCATCGTGACCGAATGGGAGCAATTCCGTGCGCTGGACCTCGATCAACTCAAGGCCACGATGGCAAGCCCCGTGGTCATCGATCTGCGCAACATCTATCGGCCCGACGAGATGATCGATCGCGGATTCGCTTACGAAAGCGTCGGCCGGCCGACGATTAAAAACTGACGCGGACGCTCAAAAGCAAACGAGGAGGACAACGTCATGGCGGAACAGACCAGGCCACAGGTGATCGCGATCGAGGAACATTTCTGGGACCCGGAACTAGTCAAGCAGTTCAAGGGCGGCGACGTGATCCGGGCGCCGGAACTGGAAAAGCGCCTCTACGATCTGGGCGAGATCCGAATCAAGGAAATGGACGAGGCCGGGATCGACATCCAGGTGCTTTCCCATGGCGCGCCGGGCGGGCAAAAGCTTGCCGACGATATAGCGCTCGACATCTCGCGCGCCGTCAATGACCGGCTTGCCGCCGCGGTCCGGCAGCACCCGACCCGCTTCGCCGGCTTTGCCATGGTGCCCACCAACGATGCCGCCAAAGGCGCCGACGAACTTGAACGTTGCATCAACAAGCTCGGCTTCAAGGGCGCGATGCTGCACGGCCTCGCCAACGGTGTCTTTCTGGACGACAAGCGGTTCTGGCCGATCTACGAACGCGCCCAGGCTCTCGACGTGCCGATCTACTTCCACCCCGCCGCCCCGCATCCCGCGGTGATCGAGGCCTACTACAAGGAATACGTCCAGAGCGTGCCGACCATTCTGAGCGCCGGCTGGGGCTTCACGGTCGAAACCGCGACGACAGCGCTGCGGCTCGTCTTGAGCGGGGTGTTCCAGCACTATCCCAAGCTCAAGGTTGTACTCGGCCACCTCGGCGAGGGCATTCCGTTCCTGATGGCGCGCATGGACGAGGCGCTGTCGCGCCAGGCCAAGGTTGATTTCCGCGCCACCTTCTCGAACCACTTCAGCGTCACCACCAGCGGCTTCTTCTCCAATCCGGCGCTGCTGTGCTGCGTGCAGGAGCTCGGGATCGACCGCATCCTGTTCTCGGTCGACTGGCCGTTCATCAAGAACACGATGGCGACCGAGTGGGTGAAGACGGTTCCGCTCTGCCAGGAAGACAAGGTCAAGTTGCTGAGCGGGAACGCCAAGCGCTTGCTGAAGATGTGACGGCGCGCGGCGGCCGGCGAGTTGTGATCTTGGCCGTCCTTCGAGACGCTCGCCCTCATCCTGAGCATCCGCCCTTTGGTTCGAGACGCGCCCTTCGGGCGCTCCTCACCATGAGGGCGGATGTCGAAGGACGCTCGCTGCTCAGGACGAGGCTGAGGAGAGCGGACTCGCCGCAAAGCGCAACCTCATCCTGAGGAGCACGCGCACGTGAGTGCGCGTGCGTCGCGAAGGATGGCCACAAATCTAGCGCTTCGACTACTTCCCTGCCGCCTTGTCGCTTTCCAGGACCTGCGCGATCGCCTTGATGCGGTTGCGAGCATAGCTGGGCAGACCGGCGCTGATCGAGTGGCCGGTGTTGAACGAGCTGTTGCCGGCAAGGACCTGCGCCGGCACGAGGTTGCGCAGCACCGGGACGCGCTCGTACTCCTTCTTCTTTTCCAGAATCTCGCTCTCGACCGCCAGCGTCGCAAATGTGGTGACGACCGTGAGGCCAGCTTCGCTCGGATGCTTTTGCACGACCGCGATGAACTTGCCGAACTGCATGATCTGGTTGACCCAGAAGATGCTCTGCTCGAGCACGCCGGTGATCGGGGTATCGAGCCCAGTCAGCTTCTTGAGGCTTTCCTCCTCGACCTCGGTCGGCCCCAGCACCCGCAATTCGCTCTGAAAATCGATGTAGGGAGCGACCTTCTTCTCGCTCTCGCGCAATTGGTTGAGCAGCATAATCCCGATTGGGAGCTTACCCTCGAACTTGTAGCGGGACGTGAGGCAGAGCGTGGTCGGACGGCTCTCGCACCACGGCCGCTCCGGATTGCGATTGTAGGCGAACTGCTGCTCCTTCAGCGGCATCGCATCAGCGGCGGGCAGCAGCTTGGACGTGATGGCTGGATCGAGCTTCTCGATGAACGGCAGCGTCGCGTAGCGCGTGAGATCAATCGCGGATTTGTTCACCAGGAAACGCGCCTCGGCCAGGTACATATGCAGCCGCCCCTTGCGGGTCCGGCTCACGCCACCGGACATGCTCTTGACGATCGGTTCCTCGTAGGACGGGTAGAGACTCAGCAGCTGTTTCTGCAACGGCCGCACCCGCGACCAATCGGCGAACTTCATCAGGCCGCCGGTGCCAGGGTCGACCAGCTGGTCGCTTTGGTGATCGCTGAACGCGATAACGCCTGGCTTGAGCTTGTCGATCGGCAACGCCGCGACCGAGGGCACTTCCTCGATGCGAAACTCCTGTGCGCTCACAGCCGTGGCAAACCCGGCGAGGGCGATCAAGGCAAACAGGAGCCGCATCGAGAATTCCACGGTTCGGGGTTGGGTCGTTTGGTTGAACCTAGTATTGGCGCCGGCTGAAGAAATAGTCGGGGTCGACCCGACGGGGACGCGGGGCCTGCTGCTGTTGGTCGTAGTACTGCTGACCCCCGAACAGGCCGAACAAAGGCGGCGGCGGTGGACGCTGGACGTAGCTCGGCGGAACGTAACCGCCAGGTGGGTAGTAGCCCGGACGGCCGTAATAGCCGGGCTGGCCGTAGTAGCCCGGCTGCCCATAGCCGCGGGCCGCATAGCCGGGATCGCGGCCGTAGTAATAGCCCCCTTCGCCGTCGTACCCGCCGCCCTGATAGTATTGCGACGATGCGGCTTCCGAGCGCGACACCAGATCGTATTGCGTGTCGTTGAGGCTGCCGTAGCGATCGAGCCGCATGTATTCAGTGAAAGCGTTGGGCGTTCCGGCGGCCACCTGTTCGCCGGTATAATAGTTGATGGGCACCGCGGTGAGCTGACGGCGCGCCTCCGCGGAGGGTGCCGCGAGCGCGGTGCGCGGCGCGTAGTACTGCCAGACCGCCTGCATCACCGGCTCGAAGATCGGCACCGCGACCTTGCCGCCGGTGGCGCCACGCCCCAGCGTGCGCCGCTTGCCGTCGGCGTTGTCGTAGCCGACCCACACCGCAACCGTGACGTTGTTGGAAAAGCCGACGAACAGCGCGTCGTTCTCGTCGTCGCTGGTCCCGGTCTTGCCGGCCACGTAGGGCGCCAGCTGCTTGATGGCATTGGCGGTGCCGCGGGCGACGACGCCCTGGAGGATCGATTTCAACTGATAGAACGCGACGCGGTCGGCGGACCCGAGCCAGGTCGAGGCGCCGTTGTGGCGATAGACCGTGCGTCCGCCCTGCTCCACCGATTCGATCACATGCGGCGGCGGCCGCGCGCCTTCGTTGGCAATCGCGGCGTAGAACGCCGCGAGATCGACGAGCCGCACCGGCTGCGCTCCGAGCACGAACGGATAATAAGGGACGCACTCCTTGTAGAGCTGCGCCTCGAGCGCGAGTTCGCAGACGCGATGCAGGCTTTCGGGCGCGGAAAGCTCGATGCCGCCATCGAGCAGGTTGGCGGTGACGAGGTTCTTGGAGTTTTCCAGCGCGCGGCGCAGGGTGGTCACGCCCGAGCTGCCGCCACCGTAGTTCTTCGGCGTCCAGTAGTCCTTATTCTGGGCGAATGGATCGGCGATGATACTTGGTGCGTTGAGCACGCTGCCCCCGATGGGCGGCAGGGTGATTTCCTGATCGCGCACCATCGTGTTGGGCTGCAGACCTTTGCGCAGGGCCGCCAGGTAGGTGAACGGCTTGAAGGTCGAGCCGGGCTGGCGCTGCGCCTGGGTGGCGCGATTGAGCTGACTGAGCGGATACGAGAAGCCGCCGGCGACCGCCAGGATCGCGCCGCTGGTGTTGTCGAGCACGACCACCGCGCCCTGCACGTCCGGCCGTATCCGCAACTCGGCGCGGCCGCTCTTGCTCTGGCCAACCCGCACATAGACGACGTCGTAGGCTGCGAGCCCCTTGCGCACCGCGCCGCCGATGGCGAGCGGCAGCACCCGCCCGTCGCTGAGCCCGACCTTGATGCCCTCGCCTTTGCGTCCTGGCACCACGATCGCCGGCGTCCAATGCACGTCGTAGAGCGGCAGCCGCGCTGTTTCGAGCGCCTGCTGCCATGCCGGTTTGCCCGGCACGCGGTTGGCCTCGATGCGCTTCACGGCGTCGGCCAGGTTCATCTCCGGCCCCTGGAAGCGGGCACGGCCTGTGGTCGCCTCATAGCGTGCAAGCCCGTCCTGCAGCGCGGTTTCGGCGGCGCGCTGCAGGTCCGGCCGAATGGTCGAACGCACCGTGTAGGTCTCCGGCGTCAGCCCCTCGAGACCGATGGTCTTGGCCTCGCGCGGAATCTGATCGACGAAATAGAACCCGCTGTCGCGGCGCACCGGCTCATAGGCCGTAAGTACGAGCAGTTGCGTCTCGGCCTGCTTGGCATCGGCGGCGGTGATCACGCCATCGGCCTGCATGCGCCCAAGCACGTAGGACAGGCGCTCGCGGGCGCGATCGGGATGGCGTTCGGGGTTGAAGAAATTCGGCCCCTTGGCAAGGCCGGCGAGTTGCGCCCCTTCGGCCAGGGTGAGCTCCTTGGCGGACTTGCCGAAGAAGCTGCGCGCGGCAAGCTCGATGCCCCACGCGCCGCGACCCAGATAGATGGAGTTGAGGTAGAGCTCGAGAATATCGCCTTTGGTCAACAGGCTCTCCAGCCGTGACGCGACGATCATCTCGCGCATCTTGCGCTCATAGGTCACGTCGTCCCCAACTACCAGGTTCTTGGCGACCTGCTGGGTGATGGTCGAACCGCCCTGCGGCCGGCCCGGCTCCGCCAGGTTGGTGATGAAGGCGCGGATGAGCCCGCGCTCGTCGATCCCCTTGTGCTGGTAGAAGCGTTTGTCCTCGGCGGTCACGAACGCCTTTTGCACGTACTCGGGGATGTTGCGCAGCGGCACCCACATGCGCCGGTGTTCGGGGTAGATCTCGGCATAACGCCCGCCCCGTCCGTCCAGCACCACGTACCCGCCGGCGAGCCGCAGGTTTTTCAGCTGTGGCGTCGGGCGGCAGGTCAGCCATCGCCTTGTTGTAGAAGGCGATCACCTCGGGCGCGTCGAACGGGGAGTTCTCGACTGTCTCGTTCTTGCAGAACTGCCGATAGGCAGTGAACAGATCGCCGAAATTGAGCCCCTTGAACGCCTTGACGTCGCCGGTCAGTGCCTTCGGATCGTCCATGGCGGTGGTGATCAGACTGTCGAGGTTGATGTCCTCGATGTCGAACGCCTTGCGCATGTGGGCGCAGCCGTCGCGCAGAAGCTGCACGACCTCCGCCCCGTCCTTGGCCGGATCGAACTGCGTCTTGATCGCGTCAGGCTTGGTGGTGACCTGGCTCAGCGCAAGCGCCGTCGCGAAGATTTTGACGAGGACCGCGTTCATGGAGAACGGTTAATCCGGAAGTGCCCGACCCAAGTGCCGCCGATTGAGAGATGACGGCACAAAACGGCTTTTTGAGGAAGTCCGCGCCCGCACTAGCGTAGCATTATTCCCCCAATATCAAGCATTTATGACCCTCGGGCAGACTAGGGCACCGGCGTGAGCAGTTTCCGCTCCGTCAGCCAGCCCGACATATTGTCGATCATCAGCTGGCCCATGGCGATGCGGGTCTCGAGCCCCGCGCTCCCATGATGCGGTTGTACAATCACATTGGGCAAAGCCAATATATCGGGCGACACATGTGGCTCGTTTTCGAACACGTCGAGCGCCGCGAAGCCGAGCCGGCCATCGCGTAGCGCCGCAATCAAGGCCTGCTCATCGACGACCGACCCACGCGCCACGTTGACGAGCGTACCGTTCGGGCCGAGCGCCTCGATGACCTCACGCGAAATCAGGTGGCGGGTGTCCGGCCCGCCCTTGCAGGCGACCATCAGAAAATCGCTCCGCCGCGCCAGCTCGACCACGTCGGCCACATATTCGTAGGGCACGTCGGGCTTGCGGCGGGGACCGTGATAGAGCACCCGCATGTTGAAGGCGGCGCCGCGATCGGCGATCGGGCGGCCGATGGCGCCAAGCCCAACCACGCCCATGGTCTTCTTGCCGACGCTGCGGCCAAGCGAAATCTGCGCCTGCGGCCAATGGCCTTCGCGGATATAGCGATCGGCGTAGATGATCTGACGGGCCGACGCCAACATCAGCCCGATGGCGAGGTCAGCGACTTCGACCGCCACCAGACCGGGCGTGTTGCTCAGCGGAATGCTGCGCTCGCGCAGCGCCGCCCGATCGACGAGATCGGTACCGACCCCGAACACCGCGACCACTTCGAGCTTCGGCAGCATGGCGAGCAGCGTGCGGTTGATGCCCTGGTTGGCCTCGCTGCCGAGCGCGACGATCTCGCCCGCGACCTCGCGACCAAGTCCCGCGATGGCAGGACCGATGCGCGGGAAATGATGCAGCGTGAAGCGCCGTTCGAGCTCCGCCATGGTGGCGTCGGGGAACGTGCCGAGCGTAAGGACGCGAGGCTTAGGCATGGTCTTTCAATCATCACCGTCAGCAGGAGTGGACGATACGGGATGGGGGACGAGACCCGCGGGTCAAGCCCGCGGTGATGGCCGCAGGCCGTCAGTTGAGCTCGAAAATCTGCTTGGGCGTCTTGTGCAGGCAGGCGCCCGGCCCCTGAGGCTCGATCAGATAATTGTCGCAGATCACGGCGAAGATCGAGTTGGTCGCGTAGCCAGGATGTACGGCAAAATTCATGTTCTGCTCGATCGTCATGGTTTCGTCGGCGCGCACCAGCGGCCGTTCCACCAGGTCGTAGCCCTGGCCGTGACAGTAGAGCCGCAGCTCGGATGGCAGGCCGCGCTTGCGCATGAACGCGTCATGCGCGTCGGCGACCGCCTTGCAGGACGCGCCCGGCTTCATCAGCGCCAAGGTCGCGGCCTGCGCCTCCTTCATGGCTTCGAACCCGTCCGCGAGTTCGTTGCTGGCCTTGCCGAACACGACCGTGCGTCCGATTTCGCAATAGAGTCCGCCCGGCCCGCTGTTCTCGATCAGCAGGCTGAAATGCTCGCCCGCCTTGAGGGTGCGGCCCTGGGTGTTGCGGTCGGCAAAAGCCGCGCGCTCGCCGAGCGGCGCCGAATTCGCCAGAAACAGCCCCTGCTCGCTGCCCAGGAGGCGGCCTTCGTACTGGGTGAGCGCGGTGATGTCGGTGTCGCGCATGCCGGGTTTGACCTGCTTGAGCACGCGCGCAAAGATTTCGTCCTGCATCAGCGCCGCCTTGCGCACCAGCGCCATCTCTTCCGGACTCTTGATCGCCTTGATGCGATCGACGAAGTCCGAGGCATCGACCAGTTTCGCCTGGCCGGAAAGCTCGTTATCGATCCGACGCATGAAGGCGTACGGCATATGGCCGGCAGCGAGCGTTCCAACCGTCCGGTAGCCGTGTCGTTTGAGCTGGCGCGCCACGATCTCGCCCTGGTAATCGTCGGTATAGCTCACCGACATGAACGCGTTGGTGGTGAACATCTCACCGACTCCGCGATTGAGCGTGTCCTTGCCGTCGAGCCGGCGGCTCTCGCCGCGCGGCCCCATGTCGACGACCGTCATCAGGTCGGAGGCCGGAAAGATCACGCTGCGCGGATAGCCATTGTAGGCCGGCACATCGGTGAACCATTTGACGTAGCCGCCGAGCCAGTCGTTGTTGTTCTGCATGATCAGCGCGTCGATTCCGCGTTCGCGCATCGCCTTGCGCACCGCGCCCCAGCGCCGCTCGAGTTCCCGGTCGGAGATCGGGTTGACGATGCGCTCGTTCATGCGTAACTCCCTGTGGTTCTTGTCACCGTATCACATCGCGCTTGCAGGCCGCGCAACGCGTCAGACTCGCGCAACCACGTTCTCCATCTCGGCCACCCGCCCGGCCAGAAAGCGCTGCAGGTTGCGGCAGATCTGGTCGGCGGAATCCTCGACGTAACGATCGTAATAGCCGCCGAAGTGCGGCGTGATGATCACATTCGCCATGCGCCAGAACGGATGGTCGGTCGGCAGCGGCTCCTGGTCGAACACGTCGAGCGCGGCACCGGCGAGCGTCTTGGCGTCGAGTGCGCGCACCAGCGCGGCATCATCGAGCACCCCGCCACGCGCCACGTTGATCAGGAAGCTCGTCGGCTTCATGGCGGCGAGCACGCGGTCGCCGACGATGTGACGCGTGTCCGGCTCGAGCGGAAGCAGCAGCACCAGGTAGTCGAACTCGCCGACGATCTGGTGGAGTTCGGCGCGCGGCGCCATGCGATCGAAGCCCGCGCATGGGCGCGGCGATCGCGAAATCCCGACCACCGTCATGCCCATGGCCTTGCAGCGCGGCGCCAGCGCCTGCGCAATGGCCCCGACGCCGAGAATGCCGACGGTCTTGCGATCGAGCAGTTGCATGCGCCATTTGTCCCAGGCCCGGCGGTCCTGTGCCCGCACGGTGCGTGGCAAGTCCCGGCTGAGCGCCAGCATGGAGGCGAGCGCCGCTTCCGCCACTGGTGGCCCGTGGATGCCCCGGGTCGAGGTGATCAAGACGTTGCGGGCAAGCGTGTCCTGGTCGGCGATACCGTCGACGCCGGTGCCGAACGCATGCACCCACTTCAGTCGCGGCGAATTGGCGAAGATGCCACGAGGCAGTCGCACGCCAAACGACATCAGGATCTCGGCGCGTGCGATGTTCGCCCTGAGGTCGTCGAGCGTGCCGACCGTCTGCACGGTGAGCTCCGGAAAGCGCGGCGCGATGATGCGCTCGTAGAGATAACGCTCGCTTTCGTCCCACGGCAGAAAGATCAGTGCGTGCATGCGGCGTGCCGGTTTACGGCTTCGCCGCAGTGAGGGGGCGCCGGCGGTCCGCGGGCGCCGGCGGGACCGGCACGAACAGCCCGAACTCGTCGGCGACGACGCTCGCCAGAACGTTGACGTAGGCGCCGTAGGCTTCGCTTTCCGGCTTGATGAAGCCGATTTCAGGTTGTTCACCCTTGGCCAGGCGCCGCAAGAAGATCGGCGCTGCGACCGGCGTATACATGGTGCCCTTGGGGTTGCTGAGCGTGCTGATAATGCCGCGACAGATCCCATCGCTGTCCGGAAGCGAGAGCAGAACCGTGCGCAGGTTGCCCAAGTGGGTGCTGACCAGGTTGAGGAACGGGGTTCCGAACGGGACGTAGACCGTGCCCTTCTGGGCATACTTTGAATCGCGGCGCGAGAGCTCCTCGAACCGCAGGCTGGGCGCCGCACGGTCCCAGGCAATCCGAATGATGTAGGCGTTCAGGTTGGCCGGGTTGGAGAACAACGGCCGCACGCACAGATAATCGCCCTGCAGATGTTCGACCGCGGCGAATGCGTAGCCGCCGACCTGGCTCGGTGCCTGGTCCTCTTCGGCGTGCTTGCTGGTCAGCGAGATGTTGAGGATCGCCTCGATCTTGGTCAGCGTGCGTTCTGAAAACTCGCCTTGGAACACCTTGTCGATGGTCGATTTCGACAGGTAATCGCGAATCAGGTCCTTGCGCGACAGGCCGTGGGCATCGAGATGGTGCTGGATCGCCGCCGCAATCGCGAGGCGCTGGCTCTTGGTCTGCAACAATCCCTGATTTTCCGACACGGATGGCCCTCGTACGCGTGGCAAACCCTAGCATTTTTTCGCAATTTTTGGCGAGAGCCGGCAGCGCACGCCGATCCGCCTCCAAAGATTGACAGGCCGTCGAATTCTTTGCCGTCGCCCAAACCGGTGCGAGAAAATAATCATTGATCGACCGAGTGCACGCACACCGAATCACTGTTGCGGACGTCCCCCGCCACGAGGCTCGACCGTGATCTCCGCCGCCGCCACCGACCAAGCCTTGATCGAAGCCATCGCGCGTCACAATCGGGACGCCATGGCAGCGCTGTTTGCACGCCATCGGGTCAAGGTCTTCCGGTTCGTGCGACGCATCGTGCGCGACGAAACGACTGCCGAGGACCTGACCGCCGAGGTGTTTCTCAACGTGTGGCGCCACGCCGACCGGTTCGAGAACCGGTGCGCGGTCGCAACCTGGATCCTGGCCATTGCACGGTTCAAAGCGCTGTCGGTGCTGCGGCGGCGCCGGGAAACCCCGCTCGACGCATCGGCCGCGACGCTCGTCCCCGATTGCGCTGACGGCCCAGAAGCGGCCTTGGCGAGCAAACACAATGGCGAAATCCTGCGCGCGTGCCTGAGCCGGCTCTCGCTCGATCATCGCGAGGTCATCGATCTCGTCTACTACCATGAGAAGTCGATCGACGAGGTGGCGGAGATCATCAACATCCCGGTGAACACCGTGAAGACGCGTATGTTCTACGCCCGCAAGCGGCTCGCCCGCGAGCTCGCGGACGCCGGTCTGGTGCGGGAGTTTCTGTAGAGCCGCGCCGGTAGCCCGGCTCAATTCCACCGCACCAGCTGCGCGTCATTTTGCATCATCGAATCGCCGCGTTCGGTAAGGGCCCGTTCACCTTCTTGCGCGAAAACCGAAGGACGTGGCGAAGAGCTTGGCGAGGGTAGCCATCGCCGGACAAGGAACAGTCATGCGTAACGTTGTGGTATGCGGTCTCGGCGCGGTCGCGCTGGTCAGCCTCGGGCTCGCGAGTACGTTCATGCTCGGCGGCAGCCGCTCGGACACGCGGGTCGCGGCCGGTCACGCCGGCCTGCCGCAACCGGCGCCGGCCGCTCCGGCGGCGAGCGCGGCGCTTGCCGCCGCCGGCCGTACCCAACTTGCAACCGCGGCGGAATTGACCGCAACGCGAGTCTCCGCCGCCCCAGGCACAAACGCCGACGCCGGCCCCGGCCCCGAAGGTCGCCGAGGCCCCGCCGTGCCGGACGCCGGGTGCGCTCGGCGTCGCGCGCGTGGTCGAGATCGACACCACCGGCGGACCAGGCTTCGGGTTCCAGCATTTCAAAGCTTACGATTTCCTTAATCCGAACGAGGTGGTGCTCACCTTCGACGACGGGCCGTGGCCGGTCAGCACGCCGGCGGTGCTCGCCGCGCTTGCCGCCCAATGCACCAAGGCGACGTTCTTCGCGATCGGCAAGCACGCGACCTGGCACCCGGAAATCCTCAAGCAGGTGGCGGCCGGGGGCCACACCATCGGGTCGCACACCTGGTCGCACGTGGATCTGATGAAGAAATCACCGGCCGAGGCCAAGGACGAGATCGAGAAGGGCATCAGTGCCGTACGCGCCGCCGCGGGCGGCCCGGTCGCGCCGTTCTTCCGGTTTCCGCAGCTGCGTCATCCGCCCGAGATGATCGCCTACCTGGGCGAACGCAACATCGCGATGTTCTCGACCGACCTCGACTCGTTCGACTTCAAGATCAAGAACGCGGACCAGATCATTGCGTCGGTGATGGGCAAGCTGAAGAAGGACGGCAAGGGCATCATTCTGATGCACGACTTCCAGCATGCCACCGCCCAGGCGTTGCCGGAACTGCTCGCACAGCTCAAGGCCAACGGCTACAAGGTGGTGGCGCTCACCGCCAAGGCGCCGATTACGACGCTGCCCGAATACGACGCCATGATGTCCCAGGAAATCAAAGGCGCGACCGCCAACGCGCGCCCGACCGCGAGCGTGGTGCGTACGGTGAGCGAGGGCAACTGACGCGCCTGCGGACGAGCATGCGCGCGAACCTTTCGACCTCGTCCTGCGGAGCCTCGCGAAGCGAGGCGTCTCGAAGGACGGCCAAGGACTGAAGCCTTTTCATTTGGCCGTCCTTCGAGACGCGCGGCCCTTGAAGGGCCGCGCTCCTCAGCGACTGTCTTGTTTGTCAAGCGTGCTGCCATTTCGTTTTATCTCTGAGCATGGCGTTGAGAATGGTGAGGAGCTTACGAGCAACGGCGATGAGGGCGACCATTTTCGGCTTACCGGCGGTGAGCAGACGTTGATAGAAGATTTTGAGGCTGGGGTTGTAACGGCTGGCCACGAGCGCGGCGAGGAAGATGGCTGTCCGAGCCGGAGCGCGGCCGCCGCCGATCATGCTTTTGCCTTTCCAACGTCCGGACGTGCGGGTGTAAGGGGCGACCCCGACCAGGCTGGCAATGGCACGACGGTCGAGGGCGCCCAGTTCGGGCACCTCGGCCAGCATGGTGCGCGCCAGCGTGGGGCCGATGCCAGGACAAGAGACCAGAAGATCTTCTTTCTCACGCCACACCGGGGAGCCGCGGACCAGGGTGCCAATGTCGTCGTCGATCTCCGGCAACTCCTTTTCGAGCACTTTGATGTGTCGTGCGAGGCTCTTGCGCACCCGCGCATTGGCAACACGCTTCTCGCGCTGGCGTTCGGCAACCAGCATCTCGATGATCTGCCGGCGGCGGCCGACCAACTCCGCGAGCAGACGTTGAGCTTCATCCGGAAGTGCCCGCAACTCGGGCTTCACCGCCTCAACAAAGTGGGCGATGACGGCCGCGTCGATCGGATCGGTCTTCGCCCGCTTGCCGACGGCTTGCGCGAAGTGACGAACCTGCGCCGGGTTCACCACCACCAACGGCAAGCCAGCGCCCGCGACGGCCGCGGCCACGATCGTCTCGAACCCGCCGGTCGCTTCCACCGCAATCAGGTGCGGCGCAAGGGTGCGCAACCGCTCGACCAACTCTTCCAGGCCCTTGCCATCACGCGCCACCACAAACGCTTCCGCGCTGGGCCGCACATGCACATCCAGCCGGTCCTTCGATACGTCGACACCCACATAAATCGCATCCATCTTTACCCCTCCTTGCGCAATCGGGCTCGCGTAGCGGCCCTCGCGACTGTTCGGGTTCGATGGAACGACGGATGGAGAACCGCGCTGAGGAACGGGCTTCAAAGCCCTTGGACGACACGGTCTCCCATCCGCCACCGCTCCGGCAAGCTTAGCCGGTTTGGTGATCCGTGAGTTACAAGGACGAGGCCAAAGGATTTTGCGCGCAACCTGAACATGCCCAAGAGATGTTCTCGCTCCTCAGGACGACGTCCGAGAATTTGAGAGGTTGTCAGGTCCCTCAGCGCGCCCAATAATGCCCGCATCGTTTTGTCGCTCACTCACCCGCGTGCAGGGCCATCATGGGCCGGTTCATCGTGCGGCGGCTGATCATCGCCGTATTCGTTGCGCTCACCGTGTCGGTGATCGGATTCGGTCTACTGCGTCTCGCGGGCGACCTTGCCCACCAGCTCGCGGGCGATGACGCGCGGCCGGCGCAGATCGCCGACGTGGCGCATCGCTACGGCCTCGATCGGCCGTTCTACATCCAATACGTCGACTGGGCCTGCAATGCGCTGACCGGCAACCTCGGCCGCTCGCTGTTCACCAACGAGCCGGTGGCGCAGCTCATTTCCGAACGCATCGGCGTCACCCTCAAGCTCGCGATCATGTCGGTCATTTTCGCTTTCGCGATCGCCGTGCCGCTCGGGATCGTGGCCGCGGTGCGCGCCAACAGCATCGTCGACCGCGGAGCACTCGCGCTCGCCGTGTTCGGCCAGGCCATCCCCAATTTCTGGTTCGGCCTCATTCTGATCGTCGTGTTCGGGGTCACGTTGCGCTGGCTGCCGATCTCGGGCTCGGACACGCTCGCGAACTTCGTGCTGCCGACAGTGACGCTTGGCTTCACCGTGATGCCGCCGTTCATGCGGCTGACGCGCTCGGGCATGCTCGACGTGCTCAATGCCGATTATATCCGCACCGCGCGCGCCAAGGGCCTGCTGCCCATGACGATCATCTTCAAGCACGCGCTGCGCAACGCCATCCTGCCGGTGGTTTCCCTGCTCGCGGTGACGTTCGGATTCCTGCTCGGCGGATCGGTGATCGTCGAGTTGGTGTTCGCGCTCAACGGCATTGGCCTCCTCGCCTTCCAGTCGATCGTGCGCGCCGATTTTCCGGTCGTGCAGGCGATCATCGTGTTCGTGTCGTTCGCCTATATCGGGCTCACCTTGCTGGCCGACGTGGTCAACGCGTGGCTCGATCCGCGCATCAGGCTGGCGTAACGGGCATGATGGTCGCGCTCGACACACCGCTAACCGACACCGCCGCCGACGGCCGCTGGCCGTCGCCGGTCGCGGTCATGCGCCGGCGCGCGCTGCGCCACCGCGGCCTCATCATCGGTGGCGCCTGGCTGCTCGTCGTTGTCGTGGTCGCGGTGCTCGCGCCGTTGATCGCTCCTTATGATCCCTATGAGCAGGACTTGACCGCCCGCCTGATCGAGCCGGTCTGGGGCGTCGGCGGCAGCTGGGCCCACCCGTTCGGCACCGACGCGCTCGGGCGCGATTACCTGAGCCGCATCATCTACGGCGCCCGCGTCTCGCTCACCGTCGGGTTCGGCGCCTCGCTGATCTCCGGGTTGATCGGCGTGAGCCTCGGCCTGGTCGGCGGATATTTCGGCGGACGTGTCGACGCGCTCGTCATGTACATCGTCAACGTCAAACTCGCGCTGCCCGGCATTCTGGTCGCGCTCTCGCTGGTCGCCGTGTTCGGGGGCTCGATGGCGGCGCTGGTGGTCATTCTCGGCTTCCTGTTCTGGGAGCGCTATGCGGTCGTCACCCGCAGCTCGACCCAGCAGATCCGCGCCGCCGAGTTCGTGCTCGCCGCCGAGGCCTGCGGCGCTTCCAAGTTGCGCATCATTGCGGGTGAGATCCTGCCCAACGTGCTCAACCAGGTGATCGTGGTGGCAACGCTCGAAATGGCGATTGCGATCCTGGT
Organism: uncultured Alphaproteobacteria bacterium; assembly: GCA_963833605.1. Taxonomy (GTDB): domain Bacteria; phylum Pseudomonadota; class Alphaproteobacteria; order Rhizobiales; family Xanthobacteraceae; genus JAFAXD01. Next base: position 89,167 of record CAWHYZ010000015.1, read on the forward strand.
CGAAGCGGCGCTCTCCTTTCTCGGGCTCGGGACCCAGCCGCCGACGCCGTCCTGGGGCCTGATGGTGGCCGAGGGGCGCAACTTCATCTTCTACAAACCCTATCTGATCGAGCTTCCGGGTGCGGCGATCTTCCTGCTCGTGATGGCGATCAACATGTTGGGCGACGGCGTGCGTGATGTGACCGCTCCGGAGGGCAGGAACTGACGCTCTGTGTCTCAACAGGCGTTGCATCTGCAGTATCCTCACCACCTCTCCCGTGTCATTCCCCGCGAGGGGTCCCCATCGCGCAGGCGCGATGGGGTGCTCCGAAAGCGGGGCACCCAGTAATCACTGAAGATCATGTTGTTCCAGACCGTGCCATACAGACCGGTCAGTGATTACTGGGTTGCCCGCATTCGCGGACAATGACACCCGTGGGTCGGTCGCGCACATCCGGAACGACCTGAGAGCTTTACGTCGTCGCTACTTCCACGCCAGATAGTTGATCTCGAACCCTTCCGGGCTCTTGTTGCCGGGCAGGAGTTTCAAGTTCTTGGCGTGGGCGACGATCGCCGGCAGCGGCACCAGCGGCTCCAGGTAGAACTCGCTGGTTGCGCGGTCGAACGCCGCGCGATAGATCGCCTCGCGCTTCTTGGGATCAAGCTCCATGCGGCCGTCCTCGACCGCCTTCGCCAGGATCGGATCGCCGATGGCGTCGCGCGAGCTCGGCACGAAGAAGAAGCTCATGGTCGATTCGATATCGGGCTGGGCAACGCCGTTGTCCCAGAGCGAGACCTGGCTCTGGATCTTGCCGTCGGCGCGTTTCTGTACGAACACGCCGACCGTGGAGGCATCGACCTTGGCGTTGATGCCGATCTTGCGGAACTGGCCGGCGACGGCCTCGGCGACACGCCGCGACGGCCCCCAGGTCGAGATCGCCAGATCGAAGCCGTTCGGATAACCGGCCTCGGCCAGGAGCTTCTTGGCGGCCTCCGGATCATAGGATGGCCCTGCGACCGACGCCGAGCAGCCGATGTGCCAGGCGTGGCACATGCCGAGTTGCAGCGGGTCCTTCCACTGCTCGGGCGGCAGAAACGCCTTGACCAGGAGAGGACGATCGATGGCTTTCATCAAGGCTTCGCGCACCCGCTTGTCCTTGAACACCCCGATGCCGGTGCGATCGCGCGTATCGAACTGGATGTAGGTGTAGGACACGGTGCGCTCGACCGAGACCGCCAGCGTGGGGTTGGCGGTGAGCGAGGGGATCATGTCGGGCTCGATGTTGTAGACGAGGTCGAGCTCACCGGAGAACAGCTTGGCGATCTGGGTCTGCTGGTCGGGGATCGAGGACAGCCGGACGTTCTTGATCACGGCCGGCTGGCGGAAGTCGGCCATCGCGTAGTCGTCGTTCTTCACGTAGACCACGTCGCCCTTGGCGGGATCGAACGAGACCACCCGATAGGGGCCGGTGCCGATCGGGTTGCGGCCGAAGTCACCCTTGTTCTCGAGCGCGCGATAGATTTTCGCCGGATAGATCGGGGCGTTGGCGGTGAGGCGGTCGAGGAACGGCGCGAACGGCTCCTTGCTCGCGATGCGCACCGTCATGTCGTCGACCTTCTCGACCTTGTCGATCCAGCCGAAGCGCGTGTCCTTGAAGCGGAAATTGTATTTCGGATCCATGTACACATCGAACGAGTAGACCACGTCATCGGCGGAAAACGGCGAGCCGTCGTGGAATTTGACGCCCTCGCGCAGCTTGAATTCGTAGGTCTTGTCGTCGAGCCGCTTCCAGGATTTGGCGAGCAGCGGCTTGTACTCGCGCTTGTCGGCATCGAAATGCACGAGCGAATTGAACACCGGGTTGGCGATCAAACTCGTCTCCGGGTGCGGATTGTAGATCGTGTCGATGAGCGGGACCGGCTGATAGACCGCGAGCCGGACGGTGTCCTTGTTGGCCTGCGCGAACGCGGCCGGCGCGGCGAGCGCAAGTGCGATGCCCGCGAGCGCGGGCGCGAAGCGGCGGAGCATGGGCATGGATCCTCCCGGAGTTTGCGCGATCCTACCGGGCAACCGTGCGGTTTGAAACGGGGGCGTTATCTCTCGACCGCTTCGCACGGAAGCGCCCTGGGATCGTTCGGACTTAAGCAAAATTCTATGCAAAATCGGCACGCGCGGACTCCATAGATGACATGTTCCCCATAGATGACATCCAAACGTAAGTTCTGCGCCCCTCGGACCATAATTCATATTCTGAATCGGCATTCAGCGCGGTTTTCAGCATAGATGACCTCGAAAATCGCGCCCGCGAGGCCCAGGGCCGAAGCTTAGACAACCCCTTTGCCCATAGATGACCACATAGATGACATCCATAGATGACATGGCACGCGTTTTGCTTGGACTCTCGGCCCTCAGCTCGGGCCACAGGCCAAAGCCGGCCCCGCAACCGCCACGCAAGATCCTCTCTCATTTTTACCGCTCTCCGTACACCTATCGACGTTGGCAAAGTGACATATACTTTAGCTTAGTCATTGTCAATATTAATATTATCAATCCTGGGAATTGATCTTTATGCAAAAGACGGCGGACCGAGGCGCAGGCAGCAGACCTGCGTTGCGCGACCAACGGCGGTTGCCGATCCGCCTTGTCAACGCGGGCCGACCGGCACACTCTGCCCGATGACGTGATTGGACGATGTCGGGCGATGGAGGCGGGCCATGAGCATGTCACTTGAAGCAGCTGCGCAGGTCATGCGAGAAGCCATGCGCGAAACCGTCAGGCGACATTCGCTCTGGTACCTCGTGCAAGGCGCCCTGATGGTCCTCGCGGGAATCCTGGCGCTGGTCTACCCGATCATTTCGGCGGTCGCGGTGATCGTGCTCCTGGGCTGGCTGTTGATCATCAGCGGCGTGGTGCAGGGCATCAGCCTGATCGGCGCGCGCAACGTGCCGCACTTCTGGCTGCAGCTGATCTCGGTCGTGCTGTCGGTGGTGGTCGGCGTTCTGTTCCTTCGCAACCCGGGCGAAGGGCTCCTCACCGTGACGTTGCTATTGATCGTGTTCTTCATGGTCGAGGGAATGTCCAAGGTGATCTTTTCCTTGACCATCCGCCCGTTCCCGAACTGGGGCTGGGTGCTGGCCAGCGGCATCGTCGGAATCCTGCTGGCGCTCTACCTGTGGGCCAGCCTCCCGGTAACAGCGATCTGGCTGCTTGGCGTGCTGCTCGGTATCCAGCTGATCTGCGAGGGGGCGGCGCTCGGTTATCTGGCCTGGAAGGTTCGCCAGGGTTGACGATCCGCTGTTGGAGATTCCGCTCAAAGTCGACCTTCAGCCCGCGCTCTGAAGCCAGGAAACCACAGTCGAACCTCGAGTTCCGGCGCGTTGTCCCGCATTTCGATGCGCGCCCCATGCAGGCGGGCTACCGCAGCCACCAGGCTGAGCCCGAGCCCGTTGCCGGGCGTGCGGCGGCTGCGCTCGAGCCGGTAGAAGCGCTTGAACACGTGCTGGCATTCACCGGCGGGGATTCCCGGCCCGTCGTCGGCAACCGAAATGACGGCAGCGCCGTCGCTCTCCTTCACCGCTACGTTGACTCTGCCGGCCTCGCGGCCGTGCTTGATGGCATTGTCAACGAGATTGCCGACGGCGTCGAACAGGAGGTCGCGGTCGCCGGTGATGAGGACGCGCTCGCTGCCGACCGCATCGAGCGAGATGCGCTTGTCTTCCGCCGCGGCGTCAAACAATTCCACCACCTCGCGTGCCATCTCGGCCAGGTTCACGGTGCGGAACGCCGCGGTTCGGTCATGCGCTTCGATCTGCGAAATTCGCGTAAGCGAGGAGAACATGCGCAGCACGCTGTCGAGGTCGGCCAGCGTGTCCCCGATCAGCAACGTGTCGCTATCGGCGTCGCGCTGACGGGTCGAGGCTTTCTCCAGCCGTCCGCGCATCCGGCTCAGCGGCGTGCGCAAGTCATGCGCGACATTGTCGGTGACCTGCTTCACCTCCCCCATCAGCATTTCGATGCGATCAAGCATCGAGTTGAGGTTGGCGGCGAGTTCATCCCATTCATCACGGGTGCCGCGCAGGGGGATCCGCTGATCCAACCCGCTGCGCATGATGGCGCGGCTGGTCGCGTTGATTGCCTCGATCCGCCCCACCGTGCGTCGCGTCACCGCGACGCCGGCCACGCCGGCAAGTACGAAGATCAGCGCGGCGCTGAGCGCAAGCGCAATACCGATTCTTGTTGCGAACTCGTCAAGGGGATCGATGTCCCTGCCGACAAGCAAATGGGAACCGTCGGCAAGCGTCGCGAACGCCGCCCGCAGCGCCGGATGATCCGCCGCATCCGGTCCGGTGTTACGCGCGCCGAAGTTGGCCCATCCGCCGGCGCCTTTCATGACCGGCGGCCAAGCTGCCAGGTTGCCGGCCAGCGGAACGAACGATGCATCGGCAAAGAGATAGACGCGCCCTTTGAATTGCTGGTCGCCGACGCGTTGCGCGATCGCGGCAACCAAGCCGTCGCGTCCACCGCCCTCGTAGACCCTCTGCAGCACGGCGAACTCGGTCGCGATCGCGTCGTCCGAGCGCCCGCGCACGAATGACGCGGTCGACCAGTACACATAACCGAGCAACGCAATCACCGCGGCGCCGAAAATCGCGATGCAGAGCAGCGCCAGCCTGAGGGTGGACGATTTTAAGGTCTTAGCGAGGAGCACGGACACAAAACCCGACACCGCGAACCGTATGGATGAGCGGATAGGCCTGCTGCGCGTCCACCTTGCGGCGCACGCGGCCGACATAGACGTCGATAATATTTGTCGAGGGGTCGAAATGGAGGTCCCACACGTGCTGGAGCAGCATCGCGCGTGACACGACCTCGCCGGCATTGCGAACCAGATATTCGAGCACCTGGAATTCGCGCGGCAGCAATTCGATGTCGCGGCCGTCCCGGCTCGCCGTTCGCGCCACGAGATCGAGTTCGAGATCGGCGACGCGCAGCACGGTTTCCTGCACAACCTTATCGCTGCGCCGGGCGAGCGCCTCGACGCGCGCCAAAAGTTCGGCACCGGCGAATGGCTTGACCAGATAATCGTCGCCGCCGGCGCGCAAGCCGCGCACCCGATCGTCGATTTCGCCCAGTGCACTGACGATCAAGGCGGGCGTGGTGATCCCCTCCTCCCGCAACCGCCGGATGATCGTTATTCCATCGATGCCCGGAAGCATGCGGTCGACGGTCATCACCGCATAGTCGCCGGAACGCGCGCGGCTCAGTCCGTCGTTGCCATCGACCGCGAGATCGACCCGGTAGCCGCTGGTCGCAAGCTGCTCGCGCAGCTGTTCGGCAGTCTCGTGGTCGTCCTCGATCACGAGAATACTGCGGCGTGCTCCGGCCATGGGCTGCTCCAAACCGAAGGAGACAAAGCTATTTTGTCACAATCATGGAAATCCAAAACTGACTTTTTTGTCAGAAACTGTCGCATTCGTCATTTGAACCTCTCGGTCTTATTGCTTATCGCGGTATCGACCGGCGCCCCTCGCCGTCGTGATCCTCACGACGCGGAAGCGTTCGGCAAGATCAACGTGGATTTCACCGGCAGAGCTCCCGAGCGAGAGCTCGCGCTTCCTGCCGCAAACGGAGGTCACCCAAGATGCGCAAGCTGATGATCGCGTTGGCCGCTGCGACGGCCATCGTCGTCGGGATGACTGCAGAGACGTCATCCCCTGCGTTTGCCAGAGGCGGCGGCGGGCATGGCGGTGGCGGCGGCGGACATGGCGGGATGGGTCATGGCGGCATGGGGCATGGTGGCATGGGCCACGGCGGTATGGGCCACGGCGGATTTGGCCGCGCGGCTGGTATCGGTCACGGCGGCGTCGCGCGGGCGGCTTTCGCGCACTCTGGCATGGGACGCGTTGGCGCGGTGCGTGCGGCCGGCTTCCACGGCAACCGATTGGCATTCAGGAATCGCTTCGCGTTCAGGCACCATCGCTTCCACCGCCGGTTTGCGTTCATCGGCGCGGGCTTCGCCTACAGTGCCTATGACAGCTGCCTCACGCCGGTCTGGACTCCGTGGGGATGGCGTTGGACGAACGTCTGCTACTGAGGATCAAACAAGATCCCAAACCTGAGAAAACAGAGGAGCGGCTGAGGCGCTCCTTTGTTCCCCTGAAGGGGGGAGGTCGACCGCCGAAGGCGGTCGCGTGGGGGTCGCGAGCAACCCGAAAGGCCTAGGTGTTGCCGCCGATGACCCCCGCCCGGCGCGCGCGTCGACCTCCCTCTTTCAGGGGACACGGGACCTGTTCATCACCTCGTCGGGACGGATCAACGTTGGAAGAACTCCCTGGTAACCCGCGGCAACGAGGGCACCCCCAGCAAGGCGGAGGATCCGGGTGCACTGAAAGTTTTCAACTACAAGAACGGCGTGCTGACGAACGAAGTGACGCACCCGCGATATTTCGGCGGTGCCGACGGCTACTGCCATATTACTGATAGTGCAGCTCTTTTGCCAACCGGCGAACCTCGGCGATGAGGGACGCGAACTGAAGAAAATCCGCAGCGGATTGCTGCAGCAACACGATGTCACCTTCGGTCAAACGTATCAATTCCACCATGTCCGCCTGACGTCTGGCTATCCTCCGAAACTCGCCGTCAACGCCGCCGAAAAGGAGCGGTAGAGCTGCAGTTGGCTGAGGGGCAAAAACGCGAAGAACTCGCATTGGGCATATGTTGTCCGTTTATCGCTCGATGGCGACGGTTTAGCGGACACCCGGGATCAGCAGCTTCGTGCTTCAACGCCTCGATCATTGCGATGAAAGTGGGGTGCGTTCATTGCTTTGAGCTCTCTGGCACTCGGCAGCTCAGGGACGCTATTTGATGAGGATCGTAATCTTTTTTGAGACGACGGGCGGTTTAAAGGGAAAATGCTTGGCATCGCCGAGCACAAGCTGAAGTGTGTGTTTACCTGGAGGCAACTCAATGCGTGCTTCGGTCTGTCCTGACCCGAAATGAAGATGGTTCTTGTCCTGGGGAATTGCATCATTTGGATCGATCGGCGCATTCACATCGATCAGTAGATGATGATGCCCGCTGTTCGGAAAATCGTCGCCCGCATGCGTGACACCCATGTTGCGCAAACCAAAGCGACACCAAAACGCCCCTTTGATGACTGTGCCGTCCTGTGGCCATACGAAATACAAATACGCATCATCGGGTGATGGCTTTGCTTGAGGAAATGCCGTGGTGGGCAACAGCGTCGCCGCAATCATAATGAATGCTAATTGCACGACCCGCATGGCATCCCTCCTCAGGGTGGGGCGACAACGCGGAACCCGTGGGTTGGATACCGCACGCCTGTATCGTAGCGATCGCGATTTGCAGGTCGAATGTAGCTTGGGTCGTTCTTCCAGGAACCTGATCGCATGACCCGCGTCGGGCAGTTTTTGTCGATCCACGCTGACCCGTCGATTGGTGCCCCTTGGTAATCCTTGTGCCAGCAGTCCTCCACCCACTGATCGACGCTTCCGCCCATGTCATGAAGGCCGAATGGGTTTGACTTGAAGCTGCCGACTTTCAGCGGCTGAGCAGATTCGTAAACCCCACCGCACCCCTTGCAATTGGCCATATCGGATTGCAGCTGATCACCCCACCAATATTTCGTCTGCGTACCTCCGCGCGCGGCATACTCCCATTCGGCTTCGCTCGGGAGCCGAAATTGCTTTTCTCCAAGGCGTGACAGCCAGGCAATGAATTCTTGCGCGTCGTTCCAGCTGAGATTGGCCGCGGGAGCGTCGTCATTGCCGGTCGTCACATAGGAACAAGCCTTTGCTGCAACGCATGCGTTCCACTGGCGAACCGTAATGGGGAATTTGCTGATTGCAAACGGTTTGATTGTTACGCGGTGAATGGGCTTCTCCGAGGGATCGTCATTGCTACCCATTGCGAAGGTGCCTCCGGGAATCCGTACCATCTCCGGCGTCACAGGTGACGGGACGGGTGTTCCCGCATTCGCGCTAGGCTTCAGTGTTTCCGTTGGTGCGGTGGAGCTCTTCGGTGCTTCTATTGGTGCGGTGAAGCTCTTTGGTGCTTCTGATAGTGCCGTGGAGCTCTTCGGTTCTTCTTTTGGTGAACTCGAGCCTTTTGCTGCTTCCGTTGTTGCAGCGGAGCTCTTCGGTGCTTCCGTTGGTGGGTGAAGTGGACCCGATCGGCGGGACCACTGGGTCGGCTTTCTTAATTGGAAGCGCTGCCGTCTCCGATCCTTTGTCCCATCACGCGACAAGACCTGTCTGTTGCTGTTGTGGCTGTGGGCCTGTGGGCAACGCGTCAGCGTTGTCCAAGCTTCGCCCATGGCGAAGCGTCATGTCCACAGCCTTGTCGCCAAGGGCGCCGGTCACGCCGTCGCGCCAGACCGCCATCGGCGTGCGGTTGCCCAACGCTTGGTGAGGACGCCGGCCGTTATAAAAACTGATCCAGTTCGCGATCCCGGCTTTGGCCTCGCGGCCATCGGCGTAGCCCTTCAGATAGATGTCCTCGTACTTGAGCGAGCGCCACAGCCGTTCGATGAACACGTTGTCCATCCAGCGCCCACGCCCGTCCATCGAGATTTGGATGCCGGCGGCCGCAAGTCTGCCGGTGAAGGCAGTCGAGGTGAACTGCGAGCCCTGGTCGGTGTTGAAGATCTCCGGCGTGCCGAAGCGCGCCAGCGCCTCCTCGAGTGCGTCGATGCAGAAGCGCGTGTCCAGGGTATTCGACAGCCGCCAGGCCAGGACCGCCCGGCTGGCCCAGTCGATGACCGCCACCAGATAGAGGAAGCCGCGTCCGATCGGGATGTAGGTGATGTCCGCCGCCCAGACTTGGTTGGCCCGGTCGATCGTCATACCGCGCAGCAGGTAGGGGAAGATCTTGTGTTCCGGCGCCGGCTTCGAGGTGTTCTTTCTCGGCCCAAGCGCCGCGATCCCCATCCGGCGCATCAGCCGCTGCACCCGCTTGCGGTTCACCGGCGCCTGCGGCGTCGACAGCATCTGGGCCATCCGGCGCGAGCCCAGGAATGGGTGCTGCAGGAACAGCTTGTCGATGCGCCGCATCAGCGCCAGATCATCATCGTCGTTCGCCGCCCGCTGCCGATAGACCCCCGAGCGAGACAGCCCCAGCATCGCGCATTGCGCCCGGACCGACAGGTTCGGATCATCGCGATCGAGCATTCCTCTGCGGTCCGCCGTGCTCATCGTCCGGACCTCCTGGCGAAAAAATCGTTCTCGATCGTCAGCCGGCCGATCTTGGCGTGCAGCTTCTCGATCTCCCGATCGCGCGCCTCATCCGCCTCCAGCCCGACGCCAGGATCGAAGGCACGGGCCGCGTTGTCCAACAGTTGCTTCTTCCAGGCATAAATCTGGTTCGGATGCACCTCATAGCGTTGCGCCAGATCGGCAACCGTCGCCTGTTCCCGCAACGCCTCCAAGGCGATCATCGCCTTCAGGCTCGCATCAATCTTCCGTCTCGTCTTCTTCATCATCGTCTCCGTCTATCACGACGGAAACGGCTCTGCTCCAACTAACCGCCCGGTCCCAAATCCGGGGTCCACTTCAGTGGTGGAGCTCTTCGGTGCTTCCGTTGGTGTTGTCGTCAATTGCGGAGCACTCGGCGCTGTGGCCAGCTCAGGAGCATTCGACACGACGGGCTGGGTCGAAATCGGAGCAGGCGGCGGCGCATAGTATGTGTTGAAGACATAGTATCCGCCGGCAGCTCCGAGAAGGAGAAGGACGCCCGAGATGACGGTTCCGACTAGTTTACCGAATTTCCGGGCCTCAATCAGTGCCGCGGGATCAGGCAGCACGCGATATACGGTCACAGGATCGGTGATATTCTTGACTTGTCGATCGCCCAGCGATTGATATGCGCACACAAGTTTGTTTTTGATCTGTTCATAAACTCCACCAGAGATGAACAGGTCGCCAGGACGAGCAATCCCTTCAAGCCGTGCCGCAATGTTGACGCCCTCACCATAAATGTCTTCCGGTTCAACTATCACGTCACCAAGATGAATTCCTATCCGGTAGAGAATCCTTTGTTCCAGTGGAAGTGACGCATTGCGCCCGACCATACTTTGTTGAATGACGATCGCGCATCGAACAGCTTCGACCGGGCTGTCGAACATCGCCAGAAAACCATCACCGGTATATTTGATGAGCCTACCGTGGTGCTCCGCGATGGTTGGCTCAATGAGTTCGCGCCGCTGCCGCTTTATGCGGGCGTGCGTTCCTTCCTCGTCGCGCCCCATTAGGCGGCTGTAACCTGCAATATCAGCCGCGACGATTGCAGCCAAACGGCGTGGCAATCCATCCGGCGGGGTTCCATTTTTGCCGCCGCGGATTGGATAGATTTGACCGCGCGTCTCCCCAGCATCACTCACGGATAGACCCTTTGGATCTGACCGGTCTGCAACAATGATTCTCGGTAGGTTGCAGCGATTGTAGACGCTAAGCACCTCGACAGCACGGTAGAAACATACGGCCAAGTTGCGCCGAGGCTCATCCGGGACAATGCGACCAACAAAGCCACACCATCTAAATCCACGCCGTGGTGGACACCGATGGCCTGCATGCGCAACTCGGCCTTACGCCCGATAATCGGATAGGTTCAGTTCTCCTCAGAGGATCGCAGCCTCGAACGATGTTGGTAGCAGATCGAAGATAGGACGCCGATTGGATCGGGCTCATCCGGCAGCAAGGCGCGTGAGCCTACGGGAAACCAACCAAATGGTTTGTTTCAACGCTTTGCGGCGACGGCGTAGATCACGTTGGTCTCGATGAATTCCGTTGCATTCTGCCGAAGCGTCTTGAGATTTTCTGTACGGACCCGGGCCGCGGTTTCGGCATCCATCTGTTCGACCGTCCAGCGATAGCCCGACCCAAGGACGACGGTCCACCAGTCTTCGGGTGACCGCAGGGCCTGCCGACCGGCGACGGCCGCGACCTCCAGATCCTCAATCCCGCTCTTGGCGAAGAGCTCACGCACGGCCGCGGGCGTGACGAACCCGCTCCCATGGATTGAAGGCAGCCTGAAGATCGGGCCGAAATTGCTTGACCGCGGCCCACCATGCTGCCGAACCCGGCTCAAACATGCGCGGGCCCCACGTTGTGATGGCGAGCTGTCCACCCGGGCGCACCATGCGCCACAGCTCGCGGACCTGTTTGATCATGTCGGGAACGAAAAAAATCGAAAAGACGCAGACCACCGCATCGGACGCCGCGTCCGGAAATCCGAGCGCTTCCATGTCGCCGTTGCGAAACTCAATGTTTCGAAGCCCGAGCTTCTCTGCCTTCGCTCGCGCCATCGCGAGCAACCGCTCGGCCAGATCGACGCCAATGACGCGGCCGTCGACGCCGACCCTTTGCGCGGCAGGAATGGCTGATGCGCCGCTTCCACAGCCAGCATCGAGCACGCTTGATCCGGGCCCTAGAGCCAGCCGTTCAATGGTGCCCCGTCCGTAGCGATCCCAAAAGGCAAGCGGGCCATCGTCGAAATGATCCGCGGCCGCATTGTAGGTGGTCGCCGCTTTGAGCTTTGCGGGGTCCATTTCGAAAATCTCCCGCCCACAGTCTCCAATTCAAGATGCCCGCATCGGCACCACGTGCCGGCAATTCAATCGCGCATGATCACGCTTCCGGCAGCGCGATCGTAATACTCTGCCCTTCTTCGGCGTCGAATATGGCAACGTGCAGGATCGGAAATCCGCGTTTGAGGGCGAGCCCGGCTTTTTCGGCCGCCTCGCGGCTTTCGTAGGACCCCTTGGTCTGCTTGTCGACTTGCAGCCGAAACCGGCCAGTCTCAGCAGCCCGGTCGATAACAGACACCTCCGTGGATTGCTCCGCGTCGGGCAATTCCTCACGCCGGCGCCGCGGCGCTCTCTGCAGCCTCACGTTCTTTCGCAGCGCCATCTCGCTGTCTCCAATGCTGTGCCACCTGGCCTAGTGTCCCGTTGGTCCCGACGTTCGCCTGATCACGTGCCGCAAAGGGATACGAACGTCGGTATCGGAGACACAAGTTGACGTTTGTTGCTCACGAACTCCTCAAACCGGACGCGGCGCCTCGCGAACGCGCTGTGCGTTCCGTAACTGCCGAGCCATGGACCGAGGAAGCCCAGGTCGTGCCACACCCGCGCCGGCAACGCAAGACCGCTACGGCGACGGCCGGGTGTAGCACCGGACGATGCTCGCGGGGGCGAGCGCGTGACCGCGCAGTTCGAAATCACGGCGGGAGCACCGATTTTCAATCACGTGGCTGGCTCCTGTTGGGTTGATCAGATTTGCGAATGCTATCGCACCGGCACAAATACATCCGTAATGATCGCGTCATCCGAAATGCCGATACCGCCTGCGTTGGGCTGCTGCGCGCCCGACTTGCGGCAGGCCGTACATCGCCTCGATGGTCCGCAGGATGTTGACGTGGGTGATGCCACGACCTTCCGCATAGGAACCCGGCTTGATGTGGGCGCCCGCGAAGATGGTGACGATGCGGTTCTGCAGATCGAGCCGGAACTGGTTGTAGTTGGGTGGATAGGCCGGGATGAGGCTGACGAACGGATTGGTGAGCCCGGCGTAGCCGACCTGGTCGTCATTCTCGTCGAACGTGACGATCAGCAGGCTGTTGTGGGTCTTTGCCCACTGATAATAGCCGTCGAGGTTTTGTTTGAGCCAGGCGTCGCCGGTCGCGATGCTCGTGTCCAGCCGGCCGTTGTGCATGTCGTTGTTGAGGTTCGGGATGACAAACGCCACCGTCGGCAGCTTGGAATAATCGGTGGGGAAGTCCTCAAAGCGCAGGTTGGAAGAGGTCTCCACCGTCGTCCCGTTGGGAACATTGGCGAAGCTCACCCACGGCACATGCTTGCGGCCATAGACGCAGTCGTTGCCGTGACAGCCGGGCGGATCGAACTCCGCCTCGGAGCCGATTTCCGGCAGGCTCTCGGCATAGCCCTTGAACGTGAGGCCCTTGCGGATCAGCTCGCTCGCCCAGGTTGCTTGCTCGAAACGGGTAGTCGGGGTGATTGGCGCGGTTCGGCACCCGGTCGAAGAAGCCGACATTCTGGTTGCTGCCCGAGAACAGCCAGAAATAGTTGCCCTGGCTATAGTGTTCCTCCGCGTACATGCGTTCGAACAGGCGCCCTCGGCAGCCAACTGCTTGATGTAGGGCGTGTCGAACCTGATCGCCCGAGGATCTGATCGACATCCTTGTTCTCCTCGACCACGATGACGATGTGGTCATAGATCGGCAGTCCCGGCGGCCAGGCAATCCGGTCGGCCGCAAGCGCGATGCCGGCGGCGCCAACCACGAGTGCAGCAACGCAAGCGCATGCAATATCCGACAGAGCCCGATACTGGTTCATCAAATCCATGTCCCTCGCCATGATCGCAAAACCCTAACATGCACATCGGCTATGGCGCATGCGGTCTTGCGGCCAAACCATCAAATCGCCCGCGCCGCGGTCTGTCCTAGGGAATGCGCCGCCACACGGTCGCCAGCCACGGCTGTTGCGCGCGCGGCAGACCGGCGGGGCGGTAGTAGTGATCGATTTCGACAAAGCCGGCGGCCGTCAGGTAGCGGCGCCACGCGGCAAGGTCGTGGAAGACGCAGTAACGATCGCCGCGAAAGCCTTCCTGGTTGTCGCCATGGGGATTGGATGCGAACAGTACCCCGCGCGGCTTCAGGCTCAGGCGCAGCTCGCCGAGCACGCGCGGCAATTCCCGGCTCGGAACATGAAACAGAGTTGCGTTGGCGAAGATGCCGTCGAATTGGCTTTGCGGCAGGTCGAGCGTGAGAAAGTTCTGTTGCCATACGTCGCAGCCGCTTGCCGCGCGCGCCATGGCGGCCAACGGGCCCGCGCCTTCGAGGCCGACCGCCACGTGACCAAGCCTGGTGAAGGCCACGAGGTCGCGGCCAGGCCCGCAGCCGAGGTCGAGAATGCGAAATGGCGGTGTGCCTTCAATCGCCGCCAGCAGCGCGTTGATATTCTGGCTCACGTCGTGGTCGCGGGTGAATTCCCGGAATTCCTCGGCCGCCCTGTCATAATGGTCGAGCGTGCGGCGAGTGGTGTCGTCTGGTTCGTGATCCTTCACCATGTCAGCAAACGAGCCTCACTCCGATATTCCCGCAATCTGCCGTATTTGCAGGTATAATTGCGAGCCCCGGTGACATCAAATGCTCCGCCTTACGACATTGCTCTCAACGCTCGTCTTGCTTGGGCACGCCGCCATGAGCCAAACGAATTCCGACGCCGAGCGGCAGAAATTTCTCGACCAGCATTATCCATTCATCGAGCAGAACCAGGAATCACCCGGGCGCTGGGTCCCGGCAAGAAACTCGGGAATATATGGCAAGGCCAATTGGGCTGGAGGACCAGACACGGTGAAGCTGTTATCGTCTGGAGCCTCGGAAAGCCGGAAACGGTTGTCGGCACGCACTTACCCGACGGGTCGCGGGGCGAGACACGCGATACCCTGGACCATGGTTTTCGACGCCCATCGACGGGGAGCAAGCTTTGGATTTACGGCACGCTCGACATCCGGCCGGATGATGTCTTTTTCATCGACGGCCAGCAGCCCGTCTACGAGCCTCCGCCACGATCGGACGTTCCCAGCCTCGAAGCAGATCTGGCGCGGGATCCGCGCTTCCGCTCGGCCCTTCAGGACGACCGCTTCGCGCTCGCGACCTATACGGTTTTTCGAAATCGCACATTCATCCACATTCCGGACGGGCGCACCTGGGGATGCGGCGAACGGCAGGCAGCGTTTCTGGTCGCCCAATTGCGCGACCGCGGCGAGAGTTACCATGACTATTTTCTGCGGGACGGCCTGAAGGGCGAATACCCGGATGACCGACCCGACGCCGAACTAAAATTGCAGGCCGAGATAGATAGAATATCAAAACAATTGGATACGCCTGTATCCGCATTACCGATTGAAGCCCTCGTGCTATCTGCTTTCCCTCCCGCCCCAAAGCTGGGCGAACCGAACGCACGTCAGATCAGCACGATATATACTGGCGGGATCGATGCCCTGCGCCGATGGTTGGAGCAGCACCCGGCGCAAATCGAAGCGTTGCGAGCGCAACAGCGCCGTTTGCTGGACAGCGCAAAGCATCAGTTGGCCAGGCATCAGGCAGACGACATTAACAGCGACGTGTTGGAAGCGTTGCGTGCGCACCTGAGCCGTCTCGGCTGGCGTACCGAGAACGAGCAGGATCGCGCGCAGGCACGCGCCGCAAGAATTCAAAAGTCAGTGCTCGTGCTGCAAGAGCTGAGGGAGTTGGAAAAGCGGCCCGAGGGAGCAGTCGCCGACTGGGCTGAAGTCCTGCGCAAACAGCAGCGTCCCGACGCTATCATGCTGCACGGTCCCCCCGATAAACTTAAGGACTTGTCCCCGGATGAGCGCGAGGTTCAGACGGGAGGTCTGCAACGGCGACTGCTCGGCCTCGCGCTTTCAGGCCGCGTCACAAAGGAAGAGTATGACGCCCTCACCGCTCGAGCCTCTGAACGATAGCAGGGCGACGGTGCCCCGGAGTTCATCCCATGGGCGTTGACTGAGAGAGAGACGAAATCGACCGACCCGCGCGGTGTCATTGCCCGCGAGGGGTCTCCATCGCGCTCCGCGCGATGGAGACCCGAAAGCGGGCAACCCAGTATCCACCGATCGATCGGTGATGCACGGCCCGCAAACGTCACGGCGGCTACGGAGTACTGGGTGCCCCGCATTCGGGCTCCGTCGCGCGAGCGCGACTGCGCCCTCGCGGGGCATGACACGGGGTGAGAGGTTCGCGATGAATCAAAGTTAGCGCCTATCGGCATTTCACCCCGCCTCCGGGCGCGTGTTACCCACCGCACAAATCCAAAATCGCCTGGGCGAATTCGCGCGGCGCTTCCTGCGGCACATTGCGGCCGATGTTGGCGAGCAGGCGACGCTCGTAGCGCGAGGTGAAATACTGCGCGTGGCGCTCGGACATCTTGGCCGGCATGACGTCGCCGACGGCACCGTGGAGCGCAATCGTCGGCACGCCGATCTTCGGCAATCCCGCAAGCTTCGCTTCCGTCGCGTCGTAGCGTGGATCACCCGTAACGGTGCCGAAGCGATGCCGATAAGAATGAATCACCACGTCCACGAAATCGGGATTGTCGAAGGAATGCGCGGTGCGCGCGTAGGTCGCGTCATCGAAAGCCCAGGTCGGCGACCACAGTTTCCACAAGAGCCGGCCAAACGCGGCGCGATTGGCGGCAAGCCCGGCGCGCCCGCGCTCGGTGTTGAAGTAATACTGGTACCAGAAGCGACGCTCCTGCTCGGGGTCGGCAGGCGCGCCGGCGCGGGCAATGTCCTGAATGAGGTAGCCGCCGCAGGTGACGAGCGCGCGCACGCGCTCAGGCCATAGTGCAGCGACGATGCAGGCTGCCCGCCCACCCCAATCAAAGCCGGCCAGAACAGCAGTTTGCAGACCAAGCGCGTCGAGCAGGTCGAGCGCATCGTGGGCGACCGCCGCCTGCTGCCCGGAGCGCATCGTGTCACCTGAGAGGAAGCTCGTTCCGCCATAGCCGCGCACATAGGGCACGATCGTACGCAGGCCGGCCGCGTTGAGCAGCGCGACGACCGCGTCGAAGGCCCGTACATCATAGGGAAAGCCATGCAGCAGCACCGCGGCCGGCGCGGCAGCCGGACCGCTTGCCTCGTAAGCGATCTCCAACACGGCCGTCTTGACGCGCGCCAAGTCCACCAAAGCCTTCTCCATGCACTGCAGCTCGATGAATGCACACGGCTATCGTGCCGTTGCTCACCTTGCGCCCGTCCCAATAGAATGTGCAAGCTTGCCGCACAGCAGAAGGAATGCCATGGCCAAGATCTTCTGCGCCGCTATGATTGCGCTCGCCGCCGGCCTCACGGCGGCGTCCGCCAAGATCTCCGGCACTCCCTCGCAACAAGGCAACCCATGACCACTGTTTCGCCCGACGTTCTCAAAGACCTCGCGCCCACCGGCAAGGTGCGCGCCGCCATCAACCTCGGCAACATGGTGCTGGCGCAGAAGGACCCGGCGACCGGGCAGCCGAAGGGTATCACGCCCGACCTCGCCCGTGAGCTGGGCCGGCGGCTGGGCGTGCCGGTCGAGCTCGTTGCGTTCGACGCCGCCGGCAAGGTGTTCGAGGCAGTCAAGACCGGGGCGCTCGACGTGCTGTTCCTGGCGATCGAGCCGGTGCGCGCGAACGAGATCGTGTTCACGGCGCCCTACGTGATCATCGAGGGTGTCTACATGGTGCCGAAGGATTCCAACCTCAAAACCGTCGCCGACGTGGATCGCGAAGGCGTGCGCATCGGGGTCAGCAAGAATTCGGCTTACGACCTTTATCTCACCCGCACCCTCAAGCACGCGACCCTCGTGCGCAGCGACGACGGGGTCGGCCTCTTCATCAAGGAGAAGCTCGATGCGGCCGGCGGCGTGAAGCAGCCGCTGGTCAAGTTCGCGGGCACCAATCCGAACGTCAAGATCATGGACGGGCGGTTCATGGAGATCCGCCAGGCCATGGGCACGCCCAAGGGCCGCGGCGAGGCCGGCGCGCGCTACCTGCGCGCGTTCGTCGAGGAGATGAAGGCGAGCGGCTTCGTGGCCGACGCACTCAAGCGCAGCAACCAGGACGCCGCGGTGGCGCCGCCCGAGCCGAATTGAAACTGGCGTAGGATGGGTTGAGTGCAGCGAAACCCATCAGCGCCGTGAAGAGAACAACGATGGGTTTCGCAAGAGCTCAACCCATCCCACGGATGTGGAGGATTGCATGGACACTGCAACGCTTGAACCCAAGACCGGACCAACAACGTCCGACGCGCACTCGCACGTGGTACGGCCGGCCGAGATGGAATGGCAGAAGACGCGGTTCCCCGGCTGCGAAGCCAAGACCCTGCTGCTCGACCGCAAGACCGGGCTCGTGACCGCGCTGATGCGGTTTGCGCCCGGCGCCGTGCTGCCCGAGCACGAGCATGTACAGATCGAGCAGACCTGGGTGATCGAGGGCAAGCTTGTCGACAAGGAAGGCCCCGCTGCCGGGCTCGAAGTCGGTCCCGGTGAGTTTGTGTGGCGCGAGGTCGGCAGCCGCCACGTGGCCTGGTGCCCGGAAGGCGGCCTGATGCTCGCGATCTTCCAGGTGCCGAACAAGTTCTTCGATCGCGATGGGCGGGTCACCGACATGGGCGGTAACGATTGGGAGAGCGTGTGGGGTCACACCGGAAAGGGCTCGCCCACGTGAGAGTGCTGCTGGCGCTCGCCGCCGCCGCGCTGCTGACACTGCCGGCCTATGCGCAGGGCGCGCCGCGCGGCCCTGGCGCCATGGAGCAGCGCCAGCAGGTCGAGGACAAGCGCAAAAAGGCCGCCGAGGCCGACAAGGCCTACAAGGAGAGTCTCGACAAGATTCCCAACGCCGACACGAAGCCGGACCCCTGGGGCGATTTGCGAGGCGCAGCGACCGGCAAGAGGACCAGCAAATCGAAGTAGACGACACCCGTCAGCTTAGCGACCGGTGAGGGGAACATCACGCCGAGGCGATAAATGCGGCTCGCCTGCTGCGCGCGCGTTGACCGTGGCCGCAGGTCGGCTGGCGTCGCGCCGCCAAGCCCCCGCGATGAATTCGCGCTGTCTCAATTGGCTCCCCAGGGTGTCCTGCCTCGAAATGGACGCCACATATTTGGATCGCCGTAGACCATGCGCCTTCCGCGATGTTAGTCATTAAGGCAGAGTTCTCAGGGAGGAACCATGATCCGCTCGCGCCGAAGCGTCCTGCAATCCGCCATTGCACTTCCGTTCGTCTCGGCCCTGCCGAGGGCGAGTTGGGGCCAGGCTAACGACTATCCCAACCGGGAAATTCATTCGATCTGCATGTTCCCGGCCGGAACCGGCGCAGATATCGTCGTCCGCTATTACAGTCGCAAACTGCAGGAGTTGGCCGGCAAGCCCGTCGTGGTTGAAAATAGAATTGGGGCCGCAGGGAATATTGCCACCGAGTATGTGGCCCGATCGAAGCCGGACGGCTACACAGTGTTTATTGCACCGGCGAGTTCAATCATCCCGCCCGCCCGCTTCCTGTTCAAACAATTAGGCTATGATCCCGACAAGGATCTCGCCTCGGTCGCGCTGTTGGCGACGCTTCCGTTCATCCTGTTTGTCGCGGGCGACAGTCCCATCAAGTCAGTCCCTGAACTGGTTGAACACTTGCGAAAAAAGGGTGACCAAAGCAGCTATGGTTCGAGCACGACCGTCGGTCAGGTCTGTGCGGAGATGTTCAAGGAGCAGTTTGGTCTCAAGACCATGGAAGTGAAATATCGCTCTGGCCTCGACGGTTTGAACGAGCTCATCAAACATCAGCTGGATTTCTATTTTACGGACCCTGGCACGACCAAAGGGATGGTCGCTGATGGACGGTTGCGGCCACTGATGGTGACGACGGCGCGCCGCAGCAGCGCACTTCCGAATCTGCCGAGCGCGCGTGAGTGCGGCGTAAACAACCTGGACTTGGAGTCGTGGTGGTCGGTCCACGTTCCGGCGGGCACGCCGGCCCCCATCATCCAAAAGCTGACCGCATGGATCGATCAGTTCGCGGCGTCCGATGAGACCAAGAAATTTTTGTCCGAGACCACCGGCGCCGAACCTCTGTTGGGTGGAGCGAAGGCGGTCGACGACCTCATGGCAAAGGACCGGGTCAAGTGGGCGGAATACGTCCGCATCGCGAAGATTGAGCCGCAGTGAGAGGAAACGAACGCAGACAGTTCCATACTCGGGTCCGTTTCCGGTCAGATTGAGAGGAGCTCAAGCCGAGCACATGTCGTCCGGAAATGGCTCGATGGCTATCGGCGACTTCCGGCTTCACTGTTCCTGCTGCATGCCAAACTCGCGGATGGTGGAGGCGACATCGTCCACCGTCTGCGTCAACACGGAGCCGAGTTCGACCGGCGAGGAGGCGATCGGGATCGATCCGGCCTTCTCGATGAGGGCCTGATAAGCCGGATTGGCCACGATCGCGACGATGTGGCGGTTCAGCAGATCGAGGATCGGCTGTGGCGTTCCGGCCCCGGCGCAGATTCCGAGCCAACCGAAGCGCACGAAATCGATGCGCTTCTCCACCAGCGTCGGGATCTCAGGTGCGATCGCCAGCCGCTGCGGGCTCGAGACGGCGAGTACCTTCAGCTGGCGGCTTTCGTACTGCGGTATCACCGCGAGCGTCGGTGCGACGTAGAACTGCACGATGCCGGAGAGGAGGTCCTGCATCACCTGCGGACCGCCGCGATAGGGGATCCGGTTCATGGAAATGCCGGCCAGGCGCTCGAGCTGGCGCGCCATGATCTCCTGGGCCGACCCGATCCCGATCGAGATATAGCCGATTTCGCCCGGCCGCGCTTTGGCGTAGGCGACGAACTGCTCGAAATCGGCAGCCGGAACCGCGTTGGAGAGCGCCAACGCGTAATAGTACTTGGTGATCAGCGAAATCGGCGCGAGATCGCGTAACGCATATTGCGGATTGCGGTAGAGCACCGTGTTGATCGACTCGAAATGGGTGCAAAGGAGGAGATTGTAGCCGTCGCGCGGCTGGGCGAGCACGTCGCGTGTCGCCAGCATGCCGGCGGCGCCCGGTTTGTTTTCCACCACCACGTTCTGTCCCAGCAGCGGCGCGAGCCGCTCGGCGATGAAGCGCGCCGGAATGTCGGTCGGGCCGCCTGCCCCGAAACCGACCACCAGGCGAACCGGTCTCGTTGGATAGGATTCGGCCGCCCACCCCGGACCACCGCCCGCAAGGAGGAGCAGTGCGACAAGGCACCCGCCAAAATCCCTGAGCCGATTGCCGGTGGCCACGGGACTGTCCGCTCAATAAAACGGCTGATCCGGATCGCGCCCGAGGCCAAGCTCCAGGCGGCCGAAATGCGCGTAGTTGTTCTCGGCGTTGAGACCGACATGCATGCCGGCAAAGTGCAGGTCGCGCCAGGCGCGCTGGATCGGATTTGCGGCCGCAAACCCTGCCGCACCGCTGAGTGCCAAGAGCGCATCGATTCCGCTCAGGATGAGTTCGGCCGCACGGCTGTAGTCGCGCACCGAGCGCGCCAGCAACTCGGGCGGCGGCTGATGCATATGCGGCACCAGCGCGGCGCGCTGCAGCAGGAGCTCGGCAGCGTCGAGGTCGGCGGCGGCGCGCGCCATGCGCACCTGTACGCTGACGAGATCGGCGACGGCGACGCCGCGGCGCGCTTTGCGGTCCTTGGACCATTCGCGGAAAAACACATAGGCGCCCTGAGCAGCACCCAGCATCGGCGTCGCAAAGGTCAGCGGCGAATAGGAGAAGAACGGGGCGCGATAGATCGGGTCGGCGTGGATGGCGCCACCTGGGCATGTGCCGAGGCGCAGATCTTCGACCCGTACCATCCTGGTGCGCGGCACGAACACGTCGTTGGTGACGACCGTGTTGCTGCCGGTAGCCCGCATGCCGGAGGTGAACCAGGTGTCGCGCACGGTGTATTGGCCGGGCGGAATCAGAAACAGCACCCACTGCGGCCCGGCGCCTTCGTCCAACATGCCGCCGACGATCACCCAGGAGCTATGGTTGATGCCGCTGGTGAACGCGGACTGATCGCCGGAGATGCGAAACCCGTCGCCGTCGCGGGTAATCCGGGTCGTCGGGAGCACCGAAGCAGCGATGGCAACATCAGGACCGCCGGCCCACACCGCCTGCTGCGCCTCTTCGGGAAACTGAGCAACCATGTGCGGATGATGGATGATGAGGCTCGCACACCAGCCATGTGACGCGTCCGCCGTACTGATTTCGCGTACGACCTCGAACCAGGTGTCGACCCCGAGGCCATAGCCGCCAAAGCGAGGCGGCATGAGGATGCGGGCGAGGCCGGCGTCTATCAGCTCGGAGACCGATTCCGGAGGCAGCGTCCTCGCCTCCTCGGCGGCCGCGGCGCGAGCGCCGATGCCAGGCACCAGCGCACGCACTCGTGCCACCACGTCTTCCTTGGTCGCGGTTCGCGCCATCGCCGAAGCGCTCGACATTGTTGAAGCACTCGGCATTGTTATTGTCCCGTCGGCTTGAATTTCTGCACGCGCCGGCCCCAGTTGGTCTCGGCCACATAGACATTACTCTTAGAATCGACCGCCAGCGTATGGCCGTGGGTGAAATTGCCGATCTGGTGGCCGGGCCGGCCGAACGAGGTCAGGATCTTTCCGCTGGCATGATCGAGCACATGAACCTGCTCGTTGCGACCGTTCATGACGTACATGAGCTTCTGCTCCGGATCGGGCGAAAACGCGACCCACCAGGCGGTTCCGCGCGCGTCGGGCAGCTTGTCGGTGCCGGTCCTGACCCAGATATTGCGCACAAATACGCCGCTCTTGTCGAACACCTGCACGCGATCACCTTGGCGATCACAGACATAGATCATTCCGGCATTGCTCATGGCGATGCAATGCACGACCTCACTGAACGCAGCCGGCGCGCCCGCCTCGGCCTCGGCCTGCGTTGCCTGGCGTCCCCATTGGCGCAGAAACTTGCCGTCGCGATCAAACACCGCGACCCGCCGATTGCCATAACCGTCGGCGACATAAGTATCGCCGCTGCCGGGATCGACCGCAATGCCGGCCGGATTGAAGAACTGCTCGGGACTGGCATTGCGGCCGGCGGACTTGCTGGTGCCGTCGGCGGAATCGAAGCGGCCGCGTTGCCCGATCTGCAACAGCAACGCGCCATCGGGCCCGTATTTCTGGACGATCCCATCGTTGTTTCCGCCGACGTAGAGATTGCCGGCGCGGTCGACCACACAGCCGTGGATCGATCCGGGCACGACGTTACGCTCTCCCCATGAGGCCTTCAGGTTTCCGGCTGGGTCGAACTTCATGATCGGCGGCGCCGACTTCGAGGTCTCCTTTTCCTCTTGGGTGATGTCGCCACGGTTCACCAAGTAGACATTGTCCTGCGCGTCAACGCAAACGCCGCCGAGCTGGCCGCTGATCCACCCGTCAGGCAGCGGCTTTGGCCAGGTAGCGTCGACCTCGAAGGCGGGTGCGCTTTGGGCATGCACGAGGGATGGTGTGAGCAACAAGGTCAGCGCGGTGAGGAGATGGCGGGCCCAAGACTCAATCATAGTTCTCTTTCACCTCCATGTACGCGATGCGGACGTAGCCCGGATGCAGCGAAGCGAAATCCGGGAACGCTGACCCGCATTACGCTGCGCTCCATGCGGGCTACAGGAGTCGTCGCGGCTCATTCGAACGGTTTGCCGCCCAGATAGACGGTTTCGAGCGACCGCATGTTGGTGATGTCGTCCACCGGGTTCTTGCCGAGCACCAACAAATCGGCCGCTTTGCCTTGAGCAAGCGTGCCGAATTCCCGGTCGATGCCGAGGATTTGCGAATTAACCCGCGAGAATGCCTCGATCACCTGCATGGGCGTGAGACCGGCGGCGACCATCAACTCCATCTGGCGATGCTCGAACCAGCCCTGGATGAAGTAGCGATCGGGGGCGCCGCCGGAGTCGGTTCCAAAGCCGATCGGAACGCCGGCGTCGAATAGTTTCTTGGTGTTGATCTTGTCGTTGTCGAACATGCGCAGATATCTGTCGTGCGCCGGGTCGCTCGCCTGTTCGTCCCGCTTCTTGCTCTTGAGCAGCGCCAACCGCTCCGCAGCGAGTCCTTTCTGGAAGAACGGGTTGTCGGTGAATCCGGGGCCGCTACCGAAGACGAACATCGCCTCTTCGCGCGCCAGCGTCGGAATGACCGCAACTTTGCGGGATTTGAGGGTGGCGATGAAGTCGTCGGGGATCACCTGGTCGCGCACGTCGTGGACCAGGATGTTCACCCCCTCGTCGACGATCATGCGGGCATCGGCGAGTTCGACGATGTGGGCCATGGTGATTTTGTTATGCTTGCGGGCCTGATCCATCACGGCGGCACAGAACTCGCGACTGAGCTTGGGATAGCGGCCGCCCTGCGCGTCGATCCAGACTTTCACGAAATCCGCGCCATGCGCGACGATCTCATCGACCTTCTGACGAGCCTCCTCGGGGGTCTTGACCTCCGAACCGGGAATGAACGGCGGCGACATGAAGCGATATTTCACGGTCAGGATGCGCGCGCCCTGCAGATCGCCCGCCTTCTGCCGGGCCTTGAACTCGACGATGTCGTCCGGATCGAAATACATGCTGGTCGTGGTGGTGACGCCGTAGCGTGCATACTGGGCAAGCTGCCGGTCGCGCGGCGCCGGACCGACATGACCGTGTCCGTTGATGATGCCGGGCGTGACAAACTTGCCGGTGAGGTCGACAGCGCGGGCACCGGCCGGAATCGGCAGACCCGATCCGATGGCGGCGATGCGGCCGTTCTCGATGATGATGGTCGCATCCCGCAGCGGGGCCTGGCCGCTGCCATCGATCAGAGTGACGTGGGTGAGCGCGGTGACGGGGGCCTGCGCGCGCCCGCTGCCGGGGGCAAAGAGCGCCACGGCTAGCAGCGCACCAACGCGGACAAACCTCGTGCGCATGGGCCGCCTCCCCCTTAGGCCGATTGTCATTGGCCAGAACGCTAGCATTCTGCTGAACTACACGGAAGCCGCGCCATGGCGGTTCAGGACTGGGACAACCGCAAACAGGGAGGACGCTATGCGGAGTAAAACGTATTCCCGGCGTGCCGTGCTCAAGGCAACGACCGTGGTGGCCGCTGGGGGCTTGTTTGCGCAGCCGTTGCGCGCAGCGGTGCCGGAGCCGGCCGCGGTGACGCCAGCGTTGATCGAAGCTGCACGTCGTGAGGGCACGGTCGCGTTCTACACGGCGCTGGAATTGCCGACCGCAGAGCGGCTCGGGAAAGCGTTCGAAGCGAAATATCCCGGCATCACAGTACGAGTCGAACGCTCAGGCGCGGAGCGCATCTTCCAGCGCATCGCCCAGGAACAGGCGAGCCACATCAATTCGGTCGACGTGGTGTGCTCCACCGATCCGGCGCACTTCATCGACTGGAAGAGCCACGACTGGATCGCGCCGTACCTGCCTGAAGACGTGGCCAAGCATTACCCGCGCGAGTACGTCGATCCCGACGGCATGCACGCGGTGATGTGCGCGTGGCTCGAGGTGATCGGCTACAACACCAATCTGGTCGCGCACGATGCGGCACCCAAAAGCTACGCCGATCTGTTGGATCCGAAATGGAAGGGCAAACTGGTCAAAGCCCATCCGGGATATAGTGGCGCGATATTGACTGCGACCTTCCTTCTGGTGCGCGAGCTCGGCTGGCCGTATCTGGAAAAGCTCGCCACCCAGAAAGTCATGCAGGTTCAATCCGCGGCTGATCCACCCAAGAAGATTCAGGTGGGAGAACGCGCCGTCATGGCCGACGGCAACGACTACAGCCTGTTCCTGCTCAAGGACCGCGGCCAACCGGTCGAAACTGTTTATCCGACCGAGGGCGCACCGTTGATCATCGTCCCGTCCGGCATTTTCCGCGGCGCGCGTAGCCCGAATGCGGCGCGCCTGTTGCAGAGCTTTCTGTTGAGTGCAGAGGCGCAGCAGCTTCTAGTCGACAGCTTCGAGCACCGCTCGTTCCATGCGCTGGTCAAGGAAAAGCCGGGCCGAACGCCGCTCTCGGCGATCAAACTGCTCAAGGCGGATCCGGTCGCGGTACTGGCGCAGACCGAGGAGATCAAGACGCGGTACGCGAAGATTTTCGGGGTGTAGCGTAGCCCGGATGGAGCGAAGCGTAATCCGGGATGAAGCGATGGCCCCGGATTGCGCGCTTACGCGCTCCATCCGAGCTACGGAGCCGCTTCGCCTATGGCGACATCAACCAAGATGCTGGCGGAAGAATTCGAGGCTCAGCGCGAGCGCGCGGTCGGCCTCGGGTTTGCTGTAAGTCTTACCGCCCAGCCGCGCGAACGCGTGATCGGCCCCCGGATATTTGTGGATCGTCACCAGCGGATTGGGTGACAGCCGGCGCTCCAGCAGCTCGTTGACCTCGGCCTGCACCCAGCGGTCGCGCAGTGCCATGTGCAGCACGAACGGCCGATGCAGGCTCGGTGCCTCGCGGATGTGGTGCTCGATATAGGTCCCGTAATACGCAACCGCGCAGTCGATGTCCGTTCGGCAGCACATCAGGTAGCAGAGCTTGCCGCCGAGGCAATAGCCGACCGCGCCGACCTTGCCGTTGCAGGCCGGGTGCTGCTGCAGAAAAGCCTGCGTGTCCTCCATGTCGCGAACCGCGAGGTCGTAGTCGAAGTCGTAGTAGAGATCGAACGCCTTGTGGACATGCTCGGGATTGCTGTCGGACAGCTCGACGCCGGACTCCTGGCGCCAGAACAGGTCCGGCACCAGGCAGACGAACCCGGCCTGCGCGAATTCATGGGCGTGATGGCGCATGGTGTCGTTCACACCCCAGATCTCCATGATGGCGATGATCGCGCCGGCCGGCGTGCGGTCGGGCAGCGCCAGATAGGCGCCCATCTGCCCATCGCGTAGATCCACCGTGATGTTGCTCGTCTGCATCGCGCCCTCGCCTATTGGAGTTTCAGCAACGCGCGGGCGTTGCCGGAGAAAATCCGCGCGCGTTCGTCGGTACTGATCTCAAGCGCGTCGACGGCCGCGATGGTCTTTGCGATCAGTCCCTTGCCCTGCTCCGGGTCGAACGGCGCATCGGTCGCGAACAGACAATGCGACGTGCCGAAATACGCGTGGCCGCAGCGGGTGGCGGGCGCGTCGCCGTTGAGCGCAGTGTCGGCATAAAGAAGCTTGAAATACTCGGCGGGTGGGCGCTTGAGCGCGCCGGCGCCGGGATTGCGGTCGCTGCTGCCGAAGAAGATCTGGCGGAAGCCAAGCCCGATGCGGCCGGCAAAATAGGGGATCATGCCACCCATGTGGTGGGTGATGATTTTCAGCCCCGGCAACTCGTCGAACAGGCCGGAATAAACGAGGCGCGTCATGCAGGCGGTGGTCTCGTAAGGCCATCCGAACGTGAACCAGATCTCGTTTTCCGAGGCCTGTTCGGTAACATAGTCGGAAAACTGCGGACCACGCATGGGATGCACCCAGACCGGCAGATCGTGCGCGGCCATACGGGCAAACAGCGAGCGATACTTCGCGTCGCTCAGCGGCGCGCCCGCCACGTTGGTAAAGACCTGAATCCCCTTGGCCCCGAGGCTACCGATCGTGCGGTCGATCTCGGCGAGCGAGGCATCGATGTTGTTGAGCGGCAACGAGGCGATGAAGGTCGGGAACCGGTCCGGGTGACGGCGGCAGAGTTCCGCGAGCCCATCGTTGGCCATACGGGCCAGATCGGGCGTTTCCGCCGGCGTGCCGAGAAACTCGAGCGGCGGATTGGCGAGGGAGAGAACCTGCTGGTAGGCGCCGAACTGATCGAGGAGCCCCAGTCGGGCATCGATGTCCCACAAGGTGCGCAGGCGCGGAAACGCCGTGGCGGCGGCGTGCTCGGGGACGAGGCGTCGCAGGCGCTCGAAATAGGGCGCCGGCATGAAATGATTGAAGACGTTGATGATCATTTGCGCTCTCCCCCTCAATTTTCCTTCAGACCTCATCCTGAGAGGCGTGACCGCAGGTCACGCGTCTCGAAGGGTGGCCAAAAGGAACGCCTTCACCCGTGGCCAGCCTTCGACACGCCAGCGCCTCGCGCTGGCTCCTTCAAGATGAGGCCACACGGCTTGGCGCGCCCCGCATTCCGAACCTACGCGGCTTGGCGAATTTCAGGCAAAGGGAAAATGCGCTAACCTCCTGGCATAATAACGCGAGGGGGGAACGCCATGGACGCAACAGCCGCAAAGTCCGCCGAACTGGTCGACCGCCTGGAGCGGCTGCGATTCTCGCGCTGGCACCGCAACTTCTTCATTCTCGGGTTTCTGGGCATCATGTTCGACGCCGCCGACTTCGCCCTGTTCGGCGCGGCGCTGCCGCCGATCTCCCGCGAGTTCGGGCTCAACCCCGCGCAGGCCGGAGGACTCGCGACCGTCGGCCTCGTCGGCGCGTTCGCCGGCGCGTTGTTCTGGGGCACGGTCTCCGACTACATCGGACGACGCACCTCATTTCTCGCCACCGTCTCCATCTTCGCGCTGTTCACTGGCCTCGTGGCCGCGTCCTGGAACGTGGTGGTGCTCGGCGTTTTTCGGTTCCTGTCGAATTTCGGCCTTGGCGGCGAAGTCCCGGTCACCCTCACCCTGGCGTCTGAATTCAGCCCCGGCCGCATTCGCGGGCGCATGACTGGCAGCATGATGGCAGCGTTCCCGGTCGGGCTCGTCGTAGCCGCGGCACTGAGTCTGGCGATCGTGCCGACCCTCGGCTGGCGCGCGTTATTCGTGGTCGGTGTGGTACCGGCGGTGCTGCTGTTTTTCGTCCGCCGCTACATGCCGGAATCGGTGCGCTATCAGCTGAGCCGCGGCGAGGCTGACGAAGCCGAGCGCACAGTCGCGGAGATCGAGCGCCAGGCGCTCATCGGTGCAGCGCCGACCCCCGTGACGCCAGTGGTTGCGGCGGCGAGCGCGGAGAGCGCAAACACCGCGCGCGGCGTGACCGTGTTCGAACTGTTCGAGGATGGCCGGGCACGGCGCACCATCCTGCTCTGGATCGTATCGTTCTGCTTCCTGTGGTCGTCCAACGGAATTCTATTCATGCTGCCGACGATCCTGACGCAGCGCGGATTTCCGCTGACCCAGGCGATCAGCTTCCAGCTCGTGCAGTCGCTGGCGGCGGTGGTCGGATATACGGCCTGCGGATTCCTGATCGACTGGTATGGACGCCGGCCGGTGCTGTTTCTTTACTACTTCGTCGGCGCATTCTTCCATTTTTGGTTCGCGATGGCGACCGGACTGTGGATGTATGTTGCGATCGCGGCCGTTGGATGGGTCAACCCGGGCGTATTCGGCGCGACCGGCATCTATGCGGGCGAACTGCATCCAACCTATTTGCGGGCGACTGCGGTCGGATGGTTTTTCGGCATCGGTCGGGTCGGCTCGTTCCTGGCACCCCTGATCGTCGGCTTCATGCTGCATTACGGCCTCGGCGCCTACGTGCTGCAAACGTTCGCGCTGACGTTCCTGATCGCGGCGATTGCGGTGTGGCTGGTGGGCGTGGAGACCAAAGGCATGGTGCTCGAGCAGATCACCGCAAAGGCGACGCCCGCGTAATCGGGATTGTCGGCCCACGTGCGGAGCTCATCCGACTACAGTGGCGCCTCACCGTCCCGCCGCGTAACCCTGCATGCCGCGCGGATTGGCGGCGGCACGCCGGCGCGGACCGACGCGAGACGCAGCGGTCAGGCGTCCCTCCGACCAGGCCGGACCGACCTCGACCTCGTGTCCACGCGCGCGCAACGCCTTGATGGTCGCCTCCGGAACGCGGCTTTCCACCACCAGCACGCCGGGGCGCGCGATGCGCGGCCAGAATGAGATCGGGAAATGCTCCGAATGCCAGGCCGGCGCATCGATCGATTCCTGCAGGTTGAGGCCGGCATGGACGTGGCGCAGGAAGAACTGCGCGGTCCATTGATCCTGCTGGTCACCGCCCGGCGTGCCCCACGCGAGATACGGCTCCCCGTCGCGCAACGCCAGGGTCGGCGTCAGGGTGGTGCGCGGCCGCCGGCCGGGCGCGAGCGCGGCCGGGTGACCCTCGTCGAGCCAGAACATCTGGGCACGAGTGCCGAGACAAAAGCCGAGTTCGGGGATCACCGGCGAGGATTGCAGCCAACCACCGGACGGGGTCGACGACACCATGTTGCCGGCGCGGTCGATGATGTCGAAGTGCACGGTGTCGCCAACGACCTCGCCGAGACGGCCGACGGTCGGCTCGCCGGCGCCATGTCCGGTGTGCAGCGCCGGCGCCTCGCCGCGGCGCAGGTCGACCTTCCCGCCGAAGCCGGGAACGTGGCCGGGACGCAGCTCGAACGACGCGCGCTCGGACACGAGCTTGCGGCGTTCCGCATTGTAGGCGTCGGAAAGTAGCGTCGCGATCGGGACGTCGACAAACTTGGGATCGCCGTAGAACGCCTCGCGATCCGCAAAGGCGAGCTTTGCGCATTCGACCTGCAGATGGATGAAGTCCGGTCCCGCCGGATCGAGGCCATCGAAATCAAACCCCTTGAGCAGGGCGAGCTGCTGCAGCAACACCGGTCCCTGGCTCCAGACGCCGGCCTTGCAGACCGTGTAACGGCCGTAGTCGTAGGTCAGTGGCGCTTCGATGCTCGGCTGCCAAGCCGCCATGTCGGCACCGGTGAGCACGCCGCGGTGCGGCTCGCCCGATACGTCCATGACCGCCTGGGTGCGGCAGAAGCGATCGATCGCATCCGCCACAAATCCGTGCGACCACGCGCGCCGCGCGCGCTCGATCTGCGCCACCCGATCGCCACCGGCGCCGCGCGCTTCCGCCAGAATCCGCGCATAGGTTTGCGCAAGCGTCCTGTTGGCGAAGAGGTCGCCCGGCTTGGGCACGGCGCCGCCTGGAAGATAGACCGCAGCCGAGGTCGGCCAATGGACCCGGAACAGTGCTTCGACCGTGGCGATGGTGGCACTGGCGCGCTCGGCCAGCGGATGGCCGTCCTGCGCGTACTCGATCGCAGGCGCCAGCACGTCGGCGACCGACAGCGTGCCGTAGTCGCGCAGGAGCAGCATCCAGGTCTCGAACGTTCCGGGCACGCAGGCGGCCAAGAGGCCAGTGCCGGGCACCATGTCGAGCCCGAGGCTGCGGTAATGCGCGATGGTGGCGGCGGCGGGCGCGACGCCCTGGCCGCAAATCACCTCGGGTACACCGCGACGCGCGTCGCAAATAAGGACCGGCACGTCGCCGCCCGGTCCATTGAGATGCGGCTCCACGACCTGCAGGGTGAATGCGGTCGCAACCGCGGCGTCGAAGGCATTGCCGCCCTTCTCCAGGATGCCCATGCCGACCGCGGTGGCGATCCAGTGGGTCGACGTGACCACGCCGAAGGTGCCTTCGATCTCGGGACGGGTGGTGAACGGATTGGGATTGATGTTGGACATAGTGGTAGAGAATGATCAGATGGCGCCTTCCCGCGCAACCCTTGAGGGAGAGACCTGATGCTGACGGTGGGCGTTGCATTTCACATCGTGGCGGCCGTCATCTGGGTTGGCGGCATGTTCTTCGCGCTCGTCGTGTTGCGGCCGAGCACGGGCCCGCTCGACCCGCCGGTTCGTCTCGCGCTCTGGGAGCGCGTGTTCTCCCGCTTCTTTCCCTGGGTCTGGGGCGCGGTCGTGGTCCTGCTGGTGAGCGGCTTTGCGATGGTGCTCTGGGCTTTTGGCGGTTTTGCCAAGGTCGCCACATATGTGAACCTCATGATGGGCCTAGGGATCATCATGATGCTCATTTATGGACACCTCTACTTCGTGCCGTGGCAGCGCTTCCGCGCCGCCGTGGCCCGCGCCGACTGGCCCTCGGCGGCCAAAAACATCGATCAGATCCGGCTCCTGGTCACCGTCAATCTCGTCCTCGGCCTGATAACCGTGGTGGTGGGCGCCTCTGGCCGTTATTTCGGGTGATCGAGCGGAGGACGGTGAATGCTGGCGGTGTATGTGTCGCGTGGTGCCTCGCTCGAGCGCAAGGAAATCGGGGCCGATCTGAAGCTGCCCGAAAATGCGCTGTGGCTCGATCTCGAACTACCGACGCCGAGCGAAGACGCCGCTGTCGAGAATGCACTCGGCATCTCGGTTCCGACCCTGCGGGAAATGCAGGAGATCGAGATCACCAGCCGACTCTACGTGGAGAACGGCGCCCGCTACATGACCGCAACCCTGATGGCACATCAGGACACCGAGGTTCCGTCCACCACACCGGTGACGTTCATCCTCGCAGGTCACCGCCTGGTGACCGTGCGCTACGAGGAACCGCGTCCGTTCATCATCGTCAATCATCGACTCGAGCGCTCCTGTCCGGCGAACGCCACCGGCGAAACCATCATGATGGACATTCTCGACGCGGTGATCGACCGCCTCGCCGACGTACTCGAGCATATGGGCAGTGACGTCGAGCAGGTGTCGCGCGACATTTTCGACCCGAAGGCATCCCCCGGCGATTTCCGCAACTACAGCCGCATCCTGCACACGATCGGCAAGAAGGGCGACGTGACCTCGAAGGTGCGCGAGAGCCTGGTCTCGATCGGCCGCGTTCTGCTTTATCTCGCTAACGAGGCCGACGCCATGCGATGGGCGAAAGACCAGCGCGCAATCCTCAAGGGCATGCAACGCGACGTGCAGTCGCTGTCCGACCACGCGTCCTATATTTCCAACAAGATCCAGTTCCTGCTCGACGCCATGCTCGGCATGGTCAGCCTGCAGCAGAACAACATCATCAAGATCTTCTCGGTCGCGGCGGTGGTGTTCATGCCACCGACTCTGATCGCTTCGATCTACGGCATGAATTTCAAGCACATGCCGGAGCTCGACTGGACGTTCGGATACCCGATCGGCCTTTTCCTGATGTTGGTGGCGGCGATCCTGCCGTACGTGTTCTTCAAGTGGAAGAAGTGGCTTTAGGACTTGCTGGGCAATCCGCCAACGGGTGCTTGCACCATGCGCAAACGACTGCTCTTGCTTACCGCCTCGTACACAATGGTCGTCGGCTCGCCGGCGAGCGCTGAGTGTCTCGACGTACGCCAAAGCGAGCCGCTGTCGTTCAAGGGCACCCTGAACTATCGCGTCTTCCCCGGGCCGCCGAATTATGAGGACATCAAGAAGGGCGACAAGCGCGAGCCTGCCTATATCGTCAAATTGGAGGAGCCGATCTGTGCGACTGGTGACGAATTTCTCGACAGCAAACAGAGCTTCGACCGCGTCCAACTGCTGATGGACAATTCCTCCTCGGCCGGCCGGACGCTGTGGCAGAGCCTGCGCCAGATGGATGGCAAACGCGTCCTGGTCACCGGCAAATCGGGGTTCGGGGCGCAGAGCGGGCACCATCATGCGCCGTTGCTGATGACGCTCGTTCGCATCACGGCGGACGGCGGGACCGCTGCGGGCGGCACCGGCCGCTGACTGGCGCACCCGCAAGGTGCTCAGCGTCGCCCGCGCGCCGGAACGTTTATCGGCACGCGTCGTTCCTTGCGAAGTGCCTACGAGGGAGCACAACATGAACAAGGTCATCAAGCTCAATCGCCGCGCCACCAGGCGGATCGCGGGGCGGTCGCCGGCGCAACCCAACCGGCCATCCAGGTCGGACGCGGAAGACGCGGTGCGCACCCTCATTCGCTGGGCGGGCGACGATCCCGATCGCGAAGGGCTGCGCGGAACACCGGCGCGCGCGGTGCGCGCTTACGAAGAATGGTTTGCCGGCTATGACGAGGACCCGCGCGACTATCTCAAGCGCACCTTCGAGGAAGTCGCGGGCTATGACGAGATCGTCGTGCTGCGGGATATCCGGTTCGAATCCTATTGCGAGCATCATTTGGCGCCCATCATCGGGCGCGCGCATATCGGCTATCTCCCGCAAACCAGGGTAGTCGGAATCTCGAAGCTCGCTCGCCTGGTCAACGTCTACGCCAAGCGGCTGCAGATCCAGGAGCGCATGACGGCCGAGATCGCGGGCTGTATCGATAGCGTACTCAAGCCGCTCGGTGTCGCGGTGGTCATCGAGGCGACCCATCAATGCATGACCACCAGGGGCGTCCACAAGACCGGAGTCACCATGGTGACCAGCCGGATGCTGGGCGTGTTTCGGACCCGGCCCGAGACCCGCAACGAGTTTCTGTCGGCACTCAACATGGAGGCGCGCGGCGACAGGATCGGGCGTTGAGCGGGGCCAGCTTCATGATTGGATGTGGTCGCGGTCGCCGATGATCGGCCCGAAGGAACCAGCCGTAAATTCAGTGCGCGGAACCATCGCGACTGGCGGCGAGTTGTTGGTGACAGTGGGGCAGAGCGAGGTTGACCCATGGCACGCAAGTATTCCCGTAGCGCCGGCAAAGACGTCAAAAGCGCGATGGACCGGCGCAAGAAGGGGACGCTCAAGCGCGGCAAGGGCGGCCGCGGCGGAACCGTCAAGAGCCGCAAGCAGGCAATCGCCATCGGCCTGTCGGAAGCGCGCAAGAAGGGAAAGAAAGTGCCGAAGAAAGCTTCAAAGTAAGCGCGGGTTGCGCTTTACCGCTCATGGTTTCGCGCCGACGACCATGCGACGCAGCACGTCGTTGCGCTTGATGATGTGATGGCGCAAAGCGCCGAGCACGTGCACGACGACCAACACGGCCAGAAGGTATGACAGGATCATGTGCGAGCTCTCGAACAGGCCGTGCATGGCCCGGTCCTGGCTCTGATAGATCATGGGCAGCGCAAGGCCGAAGACATCGCGGTTGAGCGGACTGCGAAACGTGCCCGCCAGCGCCCAGCCGGTCAGCGCACACACCAGCATCAAAACGTAGAGCGCGATGTGCCCGAGTTTTGCGGCGTATCGTTCCCAGGCTTCTCCCGGCAGGGCCGGAACCGGGTTGAGCCAGCGCCACAAGAGCCGCAGGATCAACAACACGAGAAAATCATAGCCTAACGCCGCATGCCCGGCGTAATGCGCCAGGCGGTCGGGTCGAGGCGCGAGATGCGTCATCCACCAGCCATGGGCGAGCAGCAGGATGATCAGCACGGCACCGAGCCAATGCAACACGATGGCGGGCCAGCCCCAACTCGTGGACGAATTACAGAATCATGTCAGGTGTCTCGCGTTGTACGCGCGATCATTCGATCTTGATTCCGGCGGAATTGGACAAGGCGGCCCACTTGGCAAGCTCACCTGCTATGAATGCGGCGAATTGCTGCGGGGTCTCGTTGGCGGTTTGTGCCCCGAGCTTCGCCATCGCGGCCGCCAGCTGCGAGGTTCGTAAGGCAGCGTTGATCTCACGATTGAGCTTGTCGACGATACTCATAGGCGTCCCGGCCGGCGCAACGACGCCAAAGAAGCTCGTCACCTCATAATCGGGAACGCCTGCTTCGATCATGGTCGGCAGGTCGGGAAAGTCACGCTGGCGCTTGCGGCTGGTGACGGCGAGCGCGCGCAAACGGTTGTCCACGACCAGGGGCCGCACCACGGTGACGTTGTCGATCGCAAACTGTACCTGTCCGCCGACGACGGCGGTCATCCCCTCGGCACCGCTCTTGTAATGCACGATCGCAAAATCGATACCGGCGCGCGCCTTGAGCAGCTCAGCGGAAAGGTGCGTCAGGTTTCCGGCGCCGACTGCCGCATAGTCGAGCTTGCCCGGATTGGCCTTGGCGTAGGCGATAAGCTCCGCCACTGATTTTGCCGGGAACCCCGGTGTGACCACCAGCAATTGATAGGAATCGGTGAGCTTGGCGACCGGCGCGAAGTCCTTGATCGGATCGTAGCCGGCGTTCTTAGACACCGCCGGAATGTTGGCCAGCGTCGCGGTATTGCCGAGCATCAGCGTGTAGCCGTCGGGCGGGGCCGCCGCGACCACGCGCGCCCCGATCGCGCCGCCGGCGCCGGCGCGGTTGTCGATGATCACCGGCTGGGGCAGCGTGTGCGACAGGCCGTCGGCGATGAGCCGCGCCAGCAGGTCGGTCGGCCCGCCCGGCCCGGCGGGAACCACGAGGCGGATCGGGCGATCGGGCCAGGTTTGCGCCGCTGCGCTCGCGCACAGCGCAGCGACCGCAAGCGCTGCCATCGCAAAGTTGCGCGCCAGAATCATGTGGGAGCGTGCTGTCATCTAATCCGGCGTGACACCGATCTCCCTGATCACCTCGCCCCAGGCCTTGTACTGCGCCTGCACATAGGCCGCTCCTTCGGGCAGGCTGCCGGCGCCGTGGGTGTAGAACCCAATCTCGCGCAGGCGCTGGACGATGGCGGGGTCCGCCAGCACCACGCCGAGCTCACGATTCATGCGCGCCAGAATCTCGGGCGGCGTTCCGGTCGGCGCCGCCACGGCCATCCAGCCGCTGAAATCAAAGCCCGGAAAGGTGTCGGCGACCGGTGGGATCTGTTCGAAACCGGGCGCGCGGTCCTTGGTGGTGATGGCGAGCGGGCGCAGCGCCCCACTCGCGATCAATGGCGCCGCCGACGGAATTGCCAGAATGACGAGCTGCACGCGCCCGGCGACCACATCCTGGATGCCCTGCGGCATGGCGGCGTACGGCACCTGCGCAATGTCGGTTCCGGCACGCTTGTTGAGCCAGGCCGCGATCAGGCCGGTGAAGTTCTTCGGGCCGTCGGTCGCGAATGCGAGCTTGCCGGGCTCGGCCTTGGCATAGGCGAAGAGGTCCGCCAGCGACTTCGCCGGCACCGCGGGATTGGCGAGCACCAGGAACGGCCCGTCGGCAACCCGGCCGACCAGCACGAAATCGCGCGCCGGATCATAAGGCAGTGATTTGAAGGTGTAGGGGTTGGTGACCAGCGCCGCCGCCGTGGCCCAGAAGAACGTGTAGCCGTCAGGAGCGGCGCGCGCCGCCGTCTGCGCACCGATCACGTTGCCGCCGCCGGGACGGTTTTCCACCACGACCTGCTGGCCGAGCGCGCGGCCGATCCGCTCTGTGATCAGCCGGCAGATGATATCCGGCGTGCCGCCGGCCGCCTGTGAAACGATGAACCGGATCGGCCGATCCGGCCAGGTTTGCGCAGCGAGCGGCGCAATCCAGCCAAACGTGCAGGCAAGCAAAAACGCGAAACGCGCAAACATGTTCATGGTGAGAGCCCGGCGATCCCAGGCCAAGACTTACACCGGTACACCGTGGCCGTCACGCGACGGCGCGGTGTCACTCCGCCGCGGTGCGCGTGCCGTGGCCAAACCGGCGCTCGATGTAGTCGATCACCAGGTTCTTGAAGTCGGCGGTGAGCGTTGGTCCGCGCAGGGTCGCGGCCTTCTTGCCGTCGATGAACACCGGCGCGGTCGGCTGCTCGCCGGTGCCGGGGAGCGAAATGCCGATGTCGGCGTGCTTCGAATTCGCCGGGCCCGTTGACGATGCAGCCCATGACCGCAACGTTGAGGCTCTCGACCCCCGGATAGCGGGTCTTCCACCCCGGCATCTCGTCGCGAATGAAGTCCTGGATCTCGCGCGCGAGTTCCTGGAATGTGGTGGACGTGGTGCGCCCGCAGCCCGGACAGGCGGCGACCAGCGGAACAAATACCCGAAAGCCCATGGTCTGCAGCAGTTCCTGCGCGACCTTGACCTCCAGCGTGCGATCGCCGTTGGGCTCGGGTGTCAGCGAGACCCGGACGGTGTCGCCGATGCCCTGCTGCAGCAAAATCCCCATGGCGGCCGAGGAGGCGACGATTCCCTTCGAACCCATACCGGCCTCGGTGAGGCCGAGGTGGATCGCATAGTCGGAGCGGGCCGCCAAGTCCTGATAGACCGCGATCAGGTCCTGCACCGCCGACACCTTGGCGGACAGAATGATCTTGTGGCGCGGCAGGCCGATCTCCTCGGCGCGCGCGGCCGAGAGCAGCGCCGACTGCACCATGGCTTCGCGCGTGACGGCACGCGCTTCGCGCGGGTTTGCGGTGCGCGCGTTCTCATTCATGAGGCGGGTCAGCAGTTCCTGATCGAGCGAGCCCCAGTTGGCGCCGATGCGCACCGGCTTGTCGTGGCGGATCGCCATTTCGATGATGGCGGAGAACTGGCGGTCCTTCTTATCCTTGAAACCGACGTTGCCAGGATTGATGCGATATTTGTCGAGCGCCTCGGCGCAGGCCGGATGATCGGCGAGGAGCTTGTGGCCGATGTAATGGAAGTCGCCGATGATCGGCACGTTCACACCCATCTGGCCGAGCCGGTCCTTGATGTGCGGCACGGCGGCGGCGGCCTCGTCGCGGTCGACGGTGACGCGGACGAGCTCGGAGCCGGCGCGGGCGAGCGCCGCGACCTGGCGGGCGGTTCCCTCAATGTCGGCGGTATCGGTATTGGTCATCGACTGGACGACGATCGGCGCACCACCGCCGACGCGCACGCCGCCGACGTTCACCGCAACGGTCTTGTGGCGCCCCGCGGGTGCGGCGAGATCTGAGGTCATTTCCGACATGCTGAGTCCTTTGGCAGGTCTATGTAACGTCCGCGTGGCGGATTGGCCAGAATCAGGTGACCCCTAGGAATAAACGCCCATAGCGCGGGGGCTGTTTGTGCGACGTACCAGGTTCTCACCTCTGCCGATTGACCAGCATGAGGCCGGCGATCACCAGGACCACGGCGGCACCGAACGCCAGGGTGAACGGCTCGTGCAGCAACAGGCAGCCGGCGGCAACGCCGAAGAGCGGGGTCAGAAAGGTGAACGCTGAGACCCGCGTCGCCGAGAAGCGCTGGATCAGCATGAACCAGAACGGAAACGTGACGCCGAGGGCTACCACCTGATAGGCGAGCCAGGACAGCGCGATCGGGCCAGGAAGCCCGGATACGCGCTCGTGAAAAAACGCGGCGGCGACGACCAGCACCGGCACCGAGACCACGAGCTGATAGACCAGCGTCTTTTCAGGCGCGATGTGATTGAGCCGCGTCGCCTTGATCACCAGCGTGGTCGCGCCCCAGGCAGCGCCGGCACCGATCAGCATCGCGTCGCCAATGAGTGTGTGCGCATCGACGCTCGGCTGCGGGATACCGATCGCGACCGCAAGGCCCGTAAAGCACAAGGCGAGCCCAGCCCATTGCGCTGGCCCGAACCGATCGGATGGCAACAGCCAGCGCCCGCCGAGCGCGACGAAGAATGGCGCCGTGTAGAGAAACAGCGATGCACGGCTCGCGGTCGTGAAGCGTAGCCCCCAGTAGATCAACAGGAACTCCAACCCGAACAAAAGTCCAGCGATGATGCCTGGCACCAGAGTGCCGTCGCGCGTGACGAGCCTGACGCCGCGCAGTCGCACCCAGGCCAGCACGATCAGCAAGCCGCCAAACGAACGGATGACCGCCTGAATGAACGGCGGCACATCCGGCAACGAGAACTTGATCGCGACCTGATTGAGCCCCCACACGAGACACATCAATACGATCAGGACGGACGCGCCAGCGTCGAGCGGGCGCACGC
Organism: uncultured Alphaproteobacteria bacterium; assembly: GCA_963833605.1. GTDB lineage: Bacteria > Pseudomonadota > Alphaproteobacteria > Rhizobiales > Xanthobacteraceae > JAFAXD01. The sequence goes on from CAWHYZ010000015.1 coordinate 128,140, forward strand.
TCGAATGGCGTGACGAATAGGATGTGGTCATGTGCCCGCAGGAAACTTTCTAGAGCGACTTCGTCGCACGCGCGCGGCAATGGGCGCACAATCCGGCGATTTCGACAACCGACATTTTCGGCGTGAACCCCGCGCTGCGCGCGGCAGCGTTGAGCGATTGCCCGATCGCGCCACCCGGCGCCTCCCCGGCGGCACCACAACTCTCGCAAATCAGGAATGCTACCAGCGCACCGGTCGAATGGTTGTTGACGCAGGCCAGAAAGGCGTTGCGGCTCGCGATCCGATGCACAAGCCCGTGCGAGATCAGAAAGTCGAGCGCCCGATAGATCGTGATCGGGGCTGGCCGCGCGCCACCTACGAAGTTCATGATGTCGTAGGCGCCCAGCGGCTTGTGGCTCGCCGCCAGCACTTCAAGCACTTTGCGACGAATGGGCGTGAGCCGCTGCGAGCGCGCCGCGCACACCTTCTCGGCATGCGCGATCGCATCGGCCGCACAGCGGGCGTGGTTGTGGTTGGGGTCCAGAAAAACGGCGGGCATCGGCGGCAATCTAGCGCTGCGCGCCGGCGTTTTCCAAGTCGACGCAAAAACACCGAGGTTTCGCGCGATTTTCACCGATCACGGTTCCGTCACCGAGCCGTGTCAAAAATCCGTTGCACCGCAGCAAAGCCGGGGGCATGGTCCGGGCCGCTAGATGCCCCACCGTTCGGGCCAAACGCAGAACCCACAATCCAGGACCCATGTCATGCTCAAAGGAAAGACCGCCGTTGTTACCGGCTCGACCTCCGGCATCGGCCTCGGCATCGCCCGCGTGTTCGCAAAGGACGGCGCCAATGTGGTGATCAACGGCTTCGGCGACAAAGCCGCGATCGAGAAGGAGCGCTCCGGCATCGAGAAGGAGTTCGGCGTCAAGGCGACCTATTCGCCCGCCGACATGACCAAGCCGGCCGAGATCGCCGACATGATCAAGACCGCCGAAAAGACGTTCGGCGCGGTGGATGTCCTGGTCAACAATGCCGGTATCCAGCACGTCGATCCGATCGAGAACTTCCCGATCGAAAAGTGGGATCAGATCATCGCCATCAACCTGTCCTCGGCGTTTCATGCCTGCCGGGCGGCGGTGCCCGGCATGAAGGCGCGCAAATGGGGCCGCATCATCAACACCGCGTCGGCGCATTCGCTTGTCGCCTCGCCGTTCAAGGTCGCCTACGTGTCCGCCAAACACGGCATCGCCGAACTCACCAAGACGGTTGCACTCGAACTCGCACCCTTGGGCGTAACCTGCAATTGCATCAGTCCAGGCTACGTTTGGACGCCGCTGGTCGAGCATCAGATACCGGACACCATGAAGGCACGCCACATGACGGCGGAGCAGGTCAAGCGCGACGTGCTCCTCGCCGCTCAGCCGACCAAGGAATTCGTGACCATCGACCAGGTCGCAGCGCTCGCGTTGTTCCTCACCAGCGATGCGGCCGCCAACATCACCGGCTCCAACTATTCGATCGACGGCGGTTGGACTGCTGAGTGAACGCGACGCATAGGGGCGTCATCGCGCAGCGCTGATGACGAAGGCATGGTTGTCGCATCTCCTCCCCGGCCGAGGTGGTGCGACCAAAAAGAAGATCAACCTCGCGCTGCAGGGCGGGGGCGCGCACGGCGCCTTCACCTGGGGCGTGCTCGATCATCTGCTCGCGGACGAGCGGCTCACAATCGAGGGCATTTCCGGGGCGTCGGCTGGCGCGATGAACGCCATCATGCTGGCGGACGGTCTCGCGCGCGGCGGACCGGAGGCAGCGCAGAAGCGGTTGGCGGAATTCTGGCGCGCGGTCAGCCTCAGCGGCAACCTGCCACCGCTGCAACGCGCGGTGATCGAGCGCATGCTGTCGTTTCTCCCACTCGAAGGTACCCCCGCACAGGCCTGGCTCGACGCACTGTCACGCCTCTATTCGCCCTACGACGTGAATCCGCTCAACATCAATCCATTGCGCGACGTGATCGAGCGGTTCGTCGACTTCGAGGCCGTGCGCAACTGCGAGGCGCTGCAACTGTTCGTCTCCGCCACCAACGTCCATACCGGCCGCCTGCACGTGTTCTCACGCAAAAAGATCTCGGCCGAGGCCATTATGGCCTCGGCCTGCCTGCCACTGTTGTTCCGGGCGGTTGAGATCGACGGTGTGCCGTACTGGGACGGCGGATACCTGGGCAACCCGGTCATCTTCCCGTTCTTCCGCACCACCGACACCGAGGACGTGGTGGTCGTGCAGATCAATCCACTGGTGCGGCATTCGATCCCGACCTCGGCTCAGGAGATCATGAGCCGGGTCAACGAAATCACATTCAACTCCTCGTTGCTCGCCGAACTTCGCGCTATCGAGTTCGTCGCACGCCTGATCGACCAACGCCGCTTGCCGCGCGGCAAGGGTGCCGGCCAGTACCGGCGCATCAACGTGCATCGCATCGTGCTTGATCGCGAAGGCAAGGCATTCACAGCGGCGAGCAAGCTCTCCAACGACTACGATTTTTTCGAGATGCTGCGCGACCACGGCCGCCGCGCCGCGCGCCGCTTTCTGGATGAGCACTTCGACGACATCGGGACGAAGAGCACGGTCGACCTCCCCGCCGAAGTGCCGGCCGTGCTAGAATGAGTTATCCACGCCCCGGTCGGGAGGGATGCGGACAATGGGCAATCACGATACTTTCAACGTCATGGCCAAGCCCTTGATAACGGCCGACGTCGGAGGGACGGCGCTCGAAATCGTGGTCGCCGACATCACCACGCTTGCGCTCGACGCCATCGTGAACGCGGCCAATCGCTCGCTGCTCGGCGGCGGCGGGGTCGACGGCGCAATCCACCGCGCCGCCGGGCCCAAGCTGGTAGAAGAATGCCGAACACTTGGCGGCTGTGACACCGGCGGGGCCAAAATCACCGGCGGCTACGCGCTGCCGGCGAAATACGTGATCCACGCGGTCGGACCGGTGTGGAACGGCGGCCGCGCCGGCGAAGAGGATCAGCTGGCGTCCTGTTATCGAACCGCGATCACGCTCGCGCACGACCATAAACTCACTTCGATTGCATTCCCGGCGATCTCGACCGGCATTTATCGCTTTCCGCCCGACATCGCGGCACGTATCGCGGTCGGCACGGTGGTGTCGGAGATTTCCGCGAACTCCGAGCGCGCTCAACCGCGTCGTGTTCTGCTGCTACGCCAAGACGTTCCGCCGAACATCACATCGCCGCGTTCGGTGAGCTGGGGTTGGGATAAGAGAGTCTATCCCTTCGGTTCGGCGTCGAGACGCACGACCCAACCTTCCAACCCGGGTTTCGCCGCCGGATAGCGCTTGAGCACCATCGGGTCGTGGCCCGGCACGATGTGCCGTGGAAAGGCGGCGAGTTTGCGCAGCCGGCCATAGCCTTCAAGCGCCTCGGCGACGTTGTAGACGGTCGGAAAAACGCGGCCACCGTCGAGATGGGCATAGAGGTGCGCCGCGTCGGCCGCGATCACCACTGGACCCAACCTGGTTTCAACGCGCACGCTCTGCAGGCCTTTGGTGTGACCGCCGATATGATGGACGCTGACACCAGGCGCGATGGCTTCGTCGCCGTCGTGGAACTCAACGCGGCCGGCAAACACCTTGCGCACCATCGACACGACGTAGTCCGGCTCGAACGAGTTCCTGATCACCTGGTGGCACATGGCACGACCGGTCGCGTACGCCATCTCGCGGTCCTGCAGATGATAGCGCGCGCGCGGAAACAGATCGTAGTTGCCGCTGTGATCGTAGTGCAGGTGACTGACGATGATGGTCTCGACTGTATCCGGCTCGATGCCGATCGCCTTGAGCCCGGCGGCTACCGGTTTGACCGTCTGACGACCCCGGCGCGCGCCAACCGCCTCGTCGAAGCCGGTGTCGACCAGGATGGTGCTGCCCTCCCCGACGATGGCCCATACAAAATAATCGAGCGGCATGTCGACCTCGTGCGGGTCGCCGCCGAGAAAATTCTCTGACGCCTTGCGCGGGTGGTGCCCGTAGCGGATGGCGTAGATTTCGTGCGTGCTGGTCATTCACTTCGCCCGCACCGCAACGCCGGTGCGGCGCTCGAGCGGCTGTACGATGGTGGTGAGGTCCGCCTGCACGCCGATCTCGTCGCAGGCCTGCTGCAGGACTCGCATCACCGCCTCCGCCACTTGCATCGGCACGCCGAGCGCAGCGGCTTCCGACAAACAAAGCTTCACGTCCTTGCTCATCAGGCCGTTGGTAAAACCGAGATCGAACGTGCCAGGCAGCACCAGTTTGGGAAACTTGTGCTCGGTCGCGGTGTTACGCCCGCTCCCGGCATTGATCACGTCGAGCATGACGCGCGGATCGAGCCCCGCCTTCACGCCCATGACCATCGCCTCCGCCGTCGCCGCCATGGCGGTCGCCGACAGGAAATTATTGGCGAGCTTCATGGTCTGTCCGTCGCCCGGTCGCTCACCGATGAAGAACACTTTGCCGAATACCGCCAGCACCGGTTCAACGGCGGCGACCTCCTGGCGCGGCCCCGAGGCCATGACCGCCAGCGTGCCTTTGGCAGCGCCGCCGACGCCACCGCTCACCGGACTGTCGATCTGCACAATGTCGCGCGCACCGAGCTCGGCGAAGATGCGCTGGGCCATGACCGAGCCGGTGGTCGACGTATCGACGAAGCGGCGCACGCGCTGGCCTTCGATCACGCCGCGCGGCCCGGTCGCGACCGCGTGCACGATGTCCGGGGTCGGCAGGCTCGCAATCACGGTCTCGACCTTGTCAGCGATTTCCGCGGCCGATGAAGCCGGCTGAGCACCAAGCTTGATGAGGCGTTCGATGGCCTCAGGCCGCGCGTCGGTGACGATGAGCTTGTGACCGGCCTCGGTGAGCCGGCGCGCCATGTGAAAGCCCATGTTGCCGAGGCCAATGAATCCGATGTCCATGTGCGGTTCCTCTCGGCGCATGATCCCGAAAAGTTGCAGACTTTTCGGACAAGATCATGCGTAAAAACAACGAATCAAGCGCGCAATTGAAACCACTGCACGCTTCATGCGTTCACGCCTTCTTGTCCAATTCGGCGAACACCTCGCGCGCGGTGCGGAATGAATCGACCGCAGCCGGCGCTCCCGCATAGATCATGACCTGCAGGAAGATCTCGCTGATCTCCTGCCGGGTGACGCCATTGCGCAAAGCCCCCCGGATATGGGCGCGCAGCTCGTGCGGGCGGTTGAGCACGCTGATCATCGCCAGATTCAGCATGCTGCGGGTCTTGCGCGGCAGGCCCTCGCGTCCCCACAGCGCACCCCAGCAATATTCGTTGAGCATCTCCTGCAGTGGGCGATTGAAGTCGTCAGTGCTCTTGATCGCTGCATCGACATATTCGTCGCCGAGCACTGCCCTGCGAACCGCCATACCCTTGTCGTAGATCGCCTTGTCCATGTGAGCATCCTCCTTGGCACCGAGCTGCTATTCTTGCTATCCGCAATTGCGCACTCGCGCACCCGGATTATGCAGATCGGCGCGTTGCGATGAATGGCCGGTTGCGACGAGTGGCCAGTTGCGATGAATGGCCAGTGTGGCCTGTTGTGCAATCGTGGAGGGTTTCATGCGAAGGTTTCGACACGTGTTGCTGGTCGTCCTGGCGACGCTCGCGCCCGTCATGGCGTTCGCAGGGCCTGCCGAGGAGGTGGCCTCAGCCGTTGACCAGTGGGCCACAACGTTCAATGCCAACAACGTCGACGCCCTCGTTAAGCTCTACGCCCCGGACGCCATTCTGATCGGTCCGGTCGGATCGACCATCAACGAGGGCACCGATGCGATCCGCAAATATTATGCGCGCCTGGAAAAGAGCGGCGACAAGGTCCTGCTCGGCATCCGTAAGGTCGTCGTCCTCGACGACAAGGTCGCCTACGTGGCCGGATTCAATGAATTCTCGGCCGTTCGCGGCGGGGAACTCCGAAAGTCTCCGAACGGTTTCACCATGATCCTGGTCAAGCGCGACGACCACTGGCTGATCACCCACCAGCACTCATCACGGCGTTCGACACCGACCCAAGGGGGTTGACCGCCCCCGATTGGGGTTCCCCCGCGCCACGCATGGCTGGGTGGAAAAATCCTCGGTGGCGCATTTAGTAAGCTTCCTTATAATATACGAGGCTTACGGGTTGTGCCATGAGGTTGCCATGCCGAATTTCTCGATCGAGCGCGATCTCGCGTTCCTGCTCAGTGACGCGGCACGCCTGCTGCGGACCTGCGCGGACCAGGAGGCGCGCCAGTTCGGGATGACACGAGCGCAGTGGGCCGTTCTGTTCCGGCTGCAGCGCGCCGAAGGCCTCAAGCAGTCGGAACTGGCGGATCTGCTCGAGGTGCAGCCGATCACGCTCACGCGGCTGATCGACCGGCTGTGCGACAATGGCCTGATCGAGCGGCGCAGCGACCCCAGCGATCGGCGCGCCAAGCGGCTCTTTCTCACCCCTGCGGCCAAGCCAGTGTTGGAACGGCTGGCCGTGGTCAGCGAACAGATGATGGCGAACGTACTCGCAGGCCTCGACCGCGCCGAGCGCGAGGCGACGGTGGCCGCGCTTGCCAAGATCAAGAACAATCTGCGGCAGGTGATCCAGAACCGGATGGACGCAGAACTGTCGGCGCGCGCGGAGCTGGAACAACGCTATGGCTGACCCTGTCCTGAGGGCATCCGACCCGGTTCTCAAGGTCGTTCCGCGCCCGGCGACGGAACGGCGCCGGGTGTCGCTCGTCGGCGTCTTCAAACAATATCGCCGGATCATTCTGCTGTTGGTGCTGCCGCTGCTGGCAGCCGCCGTTGCGCTGACGATCTACCTCATGGGCGGCCGCTACATTTCGACCGACAACGCCTATGTGGGCGCGCAGAAGGTGCTGATCACGCCCGATGTCGCCGGCAAGATCAGCCGGGTGGTCGTGGTCGAAGGGCAACACGTCAATCCGGGCGACGTGCTCTTTGAGATCGATCCGGTGCCGTTCCAGCTGGCCGTGACCCAGGCCGAGAGCAAGCTCGCCATGGTGCGGACCGAGTTCGCCAACCTGAAGACCAATCTGAAATCGCTTGGCCAGCTGATCGATCTCGCGCGCCAGACGGTCTCCCTCAAGGAGAGCGACGTGGAGCGCAAGAGCAAACTGCTCGCAACCCATATGGGCTCCGCACTCGACGCCGATATGTCCCTGGCAGCACTCGCCGCCGCGCGAACGCAGCTCGAGCAGCTGGTCCAGCAACAGGCACGCATCCGCAACCAACTCCTGGGCGATCCCGACTTGGCGATCGAGAAATACCCGGCCTACCTGCAGGCGCAGGCGGCGCTCGACCAGGCCAATCGCGACCTCGCGCACACCGTGCTGCATGCGCCGATCACCGGCCGCGCCACGCAAGTCGACAGCATTCAACTCGGCCGCTACGTCATCGCCGGAACGCCGGTGTTCAGCATCGTGGATGATCAACACCCGTGGGTCGATGCCAATCCGAAGGAAACCGATATCACCTTTCTGCAACTCGGCCAGAAGGCGTGGATCCACGTCGACACGTTTCCGGGCCAGGTGTTCCATGGCAGCGTGATTGCGGTGAGCCCGGGCACCGGCGCGCAGTTCGCGATCCTGCCGCCGCAGAACGCGAGCGGCAATTGGGTCAAGGTTGTACAGCGGGTACCGGTGCGCATCGCGTTCGACGCCGGGCAGAACCTGTCCAAGCTGCGCTCGGGCATGAGCGCCACGGTCGAAATCGATACGCGCCGGCGGCGCGGGCTCGGCTCGCTGTTCGGCCATGACGTAGCCATCGCCAAAGATGGCGAGTGATGAACGCCGCACGCGCCCCCACGCCCAAGCGCGGATTGCAGCGCGCGATGCTGACCATCTGCGCCATGACGGCGACCATCATGCAGGCGCTCGACACCACCGTCGCCAACGTGGCTTTGCCCTACATGCAGGGAAGCCTGTCGGCCTCGCTCGATCAGGTCAACTGGATCCTCACGTCATATATCGTGGCCTCGGCGATCCTGACCGCGCCGGTGGGGTGGCTTGCCGGTCGTTTCGGGCGCAAGGCCCTGTTCGTCGTCTGCACCGCGGGCTTCACGTTGGCCTCACTGCTGTGTGGCCTCGCGGCGTCGATCGAGCAGATGGTCATGTTCCGCTTGCTGCAAGGCATGTTCGGCGCCGGCCTCATTCCATTGTCGCAGGCGGTAATGCTCAACTCCTACTCATTCGAGGAGCGCGGCCAAGCGATGGCGATCTGGGGCATGGGCATCATGCTCGGTCCGATCATGGGCCCCACTCTGGGCGGCTGGCTGACGGAGCAATACAACTGGCGCTGGGTGTTTCTGATCAATATGCCGATCGGCATCATCACCGTGATCGGCCTGTTGTTCTTCATGGATGAGACCGAATCCCGGCGCGAGATGCGTTTCGACTGGTTCGGATTCATTGCGCTCGCGGTCGGCATCGGCGCGCTGCAGCTGATGGTCGACCGCGGCGAGCAGCTTGGCTGGCTCGATTCGAACGAAATCAAGCTCGAGCTCGCGGTCGCCATCGTCGGCTTCTATTACTTCTTCGCGCACTCGCTGACCGCGGCCGAGCCGTTCGTGCGGTTCGAGCTGTTCTCCGACCGCAACTTCGTGGGCGGCTGCCTGTTCATGGTGGTGCTCGGCATGACTGTGTTCGCCACCATGACGCTGTCGGCGCTGTTCCTGCAGATCGTGCTCGGCTACCCGGTGATGTCGGCCGGGCTGATGCTGGCGGCGCGCGGGACCGGCACCCTGGCAGGCATGCTGGCGGTGGGACGGCTGTTGCGCGTCGTTGAAGCCCGCACCCTGATTTTCGTCGGCATGATCCTGACCGCGGGGACGATGTACGAGCTCGTCTACTTCACCAATATGACGCCGGCCTCGACCATCATCGCCGTCACGATGATCCAGGGACTTGGGCTTGGGCTGGTGTTCGTGCCGCTGAGCACGGCGGCGTTCGCCACCCTGCCGGCACACCTGCGCACCGACGGCACCGCCATCCTCACCCTGGTGCGCAATATCGGCTCTTCGGTCGGCATTCCGGTGGTGGTCGCGACGCTTGTCAACTCGACCAGCGTCATGCACGCGCAGCTCGCCGAATACATCACGCCCTTCAATGCGGCGCTGCAGGTCCCGGACGTGCGCGCGGTGATCGACCCCGCAACCGACACCGGGCGCGCGCTCATCGACAATATGCTGACCCAGCAGGCGACCATCATCGGATTCGGCAACAGCTTCAAGCTGCTGATGATCCTGTCAGTGGTCTCGATGCCGCTCCTGCTGGTGATCGGCAAGTCACGGGTGAGGCGATCAGGAACGGCGGCGGAGGCCGCCGTAATGGACTGACGCGTTTCGCCGCTGCGGACCATCATGGCGTCCACGCAGCCAGAACGCCTCCATCAGGGTGAGGCTCCTGCCGCGATCGCAATCGCCTTGCAGCTGGCCGGGTCGATGTTGATGCGAGGCCGCACCGTGGCAATCCGGCGGATGGCCTCGGCGACATCGGTAGCGCGGCGGGTCGAGACCAGCCAGGTCGCGATCGCCGCGGGGCTACGCGAATAACCGAGCGCGCAGCAGACGAGCACAGCGCCGCCCGCGCGCGCGCCTTCGATGCAGGCGGCAGCAGCGTTGAGACGCGCGGGGTCAGGCGAAACCAGATCAAGCATGGGAAACGCATCAACGACCGCGCGCTCGCGCGGCGTCGGGAGTTCGGCGCACAGATCAACGATCGCGGCAAAGGCGCGCGTCACTCGCGGCGATGGAATGCGGCCAAGCCAGACACCATCGGCGATCGGAACCGGTTCCCGGTCCCATTGTGTCCGTACACGCGAGTTGATCCAAGCGCCGATGAGGCAGGGGGCCAGCAACGCATGAACCGCTACACTCATGCGGCCATCGCCACGCTTCTGGAAACCGTCGGGCCCCAGTGCCGCGTAGTTCACCATCACCAGCAGGAGCGAGATCGCGGGCCAGAACAGCACCCAGCCCGCCGGCCCCATCCACCAAGCCAGCAGGGCAAACGCGATCGCACCCGCGAGATAGCACGCCGCCACCATCCAACGGCGCACCGAGTCGGTGAGGTGCCACAGGGTCCAAGGTGGAGCACCCGTGCTCGGCCACAGCCACAGGCAGAAAAACCCCAGCAGCGCGCCGGTCGGGATATCGAAGAAATGGTGCTGATAGGTCGTGAGCACCGACACGCCGATGATTGCAAACCACAGATGCAGCGGCCATCGCATTGAGTGCGGCACGTGGCGCAGATAGAACTCCCACAAAATCACGAGCAGCGCGATGTGCAGCGACGGCGCCTGATTGAAGGGCAGATCGAAGCCCCCCAACGCGTCGAACAGGAGGCTCGGCACTCCTTCGGTCTCTGGCCGCGCAAAAGTGGAGCGCAGCGGAAACAAGACGAAGCACGACACCGCAATGATCTGTGCGGTCAGCAGGCGGCGAACATGCGTGCCGAGCTCGGCTCTGGTCGCGCAGACGAACGGCGAGATCACGTACAACACATCGATCGAGCAATAGGGAACGATGCTCCAGGCGATGAACGGAATATGCTGTTCCCAGCCGAACACGATCGAACCGACGTGGGCGCGCAGGGACGCCAGCCAATTCGCCATCGGGTAGCTGATGAAGAAGAAGGTGCCGAGGCCGACGAGCGCGTACGCGGCTTGTTTCCACGGACGGCGCTCCGGCACATCGCCTGCATGCGCAGGAGTGGCTGTCTCGGAGCCTGCGTCGGCGACGGTCCCGCAAGGCGCGCTCCGGTTCACGCGCGCGTCTACCCCCACACCTCGCGCGCGACCTCGACGATGCGGCCGAGCTTTGCCCACTGCTCATCCTCAGTGAGCGTGTTGCCCTCCTCGGTGGACGCGAAGCCGCATTGACCACTCAGGCAGAGTTGATCTAGATCGGCGTATTTGGCCGCAAGGTCGATGCGGCGCTTGAGCTCGTCCTTGCTCTCGAGCTTGCCGCTTTTGGTGGTGACGAGGCCGAGCACTACCTGTTTGCCTTTGGGCAGGAGCCGCAGCGGCTCGAACGAGCCCGAACGCTCGTCGTCATATTCCATGAAATAGCCATGCACGTTGATCTTGTTGAACAGGATCTCCTGCACCGCGTCGTAGCCGCCGGCCCCCATGAAGGTCGACTTGTAGTTGCCGCGGCACAGATGCATGGTGATGGTCATGTCGGAGGGAATATCCGACATCGCCACGTTGATCATCTCGCCATAGGCGTCGCCGAGCTTTTCCGGGTCGTCGCCGCGGTCCTTCATCTGCTGGCGGTAGCGCGGATCGCACAGCATCGCGATGAACACCTCATCGAGTTGCAGATAACGGCAGCCGGCGTCGGCAAACGCGCGCACGCCCTTGCGATAGGCCTTGCCAAGATCCTCGAACAGCAGGTCGAGATTCGGATAGGCGGTCTCGTTGATCGGGTTGCGCACCGGGCGGCCATACATGGCCGAGGGAGCCGGGATGGTGATCTTGGGCGTGCGCTTGGTATGACTTTGCACGAACCGGAAATGATCGATCATCGGATGCGCGGAGAAGCCAAGCTTACCCGTCACGCGCACACCCTCCGCCCGGGTGGTGACGCCCGCAAACGCGATACCAGTATCCAGTACATGGCGCTCAGCGCCGTCGAGCCCCCACAGGAAGTCGAGATGCCACCACGAGCGGCGGAATTCCCCGTCGGTGATGGATTCGAGGCCGACCTCCTCCTGCTTTTTGATGACGCGTTCGATCTCGCGATCTTCCACCGCCTTGAGCTGCGAACCCGTGATCTCGCCCTTGGCGTATTGCTCACGCGCCTGCTTCAGGGCGGCAGGACGCAACAGGCTGCCCACGTGATCAGCACGAAACGGCGGTTTGGTTCGATGCATGTAGGTCTCTCCCTCCCCGGCTCACGTGCGGCTGCCGTCACGTCCCGCAGACCCCTTCGGGGCGTTCGGCGATTTCACGCATCTTCGCCCATTTCCGGTCCTCGGTGAGAGCGTCGTCGCCCACAGCGGCAGCCCACGTGCCGCAACAACCGCAGGCAATGGCAGTGCCCCAAACAACGGTCAGGCGTGCGCCTGGCGCTGCGGGTCGATGATCTGCTCGAGCCGGCCCAGCACCTTCATGGCCGGCAGCACCTGCGCCAGGCTTGAATTTGGCTCGCGTTTGTCCCTGATGGCGGCGATGAACTCGCGGTCCTCGAGTTCGATGCCATCCATCGACACGTCGACCTTGGAGAGATCGATCGGGTTCTTCTTCCCGTCGACGAGATCGTCATAGTAGGCGTTGTAGGTACCGTTGTCGCAAATGTAGCGAAAGAACGAACCAAGCGGGCCATCATTGTTGAAAGAGAGCGACAGGGTGCAGATCGACCCCGACGGCGTCTTCATCACGATTCCCATATCCATGGCGATGCCAAGCGTCGGGTGAACCGGGCCTTGCACGGCGTAGCAATCCGACACCGTCTCACCGGCCTGGTACTGGAACAGGTCGACCGTGTGGGCGGCGTGATGCCAGAGCAGATGGTCGGTCCAGCTGCGCGGCTTGCCGGCCGCGTTCATGTTGGTGCGGCGGAAGAAATAGGTCTGCACGTCCATCTGCAGAACCTTGAGCTCGCGCTTCACGATCCGGTTGTGGATCCACTGATGGCTGGGGTTGAACCGGCGCACGTGCCCGGCCATGGCGGTGACGCCGGTCTCCTTCGCAATCGCGACCAGCCGCTCCGAATCCGCGACGCTGTCGGCGATCGGAATTTCGATCAGCACGTGCTTGCCGGCACGCATCACCTGCTCGCCTTGCCGGAAATGCATCTGGGTTGGAGTAGTCAGGATCACCGCGTCGGCGCGCTTGATGCCCTCGCCGAGGTCGCCGGTGTAGTGCGGGATGCCATATTTCTTGGCGACCTCCGCGGTCGCATCCTGATTGCCGCCGACAAGCAACGTCACTTCCACCTGCGGAATGCGCTTGAGCGCGTCCAGATGCTTCTGGCCGAAAGCGCCCTGGCCGGCGACGCAAATCTTCATGACTAACCCCTGCGCACGTCGAGTTTTGCCCGTGCCGCCGCCCGCTTGAGCTTGCCCTCATGCTTGCCGGCCTTGCGCTTGTTTTCGAGAATGATGTGGCCCACGGCCGTATTCGACGCCGGCACCGTGTAGAAGCGGTAGACCTCCTCGACCTTGTCGTCGAGGGCGCCGCGCATGATCAGCCACATCACCATCTCGATGCCCTCGGCGCCGGCCTCACGCATATATTCGATATGCGGGATGCGAGAGAGCTTCTTGGGATCCTTGCTAAGGTTGTCGAGGAATGCCTTGTCGAACTTGCTGTTGATGAGACCGGCGCGCGGCCCCGAGATCTGATGCGACATGCCGCCGGTGCCGAAGACCACAACCCGCAGGTCTTCCGGATAGGATTCGACCGCCTTGCGGATGGCGCGCCCGAGCGCAAAGCAGCGGTGGCCGGTCGGCGGCGGGTACATCACGACGTTGACGGCGAGCGGAATGATCGGGCACGGCCATTTCTGCGGCGAGCCGAACACCAGATTCAACGGCACGGTGAGGCCGTGATCGACCTCCATCTTGTTGACGATGGTCAAATCGAACTCGTCGAGGATCACCGATTGCGCGATGTGCGAAGCGAGCGCAGGGTGGCCTTTCACCACCGGCACCGGGCGCGGCCCCCAACCCTCATCGGCGGGTGGGAATTCCGCCGCACAACCGAGGGCGAAGGTTGGAATGATCTCCATCGAAAACGCCGAGGCATGGTCGTTATAGACGACGATGACCACGTCCGGCTTGGTTTTCGCCATCCACGCCTTGGACTTCTCAAAGCCGCTGAACACCCGCTTCCAGTAGGGTTCTTCGGTCTTCTTGTTGTCGATCGCCGCGCCGATCGCCGGCACGTGCGAGGACGTAACGCCTGCGATGATCCTAGCCACGTTTAGACCCTGCTTTCTTGCCAGATTTGGACTTCGATTTGGATTTCTTGGACTCGGACTTCTTCGACTTCGACTTGCCCTTGAGTTTGCCCTTGCCCGGCTCGGCGCTGCCCGACTTGCTGCGATTGCCTTCGACCGAGCGGCCGCCGGCCAGCATCATCTTGGCATAATCCTCCTGGGTCGAGCCGGTCATGATCGCCGCGATATGCTGGAACGAGTGACCGTCGGTCGCGCCCAGTTTGGCGGTGAAATAGATGTTGCCGCCTAGTTCGAGCATGCGGTTGTATTGCCGGTTGAGGATGGCGTCGCGCTGTTCCTGAGTGAGCGCAAAGCGGTCGAGGTATTTGGCTTCATCGGCTTTGAACGCCTTGCGGTTTTCGTCCTTCATCAGCGACATGCAGAACATGTTGAGATGATAGCCCTCTTTGGCCCGCTCGGCATCGAACACGAATGTGCCGGGAATATCGTCGTACTCCTGCTGCGTGCGTGCCATACGCTCCTCCACTGCGGTCCGGTGCCCCGCTTCCGAAGTTCGTGATACATCGCGACACCGTCTGACACGAGCTTCGGAAGCAAGGTGCACTAGCAAGACTATGATTCCAGTGCCGCTTTTCGATTTGAAGTTCCCAAAACGAGCTTGCGGTAACCGCTGCGGAACTTCAATTCGGCGGCCCCAGCGCCAACTGAATACAAAGCGCAGCGTTGCTTTGCAACGTGCGCGGCGCCGCTATTGATTGCATTAAGTCCAATAAAGCCGCATCGGGTTGTCGATCAGAAGCTTCCTCTGCAACGCCTGCGTGGGCGCGATCACCGGGATACGGTCGGTGAGCACGCCGTCATCGAGCGCTTCTTTCTTCATGTTGGGATGCGGCCAATCGGTGCCCCACAGAACCCGATCGGGGAAGCGCTCCACCAGGGTCTTGGCGAATGGAACCACGTCCTCGTAAGGTGGGCCGGCGACGCTCAGGCGCTCCGGGCAGGTCACCTTGACCCAGAAGTTCTCACGTTCGGCCATGAGTTTATGGAAGCGCTGGTTCTCCGGGTGATCGACGCCTTTGCGCACGTCGGGTGTGCCCATATGGTCGACCACGACCGTGGTGGGCAACGCGGTGAAGAACGCCTCAAGGTCGGGCAGGTCCGGCATCTCGAAGTAAACCACAATATGCCAGCCGAGCGGCGCGACCCGTGCGGCGATGCGCTCGAGCACATCGCGCGGCGTGAAATCGACCAGGCGGCGCACGAAATTGAAGCGCACGCCCTTCACACCGGCTCGGTCCATGGCCTTGAGCTCGGCGTCGGTGACCTCCTCGCCGACAAAGGCCACCCCCTTAGCCTTGTTGTTGGAACTCTCGAGCGCGTCGACCATCGCCCGATTGTCCTTGCTGTGACAGCTCGCCTGCACGATCACGTTCTTGTCGAAGCCGAGAAAATCGCGCAGCGCAAAGAGCTTCTCCTTAGGCGCGTCGCATGGCGTGTATTTACGCTCGGGCGCATAGGGAAACTTCGCCTCCGGTCCGAACACGTGGCAGTGCGCATCGACCGCGCCCGGCAGCGGCTGGTAACGCGGCTTCGACGGATTGGGATGAAACGGAATGTAACCGGCACTCATCGGCACGGGGACGGTCTCCTATCAACGTGCTCCGCTATGCAGCCCGGATGAAGCGAGACGCAATCCGGGAAGCCATCCCGCGTTCCGCTTCGCTCCACGCGGGCCATGGCGTACGACAGCATGATCCCGAAAAGTGGACACCGGTTTTCGGAAAAGATCATGCTCTAATATGAACCTGGAGCGGGATGACGAATCGAAGATAAGTCATCACGCTCTAGACCCGCTCCAGCGCGAGCGAAACCCCCTGCCCGACGCCGACGCACATGGTGGCGAGCCCACGCCTGCCCTTGATGGCGTCGAGCTGGTGCGCTGCGGTGAGCGCGAGCCGCGCGCCCGACATGCCGAGCGGGTGCCCGAGCGCGATCGCACCGCCATTCGGATTGACATGCTCGGCATCGTCGGGAACGCCGAGCTGGCGCAGGCAGGCGAGCGCCTGGGAGGCAAAGGCTTCGTTGAGTTCGATCACGTCGAAGTCGCCAATCCGTAGGCCGAGGCGCGCCATCAGCTTTTGCGTGGACGGCACCGGGCCGATCCCCATGATGCGCGGCGAAACACCGGCCGATGCCATGCCGAGAATGCGCGCGCGCGGCGTGAGCCCGTGACGCCTGGCCGCCTCTTCCGACGCGACAATCATGGCGGCGGCGCCGTCGTTCACGCCCGACGCGTTGCCGGCGGTCACGGTACCGGGCGTCCGGAACGGGGTTTTGAGCTTTGCGAGTGCATCGAGCGTGGTGTCCGGACGCGGATGCTCGTCCTTGTCCACCACGATCGGTCCAGCCTTCCCGCCGGGCGTCTCCACCACCACGATCTCGGCCGCGAAGTATCCGGATGCCATGGCCTTGCCGGCGCGCTGCTGGGAGCGATGCGCGAAGGCGTCCTGATCCTTGCGTGCGACCTGGAATTCCTCCGCCACGTTCTCGCCGGTCTCCGGCATCTGGTCGACGCCGTACTGCGCCTTGATCAGCGGATTGATGAAGCGCCAGCCGATCGTGGTGTCGAAGGTCTCGTTGGTGCGGGAAAAGGCCTCGGTCGCCTTGCCGGTCACGAACGGAGCCCGGGTCATCGACTCCACCCCGCCCGCGATGGCGAGATCGATCTCGCCCGCCTTGATGGCCTGGGCGGCGGCGCCCACCGCATTGAGCCCGGACGCGCACAGGCGATTGACGGTGATGGCCGGGATCGTGTCGGGCAGGCCTGCGAGCAGGAGCGCCATGCGGGCGACGTTGCGATTGTCTTCGCCAGCCTGGTTGGCGCAGCCGAAATAAACTTCATCGACCTGCGACCAGTCGACCTTCGGGTTGCGCTTCACCAGCGCTTTGATCGGCACCGCCGCGAGGTCGTCGGTGCGGACCTTGGCGAGCGCGCCCGCATAACGGCCGATCGGGGTGCGGACCGCGTCACAGATGAAAGCATCACGCATGGGAACTCCTTGGGCCCGACGCACGGACGATGGCGGGTCCGGCACAGCATACGGAAGGACGACGGCGGCTCAAAGCAAGCTCGGATCGGGCCAACGTCGTGGCAGCCGGCATCCGATGACGCAAGCAAGGTTTCCGCATGCCTGCTTACCGGAGGCGGGCTCCCGGCAGCTTGACCCGGTAGGGGAGAGATGCCATCCAAAACGCCCGCTCTCAACGACCAAGTGAACACGCAATGTCCGGTTCTGGGTCACACGCGAAGGCCTTGCCGACCTCGCTGCACGCCGAAACTCGTGGCGAAATCGCGATCCTGCGGCTCAACCGCGCCGAGAAGCGCAATGCGCTCAACGACGAGACGGTGCTCGGCCTGGAAACATTCTTCAGCAACCTGCCCAAGGGTGTGAAGGCCGTGGTTCTGCACGGTGATGGCGATCATTTTTCCGCCGGTCTCGATCTGTCGAACCTGCGTTCGCACGATATCGAAGAAGCCGTGCGGCATTCGAGCCTCTGGCATCGCGTGTTCGACCAAATCGAATTCGGCCAGGTGCCGGTGATCGCCGTGATGCACGGTGCGGTGGTCGGAGGCGGCCTCGAGCTCGCGGCGGCGACCCACGTGCGGGTCGCTGAACGCAAGACCTACTATGCGCTGCCCGAGGGTACCCGCGGCATTTTCGTCGGCGGCGGCGGTTCGGTGCGCATCCCGCGGCTGATCGGCATCTCGCGCATGATGGACATGATGCTGACGGGGCATGTGCTGACCGATGAGGAAGGCCAGGCGCTCAGCCTCTCGCACTATCTGGTCGAGCCGGGCGAGGGTCTCGCCAAGGGGATCGAGCTTGCGACCCGCATCGCCGGCAACGCGTTTCTGACCAACTTTGCGGTGATGCACGCGCTACCCCGCATCGCCGAACAGGATCGTGCCTCGGGCTACGTGATGGAAGGGCTGATGGCCGCGATTGCGGGCAGCGGCGAAGAAGCGAAAGCTCGCGTCAAGGCGTTCCTGGAAAAGCGCGGCCCGAAAGTCGCGCGCAGTTGAGGCGATGCAGTCGCTGCGCCATCGCGACGCCGACGCGCCGGTCTATGACCGGCCGGTGCGGCTCGGATCCCGTGATTTTCTGATCGACCGCAAAAGCGACGGTACGATCTACATTCGCTCGCCACACCAGCTCGATGCCTATCCCGACAAGTTGACCGAGCGCCTGGTGCACTGGGCAACCCGCACGCCCGAGCGCGTGTTCATGGCCGACCGGGTCGACGGCGATTGGCGCAGCACCAGCTATGCGGACACGCTGGCGCGCATTCGGCGGATCGCGTCGGCGCTGCTGGCGCGCGACCTCTCACCGGAGCGGCCCGTCGTCATGCTCTCCGGCAATGATCTCGAGCACCAGTGGCTCTCGCTCGCTGCCTTGCACGTTGGCATTCCCTACGCGCCGGTGTCTCCGGCCTATTCGCTGATCTCGCGCGACTTTGCGAACCTCAACTACATTTTCAACCTGCTCACCCCTGGCCTCGTCTTCGTCAGCGACGGCGCGGCCTTTGCGCGCGCCATCGAGACGATCGTGCCGCCCGAGGTCGAGCTCGTGGTGGTGCGCAATCCGCCGGGCAATCGGCCGGTGACGATGTTCTCGGAGCTCGCGCAAGCGAACCCAAGTGCTGCAGTCGATGCCGCCCACGGCCGCGTCGGCCCAAGCACGATTGCCAAGTTCCTGTTCACCTCGGGCTCCACCGGTCATCCCAAGGGCGTGATCAACACCCAGCGCATGCTCTGCAGCAACCAGGCCATGATCCTTGCGGCCTTGCGCTATTTCGAGGACGAGCCGCCGGTCGTGCTCGACTGGGCGCCGTGGCACCACACCGCCGGCGGCAATCACAACGTCTATCTGGTGCTCTACAACGGCGGCTCGTTCTATGTGGACGACGGCAAACCGATGCCGGGCGCGATCGAGGCGACGGTACGCAATCTGCGCGACGTGTCGCCGACCTGGTATTTCAACGTGCCCAAGGGCTTCGAGGCGCTGCTGCCCTATCTGCAGGCCGACGCCGGCTTGCGGCAGTCATTCTTCCGGAATCTCAAAGTACTCTGGTACGCAGCCGCCGGCGTGTCGCAATACGTCAGCGATGAATATGAGCGGATGGCGGCCGCGACCGTGGGCCGGCGCATTCCGTTTCTCACGGGGCTGGGCTCGACCGAGACCGCGCCGTTTGCGATCGGCCGCACATGGCCGGCCGAGCGTGCCGCCAACATCGGGCTGCCCGGCCCCGGTCTCGAGCTCAAGCTCGTCCCCAATGGCGGCAAGCTCGAAGCACGCCTGCGCGGCCCCAACATCACGCCCGGCTATTGGCGCGAGCCCGACCTCACCGCCAAGGCCTATGACGAGGAAGGTTTCTACAAACTCGGCGATGCGCTCGCGTTCGAAGATCCGGCGGAGCCCGGCAAGGGGCTCGTGTTCGACGGCCGCATTGCCGAGGATTTCAAGCTTGCGACCGGCACCTGGGTTGCGACCGGCCGGCTGCGTGCCCGCATGATCGATGCCTTTGCGCCCTACGTGCGTGACGTGGTGCTGGCGGGTCCCGACCGCGACGATCTGGCCGCACTCATTTTTCCCGACCCCGCGGCCTGCCGCGCGCTTGCGCCGGACATCACCGGCGACGTTGCGGCGCTGCTCGCCGACCCGCGCGTGCGCGCCGAATTCCAGGCACGCCTCGATGCTTTGGCAACAGAATCGACCGGCTCGTCCAACCGCGTGGTGCGCGCCATGCTGATGGCGGAACCTCCATCGATCGATACCGGCGAAGCAACCGACAAGGGCTCCATCAATCAGCGCAACGTACTGCGACGCCGCGCCACCCTGGTCGAGGAACTTTACGCCGAGCCGCCCTCCCCGCGCATCATCGCCATCACCAAACGGAAGGCCTGATCATGAATCCAAACGGACATGCTGCTCTCATTACCGGCGGGGGCTCCGGGCTCGGCGCTGCCACCGCCGAGAAGCTCGCTGCGGCCGGCGCCAAGGTCGCGATCCTCGACGTCAATATGGACGCGGCGAAGGGCGTTGCCGCGAAGATCCGCGGCCTGGCGATCCCCTGCGACGTGACCAACGCCGATGCGACGCAAGCCGCCATCAAGGAGGCGCACGACAAGCACGGCGCCGCCCGCATCGTCGTCAACTGCGCAGGTATCGGTGAGGGCAAGCGCATCGTCGGCCGCGAGGGCCCGATGCCGCTCGCCGACTTCGAGCGTGTTATCAGGATCAACCTGATCGGCACCTTCAACACGATGCGGCTCGCCGCCGCCGACATGCAGGGCCTTCCGGCGCTCGACGCCGGCGAGCGCGGCATCATCATCATGACCGCATCGGTGGCGGCGTTCGAAGGCCAGATCGGTCAGGCCGCGTATTCGGCTTCCAAAGGCGGCGTCGTTGCGCTCGTGCTGCCAGCGGCGCGCGAGTTCGCTCAGTTCGGCATCCGCGTCAACGCCATCGCGCCGGGCATCTTCCATACCCCCATGCTGGGCAAGCTGCGGGAGGACATTCAGAAGAGCCTCGCCGAGTCCGTGCCGTTTCCAAAACTTCTGGGCGATCCTGGCGAATACGCGGCGCTCGCAATGCACATGGTCGAAAACCGCTATCTCAACGGCGAGACGGTGCGGCTCGACGGCGCCTTGCGCATGGCGCCACGCTGATACCTCGTGCCAGCCATGCTCAGCAATTCGCGTCGCGTGACGATCGAGTGGCAGCACTGCGATCCGGCCGGGATCGTGTTCTACCCGCGCTACTTTGCGATGTTCGATACCTCGACCACCATGCTGTTCGAAAAGGCGCTGGGGATGACCAAATATCAGCTGCTCAAGACATACGAGTTTCTCGGCTATCCGATGGTCGATACCCACACCCGCTTCATGCTGCCGACGCGGTTTGGCGACGAGGTCGAGATCAAGACCACTCTGATCGAGGTCAAGCACTCGAGCTTCACGGTCGAGCACCAGATCCTCAAAGGCGGCGAGCTTGCGGTCGAGGGCCGCGACACCAGGGTCTGGGTCGTGCACGATCCCAACGACCCGGACAAGTTCAAGGCCAAGGCGATCCCGCCCGAAGTGATCGCGCGGCTCACTGCGGGCTAGAACCCTACGGGGGGAGCGCGCCACCCCCATAGATGCCCTCTCTCACCATAGATGCCCTCGCTCGGACAGATGGCATCTATGGCGGCAACCCCCATAGATGCCCTCTCTCACCATAGATGATGGTGTGGACGGCCCCGACGGCATCGGTGTGCCAAGCTTGGTTTGTGAATGCTGATTGAACCAGGCAAGGAGCCATCCACGATGAATACTACCATGATCGGTCTCGACCTCGCGAAGAGCGTTTTCCAGGTTCACGGTACGGACGGTGCGGGTGCGGTGTTTCGGCGGCGGCTGCGGCGCGCCGAGCTGGAACGCTTCTTTGCGTTGCAGCCGCCCGCAGTTGTGGGCATGGAAGCCTGCGCCGGCGCGCATCACTGGGCGCGCACACTGCAGGGTATGGGGCACGAGGTGCGGTTGATGCCGGCGGCCTACGTGAAGCCGTACGTCAAACGCAACAAGACGGACGGGCGGGACGCCGAGGCGATCTGGGAGGCGATGCAGCGCCCGACGATGCGGTTTGTGGCAGTGAAGAGCGAAGACCAGCAGGCGGTGCTGGTTTTGCACCGGACGCATTCGCTGCTCACCCGCCAGCGCACAATGCTGGCCAATTCGTTGCGAGCGGTCTTTGCGGAGTTTGGGGTGGTGGCGGCGCAGGGCGTTAAGGGCCTTGGCGAGTTGATGGGGCGATTGGCGGCGCCCGACTGCCCGATCCCGGCGCCGGCGCGCGCGGTGATGCTGGTAGTGGCTGGCCAATGGAAGGCGCTCGATGGCGAGGTTCGCGCGCTCGAGCGACGCATCGTGTGTGCGGCACGCTCCAATGCCGATGCACGAAAGCTCATGGATGTTCCCGGCATCGGGCCGATCACGGCGAGCGCGCTTGCCGCCACGGTGCCGGACCCGCAGGTGTTCCGCACGGCGCGCGGGTTTGCGGCTTGGGTCGGGCTCACACCCCGGCAACACGGGACCGGCGGCAAGACCCGCTCGGGCGCGATCTCCAAGCAAGGCGATCGCAACTTGCGCAGATTGCTGATCATCGGTGCGAGCGCGCAATTGCGCCATGCCCGCCGCCGCGGCGCCAAGGATCCGTGGCAGCGCGAGCTCATGGCACGCCGGCCCTACAAGGTTGTAGCGGTGGCGCTGGCCGCAAAAACCGCACGCATCGCCTGGGCCATGCTGGCCAAGCAAGAACAGTATCGCGCACCCATGCCGCTCGCCGCCTGAGACGCGGCACGGACTGGGCGCGCTCCACCCGTCGGAAGGAGCAAACTTGGCATGATGGCAAACGGTCAGGAAGCCGCTCGGGACACTCCGAGAGGTCATCTGCGCTGCAAGCCCTCATAGATGATTGGAACCCGATCCTCGCATTCCATCAGGGCCAGCGGTCAGCGACCGCGCACAAAGGCCGCATACATGACCGCTCCCAACTCCTTTGCCGAAATGCCAAAAAAGCTCTTGCCGACCAGGGGCCGTCCATAGATGCCCTCGCGGACAGATGGCATCTATGGGTAACCCTCATAGATGCCCTTTCTCACCATAGATGCCCTCGATCGGAGAGATGGCATCTATGGCGTCATGTAGCGCAATCTGGGAGGCGGCCCACATTCCGCTTCGCTTCAGGTGGGCTGCGAAGCGGACCGATGGACACCGAGCAAGCCACCCGCTAACAAACCTGCGCCAAAACAGAATAACCAGATGACGGAGACCCCATGCGGCTCGACGCCTACACGCACTTCATCCCGAAACCATTCGTCGACAAGATGTCCGAGGTCGCCGGCGACCATAGGGACATCGGCAAGCGCATGCGCGCGGTGCCGGCGATCTACGATCTCGACGTGCGCAAGAAGGTGGTCGACGGATTCCCGGACTATGCCCAGATCCTCTCCTACCCGATGCCGCCGCTTGAGCACTTTGCAAAACCCGATCAGCTCGAAGGCCTGCTCAAGATCATCAATGACGGCTTTGCCGATCTGTGCGCCAAGGAGAAGGACCGCTTCCCGGGATGGGTGGCGCAGGCCTCGCTCGCGGCGCCGGACGCGAGCGTGCGCGAAGTCGAACGCGCCATCAAGAACGGCGCGCTCGGCGTGCAGATCTATACCAACGTGGCCGACAAACCCCTCGATCGTCCTGAGTACGAGCAATTCTTTGCGACCATGAACCGGCTCGGCAAGCCGATCTGGATCCATCCCTCGCGCACCGCCGCGCATCCGGACTATATCGACGAGAAGAAGTCGCTCTACGAGATCTGGTGGGCATTCGGCTGGTCGTACGAGACCGCGGCAGCCATGGCCCGCCTGGTGTTCTCCAAGACGCTCGATAAATATCCCAACCTCAAACTCATCCTGCATCATTTCGGCGGCATCATTCCGATGCTGGAAGGCCGCATCGGTCCGGGCTGGGACCAGATCGGCGCGCGCACGTCCGACGCCGACTATCAGGCGCTCAAGGCCAGCCTGAAGAAGCGCCCGCTCGATTATTTCAAGAACGACGTATGGGTCGACAGCGCGGCCTTCGGCGGCCGCGGGGCGACGCTGTGCGGCCTCGAATTCTATCCCCACGATCGCGTGCTGTTTGCGTCGGATTGCCCGTTCGACCCCGAAAAGGGGCCCGGCTACATCCGCGAGACCATCAAGATTCTCGATTCGCTTGGAATGCCCAAGGCCAAGCTCGACGACATCTACTACAAGAACTTCGAAAAGCTGACCGGCGTGAAGTTCGTCAAGTAGCGGAGCGTGACTCGGGGCGATGCGACCCCGGTGGGCTTTGCGCGGGAGCGGCGTGCGTTTTCCACACCCAATGAAACGCCGCGCGCGATCTGCTAGCGTCGCCCACCATGGACGCCGCCCGCCCAGCTTCATCCGATAACGGCGCGCCCGCCGATAGCGGGCGCATCACGCCGATGATGGAGCAGTACTTTCGGATCAAATCGGCCAACCGGGATTGCCTCCTGTTCTACCGGATGGGAGATTTCTACGAACTGTTCTTCGAAGATGCCGAGATTGCGAGCCACGCGCTCGGCATCGTGCTGACCAAGCGCGACCGGCATCTCGGCAAGGACGTCCCGATGTGCGGCGTGCCGGTCGAGCGTGCCGAGGAATATCTCCATAGGCTTATCGCGCAGGGCTTCCGGGTCGCGGTCTGCGAACAGCTCGAGGATCCGGCGGAGGCCAGAAAGCGCGGGGGAAAAACCCTGGTGCGGCGCGACGTGGTACGCCTCGTCACGCCTGGGACGCTCACCGAAGATTCGCTGCTCGATGCCAAGCGCAACAACTATCTGGTCGCCGTCGCCCGCGCGCGCGCGTCGGTCGGCGAGCAAAGCCGCTACGGGATCGCGTTTCTCGACATGTCGACGGGCGAATTTCGACTCACCGAGTGCGGCAACCTCGCCGCCGAACTCGCGCGCCTGGAGCCCGGCGAGATCATCGTGTCGGACGCGCTCTATGGCGACCCCGAGCTCGCACCGCTGCTTCGCAGCCTGCCGGTGACGCCGCTCGGACGCGACGTGTTCGATGGCGCGACCGCAGAGCGGCGGCTCGCCTCGTTCTTTGCGGTCGCGACCACCCAGGCATTCGGTTCCCTGTCGCGGCTCGAGCTCGCGGCCGCCGCCGCCTGCGTGACCTATGTGGAGCGCACGCAGCTCGGCAAACGGCCCCCACTGTCGCCACCGGTGCGGGAGGCCGAAGGTGCGACGCTGGCGATCGACGCCGCGACCCGCGCCAACCTCGAATTGATGCGCACACTTGCGGGCGAGACGCGCGGTTCTGTTCTCTCGGCGATCGATCAGACCGTGACGGCAGCAGGCTTCCGCCTGCTGGCGGCGCGGCTTGCGGCCCCCCTCACCGACCCGGTTGTGATCGCACGCCGACTCGACGCGGTCGATGCGATGCTGGGCGATGCACCTTTGCGCCTGTGGTTGCGTCAACGCCTCGCCGCCGCGCCCGACCTCGCGCGCGCGCTCGCGCGGCTCGTACTCGGGCGTGGTGGCCCGCGCGATCTTGCGGCGATCCGCGATGGGCTTGACGCCGC
This sequence comes from uncultured Alphaproteobacteria bacterium, assembly GCA_963833605.1. Lineage (GTDB taxonomy): Bacteria > Pseudomonadota > Alphaproteobacteria > Rhizobiales > Xanthobacteraceae > JAFAXD01. Next base: position 153,278 of record CAWHYZ010000015.1, read on the forward strand.
GGCGGAACTCGCGCGCCGGCTAGGCGAGGTCGACTTACCCGCCGCCGAGCTCACCGATGCGGCAGCCGCGCTGCATCGCCCGGATCGCGGGATCGCGGCGGAGCTTGCGGCGGCGCTTGCCGACGAACTGCCGGGGTTCCGGCGCGACGGCGGCTTTGTGCGCGCGGGCTACGCCAAGGAACTCGACGACACTCGCGCGATGCGCGACGAATCGCGCCGGGTCGTGGCCGCCCTGCAGGCGCGCTATGCCGACGCGAGCGGCGTGCGCGCGCTCAAGATCAAACACAATAATGTGCTCGGCTATTTCGTCGAGGTGACCGCACAGCATGGCGACAAGCTGATGGCGGCGCCGCTCAACCAGACTTTCATTCACCGCCAGACGCTCGCCGGGCAGGTGCGGTTCACCACCACCGAGCTGGGCGAGCTCGAAGCCAAGATTGCCAGCGCTGCCGACCGCGCGCTCGGACTCGAGCTCGAGATCTTCGAGGCGCTCACGGCGCGTGTGACGGCGATCGCCGAGGACATCAAGGCTGCCGCTCATGCACTGGCGGTGCTCGACGTTGCGGCTGCGCTGGCCGCCCTCGCCTCCGACCGTCGCTACGTGCGGCCGCAGGTCGATGGCGGGCTCGCGTTTGCGATCGAGGGCGGGCGCCATCCGGTGGTCGAGCAGGCGCTCGACGCGCCATTCGTCGCCAATGACTGCGATCTCACTCCGCCCGACGACAACGGCGCCGGCCGGATCTATCTGGTGACGGGCCCCAACATGGCCGGCAAGTCGACCTATTTACGCCAGAACGCGCTGATCGCGGTGCTGGCCCAGATGGGCAGCTTCGTGCCGGCGCGCGCGGCACGGATCGGCGTGCTCGACCGGCTGTTCTCGCGGGTCGGCGCCGCCGACGATCTCGCGCGCGGCCGCTCGACCTTCATGGTCGAGATGGTCGAGACCGCCGCGATCCTCAATCAGGCCACCGAGCGCTCGCTGGTCATTCTGGATGAGATCGGCCGCGGCACCGCAACCTTCGACGGATTGTCGATCGCGTGGGCCACGATCGAGCACCTGCACGTGACCAATCGCTGCCGCACCCTGTTCGCGACCCATTTCCACGAGCTCACGGCGCTTGCCGCCAAGCTCGATCGGCTGACCAACGTGACCGTGCGCGTGAAAGAATGGCAGGGCGACGTGGTGTTCCTGCACGAGGTGACCGCAGGCGCCGCCGATCGCTCCTATGGGATCGCGGTCGCCAAGCTCGCCGGGCTGCCGGCGGCCGTGATCGAACGCGCGAAGCTCATTCTGGCCGAACTCGAGGCTGAGGACCGGACTTCGCATGCCGGCCGCCTGATGGACGACCTGCCGCTGTTCGCCGCCGCAGCGCGCCCGGCTGCGGGCCCGGCGAGCGTCGACGAAGCGGGCGACCGCGTCATCGCGGCACTGGCGGCGCTCAATCCGGACGAGATGTCGCCGCGCCAGGCGATCGAGGCGCTCTATGCGCTCAAGGCGAAGGCCGCGAAAACGTGAGCCTGCGGTCGATTTTGGCGGCCTCTACTCATGTTAAGGCCGCATGGCTGTGGGGGAAAACAGGGTCCCTAGATGAGGGAAATGGCGCCATAGATGAGAGTCCGGCCCGGATTTCCTCATGTATGAGAACATATTGATAAGATTATAGTTTATCCAAAAAATCGGGCCTAGATGAGAATTTTGCCGGGAGACCAGGGCACGTTTGCAAAATGAACAAGATCCATGTCGCATGCGCATGGCTAGCGCATGTCCCGGAAGCAGTGGGTGCCGGTTTTCCGATAAGGACATGCGCAAAAAGAAGACTCTAGAGCGCATCCCGTTTCCTTGCGATCGGGATGCGCGCTCTGGCGTAGGCTTTTCCGCAACTCGGCGCTCACCGCGATCTCACACCCGCGCCATCTTCACCTCGACCGGCGGCCCGCTCTTAATCGTCTGGTAGACCACGCAATAGCGCTCGGTCAGCTTCAGGAGCTGGTCGAGCTTCTCCTGCGGCTCGTCGGTCGCAACGTCGAAGCGCAACCGGATCTGGGCAAAGCCGACTGGCGCGTCCTTGGCGACGCCAAGGGTCCCTCGGAAATCGAGATCGCCCTCGGCCGACACGTGGCCCGCCTTGAGTTTGATGTCGAGCGCGGTCGCCACCGCCTTCAGGGTGACGCCAGCGCAAGCGACCAGCGCTTCGAGCAACATGTCGCCGGAACAGAGCTCGAGCCCGGAGCCGCCGGTCGCCGGATGCAGACCCGCGACCGCCAGCGCTCGGCCGGTTTCCACCTTGCACGCGATGTTGGCGTCATCGATCGCACCCTTGGCCTTGAGCGTGATGACGGCGGCCTTGGGATCCTGTTTGTAGCGCTCCTTGATCGGCGCCTGCATGGCGCGCAGCGCGACGGCGTCCATTTCGTTTCTCCTGATTGTAGGATGGGTTGAGCGCAGCGAAACCCATCGCCTGAAATAGCTCGGCCTGACACGATGGGTTTCGCTGCGCTCAACCCATCCTACAGGGCCGCGTCCGGAACGCGTTTCGTCAATTCGGGATCAGTACCACGCGGCCGACCACCTTGCCGGCCTTGAGATCGTTCAGGGCAGCGCCGGCGTCGGCGAGCGGCCGCTTGCCGATCGGAACGCTCGGCAGGCCGGTACGCCGCACCAGCGCGACCAGTTCCTTGAGTTCGGCGAGGCTCCCCACATAGGAGCCCTGGATGGTCATGGCCTTGAGCGGAATGGTCGGCGTCGAAATCGTGACGTTGCCGCCGAACAGGCCGACCACGATCAGCTTGCCGCCTTTGATCAGGCAGTCGGTACCAAGCTTGACGGTCGATGATGCGCCGACCAGATCGATCACCGACCAGGCCCCACCGTTGGTGAGCTTGATGATCTGCTTGTGCGCGTCGGGCGCAGCCCCATCGATGGTCGCGATGGCACCCGCCGCCTTGGCGGCGTCACGTTTCGCTGGACCAATGTCGACCACGATCGCGCCAACGCCGCCCATCGCCTTGTGCAGGGCAAGCGCCATGAGCCCGAGCCCGCCCGCGCCGATGATCACGACCGGCTCTTGCTTGAGCACCGGCCCGAGCTTCTTCAGCGCCCCGTAGGTGGTGACGCCCGAGCAGGCGAGCGGCGCAGCACGCTCGGGCGGCATGTCGCCGATCTCCAGCAGATAACGCGGATGCGGCACGAGCAGGTGGTCCGCATAGCCGCCGTTGCGGTAGACGCCGAGCGAGCGCGCCGCCATGCACAGCTGTTCCTCATCCTCACGGCAGACCTTGCACTCCCCGCAGCCGATCCACGGGAACACCAGCCGCCGGTCGCCAACTTTGACACCCACGGCTTGCGGCCCAAGCGCCACCACCTCACCGACATTCTCGTGGCCCATGGTCAGGGGGAGATTGATGCCGCGCTCGGTGAGCTGGATTTTGCGTCCGCCCCCCATATCGTAGTAGCCGTCCCAGATATGCACATCGCTGTGGCAGACGCCGGCCGCGAGGACCTTCAGCAGCACCTCGCTGCCGCTCGGTGTCGGGGTCGGGCGTTCCATCCGCCGCAGCGGCGCCCCGCATTCGCAAACGTCGAAACTGATCATCGGTATTTGCTCCCACCACAGGCGTCATGGCCGGGCTTGTCGGGGTCCCCGCGCGCAAGCGCGCGGGGTGCCCCGTCCCGGCCAGCCACGTTCAGGTCAGCGTTTCGCATAGACCCAGCCATTCGGAATTATTAGCAAGGATGAGCCGAACCTTCCATTTGCGCGGCCAATGTTTCATCGAGGCATCGTATCAACCAATTTCAACGCCGGGCACTCGTCGGAGGAGCCTACCACCACCGCGCCGCGCCCTCGTCGATCGTCGTCTGCTCGTCGCTGACACTGGCGCGCCGGTCGAGCGAGCGATCGAGCGCGGTCATCACGCGCCGCTTGGCGAAATCGAACGCCGCCGACTGGCGGTCGCGCGGGCGCGGCAGGTCGGTCACGATCTCGTCCTGCACGCGGCCTGGACGCGGCCGCATGACCACCACCCGGTCGCCGAGAACGATCGCCTCGTCCACGTCGTGGGTCACCACCAGCAAAGTCGGCTTCTGGTCAGCCCACAGATCGAGCAGGTGATCCTGCAGGTCGACCCGCGTGAACGCGTCGAGCGCCGAGAACGGCTCGTCGAGCAGCAGCACCTCGGGCCGGGTGACGAGGGCGCGCGCGAGCGCGACCCGCTGGGCCTGCCCGCCGGACAGTTCGCGCGGCCACACGGTCGCCTTGTCGGTCAGGCCGACCCGGTCGAGCTGGGCCGCGACCCGCCCCGCGCGCTCGCGCCGCGGCCGGTTCTCGAGGCCGAAGCCGACATTGTTCGCGACCGAAAGCCAAGGCAGCAGCCGGGGCTCCTGAAACACGATGCCTATCTTCTCGTGCGGAGCCGCAATTTGATCACCATCGAGCCGCACCGCGCCCTGGGTGGGAGCATCGAGCCCGCTCACCAGTCGCAGCAGCGTCGACTTGCCGCAACCGGAGCCGCCGACCACGACGACGATCTCGCCGAGCTCGACGTTGAGCGTGAGCGCGTCGAGGGCGCGCACGCCATTCGGATAGGTTTTGCCGACGCGATTGATTTCGAGCATCTTGGTTAGGCGTCCTGGTGGCGCGCGCCGACGATGTCCTGCCAGCGCAGGAGGGGCGCAGTGGTGATCACTACGATCCAGTCAGTGATCTTGCCGAGCACCGCAAAGGCAAGGATTGCAGCGACGATCTCGGCCGGCTTGCCCAGCTGCTGGCCGTCGATGAGCAGATAGCCCAAGCCTTCGGAGGCACCCATGAACTCGGCCGCGATCACAAACATCCACCCAAGGCCGAGACCCGCACGCAGCGACACGACGTAACTCGGGAGCACAGCGGGCAGCAGGATGCGACGGATCATCGCGACGCCCGACAGGCGAAAAACGCGGCCGACTTCGACGATCTTGCGATCGACCGCTACGATCGCTCCCATCACGCCGAGATAGACAGGAAAGAACACGCCGACCGCGATCAGAGCGATTTTCGAGGTTTCGAAAATACCGAGCCACAGGATGAACAGCGGAATCCATGCGATCGACGGTACCGCGCGCAACCCCTGCAGGGTTGGATCGATCAAGCCGCGAACAACACCGGAATATCCCGCGATGGCGCCGAGCACCGTCCCTGCAGCCGTGCCCATGGCGAAGCCGGCCGCGACCCGCAAAAGGGTCGCTGCCACGTGTCGCTGCAGTTCCCCGGTACGGGCGAGATCAGCAAGGGTCTCGTAGATGGTCGAGGGCGGCGGCACCAACCGGCCGTCCGACAAGCCGAGGCGAACCGCTATTTCCCAGATCAGCGCGAGACCTACCGGCAAAAGGAGACCGAGCACCGGCCGCGTCAGTCCAGACGCTCGAACGCCGGCGACCTTGCGGCGGATAAAAGAAGCGCGCTCGGCCGTGATGGTCATGCGGACGAGAGACATGGCCCAGCCGAAAAATGCAATGGGGAGGCACCGCGCAGACGGACTGAAGGCGACACAGGGTACACATCAAGATCCCTTATGGACGGAACCCGCTGAGCGACCCTTTGCGTCGTAGGCCACCTTGGATCTGCCGGCGGCCGCATATTTTGGAGTCTGCCTCCAGGCGTCGGTCTCTCCGGTTACTGCGTCGGCAGCGGGACATGATCGTCGATCAGTGCATCGACTGTCGCCGCGACATTGACGTTCGTCGGAATGACGCCCGCCTGCTGTAGTGCAAGACCTGCGGCCAGGATCAAGTCACGCTGCGGCGCACCGATCCGATTGTGGGTCAGCTCGGTGCGCTCCGTAAGCTGCTTGTCGACGACGGCGCCCGGCAATTTCGTGATGCTGATGAAAATCTGCTTGAGCTCATCCGGATGGGCGAGCGCGTATTTGCGTGCTTCCTCGTACACAGCCAGCACCCGGCGCACCAGATCGGGATGATCATTGAGGAAAGCTTCGCGCACATTGAGGATGCCCCAGGTATTCGCCCCGGGATTCCGGTAGAACAGGCGTGCGCCATCCTCGATTTCCGCTTGCGCCATCATGGGGTCGAGCCCCGCCCACGCGTCAACGTCGCCGCGGATAAGCGCGGTCTTGCCGTCTGGGTGCTGGAGCAGAACTGGAGCGATGTCCCTTTCGGTAAGCCCCACGGATTGCAACGCGCGCACCAGGAAGATGTGCGGATCCGTGCCCCGCGTCACGGCGACACGCTTGCCCTTGAGATCCAGGATCTTGTTGATGGCCGTGTCCTTGCGGGTGACGAGAGCAGTCCACTCTGGCCGCGAATAGACGTAGATCGACTTGATCGGATTACCGTTGATCTTGGCAACCAGAGCAGCAGCACCCGCCGTCGAGCCCAAATCGATCGAACTCGCATTGAGGAATTCGAGCGCCTTGTTGGAGCCGAGGGTCTGCACCCAGCGAATGCCGATCCCGTCTTTGGCAAACTCCTTCTCGAGGAAGCCCTTGTCCTTGAGCAACATCGAGACCGGGTTGTAGGTCGCCCAATCGATGCGTATCTCTTTCGGAGCATCGGCCGCGATTGCTGCGGGTGCGAAGCCTGCGATTGCACACATCATCAAGAGTGAACGCCGCAAAAGGGTCATAACGGGATCCTGTCTCAACGCGGTTGACGAGCACGATGGAGGCGAGATTTTCGCCGCCGCGTCAATGAAATAAAATGAACAATTCGGCGGGGGCGATTGGAAGGTTCTTTCACGATGTGCGCTGCGATAAGGAAAGAAGCTGTTGCGGGCGCGTGCAAGAACGATGACACCACGGCCGCAGTCGGCTATTCCGGGTTGCCATGCTGACGCCCCCCGACCAATCCACGCGCACGCCGCTGTTCGAGGCCGGGGCCATCGCGGCCGAGCTCGAAGATCTCGTCGCGCAGCACGAGGGGGCGAAGGAGTTGCGCATCGCAGTCGCCCAGCGACTGAAGCGCGCACTGGCCGATGCCCGCAAGGCGGCGGAAGCCAACCTGCTCAAGGACCGGCTCGGGGTGCGCTGCGCCGCCGACTTGTGCGGTGTTCAGGATGAAATCATCCGGGTGCTGTTCGAATTTTCGACCAAGCACCTGTACACATCGGAAATCCGCTCGGAAGCCGAGCGCATGGCGGTGGTCGCGACCGGCGGCTATGGGCGCGGCCTGATGGCGCCGGGGTCCGATATCGATCTCTTGTTTCTGCTGCCCTACAAACAAACCGCCTGGGGCGAGTCGATTGCGGAAGCGATTCTCTACTGCTTGTGGGACATGGGCCTGAAGGTCGGGCACGCGACGCGCTCGGTCGATGAGTGCATTCGCCAAGCCAAGGCCGACATGACCATCCGCACCGCGATCCTGGAAGCGCGTTTCCTCTTGGGCGACCGCGACCTCTACAACGAGTTGGTGACGCGCTTCGACAAGCAGATCGCGCACAACACGGCGCGCGAGTTCGTCACGGCCAAACTTGCCGAGCGCGACGAACGCCACCGGCGCGCCGGCATGTCACGCTACCTGGTCGAGCCCAACGTCAAGGACGGTAAGGGGGGCTTGCGCGACCTGCATACGCTGTTCTGGATCGCCAAATATGTCTACCGGGTTCGCGAGCCGCAGGAACTGGTCGAGCGCGAGGTGTTCGACAAGCGGGAATTCCAAATCTTCCAGCGTTGCGAGAACTTCCTGTGGGCGGTTCGCTGCAACATGCACTTCCTCGCCGGTCGCCCGGAAGAGCGGCTGTCGTTCGACATCCAGCGCGACATCGCCGTGCGGCTCGGCTACATCGCACACCCCGGCCTGCAGGACGTTCGAGCGCTTCATGAAGCACTACTTCCTGATCGCCAAGGACGTGGGCGACCTTACCGCCATTCTGTGCGCCGGGCTGGAGAGCCGGCAAGCCATGCCGGTTCCCGTGCTCAACCGGATGGTGGCCAAGCTGCGCCCGCGGCCGCGCGCCCAGCAATTGCCGGGCAACGCGTTTTTCGATGATTTCAATCGCATCAACATCATCTCGGACAAGGTGTTCGAGCGCGATCCCGTCAACCTGATCCGGATCTTCCACATCGCGCTCAAGCACAAGCTCGCGTTCCACCCCGACGCGATGCGGACCGCGACGCGCTCGCTCAAGCTGATCGACAAGACGGTGCGCGAGAATGAAGAGGCGAACCGCCTGTTTCTGGAGATCCTCACCGCACAGGACGACGCCGAGGTTGTGCTGAGGCGCATGAACGAGGTCGGCGTACTCGGCGCGTTCATCCCGGATTTCGGCCGCGTGGTTTCGATGATGCAGTTCAACATGTATCATCACTACACGGTCGACGAGCATCTGCTGCGCTGCATCGGGGTGCTGGCGGAGATCGAGGCGGGCACCAACCAGGACTACGGCCTTGCCAACGACCTGATGCGCTCCATCCAGCCGCGCCATCGCGAGATTCTGTACGTTGCGCTGTTTCTGCATGACATCGCCAAGGGCCGGATTGAGGACCATTCGATCGCGGGCGCGCGCATCGCGCGCCGGCTCGGTCCGCGCTTCGGGCTGGCGCCGGCCGAGACCGAGACGTTGGCCTGGCTGATCGAAAACCATCTCGTCATGTCGACGATCGCGCAATCGCGCGATCTCTCCGACCGCCGGACGGTGGAGAACTTCTCCGCCGTCGTGCAATCGCTCGAGCGCATGAAGCTCCTCACCATTCTCACCACCGCCGACATCCGCGCGGTGGGCCCGGGGGTCTGGAACGGATGGAAAGCGCAGCTCATCCGCGCGCTCTACTACGAGACCGAGCCGGCATTGACCGGCGGCTTCTCCGAGGTCGACCGCGCCCGCCGGGTCGCGATGGCGCAGGCCGAGTTTCGCGCCGAACTCAAGGATTGGCCCGCGGCGGAACTCGACCGCTACATCGGGCGGCACTATTCGGCGTATTGGCTCAAGGTCGACTTGCCGGCAAAACTGGAGCATGCGCGGTTCGTGCGCTCGACCGAAACCGCCGGCAAGAAGCTTGCCACCGCGGTCGGCTTCGATACTGCGCGCGGCGTCACGGTGCTGACCGTGCTGGCGCCCGATCACCCGTGGCTCCTGTCGGTCATCGCCGGGGCCTGCGCGATGACCGGCGCCAACATCGTGGACGCGCAGATCTACACCACAACCGACGGGCTTGCGCTCGACACGATCGCGGTGTCGCGCGAGTTCGACCTCGACGCTGACGAAGCACGCCGCGCGATCCGGATTGCCGACGCGATCGAGAAGGCGCTCACCGGCGAATTCAAGCTGCCCGAGGTCGTGGCCAAGCGGGTACCGGCCAAGGCGCGCATCAAGGCGTTCGCACTCGAGCCGGAAATCTCCATCAACAATCAATGGTCGAATCGCTACACCGTGGTCGAAATCAGCGGCCTCGACCGGCCGGGGCTGCTCTACGACCTCACCACCACGCTCTCCAAGCTCAACCTCAATATCGCATCCGCCCACGTGGCGACGTTCGGCGAACGGGTGGTCGACGTGTTCTACGTGACCGATCTCCTGGGCGCGAAAATTTCCTCGCCCACGCGCCATGCGGCGGTCAAGAGCGCCCTGGCGCGGGCGTTCCTGCCGGCGAAGGATACCCCCGCCCGCCGCACCGCTGCGGAGTAAATGTCGGTTCGTCAACGTGCGGCGTCCCCCCATCCCAAGCCGTGATGTGATACGATCACGCGACGACCAATCCAGTGTCTCCATAAAAACAACGCCAGGGAGGGAATGCGATGCGAAAGAGTTCTGGTATCTTCTGTCCTGACGGCGGCCGCCGTCCTGATGGCACTTGCCCCTACCTCAGCAGCGCCGGTGAAGCTACGGATCGGCTTTGTTGTTCCTGGTGCTGACACGCCGTTCCAGTTCTATGCCCCAAAAGGGTTAGCGCAGCACGAAGGCGTGACCTACAGCCTCGAACCGATTCACTTCAACGGCACGCCGACGATGGTGACGGCGCTGGCGACGGGCGAAATCGATCTCGCTCCGCTGGCCTACTCAAGCTTCCCCCTTGCGGTCGAGAATGCCCGCATGGAGGACCTTCGCATCATTGCCGACGTCTTCCAGGACGGCGTTCCCGGCTATCACACAAACGAGTTCATGGTCCTGAAGGACGGTCCGATCAAAACCGTGGAAGATCTCAAAGGCAAGGTCGTGGCAACGAACCTCGCCGGAAGCGCTGTGGATATCGCAATGCGCGCCATGCTGGCGCAGCGCGGCCTCAATCCCAAGGCCGATGTAACGATCATCGAAACCCCCTTCCCCAACATGAAGGCGCAGCTGCAGGAGCAAAAGGTCAGCCTCATCGCCGGCGTGTTGCCGTTTAGCGAAGATCCCGCATTGCGGTCGCTTGCCCGCACGCTCTTCACACAGCAACAGGCGCTCGGGCGCTCGCAGATGATCATCATGACGGCACGCGCCGATGTGCTGGCAAAGAATCGTGCCGCGATCATCGATTTTCTCGAGGACAATCTGCGCGAGCTGCGCTGGTTTACTGATCCCGCGCATCACGACGAAGCAGTCAAGAGCCTCGCCGCCTACACCAAGCAACCGGTGGAGCGGTTCCAGAGCTGGGCGTTCACCAAGCAGGACTTCTATCGCGATCCCACCGGCCGTCCTGACCTCGCGGCCCTGCAGGCGAACATCGCGCTCACGCACAAGATCGGCTTCATCCCGGCAGCCCTCGACGTGCAAAAATACGTCGATATGAGCTTGGTCGATGCGGCCGCCAAGCGCCTCAAATGACGCGCGGTAGCCTCGAACGCATTCGCAATCATGTCGCCGCATCGACGGGGCCGGCCGGGCGACCCCGCGAATTGTGACCGCTCCAGCGTGCCCGGTCTTGATAGATACTTTCATGTGAAACTAGAGCGCATCCCGATCAGAAGGAATCGGATGCGCTCTAGAATCTTCTTTTTGCGCATGTCCTTTTCGGAAAACCGGCATCCACTTTTCCGGGACATGCGCTGATCTTCTTTGCGCATGTCCTTATCGGAAAACCGGCATCCACTTTTCCGGGACATGCGCTAATATGCTTTTAAGTGATACATAATTGAGTGACAAACGACCGGAGGGCCCACCGATGAAATTCCATTGGTTCCACCTGATGCCCTACCCGTACCTGCCGGATGATTTCAAGCAGAAGTACCGCTCGGTGTGGGTCGATCCGCCGGCGGGCGAACTCTATGACCCAGTGAAGGGCCACCAGGTCTACAACGACTATCTCGACCAGTTGGAATATGCCGAGCGCTGCGGATACGACGGCATCTGCGTCAACGAGCATCACCAGAACGGCTACGGCCTGATGCCCTCGCCCAACCTGATGGCGGCGGCACTGGCACGGCGCACGTCCAAGGCGAAACTCGTGGTGCTCGGCAACTCGGTCGCCCTCTATGATCCGCCGACCCGCGTCGCGGAGGAAATGGCGATGCTCGACGTCATGTCGGGCGGGCGGCTGGTGGCGGGCTTTCCGGTCGGCACGCCGATGGACACGGTTTATTGCTACGGTGCCAACCCGGCGACCTTGCGCGACAAGTACCGCGAGGGCGTGGAACTGATCGTGCGGGCGTGGAAGGAGAGGAAGCCCTTCGCGTTCAACGGCAAGTTCACGCAATTGCGCTACGTCAATCCATGGCCAGTGCCGATTCAAACTCCGCGCCCGCCGGTATGGATCCCGGGCGGCGGCTCGATCGAGACCTGGGAATGGTGCATCAGGAACGACTTCCTCTACGCCTATCTCACCTACTTCGGCTACATGGCCGGTATCTCCGTGATCGACGGCTATTGGGAGACGGTCGAGCGGATGGGCGTGGAGTTCAACCCGTACCGCTGCGCCTTCCTGCAGTTTGTTGGTGTGGCGGAGAACGATGCCGAGGCGGAAAGACTCTACGCGGAGCCGGCGCAGTATTTCTACAACCGCTGCTTCCACCTCGACCCGGGCTTTGTGGCACCGCCCGGCTACAGCAGCATCGAGACCATGCGCAAAGGCATCCAGTCGGCAGTCCGGACGGCGGCGCGCAAGGTGCAGGGCCAGGACCTGCCGTGGAAGGAGATCATCGACAGTGGCTGCGTAGTTGCGGGCTCGCCGCAGACCGTGATCGATCGGTTGAACGACATGGCCGACCGCATGAAGGTCGGACATGTCATGCTGCTCATGCACTTCGGTAACATGAAGCACGAAACCGTGCTCTACAACACGACGCGCTTTGCCAGGGAAGTGGCGCCGAAGCTGCGCCACCGCTTCAGCGAATACGAGGACAAGTGGTGGCCCAAGGATACGCTGAAGGAGATCCAGGCGCCGGCACCCCTGGCGGCAGAGTAAGCTGCTGATGCCAGCGAAGCATACCAGGCTGAGAGCCTGAGCGAGGTCGAGCGCCATGCTGCGGCGGCAGACCGGCGTCGGGCTTAACAGGAACGAAAGTGTCTGAAGAGCCTGAGAAAAGTGCCTAAGAGACTTTCAAGCCATTGAAATCGTGCGCAAAAGGTGTGCCGCGTCTTAACCGCCCCTTAAACCGCGGGCCCTAATCCTAGCGGGCCCGGCTACCGGGACAGCCAGCGGGATGGGGTGCGGCTTGGCACGGCGGAACGCCTCGGCGCGCAAAGAGCCTGCGTTCGACATCGACGTGGCGCCGGCCATTGCGATCGATCCGGTCAAGGATCGCCCGGCCCGCCCGGCGAAGCCGCGCCCGGCCGCACGCGATGACAGCGGCGCGGACGCCGAACGAAAGCCCCGGCGCGGCAAAGCGAAGGCGCAGAGCAAGACCGAAACAAAAGCCACCAAGCGCAAGCGCGGCGGCAGCGGCGGGCGCCTGACCTGGCGGCGCGCGATCTATTGGGGGATCGTGCTCGTGCTCTGGCTTGTCATCGCCGGCATCGGCACCGTGATCTGGGTCGGCATGCACCTGCCACCCCTGCAGTCGCTCGACATCCCCAGGCGCCCGCCCTCGATCCAGATTCTCGGCCTGGACGGGAAGCCTTTCGCGATCCGCGGCGAGGGCAACAGCTCCATGCTCTCGCTCAAGGATATGCCGAACTACCTGCCCAAAGCGTTCATCGCAATCGAGGACCGGCGGTTCTATGCCCATCAGCGGCATTGATCCGCTCGGGCTCCTGCGCGCCACCGCGGCGAACGCCCTACACCGCGGGGTGTCTCAAGGCGGTTCGACCATCACCCAGCAGCTTGCCAAGAACCTGTTCCTGACCCAGGAACGCACCCTCATGCGCAAGCTGCAGGAAGTGGTGCTGGCGCTCTGGCTGGAGCACAAGTTCAAGAAGGATCAGATCCTCGAGCTCTACCTCAACCGGGTCTATTTCGGGGCTGGTGCCTATGGGGTGGAGGCCGCCGCACAGCGCTACTATGGCAAGTCCGCGCGCCAAGCCACCTTGGCCGAAGCCGCGCTGCTCGCGGGCCTCGTCAAGTCGCCCTCGCGGTTGGCGCCGACGCGCAACTTCGACGCCGCCCAAAGCCGCGCCCAGCTGGTGCTCGCCGCCATGGCGAGCGAAGGATTTGTGAAAGCAGACGCCGTCAAGACTGCCGCATTGCATCCGCCGAACGTCATCAAGCAGAGCGTCGGCGGGTCGGCGAACTACGTCGCGGATTATGTACTCGATGTGCTCAATGATCTCATTGGCCGTCCGGACGACGACGTGGTGGTCGAGACCACGATCGATCCATTGCTGCAGGCAGCGGCCGAGAAGGCGCTGGTGGAGGAGCTTGCGCAGAAGGGCGACAAGTTCGGCGTCGAGCAGGGCGCGCTGGTCGCGCTTACGCCTGACGGCGCCGTGCGCGCCCTCGTCGGTGGCAAGAACTACAATGACAGCCAGTTCAACCGAGCGGTATCCGCCAAGCGCCAGCCTGGCTCCGCGTTCAAACCGTTCGTCTATCTGACCGCGATCGAGCACGGGCTCACACCCGATAGCGTGCGCGAGGACAAGCCGATTGCGCTCAAGGGCTGGAAGCCGGAGAACTACCGGCACGAATATTTCGGCCCGGTGACCCTGCGGCAGGCGCTCGCAAATTCGCTCAACACCGTATCGGTGCGGCTCACGCTCGAGTTTGGTCCGGCTGCGGTCATCAAAACCGCCCACAGGCTCGGCATCGCGTCAAAACTCGATCCCAACGCATCGATTGCACTTGGCACATCCGAGGTCTCACCGCTCGAGCTGGTTTCAGCCTATGCGCCGTTCGCCAACGGCGGGTTTGCCACTACCCCGCATGTGATCGAGCGCGTGCGCACCGGCAACCGCATGCTCTACGCACGCCAGCACAAATCGCTCGGCCGCGTCATCGACTCCACCTACGTGGCGATGATGGATTCGATGATGCGCGAGACGATTGCGAGCGGCACGGCGCGGCGCGCGGACCTGCCCGGCTGGCTCGCCGCCGGCAAGACCGGCACGTCGCAGGATTTCCGAGACGCCTGGTTCATCGGTTTCACCGGCCACATGGTCACCGGCGTCTGGCTCGGCAACGACGACTCCTCCCCGACCAAGAAATTGACCGGCGGCAGTCTGCCGGTCGACATCTGGAGCCGATTCATGAAGGTCGCGCACCAGCGCGTGCCGGTGGTGGCATTGCCAGGGGTGGGCTCGTCCGGCCTGTTTGGGCTGCTCGGCGGCGGCGGCTTCGACGGAGAAAGCGCCGGCGCGGTGTCGGGCGCCGTGCCCCGTCCGGCAGCGGGCATCGGTTCGCAGCCACAGCCGGCGCAGCGCCGCGGCCTCGACGGTTGGCTGATTGATCAGTTTTTCAGCCGGCGGTGAATCAAGGGCTTTTTCCGATTCGAACGCCGCGCGTCAGAATCCACAACACCAGCGCGCCGCCGCCGGTCAGCGCGACGCAGATCGACATCGGCCAGACGCTGGTTCCGACCAGGGCACCGACCGTAATGCCCACAATTGCGCCGGCACATTGCTGTGCGAAGCCGATGAGCGCCGAGGCCGTGCCGGCGTCGTTCGGAAACGGCGTGAGCGCGGCGGCAACCATCTGCGACTGCAACAGACCAAGCCCAAGCAGATAGAACGCCATCGCGCCGATCAGGACGCCTTCCGGATAGAGCCCCGCCGCGCCAGCCAGCATGCCGCCGGCGGCGATTGCGCATGCGAGCGCCCCGAGCCCCGCCGTGCGATCGAGGCCAAGCCGCATCACCAGGCGCGTTGCAAGCGTGCTTCCGAACACGAAGCCGAGGCACGATGTGGCATAGGCGACCGCGTAGCTGAGTGGCGAGAAGTTGAAGATGGATTGCAGGACGAACGACGAGCCCGCAATCCAGGCGAACAAGCCCCCGTAGGCGACCGCGCCAACCGCGAGGTTGGCGAGAAAGACTCGATGGCTCGCGACACGGCGATAATTACGCAGGAGTTCCAAAAGCGACGGGGCGCTGCGCGCATGATGGGTTTCAGGCAAAAACCGCCAAGCCAGGAAGCCTGCCAGCGCCCCCATCGCAATCAGAAAGACAAATCCCGCGCGCCAGCCAAAGCCCGTCTGCAGCACGCCACCGGCGAGCGGGGCGATGATCGGCGCAAACCCCATCAGCATGCTCATGGACGACAACTGACGACCTGCGCGCGCGCCTTCGTACATGTCCCGTACGACGGCGCGCACCACCACGACCGAGCCCGAGACCCCGAGCGCCTGCAGGAAGCGGCCCGCGACCAGCACGGCGATCGAGGCCGAGATCAGGCAGATCAGGGTCGCGACGCAATAGAGCGCAAACGACATGATGATGACGGGCTTGCGGCCTACGCGATCCGAGACCGGGCCATAGACGATCTGCCCGATGGCGAAGCCGATCAGATAAATCGAGATCGTGAGCTGCACGTGCGCGGGCGGCGCAGCCAGCGCTTCGACAATGGCCGGCATCGACGGTAGGTAGAGATCGACGGACATTGGCCCGAAGCTCGTCAGGAACGCGAGCAGCGCGGTGAGCGCGAACGTATCCGGGCGGAGCATGGAATGATTTGGCAGAAGCTGCTGCACGAAGCGAGGGAAGAGCTTTATAGGCTGTAGCCCGCAGAGAACGAAGCGCAATGCACTGTCATGGCCCGCGAGGGGTCCCCGTCGCGTGTAAACGCGACGGGGTGCCCCGAAAGCGGGCCACCCAGTAACCCCACACGCTTCGCGATCTTGCTCTGATGTGTCCGGTATCCCGGCTCGTGATTACTGGGTCGCCCGCTTTCGCGGGCGATGACACCTGTGGGCATTTTCACCCACCAGATTACAGGCTCACCCGCTCAACCCATACCGATGGAGTTCGGCGCCATGGGCGTCGAGCCATGCCTTCGCCCGGTCCATCTGCGGGCAGATCCCGCCCAGGATGCGCCAGAACCGCGGCGCGTGGCTCATTTCCACGAGATGGGTCACCTCGTGCGCCGCGAGGTAGTCGAGCACGTGCGGCGGCGCGAGAATGAGCCGCCACGAGAACGAGAGCGCACCGGACGCCGAGCACGAGCCCCAACGGCTCGAGGTATCGCGCACCGTGACGCGGGCAACCTTGGCGATAAGCGCAGCCGCATAGTGGCGGCTCGCGCGTTCGAGATCGCGCTTGGCCTCGCGCCGAAGAAAGTCGCTGACCCGGCGCGCGATATGCGGGCCGCCGCCGGCCACGCACAACAGCGCCTCCGCGCCGACGACCTCGACCCACACGGTTCCGCGCGCGCCCGGCCGGTGCGTGATGCGATGCGGCTCGCCGCGCACCGGCACGATCGCACCGTCGATGAACGGCGTCGCGTCCGGCAGCCGGCCCAACCTGGCAGCGATCCAGCCGCCGTTCCTCTGGGCGAAGGCTCTGGCGTCGCTGAGCGAGCCGCGCGCCGGCATGGTGAGGACGACTTCGCGCGTCGCCGCATGGATGCGCAGAGTGTAGCGGCGGGCGCGCACGTTGCGGCGCAGTTGCACCACATAGGTGGCGCGATCGAATGCAACCTCGACGGTCGAGGGTTCGGGCGGGCGACGAAAGAGCGCGTGCGGCATAGGCTGCGTGTGCGTATTCCGCGCAAACGCGGGAATGCGTGGACGATAGTTGCGGAACCCGACTCAGGGAGCTGATTCGCGTGCCAGTATTACGGCAAAGTCGCGCGGTGCAAGATGGTGGCGGCCACGCGATCCGGCGCTGGCGGGCCGCGGCCGGGGCCGTGCGGCAAAGCTACCGCGATCACGAACCCCGTGCGCGCAGCGGCTTCAGCTCCACCAGGTTGGCTGGCTTGGCAACGGCTTTGCGCGGGCGCTGCGCCGCAACCGTCTCGGCCTGGTTGTTGGACAACATGAAATCCGCGATACGCGGCGCTATTTCGGCCCGGAAGCGCGAACCGTTGAAGACGCCATAGTGCCCGACCGCGGGCTGCAGCCAGTGTGCCCTGCGCTCGGGCGGAATGTTGACGCACAGCCGGTGCGCCGCCTCGGTCTGGCCGACGCCCGAAATGTCGTCGTGCTCGCCCTCGACCGTGAGCATGGCGACGCGCCGGATCGCGGCCGGATCGACCGGGCGTCCGCGGTGCGTCATCTGGCCTTTCGGCAACGCGTGTCGCACGAACACGGTGTCCACGGTCTGCAGGTAGAACTCGGCGGCGAGATCCATCACCGCCAAATACTCGTCGTAGAACTCGCGATGCTTCTGGGCGGAATCGCCGTCGGCTCTGACAAGGTGCATGAACAGGTTGCGGTGCGCCTCGATGTGGCGATCGAGATTCATGCTCATGAAGCCGTGCAGCTGCAGAAAGCCCGGATAGACGTTGCGCATCATGCCCGGGTGCGGGAACGGCACCTTGGTGATGACGTTGCGCCGAAACCAGTCTATTCCGCGCTGCTCCGCGAGGGCGTTCACGCCGGTCGGATTGATGCGGGTGTCGATCGGGCCACCCATCAGCACCATGGAATTCGGGACGTAGGGATCGTCCGCCGCCTCCATCACGGCGACCGCGGCCATCACCGGAACCGACGGCTGGCACACGGCGATCACATGCGTATTGCCGCCGAGCGCGTGCAGGATCGACACCACGTAGTCGATGTAATCGTCGAGATCGAACGGGCCCTCGCTCACCGGTACGGTCCGGGCGTCGGCCCACTCGGTAATGTAGACGTCGTGATTGGGAAGGAACGCCTCGACCGTGCCGCGCAGCAGGGTCGCGTAGTGTCCCGACATCGGGGCGACGATCAAAACGCGGGGCTGCGGGCGATGCGGCACGTGCTCGAGTGCGCGCTCGAAGTGCATGAGCCGGCAGAATGGCCGCTGCCATACCTGCGTGATGTGAACCGGCACGCGCGCACCACCCACAAGGGTCGAATCGATGCCCCACTCGGGCCGCCCGTAACGGCGGGTTGAGCGCTCGAACAGTTCCGCGCCAGCCGCGAGCGACTTGCCCACCGTCGTGTGCGCCCATGGATTGACCGGATTCTTGAACATGAGCCGCGTGGCATCGGCCAACGCGCGCGCCGGGATCACCGCCGCCTGGCTCATCTCATAGAACCAGTACATGGGAGCCGATAACGGAAAGGCACCGCCTGCCGTTACCGACGGAGCACTGCCGAATTCACCGATTGCCATTTCAATCCCCGGCCGTGTTTTTTTGCGTTGCAGCATCCTGTCGTCATTGTGTCACACAGTCAACATGACACCACCTTGTGCGGAGAGCGTTTGTGCACAACCGGCGAGTCTGTGCCGGTTTGGTTAAATATATGGTGGAGAGGGTCTATTCGCCGCCCTGCAACAGCGACCCATGCCGGCGGGCCGCCTGCAGGTATTTCAAAAACGCCAAAATAGCGAGCGCAATCAGGGCGATATTGATGGCAAAGGCCTCTACCATCAGGTCGGCGCGAAACACATGTGCGGTCAGGAGGGCACGCATGCCTTCGAAAACGTAGGTGGGCGGCAGCATCCAGGACACGACCGCGAGCCAGGGCGGCAGCACCGAGACCGGGTAATAGACGCAGGTCAGCGGTAGGAAAATGAACATCAGCGTCCAGGCCATGTTCTCCGCGCCGAGCCCGTGACGGAGCAGAATTCCCGCAACGAAGATGCCGAGCGCCCAGCTGGTCAGGATCAGGTTGAGGAAGAACGCCGCAAGTGCGATCCCCAGGCCCCACAGGTTGAAGCCGAAGAAGACGATCGCCAACAAGCTCACCGGCACCATGCCGATCGAGAGCCGGATGATGCTCATGATCATCAACGCGCTGATGAACTCGGCCGGCTTGAGCGGCGAGATCAGGAGGTTCGCGAGATTGCGCGAGTACATCTCCTCCAGGAACGAGATCGAGAACCCGAGCTGGCCGCGGAACAGGATGTCCCACAGCATCACGGCGCCGATGAAGGTTTGTCCGGCGCGCGCCGGCAGCCCGCCGAACTGGCCGATATAAGTCTGCAGAAAGCCCCACATGAACATCTGCACGGTGGGCCAGTAGATGAGATCAAGCACCCGCGGCCAGGACGAGCGCAGCAGATACCAGTAGCGCGCCACCATGGCGCCGACCCGCACGAACGAGAAAGCCGATGGGTCGCCGACCGTATTTGCTGATCTGCTCCGCGCCGTCGGAATGTGCGCGGTGGTCATGGCGCGCCCTCGCCGCAAGGCACGGCGCAGTTACCCTCCCCCTTGTGGGGAGGGTCGACCGCCGAGCGCAGCGACGGCGGGCGGGGTGGGGGTAGCGGGGAAAGATCGTGGCACCTGCGGCGAAACAAACAATGACCCCCACCCCGGCCGCTCCGCGGCCGACCCTCCCCACAGGGGCGAGGGTCGAGGAGAGCCCGTGCCGCCCGGCTCACCGCATCGCCTCCCGCGCGGCTTCGCCACGGCCGCGCGCCACATCGAGAAACACTTCCTCCAGATTGCTGCGGCCGTACCGTGCCAACAGCCGCGCCGGCGCATCGTCGTCCACGATCACGCCGCGCTTCATCATGATGACGCGCTCGCACAGCCGCTCGACCTCGTTCATGTTGTGGGAGGCGAGCAGCACGGTGGCATGCCATTCGGCGGTGTAGCGCTCGAGATGCGCGCGCACCCAATCGGCGGTATCGGGATCGAGCGATGCGGTCGGCTCGTCCAGCAACAACACGTCGGGGGTGTTGATCAGCGCCTTGGCGAGCGACACACGGGTCCTCTGTCCGGCGGAGAGTTTCCCGGTCGGCCGGTCGAGTAGCTCGGTCAGGTCGAGCTCGCGAGCGAGCTCGGCAATACGCAAATCGCGATCCGCAACCCCGTAGAGGCGCGCGAACACGGTGAGGTTCTGCCGCACGGTCAATCGATGCGGCATCTCCACATAGGGGCTCTCGAAATTCATCCGATGCAGGATGCGGTAGCGCTCGCGCGGCATGTCGTGCCCGAGAATGCGCACGCTACCAGCGGTCGGCGCGACCAGTCCCATGATCATGGCGATGGTCGTGGTCTTGCCGGCGCCGTTTCCGCCAAGGAGCCCGATGATCTGTCCCGGCTCGATCGCAAACGAGATGCCGTCGACCGCAGTGCCGCCGGGGTACTGCTTGACAAGATTGGTGACGGCGATGGCCGGTTCGGCGGATAGCATGGGCAGCGTCGGTTGCTCGGGCGGTGGATTTGAAGCTGCTGCAATCGCCGCGGCAATCTCCTACAGGAACTTCAAATCGGAACACTGGTCTCAATGTGGCGGCAGAGCCATCGAGACACAATAGCGCAATGCCTCACAAGCTATATCCGGTGCAGATGTACAAGCGCTACGCCGCGGGCACCAGCGGTATCTGTTCCACCGCCAGCCCGGCGTCGATCTCCTCGATCTGGCGATCGAGGTCCGCGATCAGGACCTGCGCGAAGGCACCGAGGTGCAGGTACATCACCGACATGGTCATGATCGGCTCGAAGTTGCGCGAGTTGTGGCGCATGCAGTCGATGACGGTCGCCCAGAAATGGCGGCGTAACTCCGGCCGCCTGACGTTCATCGCCCAGAGCGTGCGCGCGAATGCGCGCAATTCCTTGACCACCGTCTTCCACACGATCGGATCCGGAAGATGCGGCCGGTCGAGCACGCGGCCGAGACGGCGGACACGGGCAAAATACGCGGTCGGATCGTAGATGCTCGCGAGGATAGCGCGGAAATCGGCGAGCACGTCGCGGCGCGGCCGCAGCGTCACAAAATTGAGACCACTGGTGCATTGATCGCCTCCGCCCCGCTGAAACGCCAGCAGGCGGCCTTCGCGCTCGAGCCGGCGGGTGAGCTGGGTGTTCGGTAATGCCGTCAACAGCCCCACCATGGCGATCGGAATGCCGGTCGCCTCGATGCAGTCGATCATGGCTTCGGCGACCGCGTCTTTTTCGGTGTCGAACCCGACGATGAAGCCGGCAACTACGAACATGCCGGCAGCGTTGATCTTGTGCACGCTGTCGGCGAGGCTGCGCCGGGTGTTCTGTTTCTTCTGGGTCGAGATCAACGTCTCGGCATCCGGGCTTTCGATGCCGACGAACATCGCGAAGAAATTCGCCTCGCGCAGCATCGCCAGGAGCTCGCGATCGTCGGCGACATTCATCGAGGCTTCGGTCGAGAACTCGAACGGATAGCCATGCTTCCTTTGCCACGCGTGAAGCTCGGGTAGGAAGCGCCGGAGTGCCTTCTTGTTGCCGATCAGGTTGTCATCGACGAAGTCGACGTGGCCGCGATAGCCGGCGGCGTAAAGCGCGTCGAGCTCGGCCAGCATCTGCTGGTTGGTCTTGGCGCGCGGAACGCGGCCATAGAGCTCGATGATATCGCAGAACTCGCAGTTGAACGGGCAACCGCGCGAGAACTGCACGCCGACGTACAAATAATGCTCGAATTTGAGGAGATCGAAACGCGGAATCGGCGTTGTGCTGACGTCGACCGTAAATTTCGGCGCCTCGAACGCGCCGCGCTCGGCACCAGCCGACCACGCCTTGATGAAATCCTCGATCACCGCCTCGGCTTCGCCCAGCACCAGGAAATCCGCACCGCGGTAGACGTCGGGGCTCGAGGTTGCGTTAGGTCCGCCGACCACCACCGGCTTGCCGCGGGCATGAACAAGATCGATCAGCACCAGGGTGTCGTCCTGCTGCGGAAGCATTCCGCCGGTCATCACCAGGTCGGCCCAGTCGAGGTCAGCCACGGCAAGTTCTTCGCTGTTGCGATTGACGAGGCGGATGCTCCAGCCCTTGGGCAGCATGGCCGCAAGCGTAATGAGGCCGAGCGGCGGCGCCGGACAACGCGCGCCCCAAATCTCGCAGACCGGCGCGAGACTCCAGAACGAGTTCGGATTGAAGCGCGGAAAGACCATCAGGACGTTGGTGGTCTCGGCGTTGCGGATCATCATTCCGGCCTTTGCGGTACCGGGATTTGCTACCCGGGATGGATCAGGGCGTTACGATCAGGAAACGGCCGGTCGATCCGGCGCAAGGCAAGGCACGACGCGTGCGGCGGATTTGAAGTTCCTATCATCGCAACCGTGATGACAAGAACACTTGCGCATCGGGTAGCGCGTTTACCTTACTTGTTGTGGCGCATGATATCTGTCCGACAGGCCCGCAACCTTCGGGATCATGCATTAGATGCACATTATACCAATGCAGCCGACTTGCAATGATCCGCCCAGGCAATTAAATTACCGGATCGATATTTGGCCGGACTACCTGGGCCGCTTCGCCTCGCACTGCCGGGCGCACGCTTCAGAACTCTCTCCAAATTCGACGAACCGGGAACAAGCGCAGTTGCGCGCGTTCCCACGTGCATACCGTCAGTGAAAGGACGATCTATGACGACCGGAACCGTGAAGTTCTACAACGGCAACAAAGGCTACGGCTTTATCGCACCGGACGATGGCAGCAAGGACGTTTTCGTTCATGCTACCGCGCTCGAGCGCGCGGGTATCCACTCGCTGCGCGAGGGCCAGAAGGTCGAGTTCGACGTGCAGACCGACGCGCGATCAGGTAAGATCGCCGTGAGCCGCATTTCGGCGCAGTGACTTCGGCGGTCCCGGATCGGCGATGCTCCACGGCGGGCATCGCTTCCGGGACCGACATCAGCAAGAGGCGTGAATGGCCAAAGAAGAACTGATCGAGCTCGAAGGTCTGGTGACTGAAATCCTGCCGGATACCCGTTTTCGGGTGCAGCTCGACAACGGACACGAGATCATCGCCTATGCGGCCGGTCGTATGAAGAAGAACCGGATCAAGACGTTGGCGGGAGATCGGGTCACGGTCGAGATGTCGCCGTACGATCTCGAGAAAGGCCGTGTGATCTTCCGCCATAAGGACGAACGGGCTGCACCGCGCGCCGCGCCGGCACGCCCGCAGTTCCGACGCCGTTGAGGGCTCGACCGGCACGCCCTCCGACCTAACGGTGACCTATCGGTCGCCGAATCGAAACGCGGGCAGCGCCGACCCCGGCCGACAACAACAACATCCCGCCAGAAGGAGGCGGCCCATGCGCATCTACATCTTCAAGTCCGACGCCAACAAGGAACTGCGCGCGTTCGCGGGCGATTCGGCCGGCAGCAAACTGCCATCGCATTTCCGTCCTTGGCACGCGGTCGGCGTGATCTCGCCCGAGCGCGCGCCGCCGCATAATTTCGCCCGGCCCGCGATTGAAAAGGCGATCAACGAACAGGGCTTCCAGCTCTGGCGCATGAAGCCCAAGACCCAGTGATCCGTTGCTCACGCCCGTCCCCGGGCGCAACGCGACCGGAGATCAGTCTCGGGCATTCATGCGAAGACACCCAATAGGACTCTGAGGGCCATGACGAGGGCCCGGCGTGCTCACGCGCCCGGGGCTGTCCGATCATGCCCGGTCATCACTTGGCGGCCACGCGTTGCGCGCCCGTTTTTCCGTGCGAATACTTTGGCCGCGAACGGCGCCGGCGTGAACCTGATGGATGCTTTCCGCGTCCTTGCCCGCCAGGATGCTTGCCGTTGAGCTTCGGTCGGCGCTCCTGCCCATGTTGCGGCAGCAGCGGCATGGAGTCCGCGGACCGCCCCGGCGCGCCACCGCGCGTGCTCGGGATCGCCATGCGGATCAGCTTTTCGATTGCGCGCAGGAGCGGCGCTTCGTCTGCACTGCAATAGGAAACCGCGATCCCCGCGGCACCAGCGCGCGCGGTGCGGCCGATGCGGTGCACGTAGCTCTCGGGCTCGTTCGGCAGATCGAAATTGATCACGTGGCTGATGCCTTCGACGTCGATTCCGCGGGCCGCGATGTCGGTGGCGACCAGCGTTCGCACGCTGCCGTCGCGAAATGCCGCCAGCGCCCGCTCGCGGTTGTTCTGCGATTTGTTGCCGTGGATTGCGCTCGCCGTAACGCCCCCCTGCTGCAGTCCACGCACCACCTTGTCGGCGCCGCGCTTGGTGCGGGTAAAGACGAGCACGCGCTCGCGGGCGTCCCGACGCAGAAAATCGACCAGCGTCGGCAGCTTGGCGCCACGATCGAGATGCACGACACGCTGCTCGA
Organism: uncultured Alphaproteobacteria bacterium; assembly: GCA_963833605.1. Classification (GTDB taxonomy): domain Bacteria; phylum Pseudomonadota; class Alphaproteobacteria; order Rhizobiales; family Xanthobacteraceae; genus JAFAXD01. Next base: position 177,674 of record CAWHYZ010000015.1, read on the forward strand.
CGCGCTCCACGGTGGATGCGACCGGCGTAACGGCGATGCGTGCCGGATCTCGCAGGAACTGTCCGGCCAGTTCGGCGATGGCGCCCGGCATGGTGGCGGAAAACAGCAGCGTCTGCCGCGCCGCCGGAAGCTTGGCGATGATGCGGCGGATGTCGGGGATGAAGCCCATGTCGAGCATGCGGTCGCCTTCATCGAGCACCACGGCTTCGACCCGATCGAGCCGGAGCGCGCCGGTCTTCACGAGGTCGAGCAGCCGCCCCGGCGTAGCGACCAGGATGTCGATCCCGGCGGCGAGCCGACGAACCTGGCCCCCGATCGCAACGCCACCGATGGCGAGTGCTGCATCGAGCCGCAGGTAGCGACCGTAGGTCTGGAAGCTCGCCAGAATCTGACCGGAGAGTTCGCGGGTCGGGCTGAGCACCAACACGCGGCAAGTTTTTGGCTCGCGCCGCGTCGGCACGGCGGCGAGCCGATGCAGAAGCGGAACGCAAAGGCCGCCGTCTTGCCGGTGCCGGTCTGAGCGATGCCGACAACGTCGCGGCCGGCCAGGACCATGGGGATGGTCTCCCGTTGGATCGGCGTTGGAGCGGTGTAGCTTTCCTCGGCGAGCGCACGGGTAATCGGTGCGGCGAGGCCGAAGTTGGTGAACGAGTTCAACGTTTCAATTCCTTATAGGCGACGTCCGGCCAGCCCGAATGAGCGGCCGCGTCGCGCGGGTTAAAGACATCCCGCCTGAAATGGGTTGTCACCGTGTGGGGTTTGTCTGCAGCCAAGCCCAGAAAACGTCGCGCGGACGAAAATGTGGCTTAACAGGCGGCTTGCACGCGGCCGGAACGGCCGACTAGGTTCTCATGGCAGATCCATGCGGTTTTTTCAAGGCCGCGTTCTGCACGCAAGGCGCGTCCTTTCAGATTGATCAAACAATGACCAAACACACCGTGGACCAGAAGGTTTTGTTTCCCTCCGACAATCTGACCCTCGTGGGCGATTTGTCTGTCCCGACAGGCGAGCGCTCAAGACCCGCCATCGTCATCCTGCATGGGTTCGGCGGGCACCGCGACGGGCCACAGCAGCGCTGGTCGCAGCAATTCTATTCCGATCTCGGCTACGCAACCCTGCGCTTCGATTTCCGCGGCTGCGGCGAGAGCGATGGTGCGCGCGGACGCGTGTTGCCGCATGATCAGGTGGCTGATGCGCTGGCGGCCCTGAGCTACCTCGCCGGACGGCCGGACATCGATCCCGCCCGCATCGCGCTCAGCGGCACCAGCTATGGAGCGAGCGTTGCAGTCTATGCGGCCGGCCTCGACCGGCGCGTTGGCGCGGTCATCGCGCAAGGCGGCTGGGCCAACGGCGAGCAAATGTTTCGATCAATCCACGCAACCCCGACCGCGTGGGCAAAATTCTCGGGTCTGCTCATCCGCGGCCGAGCGCTGTCCAGGGAGGACATGTCTGCAACAGCACACCGGTGGGACATCATTCCGGTGCCGGAGCGGTTACGCCAGAACATCGACGCGCGCTCGATCATGACGTTTCCGCTCGCGACCGCCGTCGAGACGCTGAGCTTCAATCCGGGCGACCTCGCAGCCCGCATCGCGCCGCGCCCGCTCCTGTTGCTGCACAGCGCCAAGGACGAAGTGGTCAGCGCCGAGGGATCGATCGAGCTCTTCCGCGCCGCCGGCTATCACGGCGACCTACATGTGATCAGCGGGGTCGATCATTTCATGTTCGGCGAGGGCGACACGCGGGTCGCCGATATCATGCGCAATTGGCTGGCAAGGTTTTTTCCGGCGGGGTGATGATGAACAAATTTGTGCACGGACGCGCCACAAGCCCCGCTTGCGGAGGTGAGGAAGCGCTGTGGCCGCGAGCAACCTTACCGCGATGACACCAGCGACAAACTCGGCCGGTGATGGTCGATGATGGTGGCGGACACGAACGCATCGCCAACCGTGATCGCATGTTCGTCGCCACAATGGGGGCAGCGGATACGAAGCCGGATGGTACGCAGATGTACGAGGGAATGCTCGTCGGTATAGATTCCGGTGCTGACCGTGCGGGCGTTGACCGGGCAGTGAAACGACAGCGCACCGAACCGCGGCTCATCCAGCTCCTGCGCGAATTGGTCTGCTGTCAACGGCGTCGCGCCTTCTTTTCGTTTGCCTGATACCCGGACGGCCCCGGGCGCCCGGTCACCACAAGCTAGGCCCAATGCGTCCACAAATCCAGGGGACAAGTGACCCTGCCCGCAAACACTCCGTCAGCGGCCATCAAGCGGCTTCCATCGGCAATCCGACGTAGTTTTCAGCCACCACGGTCTGAGCGGCGCGCGAGCCTGCCAGGTAGGCAAGTTCGGCGAGCTGAATCCTGCGCTCGAACGGCGTATGGGTCGGGAACCGGTGCAGAAGCGTCGTCATATAGGTCGAGAACCGAACGGTCTTCCAAACCCGCCGCAGGCAGGTGTCGGAATAGCAATCGAGCAGCGCGCCGTCGTGCTTGCGCAGGAACGGGCCGAGCGCGCGCGCCAGCACCCGCACGTCGGCGGCCGCGAGGTTGAGGCCCTTGGCACCGGTCGGCGGAACGATGTGGGCAGCGTCGCCGGCCAAAAAGAGGAGCCCGTGGCGCATGGGCGCCGCCACGAACGAGCGTACCGGCGTCACTCCCTTCTGGAAGATGCGGCCCTCGGCCAGTTCGGTTTGGTCGGCGTTGAGCCGCGTGTGCAACTCCTGCCAGATGCGCGCGTCCGGCCACAACGCCAGGTCTTCGTCGGCCGCACATTGGACGTAGAGACGCGAGATCCGCGGCGAGCGTCGGCTCGCGAGGGCAAACCCGCGGTCGTGGTTGGCGTAGGTCATGTCGGCGAGCGGCGGGGATTCCGACAGAATGCCGAGCCAACCGAAGGGAAAGATGTGATCGTAAAGCGTGAGCGCGCCCTCTGGGATCGCGGCGCGGGCAATGCCGTGAAAGCCATCGCAGCCGGCGATGACGTCGCAGTCGAGGGTGTGGTCTTCGCCCTTGTGGCGGAAGCGGATCGAAGGCTTGCCGCCGTCGATGCCCTCGAGCGCCATCGCGTCCGCTTCAAACAGCAGCGGACCGGCCGCAAGCCGTGCCGCGATCAGGTCCTTCACCACCTCCTGCTGGCCGTAGATGCGGACCTCGCGGCCGCTGGCAAGGCCGGGCAAATCCATGTGAATGAGCTCGCCCTCGAACCGGATGTCGAGCACTCGGTCGGTCATGCTCTCGCGCATCAGGCGATCGGCAACGCCGAGCTCATGCATCAAGTCGACGGTGCCCTGCTCGAGCACGCCGGCGCGCACGCGGCTCTCCACGTAGTCGCGGCTCCTCGCTTCCAGCACGACGCTGTCGATGCCGTCGCGGGCGAGTATCAGCGACAAAAACAGTCCCGCCGGTCCGGCGCCGATGATTCCAACTTGAGTGCGCATGCGTCCCCGGCCTCAGGCGAAATTGATTCCCGTACCGTTTAACTACCCATCATCTTGTCGGGGGAAAAGTCGATGTCGAGAACTTTCCATTGCTCGTATTTGTCGGATGGCATGCGGTAGGGCGCACATTGGCGTATTGCGCGAAGGGCATTGTCTCTCAGCTCCAGCGCGTGGGGCGCATCTCTTCCCCCGATCAGCTCGGGCTCACCATCCAGAGCCCCGTTGGGCTTGAAGGCAACACGTATAATCATGGCGAATGGCTGGGTTGGGGAAATACTGGCTGGCAATTTGAAACATTTGCGTACCTGGGCTTTGAACTCGCTTACGCCTTCGGTGAGTTTGGTCATCGGTGCAGCCGACGTGCCGGACGTTACCGCTTCGCCCATCGGCAAGCCAAGCGTAGCCGCCAGGCGATTCATATTCGGTGCGGTTTCGCGCAGGCTCGTTGGCTTGGCATCGGGCATCGCGGCGGTTTGCGCGGGCTGAGGCTGCACCGGTTGCTGCTGCGTCGGCGGAGTCGATTTCTGCTCGGCCCACTTGGTCATCTGTGCCAGGGGGTCGGGTTGCGGCGGAACGATCTTGGTTTCCTGCGCCTTGGTCTCCTGCGCCTGAGGTTCGGGTTTCGGTGACGCCTTCGCGGTTTGCGGCTGCGCCGGCTTGTCGGCCTGCGGCTCGGGTTTCGCCTCGGGCTTTTCAGCCTTGGCTTGCGTCGCCGCGTCATCGCCCTTGGGGTCTTTGGCGCCCGGCACTTCATCCGACCGCACGAGGTCGACGGTCATCACCTCGCCATGCGCCGTCGGCCGCAGGTCACGGTCGGTGAACAGCATGAACAGCACGTGCCCGATGATCGAGATGATCAGGGCAGCGCGCATGATGTTGACCGAGTTCTCCATGCCGGCGTTTTAGCATGCCAGCCGACAGAAGACAGGCGACGCAGGACGGGTGACAGACGCCAGTTTTCCACGCGCATCGCGCCACGCGAGCCATCCCCGTCCGTTATCGTCCACGCCGGTTGCGCGCTCTGTCCTCTATCCTTGGTTGGAGTATAAACTCGCTGCGTTAGAACAACCCGGGAAACCCCAATGAAGCTTCTTTCGTTTGCCAAGAACGGCGGCGCCCATGTGGGTGCCGTGGTGCCCGAAGGCATCGTCGACCTGACCGCGGCACTCAACGCCACCAATCCCGACCTGCGCGCCGCGGGCTCGCTGCTCGCGATCATCCAGTCCGGCGTCGACATCGACAGCGTCGGAGAAGCCAGCATCAGCGCCCTGCGCAGCAGGGGCGAACTTGCCCGCCATCTGGTGCGCGACCCCAAATTCCTGCCGCCGGTGCCGGCGCCGCCGAAGATCCTCGCGCTGGCGCTCAATTATCAGGAGCACATCGACGAGACCAACCTGTCCTTCTACAACGAGCCGATCATATTCGAGAAATATCCGAGCAACCTCGTCCCGCACGAGGGCGAGATCGAGCTGCCGCCGTTTCCGCAGAAGGTCGACGAGGAGCACGAGCTTGCGCTCGTGGTCGGCCGCGATTGCCGGCACATCCGGCCGCACCAGGCGCCCGACTACATCTTCGGCTACACGATCTGCAACGACGTCTCGGCGCGCGACCGCCAGCGCGAACGGCTCAAGATGGGCCAGCCCTATTCGTACGCCAAGAACTTCGCAACCTTCTGCCCGATGGGTCCATGGGTGGTGACGAAGAAGGAGCTCGGCGATCCGCGCAACCTGAACATGGCGGTGCGCATCAATGGCAAGATCACACGCGAGGGCAATTCCAAGCAGATGATCTTCGACCCGTTCGAGGTGTTGGCCTACTGCTCGGATTACACGCCGATGCAGGCCGGCGACATTATTTCGCTCGGCACCTTCGCGGGCGAGAAGGCGATCCATGCGGGTGACGTGGTCGAACTCGAGGTCGAGCGCATCGGCACGCTGCGCAACAAGGTGGTGGCATCCAAAGCGCCCTGGGGGAACTTTGCGGCCGGTCAGCCGACCGGGCCGCTGGTGAAGGAAAAGCGGTGACGGGCTCGTAGCGGTCATGGCTCTGCACCTCTCCCCGCTAGCGGGGAGAGGTCGGCGCGAAGCGGCGGGTGAGGGGGCATTTCAACAAATGCGTGGAGCAAATTTTAGAAAGACCAGCCGGGTCAGGAACCTGCGCCAAAGTTCAACAAAAAGCTCGCAAACATGGAGGGGGTCTGGGACACAATCTCAACGGCATTGCCCGTGGAGACTCCCCCTCACCCGGATCGCTTCGCGATCCGACCTCTCCCCGCAAGCGGGGCGAGGTAAGCGCCGTGCGTCTTGTCGGCTCTCCGGTTCCGTGCCGCGCTGCGCGCCACGACGACCATATCCACGTTCAGATCAAACGCTAGCGGAGGACACATGCCGATCGCCAACATCAACGGCGTCAACATCAACTACGACACCCTCGGCGCACGCGGCCCCTGGATCGCGCTCTCGCCCGGCGGCCGGCGCGAGGCCAATAACGTGCGCACGCTGGCCGAACGCCTCGCTGGGGCCGGCTACCGCGTGCTCATTCACGATCGGCGCAACTGCGGTGCATCCGACGTGGCCTTTGACGGCAGCCAGTCGGAATACGAAATCTGGGCCGACGACCTGCACGCGCTGCTGACACGCCTCGACGCCTTGCCGGCCGTGGTCGGCGGCGGCTCGTCGGGATGCCGGCTCGCGCTGCTGTTCGCGCTGAAATATCCGCACGCGGTGCGCGCGCTGCTGCTGTGGCGCATCACCGGCGGCCCGTTCGCCGCCAAGCGCCTGACGCATCAATATTACGACCAGTACATCGAGCTCGTGCGGGCGGGCGGCATGCAGGCGGTTGCCGACAGCGAGCATTTCGCCGACCGCATCAAGGCCAACCCGGGCAACCGCGCACGGCTGTTCGCGCTCAGCCCGGAGCAATTCGTCGATGTGATGACGCGTTGGCGTGCGTATTTCGTGGCTGGCGCCGACCTGCCGGTGATCGGGGCAACCGAGCAGCAACTCAATTCGATCAAGGTCCCGACCTGCGTCATTCCCGGCAATGACAAGACCCACTCGCACGTCACCGGCAATGCGGCCCACCGCATGATTCGGGGAAGCGAACTCCATGACCTGTGGCCGGGCGATCTCGACATCGATCTGTTTCCGGTCGAGGACTGGGCGACGCGCGAGGCCGAGCAGGCCGCAATCTTCACTGACTTTCTCAAGCGCGCGCACATCGGTTGAACCTGGAACAAACGTGGCTCCGGCGGCGTTGTAGCTGCGGAGTCGCGTCATGCGTTGGTTTCTTGCGACATCTGCGTTGTTTGCAACATTGACGTTCGCCCAGGGCCACGGTCCGGCCGAATGGATTCAAGAAGGCCGCTTCCGCAACGCCGCCGGCGATCTGTGCTGCGGCGAACGCGATTGTCGCGAACTCGCTGACACCGACGTGGGTGTCACCGCCAGCGGTTACCTGGTCAAAAGCTTGAACGAAACCATCCCCTACCAGGAGGCGCAGCCTTCGCCCGATGGCCGTTACTGGCGCTGCGCCTGGGGCGGCATGCGCAAGTGCTTCTTCGCCCCGCCGTCAGCGACCTGACCCCGTCGCCGACACTTGTCCTCGCGACCGCATCGGCTAATTTGCGGCGCGCGGGGGAAATCCATGTCCACGACCTATGTGTTTGCGCAACTCGCGGGCCTCTACGCGGCGCTGGCGCCCATCGTCGAGGCGCTGCTGCGGGTCACGGTCGCGCTTTGCCTGGTGCCGCACGGCCTGCGGACCTATTTCGGCATGTTTCCCAATACCGGAATGCCGATCAACTCGCTGCCAATGCTGATCGATGTGCTCGATCAGAACGGCTATCGGCCGGGCCGGCTGTGGGGGCCGGTCATCGTGGTCACCGAATTGATCGGCGGTCCGATGCTGGCGCTCGGCCTGTTCACTCGGCTGGTGTCGATCCCTATTTTCATCCTGCTCGCGCTCTCCGCCTACGAACATCGCAAGACCGGCTGGTTCTGGAACACGCAGGGCATCGAATATCCGCTGGTCTGGGCCATGGCCTCGCTTTATTTCCTGATCAACGGCGGCGGGACGCTCTCGCTTGATCATCTGATCGGCTGGGAGTTCTGAATTTTTTCGTGATCGCATTCACCGGCGCAGACGCAATCCTGCAATGCGTTTTGTTCGGGGTTGACCCGATCTCTCATCTCCTGTCTGCTCGCGAATAGTCAGACTCGCCGGGGTACCGGCGCGTCCCTACCCTATGCCGCCGGGCCCATGCTCAGTCCCAACCAAACGCGTGCCACGGCGCACGCGCCATCGAGTGCGCCGGATTCGCGCTATTCCTGGCAGCGTCTCGTCGTCTGCGTCGTCATCAGCACCATCGGCGGCGTCGGCATGTGGTCATTCACGGTGGCGCTGCCGGCCGTGCAAGCCGACTTCGGAGTTCCGCGCGGCGAAGCGTCGTTGCCCTTCACCATCCTGATGATCGGGTTTGCGCTCGGCTCGATTTTCACCGGACGAATAGCCGACCGTTTTGGTATCAAGGCGACGCTCGTCCTCGGCGCGATCACGACGAGTATCGGTTATGTGGCGGCGGGCTCGGCGTCGCAGCTGTGGCAGCTCACGGCCGCTTACGCGCTGATCGGTGTCGGCACCTCGTCCGGATTCGGACCGCTGATCGCCGATATCTCCCACTGGTTCGAGCGCTGGCGCGGTCTGGCGGTGGGTATCTGTTCAGCCGGCAATTATCTGGCCGGCACCGTGTGGCCGCCCGTGATCAGCCATTTCATCGTGAGCTCAGGATGGCGCGCGACCCATGTCGGCATCGGCATTTTCTGCTTCGTGACGCTGGTGCCGCTCGCCTTCATGCTGCGGCGTCAGATGCCGTTGGCGCACGGCACCGGTGCCACCTTCCAACATGCCGGCGCGCTCGGCCTCTCGCCGCGCGCGCTGCAGGTGCTGCTCGCGATCGCCGGCGTTGCCTGCTGCGTCGCCATGTCGATGCCGCAGGTGCATATCGTGGCCTATTGCGGGGACCTCGGTTATGGCGTGGCGCGCGGTGCCGAGATGCTTTCGCTGATGATGGCGTTCGGCATTGTGAGCCGCGTCGGCTCGGGCCTGATCGCCGATTGGGTCGGGGGCTTACGCACCTTGTTGCTCGGCTCGGTGCTGCAGGGCGTCGCATTGGTCCTCTATGCGCTGTTCGACGGGCTCACCTCGCTCTATGTCATCTCGGCGCTGTTCGGCCTGTTCCAGGGCGGCATCGTGCCGAGCTACGCCATCATCGTGCGCGAATATTTCTCGCCGCGCGAAGCGGCGACACGGCTTGGCATCATCTTGATGGCGACCCTGTTCGGAATGGCGCTGGGCGGCTGGATGTCGGGCCTGATCTTCGACCTCACCGGCTCGTATCGCGCCGCGTTCCTCAACGGCGTTGCCTGGAACGCGCTCAATGTCGCGATCGCGCTGTGGCTGATCTCACGGCCGCGGCGTTTTGCGATGGCGCCGGCTTAAGCCGGTTCAAATCTTCAACAGCTTTTTCGCATTGCCTGAAAATACCTTCGCCTCGTCGGCGGGCGCGAGCTTGAGCGAGCGGATCATGTCGACGCCAGCCTTCTTCAGCGGCTTCAGCGGCGGCGCGTCGGTGCCGAACACGAAATGGTCGACGCCCACCGTCTCCAGGGCGCAGCGCGCCGCCGGCGCGTGATAGCAGGTCGATTCGAGGTACATCATCTTGAGATAGTGGCTGGGCGGATGCTTGATCAGCATCGGCTCATAGGGGCCGAGGAAATAGGCCTCCTCCTGCAGGTTGTAGCCATAGTCCATGCGCCCGATCATCTCGCAGATGCCGCCGCCGAGATGGCTCGCGACCAGCTTGAGCGTGGGGAACTTTTCGAACACCCCACGCACAATCAGGCGCGAGATCGCGAGCGCGCCGTCCATCGGGCGCCCGACGCTCGATGCCAAGCGGTAGATGTTGAGCCGTTCCTCACCAAATCCGATCGACGGCGGATGCACGAATACCGGAATGTCGAGCGCGGTGACGAGTTCAAAGAACGGCAGCGCGTCGTCGTCATCGGGATAATGGCCGGGCAGGCTCGACAGGATGATCACGCCTTTGGCGCCGTCCTCCTTCACGGCGCGCTCGAGCTCGCGCAGGAACGGCTCACCGCCGTAAGGAACCGACGTAGCGAACGCATAGATGCCGTCGTGCTTGTGCGCCAGCGAGGCGAGGTACTGATTGATCATGCGTACGGTCTGAAGCTGCTGGCCGGCATCCATATGGCGCAGCTCGTGACCCGGATTGCTGATCACCGTGCGGTCGACGCCGCCCGCCGAAGCGGCTTCCAGCACGTTCTCGATCGTCATCGGGCACTTGCCGAGCCAGACCGGGGCTGCGGCCATTTCGGGCGGCATGACGTGAGTGTGGAAATCGATGATCATTTAAGGCTCCTATTCGGCCGCCGCCGCCGCAGGACGCTTGGCGAACAGACAATTCTTCGAGGGTGGACGGCTCGCCTTGCTCACGACTTGACCTGGACACCCGTCTCACGCACGACCTGGGCCCAGTTCTTGTAATCGTTCTCGAAGAATTGCAGGGTCTCGCCCGGCGTCAGGCGACCCTGCTCGTAGGCGCCTTGTTCCATCTTTTGCTTGATGTCGGGTTTGTCCTGGCAGGCGAGGACCTCGCGGTTGAGCGCCGCGATGATCGGCGCCGGGGTTCCGGCCGGCGCCAGCATGCTGGTGGAGACGAACAGGCCGTCGAACCCGTCGACGCCGAGTTCCCCGAACGACGGCACGTCAGGCATCACGCTCGCTCGTCCTCGCCCGGTCACCGCGAGGGCGCGAACCTTGCCGCTTTCGACAAGTCCGCGGGCATTTCCGACGGTGTCGAAGGTGAACTGCAGGTGGCCGCCGGCCGCTGCCAATAATTGCTGCGTCGTCGCCTGGTAGGGGATGTGCACCGCTTCGATGCCGGCGCGCCGGAGCATCAGCTCGGTGACCAGGTGTCCGCCGGTGCCGATGCCGGGCGAGCCATAGTTGAGCTGGCCGGGCCTGGCCTTCGCGTAGTCGACGAATTCCTTATAGGTTTTGACCGGCAGGTCGGGATTGGCCACCAGCAGAAACCGGAAGTTGAACAACAGCGCGATCGGCACCAGGTCACGCCGCGTGTTGACCGGCGAGTTGGTAAACACCAGGGGCGCCAGGATGGTAACGCTGTTGGAGCCGACCAGCAGCGTATGCCCGTCAGGCGGTGAGCGCACGACCGCCATGGCGCCTATGGCGCCCGACCCGCCCGGCATGTTCTCCAGCAAGAATGGCTGACCGAACACGGCCTTCATGTGATCGGCATAGAGCCGGAAATTCTCGCTCGGCCCGCCGGCGCCGGTTGGAAAAATCACCCGGATCGGGCGGCTGGGCCAACCGTCGACCCCGCTTTGGGCAAGCGCGCTGACCGATGAACCCGCGGCAAGCGCCGCCGTGCCGGCCAGCAGCCGGCGCCGTGTAAGCATGGCAGTCCTCCCGATTTGCTGTGCGCTGTTCATTTTTGATCGATCGCAACCTATACGTCCAGTTCCGGATAGCGCCGAAACACGCCCTTTTCATCGAACGGCATGCGCCGCGACGAGGCCAGATAGGCGGCGATCCGCGGCCGCCGCGCGACCGCATCGTGCAAGGCAACAAGGTTCGGCAGATTGGGTTCGAGTAAAGCCATGGCGCGCGGAAATGCGTAGCGGAGCCCGGCGATGATTTGGAAGATCGAGAGGTCCGCATAGGTGAGCGCGCCGCCGACCATGTGGCGCCTATCGTTGCGCGTGATCACGCTCTCGAAGTAGTTCAGAAATTTGGTTGCGCGCAGTTTCAGAAAATTTTCGGTGTAGCGTTTGGCCTCGGCCTTTTGGTCTTCGTAATAGAACGCGGCGCCAACCGGATGATGAGTGTCGTGGATCTCCTTGACGAAGTCGGTGACCGAGAGCTGGAGCTGGTGCGTCCACAGCCGTCCGGCTTCATCGGCGGGCGCGAGATCATGATGTGCGCCGACAAACATCAGGATGTTGGCGGTCTGGCCGATGATGAGCTCTCCGGCCTTGAGAAACGGCGGCGCGAACGGCGGCCGCTTGAGGTCGGGCGAATTGAGGAGCTTCAGGATCGCGGGCACGCCGCCGCCATCCGCCTCCGGCAGCCGACCGACATCGACGTATTCGGCCGCAGTCTCTTCGAGGGCGAGCCGAACGAATTCGCCCCGCCCCTGGTTGGACGGCCAGTAGTAAAGCTCATAGGGCATAGGCATGCCTCATGTTGGAAGGGGTTGTTCAATAGATTCCCAGGTGCTGATGGAGGTCGACGCCTTGGGTCGTCAAGTCGGCCTTGGTCCCCGACACCACGACCCTCCCGCTGTTGAGGATGACGATGTCGTCGGCAATATCGAATACAAGCTTGGCATTCTGTTCGACCAGGACGATCGAGAGCCCCTCCCGCTTGAGCCGCCGGATGGTGGTCATTACTTCCGCCACGATTTGCGGAGCAAGCCCTTCGGAGGGCTCATCCATCAGCAATACGCGCGGGTTCGACATCAGCGCGCGCCCGATAGCCAGCATCTGCTGCTCGCCGCCGGAAAGAAAACCGGCGATCTGATGCTGCCGCTCCTTCAGCCGCGGAAACGTCGCGTAGACGCGATCAAAAGTCCATGCCGCCTCGACGGCGCGCCGCGGCTTGCGGGCCGCCACCAGCAAATTCTCGTGCACGCTCAGGCTGCGAAAGATGCGCCGGCCCTGGGGAACGAGCGCCAACCCACGGGCCGCGACCGCCTCGGGGGCGCTGCCGGTCACGTCGATGCCATGGACCGCGACCCGGCCGGCGCGCGGCGCCAGCAGCCCGATCGCGACGTTCATGGAGGTGGTCTTGCCGGCACCGTTGCGGCCAAGGAGCCCGAGCAGGCGTGCCTCGCCGAGCGCAAACGAGACCTGGTGCAGCACATGGCTGTCGCCATAGTAGGCCTCGATCCGGTCGAGCTGCAGCGCCTCATTCGCCAAGGTAGATCTCCCGGGTGCGCGGGTTGGCGACCACTTCGGCGCGCGTGCCCTCGACGATCACCTCGCCGAAATGCATGACACTGATGCGTTCGGCAAACTCGAGTGCCACGTCCATATCGTGCTCGATCATCACGATCGTCACGTCGCGCGGGATGGCTGACAGCAGTGTCTGCACGTCGCGGCGTTCTTCGATCGAGAGTCCGGCGAACGGCTCATCGAGGAGCAGAATCTTCGGGTTTTGCCCCAGTGCCATCGCAATCTCGACGCGGCGACGCTCGCCGTATGACGTTTCCGACAACGGGCGCGACGCGAGATGTGCGAGGCCGACCCGCTCGAGCGCGAGGCGCGCGTGCTCGATAAGGTGGCTCTGACGATCGAGCCGTACCAGCGGATTCCAGCGCAGCCGCTCGAGGCCGAGAAGTGACATCACGACGTTGCGCAGCAATGTGTCGCGCGGGAACAGGGTGATGATCTGGTAGGTGCGCGACATGCCGAGATGAGCCCGGCGGCGACTCGCTACCCGGGTGAGATCACGCCCGAACAGCGCGATCGAACCGCGATCCGGCCGAAGCTCACCGGTAATCAGATTGAACAGCGTGGTCTTGCCGGCGCCGTTCGGGCCGATGATCAGGCGCCGCTCGCCGGGCGCCACGTCGAGGTCGACCTCGCGGGTCACGCGCAGGCCGCCGAAAGATTTATTCAGACCATGGACGCTGAGCGCGATCATCGACCGCTCTCCCGGGTCGCCGCAAGCCGTGCAGACTGGCCCGACAACGCCTTTCCGGCCCAGCGCGCGAAGCGGATGGTGCCCGGCACCAGACCTTCGGGCATGAAGATCACGATCGCGACGAAGATTGCGCCGAGCAGGAAATTCCAGCGCGTGATATAGGCGCTGGCGACGTTCTTCATGATCACGACCAGCGCGGCGCCGACGATCGGGCCAAGCAGGGTACCGGCACCGCCTGAGATCACCATCAGCACGACTTCGGCGGACGCGGTCAGCGCCAACGCCTGCGGGCTGATGAACTGGTTGTAATAGACGAACAGAATGCCGGCCACCGCGCTCAACAGGCCAGAGAACAAGCACGCACAGAACCGAATCATCCACACGTGGTAACCGAGCGCGCTCATGCGTCGAGCCTGGTCACGCGTGCCGCGCAGGCTCGCTCCGAAGGGAGAAGCGACGAATGTCGCCACCGCGGCGACCGCGATCAGAAAAATAACCAGCACCGCATAGTAGAAGGCGTCGGCCGAGGCGAGCGACAATCCAAACGGGGCCGGACGCGTCGCGACATTGAGCCCGTTGTCGCCGTTGGTGACGCTGATCCAGCGGTAGGCGAGTCCCCACAGGATTTGTCCGAGCGCCAGCGTGATCATGAGGAACCCGATGCCGGTCGAGCGCAAAGCCATGACGGCGAATACGCCGGTCGCGGCGAGGGTCAGCGCCAGCGCCGCCACGATCGCGGCGAAGTGCCCCCAGCCGGCGGCGACCACAACGGCGACCACATAGCTCGCAATCCCGAGCAGTCCCGCGTGCCCGAGCGAGACCAGGCCGCCATAACCGAGCAGCACGTCGAGCGCGAGCGCGAAGATTGCGTAAAACAGAATCTGGGTGGCGATGTTGACGTAGTAGGTGCCCGGGAGCCAATAGGGCGCCGCTGCCAGCGCTGCCACGGCCACCAGCAGTGCAGCCCGGCGCACGTTCATGGCACGTGCCTGCCGAACAGACCTTGCGGGCGCACCAGCAGCATCACCACCATCGGCAGAAACAACACGAAATACGCGAGCTCCGGCAGCAGTGCCTGACCGTAATTATAGAGAAAACCGATGATGAAGCTGCCAACGAGCGATCCGAGCAGACTGCCGGTGCCACCGAGAATGACCACCACCAGGGCCAACGGCAGCATGTCGAAATCAAGCCCCGGATAGACGGACAGGACCGGCGCGCCGATCACGCCCGCGAAACCCGCCAGCGCCGCTCCGAGACAGAACACGATGGTGAACAGGCGCGGAACCGGAATGCCGACGACCCGCGCCATGTCGGGATCATCGACACCGGCACGGATCATCGCACCGAGCCGTGTGCGATCGAGCAGAAGCCAGAGCGCGACCGCGAATACGACGGCGATCATGATGATGGCCAGGCGATAGATTGGGAACACGAGGCCGAACCCGCGAACGACGCCGATGAACCCGGCCGGGGTCGGAACCGTTATCGGATCTCCGGTGAACGCCATCAGGCAGGCGTCGGCGATCATGAAGGCAATGCCGAGCGTCACCAAAACCTGGGCGAGCGTGTTTCCAGCCAACCGGCGCAGGAGCAACCGCTCGATCAAACCACCGAACAGAGCGACGAGCAGTGCACTGATCAATGCGGCCAGCCAGAAATCGAGCCCGTACCAGACGACAAGGCTCGCCCCCAGGTAGGCGCCGAGCATGAACAGCGAGCCATGCGTGAGGTTGGGGATGCGCATCAGCCCGAAGATCAGCGAAAAGCCCGCCGAGAGCAGGAACAGCAAGCCGCCAAACGTGATGCTGTTGACGGCCAGCACCAGATAAAGATTCATGGCGTGCGTTTTCTCTGCACGGGACGCAGGAGGGGCCGCCTGCTGTGTAGGAGGGGCGGCGCGCGATGCCGCCCCTCTGGCCGATCAGCTCTTGAGCGGCGGATAGTCGCGCGAATAAACCGGCTGTGCCAGGAACCACTTCGGATCGTAGGTCCAGAACTGGCTTACCTTCGGATAGATCTTCACAATGGTATTGGCCACCTTCCCGTTCTTCTTTTCGACACGGCGGACGAAGATGTTGCAGACGATGTTGCCGTAGTCGTCGAAACTTATGGCGCCGCGCGGCGTGTCGGTGAGGGAAACCGCCCGCACGGCTTTGATGAACGCTTCCGGATCATCGGACTTGCCGCCGGTCTTCTGCAGCGCCGCTTCCAGAATTTGACCATTCACGTAGTAGGCGGCGGAGTAGAAGCCGATCGGAACATCGGCGCCGTAGTATTTGCGGATGGAGGCGAGGAAGCTCTTGTTGGCGGGTGTGTCGTAGTCGAGCGAATAGGGAATCCCGTTGATGATACCTTCAGCCTCGGGGCCGAAGCTGCGGGTGATGATGTCATCAGCAAAAGTCAAGCCACCGACCAGCGGCATCGAAAGGCCGAGGTCCTTGTACTGCTTGACGAACTTGAGCGGATTGGATCCGGTCAGGCCGGCGCAGACGACATCGCAATCGGCGATCTGCGAGATGTAGGGCGTGTAGTCGGGCGTGTTGAGGGGCGCCCACAGCTTCTTCACGACGCGACCGCCCATGTCTTCGAACGGGCGCTGGAAGCCGCCGACCTGTTCATAGCCGAACGCAAAATCGTCCATCATGGTGACGGCGCGTTTGACCTTCATCTCCTTGAACGCGTAATCGGCCACGGGATAGAGGGATTGCGCGGCTGTCGACGTTGTCCGCACGATGAACGGATTGGCCTTGCGCTGGGTCACGTCCTCCGCGCCCGCATAACCGAACGTCGGCATCTTGTTCTGCGCCAGGTAATCCACGATGGCGAGGTGCTCGAAGGCGGCGAACGGTCCCATGATCATGTTGACCTTTTCGCGCTCGACCAGCTCGACCGCCTTGGTCTTGGCACCGGCCGGATTGCCCCCGGTATCGGCGATGATGAGCTCGATCTTGCGACCAGCGAGCGTGTAGTCCTTCTCCTTGAGAAAGGTCGTGATCCCCTCTTCGTTATGGATGCCGCCCGCTGCGAGCACACCCGTTTTCGGCGTCAGCACGCCGACCTTCATCGGCGCGTTCTGCGCGATCGACGGCATCGGAAAGGCTGCAGCGCCCGCTGCCGCAGCGGTGCCGGCCATGAATTTTCGGCGATTCAGTCTCAAGGTCATGTGGTCCTCCCTTTGGCCGCGGCGACTCTAGCGCCGCGTATGTGAGTGCCGGCGTCGGATGCGCCGATTTCCCTCTGGCCGGGCGCTATTCAGGTTGCGCACCGTTGTTGCCCTTATGGTGATTACAATATGATATTTGGTCGATCACAAGCGGTTATTTGAGCGATCGGCCCGCTCCGGTGGGCAACGGGACCCTGCACAATGATCGAGCACGCGTTGCGCCAGCTCGGAGCCGTGCTCCTAGCAACGGTACTTGCCGGCACGCAAACCGTGGCGCAAACGCGTGACCCGGTGCAGGATGAAATCCGCGCCGCTCTCATGAAGTGGACCGCCGACTTCAATGCCCGCAATGCGCGCGACGTTTGCGATCTCTTCGCCCCCGACTTGCGTTACGACTATCGCGGATTTCCGGAGCGCGGGTATCAGGACGTTCTGCGATCTGCTGCAGCGCTCGTTGAGCGATCCGAACAAGCGTTTCAGCTATTCTGCGGACATCAAGGAGATCATTGTTGCGGGAGATCTGGCGGTCGTGCGGCTGACCTGGACGCTCAAGGTCAAAAGCAACGACGCACCGCAAGAGATCAGCTCCGAGGAACCTGGGCTTGACGTTTTTCGCAGGCAACCGGACGGTCGCTGGAAGATCATCCGCTATATCGCTTACGAAGCACCTCAGTGAGAGGCCGTCGCGCGCACAGGCGGACCCGATCGCGGGGTCACACGCGCCTGTGATCGTCGTGACCACCCCCACCTACTGAGATAGACTGACTGCCTCGCACGCGGAAATCCGCCAGCCTAGCCAAGAAACACCACATCGGGGGCGCTCAGGGAGGAAGAGCATGACGAACGGACGACGCATCATGATGCCCGCGGTCGCGGCAGCGGTGCTCGCGCTCGCACCTGGCGCTGCGCAAGCCCAGTCCGAATTCAAGGTCGGCTTTGTGCTCTCGCAGATCGGGCCGCTCGCCGAGCTGGCCAAGACCTTTCTGGACGGCGCCGAAGTCGGCGTCATCATGGTCAACGAAGCCGGCGGCATCGGTGGTCTCAAGGCGCGGCTGATCGCATGCGACACCCAGGGTCAGGAGCCGCAGGCGGTGATCTGCGCCAAGAAGCTGATCAACGACGATAAGGTGAACCTGATCATCGGCGCCACCGGCACCCCGCCGACCATGGCGTTGATCCCCACGGTGGAGCAATCCGGTGTCCCGTTGTTCGGCATGGGCGCCGGCCGGGTGATCTGGGAACCGGTGAAAAAGTGGGTCTTCAAGTCATTCCCCTCCAATGACGATCAGATTCCGGCCGAGCTCAACTACGCCAAGGCCAAGGGCTGGAAGCGCATCGCGCTTCTGACCGACAACACGTCGTTCGGCAAGGACACGGCCGAAATGACCCGCGAGGTGGCCAAGAAGACCAGTCTCGATCTCGTCGCCGAAGAATTCTACTCCCCTTCGGACACCGACGTGACGGCGCAGGTCACCCGCGTGCGCGCCGCCAATCCGGACCTCATCCTCAATCTCGCGGGCGGCATTCCCACCGGAATCCTGGTGGCGAAGAAATCGTTGCAGCTCGGCATGAAGACCCCGTTGATGCAGGGCGCGAATTTCGTGATCGAAAGCTATCCGCCGATGGTTCCGCAGGTGATCGATCAGTCCTACTTCGCCGGCTCCAAGATGATGGTCGACCTGCCGCCGAGCGACCCGCTGTACGCAAACATCACGGCGTTCCGCAAGAAGTACGCGGAATTGCGTGGGTCGTCGGCCAAACCCAATGGCAACACCATCACGGTTCCGGACATTCTGCTGCTGATCCAGAAGGTCACCCAAGGGATGGGGGCCAAGGTGCTGGACCCGGAAGCGTTGCGCTCGGCGATCGAGAATGCCAAGGACATCCCCGGCCTGCAGGGCATCTGGAACCTGTCGCCGACCAATCACGGCAATTCGTTTGCCGCCGGCACCGTGGTCCTCACCAACTCCAACGGCACCTGGAAGCTCGCGCAATAACCGCGCGCCATGGCACGGCGCGGCCTCCACCTCTCCCCGCTTGCGGGGAGAGAGCCTGCCCTCGGGCCACGACCCGATGGTCGACTTCCGAGCGAAGCGAGAAAGTCGGGTGAGGGGGACTCTCTTTACCCTCCGACTCGTGGTGATGCCCCCTCACCCGGATCGCTGCGCGATCCGACCTCTCCCCGCAAGCGGGGAGAGGTGACCACGCTGCAACGCTTCGGTGCTATTGCACTGTTGTTGACATGGCGGCGGTGAGTCGATCCCGATGGACTTTTCAAGCCTCGCGCAGACCGCCTTCGCCGGCATCTCGAACGGCGCGCTCTACGCGTTTCTCGGGCTGGGCTTCAGTCTGGTGATTCGCTCGACCGGGCTGATCAACTTCGCGCAGGGCGATCTGATGATGCTGGGCGGCATGCTGACCGGTGCGCTGTGCCAGGCCGGCCTCCCGGTCGCGGCTAGCGCGCCGCTTGCGATCGTGGCCACGACCTTGCTCAGCGCCGCGTTCTATTGGTTTGCGATCCGTCCGGCCGCCGGGGCAACGATGGCACAGGTCGTCCTGCTCACCATCGGCTTCGCGATCTGCATGCGCGGCGCCGTCACCATGGTGTGGGGCTCCTATCCGATCATGGTGCCCTCGTTCAGCGGGGACGCTCCCTTCAACCTTGCGGGCGTCAGTATCCTGCCGCAGGAGGTCTGGCTGATCGGCATCCTGGTCGTGATCACACTCGCAACTGGCTACTTCTTTCGTCACACCGTCATGGGTCTTGCGCTGCGGGCGGGCGCCACGAACCCGCTCGGCGCAAGCTTCGTGGGCATCGATCCGCGCATCCTCGGCCTCCTGGCATTTGCGGCGTCCGGCTTCCTGGGCGCCGTCGCCGGCGCGGTCTGGAGCCCGATCTCCTTTGCGCAAGTCGATGTCGGACTTGGCGTGGCCCTCAAGGGTTTCACAGCCGCGATCCTGGGCGGCCTGCACAGCAACTATGGGCCGATCCTCGGCGGCATCGTGCTGGCGCTGATCGAAGCGTTTTCGGCCGGCTACATCTCGTCCGCCTACATGGACTCGATCACGTTCGGATTGATGCTGCTGGTGCTGGTACTGCGCCCGCAGGGCCTGCTGGGCAGCGCGCTGTCCTTGACCAAGGAGGAACGCCCGGAGGAAGTGCTCTCGACCACGGCGCGCCCGACCGGATTCACCATCCGCGATGCCGCCATGGTCGCCATCATCGTCGTGGTGCTCGCCGGCCTCGGCCTGGTGATGGGCGGAACCTGGCTCACCAGTGGAATCTTCGCCGGCATCATGGCGATCGTGGTGATGGGGCTCGTGCTGCTGACCGGCTATGGCGGCCAACTCTCGCTCGGGCAAGGCGCGTTCATGATGATCGGCGCCTACGCAACCGGCTATCTGACCGTGAAACTGAACTGGCCGAGCTATGCGGCAATGCTGCTCGGTGTCGTGCTGGCAGCGAGCGTTGCCTACGTGCTGGGTCAGCTGATCTTCGTGTTGCGCGGACTCTACATGTCGATGGCAAGCTTCGGCCTGCTGATGATCTCGCTCACCTTCGCACGCGAGTGGACCGACATCACCGGCGGGCCGTCGGGGCTGCCGGGCATCAGCCCGCTCGCCATCGGCGGCTTCAAGTTCGCATCGGATCGCGCCAATTATTTTCTGATCATGGCGTTCTCGCTCGCCGCGTTGCTGTTCTGCCTGAGCATCGCGCGCTCGCGGCTCGGGCGCGCGCTGCTCGCAATCCGCTCCAACGAGCCGGCGGCGCGTGCCTGCGGCGTCGACGTGACCAAACACAAGCTGCGGGTGTTCGCGGTCAGTGCGGCGCTGGCGAGCATCGCCGGCAGCCTCTACGGGCACTACCTCGGCTTCGTCAATCCGCAGCCGTTCGGAATCGACGCCACCATCGCGCAATTGACCGCGCTCACCGCTGGCGGCTTTCTGTCGCTTTCGGGCGCTTATGTTGGATCAGCCATCGTCATTGCCCTCCCGCTCCTGATCACCAAGATCGCCGGAACGACCTCGAGCCAGTTCAGCGCAGGCGTTCAGTACGTGGCCTTCGGCGTGCTGCTGATCGGCGTCGTCCATGCACAGACCAATGGTCGCATCGCAAGGGCGTCGGCACTGCTGCGCAGTCTCGGGCGGCCGAGCTCGGCCGCATCGGCGGCCGTGGCCGAGAAGGAGCGGTCATGAGCGAGCCGCGCCGACAGGGGGCCATGCTCGAGGTCAACGGGCTGTCCGTCCATTTCGGTGGGCTGCGTGCCGTCGACAACGTGGATTTCAAAGTCGAGGAGCGGGAAATTCTCGGCTTGGTCGGCCCCAACGGCGCCGGCAAGACTACGATCTTCAACACCATCTTCGGCATGCTCAAACCGGCTGGTGGAACCATCGTGTTGCGCGGTTCGGATATCACGGGGTTGCCGTCGGAGCGCATCAACGCGCTCGGCGTCGCGCGAACGTTCCAGAACGTACGGCCGTTTGCCGAGCTGTCGGTGCGCGAGAACATCATGATGGGCGCCTACGGGGCCGGGTTCTGCGGCGTGCTCGCATCGGCGCTGCGCCTGCCGCGCCATCGCCGGCTGGAGCTAACCGCACAAGAGCGCGCCGACTATTGGATCGGACGGCTCGGTCTGTCCGCCTACGTCGATCTGCTCACGACTGCGTTGCCGTTCGGGCTGCAACGGGTGGCCGAGGTGGCGCGCGCCATGGCGAGCGCGCCCGACCTGCTGCTGCTGGACGAGCCGGCAGCCGGGCTCAACGCCGTGGAGAAGCAGCAGCTCGCGCAAATACTGGTGACCTTGAACCAGGAAACCGGCTGCTCGCTCCTCCTCATCGACCACGACATGACCATGGTGATGGGGCTCGTGCATCGCGTGGTCGTGATGGATTTCGGCAAGAAGATCGCAGACGGCACGCCTGCGCAGGTCGCGGCGGACCGAAAGGTGATCGAGGCCTATCTCGGGGTGTGATGCTCACGATCCAAAATCTCGAAGCCGGCTACGGCCACATCGCGGCGCTCAAAGGCGTCGACGTGACGGTCGGCGCCGGCGAGTTCGTGGCCATCCTCGGTCCCAACGGCGCCGGCAAGAGCACCCTGATGAAGGCCGTCATCGGCGTGCTGCGCCAGAGCGCCGGCGCGATCAGATTTGCCGGCCAGCGAATCGACAACCTTGCAACCGCCCAGCGCATCCGCCTCGGCATGGGCATCATTCCCGAAGGGCGCCAGCTGTTTTTCGACATGACGGTGCGCGAGAACCTGATCCTGGGCGCCTATGCGCAGCTCGGCGTTCGTATCGGGCCCGAAACCGACACCGCGCTGGATGAGGTTTTCGTACTGTTTCCGCGCCTGCGCGAGCGCCAAAATCAACTGGCGGGGAGCCTCTCCGGCGGCGAAGCCCAGATGGTGGCGGTCGGACGCGCGCTGATGTCGCGGCCCAAACTGCTCCTGTGCGACGAGCCTTCGCTCGGTTTGGCGCCGCTGTTGGTGCGCGAGCTGCTCGCCACCCTGGCACGGCTGCGCGATGCCGGTATCACCATCTTGCTCGCCGACCAGAATGCGCAGGCCGCGCTGCGCATCGCCGACCGCGCCTATATTCTCGACACCGGCCGGGTGGTCGCGTCGGGCGAAAGCGCCGCACTCGCCAACGATGATCGGCTGCGCGCGGCCTATCTGGGAAGCGGGGTGGAGGCACACTGATGCAGCGTCCGTTCGAAGGCATCCGCGTCATTGACGCCACCCACGTGCTGGCCGGCCCGTTCGCGACCTATCAGCTCGCGCTGCTCGGCGCCGACGTGATCAAGGTCGAGCATCCCGGCGAGCCGGACCAGAGTCGCCACACCGGCTCCGACCGCGCGCTCAGCAAGCGCCACATGGGTACGAGCTATCTGACGCAAGCCTCCAACAAACGCTCGCTCACGCTCGATCTCAAGCAGGCCGCCGGGCGGGACATCTTCAGGAAACTGGTCGCGGCCGCCGATGTGCTGGTGGAGAATTATCGGCCGGGCGCGCTCGACGCGCTCGGGCTCGGTTACGACGCAATGGCGGCAGCGAACCCGCGCCTGATCTACGCGTCGATGTCGGCATTCGGCCAGCGCGGCCCGCGCGCGCAGCACACCGCCTACGACTACGTGATCCAGGCGACCTCCGGCATCATGGCAATGACCGGCACGCCTGCGGTCAATCCGATCAAGTTCGGCTCGCCGGCGATTGACTACGCCACCGGCACGACCGGCGCGTTCGCGCTGGCGAGCGCCCTGTTCCAGCGCGAACGCACCGGCCATGGCCAGCGCATCGATCTCGCCATGCTCGACGTGGCGATGATCCTGATGGGCTCGCACCTCACCGCCTATCTGCGCAACGGCGCGCATCCCAAGCCGAGCGGCAATGCCACCGACCACGCGACCGCGAGCTGCTATCAGACGGGCGCCGGCCTGGTAATGCTCGGTGCCAGCAACATGCGCCAGTACCGTCGCTTTTGGCGCGCCCTCGAGCGTCCCGATTTGATTCAGCCGAACGCCGAGGCGCGCGAGCACGCCCGCGAGCAGGAGACCGGGATCATCGCCGACATCCTGCTCAGCCGCAGCGCCGCCGAATGGGAAGAATTCTTCCAGGCACGGCACGTGCCGGCCGCGCGCGTACGCACCATGGGCGAAGCTTTGGACGACCCGCACCTGGGGTTCCGCGGCGTGTGCCATCGCCACACCGGCGCGACCAATGTCGAGGGTGCGTTCACGGTGCCGGTCGCGGCATTCGGGTTCGCCGATGGCGGCCCGCGCGTCGACACACCGCCGCCGGGGCTCGGGCAGCATACAGGAGAGATCCTCGCCGAACTCGGCTATGACACCGCGGAGCAGGATCGGCTGCGGGCCGCGCAGGTGATTTGAGCAGGGCCTTTCGGTGGAAATCTTCGTCGATCGTCATGGATGTGAAAAAGGGCTCCATGGATGAGGGAATCGCCCCATGGATGAGGAAATGTAGCCCATGGATGAGAAATCAGGGCGGAATCCTCATCCATGAGTAAGCCATTGGTTTCATTTGATTTATTATAGATTGGTTGACCATGGATGAGGTTTTTGGGGAGACCGGAAGTGACGCAAAAACAGGCACGACTATTTTTCGTGCTGCAGTGCGGAATGACGTGCTAAAGACCGGCACCTACGTAACCGCCCCCTCCGATTGAACACTCAGCATGCTCGCCATCGAAGACCTTGTTTTCAACGCCTGGGGACGCCGCTTTTTCGACCAGGCGACCGTCAGCCTGCCGGTGGGCGCCAAGGTCGGGCTGGTCGGCCGCAATGGCGTTGGCAAGACAACCCTGCTCAAGCTGATCCAGGGGCACTACACCCCCGACCGCGGTGACATCACGCTCCCGAGGGCAGCGCGCATCGGCTCGGTCGACCAGGAGCATCCGGCTACGCCGATCAGCCTGCTCGACACCGTGCTCGCCGCCGATAACGAGCGCGCCCGGCTCAACGCTGCCCTGGAAACCGCCGAGCCCGAGCAGCTGGGCGAGCTCTACGCGCGGCTGATCGAGATCGACGCCGACGGCGCCCCGGCGCGAGCGAGCGAAATCCTCAACGGCCTCGGTTTTTCGACCGCCGACCTGGCGCGCCCGATGGCGGAGTTCTCCGGCGGCTGGCGCATGCGGGTGGCACTGGCGGCGGCGTTGTTTTCGCGCCCGGATCTGCTGCTGCTCGACGAGCCGACGAACTACCTCGACCTCGAAGGGGCGCTCTGGCTCGAAGCGCGGCTGAAGAAATATCCGGCCACCGCCCTGATCATCAGTCACGACCGCGAGCTCCTCAACAATTCGGTCGACGCCATCCTGCATCTGCGCGAGGGCAAGCTCGATCTCTATACCGGCGGGTTCGACGACTTCGAGCAACGGCTCGCCGAGAAGCAGCGTTTGGCGACCGCGACCCGCGCCAAACAGGACGCCGAGCGCGCGCACCTGCAGTCCTTCATCGACCGGTTCCGCGCCAAGGCCAGCAAGGCCGCGCAGGCGCAATCGCGCATCAAGCGCCTGGCCAAGCTGCCGCCGATCGCCGCCGTGGTCGAGGGGCATGTGGCGCCCTTCACCCTGCCCTCGCCGCCGCGCCCGCTGGCGCCGCCGCTGCTGCAGCTGCACGGCGCGAGCGTCGGCTATGACGGCAAGGCGGTGCTGCGCAATCTCAACCTGCGGCTCGAACGTCGACGACCGGATCGGGCTTCTGGGGGTGAACGGCTCCGGCAAGTCCACCTTTGCCAAGATGATCGCCGGCGCGCTGCCGCTCCTGGCCGGCCGCATGCAGAATGATCCCCGCCTGCGGGTCGGCTGGTTTCACCAGCACCAGATCGAGGCGCTCGATCCCGCTGACACGCCGCTTGAGATCATCCGCCGCCGGCGCCCGGACGACAGCGAGTCCTCGCGCCGGTCGCGGTTAGCCGGGTTCGGGCTCGGCTTTGAGAAGCAGGAGACCACCGTCGCAGACCTGTCGGGTGGCGAGCGGGCGCGGCTCCTGCTGAACCTCATTGCCATGGAGGCTCCGCACCTCCTGATCCTTGACGAACCGACCAACCACCTCGATATCGACAGCCGGCGCGCATTGCTGGAAGCGCTCAATCATTATGAAGGGGCCGTCATCCTGGTCACCCACGACCGTGCGCTGATGGAGCTTGTCACCGACCGGCTCTGGCTTGTCGCCGACGGCCACGTGCGGCCATTCGACGGCGACATGGACGACTATGCACGCTTCGTGCTTGACCGTGCCAAGGCCGAGCCGAGCGCGCCTGGACGGGAGCCCGAGCGCATGACCGTCACGGCCCGCAAGGCGGAGCGGCGCCGCCAGAAAGAGCTCGCACGCCGGGCGTGAGCGATCTGGCAGGAAAACAGCGACCAAACAGGGAAAACCAGGATGCGCGATGAACGAACCAGACGGCCCAACGACCCGCGGCTTGCGGCCGAGCGGGCATTCAAGGCGGCAACCACCAAGCCGGCCGAACCGCTCCCCCAAAAACCGGTGCTGCCGAATGCCAAGGAGCAGGTCACGCTGCGGATTGATCGCGACGTGCTCGACCACTTTCAGAAGGGCGGGCCCGGCTGGCAGGATCGCATCAACGACGCGCTGCGCAAGGCGGTCGGGTTGTAGAACGCCCGCCGCCGTGTCATCGGTTCACCGACTCGAAACGTGTTGCGGGGATGGACTTCACAATGGCGAATGATCCGAACGACAAACGCACGAACGTCAGCGCAAAGTCGCTGCAGGACGCGGAGGCACAGGCGATGCGAGACAAAACTGCACGGCTGCGTGCCTTGCGCATGGCGCAGGAGGCCGCCAACCCGCCGCCCGCCGCCAAGGCCGCAACTGCTCGCCCAAGTGCGCGCGGGAAAAAGGCCGCAGCGAAGTCGGTTCCGCTGTCGGAATGGCTGAGCTCACAGGACCAACAAGGCCGTCGCAAGTAGCCGCGCCGGCCCGCGCACGTTGCGCCTGTTTCTAGAGCGTGATGACTTATCTTCAATTCGTCATCCCGCTCTCGGTTCATTAGAGCATGATCTTTTTCCGAAAACCGGCGTCCACTTTTCGGGATCATGCTCTAGACTAGGTGACGGCGCTGAAGCCACCGTCCACCACCACGATCATTCCGGTCACGCTCTTGTTGCCCTGGATAAGGCTCATCGCCGTCTCGGCTACGTCCTCGGCGGTGACCACGCGGCGCAGCGGCGTTGCCTTGGCACGCGCCTTCATCAGGTCATCGTAGTGATCGCCGAGCATGCGCTCCATCCACTCGCCTGCCATCCAACCCGGCGCGACGCCATTGACGCGGATGCCGAAATAGCCGAGCGCACCGGCCAGTGACTTGGTCATGGTCCACAGCGCGCCCTTGCTCGCCGCATAGGGCAAGGCCTGCGGTCCCGGCCGCGCGCCGACGACGCTGTTGGTGTTCACGATGCAGGCGTCCTTGCCGAGCTTGAGTAGCGGCACGGCGTGCTTGGTCACCAGGAATACGCCTTTCACGTTGACCCCGAATATCCAATCCCACTCCTCGACCGTGACCTTTTCGAAATCGCGCGCCGCCGTCTTGATGCTGGCGCCCGCATTGTTGCAGAGCACGTCGATGCGGCCGAACTTGTCCTTGATCGCCGCCATCATGGCGATCACGCTCGCCTCATCGGCAACGTCGCACTGGAGCACCAGCGTCTCGGCGCCGTGCTTCGCGCACGCGTCGGCGGCCTTGCGCGCCTCGCCGCTGCTCTTGCTGTAGTTGATCACCACGTTGTAGCCGGCCTTGGCCAGCGCAATGGCCTCGGCCCGACCGATCCCGGACGATGAGCCGGTGACGAGAGCGATGCGTTTGTCGGAGCTCACGCGCGGTCCTTTCTCATAGGCACAGCCTCAATCCATCTCCGCCACCGCGGCGTGAATGCGCAGCAATTCCGGAATGGTCTCCGGCCTGCGGCGGCCAAACCCGCACTCGGTAGCGATTGAAAATGTCTGCACGTGCCTGCGAGCCGTCGCGAGCCGCTTTTGGTCCCGTCGATCCCGTCGGTGTGATGCACAAGCCCGAGACAGAGCTCGGTTTCGGGCCGCAGCCGCAAATTCTTCAGTGGTGCGAAGTAGGCATCGTCCGAACGGTCGCGCGGCACCGGCATATGAACGAGGTTGATCGTGCGCCTGATGCCGCGCATCAGGCGGTTGATGAAATCCACCATATCGCCCATGTCGGTCGGCTCGACCACATGGCGATGATTGAAGTCGCCGTAGCACAGATGATAGAGCAGCTCGATGTCGGCCGGGACCCGGTTGCCGAGATCGATCAGAATATTGCTGAAAGTCTCCTGCATCTCGGCCTTGCTGCGGCCGTAGCTGCCGACCTGCTGGCGCTGCAGGCGCGCGAACACCGCCGACGCCACGTCGAACTGGATTGCCAATTCCTGATGCGGGATCGCGCCCGCGATCTTGTCGATCTCGTGCTTGAGGGCTTCGTTGTAGATCGGGTCGATGGGCGCATGCAGTTCATCGACCAGGAACAGCCAGATCACGGAGTGCGCCGGCACGAGGTCGACTTGAAAGCGGGTACCGGCTGGAATCGTCCCGGCATCCTTGAGCGCCTTGAAGGTCCGATAGGATGCGGCGGCAATGTCCGCATAGAACAGATTGTCGATGCGCACGTCCTTGACCGAATAGCCGGGGCGCAGCGCATAGCGGCGGATCGGCGGCGCGGTCTCGTGCAGGCGAAAGATCTCGCCCGACAGTTCGAACGCCGGACTTTCCGAAAACACCGGCCTTAGCCAGGTGATCCAGTCGCTCCGTTCACCGGTTTCCCCGTCCGGAATGCGTTTGAGCTTTGCGCCAAACGCGGCACTGACGGTGCGAAAGACCTGTTCCGCATTCGCCATCGGCACACTGCCGACCAGGTAGACATTGTAACTCATCGCCCGCCCGCTTTCGGCTGGTTTTCGGCGCTGCCCAGCACTCGATCTTTTGCCCGATGTCGGCGCGGCGAAGCAAGGATTTGTCGCTTGATCGGGTCGGTCATTTTGGGCACCGTCCCGCGACACGCGCGCCTGCGGGCGTCCGAGGGGAGACCATGCTGAGCTACAACCGAACCGTCGAGATCGAGTGGGGCGATTGCGATGCGTCGGGACTGCTGCATACCGAGCGCTATTTCGCGCTGTTCGACGGCAACATGTGGCACATGCTCGAGCGTGCGCTCGAATTGCCCAAACGGCATTTGCTCGCGACGTTTGGCGCGGCCGGATTCCCGACTGTCGACCTCAAGACCAAATTTCTGGTGCCCTCGATGCTCGGTGACGTTCTTCACCTCGAGTCGACCATTCTCGACTTGCGCCGATCGAGCTTCGACGTACGGCATCAGGCCCGCAAGGACGGCGAACTGCGCGCCGAGAGCCTGGATACGAGGGTCTGGGTTGGGCGCAGCCCCACCGACCCGCGCCGGATCGAAGCACAGCCGCTTCCGGCAAAGCTCATGGAACGCTTTCGCGCCGCCTGACCGGGACCTCGGCGTCGTTGGCGAAATTGCATTGGTCCTGATCTTGGCATAGGTCTGTGCGGGACAACCGACCCCTGATCCAACCCATCATCGCGGATGACATGCTGAAAACGACCGACGCGAACTCGGACAACCCGGCTTCGTTGCGGCAGCGCGAGCGCAACAAGCTCGACAAGCTGCGGCGCATCAAGGCGGCGGCGCGCGAGCTCTTTCTCGAGCAGGGCTATGACAACGCGACCACGCGCGAGATCGCGCGCCGCGCCGATGTCGGGTTGGGCACGCTGTTCTCCTATGCGTCCGACAAGCGCGATCTCCTGTTCCTGATCTACAACGACCTGCAGGAGGCATTGACCCAGGCCGCATTCGCAAAGCGCCCGGCCGCCCGCACGTTCCTGGGGCAAGTGATGGCAAGCTTTGGCGTGTACTATCGGTTTTTTTCCGAGGAGCCCGAGTTCATGCGCTACGTGCTGCGCGAGCTCACCTTCTACTCCACCGGTCGCCAGTCGGAACGATTTCAGAGGGGACGTGAAGCGATCATCAGCGGCTTCGAGGCGCTGGTTCGCGACGCCAAGAAAAGCCGTCAGCTGCGCACCACCGCCAAGGACCGCGCCGTGGCGCAATTGATCTTTGGCGTATATCAGGCTGAAATCCGCCGCTGGCTTACGGGCAAACATCCAAACCCGGCCGCCGGTCTGACCCGCCTGCGAGCGATGTTGCGCATCGTGATCGACGGGCTTCGGCCCGGGCGGGGCGCGGTCTGACGGTTGCTTGACAGAATATCGAACCCGTTCGAAAAATGGCGCGTGGCCTGAACCGTCGCCGTTGCGAAATGAGAAAAGCCATCCGCTGGGAGGACCAATGCTGGAGGGCGTCGTCAAATTCCCGCCCGAGTACGCCAAGCGTTATCGCGAACGCGGGTACTGGCTGGACAAATCGATCGCGACCGAGTTTGCCGCAGTCTTTGCGCGCTATACTGACCGGGTCGCGCTGATCGACGGCGAGCGGCGTTATCGCTACGCCGACGTCGATCGGCAAAGCGACAATCTGGCGCTCAATTTGCTGGTGCTCGGCATGAAGCCGCTCGACCGAGTGGTGCTGCAGCTTCCCAACGTCGCCGAATTCGTGATCCTCTATTTCGCGCTGCAGAAAATCGGCGCGATCCCGATCGCGGCGCTCGCGACCCACCGCTACAACGAAGTCAGCCAGTTCGTCGACATCGCGCAGGCGGTGGCCTGCGTCTATCCGGAACGCCAGAGCGATTTTGCCTTCGGCCCGATGATCGCGCGAGTCGCGAGCGCGAGCCCCTGTCTCAAGTTCCGTATCGTGCTGGGAACTGCCGGCGCCGGCGAATTGTCGCTGACCGAGTTGATCGAACGACCCGCGACGCTGCCCAGAAGCGCGCTCGACCGGATCGAGCTCGATCCGACCGATCCCTGCATTTTCCAACTCTCCGGCGGCACCACCGGGGTGCCCAAGCTCATTCCGCGGACCCACAACGACTACGCCTACAACTCGAAGACTGCCGCGCAGGTGTGCGGCGTCACCGGCTCCTCGGTGCTGTTGCTGATCCTGCCGATCGCCCACAATCTGCCGCTCGCTTGCCCTGGTATCCAGGGCTTCTTCTTCAACGGCGGCACCGTGGTGCTGAGCCAGAGCACGCGTCCGGAAGAGGTGTTTCGCCTGGTCGAGCGCGATCGCGTCACCCACATCAAGGTCGTCCCGGCGCTGCTGATCCGCCTGATCAACAGCCCGGCGGTGACGCAATTCGATACCTCGTCGCTGCGCTACATCCAGAGCGGCGGCCAGCGCCTGCAGCCGGAGGTGCGCATCCGCACCAAGGAGCTGATCCCGAGCGTGTTCGTGCAGGAAAACTTCGGCATGTCGGAAGGCATGCTGATGTTCGTGCGGCCGGAAGATCCGGAAGAGGAACGGCTGGAAACGGTCGGCCGGCCGATCTGCCCGGATGACGAGGTGCGCCTGATCGACGACGACGGCAACGACGTTCCGTTTGGCGAAGTGGGCGAGTTCTGCGCACGCGGACCCTACACGCTGCGCGGCTATTACGGTGCACCTGAGCACAATGCCAAAGTATTCACTCCCGACGGCTTCTATTGCTCGGGCGATCTGATGCGGCAGAATCCGGCCGGCAATTACATGGTCGAGGGCCGCAAGAAAGACCTGATCAACCGCGGCGGCGAAAAGATCAGCGCTGAAGAGATCGAAAACCTGATCCTGCAGCATCCGGCGGTGCAGAACGTCGCCTGCGTCGCGATGCCGGATCCGGATATGGGCGAGCGCATGTGCGCCTGTGTCATCCTGCGGGCCGGCCAGTCCTTGTCGTTGCCGGATCTGCTTGCCTTTCTGGCCGGAAAGGAGATCGCCAAATACAAGCTGCCGGAACGGCTGGAGACGATGAACGATTTCCCGCTGTCGACGTTCGGAAAAGTGTCGAAGAAAACACTGGTGGAAATGGTGTCGGCGAAAATTGCGCAGGAGCGCGCGCCCGCGCAGGCAAACGGCTGACATGCGCATCATCGATCTGCACTGCTATCCCAACACGGAGCCCTGGATCCGCTGCCAAGGTCCCTACGTGGACGCGCTCGCGAAGTATTGGAACCGGACCTGGACCTGGAAGCAGGAAGATGAGGTGGTCAACGAGTTCACCGAGGCGGGCGTCGAGGCGGTGCTGGTCGCGCTTGACCTCGAGACCACCATCGGAACCCCGCCGTGCAGCAACGAGTACGTAAAGGGAATGCAATCACGCCACCCTGGGCGGATCATCCAGAGTTGGGCGGCGGTCGATCCATTCAAGGGCGAGATCGCGATCCAGCAGGCGAGGAAGGCGATCACGGAACTCGGGATGCTCGGCTTTCACTTCCATCCGATCATGGGTCATTTTTCAGTAGCCGATCGCCAGTTCTATCCGCTGTTCGAGGTCATCAACGAGTTGAAGGCGCCGGTGATGATCAACGTCGGCACGACCGGCATGGGCGCTGGCATGCCGGGCGGTCTGGGCGCAAAGATCCGGCACGCTCATCCATCAGCGCTCGACGAGCTCGCCGCCGATTTTCCCGACTTGACGATCATCGCGGCGCATCCAGGGTGGCCATGGGTCGACGAGATGACTGCCGTAGCCCTGCATAAGGGCAATGTCTTCTGGGAAATGTCGGGCTGGGCGCCCAAACATCTGCCGGCGCAACTCAAGATCGACATCCGCGCGCGCCTGCAGGACAAGGTGATGTTCGGCAGCGACTATCCGAGCCTGCCCTACGCGCGCATCTTCAAGGAGTGGCACGAGCTCGGCTATTCGGAAGCCGTGATGGAGAAGATCTTTCACGCCAACGCTGAGCGCGTGCTGGGTTTGTGACATCTGCAATTCTTGTAACCCGGATGAACCCCGTATTTGATGTGAGGGCAATCCCGGACAGGTAGCCCATCTCGCTTCGCTCCATGTGGCGACAGCATTACGCCATCCGCACCTTGACGATCCCCAATATCTCCCGCGCCTCAGCGGGCGTCGCCGGCTCGGCGCCGAGCGAGCGCATGATCGTCACTGCCTTCTCGACCAGCGCGGCGTTGTGCGGCGCCTTCACGCCCTTCTCCAGATAGTAGTTGTCCTCAAGCCCGATGCGCACATGGCCGCCGAGCAGCAAGGCTTGCGCCAGCATCGGGAAGGCATGCGGGCCGATCCCGAACGCCGCCCATTTCGATCCCGGCGGCAGCTGGTTGCGCAGGTAGATCAGGGTCTCGGGGGTCGCGGCCGCGCCGTAGTTCACCCCGAGCACGATCTGAAAGAAGGCCGGCGCCGCGATCACGCCCTCACCGATCAGCTGTCTGGCGAGGCCGATGTCGCCGGAATCAAACACTTCGAGCTCCGGCATGACGCCGGCCTGGCGCGCCAGGCTGGCGATTTCGGTAATGTGTTCCGGCGTGTTGATGAAGGCGCGGGTACGAAACCACATGGTGCAGAGGTCGAGGCTGCACATGTCGGGTTTGAGCGCCACCACGTGACGCGCGCGCTCCCCGGGCAGACGATATTCAGTGCCGGGACCCGCCAGCGCGGGATCCTCCTTGCCAGGCACGAACATGGCGCCGGTGCCGGTGGTGAGGTTGATCACGACATCGATGCCACTGTCGCGAATGCGGGAGACGACTTCGCGATAGAGCTCGAGCTCCATGCTGGAGCGGCCGGTCTTGGGATCACGCACGTGGATATGGACGACCGCAGCCCCCGCCTTCGCGGCGTCAATCGACTGGCGGGCGATGTCGGCCGGCGTCACCGGCACCGCTGGATTGTTGCCGCTGATCGGCGCGCCGCCGGTGACCGCGCAGGTAAGGATGGATTTAGGCATGGGTGCTACTTTTGTAGCCCGGATGGAGCAAAGCGAAATCCGGGGAACGCCCTTTCCCGCATTACGCTTCGCTCCATGCGGGCTACAGATATTGCTGTGCTACTTCGCGGCCTGCAGCGGACGCCGCTCGGATGCTGCAAGCGCGGCGTTGACCCGGGGCATGACCTCGTTCGCCATCAGCTCCATCGAGCGCCTGGTCAGGGCGGGATCGACCCAGTCCATCCCGGCATAGACCAGCTCACCAAACGGACCGACCTCTTCACGGAGCGCCAGCAGCTGATCCACCACCTTGTTCACGCCGCCATGGATGACCAGGCGATCCACCACGTAGTCGTCGGTGATCTCATGGTCCGGCTGGCCCGGCGAATGCTTGAAGCCCGCGAGCCGCTTGGCTACCCGGAACTTGCGCAACAAGTTGAAGTAATAGAATCGATACGGGCTATGTGAGTCCTGTACCGCGTAGCGCGCCGCGACCTTGTCGTCATCGGCAACAAAGATCGTGCGTGCGATGCGCCAGTCGGCGGGACTGACCGATCGACCGACCGAACGCGCGCCCTCCGCATAGGCGTCCCAATGGGACCGCAGCCATTTGGGCAGCAGAAAATTCGCCGACAGTGGATGGATGCCCTTCTCCCCGAAGAAGGTCGCGCTCGCCGAGCTCGGTGCCACCACGGTGCCGACGATTTCGGGATAGGGTTTCTGGTAAGGCTTTGCGACAGTGCCCAGGCCGAACTCGGCCCGGCCCATCTTGGCGCTCGAAATCTTGAAGCGGTTGTCGGGGCGATCGAAGTTGTACGGGGCGTCGGTGGTCCATAGCGCCAGGAGCGCGTCGACCGCCTCGTGGAAAATGCGGGTGCGGTCCTCGTTGAGATGCCCCAGCAGCTCGGCGTCGGCCGGCAGGGCGCCGGCGCTGACCCCGAGCACGAAGCGGCCCTCCGCCAGATGATCGAACATCGCCGCATGGGCGGCGATCAGCACCGGATGGGTTTGCGACAGATTGGCCGTGCCGGTCGCAAGCTTGATCTGCTTCGTTTCGGGAATCAGGGTCGCCAGAAACTGAAAGCTGTTGGTCACGTTCTCGATCACGTCGGCGATATGCTCGCCGCAGAACGCGTCATAGAAGCCGAGCTTGTCTGCCAGAATGAAGGACTGCCGGTCTTCCTTCAGGGTCTCGACCCAATTGCGATGCGGCGGATGCATCGGCATGGTGAAAAAGCCAAGTCGCATTGTTTCCCGTCCCTACGGCCTAAGATTTTCGAACATGATCATGATCACGAAGGCCGGCAGTCCGTCAATGCGGTCAGAGGCATCCCATGACCACCTCTCCCATGTCATGCCCCGCGGGGCACCCAGTAATCATCGGGGACCTTTGCTTTCGAAATCACCCATTCCAAATCGGTCGCTGGTTGGTTACTTGATCGCCGGCCAACGCCGGTGGAATCAGTCCATGACGAAGAAGATCGTCAGAACTCCACGTCGAGCTCTTCCAGCTCTTCCGGCTCGGCCTTCGCACCTTCGATCCACTCATGCATGACCGGCAGCGCCATGATGGCCTTGCAATAGCCGGCCGAGCGCGGGTCGAGCTTCACATCGTAGGTGAGGAATCGCGTGCACACCGGCGCGTACATGGCGTCCGCCATGCACGGCTTGTCGCCGAACAAGAAGGGTCCCCCGTAGGTTTTCAGGCATTCGTTCCAGATCGTCGTGATCCGGTCGATGTCCGTGCGGGCGCCGGCCCAGGACTTGAACCCCGGATAGTGTGCTTTGATGTTCATGGGCAGCGCCGACCGCAGGTTGCTGAACCCCGAATGCATCTCGCCCGAAATCGCGCGACAATGGGCACGCTTCGCGCGCTCCTTGGGAATGAGCCCCGCATCGGGCGAAAGCTCATCGAGATAATCGGCGATCGCCAGCGTATCCCAGACCTTGATGCCATCATGGGTCAGACAAGGGACCAGAAACGAGGGTGAGAGGAGCAGGAGCTCGGCACGCATCGAGGGATCATCGGTCGAGACTGCCTGTTCGACGAAATCGAGCCCGGCGAGCCTGCATAGAAGCCATCCGCGCAGCGACCACGATCCGTAATTCTTGCTGGCGATGGTGAGCGTTGCCTGGGCCATGCGAAATATTTCCCTCCAACACGCGGCCCGGCAGCTGCGCGATCGATTGAACCTGAATTACCGCAGTCTGAAGCGCCTGAAAAGCGCGCTGTGGCATGGCGGTCGTTATTTTTCTTGCAGCGCACCCTATCATGGCTCACATTCGCGCGCGTGTGGGGACGTACCGCCGGGGACGGACCTCCGACCCGGTGTAGGATGCTCTATCAGGCGTATCAGGCGCACGCCGATTTCATGCTGCCGATCCGCGCGCTCGCGGGCGGCAGCGCGCAGGTCATCAGCCTGGCGCCGCTCGGAATTCCCGACATTGCGGTGAACCGCAATCTGACTGCCGCCTATGAGCTGATCGCGCGTTCCGGGCTCTCCCATCAACGTCCGCCCTACGGCATCCGCTCGGTGGCCGTCGGCAACCGCGAGGTCGAGGTGCGGGAGAAGCCGGTGGTGGTCACGCCGTTCGGCACGTTGCTGCACTTCAAGAAGGACATGGAGGCGCCGCAGCCGCGCGTTTTGCTGGTGGCGCCATTGTCGGGCCATTTCGCCACGCTGCTGCGCGAAACCGTCCGCACGATGCTGCCTGAGCATGACGTGTTTATCACCGACTGGCATAACGCGCGCGACGTTCCCCTCAAGCACGGCCGCTTCGGCTTCGACGACTATATTGATCACGTGATCCGCTTCCTGGAGGCGATCGGCCCCGGCGCGCACATCGTCGCCGTGTGCCAGCCCTGCGTCGCCGCGCTCGTCGCCGTCGCCGTCATGGCGGAAGATAACCACCACGCCCAACCGCACAGTATGACCCTGATGGCCGGGCCGATCGATTGCCGCGTCAACCCGACCAAGGTCAACGCGCTCGCCAATTCCAAGCCGATCGAGTGGTTCGAGCAGCGCCTGATCGCGCGTGTGCCGTTTCGCTGCGCCGGCGCTTTCCGCAAGGTCTACCCAGGCTTTGTCCAACTCGCCGCCTTCATGAGCATGAACATCGACCGCCACATCAAGGCGCACCAGGAACTCTATCAGAATCTGCTCAACGGCGAGCACGCCAAGGCGCAGGCGACCAAATCCTTCTATGACGAATATTTCGCGGTGCTCGACCTCACCGCCGAGTTCTACCTGGAAACCGTGCGCCTGGTGTTTCAGGAATACGCGCTGCCGCTCGGAACCCTCACCTTTCGCGGACATCGGGTCGATACGAAGGCGATCCGCAAGACCACGCTGTTCACGGTCGAGGGCGAGCGTGACGACATCTGCGCGGTCGGCCAGACGGTGGCGGCGCATGAGCTGTGCTCGAACCTGCGGCCTTACCGCAAGCGTCACCACATGCAGGCTGGGGTCGGCCACTATGGCGTGTTCAGCGGCAAGCGCTGGACCGGCCAGATCTATCCGATTTTGAAGAACGTCATTCTGTCGAGCGATTGATTTAGGCGTTGTAGCGGTCTCACGCGCGTCGCCGCTATTGGTCCCGATCTTGCTTTGCGCTAACAAGCAACTCCAAGGCTAGGGTGACGCCATGCGTGCTGTGAACATCGAGGCGGAGCCGACTCCGCTGTGGGTCGACCTCGACCGGACCGCGCTCGTGATCATCGACATGCAGCGCGATTTCCTGGAGCCTGGCGGCTTTGGCGAAACGCTGGGTAACGACGTGACCAGGCTGCAGTCGGCGGTCGGGCCGTGTCGCTTGGTGCTCGCGGCCGCCCGCGCCGCCCAGCTCCTGATCATCCATACGCGCGAAGGGCATCGGCCGGATCTCTCGGATGCGCCGCGCGCGAAAATCGAACGCGGCGAGCCCGCGATGCGCATCGGCGCGCCGGGCCCGATGGGGCAAATCCTGGTCCGAGGCGAACCCGGTCACGACATCATCCCCGAGTTGCGCCCGATCGACGGTGAGCCGATTGTCGACAAGCCCGGCAAGGGCGCATTCCATCAAACCGACCTGCACCAGATCCTGCAGAAACATGAAATCGAAAATCTGCTGGTCTGCGGCGTTACGACGGAAGTCTGCGTCAACACGACAGTGCGCGAAGCGAACGATCGCGGTTTCCGCTGCATCGTGCTGAGCGACTGCTGCGCGTCATATTTTCCTGAGTTTCACGCGGCCGGCCTCGCCATGATCAAGGCGCAAGGCGGTATTTTCGGGTGGGTGTCGGCGTCGAAGCCAGTGGTCAACGTCCTGCATCCGTGAGGCCGACTCGGCCCTTGCATGCATGACTGCATGCAACTGCACACGTTGTGCTTAATTTGGCGGCACATGCGCGAACGCGGCGCCCGCCGCGCGCCTGGCAGCCACCTCGCACGGGATCGCCGGCGAGACGTTGCGGGCCTGGCAACGCACGGAAACCGCAGATTTTTTCGCAACGACGCGACAACGCCGGAAACCTCCGGTCGAGCCGCCGTGCGGGTTTGGCGCGTGCCTTGCATTTCATGACGACGGCACGCCCTGCCTGTGATCACGGCAGGCCTATCGGAGGGCAGTTGTGATGGCTTCAACAACATCGACATTTCAACCAAAACTCTGGCAACCCGGCGACTGGAACGCGCTGTTCGGCTTCGGCACCAACATTCTGGTCAACATGCTGACGCTGACCGCGCTGCTGCGCTTTGTGCTCAAAATGCCCAACTCGCTGGTGTTCGGGCGCATCCTGCCCGCGGCCGGCCTGATGATGTTCCTGTCGACCGTTTACTACGCCTGGCTCGCCTATCAGTTGGCAAAGAAAACCGGACGCGACGACGTCTGTGCGCTGCCGTCGGGCATCAGCGTGCCGCACATGTTCATCGTGACTTTCGTGATCATGCTGCCGATCACCATCAAGACAGGGGATCCGGTCAAGGGCTGGTCGGCCGGACTGGTCTGGGTGTTCTTCCAGAGCTTCATCCTGATGATCGGCGGTTTCATCGCGCCCTACGTCCGCCGCATCACGCCGCGCGGCGCTCTGCTCGGCACGCTCGCGGGCGTCTCGATCACCTACATTTCCATGCGGCCGGCGCTGGAAATGTACATGACGCCGGTCATCGGTCTCGTATGCTTCGCCATCATCCTGGTGAGCTGGTTCGGTGGCGTCAAATATCCCAAGGGTATCCCGGCAGGCCTCGTGGCGATCGTGGTCGGAACCGTCATCGCCTGGGGTTCCAACATCTTCGGCCTCAACTTCGGCGGCATGGCCGCCGGAAAGCTTGCAGACGCGGTTGCGGGATTCGGCTTCTCGGTGCCGCTGCCTGCCTTCGGCCAAGTGTTTTCCGGATTTGAATTCCTGGGAATCATTCTGATCACCGCGATTCCATTCGGCATCTACGATCTCGTCGAGGCCATGGACAATGTGGAAAGCGCAGAAGCGGCCGGCGATCACTATCCCACGACCCGCGTGCTTACCGCGGACGGCGTCGTCAGCCTTATTGGCTGTCTGATGGGCAACCCGTTCATCAACGCGGTCTATATCGGCCATCCGGGCTGGAAGGCGATGGGGGGCCGGATCGGCTATTCGGCCGCGACCGGGCTGATGGTGATCGTGCTGGCTTGGTTCGGCATTATTGCGGTACTGCTTGCGCTCATTCCGGTGGTCGCGATCCTGCCGATCCTCCTCTACATCGGGATGCTGATCGGGGCGCAGGCGTTCCAGACTTCGCCGCAAAAGCACGCGCCGGCGATCGTGCTCGCGCTGGTCCCGCACATCGCGGCGTTTACCAGGACGATGATCGAAGGCGTGCTGGGCGCCGCTGGAACCAGCGCGGCCGCGGTCGGCTTCGACAAGCTCGCCGGCCAGGGCGTGCTCTACCAGGGCATCACTGTCCTCGGCGGCGGATCGATCCTGACCGGCCTCGTGCTCGGGGCCATCGGTATTTTCACAATCGAGCGCAAGTTCGTGGAAGCCTCCGCATTCGCGCTCGCGGGCGCGGTGCTGACGTTCTTCGGCTTCATGCATGGTGAAATGGTCGGCATCGCGGTCACGCCCGGGGTGGCGGCCGCCTACGTGCTGGTGGCGGCATTCCTCTATGGGCTGAGCCGTTATCCGGCCATGACCACGGTCCCCCAGCCGCTCGGACACCCGGTCGCGACGCCAGCCGAATAGCGAGTGCGGGATGGCGGCGAGCCGGCTTCAAGCCGGCTTGCCGCTTTTGAAAACGCCTAATCTTTCGGCAAAAACGTCCTTTTGTATGCAATCGCGGCTGCACCGGCTTCCGCCCCGCCACCGCGTGATCTGAGAACCTCCCCTGTTTTCAAAGCCTTGGAGTCGCGCCCAGTTGGCACGAGCTTTGCGGAGCCGTGTTCAACTCGCAAAGTCTGGCAACGGGGATTCGGCATGAAGCGTCGCGACTTTCTCAAATCCATGACTGCACTCGCCGCCGGCAGCGCGGTGTCGGCGCCGGCGGTGTTCTCGCCAGCGCGTGCGCAAGGCCGCGCGGAGACCCTGCTCATCGTCTCCGAGAGCGGGCCGAACAATCTCGACATCCACGGCGTCGGCACCAACGTGCCCGGCTACGAGGTGTCGTGGAATTGCTACGACCGGCTGATCAGCCACGAGATGAAGACGCTGCCGAACGGGACCCAGTATTACGAGCGCGACAAGTTCAAGATGGAACTCGCCGATGACATGAACATCGGCGACATGTCGGCGACCTTCAAGCTCAAGAAGAACGCGACCTTCCAGGACGGCAAGCCGGTCACCGCCAAGGATGTCAAATGGTCGCTCGACCGCGCCGTGACGGTCGGCGGCTTTCCAACCTTCCAGATGGGCGCCGGCTCGCTTACCAAGCCGGAGCAGTTCGTCGTGCTGGACGACTACACGGTGCGCATCGATTTTCTGCGCAAGGACCGGCTCACCATTCCGGACCTCGCAGTAATCGTCCCATGCGTGATCAATTCCGAGCTGGTCAAGAGCAAGGCGACCGAGAAAGATCCCTGGGGTCTCGAATACACCAAGCTCAACACCGCCGGCAGCGGCGCCTACAAGGTCACGACCTGGAACGCCGGCAGCGAAGTCATCCTGGAACGCAACGACGCCTGGAAGGGCGGTCCGCTGCCCAAGGTGCGGCGTGTGATCTGGCGCATGGTGCCGTCGGCCGGCAACCGCCGCGCGCTACTTGAACGTGGCGACGCCGATATCTCCTACGATCTGCCGAACAAGGATTTTGTCGAGCTGCGCGACGCCGGCAAGCTCACAATCGCGTCCACGCCCTACTCCAACGGCATCCAGTACATCGGCATGAACGTCAAGAACCCGCCGTTCGACAAGCTGAAAGTCCGCCAGGCGGTGGCTTACGCGATCCCCTATCAAAAGATCATGGATGCGGTGCTGTTCGGGCTCGCCAAGCCGATGTTTGGCGCACCCGCGAACGCCGCGACTGAACCGGTATGGCCACAGCCACACAAATTCAATACCGATATGGCCAAGGCGAAGCAGCTCCTGGCCGAGGCCGGCTATCCGGAAGGTTTCGAGACGACGCTCTCCTTTGACCTCGGCTTCGCCGGTGTCAACGAGCCGATCTGCGTGCTCACCCAGGAGAGCCTGGCCCAGATCGGGATCAAGACCACTATCAACAAGATCCCGGGCGCGACCTGGCGTACCGAACTCAACAAGAAGGTGATGCCGCTCTACACCAACGTGTTCTCGGGGTGGCTCGACTATCCCGAGTACTTCTTCATCTGGTGCTATCACGGCAAGAATTCGATCTTCAACACCATGAGCTATCAGTCGCAGGCGATGGACGCGATGATCGACGCGGCAGGCGCCGCCGCCACCACCAATGACAAAGGCGGCTACGAAAAGGACGTGGAAGGCTTCGTCGATCTCGCTTTCGCCGACGTGCCGCGCATCCCGCTTTATCAACCCTACGTCAACGTCGCAATGCAGAAGAACATCTCGGGCTACCAGTACTGGTTCCATCGCCGGCTCGATTATCGCGCATTGGTGAAGGGATGAGCGTGGCACAAACATCTCAGCAAATATGAAACTGCAACAACTCGCGCCACGATCACCGCTCCCCGCAAGCGGGGAGAGGTGAAGCCCGTCGTACGTCCGGTAAGAGGGCCCAATGGCAACCATGCTGCTCAAGCGCCTGCTGGCTGCGATCCCTAGCCTGATCGGCGTCGTCATCG
Source organism: uncultured Alphaproteobacteria bacterium (assembly GCA_963833605.1). GTDB lineage: Bacteria > Pseudomonadota > Alphaproteobacteria > Rhizobiales > Xanthobacteraceae > JAFAXD01. The sequence continues at coordinate 218,579 of CAWHYZ010000015.1, forward strand.
TCACGTTCCTGCTCACGCGCGCGATGCCGGGCGATCCGGCGGCCTACTTTGCGGGGCCGGCCGCCACCAAAGAGGCGATCGAGCAGATCCGCGCCAAGCTCGGCCTTGATCAGCCGCTGCTGATCCAGTTCACCCGCTACGTGGGCGAACTGGCGCACGGCGATCTCGGCACCTCGCTCACCACCGGCCAGCCAGTCGCGGCCGAGATTCGCGCACGATTGCCGGCCTCGGCCGAGCTCACCTTGCTGGGGTTGATCGTGTCGGTCGCGATCGCGGTTCCCCTCGGCATCATGGCGGCCACGCGCCCGGGTTCGCTGATCGACCACACCTGCAGGATCGTCACCACGGCCGGCGTATCGCTGCCCGTTTTCTTCACCGGCCTGATCCTGGTCTATGTGTTCTACTATCAGCTCGGCTGGGCGCCGGCGCCGCTCGGACGCCTCGACGTCTTCTACAGCGCGCCGCCGACGGTGACCGGCTTCTATCTCATCGACAGCCTGATCGCGGGCGATCCGGAAGTATTTCTCGCCAGTCTCAAGCAATTGATCCTGCCGGCGCTCACGCTCGGCATCTTTTCGCTGGCGCCGATTGCGCGCATGACGCGCGCCTCGATGCTGGCGGTCCTGTCGTCCGACTTCGTGCGCACGGCGCGCGCGAGCGGGCTTTCACCCTACACGGTGATCGTCACCTACGCGTTTCGCAACGCGATGCTGCCGGTAATCACCACGCTTGGCATGGTGTTCTCCTTCCTGCTTGGCGCCAACGTTCTGGTCGAGAAAGTGTTCGCATGGCCCGGGATCGGATCGTTTGCGGTCGAGGCGTTGATTGCGTCGGATTTTGCGCCGGTGCAGGGCTTCGTGTTGACCATGGCGATCCTCTACGTTGCGCTCAATCTGCTGATCGACGTTCTGTACGGGTTGATCGATCCACGCGTGAGGCTTGAAGCATGAGCAGCGTTGCTGCAAATCGCGCAGAGCCCGAGGCGAGCGTCGGCACGGCGCTCGTGCAAGCCGCGTCGCTGACCGCGGACACCGTGCTGCCACCGCCGGAGGCATCAGTCTCCTTCCTGGCCCCGAAAAAGCCGCAGCCAAAACGGCCGACCGGCTTTGCTGCCACGATCAACCACATCCGCTACGTGCTGAGCGAAAATCCGGTGACCGGCTTTGCGTTCGCGCTGTTCCTGCTGATCGTACTCGCCGCCCTGTTCGGTCCCGCGCTCGTTCCCTACGACCCGCTCGCGAGCGACACGGTGGCCGCGCTTAAGGCTCCGTCTGCCAAGCATTGGTTCGGCACCGATCAGCTCGGGCGCGATATATTCAGCCGCGTCGTGGTCGCGACCCACCTCGACTTCGGCATCGCGGTGGCATCAGTCGTGCTGGTGTTCATGATGGGCGGGCTTGCCGGCGTGGCCGCCGGTTTCTTCGGTGGATGGACCGATCGCATCGTCGGGCGGCTGGCCGACACCATCATGGCATTTCCGCTGTTCGTCCTCGCCATGGGCATCGTCGCCGCGCTGGGCAACACGGTGCAGAACATCGTGCTCGCGACCGCGATCGTGAATTTTCCGCTTTATGCCCGGGTTGCACGGGCCGAGGCGAACGTGCGGCGCGAAGCCGGGTTCGTCGAAGCCGCACGCCTGTCCGGCAACGGCGAATTTCGCATCCTTTCATTTCAAGTGCTCCCCAACGTGTTTCCAATCCTGGTGGTGCAGATGTCGCTCACCATGGGATACGCCATTCTCAACGCCGCCGGCCTGTCCTTCATCGGGCTCGGCGTGCGGCCGCCGACCGCGGAATGGGGAATCATGGTGGCCGAAGGCGCGGCCTTCATCGTCTCGGGCGAGTGGTGGATCGCGCTGTTTCCGGGTGTCGCCCTGATGGTCGCGGTGTTCTGCTTCAACCTCCTGGGCGACGGCGTGCGCGACATGGTCGATCCGCGGAGGCGCACGTGACCGCTGTTCCGGCGCTTCAGGTCGAACACCTCACGGTCGAGTTTCGCACCCGCTCGGGGGTGGTGAAGGCGCTCGACAACGTGAGCTTCGCCGTCGGCAAGGGCGAGACGCTGGCGCTGGTCGGCGAAGTCCGGATCGGGCAAGTCGGTCACCGCCTACGCGGTCATGGGCATCCTCGATCCGGCCGGCCGCGTCACCAACGGAAAGGCGATGCTGGGCGCGCTCGATCTGCTCGCAGCAACGCCGGACGAACTTGCCAAGGTGCGCGGGCGCGAGATCGCCATGATCTTCCAGAACCCGCGCACCGCGCTCAATCCGATCCGGCCGGTCGGCCGCCAGATCGCCGACGTGCTGCTCCGCCATGCCGACGTGACCCGCGCGGACGCGCCGAAGCGCGCGGTCGAGCTCCTGCGCGCCGTCGGCATCACCGATCCGGCGCGGCGCGCCAAGGCCTACCCGTTCGAAATGTCAGGCGGCATGTGCCAACGCGTGATGATCGCCATCGCGCTTGCCGCCAAACCCTCGCTGCTGATCGCGGACGAACCGACCACCGGGCTCAACGTCACCACCCAGGCGGTGATCATGGATCTGATCGGCGAACTTGCCGCCGACATCGGGATGGCAACGATCTTCATCACCCACGACCTGGCGCTTGCGGCGCAGCGCGCCGGCCATATCGCGGTGATGCATGCCGGCCATGTGGTCGAATTTGCGCCGACCCGCGAGCTGTTCACGCATCCGCGCCATCCCTACACGGCCGAGCTGATTGCCGCGACCCCGGACACCGCCGCAAGCCTTGAGGAACTCGCATCGATACCCGGCTCGCTGCCTGACTTGCGCCGCGCCGACTTGCCGCCGTGCAGATACTCGGAACGCTGTCCGCGCAAACTTTCCGCCTGTGACCAGCCGTTGCCGGTCGCGACCGCTGACAATCCGCACCCGGTGGCCTGCTGGAACCCGCTATGACCGCGCTCCTCGACGTAGGCGAACTCTCCAAGCGCTTCCCGGCCGGCAAGCCCGCCGGCACGTTCACGCGGCTGCGGCGGCGTTTTTCCGGCGGACCTGAGCGGCTGCCCCTGGTCTACGCGGTCGATGACGTGAGCTTCACCATCAACAAGGGCGAAACCGTCGGGCTCGTCGGCGAATCCGGTTGCGGCAAGTCCACACTGGTGCGGGTCGTGACCCGATTGCTCGATCCGACCGACGGCATCATCAAATTGGGCCCGCGCGAACTTTCGCACACGCCGGCCAAGCGTTTTGCCTGGGACCAGGACCGCAAGCGCATCCAGATGGTGTTCCAGGACGCAGGCGACAGCATCAATCCGCGTTTCACCGCATTCGAGGCGATCGCCGACCCGCTGCGGCGGCTGCGCAAGCTCAGCGGCGCGAACCTGCGGCACAAAATCGAAGAGGCCGCAACCCGCTGCGGCTTGCCGCTTGAATTGCTGACGCGCTTTCCGCACCAGCTCTCCGGCGGTCAGCGCGCCCGCGTCGGTATCGCGCGCGCGGTCGCGGTCGAGCCCGATCTGCTGGTCCTGGACGAGCCCACCGCCGCGCTTGACGTGTCGGTGCAAGTGGTCATCCTGCAGCTGCTGCAGCGGCTCAAGAGCGAGCTCGGCATGAGCTATCTGTTCGTGTCGCATGATCTGAGCGTCGTCCGGCTCATCTGCGACAGGGTGTTGGTGATGTACCTCGGCAAGATCGTCGAAACCGGTCCGGCCAAGGACGTATTCGATCATCCGCTGCATCCCTATACCCAGGCGCTGGTCGCCGCGGTGCCAAGCGTCAATGAGCACGGTCTCGAGCGCCTGCGACTGACCGGCGAGCCGCGCAGCCCGATCGATCCCGACCCCAACGTGTGCCGGTTTTACGGGCGCTGCCCGCGCGGGGTCGATCGCTGCAAGACCGAGATGCCGTTGCTGCGCAGCTTTGCGGGCGACCGCGAGGCGGCGTGTCATTTTGCCGGAGAGCCGGCGCAATGACGCGCAAACCGGTCCGCAAGGCGCGCGCCACACCGGCTAAGCCGAAGCGGCGGTCGCCAAAGCGTGCCGCCGCAAAACCGGCCAAGCAAGCGCGGGCCAGCGATCCGCTCAACGCATTCATCGATGGGGCCGCCGCTGCCCTGGCACTCCCCGTAGAAGAGGCCTGGAAACCGGCGATCGCCGCCAATCTGCGCGTCACCCTCGAGCATGCCGCATCGGTCGAGGCCTTTCCGCTTCCCGACGACGCCGAGCCGGCTGCGGTCTTCGAGGCGTGATCATGGATCCTGTCTGGGCTTCGGCATCGGAGATCGCACAGGCGGTCAGCGCAGGATCGATCGATGCCGCAACCGTTATTGAGGAAACGATCGCCGTCATCTCGGCGCGCGATCCGATCCTCAACGCGTTCACGACGGTGACCGATGCGCGCGCACTCGCCCGCGCGCAGGCGTTGGACAGCAGGCGCGCCCAGGGTCGGGCGCTCGGCCCGCTGGCGGGGGTGCCGTTCGCGGTCAAGAATTTGTTCGACGTCGCCGGCTTGCCGACGCTCGCTGGTTCCAAGATCAACCGTGAGAACAAGCCGGCAAGCCGCGACGCACCGCTGATCGAGCGCCTGGAAGCGGCCGGCGCCATTCTGGTCGGTGCGCTCAACATGGGTGAATACGCCTACGACTTCACCGGCGAGAACGCGCACTACGGCCCGTCGCGCAATCCGCACGACCGCACCCGTATGACCGGCGGCTCATCCGGCGGCTCCGGTGGCGCAGTCGCGGGCGGCCTCGTCCCGCTCGCGCTCGGCTCCGACACCAATGGTTCGATCCGGGTGCCGTCGTCGCTGTGCGGTTTGTTTGGATTGAAGCCGACCTACGGCCGGCTGCCGCGCAATCGCACGTTCCCGTTCGTGACGAGCCTGGATCACCTTGGTCCCCTGGCACGCGACGTGCGCGATCTCGCCTTGGCGTACGACGCGATGCAGGGCTTTGACCCCGACGATCCGGTCTGCGCCGACCGCCCGGCCGAGCCGACCGTGAATTTGCTTGGTGGGGGAACCGACGGCCTGCGCATCGCGGTTGCCGGCGGCTATTTCCAGAAGGGCGCGTTTCCTGAAGCGCACATTGCGCTCGACCGCGTCGCCGCCGCGCTGCACGCCAAGGCGGAGATCGAGATCCCGCAGCCTGCGCTGGCGCGCTCGGCCGCCTACCTGATCACCACCATCGAAGGCGCGAGTCTGCACCTCGAACGCGTGCGCAAACGCGCGCGCGATTTCGACCCGGCGGTGCGCGACCGCTTCATCGCCGCCGCCATGGTGCCGGGAACGCTTGCGGTCAAGGCGCAGAAATTCCGTCGCTGGTATCGCAACGAAGTGCAAAAGCTGTTCACGCGCGTCGACGCCATTCTGGCGCCGGCAACGCCCTGCACGGCCCCCGCAATCGGCCAGCAGACCTTCAACCTGGGCGGGGTCGAAATGCCGGTGCGGGCCAATCTCGGCATCTACACCCAGCCGATTTCGTTCATCGGACTACCTGTCGTCGTGGTGCCGGTGCCGCTCTCACCGCTGCCAATCGGGGTACAGATCATAGCGGCGCCCTGGCGCGAAGACATCGCGCTGCGCGTCGCCTACGCTTTGGAAAAAATGGGTGTCGCGGCCGCGCCGCGACCAGAACTTTAAGCGGAAGTTCCCGATGGAGATCGACTTGCCGGACGTTGTTGCCGAAGTGAGGGCGGAATTTGCGCGCTACGAAAAGGCGCTGGTCGCCAACGACGTCGCGGCGCTCGATGCGATGTTCCACAATGATCCGCGCACCATCCGCTATGGCGGAACCGAGAACCTCTATGGCTACCGTGAGATCGAGGCGTTCCGCGCCGCGCGCTCGCCGGCCGGTTTGGCGCGAACGCTGTCGAAGACCGTCATCACCACGTACGGGCGCGATTTCGCGGTGGCGTCAACCTTGTTCGAGCGCGCGTCGGCCGCCGGCAAGATCGGCCGCCAGATGCAGACCTGGGTTCGCTTCGACGATGGCTGGCGCGTGGTCGCAGCACACGTCAGCCTCATCGATCGGCCCACGGAGCTCAAAGCATGACCCTGCTTGCGAACGACCGCGACCTGCGCGGCACCGACGTACGCAAGACCCGGGCCGAAGAGCTGCGCAGCCAGCTTGCAGACGACATCGTGTGCGGCGCGCTGACGCCTGGGCAGACGCTCGACGAAATGGACCTTGCGCGCCGGTTCGGCGTGTCGCGCACGCCGGTACGTGAGGCAATCCGGCAGCTCGCGGCGAGCGGGCTCGTGGAGACGCGGCCGCATCGCGGCGCCGTGGTGGCACGGCCGAGTCACGAGCGTATTCTCGGCATGTTCGAGGCGATGGCGGAACTGGAAGCGCTGTGCGCCGGATTCGCGGCGGAGCGGATGATGGCAGGTGAACGGCATGCACTCGACGCCGTGCACGAGACCCTGCGTGTGCTGATTCACGGCGGCGATCCGCAGCGCTATCACGAGGTCAACGAGTCGTTTCACGCGACGATCTATGCGGGCGCCCACAACGACTACCTGGCGGAAATGACGCTCGCGACTCGGACCCGGGTGCAGCCGTTCCGACGCGCCCAGTTTCGACTGCTCGGCCGCCTCGCCAAATCGCACGTCGAGCATGACCGGATCGTCCTCGCGATCCTGCGCGGCGATCGCCTCGGTGCCACCGCCGCGATGCGCGCCCACATCATGACGGTGGGCGAAGAATACGAGGCCTATGCGGAATCGTTGTAGGATGGGTAGAGCGCAGCGAAACCCATCGTGATGCAGCAGCACGCGAGCTCGTTGATGGGTTTCGCTGCGCTCAACCCATCCTACGATTTGCTCGCCACGAACGTGCGCCAGCCGCCAAGACTCGAGATATCCTGCGCGCCGATCGTCGCTTCGGCTTCGACCAGAAAGCCCTTCACCGGACGGCCGTCCCCCAACGTGAGCGTACCGATCGCCAGCGGCGGCGGGATGTCGGCGACGAAGCGTCCGAAAGCCTCATAGCTCAGTCCCCACAGCTCGACCTCAATCGCGCTGCCGGTGCCTCGGGCAACGCCCAGGAGCCCGGGCTTCGGCGGATTCGTGTCCGGCAGCGCGAACAGCCGGTAGTCCGGGGCCGTCGTTGTGGTCTCGAGAAAGCGCGCACTGCGCCTGCGCAGCTCGCCGTTGAGCGGCATGCCGGAGAGATGCGCGCCGACCACCGCGATCGCGACCTCGCCTGGCATCGACGCCGGCGCGAACGGCGCGAGCGGCGGCATGGGCTTGCGCAGGGCGCCGAGCGACAGCCCGGTGCCGGCGTGAAACGCGCGGCCGATGCTCGCCAGCCATGTATCCTGACCGGCGGGCGCCAGAAAGGTGGCGCCGAACGGTGTCCCATCACGCGCAAACACCGCCGGAACGGCGAGGCCGGCGAGACCGAACAGGTTGACGAAATTGGTGTAGGTGCCGAGGTTGCTGTTGAGCCGCACCGGATCGGCCTCGACTTCGGCGATCGTGTAGGCGGCCGGCGCGGTCGGGACCATCAACACATCGACATTGTTGAAACACGCGAACGCGCGCGCGCGCAGCTCGCCCAGACGATAGAACGCGCGGAACGCGTCCACCGCAGTCGGCTTCATGCCGGTCTCGATGATGGCGCGCGTCACTGGATGCACGTCGGCGGGATGCGCCGCAATGAAGGAGCCGACCGCAGCCCAGCGTTCGGCGATCCAAGGACCCTCGTACAAGAGTTTCGAAGCCTCCAGGAACGGCGCGAAGTCGATGTCCACGACCGTCGCGCCAATGGCGGCGACGATTTTGAGCGCAGCCGTGAACGCGGCCTCGGCACGCGCATCACCAAAGAAAACGCGACTTGCCGCTTCCGGCACGCCAACCCGCACGACCGGCGGCAGCGCGCCGAGGAAGCCCACCGGCAAGGCGCTGGCATCGCGATTCGGATCGGCGATGGCGGCGAGCGCCGCAAACGCATCGTCGGTGGTCAGAGCAAACAACGACACGCAATCGAGCGAGCGGCAGGCCGGCACCACGCCCGCAGCGGACACGAGACCGAAGCTCGGCTTGAGGCCGACGATATTGTTGAGGCCGGCCGGCACCCGGCCGGAACCGGCAGTATCCGTGCCGAGCGCCAGCGGAACGAGGCCAGCCGCCACCGCGACGGCGGAGCCCGAGCTCGAACCTCCGGGGCTCAGGTTCGGATCGAACGGGTTGCCGGGTATCCCATAGGGCGAGCGCACGCCCACGAGGCCAGTCGCAAACTGATCGAGATTGGTTTTGCCGATGACGATGGCGCCCGCGCGCTTGAGCCGTTCGACCGAGGCGGCGTCCCGGTCCGGCCGATACGCAAAGGCGGGGCACGCCGCGGTGGTCGGCAGCCCGACGACGTCGATGTTGTCCTTGATGGCAACCGGGACCCCATAGAGCGGCAGACTTTTGTCGGCGAGCGCCCTTGCATCCGCCAACGCGTCAGCCTCCTGGCGCAGCGAAATGAACACGGCCGGATCGGCATGCGCCCGGATGCGGGCGAATGTACGCGCGACAGTATCCGCCGGCGTGGTCGTACCGGCACGGTGGGCATCGACGATGGCGGCAACGGTTTCGATCACGCTGGGCTCCGGGCGGCGGATGCTCGCCCGCCATGACGCAAGTTACATGCCTGATTGGCATCTTGGATCGCAACGGGGCTCAATGTCCGATCTTCTCCATGCTCAAGCCGGTGGTCTCGATCCGGAAGGCCGAGGTCACGACGGCACCGAGGAGCGACGTGCCGACCAGAATTAGCAGGAGTGCCTGTGTGCCGATATCGGCGAGCAGGATCGGGAACAGGAACGCGGTCATGATCGCCCCGACCTTGCCGACTGCGGCCGCGACGCCGGCGCCGGTTCCGCGCAGATAGGTCGGAAACACCTCGCCGGCCAGCAGATAGGTCTGCGCGTTCGGCCCCATGTTGGTCATGAAATTGAATAGCATGAAGCCGGCGAAGATCAGCGCCATCCGGGTTGTGCCCGTCGCGTAGGCCGAAAGCGACGCCAGCAGAAGGCCGGCCGCACAGCCGATGAAGCCCACAATCTGGAGTCGGATCCGGCCGATCCGATCGGTGAGCAGGATGGCGAAGATGATGCCGACGATCAGCAAGATATCGATCAAGGCTGCACCCTTGGCGGCGAGTTCATCGTTTGCGATCAGATCGGCGACGTTGCGCGGGTGTGCCGCTTTGTGGCCGAGTGCCGCGGCCAGGATGGTCGGCGTGAAGATGCCGATCCCATAGGTGCCGAGATCCTGCAGGAACCAGGGCACCGAGGCGAAGATCGTCGCGCGCAGATTGTTGCCCTTGAACAGCGCCCCGTAGCCACGGTGGTGCGCCGTGTGCGGCGCAACGCGGGGGACAAGATGGATCTCCCGCGGATAAGGCGGGTCGCGCGCCAACAGCCGCGCCGTCTCCACGCGCGCTCGTTCGTGCTGCCCACGGCTCAACAGCCAATGCCCGCTTTCGGTGATGAAGAACCGGCCTGCGGCCACCAGCAGGGCCGGAATGATGGCGGTCGCATACATCCAGCGCCAGGCACCGAGCTGTGGCATGTTTGCGAGGATCAGATAACCGACCACCGTGCCGACGAGCACGCCCAGGGCCTGGAATCCGAACGCTCCCAAAACGAGCCGGCCGCGGTCGCTGCTTGGAATGCTCTCCGAGATCATCAGATGCGCGGTTGGATAGTCGCAGCCCAAGGCGAGCCCAACTCCAAACAGGCAAAAGATCAACAGAGCGAACGAGTACACACCCAACAGCGGCGCGCCGACCAGCAAGCAGAGGAACACCACGAAGATGAGCATCTCGACAATGAACATCGGCTTGCGGCCGAAACGATCGGCGAGCCCACCGAGGAACAAAGCACCGATCAGAATTCCGAACAGGCTCGCTGCGCTGACCAACCCATGTTGAGCCGCACCGATATTGAATTCTTCCGCGATCAGTGGCAGCGCCACGCCGGTCATGAAAACAACGAAGCCCTCGAAGAACTTGCCGGCCGCCGCCAAGATCAGGATGCGCCATTGCATCGCCGTCATCGGGGTCTGATCGACGCTCGTGCCGTCGGACCAGACCGGCCGCTCATCGATATAGGCCTGCACCGACTTGGCCATCGGCGGCGGCGCTGCGCTTGCGTGCTCGGTCTCGTGTGCTGTCACCGCGCTTTCCTTCGGACAATGAGGGCATCCACGGCGACGATGTCATTCGTTCTGGTCACGATCACCGGATTGAGTTCGAGTGAACTCGATCTCAGGACCGGCAGCGCGGATCAGTTGCTGCAGCCCGGCCACCACAGGCATCAGGCGATCAAGGGCGGATCGTCCTGCCTGATCCGGCTCTCGCAGCAGCGCGCCGAAGCGGAAGCCCGCTATGCGCTCATGCATCGCGGCTAAGTCGAGTTCGATCGGCAGCAAGAGCACCTGATCGAGGGTTTCCGTATTCAGACCACCCAACCCGAACACCAGGAAGTGACCGAGCTCGGCCTCACGCGCGACCCCGACGATGAGTTCGTATTTGGCCGCCACCATGGGCTGCAGCAGGAAGGTCACGCCGGCTTTGCCCTGCGTGCGTTCGGTCAGCGTCGTGTGCGCGCGCACAAGTTCTTCTCGATTGCTGATCGAGGCTGCCACCAGGCCGGCGGCATTCTTGTGCGCGACACCCGGCACCATGGCCTTGAGCACGACCGGATAGCCGAGTGCATCGGCCGCCGCACAGGCCCCCGTCACCAGGGTGGCGTTGCGGCTCGCGACCAGCGGCACGCCGAGCCCACGCAGGATATCGGCACTCTCCGCTTCCGAGAGCGCGCCGGCGCGCGACGCGGCGAGCCGCGCTGCGGCGGCGCGGGCGGCGTCCGATGGAGCGGCGGCACCGGAGAAACGGACCGGCGGACCGGCGGCCCGGTGTGCGGCCAACGCGTCAACGGCGAGCGCGGTCGCATGGAACAGCGCGATCCCGCTCGCCCGGTAGCGCTGATCGAGTTCGGTTTCGAGACCGCCGGGCGCGATCACTACGATCGGCGCCGCAACGCGCCACTGGCGCGCGCGCAGGACCTCGAGCAGCGTTTCATCCTGGGCAGGACTGGGCGCGATGTGGGCGTAGACGACGCTCGGACCCACACATCCATCGGCTTCCAGGACCTGATAGATCGCATCTAGGTCAGCCCAATCCACGAGTGAGCCGAGGTCGATCGGATTGCGCACGCGTCCGCGCGCATTGAGGCGCGCGACCGCAGCACTCACATCGCCTTCCCATTCGCCGGCCGGGCTGCCGGCCAATACGAAGCCGCGTTCGGCCGCGTGATCGGCGATGATGGCGCCGCCGGCGCCGGACGTCGTGACGCAAATGACGCGAGGATCCACGGGATGCCCGGGCCATCGCGCCAGGAGCGCACATGCGGCGGCCAGCGCCTCCACCGAGCGCACGCTGGCGACACCACAGGCCGCGAATAGCGCCTCATAGGCGCGCGCGCCCCCGGCAAGCCGGCTGGAATGAGCGAGGGCCGCGCCCACGCCGACCGCAGAGCGGCCGATCTTGAGCGCCACGATCGGCTTACCCTGCGCGGCCGCCTTTTCGGCGAGCGCCCGAAACCGCGCGCCGCTCGGGAGCGCCTCGATGGCGAGTCCGATGACCGCGGTAGCGTCGTCCTCGATGCAATGATCGAGGATGTCGAGCATATCGAGGTCGGCCTCGTTGCCGACCGGAACGAACTTCGCGAGCCCAACGCCGAACGAGCGCAAGCCGCGCACGAAGCCGCCGAACAGCGCGCCACTGTGGGAGATGATCGACACTGGGCCGGGCGCGATCGCATAGGCATGGGCCGCGTTGTAACCGAGCGAGAGCTTGGCGGCGGCGTTGTAGATTCCATTGGTGTTGGGCCCGATCAGCCGCATCCCAGCGCGGCGCGCGATGGTCGCGATCTCGTCTTGTCGCGCGCGCGCTTCGTCGGTACCGGCCTCGGCAAATCCGCTCGCGCCGATGACCACTGCGCGCACGCCCTTGGCGGTGCAGCTGCGGATCGCGTTGACGGCCTCAGCTGCGGGCACCACCAGCATCGCACAGTCGACCGCATCGGGCAGGTCGGCGATGGAACGCAGACAGGTGAGGCCGAGGATTTTGCCGCCGGCCGGATTGATCGGGAAAATCTGCCCCGCGAAGCCCGCGTTGATCAGGTTCGCGACGACGGCGTGACCGATCTTTCCGGGCGTGCGTGACGCACCGATGACGGCAACCTGGCGCGGCGCGAACAGCGCGCGCAGCGATGCCATGATCCCACCTTCCGGTTCCGGCCGCGCGCTATTTGACGCCAAAGGTTTCACGCCACTCCTTCATGCGCGCGTCGCGTTCCGCCATCCATTCGTCGATCTTCAGGTTCCACACTTGATCGGCCGGCGGGTAGTCAAGGCCTTCGAGATGCGGCCGGTCAGAACCGGGATTGGCCGGATAGGCGCCGCCCCGTGCGATCACATTGCCGCCGTGGCGGCTGGTCATCCAATCGAGAAACAGTGCTGCCGCATTCGGGTTCTTGGCCGTCGAACTGATGCCACCCGCTGCCGGAAAGCTCGATATGCCTTCGCTCGGAAAGATCACCCGCATCGGTGCTCCAGCCTTCATCTGAAGGGCGACCGGCTCGGCGATCGCGCCCATTCCGATGGCAATCTCGGCACGCGCCAGGTCGGTGGAGAGCGGCGCCACGGCCGGATAGATCCGCGGGCTGAGCGCAGCGAGCTTCTTGGCAAAATCCGGATCGACCTTCTCGCGCAAGAACGAATACATGGTGAGCACGCTGCCGCCGGCATCGATCGAGGGCGTACCGATCACGCCCTTCCACTTCGGGTTCAGCAGGTCCTTCCAGCTTTTCGGAATATCGGCGTCGGCGACGCGCGACCGGTTCACCGCGATGACGCCGACCGGACGGACCAATGCGTACCAGCGGCCGTCCGGGTTCTTGATCGCGGCCGGAATGGCGTCGAACGCGGGCACCTTGTGCGGCACGGTGAGGATGCCGCGCTCCATGAGCTGCGCGATCAGCGGCAGGTCGGTCAAATCGACATAGTCGGCCTCGAGTTTCTTGGCCGCATATTCGGAGGTGAGGCGCTGATACATGGTCTGGGTCGGCAGCCGCACGTATTCGACCGCGATCCCGGTGTCCTGCTGGAACGCGGCGAGGATCGGCTTCATGGCGTCACCCGGATAGGTGCCGTAGGCAAGCAGCCGGCCCTCTTTCTTGGCCGCCTCCACTGTCTTCGCGTCAGAGATCGTTTCGCCGCCGAGGACGAGTTGGGCGGTGGCCGGGGAGCCGACCGTCAGCCACAAAGCGGCGAACGTGGGTGCGATATGCAAAAGACGTCCACCGACACGCATGCTCTCCTCCGCTCCTCTGCAGATGCCACAGCCGCCCTAGCATGGACGTCCATGGTTGCCCATGGTTGCCCTGTTGTGCGCGGGCACCCATGGGGCATCCATGGGCGCGAGACGGCTCGACTTTCGTGCCAGGTCAGTGTCGATGATATTGGGGGCAGATGCGGAATGCTAATTAACGGAACCGCAACCACGCCTCGAGCAAATGGGAGGATGGGAATGAGCAGGATCACTCGCGGGGCGGTCATCGTAGGCCTCGCACCGCTGCTCTTTGCCGCCGCGTCCGGGGGCGCCGCGCACGCGCAGAGCCCGCTCCGGCTGGCGGTGGGCGCGTCGGCCGGCGGCGCAATCGACGTTTATTCCCGCATCATCGCCGAACCGATGTCCGCTTCGCTCGGGCGGCCGGTGATCGTCGAGATCAAGGCCGGCACCAATGGCAACCTCGCGGCGCAATGGGTCGACGACGGGCCGGCCGACGGCAGCATGATGTGGGTGGGTACCCAGTCGATGCTGGAGATCAATCCGAGCGCCTACAGGAACCTGCGCTGGAAGCAGGACGACTTCATCCCGGTCATCAAGGGCATCGAGACGCCGCTGGTGCTGGTCGTCAACCCGAGCGTCCCGGCCAAAACGTGGGACGAGTGGCTTACCTATGCGAAGGCCAATCGCGGCAAGCTGTCGTATGCGTCCTACAGTCCAGGCACGATCTCGCATTTCCTTGCCTATCAGGTGAACGAGCGCTTCGATCTCGATCTGACCCATGTGCCCTACAAAGGCGCCGCCCCGCAGATCACCGACTTGATCGCCGGCCACGCGTTGTTCGGGTTCACCCAGGTGCAATCGGCGCTCGAGCCGATACGGGCCGGAATGCTGCGCCCGCTCGTGGTCACCAGCGCCGAGCGCTCGCGCTTCCTGCCCGAGGTTCCGACCTTCGCCGAGCTCGGGCTTGGCGACCTAACCGCGACCGCCTGGTTTGGTCTCCTGGTAAAGACCGGCACGCCGCCCGATACGCTCGCGCAGCTGACCGCTGCCGCGAAGGCGGCGCACGATGACCCGGCCACGCGAAACAAACTGCGTAGCCAGGCTTTCGAGGTGATCGGCGAAACCGGACCCGCTTTCGCGCGCAGCATCGAGGTTCAGACCGAGCGCTGGGCCAAGATCGTCAAAGCGAGCGGGTTTTCCGCCGATTGATGTCTACCCGGCGCCGCGCATAATGGTCCGGAATGGGGACGACACCAAAACGCAGGGGGAAGTCCGCGGCGACAGCTGGGCGCGCCGCGGCCCGCAGCATCTCGCCGGCGCACCGGTCCTTCATCTACAAGATCGGCATTCTGCGCCGGCTGCTCGACCGCTACTCGGCTCCGGCATTCACCGCGAAGTCCGGGCTGACGCTCGCCGAGTGGCGGGTGCTCACCAATCTCTACTCGTTCTCCCCCACCACATCGCGACAGCTCTGCTTGCGCCTGCACACCGACAAGGCGGAAGTCAGCCGCGCCTGCGCGGCGCTGATCAAATCCGGCCATATCGGCCGCCGCATCGATCCCAACGATCGCCGCAGCGCACTGCTCGTCATCACGGCGCGCGGCGAGCGCCTGCACGACGCGATCATTCCGCTGCGCCGGGCTTTGCAGCGCGAACTCGAAGCGCCGCTGACCAAAGGTGAAACCGCCGAATTGCATCGCATTCTCGACAAGCTGATGGGCTACATGTTCGAAAAGATGGGTGGCGGAACGGAGCGGGACGCGACGGGCAACCGGACGCGGGCGGCCAAGGGACAGAAACGGGCGTCCGGGTCGACGGCAAAGCGGCGTCGTTAATCACTCATATCGTTGACCATTCAACGAATTCGCCAGTAATATCTACGGGATCGAACGTCCGGCCGGCCGCAATGCCGACCCCAAGGGACACACCACCATGCGCAAGCCCGGCGAGAAACTGCGGCTCGGCGCCTTTTTCAATCCCACCGGCCATCACGTGGCGTCGTGGCGCCACCCGCAGTCGCAGGCCGATGCCGGCATCAATTTCGCGCACTATGCCGAGATCGCGCAAACCGCCGAACGCGCCAAGATGGACATGGTGTTCCTCGCCGACAACATCTCGGTGCGCGAGGCGCACCCGGATGCGCTGGCGCGCTCGGCACAGTACATCGCCAACATGGAGCCGATCACGCTCCTGTCCGCGCTCGCCGCCGTCACCAGCCGGATCGGGTTGGTGGCGACCGCTTCGACGAGCTACAACGAGCCGTTCCACGTGGCGCGCAAGTTCGCCTCGATCGATCACATCAGCAAGGGCCGCGCCGGCTGGAACCTGGTCACCTCGGGCCAGGCGGCCGACGCCTACAATTTTTCGCGTGACCAGCACTACGAGCACGGCGTGCGCTACGAGCGCGCGCGCGAATTCGCGCAGGTCGTGGTCGGACTGTGGGACAGCTGGGACGACGACGCCTTCATCCGCGACAAGGCAAGCGGCATCTTTCTCGATCCGGCCAAGATGCATCCGCTCAACCACAAGGGCGACTGGTTCAAGGTGCGCGGACCGCTCAACGTGCCGCGCACCCCGCAGGGCCGGCCGGTGATCGTGCAGGCCGGCGGTTCCGAGGACATGATCCGGGTGGCGGCGGAATTCGCTGAGGTGATCTTCTGCGCGCCGCTCACCGTCGAACAGGGCCGTACCTTGTATGCCGAGCTCAAGGGGCGCATGGCCGCGCATGGCCGCGCGCCCGACGAGATGAAGATCATGCCGGGCCTCAGCGCCGTGATCGGGCGCACGCCGGAGGAGGCGCGCGAACGGCAGCAATATCTCGATGAACTCACCCATCCGATCGTGGCGCGCGAAATTCTGTCCACCATCCTGGGGGGCGCGGATCTCTCGGGCTACGCGATGGACGATCCGATGCCGCAGGTCGCGCCGACCAAGATTTCCAGCCAGAGCATCCTCACCTACGTCATGGATATCGCCCGGCGCGGCAACCTCACGCTCCGGCAGACCGCCCAGGTCGTCGCCGGCGCGCGTGGCAAGTTCGTGCTGCAGGGCACGCCGCAGCATGTCGCCGATGTGATGGAGGAGTGGTTTGCGACCGAGGCCTGCGACGGGTTCAACGTGATGCCGCCTTATCTGCCGGGCGCGCTCGACGACTTCGTGACACTGGTGATTCCGGAGTTGCAGCGACGCGGACTATTCCGCACCGAATACGAAGGCACGACCTTGCGCGAGAATCTCGGACTGAAGCGGCCGGAGAGCCGGTACCGCCGGGCACACGTTGCGGCCGCGGAATGAGTTCAATCCTGAACGGCGCGACATACCCAGCGGTGTCATCGCCCGCGAAAGCGGGCGATCCAGTATTCACAGCTCAAGAATTAGGTTACGCAGCATATAGATCACGAAGCCAGCGGTTACTGGGTCGCCCGCTTTCGGGGCACCCCATCGCGCGAGAGCGCGATGGGGACCCCTCGCGGGCGATGACAGGCGGAGGGGTGACCCCGTGATTTCAACGCTTGAGGAAAATCCGGCGTAGCCAACCAGGAACATGCAGCAAGCGAGGAGCACCGAGGAATGACCCTGTCCGAGCGTCTCAATACCCCGATCTCGACCGCGGAGCTCGAGCGCCGCTGGACCGCGGTGCGCGCCGCCATGGAGGTCGAGAAGATCGACGTGCTGCTGATGCAGAACAACAACGATCACATGGGCGGCTACGTCAAATACTTCACCGACCTGCCGGCGACCAACGGCTACCCGATGACGGTGGTGTTTCCACGCGATGACCGCATGACCATCGTGGGCCAGGGGCCGTTCGGCATGGTGAAGGATTTGCCCGACGAGGGCGACGGCGTGCGCCGCGGCGTGAAGACCTGGATGACGACACCGAGCTACGCCTCAGCCCATTACACGGCGTCCTACGACCCCGACCTTGCCGCCAAGGCGCTCGCGCCCTATGCGGGCGGCACGATCGGGCTCGTCGGCCGCTACCAGATGTCGGTCGCGCTCGTCGACCACCTGCGCAACGGCCGTCTGTCCAACAGCAAGTTTGTCGATGCCAGCGATCTCGTCGACCACATCAAGGTCATCAAGAGCCCGGAAGAGATCGAGCTCATCAAACGCGCCGCCCGCATGCAGGATGGCGCCATGCGGGCAGCCTTTGCGGCAGTCGAACCGGGGATGCGGGAAGCCGACGTGAGCGGGATCGCCGAATGCTACAGCCGCCGGCACGGCGGGGAGAACGGCATCTACCTGTGTGCGTCGGGACCGATCGGAACGCCGTGCCAGATCGCGCAACGGCATTATCAGAACCGTGTCATCCGCGCAGGCGACTACGTGATGCTGCTGGTCGAGGACAGCGGCCCGGGCGGCTACTACACCGAGCTCGGCCGCACCTGCGTGGTCGGCCGGGTGCCGGCGCAGATGCGCGACGAGTTCGCGTTCACGCTCGAGGCGCGCCGCTTCACCCTCGACCTGCTCAAGCCGGGCGCATCCTGCAAGGCGATCTGGGACGAGTACAACGCGTTCATGCGCCGTAACGGCCGGCCGGCAGAAGCACGGCTCTATTGCCATGGCCAGGGCTACGACCTGGTCGAGCGCCCGCTGGTGCGCAACGACGAGCCGATGACGATCGCCAAGAACATGAACATCGTCGTGCACCCGACCTATGTGCACAACAACATGACGTCCTGGGTGTGCGACAACTACATGATCGAGGACCACGGGGCGGGCGAGCGCCTGCATCGCTTCCCGGAGGAGGTCGTAGAATTGGGATGACGCCTGCGTTCGAAATCGACCCTTGGGTCGTTGCCCGCTCCCGCTCAAACTCGGGGCTGTGCCCCCTCACCCGGAT
This sequence comes from uncultured Alphaproteobacteria bacterium, assembly GCA_963833605.1. Taxonomy (GTDB): domain Bacteria; phylum Pseudomonadota; class Alphaproteobacteria; order Rhizobiales; family Xanthobacteraceae; genus JAFAXD01. The sequence goes on from CAWHYZ010000015.1 coordinate 236,732, forward strand.
CGCTTCGCGATCCGACCTCTCCCCGCCAGCGGGGAGAGGTGGCGCCATGCCGCGATGACCGCTGCGAGCTAACCGGCGACTTCAGATCAGTGGAGAAAGAACAATGTTGGAACTCTATCATAGCGGCTTGACCACCTGCTCCAAGCAGGTGCGCCACTGCCTGCGCGAGAAGGGGCTGCCGTACAAGAGCCGCTATCTCGAGCTCTGGCGCTATGAGAATCTCAGCCCCGACTATCTCAAGCTCAATCCTAACGGCGTGGTCCCGACGCTGGTGCACGACGGCGTGCCGATCATCAACTCGTTCTGCATCAACGAATATATCGAGGATGTGTTTCCGGAGCCGCCGCTGCGGCCGGCCAACCCGCGCGAGCGGGCGCGCATGCGCTACTGGGCCTGGACCGCGGACGAGGTTCACCACGCAGCAGCGCGGCTCTCCCATGTCAAGATGATGCAGGCGCGGGTGCGCGAGCTGAGCGATGCCGACCGCGACTTCATGCTGGCGCACACGCCGGTGCCGGACAAACGCGAGCGCTGGCGGATCCTGGCCAAGGTCGGTTATACTGCCGAGCAGATCGAGGAGTCGCTCGGCGACGTGCTGTTCGTATTCGGACGGATGGAGCAGGAGCTCGCGGAGCGCGGGCCGTGGCTTGCCGGCGCGACGTTCTCGCTCGGCGACATCAACATGGCGGCGATCGTGCACCGCACGTTCGAGCTTTATCCGCACAAACTCGAGCGGCCTGCCTTCCCCCGCGTGAACGACTGGTGGGAGCGCCTGATGGCACGCCCGGCCGCGAAGTTCGTCTACACCAACGGAAGCGAAGAGACGCCGAGCCGGCCGAAGCACCAGTCCGTGGCCGGGATCACCGAGTTTCGGATTTGACGCGATGAGTTCCCGCTCCGCATTCCGGCACGCTGCGACTGCCGCGCTGGCGCTGACCGCAGCGCTCGCGACGCCGGCGCGCGCCGACTATCCCGACAAGACGATCCGGATGATCGTGTCGATCGCGGCCGGCAGCGTCACCGATGTCATCATGCGCGCAGCCGCGAATGAGCTCACCGCGAGGCTCGGCCAGCCGATCGTGATCGAAAACCGCGGTGGTGCCGCCGGCATTCCGGCCGGCCAGGCCTGCGCGCAGGCCGCGCCCGACGGCTACACGTTGTGTGTGATCTTTCACAACACGCTGTCGTTCAACCCGGTGATGTTCAACAACCTGCCCTATGACGCCGACAAGGACTTTGCGCTGATCACCCGGCTGTTCTTTTTGATCGAGGCGCTCGCGGTCACGCCGTCACTCGATGCCAAGTCGGTGGCGGAGCTCAAGGCGCTGGCGCAGGCAAAGACGCGGCCGCTCAACTATGGCACGCTCGGCGCCGGATCGGCGCCGGAGCTGTTTCTCACCTGGCTCAATAACGAATGGGGCAGCCAGATCGTCGGCGTTCCCTATCGGGGCGGCGGCCCGATCGCGCAGGCGCTGGCGGCCGGCGACATCGAGATCGGCAGCGTCGGTCTCGGCAATTTCCTGGCCTTGGCGCAGGCCGGCAAGCTGCGGCTGCTGGCGGTCGCGTCGGACAAACGCTCGCCGCTGGTGCCGGAGGTGGTGACATTCCAGGAGGCCGGGATCGGCTATCGCTGGCGCGGCTGGTGGGGTCTCGCCGCGCCGAAAGGCACGCCGCAGCCGATCCTCGACCGGCTCGGCACCGAGTTCGTGCGGCTGTTCAGCGACCCGAAGTTCGTCGCCTTTTTGGATAACCAGGCCGTGGTGGCAGCGCCGACAAGCCCGCAGGACTTTGCCGCGTTCGTGGCGCAGGACCGCGTGGCGGCGGCCGCCCTGATCAAACTCGCGAAGACGCCGCGGGCAGAATACAAGCCGGAGCGGTGAGTGGGTGGACCGCTTGTAGGATGGGTTGAGCGCAGCGAAACCCATCGCGCAGCGCCAGGGTGATGGCCATGATGGGTTTCGCAAGCTCAACCCATCCTACAAACTCGGGCGCATCCATTTCTGCCCGAGCAACGTGATGGCGATCAGAACGAGCGTGTACAGCAGGCTGATCGAGGCGACGCTCGACCACATGCCGCTGTCGTAGCTCTCCAACAGCACGATCGAGAGCACGCGGGTGCGCGTGGTGTAGAGGAAGAGCGAGGCCGCGACCTCGCGCACGCTCAGCACAAACAGCAGGAACGCCGCCGCCGCGATGCCGCCGCGCACCAGCGGCAGCATGATCCATTTCACGCTCTGCCAGCGGCTGGCGCCGGCGACGAGCGCGGCGTGTTCGAGGTCGTCGTGGATCTGGATCACGCTCCCGGCGATGGCGCGATAGCCCTGCGGCACGAAGCGGGCCGTAAACGCGATCACCAGGATCGCCATCGTGCCGTAGACCGGTAGCGGGATCGCGAGCCAGGTCCACAGCACGCCGAGCGCCAGCACGATTGCCGGCAGCGCGAGCGGCACCATGGCGATGTATTCGAGCCAGTGGCGGCCGGGCAGATCGGTGCGGTTGACCACATAGGCCAGGATAAAGAAGAACACGCAGCCGAACGCCGCGGTCGCACCCGCGGCGATCAGGCTGTTGATGAAGCCGTCGCGCACTGCGGTGCTGGTCGCGGCGTCGATCACGTGCTGCAGGCTGAAGGCCGAGACGTCGAAGAATGCGGCCGCGCTCGGGATGAACAGGTTGCTGCGCAAGGAGCCTTGCACCAGCGCCCACATCGGCAGGCCGACGGCGATCAACGCATAGAGCACCACGAAGGCGGCGGCGAGAGGCCGCCAGGGCCCGAGTTCGATTGCGCGCTGGGCGAGGCCCTTGCCGGTCACGGTGCGGTAGTCGGCGGCGGCGAGCACGCGCCGCTGCGTGTAGACCAGGATCCAGACCGTGACGGTCAGCAGAATGCTGAGCGCCGCAGCCTGGTTGGGAAAGCTCGGAATCCGCGTCATCATGTTGTAGATGCGCATGGAGAGTGTCTCGATCCCAACCGGACCACCGAGAATCTGCGGCACCGGAAAATCTTCGGCGATCAGCACGAAGATCAGGAGGGCGGATCCGATCAGCGCCGGGCGCACCAGCGGGAAGCTGATCAGACGCACGGTCTGGGCGAGGCGCGCGCCGTGCACGGCGGCAGCCTCCTCCAGATCGGGATGCACCAGGCTGAGCGCCCCGAACAGAAAGATATAGGCGTACGGGGCATAGTAGATGCCCTCGACCACCGCGATGCCGGCGAGCGAGCGCATCTCGATGCGCAACGGCAGGTCGAGACTGCGGAAGATGATGTTGAGATAGCCGCTGTAGCCGGCGCCGAGGAGCGACCAGGTGACGGCGGCGACCAGCAGCGAGACGAACAGCGGCATCACGCCGGCGAGATGCACGAGCCCCTTCCACGGCACGTTGGTGCGGGCACCGAGCCACGCCATGGTGCCGCCGAACACCAGCGCGATCGCGGTGCCGCCGATCGCGACGATCAGCGTGTTGGCCGTGGCGGCGCCGAGCTCGGGCGACCAGATGGCGCGAAAATTGTCGAGGGTCCAGCGCATGTCGACCTCGCCGGAGAACGGCAACCGGTCGCTGAACGCGGTCACCACCACCATCACCAGCGGCGCCACCACCAGCACGCCGAGCACGGCGAACAGCAGGAGGGAGATGGCGATTTTGGTGAGCTTCAGGGCTGCGGCGGTCTGTAGCATCGGTCAGCTCGGCAATTGCACGCGGCGCCGCTCCTTACCTCTCCCCGCTTGCGGGGAGAGGTCGACTTTCGAGCGAAGCGAGAAAGTCGGGTGAGGGGGACTCACCGAGTGCTCGGAGTCGCGGAAGTACCCCCTCACCCGGATCGCTGCGCGACATAGCCGACGCTTCGCGTCGGCGTACGCTGTTACGGCGGCCAGCCTATGCCTCTCCCCGCAAGCGGGGAGAGGCGAGGCGCCGTGCAGTATACGAATGCCGTGCATACTCAGAGGCTCGGAAGCACATGAATGGATTGCGGCGCAAACCGCAGCAACACGCGCGCGCCGGGCTTGATCTCGCTCGTGATCTTGTTGCTGAAGGCCTCGAACGTGTCGCCGGTGTCGGCGCGCACGCGGTACTGCATGAACGATCCCATAAAGCTCGCGAGCAACACCTCGCCTGTGAGCGCGTTGACAGGTGCGCCGCTGCCATCGTCCGCGATCAGAGCGATTGCGATATCCTCGGGCCGGATGCAGGCGAACAGTTCACCGGCATCGGTGGCGGGCATCGCCGCCAGCAAGGTGGTGCGGCTGCCTTCGAACATAACCGCAATGCCACCGTCGACGCGCTTGGTCGCTCCGATGCGGAAAATGTTGCTGTAGCCCAGGAAGTCCGCGACCGTGCTCGACGCCGGCTGCGAGTAGATCGACACCGGATCGGCGACCTGCAGCAGGCGGCCGTGATGCATGACCGCGATCTGATCGGCGAGCGCGAGCGCCTCGTGCTGATCGTGGGTGACGTAGACGCTGGTGATGCGGAACTGCGTCTGCAGCTCGCGCAGCTGAATGCGCAGCCGGTCGCGCAGGCGGGCATCGAGATTGCTGAGCGGTTCGTCAAACAGCAGCGCCGACGGCCGCATCGCCAGGCTGCGCGCCAATGCGACGCGCTGCATCTGGCCGCCGCTGAGCGTACTGGCGCCGCGCGCTGCCAGATCGGCGAGGCCGACCTGAGTCAGGATTTCGCCGACCCGTGCCGCGATTTCGGCGCGCGCAAAATTCTTGACTCGCAACGGGAAAGCGACGTTGTCGAAGACCGACATGTGCGGCCAGATCGCGTAGGACTGAAACACCATGCCGACGTTGCGTTGATTGATCGGTACGTTGAGCCTGTCGCCGTCGAACACCGTGCGGCCGGTGATCGCGATCACCCCCGAATCCGGCCGCTCCAGGCCGGCGATGCAGCGCATGGTCGTGGTCTTGCCGCACCCGGACGGGCCGAGCAGCACCAGCATCTCGCCGTCCGGCACGCTCAGCGTGAGGTCCGCCACCGCGACGACGCCGCCAAACGACTTGGTCAGGTGTTCGATTCTGATGCTCATCGCCGCCCTAGTGGTGCGACCCAAACAGATGCTTCGCATCTGTTTGGAAAGTCGCCCCACTAAAATCAATATCTTAGTGGGCTGACTTGTCCCAACATTTGGGTACCAAATGTTGGGGTCAGACCACTAGCCGCATCGGGCGATCATTCACGAGGCGGGAAGCACGATCAATGGATGTTCGGCGGGGATGCGTGGCCAAAAAGCGTGGATGCCCGCGACAAGCGCAGGCGTGACGCCGGATGGTCAGGTCATCAATCCGGATCGGCCTCGAGCGCGCGGGCCTCGATCTCCTTCGCCTGCGGATATTCGACGAAGATATTGTTGACGCCATGCGGGTCGGGCGTTTCGCCCGCGGCCACCAGCGGAACCGCGCCGACCGCGAGCGACGGGTCGCCGGTGAGGCTCGGGGTGTGGGTCTCGAGCATGGTGCAGCCGGATCGCGCGCGCACCCAGGTCCAGTGGATCTCGTTCCTCGGTACCCGCACGATGTCGCCTTTGCGGCAGCGAAAACCCTGGGTGCCGATGAAAAACCAGATCTCGCCATCGAGGATGTAGTTGAACTGCTCGGAGTCGTGCCAGTGCGGGCGCGAGTGATAGCCCTTGCGGCGCGCCGCGATCATCATGCCGGTATCGGTGCCGTAGACCATGCGCACGTCGATCTCCGACGGCTTGTCCTGGCTGGGCGGCGCGACCTTGAACGGCGGCACGTCGGCGATGTTCATCCGGTAGGGTGATTTGACGGCGGGCATGGCGTACTCCTGGCTGGCGATTTCTTTTCACATTCGCAATCGAACTTGCAAGTAGGTCGCCGGATGGCGCGCCATGCGATCCGGGAACAGCAGCCCCGCATACCGCCGCGCGTCCTGCGGGCTGCAGCGCGCCACCACGCCGGTTGAATATCGCTGTGGACAATGCTTGGAAGATCTGCCGCCGGCCGCGCGCCGGCGTTTTTTCATGGAGCCGATAAGAGTGAGGCGCGTCCCTTGAGCACCCTTAGCGACCAAGCGATGCCGCTCGTGGTACCGCCGCCCGCCGACACGGCCGAGCTTCGCCTGTCCGACGGCGCGCCGATCCGCCTGCGCCGCTACGGCGCGGGCCCGTTGCGGCTCATGCTCAGCCACGGCAACGGGCTCGCGATCAACGCCTACCTGCCGTTCTGGGCGCCGCTCACGGAGCGCTTCGAGCTCGTGCTGTTCGACGTGCGCAACCACGGCGAAAATCCGCTGCACGATCCGCAGCAGCACACGTGGGAACGGATCACGCAGGACATTGCCGAGATCTTCGATGGCACCCAGGCCCGTTTCGGGCGCGCGCCCACGGTCGGCGTCTTTCATTCGCTATCGGCGGTGGCGACGCTGCTCGATGCGGTCCGCGGCGGCGCGCCCTGGCAGGCGCTCGCGCTGTTCGATCCGCCGATCTTTCCGCGGCCCGGCCATCCGACCGAGCCCGCACAGCTAAACGACATGAAAACCCTGACCCTGCGCGCGTCGGCGCGGCCGGTCGTCTATCGGTCGGCTGAAGCGTTCGCCGCTCAACTGCGCCAGCGCCGCGCCTTTGCGCGCTGGGTTGCGGGCGAACATCTGCTGTTTGCCCAATCTACCCTGCGGCTGCACGCCAACGGCGAGTGGATCCTGCGCTGTCCGCGCGAGCTCGAAGCGCGCATCTTTGCCACCAACAACGACGCGACGCTGTGGCCGAAACTGGCGCATCTGAAGGTGCCGACAATTTTGATCGGCGCCGATACGGATGATCCGCAAGCCGGGCCGCCCGCGCGCATCAGCCGCGCTATTCATGAAGAAATCGGCCTCGACTACGCGATGATTGCCGACACCACCCACTTTCTGCAGCTCGAGCAGCCGCTCGCCTGCCGGGAGGCGCTGCTGGCGTTCTTGCGGCGGCAGAGTTTGATACCCACCCATCCGGAACATTCCGGCTGAGCGAAACGTGTTGTAGGGTTGCCTCTCCAGCGGACGGCGGAGGCGTGTTTTGACCGCAAAGCGTGCCACGTTTGCGTTTGCGCTCGCCGCAGCGTGTGCGGCCGGCTCGTCCGTTGTGGCGCAGCCCGGCGGCGGAAACTGGCGCACCGATGCTCCCGGCGTCCGCCATCACATCACGGCGAGCGATCTGCCGCGACCTTACGCCACCCCATCAGCGAGCGACCGCGCGAGGGTGGTCGCCAAGCCCGCAGATGCGCAGCTCAAGGTCCCGCCTGGGTTCGAGATCAGGCTTATGGCCCAGGGACTGCGGCCGCGCCTGCTGCGGGTCGCGCCCAACGGCGACATCCTGGCTGCGGAAACCTTCGCTGGACGTGTGCGGATTCTGCGGCCGACACCCGAAGGCGACGCGGTCGCTCAGAACACGGTGTTCGCCAGCGGCCTTAGTTTGCCGTTCGGGCTTGCGTTCTATCCGCCGGGCGACAACCCGCAATGGCTCTATGTGGCAGAAACCGACAAGGTCGTGCGCTACCCCTATCGCACTGGCGATACCGCCGCGCGCGGCGACCGCGAAGTCGTGGTGCCGGCGCTGCCGCACGGCGGCAATCACTACACGCGCGATCTCGTCTTCTCGCGTGACGGCCGCAGCATGTTCGTCTCGGTCGGCTCCGCCTCGAACGTGGCGGAAGGCATGGGCAAGCTCAATCCGACGGCATTGCAGGCCTGGATCAAGGAGAAGCCGCTGGGCGCGACCTGGGGCTATGAGACCGAGCGCGCCGATGTGCTCGCGTTCGACCCCGATGGCAGGAACCGGCGCATCTATGCGACCGGCATTCGCAACTGCGTCGGCATGGCGGTCAATCCCGCGACCGGCGATCTCTGGTGCTCCACCAACGAGCGCGATCTCCTGGGCGACAATCTGGTTCCCGATTATGTGACGCGCGTGCGTGAGGGCGCGTTCTACGGATGGCCCTGGTACTACATCGGGGCGCACGAGGATCCGCGCCACCCCGGCGCGCGGCCCGACCTCAAGGACAAGGTGACCGTTCCGGACGTGCTGATCCAGGCGCACTCGGCATCGCTGCAGATGACGTTCTACACCGGCGATCAATTCCCGGCCGACTACCAGGGCAGCGCGTTCGCGGCCGAGCACGGTTCGTGGAATCGTGCGACCCTCACCGGTTACAAGATCGTCCGCGCGATCGTGAAGGACGGCATCCCGACCGGCCAGTATGAGGATTTCGTGACCGGCTTCGTGATCGACGACGCGGCGGTCTGGGGCCGGCCGGTCGGTGTGGCGCAGGCCAAGGACGGCTCACTGTTGTTCTCAGAAGACGGCAACGGCACAATCTGGCGGGTGAGCGCCAAGAATCGCGCATCGGCGCGGTAGGATGCCATATCTCCTGCTATGATGTAATCGAACAACAAGGACGCAAACCAACAACTGCGGGAGGACGAGCATGACGGTGAGCACGATCGACCACGCGCCCTGGTACCGCTCGCTCTCGGCGGCGCAATGGAAGACGCTCGCCGCCTCGAACCTGGGCTGGCTGTTCGACGGCTACGAAACCTATGCGCTGATCGTCACCATCGGGGTCGCGTTGCGCCAGCTGCTCGAGCCGGCACAATTCCCGCAAATTCCTTATTACGCCGGGCTCGTCATCGCGCTCACGCTGCTCGGCTGGGGTGTCGGCGGCCTGATTGCAGGCGTGCTCACCGATTATCTCGGGCGCAAGCGCACCATGCTGCTCGCGATTGCAGCCTACTCGGTGATGACCGGTCTTTCCGCCTTCGCGTGGGACTGGCAGTCGTTCGCGGTCCTGCGCTTCCTGGTCGGAGTCGCGATCGGATCCGAATGGGTGACCGGCGCCTCGATCGTCGCCGAGCTGTGGCCCGATCGCGCGCGCGGCAAGGGCGTCGGGTTGATGCAATGCGGGCTCGGCATCGGGTTCTTCGTGGCGTCATTCGTCTGGCTGTTCGTCGGTCCGCTCGGTCCAAGCGCGTGGCGCTACATGTTCCTGCTCGGCGTGCTGCCGGCGCTGCTCACCATCTGGGTGCGCCGGGCGATCCCGGAATCGCCCCTGTGGGAAGCCGCCAACGAGCGCCGCCGCGCCGCGCTCGAGCGCAAGCGGAGCGGTGAAACGCTGGGCGCCCGCGATCAGGCGCTCGCCCGCTTCACGGTCGCCGACCTGTTCGTCGAGCCGGAAGTGCGGCGGCGTATCGTCCTGGCGTTCCTGATGTCGCTTGCGACCACGTTCGCGTTCTGGGGAATCTCGACCTGGATCCCGCTTTATATTTCCTCCGTTGCGGCCGGCGCCGGCCGGCCCGGCCCGCAGTGGGCGAGCTATGCCGGCATGGCCTACAACGGCGCCTCCATCATCGGCTATGCGGGATTCGGATTCCTGGCCGACGCCTATGGCCGCAAGCCGGTGACGCTGCTCTTCGTAGCCATCGCGTTCGCGATGGTGCCGGTCATGTTTCTGGTGACCCATGGTCTCGGCATGCTGCTGGTGATGGCCGGGGTTCTGGGCGTGTTTGTCTCCGGCCAATATACCTGGATGTCGGCGTGGCTGCCGGAGCTGTTCCCGACGCACATGCGGGCGACCGCTGCCGGCTTCGTGTTCAACATGCCGCGACTGATCGCCTGGGTCGGCCCGCTGATCTCCGGATGGATCATCGCGAATTTCGGTGGATTCGGATACGCGGCCACGGCGGTGAGCCTGATCTACATCATCAGCCTGGCATCAGCCCCGTTTCTGCCGGAGACCCGCGGCAAGCCGTTGCCGGAGTGACAGGGAGCATAGATCAGGAATCGGCATGCGGCGCGAGGTGACAGGCGCGAAGACCGATGTGCTCGTGATCGGCTCGGGCGCCGCCGGCATGTACGCGGCGATCGAGGCGGCGCGTGCCGGATGCGACGTGCTGCTCCTCGACCGCAGCCTGATCGGGCGCGGCGGCGCGACCGTGATGGCACAAATGACGGTCGCGGTGGCGCTCGGATCGGAGACGCCCGATCACTGGACCTATCATTTGAACGACACGATGCGCGCCGGCCGCGGGCTCTGCAGCGCGCCGCTGGCACAGCTCCTGTGCGAGGACGCATCGGCGTGCATCACGGAGATGGATCGCTGGGGTGTCGGCTGGGCCCGCCGCGACGGCCGCATCGCCCAGGCCCCGGCACCGGGACACGATCGGCCTCGCTGCGTCTACGTGGATTTCCTCAACACCGGCCCGGCGGTTTCGAAGACGCTGCGAACCATCGTCAATCGCACGCCCGGCATCCGCAAGGCCGGCGACCTGTGCGTGGTCGATCTCCTGCGCGACGGCGATGCGATCACCGGCGCGGTTGCACTCCACCTCGGCTCCGGTGCTGGCGTGGTGATCTCGGCGAAAGCGACCATCCTGGCGACCGGTGGCCTCACCCGGCTCTATCAGCGCAACAGCGCCTCCGCCAACATGGGCGGCGACGGCTATGCGCTGGCGCTGCGCGCCGGCGCGCCGCTCATCGACATGGAGTTCGTGCAGTTCTTTCCGATCGGGCATCTGGCGCCGCGCCTGATCGGCATGGATCCGATCATGTGGGATCCGTTCCGCTACAAGCTCGGCGGGCGCCTGCTCAATGGCCGCATGGAGGAATTCACGTCGCGTTACGGTTCCGACGAGGACGGCAAGTATGTGCTGACCCGCGACCTCGCGAGCTACGCGATCCTCAAGGAGGTCGAGGCCGGACGCGGGTCGCCGCACGGCGGCGCCTATCTGAGCTTCCAGCACTGCTCGGAGGCAGCATTGCGCGAAGCCTTCGGCCCGGTGATCGATCGGCTCGCGGCGAACAGCATCGACCTCACCCGCATGCCGGTCGAAGTCGCGCCGATCGCCCATTATCACATGGGCGGCGTTGCGGCTGACGCCGCAATGGCAACCGAGCTGCCCGGCCTGTTCGTTGCCGGCGAGGCCGTCGGCGGGGCCAACGGAGCGAACCGGCTCTCCGGCAACGCCGTCACCGAGGCGCTGGTGTTCGGCCGCCGCGCCGGCCGCAGCGCCGGGGCGCATGCGCGAATGACTGGAGCCCAGCCTGACGGTCCAGCCTCCAAGGCAGCACTCGATCTCGTCGTTGCCGATGCTGGCGCCCGCGCGATCAATACCGCCGAGATGATCGCGACCATGCAGGCGATCATGCAGCGAGACGTCGGCACACTGCGAAGCGCCGACAAGCTCAGGCACGCGCAGACGCAGCTCGGCCAACTGGCGGACGAACTCGGCGATCGCCCGCCCGGCGACGGCGGAGCGTTCGACCTGCGGCGGCTCGAATGGTTCGATCTGCGCAACATGCTGCTGGTGGCGCGCACCGTTACGCAAGCGGCGCTGGCGCGCACCGAAAGCCGCGGCGCCCATCAGCGCGAGGATTTTCCCGCCATGGACCCGGCATGGCAATCGAACCAGGTCGTGAGACTGCAGGGCGACGACATTGCGCTGTCATGCGCGCCGGTCGACGCAATCGAGGTGGCGGCGCAATGAGCGCGATCGCGATCTTGAAGATCTGGCGCGGCGATCCGAAAGCCGGACGTTGGGAGACCCACGAGGTGCCGTTCGAGCCCGGCCAATCGGTGCTCGACGGGCTGCGCTGGATCCGCGTCCATCGCGATCCGTCGCTTGCCATCCGCTTTTCCTGCATCAACGCCAACGCCTGCAAGGAATGCATGATGGAGCTCGACGGCGAGACCGTCTATGCCTGCACCGCGCGACTGCAGCCGCGTGAAATGGTGCTCGCGCCGCTCTCCAACAAGAAACTCGTGCGCGACCTGGTGACGGAAATTGCACCGCCGGCAGAGCGGTTCAGATAGGATGAATCGCATTCGCGACGCGGCGCGGATTCAGTTCCACAGGCGCTGCCGTTGAGGTTGGCGACCACATCTCCCGTGTCATGCCCCGCGCAAGCGGGGCACCCAGTATTCAGTGGAGATCATGCTGTTCGCGACTATGCTTCGCGGATCGATCGGTGGCTACTGGGTCGCCCGCTTTCGCGGGCGATGACACCCGTGGGTATGTCGCGTCAGTGCTCCAAGTCAGCGCCTATGGGATTAAAGCCGGGTTTGCGCCTTCTGGATGAGGTCCGAAAGTTTGGCGCCACAAGGACAAGCATGCCATGAAAATCGCGGTCCCCGATCTGATTTCCAATTCCTACTTCCCGGCAGTGGCGGCAGTCGAGCTCGGCTTCTTCGCCGCGGAGAATCTCGACGTTGCGCTCGAGCTGATCTTTCCGGTCGACAGGGCCTACCGGGCGCTGCGCGACGGCGAGGTGGACTTCGTCGCCGGGTCGGGACACTCGGCGCTCGCGGCGTTTCCGAACTGGCAGGGCGTCAAACTCCTGTGCGCGCAGGCCCAGGGTATGTACTGGTTCCTGGTGATGCATGCCGATCGCGCGGCCAAACGCGGCGACATCAGTATCGTCAAAGGGAGCAGCATCGGCGCCGCCCCGTGGGTCGAGATGGGATTGCGCCGGCTCCTGATCGAAGCCGGAATCGATCTTAAGCGCGACGACGTGCGGATCGCGCCGGTGCCGGGTGCCGCGGGCGCCGGGGTCAACTTCGGAGTGACGGCTGCCAGGGCGCTGGAGGAACGCAAGATCGATGGCTTCTGGGCGAACGGCATGGGCGCCGAAGTCGCGGTGCGCCGCGGCGTCGGGACCGTTGTGCTCGATGTGCGCCGCGGCGATGGGCCCAAGCGCTGTTTCAACTACACCATGGCGTCGATTGCCGCGACCGATGCGCTGATTGCGCGCGCGCCCGACGCGGCGGCCGGCGCCGTGCGGGCGATCGTCAAGACGCAGGCAGCGCTGCGGCAGAACGTCGAGCTTGCAGGCGACGTCGGGCGCACGCTGTTTCCGGAAACCGAAGCGGGGCTGATCACCGAACTGATCCGCCGCGATCTGCCGTTTTATGACGCAACGATTTCAGAGCAATTCGTGGCGGGGATGAACGCGTTTGCGCGCGATGTCGGGATTCTCGATCGACCGGTGCGCTACGACGACGTTGTGGCGCGGCAATTCAGCGAACTTTGGCGTTAGTCGTAGCCCTGATGCGGGGAAATCCGGGGGAAAGGCTGACCCGCATTCCGCTGCCGCTCCATGCGGGCTACGCACCTTGCAGAAATCTGTAGCCCGGATGGAGCGAAGCGTAATCCGGGAACGTCCGACCCGCTCCATACGGGCTACGAGCAACGCACAGATCAGCTGTAGCCCCGACGGAGCGGAGCGAAATCCGGGCCTCCTTTCCGGCATCGGCCGCTTGCATCCTCCATGCTCTCATGGATGCCCTTGTGCGCACGTGCATAGGGCATCCATGGGCGCCGCCGCTGCGGCGCCACGCGGCCGGGATCCGCCCGCCCTTGATGAGAGCAGACGGCTCCTAGATGAGAGCTTGATGCGAAATTCCTCATCAAGCAAAAAGTCTGAATAAACAACGAGTTAAGCCTCAAATCCGGCCCTAGATGAGGATTTTGCCGGGAGACCTGGGAGCCCGCACTCTCATCTAGCGCATGTCCCGGAAAAGTGGATGCCGGTTTTCCGATAAGGACATGCGCAAAAAGAAGATTCTAGAGCGCATCCCAATTCCTTGCGATCGGGATGCGCTCTAGCATGGCCACCCCCAGGGGCGATCCATGCTCGCATGGATGCCCTTGTGCGCACGTGTACCTGGGCATCCATGGGATTCGTCCACAGATGCTCGCTCCCGTGCCCTCGGCCTTCGCCCTGCACGGCGGGCGCCTCACGCCGCCGGCGCCGCCGCCTTGCGGGTCGCGGCGACGAGCCGCACCAGATCGAAATCCGGATCGGCCGCCTGCTGCGGCGTGAGCACCGTGCCGGCGGGGATCAGCTGGCGTCCCGCCATGTGATCGCCGGGGCGGTTGATGGAATCGATGCCGATCAACGCACCCTGCCGATAATAGAAGATCGAGAACTTCTGCTCGTCCGGCGATCCGCGCACCACCGCCTGGTCGTGGCCTTCCGACAACCCGACCATCTGCAGCTTGAGGTCATACTGGTCGGACCAGAACCATGGAACCGCGTCATAGGGCTTCGGCGCGCCAGCGAGCGTGCCGCCCGCCGTCTTGGCCTGGTCGAGCGCGTTCTGCACCGATTCCAGACGGATCGGTCCACCGCGGGCGAAGCGATTGGGATGGCGCGTGCAGTCGCCGGCGGCAACGATCATCGGATCGTCGGTGCGCCCGAACGCATCGGTCACGATGCCGTCCCGGCATCCAAGACCGGCGGCCGCGGCGAGCTCGACGTTGGGCACAACCCCAATGCCGACGATGACGAAATCGGCCGGACAGAGGCTGTCATCGCTCAGGCGCACCGCGCGCACGTGGCCGTTCTCGCCGACGAGCTCGCGCACCGTCGTCTGCGTGAGCACGCACACACCGGCGCGCCGATGCACGTCGGTGAGGAACGCCGACAGCTGCGCCGGCAACGCCCGCGCCAGCACGCGCGGGAGCGCCTCGACCACCGTCACGTCCTTGCCGAGCTGCGCGAGCGAGGCTGCGATTTCGAGCCCGATGAATCCGCCGCCGATGATGGCGACCGAGTGGGCTTGCGGCATGCGGGCCTTGACGGCGATCGCGTCGTCGAGGGTGCGCAGATAGAGGACACCGTCGAGGTCTGCCCCCGGCACCGGAAGCAGGCGCGGCCGGCAGCCGACCGCGAGCGCTAAACGGCCGAAGGGGAATGAGCGCCCGTCGGCGGTCGTCACGGTCCGGCTCGTGCGATCGATCGCAGTGGCTCGCACGCCGAGCAGTGGTTCGATTCGATTCTGATCGAGGACCTGTTGCGGCCTGATCGGCAGGGCGTTTTCGGCAACCTTGCCGGTGAGGAACCCTTTCGACAGGGGTGGCCGCTGGTAAGGCAGATGCGGTTCGTCGCCGATCAGTAGGATCGCGCCGGCATGCCCGGCGGCACGCGCCGAGAGGGCGATCTGCAGGCCGGCGTAGGATGCCCCGATAACGACCAGTGGCTCGCTCATCTCTCACCGTCTCCAACGCGATGGGGTTTGTACCGGATCGGTGCCGGAGGCAATATGGCGCGAACAGGGTGCATCGTCAGGGGGCGACATGACGACCGTTACGCTCACGCAACCGCTGGCGCGATCCCGTTGGGCCGCAGTGGTGGCGGCTTCGATCGGCAACGCACTCGAATGGTTCGATTTCGCCGTTTTCGGTTTTTTTGCGCTGACGGTTTCCAAGCTGTTCTTTCCGGCCAGCAACGAGACCCTGTCCTTGTTGTTCACCTACGCCACGTTGGGCATCACATTCATTGTGCGGCCAATCGGCGCGATGGTGATCGGCGCCTACGCCGACCGCCATGGCCGTAAGGCCGCGCTCATCCTGACCATCGGATTGATGATGCTCGGAACCGCCATTGTGGCGATAGTTCCGACCTACGCGTCGATCGGCGTCCTGGCCCCATTGGTGATCGTCGCCGCGCGCATGATCCAGGGCTTCTCGGCCGGCGGCGAGTTCGGGAGTGCGACGGCGTTTCTGGCCGAGCAGAATCCGCAACGGCGCGGTTTCTTCGCGAGCTGGCAACTCGCCAGTCAAGGCCTGACAACGGTCCTGGCGACCGGCTTCGGCGTTGTCCACTTTGCGGCCGGCCTGCTCTATGGCGTTATCCAGATCGCGCTGATCCCGATATTTGGGTCATTGTCCGATCGCATCGGGCGATCGCCGGTTCCGGCGGTCTGCGCGGTTGCGATGCTGCTCGTCGTCTATCCGATGTTTGCCTGGCTCGCCAGCGCACCGACGCTGCAGACGTTGCTCTGGGTGTGGGTGATTTTCGGCGTGCTGATTGCAGGCTATCACGGAAGCATCCCGGCCCTGATGTCGGAGTTGTTTCCAACGCGCACCCGCACCACCGGGCTGTCGATCAGCTACGCATTCGGCGTGATGTTCTTCGGCGGCTTTGCGCCGTACATCCTGACCTGGTTGATCGAAGTCACCGGCAGCAAGCTCGCGCCCAGCTTCTACCTCATGTTCGCCGCCGGGATCAGCATCATCGCACTCGCCGGCGCGCGTGGTGCCGGGTATCGGTGATTGTTGGTGCGGCTGAACAGCGCCAAATCCACCATCGTTCGCGTAGGCTCGCTCGTACTCGGCGCGCTGGCGTGCCTGCTCCTGGTTGGCTACGGGCGACTTGATCTCAGCCAACCGGCCAACTTCGCCGGCGATTCCCTCTACTATCTGGCGTTCGCGAAAAGCTACATCGCGGGCCATGGCTTCCGCTTCAACGAGAGCCTTGGATATCCGGGCGCCCAGGATGGGATGTACTTTCCTTCTTTCGATATGGCCAACAAGTACATCTTGTGGCTGGGAAGTCGGTTCATCAGCAGTCCGGTCAGCCTCCTGCATCTGTTGTATATCGTCGGCATCCCGCTGATCTACACGTTCTGCTATTGGGCCCTGCGCCGGCTCGACGTAAGCCACTGGACAGCCATGCTGGCCAGCATCGCATACGTCGTCTCGCCATACTTTGCGTTTCGCGCGTTCGCGCACGATTTCCTCGCCATGTACTACAGTGTGCCGCTGGGCGCCGCGCTCGCGCTGCAGCTCGGCTCCGCTCCGCGCGATGAAAAGTGGACGCAGTTCCTCACCCATCCGTTCACGCTGGTGACATTGGCCGTGGTCGGGACCGCAGGGGTCTATTACGCCTTCTTCTCGATCATGTTCCTGAATTTTCTCGCCGTCGGCGCCGCGATCGCCCAGCGCTCCTGGCGGCCGGTTGCGCTGGCCGCGGGGGCGACTTTGGTGATCCTGGCCATCTTCGTGGTAACGGGCTTCGGTTGGGGACTGATCGATATCCGCACGCTGCAGGTACCGGCACGCGTGGCGTCCGAACAAGTGTCCTACGGGCTGGTGATTGCCGACGCGATCCGGAGCCTGCCCAACTTTGGGGGCTTCCAGCGTGGATTGAGCGCTTATCGCGAGATCGGTCTAGCCACGGGCGAGAATTTCGGCGAATGGCCGGGGGTCGTGCTCAGCGTCGTGATCCTCGCAAGCCCGCTCCTGCTGCTCGCGGCCGGGCTGATGCGGCGCGCGGGCGGCGGCGAGCGCCGGATCGATTTCGTCTTTCTATGCGCGGCGTGCCTTGTGTTCGGCCTGCTGTTTGCCGTGCGCGCCGGACTGGGGTTGCTGTTCAACATCTATCTGACCCCGGTGATCCGCGCCCAGGGACGAAATCCTCCCATTCCTGAGCTTTTTTGCGCTCGTCATCGTCTGTACGTGGATCGATGCAAGCCGCCTGTCCCGTTTGCCGTGGGTGAAGATCGTGGTTCCTGTGGCGTTGCTGACTGGCCTTCTGGCCTCGGCTGTGCCGTCGATCGGTGCGCTGTTCAACAAGCAGCAAATCTACCTGCGCAATGAGACGGCTCAAGCCTACCGCCGCAGCATGGAACAGCTGCTGTCGCGCAAGGATGCAGCGGGCATCGAGCGAGTCCTGCAGCTTCCGGTTCTGCCCTGGCCCGAAGTGCCGCGGCAGCGAGCGTTCTCACCCTACGCGCATCAGCTGGGCTTCATCATGGATCGTCCGGACAGCCCCACGCGCTGGAGTTACGGCTCACATCTGGTTCAGCCCGGCTACCGTTACTTGTCATGGCTCACCACAGCCTATGGACCCGAAGACCTGGTCCCGGCCGCGCGCGCAGCCGGGTTTGATGCCATTCTGATTGAGAAGCTGGCCTACGACGCACCGGAGCTGCAGGTGCTGGAGCGCGCGATCGGATCGAGATTGGCGCCCGCATGCGTGCTGTTCGACGATCGCTTCCGCACGCTCTATGCGCTGGGTGCAGGCGACGCGGCATCGCCCTGCGCAATGGCGCCGGGCACAAACGAAATGCCTGCGGTGGTGACGATATCTTTTGGCGCCGCCGACCCGGGTACGCAGTTGTTGTTGAACGGATGGGGGCTTCCGGCACAGGCCTGGACCTCGACCGTCCGCAGCAGAGCGCGACTGGTGCTGCCGATCCCGGCTCCGGCACGGCGCGCCGGCGATGACATCAAGGTCACGTTCGATTTTGATATCGTCCGACCCGACCCTGATCGCGGCACGCGCATCTCGATCACGCTCGCAGGGTCGGCGCCGCACGTGATCGAGATCCCCGCCGGCGCGCCGACCCCGCACCAGGCTATACTCGTCGTTCCCAAGCGTGCGCTCGGCCAGGAGCCCTTTGCGGTGATCGCGTTGCGCATCAGCGATTCCGAGCGCCAGTCAAATTCCACCGGCCGAGACCTCGGTCTCACGGAGATCCGGCTGAAGAGCGCCGAGGTCAAAGCTTTGCCGCTGCGGCCGGACTCTCAACCGAGTCCGGATCGACCCAAAACCTGACCGGAATCAAGCTGCGTGCGCCGGAAGCTCGCGGATCAAGGGCAGCCAGCGAGCGAAGCAACTTCGAGACTCGAGGCAACGCAACGCCCCATCTGCAGACTTGGCCGGAGCCAATTTTCTACAGACAGCATGTTCGCCAGACATTAGAATGGCGCGTCTCCCCTATAGAGCGAGCTGTCAACTCATGACCAAGTCATCAAAGTCTGTCCGGCCGAGCCGTCGCACCTTCATGTCGGCAGCGGGTGCAGCCGCCTTCGCCGGGGGCGCCGTCGGGTTTCCGGCAATCCTCCGCGCCCAGGCACCGACCGTAAAGATCGGAGTTTTGCATCCCGTGACCGGGCCGTTGTCGTGGTCTGGAACGCAGTCGCGGCTGGGCGCACAGATGGCGATCGAAGCGATCAACGAGGGTGGCGGCATTCGCGCGCTCGGCGGCGCAAAGATCGAGCCGCTCTTTGCCGATGCCCAATCGAAGCCCGACGTTGGCGTGGCCCAGGTACAGAAACTGAACGAGGCGGGCGTCACTGCGATCGTCGGGCCCTATGCGAGCAGCATCGCCCTCGCGACCACGCAGGAAGCGGCCAAATTCGGCATTCCCTGCGTGGTGGACGTTGGCGTGGTGGATCAGCTTGTCGAGCGCGGTCTGACGAACGTATTCCGGTTTGGCCCCGGGCTCACCAAGATTGTCGACAGCGGCCTCGCCAATTTGGTGGCAATCAATAACGCGGCCGGCAAGCCAACCAAGACGGTCATGCTGGTCCATGAAGAATCGGCTTATGGCAGCGGCATGGCGAGCGTGCTGAACGCCAAGCTGCCGGCGGCCGGGTTCGAAGTGTTGGAAACAATCAAGCACGCAAATCCAACCCGCGACTTCAATAACATCGTGCTCAAGATCAAGGCGCTCAAGCCTGACCTTCTGATTCCTTCGAACTATTACGACGAGTTTGTCCTGCTCGCACGCACGATGCAGCAGCAGAAGGTGCGGCCGAAAGCGGTTTACGCAATTCTGGGCGGCGGCGCCTCGAACTTCCGCTTCATCAAGGAGTTTCCCGAAGCTGCCGAATACATGATGGACTGCAATCATTTTTACAATCCGCGCAATCCAGCGGCGCTCGAGCTCAAGAAGCAAGTCGACAGCAAGGGTAACTTCTTTACCTATGAGATCTTCCTTAACTATGAATGCGTGCGCCTGCTCGCCGATGCAATTGAAAGTGCGGCCTCATCCGACCGGGCAGCAGTCAATAAGGCACTCTCTGCGAGCCGCTGGAGCAAGACGTTCATGCCTTACGGACCGACGCAGTTCGTCAATGGTCAGAATCAAGGCGCAACGCCAATCAACACGCAAGTCTTGCAAGGTCAGCTGGAGGTCATCTATCCCGCCGAATATGCGACGGCGAAGCCGATCTTTCCGGCCCCCACGAAGGCATAGTTCGTCGAACGAGGCCAGCCAGCAGCTCAATGCTTGAACTCGGGATTCTTCTCCCAGCGATTCTCAATGGCCTGACCATGGGCGCGATATATGCGCTGGTGGCGCTGGGCCTTACGCTCATCTACGGGGTGCTGCACATCATCAACTTCGCGCATGGCGCGTTGTTGATGTTGGCGCTCTACGGCGCCTTCTTCCTGAATCGATTTCTTGGTATCGACCCTTACGTGGCGGCACTCATCATCGTCCCGGCCCTGTTCGTCATCGGCTATTCCCTGCAGCGTGGCATCATTGCCCGGGCGGGACATGGCAACGATGAAAATATCCTGCTTGTCACGCTTGGCATCGCAATCGTTCTGGAGAATCTCGCGGTCTTTTTCTGGGGCGCAGATACGCTCACGGTCGAGACCCCGTATTCCTTCAAAACCTTGGATTTGGGCGTCGCCGATATCGCCGTCCCGAAGGCGGTGGGTTTTGGTGCGACCATTGTCATCGTCGCCGCCCTATCGCTGCTCATGACACAGACCGATCTCGGCCGGGCAATTCGGGCGATCGCAAAGGAGCGCCGAGGCGCCCAACTCGTCGGCATCGATGTCGACCGTATTTTCGCGATGAGCTTTGGCATCGGTACCGCCTGCGTCGGTGCCGCTGCCTGCCTGCTGCTGCCGTTCTTCTACGTGAATCCTCGCGTCGGACAGACCTTTGTACTGATCGCCTTCACCGTCGTTGTGCTTGGTGGAATGGGGAGCTTCGTTGGCGCTTTGCTGGGCGGTCTGATCATCGGCGTCACCGAGAGCCTGGGCGGTCTTTTCCTCGGTGAAAGCCTCGGGCAGGTCACCATCTTCGTCATTTTTATCGGCATCCTGCTGTTCCGGCCGACCGGCCTGCTTGGCCAAAAGGCATAAGAGTGAGCAGCACTTGGCGATCAGCGTCCATGATCGCGCTGTTCTGCGCCGCCATGCTGCTGTTGCCATTGGCGGTCAACAGCGATCTCGCCCTCAACTGGATGATCATGGCCCTGTTCTATGCGCTGATCGGGCAGTCGTGGAATGTACTCGGCGGCTACGGTGGCCAGATGAGCTTTGGCCACGCCGCCTTCTTCGGCACCGGCGCCTATACGTCGACGATTTTGCAGATCAGGTTCGGCATAAACCCCTGGATCGGGATGGCGGCCGCAGCGCTGGCGGCCAGCGCCGTTGGTGGGTTCATCGGATTTCTCTCTTTCCGTTACGGACTTCGCGGCTCCTATTTCGCGCTGGTCACCCTCGCCTTCGCCGAGGTGCTGCGCATTCTTGCGAATTCGCTGCCATTCACGGGCCAAGGCGTAGGATTGCTGATCCCGCTTCGTCAAACGGCCATCAATCTGCAGTTTCCAAGCAAGCTCGGCTTCTACTATCTGGCCCTGGGGCTTTGCGTCGCAGCGCTGCTGATCACCTGGTGGGTCGAACATTCACGGTTTGGTGCGCGTCTCGTCGCCATACGTGAGAACGAAGACGCGGCCCTGGCGCTGGGCGTCGACACGTTCGGCATCAAGATGAACGCGATCATGCTGTCCGGCGGGATGGCGGGTGTTGCCGGCACTTTCTACGCGCAATATTTTCTCTATATCGACCCAGGACTGGCGTACGGGGCCGACATTTCCGTCGGGGCTCTGCTGATACCGATTGTCGGTGGCGTCGGCAGCATATTTGGCCCGGTTCTCGGGTCTTTTGCGCTGCAATCCGTCAGTGAAATCGCTTTGTACCTCACTGGCCATGCGCCGGGCTTGAACCTGATACTTTATGGAGCACTTCTGGTGCTCATGGTCCTGTTCATGCCACATGGTTTGTTCGGCCTTGCACGGGTATCAGCTGGCCGTTTGATCCGCTGGCCCCATCGTGCTTAGCGTGACTGCAGTTTCGAAGCGCTTCGGCGGCTTGCAGGCGGTACACGACGTCACGCTGCAGGTTCGTGAAGGCAGCATCGTTTCACTGATTGGACCCAATGGGGCCGGCAAGACGACGTTGTTTGCAATCATATCGGGCTTCCTTCAGGCCGATTCCGGCGAGGTCGTCTTTTGTGGCCGGCACATGACCGGCCTCTCGCCAAATCGGATCGCCGAACTTGGTTTGGTGCGGACTTTTCAGATCACGCAGCCGTTCGCCGGCCTGACCGTGCGCGAGAATATCGCTGTGGGCGCCCATCTTCGAATCAAGGATCGCAGCGGCGCGCTGGCCAGCGCCGCGGCGTTCGCGAGGCGGCTCGGTCTTGGCGACCGCCTCGATCAACCGGCGGCCGAGCTGACGGTAGCGGGCCGCAAGCGGTTGGAACTCGCTCGGGCGATGGCGACCGAACCAAAAATGCTGCTGCTGGATGAAGTGATGGCAGGGCTCAACCCGGCAGAGATCTCCGATGTGTTGTCCTTGATAAGATCCATTCGCGACGGTGGAATCACGGTGCTTTTGACCGAGCATGTCATGCCGGCGGTCATCTCACTATCCGACGAAACCTGGGTCTTGAACAACGGCAAGCTCATCGCCCATGGCAGTCCCCGCGATGTCGCGTCGGACGCACGAGTTCATCGAGGCCTATCTCGGTCACGGCGCAGCAGATCTCATGGCGCGCGCCGGTGCGGCAGCAACAGCGACTGGCGATCGTGCTTGAGATCAGTGGATTGCGGGCCGGATACGGCCCCATCGAGATATTGCATGGGATCGACCTTCGCGTTGATGCCGGTGAGATCATTGCCATACTGGGATCGAACGGGGCCGGCAAATCGACGCTTAACAACAACATATGCGGCATCTATCGGCCGTTTGCGGGCCGCATCGAATTCAACGGTGAAGACATCGTCGGCGCCGCTTCGGCCCACATCGTGGCCGCCGGCTTGATACAGGTTCCCGAAGGGCGGCAAATCTTCCCGAACCTCACGGTCCTCGAGAACTTGGCGCTCGGCAGTTACCGTCGGGGTCGTGCGAACCGCGCGCGGAACCTCGCGCGGGTCCTGGCAACGTTTAGCAGGCTCGAAGAGCGGCTCGGGCAGCGCGCCGGCACCCTCTCCGGCGGCGAGCAGCAGATGCTTGCGATCGGGCGCGGCCTCATGTCCGAGCCAAAGTTGCTGATCCTGGACGAACCGTCGCTTGGCCTCTCGCCCATGTTGGTGGAAGAGGTGTTCTCCCTTATTCGAGACATCAATCGTGAAGGGCTGGCCATCGTGCTGGTCGAGCAGAATGTCATTCAATCGCTTTCGATCGCGCACCGCGCCTATGTGATGGAGAACGGTGTTTTCACCATGTCGGGTACGGCATCGACCCTGATGCAGGACCCAGGTCTTAGAAGATCCTATTTGGGCATATAGTGGATGAGGACGATAACCCATCCCCGCGGGGCGTTCCCATGTTGAGTTTGATGATGGACGTGCCGCTGCTGATATCCGCCATTATTGACCATGCGGCGGAGGCCCATGGAAACACCGAAATAGTCTCGCGCACGATCGAGGGCGGCCTATTCCGTTACGACTATCGGCGCGCTCGTGCCCGCGCAATGCGCCTGGCAAGTGCCTTGACCCGGCTTGGCGTTGTCCAAGGAGACCGGGTTGGATCCCTTGCCTGGAACACGCATCACCATCTCGAATTGTTTTACGGCGTCTCCGGTATGGGAGCCGTGCTCCATACGGCAAACCCGCGGCTGTTTCGCGAGCAGCTTGCCTTCGTCGTCAACCACGCCGCCGATAGCTACCTCTTCATCGATGCGCAGACGCTGCCGATCGCCGAGGCGATGGCGCCACTGCTACGGTCCGTGCAGGGCTTCATCTACATGACGGCAGAGGACCAGCTGCCCGCATCGCGATTGCCGAACCTGCTGTCCTACGAAGCGTTGTTGGCGGCCGAAGGCGACGATTACGTCTGGCCGGAGTTCGACGAAAGAAGTGCGTCCACGCTCTGTTATACGTCCGGAACCACGGGCAACCCGAAGGGCGTGCTGTACTCGCATCGGGCCGCAACCTTGAGCGCCCTGTCGTACAGCATGGCGGATACGTTCGGCGGCTATCGGCAGGGCATGCTCGAAGCCATCATGCCGATCACGCCAATGTTTCACGGCAATGCCTGGCAAATGCCGTACACGGCCCCGATGAACGGTTACAAACTGGTCCTTCCCGGGCGCAATTTCGAGCCTGCGAAACTCCATGAGCTCATCGAGACCGAAGGCGTGACGTTGACCGCGGGCGTGCCCGCCGTCTGGCAATCGCTGGTGGACTATCTTGATGACGCCAAACTCGGCTTTTCAACCCTGCGCGCGACCTTGATGAGCGGCTCGAAGCCATCTCGTCTGCTGCTGGAGAAACTTGAAGGTACCTACGGCATTGCGGTGTCGCAGATATGGGGGATGACCGAAGCGCCGGCGACCCTGAAGGGATCCCTGCACCCGGGCTTGGGCGATCTCGGGCTGAACGAGCGCGTCGAGTGGAAGCTGAAACAGGGACGCCTCAACTTTGGCACCCGATTTCGCATCGTCGATGCAACCGGAACGCCGCTGCCGCATGACGGGAAGGCGACAGGACGCCTGCTGGCGCGAGGGCCCTGGATCGCCAAGAACTACTATCGCCAGAACGAAGGCGACTTCGAATGGTTGGATACCGGTGATGTTGCGCGCATTCGACCTGACGGCTACGTCGAGGTCACAGACCGCGCCAAAGACGTGATCAAGTCGGGCGGTGAATGGATCAGCTCGGTGGAGCTGGAAAATGCCGCGATGGAGCATCCCGATGTACAGCGCGCGGCGGTGATCGCAATTCCACATCAGAAATGGGAAGAACGGCCGCTCATGCTGGTGGTCGGAAAGCCAGGGACTGTTCATGATGCTGGCGCTCTGCGGGCGCATCTGGCCAGCCGGGTCGTGTCCTGGTGGCTGCCCGATGCAATCCTATACGTCGATGATATTCCGCTGACGGCTACCGGGAAAGTTCATAAACTCGCGTTGCGCGAACAATATCGCGATTACAAGGTGACGGCTTGAGTAGCGACCTTCGTTTCATGGCTTTGGCTGCGACGATCTAATGTGGTGGATTTGAAGTTCCTAACATTCTTGCCGCGCGCCCGCAGATGACCTTATGCTAGTGTCCTTTCGATTCCGAAGTTCGTGCTGAGCGTGCTGAAAGGTATGACGAACTTCGGAATCGGGACAATTAGCCGAACAGTTGGCAGGAAATATTTTTGCGATGATGCGTGGCCGATACTGGGAAGAATTCGAGGCCGGACAAAGTTTTCTGACGGCCGGTCGCACCGTCGAGAGTGGCGACGTAAACCTGTTTGCCGGACTATCGGGCGATTTCAATCCCCTGCACATCAACGCCGAACATGCCAAGACGAATGCGTTCGGCTCCCGCGTGGCCCATGGAATTTTGATACTGGCGATTTCGTCGGGCCAGCTCAATCAGCTGGGCATCTTCGAGGGAACCACATTGGCGATCCTCGGCATGGACAACGTGCGCTGGTCCAACCCGGTTCGTTTCGGCGATACAATCGTTTCCCATCCCAGCATCACGGAAACGCGTCCATCTGCAAAGCCGGACCGTGGCATCGTCAAAATGACCATCAAGGTCGTCAATCAACGCGACGAACTCGTCCTCCAGTATGACCAAACACTATTGATGTTGCGTAAGACCAGTTGAGGTTCTGCGAATATTCGGCCATACACGCTCTCACGGCAGGCGCGACCGCGGTGATGATCCTCGCGGTGATGCCGCGGGTGACTCTCGGACATACCGGCCGCGCGCTGACGCCCAACCAGGCATCGCGGCGTCGGCTTGTTTGAGCTCGTGTACGGCCCGATGTTGCTGACGCGGCATCCCCGTCGCGGAAGCGAGGCTTGATGAGCAAGCATCCCTCTCCGCAGGAAACAGTATGGCCGGAGGGCGCGCTCTTCACCGTAGGGCATTCGACCTTGCCCATCGAGCGCTTCGTCGGTTTGCTTCATGCTTATGGCATCGAATGCCTCGCTGACATCCGCACGGTGCCGCGTTCGCGCCATAACCCGCAATTCAACGGCGACGCGCTGGGCCATGCGCTGAAACCGGAGAATATCGACTACGTTCCCTTGCCCGCCCTCGGCGGTTTGCGGCATGCGCGCAAGGACTCATCCAACACAGGCTGGCGCAACGCAAGTTTTCGCGGATACGCCGATTACATGCAGACCGAGGCGTTCGAAGAGGGGCTAGCAACGCTCATTCACATGAGCCGCCAGAAACGTACTGCCATCATGTGCGCGGAAGCGGTGCCGTGGCGCTGCCACCGCTCGCTGGTGGCCGATGCGCTCAGTGTGCGCGGCGTCCCAGCGGTCGAGATTTTATCGGAGAGCAGCTACCGCATGCATAAGCTGACGCCCTTCGCGCGAGTGGAAGGAACGCACATTTCCTATCCCCCGGAGCAAGCTACATTGCTGTTGTAAGTCACGCTGTTTTACCCCGGAGAAAGTGCGCAAAACCCTGCCGGAGCTGCTTCGCAATATCCGCGCGTGCACCCATTGTGCCGACGCGCTGCCCCGCGGGCCTCATCCTGTCGTGCAGGTGCACAGATCGGCGCGGCTGCGCATTGTTGGCCAAGCGCCCGGTCGAAAGGTGCATGAAACCGGCATTCCTTGGAACGATCCGTCCGGCGACCGGCTGCGCAACTGGCTTAGTCTGACGCGGGAGCAATTCTACGACCCGCGCAACCAGCCATGGATTGCAAAAAACCCGTGGCTCGAAGAAGAGCTGGTACGGGAGCTTCGGAGCGTCGTTCAGACGGCTAAAGCTATGAGCGATTCACTTCGCCCTGAACTTTTTCAGGGCCGATCCTTTATGCATCGCGATGTGGTCCGTTTTATCGCTTTTGATTTCGTATTGCGGCTCGTCTTCACTGGCGTGATGCGTGTGTCCCTTGTAGTCCACGTCCTTTGAATGAATCTTGATAATCCTGCCGCTGACATGTCCGGCCTCGGAATTCCAGGTAACGTGATCGCCGACTTTGAATCGTTTTCCCATCTCATCCTCCCCAAGGCGCAATTGCGCTACCCAGTTCAACAAATTGCTGCGCTCACAGGTGGAGCTGAATTTGTGATGTACATTCCACAAGGAGTGGGCGCACAAGGACTCGAACCATGCACCCGCTGATTAATGAGTCAGCTTTTTCACATGCACTTGCAAAGGGATAAATGTAAACCCAGAAGACTCCAAGGTATCAGATGGCCGAACTGTAAACCGAACCTGCCAACAGCTCAGGACCAGCCGCAGTAGATGAAAATACGAACTGGGGGCGTTGCGGCGAGAAGCGTCAACCACGCAAGCGGAAGTCGGTTGCGACTTACCCCAACAATTGCGCGAAGCGAAGCGCAAGGCACCAACGACCGCCTGCACGGCGGCAAACAACAAGATATCAAAGGTCCGTGCGGCTTCAGGCCGCGCGGCGTGGCACGTCTGGCGCCGAAGTCTGGGTGCCGGCCGCAGGTTCTTCCGCCACGCCGACCCGGCCGCGATACACCATGTCCCAGCCTTTCCAGCCGGTGAACACCAGCAGGCATACAACGATCAGGGACAGCACGAGGCCGGTCGGAACTGCGGCTGACGCGCCTTGGGTGTAACGCAGATACCAGCTCACGATCTGGATCAGCACGACAATGACGTTGCCGCCGGCGTGCCACCACACGTCGTTGAGTGCGCGGATGCGGCGGTCGCCGAGGACGTCGGTGAGGCCGGCGACTGCCGCCAGTGCCGCCATCACAATGCCGGCTCCAAGCAACCAGATGGCCGCCATCGCCCAAATCGCGTTGGCGCTCTGCCAATAGGCAAGGTCGC
Source organism: uncultured Alphaproteobacteria bacterium (assembly GCA_963833605.1). GTDB lineage: Bacteria > Pseudomonadota > Alphaproteobacteria > Rhizobiales > Xanthobacteraceae > JAFAXD01. The sequence goes on from CAWHYZ010000015.1 coordinate 264,302, forward strand.
ACACGAAGGTTGCGATGAAGAACGCAATGGGAAATGGAATCAGCATGGGGTGAATGGGATGGCCCGCGATGCTCGCGGTCGAGCGCGGGTTGGCCATGGGAGCCTCCTTTCCGCTAGTCGCCCCGTGAAGACAACGTGCGATCGTGGAGGAAGGTTTCGCGTGGTCGAGACCTCGGGAAACCGCCGCATGCAGCGGGGCCTCGTGGATTTCCAGGTGCCGAGTGCAAGCTGATCTGTGCGGAATTCAGTGATTTAGGGCTCTAGAGCATCAGCTTCGACCGGAACCACGCGTGGAGCGGACTTTTCGATGGCCTCAGCGGCTTCGACGTGTCCAGTGCGCGGTAGCTGCAGGATCACGGCGCGCTGACCTGTGCGTAAATGCGTGAGCAGGACAATCTTGCCGCCTGGCAGCTCAACCGCGTCGTGGTGAGTGGTCGGAATGGTCTCATTCACGCGTCGAAATCGAGCGACTTTCGAACCAAGCCTGCGCCCTCCGAAGAGTGGGAACCAGGGCATGCGCTCGATCTCGTAATCGAATGCGATTTCCGTTCCAGGCAGCAGGCAGACGGCGACGTTGGGTTGCTGCGGATCGGCAAAGCCCCGGGTGACGGAGCCCGAAAAGTCGGTGGTGACGAGCCGGTCCCCTAACTTTGCCGGCCGCGAGGCGAGGTGCTGAAGACTATAGTCGCACATGGAAGCATTCCTCCCGGTGACGCGCCCCTCGTCTTAAGCGCGTCGTATCGGCGGCTTTCGGATTGAGGGCTGCACATATTTATTTAATTGGGCGTGCGCGGGATGGTTCCGCCTGTACAGGCTTCGGGTAGTGACTAAGCGCGGCGGGACGGCCGCCCACTGACAGGGCGCGCAGGGGTCACCCACCGAATTGCACTCTGCGGGAACCCTTTGGTCCATCGGCCGTTGCAACGTTGCCCACGAAGTGTCGAACGCGCACTCATGAGCGGCGATGCCCTTCAGTCCCTTAAGCTCGAACGCAAATCGTTTGCGCCAGCGCTGTCCGGCGTTTTCCGCGCGCCGCACGTACGGCGGACTTTCAGGCGCTACCGTGACGCGAGCCGTTCATTGCGGGTGCCCGCGTCCCGCCGAAGCCGTCACGGACTCGATTGGACCAATTTCTTTGTCGCAGATATGCAGACGGGATATGGATCATTCGTCGCATTCTATCTGGCAAGCCTGGGCTGGTCGCAGGCGGCGATTGGCTTCGCCCTGACGACGGACAATCTCCTCGCCGTGCTGGGACAGGTTCCAGGCGGAGCGCTCGCCGACAACACGACCAAGAAGCGCGGTCTCGCAGCAATCGCCATCATCGCGATTGCTGCTGCTTCGCTGCTTCTGGCGCTCGTACCCACCCCTGCGTTTGTCTTTGGAGCACAGGCAGTCCATGGGCTGACAGCCGGAGTCACGACGGCGGCGATTGCGTCCATCAGCCTTGGACTCGTTGGGCGCGGCGCGGCGTCTTATCGGGTCGGGCGCAATTATCGATTTAGTGCCGCCGGAAATGCGTTGACGGCTGCCGGGATGGGCCTTGCTGGCAGCTATTTCGGCACGTCGACAATCTTCCTGTTCGCCGCAGCGCTCTGTGTGCCGGCGCTTGCGGCACTTGCGGCAATCCGTCCGCAAGAAGTCGATTACGCGCGCGCCCGCAACGCAGGCTCGGGGGAAGCCGCAAACAGGTTTCACGGCGTGTGGGAGCTACGCAAAAACCGGCTGCTGTTCATTTTCGCTGCGGCGTTGGCGCTGTTTCAGCTCGCTGATGCAGCGCTGCTCCCGATGATCAGCGCCCATCTTGGGCAAAGTCGGGGCAGCAACAACATGCCGACGAGCACGATGCTGATGGGTGCGCTCATCGTCATTCCTCAGATTGTCGTCGCCGTGCTGGCGCCCTGGATTGGTTACTATTCCGAACGTGTTGGCCGCAAGCCGCTGCTGATGATCGGCCTCGGCGCTCAGGCCGTGCGCGCCTTTGTGTTGGTGCTGTTCGACAATGACGCGGGATTCATCGTCGCCCAGGTGCTTGATGGCGTCAGCGGAGCCGTCATCGGCGTGCTGACGTTGCTGGTCATTATTGACGTTACTGCCGGAAGCGGGCGTTTTAACCTCGCCCGCGGCTTGGTCGCGACCGTCAGCGGCATTGCGGCCGCTATTAGTACCCTCGCTTCTGGCCTGTTGATTGAATGGCTCGGGTATTCCGCGACGTTCCTTGCATTTGTTTCAGTCGCGGTGGCATCGTTCATGGTCGTGCTGATACTTTTGCCGGAAACGAAACCCGTCAAGTACGATGAAGACGGGTCGCCGGAATCCAACTCATCAGAGCGCTCGATCGCGAGGCGTGGGCCCATGGATCCGACCGCGCGCACCGTTCCCGACATCAGTCCCGATGAGTTTTCAGCTCCGCCCTCGAGGGCTGGCGGCTGAGGTCAACGTCACGGATCCCTTGTCAGGTTGCATCTATCGTTTGGCGGTGGACACCAGGTCTGTTTGCCGCACGCGGCGAAGCCGCCGGCTGCCGACTTACCGTTCCTTCGCTTCCGGTTCTTTGCGCGCAATCTGCGATTGCTGCTGGCCGACCGGGCGCGAAGCTTCCATGTCCTGGGCGCTCTCCAGCTGGCTCGCAGCGAGTATCCGGAGCGCCTCCGCCGACTGAGGGTCCTCGGCCTCGCTCGCCATTTGTAGAAAACGCTTGGCCTTCACACGGTGTTCGTGGGCTGATGACATTCGTTGGGTTCCGGCAGCTGTAACACTACTAGCAGGAGACGGCGCGTCTGATCGACGTGGCGCGGCGTGGTGGGGCAGGTTGTCTGGTTGGCTTGCCCTAATAACCCCGGTGCCCAAGGCGTCGCGCGTAGCCCATGCGGTCGCGCTCGTCAGGTGTCGGGTTCTCTTCTTCGCTCCCTCTGACATGCGCTCGCTCGTCGTCGTCATCGGCTAATTTGAACCAGCCTTGCGCAAGCGTCAGCCAATGCGCCCGGTCTGCGGGGAACCGAGCTTTGTCGGCAAGCTCAACGCAGGCTTCGCCACGGCGGCGGTAGTCTCGAGATTGCGTCATGGAACCACGCTAGGAACGCAGCCGTTTCGGCAGTACTTCCGTAAAGGGCACGAACGTCAGTTGCTTCCCGTCCTCACCGGCGATCACGTAAGCATCAGCGCCGATGTCCCTTCCGGCCCTGATGGCGTCGGCCCACAGCTCGCGCGCCGAGACGAGGGCTTCGGCACGAGCGTGAGCTGCGCTGGGCAGTTCAATGCCTTCCTCATCCCGGATGAGGTCAGTCCCGTCCTTAATGTGTAGGTAGAAGCGGGGCATGGGAGCCCTCCGCATGCAATAAGCTGTGGGGAAATAGTGGAGGAGCGCCATGTGGACACCGAACACCGCGGGCTGCGAACCGCAGCGGCTGCGTTACCAGCGATCTGACAGACGACGAATGGGCGTTGTCGCGCGGATGATCGCGGCAGACACGGTGGACGCAAACGCTGGGTCGACGTGCGCGAGGTGAATGAAAATCTCTACGTGCTGTGGACGGGGTGAATGGAAGGCTCTGCAAAGACTGCGCGAAGAGCACGGTGCACGACTATCTGGAGCTCTGGAACTGGGACGGTACGTTGGAACGTATAGATGCGCTGTAGTAGCGGTGGGAGCAGGCAGGAGTGAAGCAAGCGACAGCAGCGATCACAACTGCAGAGCAAAGGGTGCAAAAAGGGGGGTTGGCTAGATTGAGGGTAAGACGAGGGAAGAAGATAAAGGTGCAAGCGCACATTGGTGGACAAGCTGGGTTGTGAGAGTGTGTTGATGGCTGATGTAGGAAGTGATGGTGAGTTCAGCTGCTAGGAGGGAAGAAGGCTGTTTTCATAGAGCGCATCTTTGAGGATGGCGGATATGAGGCGAGAAGATGGCGCTCGTAGTAGAGGCGCACTGGGGCATGGAAGTTGCAAATAGTAAAGCGATAGATGCCGCGGCTTCGAGGTGCTGCCAAACGATGGATTGTTGAACGAACCTTTGCCTGGATCAGCCGTAATCGCCGCCTGGCACGTGATTTCGAACGCTACGCCGGAACAGTCGCTGCCTTCGTTGTTGATACTAACGGCGGCTGGGGCAATTAAGTTCCGTCGGGAACCCCACAAATGCGCATGAATCGAAAGAAAAATCAAAGGCCGGAGGTTCGCGCAGTTTGATTATTGATATCAGGCTTCCAATCGACAAGCCGAAGGAAGTGCCGATTGATCGCGGCGTAGCATTCGCAGCATGAATCTTGGAGTCCCTCGACATCGAGAACGTGAATGCGCCCTCGCCGATAATTGATCAGGCCGGCTTCTTGCAGACTTCGGGCAACGAGCGTCACGCTGCTGCGCTGCACACCCAACATTTGAGACAGAAAATCCTGGGTCAAAGGCAAGGTGTCGCTCTTAATCAGATCACGTGTCTGCAACAGCCAGCGACTGAGCCGCTCTTCCAGCTCATGCAGTGCATTGCACGCCCCCACCTGCTGGACCTGTGCAGATGCCATCTGCTCGTGCCGCGCAAGAGCGGTGCGAAGGGTCTCACTTTGAGTGGCGAGCCGCTTGATAATGCTCACTTCGACCGCAAGGCCGGCGCCTCCAACCTGACCGATGGCCTGATTAAGAGAGATTGCGCCATCCAGCGCCGCGCCTACGCCGATCACGCTGTTGCGGCCAAACATGCCCGCTTCCACGAACTGGCCGTTGGCAAATCCCACGACAAGCGAAACGACACCGGTGTGCGGGAAATATACGCGGGTGATTGTGTCTTCAGCCTTGTAGAGGATGGCCCCGTGCGGAAGTTCCATTGGATGCAGGTGGGACCTGATCAGCTCGCTATCCTGCGCGGGCAGGGACGCCAAGAAGTGATTGGGAGAGTTCGTAACAAATGACATTGGCGCTCTCCGTGCCGTGTGGCGGGGGAGCGCAAGCAGTCTCTCAGTCGCCGGCGCCCTAAATGGTCGTTGCCGGCAATCTTTAAATCATACGCTTCTTGCCCGAAGCTGCACAGGAATATTTCAATAATCGGTCAGATATCCGACCGACGCCTGTTTAAGTCTGCTCCACAATGCTTCGTTGGGGCCAAGGAGCCGCTTATGGGTCGCGCTGCCGGTGTGTCATTTGACACAGAGACGGTCGAGCTGATGCGCGCGGTGCTGGAACAAACGGCTGCCAAGCTGCCGAAGCGCTTGCGAACTTCCAGCGTCAAAATCGAGCTAGCCGAGTTTATCCTGAAAGTCGCCGCCGATGGCGAGCGCGATCCAGGCCGATTGGGTAGCGTCGCGCTCATCGGTGTCCTGGCGCGGCACCGGCCGTCACCGAGCAGTACGGAAACGGGGCAGAGTCGGACCGCTTGAAGAATGCGCGAAGCGCGCACCGCGAGGAACCTCGCAAACGACGATCGCATTCGCGCTGTCTTCTTGGTCGGGACCGCGATCGTCGCGACCATCTTTGGCGCCCTGGCACTGGTGTCAGCGTGGTTCTGGTGACCGATACCTGATGCATTGATAGGAACAAAGCAATTCCATCATCTCGCCGCGGGTGATCGAGGGATGAGAAGCGACGGCCCCGGCCTCTGCTGGCAGTAGGCACGGGCCGGGGCCGTCTGTCTCGGCTGAGCGGCTACGCTCAACCCCATGGGCACCCAAATCCAATGCCAAAAAATCGGTTCCTATGTAGGATTTCCGACAGATGGTCCGATGAGGCACGAACTCGATCGAGCGTCAGCGTGATCGAAACAGGTAGGAGTGTTGTGAGTATAAGGAGAACGTAACTCAGAAGTCGGTCAGTTAGTTGTTGTCGGATTGCCAACGTCTGCTCGCTGATCCAAACTCTATTTCATCACCGGCCGCAACTGTTGTCTCAGGCGTCGGTGGCGGGGAGACCAATTGCGCTCCCGCCTGAAACAGCGGAGCCCCGCTTGGTCGAAAACACTATCTTCATAATCCCGGCATGTCTCGCGATCGTCGCCGCCGCGATCGCTTGGCTGTTTTGGCTGCATGGACGCGCAAGATGAAACGTCAGCCGGATTTTATTGTGTTAGCGCAGCGCTACGTCGATTGCGCAGAAGTACATCTCAGCCGCGGAGAGCAAGCCCTCAACGACAAAGATCGCGCTTACCATGTGGCGACCGCGGGCGAGTATCTGTTACTCGCCGAGAGTGAATTGAAGGCCGCCAGGTCACGTCCAACGGCGCTTCGGAAGCGTCCAGCGCATCTACCAAGCAGATTGTCCAGGCCCGATCGGTTAGGCGCGCGGCCACGCTAGCGCGCGACGTAGCTTGTCCCTCCCAATACGACCTTGAGCTCGAAATTCTGCTCAATAATGCTGTGCAGGACCTCTCTAACGATGCACCCTGTGCTAATGTTGTTCAACGAATGTGCGGTAACTTGCGGAGTCTTCCAATGATGGGGCGATTTTGGACGGCGCCGTTCTCTCGGCTGATGATCGCGTCCACCGCCATGCTTGCCCTATGGGCAATCGCGATATTTCTCGTGTTCCTCGATCTGCCAGGCGAAACGAGCACGACGCCTTAGAGGGCGCGCGTCGCTATCCCGTTAGCCGATCCGGTCGGGCTCATCGTCGACGGCGAACTCTTGCCCGCCGTGGCGCATCAGGCATCGCGCGCCCGGTTCAATTCCTCAGCGCGGTTTGCAAACTGATCATACTCGGCCGCAATTCTCAGCAGGATAACGCGCCGACGCCGTCGTGAGCGGCATTCCCGACTTCTTCGCAGTCAACACCCAAGTTTATGGACGCGCCACCTCGACGGAGCCGCCAAATCTCTATTTGAGACCCCGAGGAGCGCCCAGCAAACGGTCGAATTCGCGCTTGCTTACCGCATAGCATTCGCAAGAACACTTTTCGAGACCCTCGCGACTAAGGACTTTCACACGGCCGCGACTATACTGGATAAGCTTTCGGCGCTTTAGCTCACTCGCCACGAGCGTGACGCTGGTACGCTGTGCACCTAACATCATTCCGAGAAATTCCTGAGTCAGAATAAACTGGTCTGACTGTACGCGGTCGTGCGTCATTAAAAGCCACCGACAGCAACGCTGCTCGATGGTATGAAAATGATTGCAAGCCGCCGATTGAGCGACCTGATTGAAGAAGGCGTTGACATAGTGAAGCATTATCTTTCGCGTTGAGCTATTGCTCTCAATCGCGTCGGTGAGGAAACCGGCCCGCAGGCGCAGCCCTGCACCAGGGACTTGGATATAAACGCTGGTCGGTGCAAAGGTATCTCCCAAGATCACCGGCAATCCAACCATTCCTTCGTTGCCGATTGTCCCGACCTCAGCGGCCGAGCCATCGGCCATGGTGTTCACCAGGGAAGCCACGCCGGTTATCGGGAAATAGACGAATTCAATTGGTTTGTTAGCTTCGCACAGCGCGAGTTTGTATTCGAACTTAATATTTTGAAGGTGCGGCCGAAGTCGATTGAAATTCTCGAGATCGATTAATTGTAACAATCGGTTTCGCGTGGATTGTATTGGTTGATCCATGGCACGGAAGCTCTCCGAGGAGAAACATCTTATCACGGCGGCCTATTTGGCCCACTGATCAATCGGGGATTAATCCAGGAAGACGCGCGAATACCGCCATCAGGTGCGACCCATCGGTCGCGCATCGGCCGGCGGCCTCCTGGCATATTTACGCGGTCAGCATTCCGCGTCGAAATGGACGCTGATAACTCTGGCATGGACACTCGGGCTGGACTGACCGACGATGATCGTCCCGCTTCGGACTGTAGTCAGGCTGGGTGACAGCGGCCTAGTCACCATCAAAGCCAACTTGGCTAGTGGCGTGATTGCGGCGCGGATCACAGAGCGAGGTCGATACATCGTGGAGCAGATGACACGAACTTCACGCCACCCGCTGACCGCTAGGCCCTCTTCCCCCACGCCTCTGTCCGGACATGGCCACACCGGCAGCAAGGGTGATCGAGGGTAAAAAGGTAGTCCGCTGGCCACCTCGTTCTATCAGGGCACCATCTGTCAATCCGACGTGTGAGGCGCCAGTTCATCGCGGTCCTCGGCGACACAAGTACTCGCGTTCGCCCTCAATCAGACTTACCCTGCGCCAGCACCGAGTGCGAGTTCCCATATTGCCGGCGATGAATGGCCAAGCTTTGATGTGAAATACTTTCACCTTGTCGCCGGAACCTGTCGGCTAACTCCCGCCAGGCAGCCTTGGTTGCTGAATCACGAGTCGATCTCGCCATCTGCTCGCAATCCACGGCGTGTTTACGAAAATCCTCTGCGAGATTCATGCGACACCCTTTGATGCCCCATGCAGATAAGTGGCTCACCCAACAAAGGTTTCGACCTCTTATTGATTTTCTTCGCTTTTTTCGGTCGATTGTTAGCAATCCGACGGAACTTCAGTTGCTTCGCGACGTTGCCGCTCGAGGGCTGCGGCCCGCTGTGAGCATGTGGAATAGTTGTGCTGACGTCCCTTCCAGAAGGGTGAGTGACGTAGCGTCGCCTCAATAGCCCGTGGTTTGGTCAACAGGGTGGTCCCTAACAACCGCGTTCCCTGGATTGGAGATCATAATGTTGGATCAACCAACCGCGGAACAGGTATCCTTCTGGCGAGTGCAGGCGATTGCCGGGATTAGTCGACAACTGCGCTTCATATCTCAGCCCGATGGTGCTGGCACGCTACCAGATCGTCTGCAGCACCTATTGAGCGCCTTGGAGCAAGCCGAACCCGAGCGTCGTACCAGCCGCGGTGCCCGGACAGGCGAGTAAGGTCCCGCCTAAGATCAGCATGTGATGGTCGCGACCCGCAGATCGGAAGCCAGTCTCCTTTGCGGACCGGCGCCTACTGTGGCTTGCCGAGTGTATTGAGAACCCGTTGACGGATCTCTTCGGCATCGCGCACACCCAGCCGCGCTATCTCGATAACCTCCTTCGCGACGACCTCAGTGAAGGGATCGTTGCGGTCCGCGAGTTGGAGGGCGCCTAACAATTCCTCATAAGCCCCGGCCATCACCTGAATGGTCTCGGGCTCAAAAACCACATTTCGCATAAACGGGTAGACTGTCATCCCCCACCCCATTGATCAGGCCGGATACACAGCCGGCCTCTGATCGCGAACCATCATGATCGCGATGGCATTTTTGCGGCGATTATCAGCGCCCAGCGATCCCGGTGAACAAACCGTGCCATGAAATGAAGGAAGCGTCCCGACGGTCCCGCCCATGGTCATGCGTCGGGACGCTCCAGCGACGGCGCGCAGGGCCCCCTGCCCGTTCGCGGACACGGCGCGCCACTGTATCCGGCTCCGGCGCGCAATTGCGAACGCCAAAGTCTTGATTTGGTTCCCGACGGATTGGCAAAAATTTAGACCTGCCCGTGAAGGCTGGGCCCAATTTTGCGAAGGCTTACGCAAGACCTTCAATCGCACGGATTGAACGAGCCCCCTGGGCTCAACTAACCATCACGCCTTACAATATGCGCAAGCGTGCTGGGATACCGTTCACCACTGGTGGCCGTTCGGTGCAATGCTCGGAGAAATAATGACTGGCTTGTCGCGCGACTTCAGAGCGTTCTCAACGTAACGAATGAGGTCGCCGACCACTTCTACCTGATCGACTTCCTCCTGGGTGAATTCCACGCCAAATTTTTCTTCGATCGCAATCACCAATTCAAGACGATCCAACCTATCGAACTCGAGATCATTGGTGAAATGTACTTCATCGGTGAGGCGTTCGATTGCGATGCCGAGCCGATCAGCGATCAGAGTGCGGATGTCTGAGTATGCGCTCATGGCCTTCTTGTCCTTGAGAACCGTAGCCAGTGCCGGCCATCGTGATGATGCTCTGAATGGAGAATTTCCTACGGCCGAGCTAGATAATACGGTTGTGAGCTATTGGTTCCCCTGGTTGTCAACAATAATTGCCGGTTACGGACTCTGGAGGTTCGGAGCCGGAGAGTTACGGAATTGACGAAATGGTGGCGTGATCAGGCTACTTGGCATCCTGCTGTTCCTCACAATGGGCTGAGGAGGGGCTGCGGTGATGAAGCAACAAACCTATCTATCGTTGCGGCGGGAGCTGTACGTACTGGATCGCGCCGGCCTGCGTAGCCGGCCCTCGCGCCACGATGACGCGTTGCTGGAGCTGGCTTACCATCAGGAACGTGGCTAAGCCGGCGACCAAGAAGGTAACGCCGCCTAGCGTCATTCCAAGAAAAGCAATGTCGAGCCTTATGGGAGGCATGGGGCCTCTCCCTGGCTGGCCAAAGCATTCGGCCGCTAAGGCCCCGGCGCGAAAGCCCATCCCTTTTGGGGTGACATTGGTTAATGTCGGGCATCGCACATTAGTTCCCCCGCCGCGCTGAAACGGCGCCTTGGCGCCCTTTGGTCGGAAGGTGCGCCTCGTCAGACGTTTGCGCCTCGTATTTAACTTACGCCCACCTTACGGGTGAGCCCAGTAGGGGCAGGGCGAGCCGATCGCGGTCGTCAGCAGGGCGCGCTGCGGTAATGGAAGTCGAGGTTCGTGCGAGAGGTTGTTGGTGGAGGATATAGTGCCAAAGACGGTTCAGAGCGTAGGGACCTTGCGGCCGCCGTTTCGAGCCGAGGGAGCGAAAGGCTGGCTCGTCCGTTTGAACGTCCGATCTGCATGAACTGACTGATGGTAACGAGGACCCGTACCGCTCGCCGTTGCGACTGCGCGAGGACGGTCGCGAGATCGGAACGCCCCATGCGGCTCATGAAAAAATCCGACGCGACGGGTGCGGTCATTACTCGTTTTGGGGCGACAGCCTCTACTTTTCGACCTCGGACGGCAGCGACCCCAACACCAACGGCCGTGTGTATGACGTTATCCTAGCCGCGCCCGAGGGGAACAGACCTTCACTGCAACCAGAGAATCCTGCCTCTTCGGGCGACCCAAACGCTTCGTTCAGCCTGGGTCGATTGCCATTCGTCTGCAATGATTTCGCGCCGCTCGTGTTCAGAAAAGCCGACGTTGGCTGGGAAGAAATCCTGCCTGACCTCCCAGATCGCAGACCCTTGTTGGGCTCCATCGAGCGTGTCGAGACCTTTTCATCTCCCGGCAGATTGGGAACTGACCTTACATGCGTGACGGTCAACTCACGCGGCATCGGATTCACCAAACCAGGAACATACAACGTTTTGACGAACTTCGGTGCGTTCAAGTTTCTTATCCTCTCGGAAGAGAGAAGCGCTTCCGATCTGATCCAAATCGGTCGGTTCGTCGCCAACAATATTCTTCACTCCGGATTCGATGTGAGTACATGTACCTACGGAAGGTTCACGTCGTCACTGATAAACTACCAAAATCTCCATCATAAGCTGTTCTTTTCGGATCAGCCCTTGGGGTTGCTCTGCTGCAGTGCTGCATTGTGCTTGTGTGCCCTGTGCGAAATACTGGGATACGAGGCTCGGCAAGTCCATCTCAGCGGCCCTAATCGTGGAGGACACTTCACCGTCGAGGTTCATGACGGGCTCCGCTGGTTTGTCATGGACCCAGATCTCGATTTCATCGCGCGCGACGAGGACGGCAACCTAGTTGATGCGGAGACGCTGTTGCAGGGAAATGTGATGGTCGAAAGCCTGTCATCCAAGCAGCTGTCGCGGGACAATCTGGAAGGAAACTGGTTCGAAAATGTCGAGCTGCGCGAGCACGTCGAGCGATTGTCGGGGCAACGGATGCACGAATGGTGGACCTTGTTATACGGCTTTCGTGGCGGTTACACTTGGCGCTCTGCGGAAAGCTACGGCGTCGGCTATGCAGATATCGCTTTGCCGTTCTTGCGCGGGCTCGAAAGTGCGAGAAGGATGTCGCATTCGCGCAGTCATCCCCTCATCGCCTCCGAGACTTGGGAGAACTACTTTCCCAATATTTGAGCGCTTGGCCTGTAGCGTGAGTGAGTCTTAAGAGCGTGCGCCAAACATGCGGTTCCTAATCCTGTCACGCATTGCCCTTCCATCGATCTGGCCAGAATGCCAACGCGAACACGACCAGGCCGACGACTATGAGGCCAACCATCCACTGAACGACGTTGGAAGCATCTTCGGCCACGAACCAGCCGGTCACGGCACCGACGAGGATCAACAAGGCTCGCCCAACCCAACCGATCATCGTTTCTTTCCTTGGTTTTCAACGCAGCGCCATAGGGCAGGCGCGCCGCACAGGGGACAGACGTGGGTTCTTGATAACGGCCTCGTGCAAAAAACGTTTAACGCTTCTCAGGCCCGCGTCGCTTTCATGTACCTCAAGAGACCGCGCCCAACGCAGCGCAATCAGTCTGATCTTTCACCGCCACTGCTTGTCCGTTAGGCTCGTCAACCCGCGCGGTTCACCTGGGTTGATAGTCGGACGCCTTTGGGGTTGACGGCAGCCGGAAACGCGGATCGGGTTCTCTTCCGGGCATCCCGCGATATTTGCGCTTTGGCTTTTTCCATGGTGCACGGCCACTTTTTTTCGGTTCCGCGTCGGAATCGTAGGCCACCACCAGCCGCGGCATAGCCACCAGCGGCGTTGCAACCAGTAGTGACGATCCGAACCCAACGATATTGATCATGAAAGCCTCCGACATGTTGGCAATGGTTGATCCGTCGTGACGGCGCGTTGCTAAAGTAGCAAACTTTCCGGCGCCGAAACTAGCGCCACTGTTTGCCGGTGCGGCTCGCGTGCGGCGGCTGTTCCTTCCAGTTTGGGCGCACGTCAACGCGTTTGCCTCCGCACTTCCCGCATTTAGCCTTACGCGCGAACCACAGCACCTCGGTATCGGCCGGATAATCGGACACGTCGAGCAGCGCTGTGGGACGGCAGGCATCGTTGAGGCAGGACGCGAGCAGTCGCTGCACGCCGAGTGCCGGAACTACTTCTTTTTTGGACGTTTGCGGTAGGTCTCTTTCTCAGTCGTAGCAGGGTGACTTTTAGCATAGGCTTTTGTAACGGCTTTTCCCGTCTTCGCACTACGGTACATCGTGACTTTGCCACTGCTAGTTCGTTTGGCCATTTTGCTCTCCTTTCGGACTCACCAAAACGACCAAGAGTGCGCGCGGACCTGCAGATTGCAAGCCTCCTATTAGAACGTCCACAGGAGTCACCCGGGCTGGGTGTTCGTCGTCCACTCATGCGCCCCGGAGTCGGCGACGGTCGGCGGCGATCCGATCGCGTCGTGGGTGCGGCAGTCTGGGAGCCGAGGACAAACGCGGCTCAGCCGTGCCATCGTTTGATGTTGAGAACACGGCCGAGACGGATAGCGTAGTAGGCCTTGCGGCCGTTTCCATATCTTCACAGACCTAGAAACTGTACGCTCATCTCAGGAGCATCAGTTGCATACCCATTGCGGAACTGGATGACGTCGTATTTTCGCCCTTCCAACCTGCGCTTCCAATAAACACTTCGATTGCGATATTCGATTTTCTTCGTCCCAGCGACGATTGCGGCGAAGTACTCGCGGAGCACATTGAGATGGAGAACTCTCTGCACGTTCTACCTATAGCTCGCGCATGTTGCCGAGCGTCGTCGGCGGACCGGCGGGGGATTCGGGTTTGGCAGCCATAGAGCGAGGACACGGCCTTTAGCCAAGCCAGCCAAGCGCGAGCGCGACCGAACCGAAGAATGCCGCCAAGACTACAGTCGCACAAACAAACAGGCGCAGCGGTACCCCATCGTGGCCCATGTGTCGCCTCAACATGACCCGAACGCATTTTTTCGATCCGAATAAATCCGAAAAGGTATTTTGGTTCCATCGAGTCCAACGGCCTACTTGATGCGAACCCCTCTTACTTCAATCCGATCACACTTGGCCTGCATCGCCTCGGCCACGCCGTCGCGCGAGTAGACCCAGACCAGCGCCTGCTTGTTGCCGCCCCTGACGACGTAGCCGCCTGGAACCTTGTCGGCATGCCAGGGGGTAGGAAAACGGCGCGACGGTTCGGTCATAGGTCCACCGAGTTATGTTCACCCCAAACACCGCACGCGACGATTTCGGTGGGGAATTTGGGGCAAAAAAGCAGAACCGCCGAAGTGTTACCCCAATGCTTACCCCGCGGTGATTCTGTATGACGCGGTGAGAGCTAAGTCTTTGATTTTGTGGTGGGCGCACAAGGACTCGAACCTTGGACCCGCTGATTAAGAGTCAGCTGCTCTACCAACTGAGCTATGCGCCCGCACGCCCGTGACGGGACCACCCTGAGGCGGCGTCGTTTACCAGGGTGACGCCGGGCTGTCCATCTTTCGAAAAAACCACCGCTTTGGCCAGCGCACAAACGCAAACCGCCGGGCACAAGGCCCGGCGGCTCACGACGGCAACGCGATCGCGGGGGGTGGGGGGTCTTGGGGTGCGACCGCCACTGCCGTACTACTGGTGCTCGCCGGGACCGTGATGCCCGAAGCCGTGACCGCCGCCATGTCGCATACCCATCGCCATATGCCGAGGCGGCGCGAGGAAGCGGCTGAGCGCGGCGAACCGGCGCTTCTGCGCATCATCGAGAACTCTGATAGAGCGGCCGGGCAGCCTTGGCCAAATCCTGCAGTGCGGCGCCATATTGGCTCACCGTGTCGGCGCGCCGCTGCATTTGGTCGATCATGTTCTGATCATCCGTTGCGGGCGCCTGGCCACGACCGGCTGCCACGCGATCGGTGCGCAGCTTGGCCAGGTTGCGATAAGCCTGTTCGAACGCCGGCCAGCTCTTCTCCTGTTCGGGCGTAAGCCGCAGGCCGGCCTTCAGGGCGGCGACGCGCGCGTCGGTGAATGCGCCCAGGTCTTCCGGATTTGGTCCGCGAAACTGGAACGACGGCTCGCCAGCGCGACCGTCGAAACGCTGCTGTGCGAACGCGGCGGATCCTGCGAGCGCAAGAGCGGTCGAAAGCACCAACACTTTCTTCCACATGACGACTGTCCCCTTGGTTGACGAGCAAAGTGTAGATCGCAGTACAAAACCGCAATGGCGCCCGGGCAACTTAAATTTGCGTAACTATTAAAATCCCGTAAGATTTGCACTGCAGCAATGAGGCCGAAGGATAACTCGGCAGGCGGAATTGCTGACAGCGCATAGCGGACCGAAAGCCCGCTTGCGAGCGGTCGCAGCCTTCGGTTAATTCGAACACGCGCGACATAGCGACGCGTGGTGCGGGCTCTTGGGCCGCGCACCGGAGGAATCGGGAGGTTGGTCGATGGACAAAGCCAGGAACGAGATGCTGACGCGGGTCGGGCCCGGCACACCCATGGGCGAGCTGCTGCGCCGTTATTGGCACCCGATCGCCGGCGCGAGCGAACTGGTCGAGAACCCGATCAAGCCAATCCGGCTGATGGGCGAGGATCTCGTTCTCTACCAGGACTTGAGCGGCCACTATGGATTGCTCGACCGGCATTGTCCGCACCGGCGCGCCGATCTGTCCTATGGCTTTGTGGAAAAGGCCGGCATTCGCTGCAACTACCATGGCTGGCTGATGGATGAAAAAGGCGGGTGCGTCGAGCAACCGTTCGAAGACACGTTCAACCCGGCTTCGCCGCTGCGCAAGAAGTGCACCAGCCCGGCTTATCCGGTGCGCGAATTGGCCGGACTCCTGTGGGCCTATATGGGTCCCGACCCGGCGCCGGAATTGCCGGTATGGGAGCCGTTCACCTGGCCGAATGGGTTCAAGGAGATCGTCGCCTGCGAGGTGCCGTGCAACTGGTTCCAGTGTCAGGAAAACTCCATTGATCCGGTCCACTTCGAGTGGATGCACGACAACTGGAGCCTGCGCCAGCGTGGAGAGACCGGCCCATACGCGCCACGCCATCTCAAGCTTGGGTTCGACGAGTTCGACTACGGCTTTCAGTACCGGCGCGTTCGCGAGGGCATGACCGATCAGGACCCGATGTGGACCATCGGCCGCGTTGCGCTCTGGCCGAACGGCTTCTTTCTTGGATCGCATTTCGAATGGCGCATTCCGGTCGACGACGAAAATACGCTGAATATCTGTTGGTTCTTCACGCGAGTACCGGCCGAGAGTGAGCCCTTCGTGCAGAACCGCGTTCCTACGTGGTACGGGCCGATCAAGGATGCGAACGGACGGTGGATCTCGAGCCACATCATCAATCAGGACGTCGTCGCCTGGGTCGGTCAGGGCACGATCGCGGATCGCAGCAAGGAGTTGCTGGGCTCGAGCGACCGCGGCGTGGCCATGATCCGCAATCGCTTCTTCCAGGACATGGAGGCGGTGGCGCAAGGGCGCGATCCCAAGGGCATCATCCGCGATCCGGACGCGGCCAAGCTGGTGCAGCTGCCGGTCGCCACGCCGAAGACGTTCACGCAGAGCCTGCCGCGCGCCGAGTGGCAGAAGGATCCGTATTTCGGTCGACGCGCCAGGCGTTTTCCGTGGCAGGCCGGGCAGCCCAACGAGGTCTACAACGAGTTCGCGAATGCGATAGGGATTGATCCGAGCGAACGCGATCCGGGTGAACTCCGGGTTGGGTGACGCCGCGTCCTCCTCATCGAGATAGCCGGGACGGGGCACCTCGCGCTTAAGGGGCTCGATAAGCCCGAGCCAGAACGAGGAGGATTTACGACTGCAACAATCCCGGGCTGGAGCACATCCCGATCGCAAGATATCGGGATGCGCTGATCTTCTTTTGCGCATGTCCGGGACATGCGCTGATGTTTACCAATCATTAACCCTGTTTACACTTTTGTCCTGATTGCGGCGGGGATCACGCATTTTCACTGCTGCGTGAGCAGCCCTTTGAAACCAATTTCAAACCTCTAAGTTGATAGGGTGCGGTGGGTGGTTGGATGTTGTTGTTGTGAGTTCATCCAACCGGCCCGCAAGTTCCAAACGGCGCAGCGTGAACCTCGACCTGGCGCCAGCCGTCTAACGGACGGAGAGTACCATGAGCAATGCAACACTGCGAACCGCCGACCAAACAACTCACCTCAAGATCGTGGTGCTGTCTCTGATCGCTTCGGTCGGAGTCATGCTGGTCGGCATCACGGCACGCACCCAACCGGAAGACGTAGCGACCGCCCGGTCGCAGACGACGAGCTCAGTGGTGAAGGCCGGCAAGCCGGTGGCGTTTAGCCACACCAACGCGACCGTCATCCGCTGACATTATCCTGTCGGAAACGGAGCACTACGGCCTCGCCTGCTCCGGAGGCAAAGCCTCGATCAGCTTGCCGCCCCACAGCACCGGTCCGGTCGGCTCCCCGGTCGGCGAACCTCCCTCCGGCTCGAGCGAAATTGCAAAAGTCGCATCGTTGATCGTATCCGGTTGATACGCCGCAAGTCTGCCGGCGGTGAATTCCCGCGCCCCGACGAGCCCGAGCGATTGCGGTTTGGGAAATTGCTTTGATACAAGCCACAATTCGTAGCTCTTTCCGGCCTGCTCCTCGGCCGCGACCCGGCGCACCGTCATGGTGCGCGTGGCGATATCGACGGTGAGGATGAAGGCCGGTGAAGCCGCGTCCTTCTGCAGGACCGCAACCAGGCGGTTGGCCGAGTCGGCCGGTTTCTCAATCGTCCGCACCACCTCGATGACCTGCGGCTTGGGGCGCAGGGGCGCCGGCATCAGATCGGGGCGCACGACCGACGTGACAAGCAGCGCCAGGAGCACGGCTGCCAGCGCCGTCATGGCGGCCCCGAAGCTGCGCCAGCGACCGACGCGGTTGCGCAACGTGTCAAGCGCGACCACCTGCCCACCCGTCGGGCCGGCGCCGGCGAGCCGCTGCTTGATGCGCTCGAAGAGCTCCGGTGGCGGCTCGATCGGCGGCACCATGGCGTGCAGTGGGCCGAAGCGCTGCTCCCAGCCGCGCACCAGTGCGGCAAAGTCGCTGTTTGATCGAATCAACGATTCCGCCCGTTGCCGCTCCCGCGGATCAAGGGTGCCGAGCACATATTCGGCGGCCAGAACGTTATGGTCGTCGTCCATCATCATGACCCGAGGCACTCCCGGACGGCGAGGATGCTGCGCCGTAGCCAGGTCTTGATCGTGTTGACCGGGGCACCGAACCTCGACGCCAACTGCTCGCGGCTCCAGCCATTGTAATAGGCAAGCAGCAGCAGCCGGCGCTGCTCAGGATCGAGCCGGCCGAGGCACTCCAGCAGGCGGCTGAGGTCCTCGCTGCGCTCGCGCGTAGCCAGAGGATCCGCCGTGTCAGCGGCCAATTCCAGTACCTCCGGTACCTCCTCGACCGAAATATCGGCCTTCTTGCGCACTAGGTCGATGGCGCGGTTGCGGGCGATCGCAACCATCCATGTGATCGGGCTTGCGAGCGCGGGATCGAACTGGCCGGCGTTGTTCCAGATCTTGAGATAGGTCTCCTGCATGACCTCATCCGCAAGATCAGGCCTGCGCAAGATACGCAGCACGACGCCGTAGAGTTTCGCCCGGGTTGCCGCATAGAGCCGCTCGAAGGCGGCCCGATCGCCCTTGGCCACCGCCGCCAGCAACCAAACCAGCTCTGCCGCGGTCAGCATCAACGCCCCTCGCCCGGGTTCGCTCGTGCCGTGCCGCGCTGTATCACGAACTTCGGAAGCGGGGCACTCGTGCCGCCGATTATGGTCCGTGCACGGCGGGCGCGTCGAGGGCGGCGAGCGCCTTCATCCAGAGCCAGGGCGTTGAACCGAGCCGCCATTCCCAGGTCGCAAGCAGCCGATCGAGCTCATCGCGAAATGCGACCGATGGCGGCAAAGGGGGTGGCGTTGCGGCGCGGTTGATGCGCTCGACCGTATGGGTTGCGGCAAAGCGTGCTGCAATCTCGTCCGTTATGTTGGCCACGAATACGTCGTGGCATTCGATCAGGAGATCGAAATTCGCAAGCGCCGGAGCTTTGTCGGGGAGCAGCAAATCGCGCTCGCCGCCCTCGATGTCACAAATGATGAGAGTTCGCCGGCTGGCGAATTGCGCAAAATCCTCCGGCACAAATGTCGCACCAATGGTGATTCGGTCACCGACGCCGTTGGCCGCGGCGACCTGCCGGCATACATCGCGTCCACGTTGGTCGGTGTCATAGGCGAACACACGCGCGCCGGCCATGCGGCGCGCCAGCCCTACCGCGTAATAGCCCTCCGCGCAGCCGATATCGACGATGATCTCATAGTTCGTGGCAATGATTCGCTCGATGATCGCATGCAGCTCGGGCTCGTAGGTTCCGATCAGTTTGGGCGCGAGCGAACCATGCGTCCCATGGGTGGCGAATGTCATTCCGGCAAACGGGCCGGAAACGATGCGGCCCCGATTGGCCTGCACGAGCTCGCGGTCGATGCTGGCCTGCCGCCATTTGGCCAGATACCGCAACGCTGCCGCGAGCGCCTCACCACGCCGCTCGACCGGCTTCGACAGTGCGGCGGCAAGCCGTTCAAACACGACATCGTCGAGCTTCTCCGACGCAGGTGCGTTCAATCGACGTCCTCCGCAGGCAGCGATTCATGCCCGTAGGGCATAGCGGTGCCGACTAAATCGATCTAGCCTATTTACTGGTGCGCCGATACCCATACTGCTCACGACCAGGAAGACAGCCCATGCATCGGAAGGTACAACTCGTCAGTATCTTGGCGCTGGCCGGCGTCATGCTGTTCGCCTCCAATGCGCGCGCGGATGCGATTGACGGAGATTGGTGTCGCGCCGACGGCAAGCGCATGTCGATCCGCGGACCCGACATCGTGACCCCCGGCGGTCACAACATCCGCGGGGACTACAGCCGCCACAGCTTTTCCTACGTCGTGCCGGCGGGCGAGAGCGGCGCGGGCGAGACCGTGTCGATCATCCTGCGCAACGAATATCTTGCGCACGCACGGCAAGGCGCCGCTGACGCGCCGCTGCAGGAATGGAAACGCTGCTCGGCGACCGTGAGCTGAGCGACGCCATCGCGTCTCAGCCCGGCTTGCGTTAAGGTTGCGCCCCCATCCGACGAAACTTCACCGCATCAACGCGAGGAGATTGCAATGGCCAAGGTCTACTGGGTCACGACCTATCGCAACATTTCAAATCCGGACGCACTCGCCGCGTATGCCAAGCTCGCGACGCCCGCCATTGCGGCCGGCGGCGGACGCATCCTGGCGCGCGGCATGCCCGCGAAGGTGTACGAGGCGGGCCTCAATCAGCGTACCGTCCTCATCGAATTCGACAGCATAGAGCGCGCGGTCGCCACCCATGACAGTGATGGGTACAAGGCCGCCCTCAAGGCGCTCGGCAATGGCGCGGAGCGCGACATCCGTATCATCGACGGCGTCGCGTAGGAGCAGTTTGGCGTCATTCTGCGTCATCGCACTCGGCGGCGACGTTCTCATCAGCGAGCCGGTTGCGCGGGTGGCGGCGCAACCGCTGACGGCGATTTGTTCCAATAATTTTATTGATTCCAGCGCGGCCGAACGACCGCGCGGGCCAGACGTTAGCCCTGGTCCAGGGGTGGAAGAGCAAGAAAGGAGAATGTGATGAACAAACTGCTTCTCACCGCGGCGGCGGCTGGTCTGTTGACGATCGCAGCGGTCCCCGCCTCCGCACAGATCTTTGCGGGCGCCGATCCGGGCGGTGTTGGTGTTCAAATCGGTCCGTTCGGTGCGGGCGTGGGCCCCGCCTATGGCTGGCGTGATCGGTACTATGATGGCCGATACGCCCACGCGGGCAATTGTCAATTGATCCGGGAGCGTGCCGTAACGCCAGATGGACACGTGATCTACACAACACGGCGTGCGTGCTACTAGAGCGCATTCCGATCGCAAGGAATCGGGATGCGTTTTAGAAGCTTCTTTTTGCGCATGTCCTTGTCGGAAAACCGGCATCCACTTTTCCGGGACATGCGCTAGTCGAGTGAAAGCGCGTCGTAGTGAATGGCCCCGGAAGGGGCCATTCGCGTTTTCGAAATGTATTGACGATCTGCTACTCGGTCCCGGCAAGACCGGCCTGCTGCACCACCTTCCCCCAACGCGCTATTTCCGAATTGATGTAATCCTGCAGCCTGGCGGAGGGCGCGGGCTGCGCCGGGACCATGCCGAGCCGGATGATTTGTTGTTGTACATCGAGCGTGGCAAGTACGGTCAACAGCTCCGCATTGAGCCTGCTCACGGTGGCGGCGGGAGTGTCGGCCGGCGCCACGATCATGCCCCAGCCGGCGGCATCGAAGCCGGGAATGCCTCCTTCGGCAATCGGCGGGATCTGCGGCGCCGTGGGCAGGCGCGTCGCCGACGACACGCCGAGCGCCCTGACCTTGCCTTCCTGGATCAGCGGCAGCGATGGAACCGTGTCCGAGAACATCAGCGGGATGTGTCCGGCCACGACATCGGTCAACGCCGGCGCGCTGCCCTTGTAGGGGACGTGCGCCATATCGATGCCGGTCATGCTCTTGAACATTTCGGCATAGAGATGGTGCGGCGAGCCCGGCCCGCCGGAACCGTAGGACAGCTTGCCGGGGTTGGCCTTGCCATAGGCGATGAGTTCGCCGACCGAGTGCACCGGCAGGGACGGATTGACGACCAGCACGAACGGAATTTTGGCGATCAGCGCGATCGGGGCAAAGTCCTTGGTCGGATCGTAGGGCAGCTTCTTGTAGAGGGCCGGACTGATGGCGAGCGACCCGCTCCCGGCCATCACCAACGTGTAGCCATCGGGCGCGGCCTTGGCGACGGCGGCCGTACCGATCACCGAGCCCGCGCCGGGCCTGTTCTCGACCACGAGCGGCCTGCCGAGGCGGTCGCCCACGCCCGGCGCCAGCGCGCGACACAGCGCATCGACCGCTCCGCCCGGCGGCCAGGGCGCGATCAGCATGATCTGGCGCGCGGGAAAATCCTCCGCCAGAGCCGGGTATGCCGATGCCGCAAGCGCAACCAGAGCGACGGCAAGACCTGTCTCTGCAAGCCGTGCAATGCGCATCGCATGCCTCCCATACTGGCTTGAGCGCTCCCGCCCGAGCGCATCCCGGTCACAAGGAAGCGGATGCGCTCCAGTGCCGCCGATTTGAAGTTCCTGCACCAGCTGCGGCAATGTCGTCCAGGAACTTCAAATCGAGAAGCGGCACTAGAATCATATACTTGCTAGTGCCCGTTTGTTTCCGAAGTTCGTGTCAGAGGATGCCGGCATGTATCACGAACTTCGGAAACCGGGCACTAGAATTTCTTTTTGCGCATGTCCTTATCGGAAAACCGGCGTCCACTTTTCCGGGACATGCGCCAGGTTTTTGCGCATGTCCTTATCGGAAAACCGGCGTCCACTTTTCCGGGCCATGCGCCTGGAAGGTTGTATTGCGTTGGACGCGCGCACGCTACCCTGACGGCGCGTGGCTTCCGCCCCCATCCCAGCCCGAGGATCGCAAACATGTGGCCTGTTTCGATTGACCCGTGGCTCGCGGTCGGCGTCGCGATTGCCACCGCCACCACCGACGCCGTCTACGTGATGTTCACATCGGCCGTGGTGGCGCGCCGGCGCGTTCCGGCCGCGACCTGGAGCAGCATCTGGTACCTGCTCTCGTCATTTGCCGTCATCAGTTACACCAACAACTGGTTCTATGTGGTATTCGCCGCCGCCGGCTCATGGGTCGGCGCCTATATATCGATGACGTTGCTGCATCGATCGCCGGCCCAGCCGCCGCCGCCCCCACCGCTCGGACCAGCACCGGGGTGAGCGCCGTTTGAACGTCGCATGTCGGCGAAAAACCGGCGCCCGCCCCCGGGTCAAGCCCAAGGGCAGCCGTCTACCGGAAAAGCTTCGAGGTCACGCCAGCGCGGCGCGGGAGCGCAAGATGCCGAGCGCGTCGAGATCGGTCGGGCTGCGCGCCTCCTGGGCGCTGCGCTCGCGCTCGCCGAGCAGCTCGACCTTGCGACGCTCATCACAGGCCTCCTGCAGCGCGATCTTGGCATCCACGAGCTGGGCGCGCAGTTCGTCGGCGGAGTGCTTGAGGTTGTCGCGGCGTGCGAGCGCAGCCTTGGCATAGGTTGGATAGGCGTAATGCGTCGGATCGTGGATGCCGCTGCGGTCCTGCTCGACACGGATTTCGCGGTCGAGATCGCTCGCGATGCGCTCGAATTCGGCGATCATGCCCTCGATCTGCAGGACCTTGCGCCGTTTGTCCTCGACCTGAAACGTCCTCAGACGAATGAGGGCCTCATGCGACTTCATCACTCGTACTCCCGAACCCCAGAGCTGACCCCAAACCAGCGCATTGCCATCGATCGCCGATACGATCCGGTACCGACCGTATGCGGACGCAATTGTGCCGGCTTACTGTTAGTTTTCGGTTTCTAGATCCGTCGATGACAACGCCCGCGCGTCCGCGAACCCACCAAAGCGACGATTTTTTCTAAGTGTTGCACGCGCGCATCAGTTTTGACGGGCGCTGTAGCAACCAACTCTTCACTGTTTAACTTGGTGTTTACTCGGATCGTTAATCATGTGCGCGTCGCCCTCGGGATGAGTGGAAAGGACTGCGCCAAGCGGACAAACTCAAATGGACGGGCATCGGTCGGTGGGAGTGGGTTGTTCTCGATTCATGAAGAGACACACGAAGGCAGGCATGACGAAGCCCGTTCGCGGGCAAAATTCAGGGACTGTTTTGCAGTCGCCGCCGACTTGCGTCCAGGAATCAGGTTTTGATAACCATCACTGGTAGCGTCCGAATCAGTTGTCCGAAGGCGTATTCCAAGGCGGCCATCACGGCGCGCCGACCTAACCCGATGTGGGGATGAGGGGGATTGGCATGCGCGTGTTGCTGATTGAGGACGACGCTTCCACGGCTGCGTCAATCGAGCTGATGCTGAAGTCGGAGAGCTTCAACGTCTATACGACCGACCTTGGCGAAGAGGGGGTCGATCTCGGCAAACTCTACGACCACGACATTATCCTGCTCGACCTCAATCTGCCCGACATGTCCGGGTTCGAGGTTCTGCGTACTTTGCGCGTCTCCAAGGTGAAAACGCCAATCCTGATCCTGTCCGGCCTTGCCGGCACCGAGGATAAGGTCAAGGGCCTCGGAATCGGCGCCGACGACTACCTGACCAAGCCATTCCACAAGGACGAGCTGATCGCGCGCATTCACGCCATCGTCCGCCGCTCGAAGGGCCACGCCCAATCGGTGATCCAGACCGGCGAACTGGTCGTCAATCTCGACACCAAGACGGTTGAAGTCAGCGGCGCCCGCGTGCATCTGACCGGCAAGGAATATCAGATGCTGGAGCTTTTGAGCCTGCGCAAGGGTACGACGCTGACCAAGGAGATGTTCCTCAACCATCTCTACGGCGGCATGGATGAGCCCGAGCTCAAGATCATCGACGTGTTCATCTGCAAGCTGCGCAAGAAGCTCGCCAACGCGTCGAACGGCAAGAATTTCGTCGAGACGGTCTGGGGCCGCGGCTACGTACTGCGCGAGCCGTTCGAGGACGAGTCGCGCATCTCCGCCTAGCGCTTGTTCCTGCGGCAATTTCACAACCCCGTCCCGATGCAGGACGGGGTTTTTGTTTCGGGGGGCGGCCGTCGCTGCGTTATTGCGCCGACACCACGATCGCGTCGCCGTCGGCCATAATGGTCACGCGCAAGCCGCAGTCCTGCGCCAGCAGCGCCGCGTAGTATGGCTGGATCGCATGGGCGTCGACCGCACCGGCGCCCGCGCCCGCCAACAGCCGCTCCGCTGGCTGCGGTACGCGGGCGTTCATTCCGCTGGCGACAATCCGGAAGCCGCGCGCCACATCACCTTCGATCGCATCGACCGTGATCAGTCCGCCGCGAGGGATCGCCTGGGTTGCCACCAAAAGCAAGTTGAGCAGAAGCTTGGCCCGGTTTTTCGGTACCAACGCCCGCGTCAGGTTCCATGTCAGCTTGACCTTGTCGTCCGCGATGAACCCGCGTGCCACCGTTTCGGCGTCGCCCAGGTTGATTTCAGCGCCGGCGGAACCGGCAGCCCCGAAGGCGAGCCGGCAGAATTGCAATCTGGCGGTCGCCTGCCCGGCGCTCTTCTTGATCAGAGCCAGGGCAAAATCGCGGGTTTCGTCGTCCTTCGACTCCTCGAGCACCTCCAGGCCATTAACGATGGCGCCGGTCGGGCTGATCAGGTCATGACAGACCCGAGAACACAGCAGCGCGGCAAGGTCGAGACCCGTAAGCGTGGTTGTCATTCAGAAGTTTCTCCAGGGAATCGACAGGCTGGCGACACCTCGACGCCTGGCTGGCGTCCTGATTCCGAAGTTCGAGGCAGGCGGTGGCGCGAGCGTCGGCGAACGATGGAATCAAAGGGACACTAGCAAATTTATGATTCCGGGGTGGTTTTGGATTTGCCATGTGACCTGGCCCGTCGCGAGCGTAGGAACATTCCCACATTGCGCCCAGTAGCCACCATTTCGCCGCCGAAAACCGAATCAATGTCGATCGGCGGTTGCATCCGCCCCGGGGCGGCCACAGTTGCCAGGCAAAGATTCCAGCGTGTGTCCTGGGGTGCGGCAACATCCGGTTAACCGAAACGCGTCACAATCAGTGCAAATCGTTGGTTAACAGGGCGCTTATGAATCTACCAGGTTGGGGACCTGCATGCGCGTATTGATGCGAACAATTGCCCTTGTTTCACTGCTGTGCGGACCTTGCTTTCTGAGCGCTCCGGTATCGGCCCAGGAAGCGCCGCAACCGGTGCAGCCGGCCGGGCAGGAGTTCTCGCCCAACGAGATCATCGACGCTGGCCATCGCTTTTTTGGCGGCATCTCACGCGGCCTGGCCACTATTGTGGAGAAGGCGGTGAGCCAATGGGGCCTGCCCAATGGCTACATTCTCGGAGAGGAAGGCGGTGGCGCGTTCTTCGGCGGCCTGCGCTACGGCGAGGGCATGCTGTACACGAAGAACGCCGGTGACCTGAAGGTGTTTTGGCAAGGCCCGTCGGTCGGCTGGGACTTTGGCGGCGAAGGCGCCCGCACCATGATGTTGATCTATAAGCTGCCCGCCACACGCGCCATCTATCAGCGATTTGCCGGTATCGACGGCTCCGCCTATTTCATCGGCGGGCTCGGGATGACGGCATTGACCGCCAACAATATCGTGGTCGTGCCGATCCGTTCCGGCCTCGGCCTGAGGCTCGGGGCCAATATCGGCTATCTCAAGTTCACCCCCCAGGCGACCTGGAACCCGTTCTAGTGGTGCGACCCAAACAGATCCTTCGCATCTGTTTGGAAAGTCGCCCCCCTAAAATCAATATCTTAGTGGGCTGACTTGTCCCAACATTTGGGTACCAAATGTTGGGGTCAGACCACTAGGACCTCGGCACGCGGCCTCTTCCGCTTTCGCTTTCCCGTTCAGGTTAACGGCGCGTCGCCTCTGGCGATCCACCGATCGCCGTGGCATGGTCATCATACCTGTAGCCGCGCGCGCGAACTCCGGAATCGCGACACGGGAGGGCGCCGATGATCGAACCGATCATGTATTTTGGGATCGGGTTCCTGTTCGCGAGCCTGCTCGGGCTCGTGCTTATCACGCTTGTCCACAATCGTGCGGTTCGCCTCACCATCCGGCGGCTGGAGGCCGCAACGCCGCTGTCGATGGCGGAGATCCAAGCCGACAAGGATCAGTTGCGCGCCGAGTTCGCCATGTCGACGCGGCGTCTCGAGATCAGCGTCGAGCAGCTCAAGGCCCGCACCACCAGTCAACTCGCGGAGCTGGGCAAGAAGACCGAGGCCATCAACCGGCTCAAGAGCGAGCTCAGCGACAAGGCCAGCACGATTTTCGCGCTCGAAGCGCGCGAAAAATCGCTGCGCGATCAGACCCGCACGACCGAAGACGAGGTCGCCGCCCGGACCCACGCGTTGCGCGACGCAGCGCGCACGCTCTCCGACAAGGAGGCAGAACTCGCCAAGCTGACCTCCGATCTCGGTGAGCGCACGTTTCTGTCGGACGGTCAGCGCGTAGAGATCGTGTCATTGCGCACCCAGGTCGACGCCCTGAAATCCCAGATCGAGCGGTTCGAGAGAGAACTCACGGAAACCACGGATCGCCTGGAGCGCGAGCGCGGCCAGGCCAGCGCCACATTCGAGCATCTGGGCGCTGAACGCAGCCGGGTTGAAGCGCTGAGTTCCCATGCGGCGGAGCTCGAACATGCGCTGCTCGCGCAAACGAGCGAGGCGGAAGCGCTCAGCGATCGGCTGCAGGATGTCGAACTGCGGCTGGCCGAGCAGGGCCGCCTGTTGGTCGAACGCGATTACGAGACTGCGGAGCTGCGCCGTGAGCTCGAGGCCGCCCGCAGGCTCGAGAACGATCTGCGTGCGGAGATCATGGCGCTCGAACGCCGGTACGGCGACGCCACGAGCGGGCTGCGCGGCGAGAAAGTGCTGATCGAACGTGAGCTTGCGCGGACCCACGAGGAGCGGTCCAGACTGCAGCAGGAAATCGCCAGCATGAAACGGGAGGCCGAAACCACCTGGGCGGCGGAGCGGGTGGAGAACGCCCTGCTGCGGGAGCGGATCAACGACATCGCGACCGAAGTGGCGCGCCTGACCATGGTGCTGGAAGGCCCAGGCTCGCCGATCGAAACGATCCTTGCCGGCCAAACTGACGCGGGACCTGTGATCGCACCCGCGGCCGGCCTTGACGGCAGGAGCGAGATGCCCGCTTCCGGCGAGAGCGGCGGCAACCTCGCCGATCGGATCCGTGCCTTGCAGGCGCGGGCGTCGCGGCTGTCGCAGGCGAGCTGACCCCCTCGCACCCGGCGGCGCACCCGTCGACGCGGGATTTACCATGCGTCCAAATGCGCCACCTGCCCTACGAGGGTCGAAATTCAAGATGATTATCCGTGTCGGAGATCGGGGGGCTGCAAACAGCGATGACCGAGCGTACGCCTGTGTCCGACGGAGCAACGCCCCGTCAGGGCGGAGCGACGGGGACGGTCGATTATTATCCGATCGTCACCGGCGCAATCGCCGGACTTAGTCGTAATGACCCACCGGCGCGTCAGGGCGTCTACGAGCACGCTCGCCGCGTGCTGCTCGCAAAGCTGCGATCAACCCGGCCGCGACCTTCCAAACATGTCATCGGGCTTGAGCAATTCGCGCTCGAGCAAGCTATCAAGAAAGTCGAAGCGGAGTGCCGTGCTCGCGAGACCAAAACGGTTCGCACGGGGCCGCGCAGCACCGGCGCGGCAACGGCTGTGCGGCGGCCGGGCCGTCCGCTGATGCGCGTGCTGGCACCGTTCGGTCTCGCGATCTTTGTCGCCGGGATCGTGACCGCATATTGGCTCGCAGGTGGTCGCTTTAATAACCTCTCCTTTGCCCGGCCGCGGTTGGCGGCGGCACATGCGCCGGCAGCCAAGCCCGCAGATGCACGACGAGTCGATGGCGCCGTCGCCCAGGACGGACCGCTCAATGCCGCCCAGGTCTCAGCTAAACCGCTCCTTGGATGCAGCCCGATGCTGGCTGCGACCGACCTCGTTGCCTGCGCCAACGCCGACGCCGAGCGAATCGAAGCAAACCGGGACTGGCAGTCCGGGGTTTCGGGCTGGCTGTCTGCGCGCAGCGAACTCGGTAAAGGGCCGCAGGGTCCGAGCCGTCGCGAAATGAGCTCGCCGGCGCCCAGTGGCTCCGCGGCGGCCGGTGCCGGCAGCAAGGCGCGCGACCTGACCGAGAGCGGCAAGCAGTCGGCCAAGAACGGGGATCTCGAGCGCGCTGCGCGCGAGCTGACCGACGCGATCCGCGCCGATCCGCAGTATGCCGAGGCCTATATCCACCGCGGCCAAACCTGGTTCAAGCTTGGCGACGTGGAACGGGCGATCGCCGATCTCAACGAAGGCATCGGGCTTGATCCGAACAACGCCCCCGCGCTGCGGGCGCGCGGCATGACACAGCTCTACAAAGGCGACGAAGAAGCCGCGATGGCCGATCTCAGTAAGGCGATCCAGCTCGCCGATGCCGACCCGGCCCGCATGCCGGCGCTCGATCTGTTCTACGCGCATCGCAGCCGAGCCGCCCTGTGCGACAAGAAGAAGCTCTATGACCGCGAGATCTACGATTTGTCCGCGATGATCGATTCCTATTGGAAGGATCCGCTCCTGGCCGAGGCGCTGCGCATGAGCTACCGGGAGACGGGCGCCGCCAGTCTGATCGGGTCGATCTATCGGCTGCGCGCGAATGTACAATTGCGTAAGGGTGCGCCGGATCAGGCGATCGCCGACCTGTCGTTTGCGATCCAGCTCGACCAGCAGCGCACACTGGCACTGCTGCTGGAGCGAGCGAGGCTGCAGGAGATGCTGGGGCGGCGGGAGCAGGCGATCGTCGATTTCCGGCGCGTGCTCGAGATCAACCCCGCCAACCAGGAAGCCAAGACGGCCCTGACCAGGCTGAAGGGCCAAGCCTCATTGACGGCGCCCCCCAACTGAATACGGCTTTTAGCGCGCTTCCCGCAGCACCATCCCGGAGACGCCGACCGCAAGATTGACGCCGGTCGTGCCCTCGACCGAGAACGGCTGCAGCGTCACCGAGCGGTTCGAGCCGCCGACCAAGACGTTGCCACCGGCGCCGACTCCGAAGCTGACTTCCCCACTCGCGCCCACATACTCTCCGGCGAGCGAGCCGTACTGCGGGCCCTGTGTCGGCATGAAGACGGCCCAGGCCATGAGGCCGCCGCTGGTCACTCCGATGTCGAGCCCGATTGTGGTGATTTCACCTAAATACAACTCGGGGGCGTAGGAGGGGGAACTGGGAGCGAACCGGCAGGCAAGGCTTTGGCGCCCACCGACAATGAACCCGACACCCGGGCTCATGTTGCAGGTCAACATCCCAACTTTTGTGGACGGGCCGGGCGGCGTCACGATTATGACCGGAGGCCGGGGCGGCGGCGGGCCCTGAGGCGGAGGCGGCATCTGGGCGAAGGATGGCCCTGCCAACGCCATCGCCAATGCGAGCGCCGTCAGCGTGAAACAAGATTTTGACATGAGATTCCCCCGGCCCTGTGGATCGCTGACTTAGTTGATTTGACAGGCAAATGGTAGCCGAAATTATGCTTCGCGCCGGATTTCGCGGACCTTTACGCGAAGCGGGAGGTTGGCTTGCCTCGGAAACCGCAATCGGTCAGAACGCTGTAAGTCAACGGGGCCACATTTGCAGGAGATCATGACAGGCCGTCATCGCGGTTGGCGTTCCAACGCAGAAAGCATCCCGCTCAGCCGGCGCATAGTTGTTTTCGGGATCGGCCTTGCGCCGCTCGCCTTTTGCGCACCCGATCTGGTCGCCCTTCCGGATGACGGGGTCGACCCCAAGAAGTTCAAGCCCGGCCAGTTCACGTGGCAGCCGGAGCGATCGCCGGACGGCCCGGTTGTCATCGTCGTTTCTATTCCGGACCAATTGGTCACGGTCTATCGCAACGGCGTCCGAATCGCAGTTTCGACCTGCTCGACCGGCCGGCCCGGGCACGCGACCCCAACCGGCACGTTTGTGATCCTCGAGAAGGACGTGAACCACCACTCCTCGCTCTACGACGACGCACCGATGCCCTACATGGAGCGCGTCACCTGGGGCGGCGTCGCTCTGCATGCCGGCAACCTGCCGGGGTATCCCGCCTCGCACGGGTGCGTGCGGTTGCCGCGCGCTTTTGCCCAGCAACTGTTCGGGATCACTCATCTCGGCACCACGGTGATCATCGCCGATCACAACTCAGTTCCGGCCGACGTGCTGCATTCCGGCCTGCTGATGTCGCAACATACCGAAGACATGGCAAAACAGGCGATCCAGCAGGCCAAGGCCAATGCGAAGGCATCGCCCCAGGCCACCACCGCGGATTCCCAGGCGGTTTCGGTGGTCATTTCCACGAAGGAAAAGCGCATTGTGGTGTTCGTCAATGGCGCGCCGGCATTTGAAGACAAAGTGACCCTGCGGCAACCGGAGCTGCCGTTCGGTATGCACGTCTTCAGCCTCACCGGCCCTTCGGACGATCCGAGCAAATTCAAATGGATGGCGCTCGATCTCAGCGCTGACGCCGTCATCGATTTCGGTGGCGACGATGCCAGCGCCGCACAGGCGTCGGCCTTGCTGTTCGCGGCGACCATCCGGCGTGTCGACGTGCCGGACGCGACCGCGCACCGCCTGGCGGCCATGCTGCGGCCGGGTGCCACGATGGTGATCACCGACAAGGCGATCGACGCCAATACCTTTGCGGCGCCTGGCTTCACCATCATGACCGCCGGAGATTCGTAGCGCCGTCACGGCTCAAGGCGGTCTCATTTCGTTCCCAGGTTACGCCACACCATTCCCAGAGGGTGGCGTGCCGTTACCCCACGCGCCTGGTTTCTAGAGCCAATAGCGTGCGCGCGCCCAGCTCGCGACATCTAGCGACTGTGAACGTTCGTTCATCAATCTATTGCGCGGCAACAGAGCACCTATACCTAAGGACAATACGACCTAGCCCTAGGACGAATCCGCCTCATTCCAACGTGTCCGCCCGTCCCACCCATGTACAACTGTGCGGCGGGCCCCTTCGAATTTAACCTCGCATTAAGCAAGAAGGTGGGTTGGCGAGGCGTTTCATGTTGAAAATCATCATCGCGATTGCGGCCGTGGTCCTCTCGGTCGAGGTCGTAGCTATCTCGTTTGCGCCTGGCGCGGAGGTGGCTGTGACGACCCCGGTACGGACCCTCAAGGGCGATCGCCTCGATGTCCGCCCAATTGCTCCCGTCAAGAAGAACCAGCCTACAGGTCAGGCACGCGAGATCAGGATTGCTTAACGAACCCCACGGGCTACCTCGCTAAATGCGGGGTGACCCGCCCCGGCCCCGACGCCAGCCCCCCCACCCCACCCAACTGGCGTCGGGGTCCCCTCTTCCCGGAAGCTGCCGCCCCCCAAAAGGGGGCGGTCGCATTTTTGCGTGCGCACTGCGATCAACCACGCGAGATGCCGGTGATCAGGGCGGGGTAGCGGTCTTCATGAACGACCGTGTTTTTTGCTAGCCGGCAGCGGCCGCGCTCGATCATTCGACTCGGCTGTGCGCCGGCCCCGTGAGGAAGAACGTGCGTGTGATCCCGATGCCTTTGATGACGGTCGGCCCGCGCTCCTCAAACCGAAACATGTCCCCGGTGAGCTCGCGGAAAGCGTCGCTGACTTGGATTCGCCGCGGTACGCCATGGGATTCCATGCGCGAGGCGGTATTGACCGCATCGCCCCGAGACGTCGAACGCAAAGCGCGTATCGCCGATCACGCCCGCCGTCGCCCGGCCGCAATGGATGCCGATGCGAAGCGCTAGCCTTTGGTCGCCCAGCGGCGGGGTTAAGTCGGTGGTCTCCATGATGGCGAGCGCGAATCGGCCGAGCGCGCAAGCGCGCTCGGCCGCATCGCCGTCCCGGCCGGCGATTGCCATGTAGCAGTCGCCGATGGTCTTGATCTTTTCGACACCGTGCCGATCCGCCAGCGCGTCGAAAGCGCGCACGAGCCCATCCAGATAATCCACCACCTGTTCGGGCGGGAGCTCGTGCGCCGCGGCCGTGAACCCGACCAGATCCGCGAACAGAACGCTGAGGTTGTCGATGCGGTCGGCGATACGCTGCTCGGTCCCGGATTTCAGCCGCTCCGCCACCGACGCCGGCATCATGGTGGAAATGAGCGCCTCGGAGCGCGCGTACAGGTTTTCCAGCTCTGCCTCGGCGCGATGCAGGATGGTCAATGCGTAGAACACCATCAGGGCGTTGATCACGATCGTGTTGACCATGGCCTGACTGAACAGCGTCGCGCGCAGAGCCTGATCCTCAGGCATGATGAGGCCATTGGTCGGCGCGTAGTCGAGGGTCAACAGCATTGCTCCTGCCGCCACAACAAAAAAACCGAGGAACAATTTCCAGTTCTCGACGCCGAAGAACAGCAGCATGGCGCCGGCGAGGGTGAAATAGATTTCCAATCCGCTCGCCGTGCCGAGCATCCACACCACGAACGTGTTGCCGCTGATGATGAGCACGAGCAGCACGATCGCCGCCACGTTCCGGCCAAAGCGGTGCAGCAGCGGGACCAAGAGCGGTGCGACCGTCATCACAGCGTTGTAGACATGGATGACGAGCAGACCTTCGAAGTCGTGGTAGGAATTGATGATCAGGTGGGAAAGCGCATTGCCGGCCGTCGCAAAGGCCGCCACATTGGTGACGCGTTGACGCCGCGCCACCCGTGGATCTTCGGTGACGATTCCGACCGAGGTTGCCCGCTCGAGCCATCCGGGCAAACGGATGCTCGGCTTGCGCTCGCGGCGAACGAGGTCGCGCAATCGCGTCATGCGCTGGGCCATCCTTCGGCGTAGCGCGTTTTGTGCCGCGCCCTGATCAGGGCCTCAGATACACGTATCCTTGCGCCTGCAGTTCCGCAATGCGCACGACCCCACCACGGTCAGCGACAATGAAGCCGGGCAGCAGGTCCTTGAGCGTGATGTTCTGGCCCCGCATGGTGTTACCGCAGGCGTTGAGCTGAAGTCCGGACTTGGAAAACTGCTCCGTCCGCCTTGCGACATCAGCGCTGGCCGAGGTCGCATGGAACGCCTTCAAGGCCGGGCCGTGAACCACGAGTGCGATGGCGACATGTTCAGGACCGCCCACACCCTCGAAATGATTCTTGATGTTGCCGAGAACGAAGCTGACCTTGTCGAAATCGCTGAGATGATAGACGACCTTGGACTTGTCGGGCGTCGCAGGGTTCGCGCGCGCAGCCTTGGTGGCGGCCGCGAACATCGCGCCGGTCGCCGCAAACGCGGCGGTGAGGATATTGCGTCGGCGCATGGCGCCTCCTTTGCTACCGTCATGCCGCTTTTCGACTTGAAGTTCCTGAACGAGTTTGCTGCGACCGGCGGCTTACGACGACAGCCGCATGAGAAAATCGCGCAGCATGGCCTTCCTGCTATAGGGCGGGTAGCGCAACGGTGGATCAAATCGGGTGGAGTGGTAGAGCACGCCGCGCGCGTTGGTGTAGGCGCGAAAACCCCACTCGCCATGATATTTTCCCATCCCGGAATTGCCGACGCCACCGAACGGCAGGTCGCGCACGATCGGCTGAACCGCGCAATCGTTGATCGCGGCATCGCCGGATCCGGTCGAGTCAAGGATCCGGGCCGAGACCTGCTCGTCCTGCGCAAATACATAGAGTCCAAGCGGGCTGGGGCGTGCGTTGACGATCGCGAGAGCCTCTTCGACGCTGCCGATCTCGATGACCGGCAGGATTGGGCCAAACACTTCCTCCTGCATGACGGGCGATGAAAGCTCAACCTTGGTCAGGATCGTGGGTGCGATATAGAGATCGGCGCGATCGTGCTGCCCGCCGTGATAGACCTCGCCGCTGCCGAGAAGTCGCGTCAACCGGTCAAAATGGCGCTCATTGACGATGCGCCCGTAATCCGGGCTCTGCTGTGGTTCAGGTCCGTAAAATCCGACCACGGCCTCCTTGAGGGCGGCCAGAAACGGCCCCGCCACGTCGCGGAACACAAGCACGTAATCCGGCGCCGTACAGGTTTGTCCCGCATTAACCCAGCGGCCGTGGGCGATGCGGCGGGCGGCGACGGGCAGGTCAGCGGAGGAGTGCACGATGGTCGGGCTCTTGCCCCCGAGTTCCAGCACGACTGGCGTCAGGTGCT
The DNA here is from genome assembly GCA_963833605.1 of uncultured Alphaproteobacteria bacterium. Lineage (GTDB taxonomy): Bacteria > Pseudomonadota > Alphaproteobacteria > Rhizobiales > Xanthobacteraceae > JAFAXD01. The sequence continues at coordinate 298,821 of CAWHYZ010000015.1, forward strand.
TGGCTGCGGCCGCCATCACGACCTTCCCGATCGGGGGGCCGCCGGTGAAGAAGATATGATCCCAGCGCTGCTCCAACAACGCAGTGGTCTCAGCCACACCGCCAAGCACCACTGAAATCGCTTCCGGGTCGAGATATTCGGGCACCAAGCGCGCGATCGTCTCGGCGCAGGCGGGCGACACCTCCGAAGGTTTGATCACCGCCGCATTGCCGCCTGCGATCGCGGCCACCAACGGCGACAGGCATAGCATGAACGGGTAGTTCCAAGCTCCAATGATCAACCCGACGCCAAGAGGTTCGAACCGCACGATGGTGCGCCCGGGCGCGAGGAACAGCGGGGTGCCCTCGCGCTGCGGACGCATCCAGTGCCGCACGCGGCGGCGCACATAGTCCGCTTCGTTGGCGATGAATCGCACGTCGGTCACATTGCCGTCGACGCGATTACGGCGCAGGTCCTTCCAGAGAGCATCAAGAAATTCCTGCGCGCGTTCAGTCATCATTGCATGCAACGCCGCAAGTTGCGCCTCGCGCCATTCGACGGAACGCGTTTTGCCGGACAGAAAATATTTGCGGTGCCGGGCGATCAGTGTATCGATGTCCGAAGCGGTCATGGCATTATCCTTAGTGCACCCTTGGCCAAACTTGGCTCTGTTGCTGCATAATGACACGACGCGTCTGCGTACGCTAACGTCTGGAGCAGCCAACAGTAGGTGGCGTCAATCAGCCGGAGCGTGTGATGTCAAACGATATTGTTGGCGCAAAGAAGTTGATCGGAGCAGCAGTAGTAGGAGCGGCACTCGCGCTGGCATCGCTCACATCACAAGCCTATGGACAGTCGATCAGTGCCGAAGAGGCCTCGGCTATTTCGGTTGAGGCCTACATTTATTTCTACCCGCTGATATCGATGGATGTGACCCGGCGGCAACTCACTAATGTCACCGCTGGTTCGGACCCAGGCCATGGCCCGGCCAATACGTTCAGCAATATCCCGACGTTCCCTCCGGCCGACATGAAAACCGTGGTGCGGCCGAACTTCGACACGCTCTATTCCAGTGCCTGGCTTGATTTGACCGGAGAGCCGATGGTCGTTTCCGTCCCCGACACCGGCGGCCGCTACTACCTTCTGCCGATGCTCGATATATGGACCGACGCGTTCGCTTCCCCAGGCTGGCGCACGACCGGAACCAAGGCCGGGAATTTCCTGGTAGTGCCGGTCGGATGGAGGCCGGATCTGCGCAATCGCTTCACCGATGAATTCAAGCTGCCACCCGCTACGCAGCTGATCGAGGCGCCGACACCCTATGTGTGGATCATCGGTCGCACCAAGACCGACGGCCCCGCCGACTACGACGCCGTGCACAGAATCCAAGCCGGCTACCGGATCACGCCACTGTCGCAATGGGGCAAGACCCCGGTGCCGCCGGAGGCGAAAAACGATCCGACGATCGACATGAAAACGCCACCCAAGCTGCAGGTCGATGGTATGCCGGCGGGTCCGTACTTCGCCTACGCGGCCGAGCTCCTGAAGCTCCACCCGCCGCACATCACCGATGAACCGATCATCGCACGCATGAAGCGGCTCGGCATCGAGCGCGGCAGGAGTTTCGACGTCGCCAAGGCCGACCCGATTGTCCAAAAAGCAATTTTGAGTGCACCGGCCGTGGCGCAGAAACTGATGCAGTGGAAGCTGCCCACGCTCGCCGATGTTGTCAATTTCTGGTCCATGAACACCGACACGATGGGCGTGTATGGCAACTATTACCTCAAGCGCGCCATCATCGCGCAAGTCGGGCTCGGTGCGAACCTGCCGGAGGACGCGATCTATCCGTTCAATCTCGGCGATGAGATCGGCAGGCCGCTTGACGGCGACAACATCTACACACTGCATTTCGAGGCCGGCGCAACGCCGCCGGTGAACGCGTTCTGGTCGATAACTCTCTACGACCCGCAAGGCTTTCAGGTCGCCAATCCGCTCAATCGCTTCGCGCTCTCGAGCTGGATGCCGTTGGAATACAATCCAGACGGTTCGCTCGATCTCTATGTGCAGAACGAAAGTCCTGGCAATGCCAAGGAACCCAACTGGTTGCCGGCCCCGAAGGGACCGTTCAACCTGACCATGCGCCTGTATGCACCGAAACCAGCGGCGCTGATCGGCCGATGGAATCCGCCGCCCGTCATCAAAATCGAGCCGCCGCCCGCATGGCCGGCGCGCTAATTGCTCGGTCGTATTTCGATGCGCCGGGATGGGACGATCAGACCTAAGCGGTGCAGCAAGGTGGTTGGTCATACGCGCATGGCGGGCGGATGCTGGTGATCACCCCGAACGTCAAGGCGCGCTTTGCCCACGTGCAGCAACGCTGGCGCGACCCGATGCTCACCACGCTCACTGTCATGCTGGCGCTCATGTTGTTCGTGCTGGCACCCTTGTACGCCGCCGGCATCATTAGATCTGAAGGTTTCGGATTCGCGCTCATCGTTTTGTGCACGGCCGCGCTGTTCGTGGTGTCCGACAGCCCACTGACGGTTGTCTGGGTTCTGCTCGCCATCGGCATTTCCGCCGCCGCCACGGCCCTGCGCTCGCGCCATTCGCCGCTCGATCTCTATTTTGACGCCACGGCGTGGGCCATTCTTGGACTTTCGGTCGGGTGGGTCGTCAGCCGGGCGGTGTTCGGTCCTGGCGAAGTGACCTACCACCGGATCATGGGCGCGGTGTTGCTCTATCTCACGATTGGCGCGACGTTCGTGGCGTTCTTCACCTTCGTTGGGCTCACTGTCCCGCATGCGTTTTCGGGCGTGCCGATGGACGATAGCCCGGCGCTGCCCAGCAACTTCATCTACTTCAGCTTCGTCACCCTGACCTCGACCGGCTACGGCGACATCGTGCCTGTGCATCCGATTGCCCGCAGTCTCTGCAATGTCGAGGGCATCATCGGTCAGCTTTATCCGGCCACCTTGTTGGCGCGGCTGGTATCGCTCGAAATCGCGCGCCGACGGAAATAGCCGGCCGCGCCGGTTGGATTTCTGCCCTAGTTTCGACTTGAGAACCTGCTTACCGGAGTAGTGCGGCCTGGTGTTCCCAGGGCTGGATGGCGCGAAAAGCGCTGTGGGGCGGGGATATGGCCCGGCGGGTTGTTGTTGTTGTTGCGCGATCGAGCCTTGCTGTCGCGGCAGTCGCGCTTGCAGCCTGCAGTGCGATCAGCCGCAATCCGGCGCCGGATTCGACAGCCCTGAACGCCGTTTCCGGTGTATCGGGACCGGTCCGATTTTGGGGCGATGCACCGCCCAAGAACACCCTTGCGCTCGTACGTGAGGCCTATGCCCAGCGTATTGCTGCCGGCATGCGTCCAGACGCCTCGATCGATTTTCTTGCCGTATCGGGGGGCGGGTCGGACGGAGCGTTCGGTGCCGGCCTGTTGAACGGCTGGTCCGATGCCGGCAACCGACCGTCGTTCGAGCTCGTCACCGGCATCAGCACCGGCGCCTTGATCGCGCCCTTCGCATTCCTCGGATCCGCCTACGATCAGCAACTCAAGGAGGTCTACACGACCTATGGCACGAACGAGATCGCGCGCGAACGCAACCCGCTGGAAATCATTGCGCAAGCGTCCGCCGCCGACAATGGGCCGTTGGCCAATCTGATCGCCAAATACATCGATGCGGATTTCGTGGCGGAGGTAGCACGCGAAAGCCGCAAAGGCCGCGCGCTGTTCATCGGCACCACCCTGTTGGACGCACAGCGACCGGTGATCTGGGATATGGGAGCCATTGCGGACAAGGGCGACGCGGCGTCGCTTGCCCTGTTTCGTAAAGTGCTGCTCGCATCGGCGTCGATCCCCGGCGTGTTTCCGCCGGCCATGATTTCGGTCGAACAAGACGGCAAGGTCTTCGATGAGATGCACGTCGATGGCGGCGTCGCCAACCAGGTCTTTGTCTTCCCGGCCCAGATCAACGTAGCGGCATTGGACCGCCGGCTGGGACGCACGGGGTCCCGTCGCATCTTCGTCATTCGCAATTCGCGCGTACGCCCGGTCTGGGAGGCGGTCGATCCCGGCCTCGCCAAAATCGCCGAAGCGTCGATTTCCTCGCTGATCAAGTATCAGGGTATCGGCGACATCAATCGCATCTACCTGCAGGCGCGCAACAATGGCGCAGATTTCAACCTCGCCTACATCCCTGACAGCTTCACTGGCAGGGAAAAAGCACCTTTCGATCTCGATTACATGCGCGCGCTCTACGATTTCGGCTACACGCTCGGCCGCGGGGGATACAAATGGAGCAAGAAGCCGTCGGATTTCTGAGGACTGCGGGCTTCGTGTTAGCTCAGCGTGCCGCTTGCTGGACCGGCTTTGCCGACGGCCAATTGTGCGTCTCCGCCTGCAGTGATCGGCACCAGGCATAGAGCGCATCATACATGACCATTCCATGTCCGAGCATGTCATGGTCATCAGTGAAGTTGGCCGAGAGTCCAAGCGAGATCGCAAACAGCCCGCCGCATTGCGGGCTCAAATCATGCCGCGAGGTATCTGCGCCGCGCACGATTGTGGCCAGATGGTCGAGCGCCGGATCCTCGACGCCATAGATGCGCAGGATCGTGTCGAACGAGCACCGCTCGCCCTCGTGCGCGAATTCCACACCCTCGATGTCGTAGGGCGTTCCGCCCAACTCCTTCGCAACCGCGACAACGCGGCTCGGCGCAACGTAGATGAACTCCGCTTGCGGGTCGATGAAGCGGGCGATCAACCACGGACATGCGATGCGATCGATCTTCGGCCGCTCGCGTGTGACCCACTTGCCAGGTGACGTGCCGATGTTCCGTCGCGTCGGAAGCTCGGCCTCACTCCAGGCGCTGATGCCGCCTTCGAGAATGGCCGCATTGATTCCGGCCGTTCGCAACGCCGCCGCAACATTCTGACTGACCTCGTGCCCGTGGAGGCAATAGACGATCACGGGATGCCGCGGCGGCAACCCGCGCGCCCACTGCTCTACCTGATCGGGAAGGCGACGCAGCGCGCCGACGATCAGTCGATCGGCGCTCGCAAATGCGGCAGCACGCCGCACGTCGATGACGATTGGCGCCGCGGCCGTACCCAGTCGCGAATAGAGATCAGAGGGAAAAATCGAGAGTTGTTGTCCGTCCATGCGCAATCTCCTCGAACAATCGAGCGTTGCACAGAGCTTGGACGGAAGCCGTCTGACGGGGAGCCTGCGTATCCCCGATGCGAAAAGCTAATCCGGGCGTGCCAAGAGCGCAAGTACCGCAAAGGACGAGGGCTACGATCAGGGTTCCTCGTCGGCTATGCCGTGCTGACGGTCGGCAGAAAATTGATGACTTCAAGCCTGCCTTGGCGGTTTCAACGTCATTGATGTGCGCGGGCTTGCACTGTGTTTTCATCGCAGTAGCATCGCACGATGTACCCACGCGCCGTTCTATACGCGCTCGCGTCTGCTGCATTATTCGGTGCCTCGACACCGGTGGCCAAGATTCTGCTGGGTGGGATCGATCCGGCCGTGCTGGCCGGCCTCCTCTATTGTGGGGCCGGCATGGGCATCGCGCTGTTGCGTCGGATAGCACCGCAGGCTGCATTGCACGCAGCGGACGCGCCGCAGGTGCCGCTGCAGCGCAGAGATTTTCCGTGGCTCGCTGCGGCGATTTCGGCCGGCGGTGTGGCAGGTCCTTTGCTGTTGATGTTCGGACTCGCGCGAACGAACGCCGCCACAGCGTCGCTTCTTCTGACATTCGAAGGTGCCGCCACCGCCCTACTCGCCTGGTTCGTGTTTCGAGAAAATTTCGACCGTCGGATTGCGCTTGGAATGATCTGTCTTGTGGCAGGGGCCATCGTTCTTTCGTGGTCGGGAATGCCGAGCATTCCCAATGTTCTGGGTCCGTTGGCGATCCTGTGCGCGTGTATCGCTTGGGGCCTCGACAACAATCTCACGCGCAAGGTTTCGCTCGCGGATCCGTTGCAAATCACGGAACTGAAGGGGCTCATCGCCGGACCAATCAACATCGCCATTGGAATCTGGGCAGGCGGGTCGATCTCGCTGTCGTTTGCCTCATTATTCGCGGGCGTGACCGGGTTCTTCGGATATGGTGTCAGTCTCGCGCTTTACGTCCTCGCCCTTCGTGACCTGGGAGCTGCGCGGACGGGCGCTTACTTTTCAACCGCACCGTTTGTTGGCGCGGTGATCTCGGTGATCGTCCTTGGGGAGAATCTTACCGTTGGGCTCCTTATAGCCGGAGTCCTGATGGGTCTGGGTGTCTGGCTGCATGTCACCGAGCGCCATGAACATGAACATATCCATGAATTGGCCGAACATGCGCACCCCCATGTTCACAATTCACATCACCAACACGCGCATGCGCCGGACGATCCGCCGGGCGAACCGCACACTCATCAGCATCGACACGGCGGGCTCCGGCACGCCCATCCGCATGCGCCCGACATGCATCACCAGCATCGTCACTGAGCCGGCACGCGCAAACCTTACGAGCATCGAATGAGGAAACACCTTGAAATGTTCTCGACAGCGAACCGTCAGGTGATGCGCGCGGCATGCGCTGCACTGGTGTTCATGGGTATCGGTTTGGCCGCCGCCCAAACCCGACCCGCTACGACGATTGACACAAAGATCGCCGGCGTTTCGGCCTTTATGCGCCCGCCCGCGAGCTTCAATCCCCTCACGGCAAACGACGCGGAGCTCGATCGATACGGATTTCCGCCACGACCAAATCGGGACCTGGGAGCCGGCGCCATTGCGCAATGGGAACGCCGTGTCATGAGCCAAACGCGGATCGTTCCGCAGCTGCAACAGACCAACACGTTTCATGCGCCGGCGAAGAGCATCAAGCAGACGAAGACCACGTCCGGGGTGATCGAGGCGAACAGCGAAAACTGGAGCGGCTATACCATCATCAATTCCAGCAACCCGTTCGTCAGGCCCGGTTCGCAAGTGGAAGCGCAATTCATCGTCCCAAAGCCGGCGTCCGGCTGCGGCTCCAAAGCCGACACCTACAGCTCCGCCAATTGGGTCGGGATCGACGGCGCATTCTCGAATGACGTGCTGCAGGCCGGCACCGAAACCGACCTCGATTGCGCATCCGGGCCCGCCTACTATGCGTGGATCGAGTGGTATCCCAACTCCGAGATCCAAGTCACGAACCTGGCGATCGCGCCCGGCGATTTGATGTCGATTTCGGTCTTCATTGCGGCCGACGGCAGCAAGCATCTATCGATCGAGAACCTGACCACGCGCAAGTCGGTCGCCTTGGCGATGACGCCACCGCATGACACCGACCTCATCGGCAATTCGATCGAGTGGATCGTGGAACGGCCGACGATCAACAACGCCGGTTTCTCCAAGTTGACCAATTATGTGATGAACCCGTGGACGAACATCAGTGCGATCACCCTTCCGCGTCTGTCAGGGTCTCCGGTCAGATACCTTCCAAATGCCGCACCTGCCACCGCAACGATCTACCGGCTCTGGATGAACGACGGCACCCATCAACTCAGCGGCGCCCAGCTGTTCAGTATTCCGGACGCGACCGCCAAGGATGCCCCATCGCTCTGGTTCTTTGCGACGACGCCCTATTGAGCGGCTTACGCCCCATTTCACGGAAACGATCTTGCGGCGCCGCGTTAGTGAACATGGTCACTGGAGATGCACGCGATTCCAAGCGACCCGAGCGCGCGACGGGTCTCGTCCATCGAGCCGTTGACGTCGATGCCGCGGCAGGCGTCCTCGACGACGACAACCTCGAACCCTTCGTGGCGCGCGTCCTCCGATGAGAAGCGAACGCAGAAATCGAACGCGAGCCCGGCCACAACGACCCGTTCCAGTCCGCGTTCGCGTATATATCCCGCGAGCCCGGTATGAGTTTTGCGATCATTCTCATAGAACGCCGAGTAGGAATCGATCTCGCGGTGATAACCCTTGCGCAGCACGAGCTCGGCGTGCGGAATTTGCAGATCGCTGCGAAAATTGGCTCCTGCGGTTCCTTGAATGCAATGGTCCGGCCACAGCACCTGCGGACCATAGGCGACGTAAATCGTTTCGTATGCCTGGCGGCCGGGATGGCTGGAGGCAAACGACAAATGCCCGCGCGGATGCCAATCCTGGGTGAGGATCACGTGTTCGAATCGGTTCGCCAGATGGTTGATCGGCGTTACGACCTCGTCGCCACGTGGGACCGATAGACCGCCACCGGGACAGAAATCGTTCTGTATGTCGACGACCAGCAGAACATCGTTGGGGCGGATCCTGATCTCCTGGTCCATCACAATGCCCCCTCGTGCGCCGCAAGCCGACGATCAACCTCGGCGGTGAGACGCACCAGCGCGTCCGAAACGTCAACCGGATAGGTTGTTTTGGGCTCGAGCGCCCGCAGCGGCTCGGGCAGGCGTGCAAGATTGCTGGTGGCATGCGCGCAGCTCTCAGCCAGCGACGGCGTCGGCGCAACGCGCTTGCCATCCTGCATGACCGGTACGAGCAACGGTTCGCCGTCCTGTCTGTCGGCGTCGAGTGAGAGAACATCCTTGCTCATGCGACCATCCGGTGCATAGCGGCGCCAGACTTGCTTGCGTCCGGGCCAAGTCGACTTGCCGGCAGAGCGCTTGCGGCGCGCGATACCGGCGTACTCCTGCAGCTTGTAGGCGCAGTCAAGCGCCGGCACATCAGCGGACGTGGTCAGCGCGGTCCCGAGCCCGAAACCGGTGATCGGCGCACCCGCGCCGATCAGGTCCGCGACGTCATCTTCATCGAGGCCGCCGCTCGCGAAGATACCGACATGCGACAACCCACCTTGATCCAAAATAGCCCGCACGCCCTGCGACAAGGCCAGCAGATTGCCGCTGTCGATCCGCACGGCACGGACCGTGATGCCACGCGCGGCGAGCCGCGGCGCCAGCGCAACAACCTTGTGAGCCGCCGCCAGCGTGTCATAAGTATCGATGAGCAGCGTCAGATTGTTGGGACGCGCCATTGCGAACTGCTCAAATGCGGTTGCTTCATCGTCATTAGCCTCGATGAACGAATGCGCCATGGTGCCGAAGGTCGGTATCCCGAAGAGTTTTTCGGCCAATACGGTCGCAGTACCGGCAAAGCCCGCGAGGTAGCTCGCGCGCGCCGCCATCACGCCAGCCTCGCCGCCGTGGGCGCGGCGCAGTCCGAAGTCGACCAACAATCTGTCGGGCGCGACCAACACGGCGCGCGCCGCCTTGGAGGCGATCAGCGACTGGAAGTGCAGGATGTTGATCAGCCGGGTTTCGACGAGTTGCGCCACCGGAAGCGGCGCCGTCACCCGCAAAATCGGCTCATTCGGGAAGAACACGGTGCCCTCGGGCATCGCGTGAATGTCGCCGGTGAAGCGCAAGTCGGCAAGGTAATCGAGCAAGCGGCCGCTGAAGCGCCCAGTGCGCTTGAGCCAGTCGAGGTCCTCGCCCGCGAAGCGCAGATTTTCCAGGTAATCGAGCGCCTGTTCGAGGCCGGCCGCCATCAGAAATCCGCGCCGAGCAGGAAGCCGACGCATGAAGAACTCAAACACGGCCATTTCGGTCTGGCCGTGATCGAGATAGGCCTCCATCATATTGAGCTGATAGAGGTCGGTGAGCAGCGGGGTTATCAGCGCGTCCATGCCGAGGCAGTTTCATCGTTGCATGACGGGCCCATTCGCTTCGGGCGACTGATTCCGTCTTAATGCGAGAAGTTGATGGAGACGTCACCCAGCGGCGCCAGGGTGAACAAAAAATGCCGATCCGATGCGTTCAATGGCACTGGCGGGAGGACGGAGCCGGTAATGATCACGTCGCCAGCGGCGAGCTTTTCGCCAAACGCCGCCAGAACATTCGCGACATGTTGGACCCTGTCCAGGAGCTTACCGGTGTTGGCTTCGGGATCCGCAGTAGTCCCGCTCTCAACGTCGTTGCGGAAGATCGTCGCGATCAGGCCCGTCACCGAACCACCCGCGCGGGCCTTCGAAGCCTCGCCCAGCACCACGTGGCGCTGCGAGATATCGCCCGCCAACACAGTCTCGATATTGTCGGCTTGCGGGGCCATCACGGGATCGACCAACTCGATCGCCGGCCCGAGCGCACCGATGGCGCCCGCCACCGTAGCGAAATCAGCGCCCGCCGCTAGATCCTTGCCCATATGTACCGCAATCTCAGGTTCGGCGATCGGCTTAACCCAGCCTTTCAGCGAAACAGTGCCACCCGACGGCAGTAGGTTGCGCCGGACCAGAAATCCGGTCAGGGGCGCCGATATTTTCAACGCGTCCATGATGGCCGGCGTGCCGAAAGCAACCTTCCAGCCAAGGCGCCCTTCACCGGCCGCGATGCGCTTGTTCCAGTCCGCGAGCTGCGCGGTTGTACCGCGTTTGACCCGCGGATCGTCCCATGAATTCGTCATGATATCTCCCTGACGTTTGTTACTCTCATTTGATTGCCGGCGGTCATTGGTCGCGCATTGCGTGATCCCCACAAATCTCTGCAGCCGCCAGCGCCACAATCTTGGTGGCGGCACGCAGGTCGGAGAGCCGCAGGTTCTCGTCCGCATTGTGGGCATTGGCTTCGGTAAGCGTGCGTGGACCGGCGCCGTAGAGCACGCATGGAATGCCGCGCGCCGCATAGTGACGGGCGTCCGTATAGAGCGGCACGCCGCTGACAGGCACCTCGACGCCCAGGATTGACGATGCCGGACGGGAGATCGCCTTGGCAAGCTTCTCCCAGCCCACCTGCGGCACCAGCGGCAGGGCCAGCAGGATCTGCCTGATCTCGACCTTGACGCCCGCGTAGGCCGCGGCCGCCTGCATTATCAGCGAGCGCAAATCGGCTTCGACCTCGGCCGGATTCTCCTCCGGGATCACGCGCCGATCGAGCCGGAACGCGACGCGGTCGGGGACCACATTGGTGTTGATCCCGCCGCTGATGAGGCCGACGTTGAGGGTCGGCGAAGTTATGCCAGGGACTTGCGAACGTACCTTAGTCAGCGCCGGCCGGCCGGCATAGAGCGCCTGCAGAATGCCGGTCGCGGCGGCGAGCGCGTCGATCCCGGCGTCTGGCATCGCCGCATGCGCCTGCTTGCCGGTCACCATGACCTCGAGATGAAGACAGCCATTGTGGGCCGTCACGATGGCGTAGGAAAACCCTGCTGCAATCACGAGGTCCGGCCGGGCGAGGCCGGTCTCGAGCAGCAACTTCGGACCGATCTCGCCACCAGCCTCCTCGTCGTAGGTGAAATGCAGCTCGATCGTTCCGCCGAGCTTGGCGCCGTTGCGTGCGGCGTCCTTGAGCGCGAGCAGCGCAAAGGCATAGGTCGCAAAGTCGGACTTCGACACCGCAACCCCCCGCCCGAACATGACCGGACCATGCGGTCCGGTTTCGATTGCTGCGCCGTAGGGATCCTGGCTCCAACCGAGTCCAGGGGGAACGACGTCGCCATGGGCGTTGAGCGCCAACGTCGGACCTTCGCCAAAGCGATGCCGCACAATCAGGTTGGTGGCACTGACCATGCCGCAGGCTTGCGTCGCTTCGCGCGGGACCGGATGCGCCTCGACCGCAAAGCCGAGGCCTTCCAGCAAAGACTTCGCCCGCGCCGCATGGGGGGCGCAGTCGCCTGGCGGGTTGTCGCTCGCAACTTTCACAAGCTCGGCAAGGAACGTGGTTTCGCGCGCGAACTCGCGATCAACGAAGGTGGAGACAGGATCCTTCAGACGCATGATCATTCCTGGAACGTCTCGAGCACGTCGAGCAAGATACGCGCTGCGAGGTCGGCATCCTGCGCGGTCACAGTTTCGCGCGGCGAATGACTGACCCCGCCATTGCCGCAGCGGACGAATAGCATGCCGGTGTCGGTGATGGGGCCGAAGTTCACCGCATCATGGCCAGCACCGCTGGGCAGGAAGCGCGGCGCGACGCCCGCGCGAGCGATCGCCTCCGCGAAGCGTGATTGCACGCGCGCCGAGCAGGCGACCGCGTCGGTCCGCTGGGTTTCGGTGACGTCAATGGTAACGCCGCGGCGCTGCGCGATCGCGGCGAACTCCCCACGCACGTCGGCAATCGCCGCATCACGGGTTGCATTGTCGCCGGCGCGAATATCGAGGGAGAGCTCGCAGCGACCCGCGATGACGTTGGTGGCACCACCTGGCACCTCCAGCCGACCGACCGTCCCCACCAGTGTCGGCGCGGCGCTGCAGCGGCGCTCCACCGCCAGGATCACCTCGGCGGCGGCAGCGGCCGCATCATGACGCAGGCCCATGGGTACCGTACCGGCGTGTCCAGCCTGTCCGGCGATTGTCACCCAGAACCGACAGCCGCCGGCGATCGCCGTGACAATGCCGAGCGGCAGACCTTCCTGCAGCAACACCGGCCCCTGCTCGATATGCACCTCCAGATAGGCGGCGAGGTCCTCGGGCCGCCGCGCAAGGGCCGGAATGTCGGCCGGGTTGAAGCCGGTCTGCGCAATCGCATCGGCGAGCGAGACCCCGTCGCGGTCGCGCCGGGCCAGCAGGCCGCGATCGAACGAGCCTGCCACCGCTGTGCTGCCGATATAGGACGCCGAAAAGCGCAAGCCCTCTTCCTCGGCAAAGGCGATCAGCTCGATACAAACCGGCAGCCGGCGCCCGGCGCGGTTGAGGTGCTCGACTACAATGAGCCCGGTCAGGATGCCCAACCGCCCGTCATACTTACCAGCATCAACCACGGTGTCGTAATGCGAGCCCACGATCACGGTCTTGGCCGTCGGGCTGGCCGCCGCATAGCGTCCGACGACGTTGCCGACGCCGTCGATCACGACCTGCATCCCGGCGGCCCGCATCCACTCGGCAAGCTCCTTCGCGGCCGCCCGGTGCGCCGGCGTCAGGTACGTGCAGCTGAGCGCGTCGGGCAGGTCGGAATAAGCCGCGAGACGGTCCGCCAGGTCGATGATGCGGGGGCCCAATGCTCCCACGGGTGCTGGCACGCGCCTTACTCCCTAGTGCGGGCCGGGCGTGCTCTGCCCGCGCTTGAACAAGCCGGCACCCGTCTGCCATGTTGGCGCGGCCGGGTAGAGACCAAGGAGTTCCACGTGGACGTCGTGCTCACCGAATGGCTGAGCGTCATACTTCGCTGGCTCCATGTGATCGCCGGCATCGCCTGGATCGGCAGCTCGTTTTACTTCATTCACCTTGACCTCAGCCTGAAACCGAACCAGGGCCTGCCCGAGGGGGTCAAGGGCGAGGCTTGGCAGGTCCACGGCGGCGGCTTCTACCACATGCTGAAGTATATGGTTGCCCCCGCTCGCATGCCCGACAAGCTCACCTGGTTCAAGTGGGAAGCCTACACCACCTGGCTGTCCGGCTTTGCGCTGCTGGTGCTCGTCTATTACTTCGGCGCCGACCTCTACCTGACCGACAAGAACGTCATGGACTTGACCGCCCCGATGGCGGCGCTGATCGCGTTTCTCAGCCTCGCGGTCGCATGGCTCGCCTACGAGGCGCTGTGTCGCTCCCCGCTCGGCAAGCACGAGGTCGCGCTCGCTCTCGTCGGCTACTTATTCCTGGTGGCGCTCACCTATGGCTTCACCAAGGTGTTCAGCGGCCGTGGCGCCTTCACGCAGATCGGCGCACTTATCGGCACCATCATGGTGGCCAATGTGTTCGCTGTCATCATCCCGAACCAGAAGAAAGTTGTCGCCGACCTGATCGCCGGCAGGACTCCCGACCCGGCGCTCGGCGAGCAAGGCAAGCAGCGCTCCGTCCATAACAACTATCTCACTTTGCCGGTCGTGTTCCTGATGATCAGCAATCACTATCCGCTGCTCTACGCAACGCATTACAATTGGCTGATCGTGGCGATCGTGCTCGCGATCGGGCCTGCCATCAGGCACTATTACAACATGCGCCATGAGGGCAAAGAGGAGCCGCTGTGGCCGTGGGCGTTGGCGGCGCTTGGTCTCCTCACGATCGCCTGGCTCACGATGGTGGGCGACCCTTGGATCAAGACAGGCAGGGGCGCGCCCGCGCCAACGTTTAAAACTGTGCAAGACATTGTGCTTTCTCGCTGCAGCATGTGCCATGCCAATGAGCCGGTGTGGGCCGGTATCACTGCGCCTCCCCAAGACGTGCGGCTCGACAGCGCGGAGGCGATCAGGCGGCACGCGCGCCTGATCGAAATCTGGGCGGTTCAATCGCGCGCGATGCCGCCTGGTAACGTCACGGAGATGACGGATACGGAACGCTCGATCCTGGCGGCATGGCGGGCCGAGGAGGCGCCGCCGCTATTGCGCTGTCCGCCCTTTCTGTGCGGAGGGGGCAGGCCGTGACCGCTTCTTATCCACGTGATCTCCTCGGCTACGGCCGCAATCCGCCCAATCCGCGCTGGCCCGGGCAGGCACGCGTGGCCGTGCAGTTCGTCGTCAATTACGAGGAAGGCGGGGAACGCGCGATTCTGCATGGTGACGAGGAATCGGAATCATTCCTGTCGGATGTTCTCGGCGCCGTGCCATGGCCGGGCCAACGGCATATGAACGTCGAATCGATGTACGAGTACGGCTCGCGCGCCGGCTTCTGGCGCCTCTGGCGGCTGTTTGGCGCGCGCAAGTTGCCGGTCACCGTGTTCGGCGTCGCTCGCGCGCTGGCGCGCCACCCCGATGCGGTCGCGGCGATGCGAGAGGCCGGCTGGGAGATCGCCAGCCACGGGCTCAAATGGATCGACTACAAGGACATGCCGGAAGCGGAAGAGCGCGCCGATCTCATCGAAGCCATCCGCATGCACGCCGAAGTGACCGGCACGCGGCCGCTCGGTTGGTATACCGGCCGCACCTCGGTCAACTCGCTCAAGCTCGTGCTGGAAGACGGCGGCTTTGCGTACTCGTCGGATTCCTATGCGGACGATCTTCCCTATTGGGTGAGAGGCCCCAAAGGTCCGCACGTGATCGTCCCCTACACCCTCGACGCCAACGACATGCGCTTCATCAATCCGCAGGGATTTAGTGGCAGCGACGAATTCTTCAGCTACCTGCGCGACGCGTTCGACGTGCTCTATGCGGAAGGAGAGGACGCTCCGAAGATGATGTCGGTCGGCTTGCATTGCCGGCTCGTCGGGCGCCCTGGGCGCACGGCAGGTCTCCAGCGCTTCCTCGATCACATCGAAAAGCACGATCGCGTCTGGGCCGCGACACGGCTCGACATCGCACGCCATTGGATGAAGGAGCATCGCGAACTCGCCGACACGGCATCGGTGGTGACGTGATGAAGCCAGTCTCCCTCGATCGGCTCAATTCCGGCACGCGCGCGCAGTTTGTCGCAGCACTCGCCGACATTTTCGAGCATTCACCGTGGGTGGTGGACGCTGTAGTGGGGGACCGACCGTTTGCCACCCTGGCCGAGCTCTACGAGAGCCTGAAAACGGCGCTGCTGCGCGCGCGCAAAGACCGCCAATTGGCGGTGATCAAGGCGCATCCCGATCTCGCCGGCAAAGCCGCGCGCGCCGGCGCCCTGACTTCCGACTCGGCGGCGGAGCAAGCCAGCGCCGGGCTCGATCGGCTGTCGGAGGACGAATATGCGACCTTCCATCGAAGTAACGAGGCCTACAAAAAGAAGTTCGGCTTTCCGTTCATCATTTGCGTGCGGCGGCACACCAAGGACTCGATCCTGCGCCAGCTCGACCGACGGCGCGACTCCGACATCGAGAGCGAGCGGGCAACGGCGGTCCAGGAAATTCTCCGCATTGTGGCGCTGCGCCTCGACCAGCGCGTACGCGCTCCGGATCGGCTTGCCGTGCATGGAAGGCTGTCCACGCACGTGCTCGACAACCTATCGGGCCGACCGGGGAAAGGCATCGCGATCGAGTTGCTCGAAGTTTCGAAGGCGGGAGAACCCCGTACGATCAGGCGGGCCGTCACCAACGAGGACGGCCGCACCGACGAGCCGTTAATTGCCGGGCGGCCAGTCCCGATTGGGCACTACGAGCTGCGCTTTGCGATTGGCGACTACTACGCCGAGGCCAAAGCCGCGCGCGCCGATCCGCCCTTTCTCGACGTGGTGCCGATCCGCTTCGCCATGGCGGAGCCGGAGGGCCACTATCACGTGCCACTGTTGTGTACGCCCTGGGGCTATACGACCTACCGTGGCAGCTAGCTGTGGCATGCCGATTGCTTTAATTTGCGCGAAAACGCGCCGGCACGACCGGCCCAACGGGGAGTGCTCGATGATACGTCAGATTTTGGGAATCGTAGCCGGAACCGCGGTTGCAGCCGTCTCGGCCACATTTGCATGCGCGCAGACGACCGATCTCAAATTTGCGCTCGACTGGAAATTCGAGGGCCCGTCCGCACCCTACTTCGTCGCCATCGACAAGGGCTACTACAAAGCCGAGGGGCTCAACGTCACGGTCGATACCGGCCCCGGCTCGGTCGCCGGTATCGGCCGCGTCGCGGCCGGCACCTATCCGATCGGCTTCTTCGACATCAATTCGCTGGTCAAGTTCCAGGACCAGAATCCGGACAAGAAGGTCACCGCCGTCCTGATGATGTACGACAAGCCGCCCTTCGCCATCGCTACCACCAGCAAGACCGGCATCACCAAGGCAAAAGACCTGGAAGGGAAGGTCTTGGGTGCGCCTGCGGCCGACGGCGCATTCGCGCAGTGGAAGGCCTACGTGCAGGTCACCGGGATCGATCCCGGCAAGGTCAAGATCGAAAACGTCGGCTTCCCGGTGCGCGAGCCGATGCTCGCCGACGGCAAGGTCGACGCGATCACCGGCTTCTCGTTCTCCATGTATTTCAATCTGCTGCAGAAGGGTCTCAAACCCGAGGACATCAAGATCATGCTGATGGCCGACGATGGCCTCGTGCTCTACGGCAATGCCGTCATGGTCAACCCGGATTTCGCCAAAGCCAACCCCAAACTGGTCGGCGCCTTCGTGCGCGCCACCATCAAGGGAGTGCTGGACACGATCAAGGATCCGAACGGCGCGATCAAATCGGTGATGAAACGCAACGAGACGGGCGACGAGAAGATCGAACTCGAACGGCTCAACATGGCGCTGCGCGATAACTTCGTCACCCCTTGGGTCAAGACCAACGGCTTCGGCGGCGTTGACATGGGCCGGCTCGCGAAATCAATCGATCAGATCGCGCTGACCTACGAGTTCAAGAACCGGCCGAAGCCAGAAAACATATTCACCAGTGAATATCTGCCGCCCGCGGCGGACCGGAAGTTGTGATCGGAGCAGCGGTTCCATCCGTCGACATCGCCGACGTATCCCTCACCTACAAGGGTGAAGGCGGCGGCGTATTGGCATTGCGGGGTACGACTCTCAACGTCCCGCAAGGCGAGTTCGCCGCGGTAGTCGGACCTTCGGGCTGCGGCAAGTCCTCGCTCATGAAGCTCGTTACCGGACTGGTGCGGCCGGACGCGGGCGAAATCGTCATCTTCGGAGAAAAAACACGCGGGCCGGTGAAGATCGCCGGCATGGCGTTCCAGAATCCGAACCTGCTTCCCTGGCGCCGGGTCATCGACAATGTGCTGTTGCCGCTGGAAATCGTCGAGCCGCACCGCAGCCGCTTCCGGCGCGAAAAGGCCCGCTACCGCGACATGGCCGACGGATTGCTTAAGACCGTCGGGCTCGCGGGTTTTGGCGGGCGCTATCCGTGGGAACTGTCCGGCGGCATGCAGCAGCGGGTCTCGCTCTGCCGCGCGCTGATCCATCAGCCCGCGCTGCTCATGCTCGACGAGCCGTTCGGCGCGCTCGATGCCTTCACGCGCGAGGAACTCTGGTGCGTGCTGCGCGACCTGTGGGAGAAACTGCGCTTCACTGTCATCCTGGTCACCCATGATCTGCGCGAGGCCGCCTTCCTGGCCGATAGGATCTTCGTGATGAGCGCGCGTCCCGGTCGCATCGTGTTGACCAAATCGGTCGATCTGCCGCGTCCACGCGAGCTCGACATCTGCTTTGCGCCGCACTTCGTCGACATCGTGCACGAGCTGCGTGGCAAGATCGCCGAGGTGCGCAGCATATGAACAAGACGCTTGAACGGCTCTCCCCCTGGCTGTTCACCCTGGCCATTTTTGTGCTGTGGGAGGCGGTGTGCCGCATCTTTCACGTCGACCAGTTCATTCTCCCGGCGCCGAGCGCGATCTTCGCCGCGATGGCGCAGTATCGCTGGCCGTTGACGCGGCACTCCTTCGTCACGCTCTGGACCACCATGGCGGGCTTTGCGGTTGCGGTCGTTTTCGGGATCGTGCTCGGCCTGATCGTCGGCTGGTCGCGCACCATCTACCGCGGCCTCTATCCGGTCATGATTGGCTTCAATTCGATTCCCAAGGTGGCGGTTGTACCGATTCTGGTGGTGTGGTTCGGCATCGGTGAAGTGCCGGCCATTCTTACCGCGTTCCTGATTTCGTTCTTTCCGATCGTGGTGAACGTGGCGACTGGGCTCGCCACCATGGAGCCCGAACTCGAAGACGTGCTGCGCGCGCTCGGCGCCTCGAAGCTCGACATCATGCTCAAGGTCGGCATCCCGCGTACCCAGCCCTATCTGTTCGGCTCGCTCAAAGTGGCGATCACGCTCGCCTTCGTCGGCACGGTGGTGTCGGAGACGATCGCAGCCAATGCCGGCCTAGGCTTCCTCATGGTGCAGGCGGGCTCGAACTTCCAGATGCCGCTGGTGTTCGCCGGGTTGCTGCTGCTCGCGGTTGAAGGGATCGCAATGTACGCAGTATTCGCGTATGTGGAGGTCTACTTCACGCGCTGGGCGTTCCGCTCCTCCATGAGCGCGGCGGCGTGAGCGGCCCTGGGCCGCTGCAATGCAGAATCTAAACGACGAGCCTTGCACAACCGCGGGTTTTTGGTGACGATGCACGCCTCACAGGGGGCACTGCAATGAATCTGTCGGGCGAAAGTCTTATCGTCATCCTGATCGTTGGTCTGGTGGCCGGTTGGCTGGCGGGCAAGCTCGTGCAGGGCACCGGCTTCGGGCTCATCGGCGACATCGTTATCGGAATCCTTGGCGCGCTCATTGCGAGCTGGCTTTTTCCCAAGCTCGGAATCCAGCTCGGGACTGGCATGATACGCGAGATCATCGACTCGGCGATCGGTGCCATCCTTTTGCTGGTGGTCATCCGCCTGATAAGGGGTGGCGGGCGCTGGTGAGCGCCGCCGCTCACCTATGAGTATCGCTATTCACTGGTGATCTTCGCGGCCTGGATGACCGGCGTCCAGCGCTCGGCACTTTGCCGGATGAGTTCGCGCATCTCCTCCGGCGTTGATCCCAGCGGCTCCGCCTGCAGATCGTTGATACGGGCGGCGGCATCCGGCATGCGCACCGCCTGCCCGATCGCACTGGAGAGCGTGCGGGTGATCTCAGCCGGCGTGCCAGGCGGCGCAACAACCGCCATCCAAGTGTCCGAGTAGACGCCCGGTACCGCCTCGGCCAGCGTCGGCACGTCCGGAAATGACGGCAGGCGCTCGCTCGATCCGACCCCGAGCAGTTTCAACTTGCCGGCTGCGATATGTTGCTTGGTGGCGAGCAGCAGATCCGGCAGCACATCGATCTGGCCGGCGAGGAGATCGTTGATTGCCGGCGCGCTGCCCCGATACGGCACATGCACCATGTCGACCTGGGCGAGATATTTTATGAGCTCCATGGTGAGGTGGCCGATCTGACCTTTGCCCTGCGATCCGTAATTGATCTTGCCCGGATTGGCGCGGGCATAGGCAATGAGTTCGGCAGCGGTATTCGCCGGCAGATCGGAGCGCCCCAGCAGCACGGTCGGGTAGCGCGCAATCACGCTGACCGGTTCGAACGTGCGCGTATCGAATGGCTGCTTGGGAAACAGCAAATTGTTGACGCTGAAAGTGAGCTGCGGCGCCACCAGAAGGGTGTAGCCGTCGGGCGGCGAGCGCCAGACCGACTCGGTTCCCACGAGGCCGCCGGCTCCGCCGGGACGGTTCTCCACCACGATCTGCTGATTGAAAGCCCCGCGCAGCTTTTCTGCCACAAGGCGCGTCAGAATGTCGGCCGGCCCGCCTGCCGGCAGCGGCACCACCATGGTGACGGAGCGAGCCGGATAGGTCTCGGCCTGCGCCACAGCAGCGCCAAGTGCGAGAAGTACCGCAAGCACAGGGCCGATCCAGCGGCTCTCCATGATCCTCAACCTCGAC
Source organism: uncultured Alphaproteobacteria bacterium (assembly GCA_963833605.1). GTDB lineage: Bacteria > Pseudomonadota > Alphaproteobacteria > Rhizobiales > Xanthobacteraceae > JAFAXD01. The sequence goes on from CAWHYZ010000015.1 coordinate 318,961, forward strand.
GTTGCGCCACGCGAGCCGCGATCGCCCTGACGTTTCTTGCGCCTATTCGGCAGCCTGGACCTTGTGCAAAGCGCCGTAGTCTTGGAACAATTCTGCCTGCTCCAGCGCGGCGCGCAACCGGTCAATCTCGGCATTGCTCAGCTTGAGCAACGGGGGTCGCACGACTGCCCGCGGAAGCCGCCCAAGCATCACGAGCGCTTCCTTCATACGGTTGTGCATGTCCAGAAACGGCGGCGCATAGAACGCTTGAGCCAATGGATAGATCCGGTCGTTGACTGCGCGGGCGCGGGCGAGGTCATTGCGCTGGACCGCTTGGAACAGTTCAACTTGCAAGTGAGCAATAACGCTGCCGGCCCCTGACAGGAGGCCAGCGCAACCCATCGCCAGCGAGCTCATCAGCCAGGCGCTGTGAGTGCTCAGCACATTGATGCGCGGAGAGCGCGACTGCAGCACGCGCACGTGGCGCTCGTGCTGCATCGGATCATTGCACCAATCCTTGATCGCCTTCACGGTCGGCACGGCGTCCACCAGCTTGAGCAAGGTTTCCAGGCTGTAGCCGACCGGACCGGCGAGCGCATATTCGAACGCAATGAGCGGCAGATCGGTAGCGTCGGCGATAGCCTTGAAATGCGTGATGACCATTTCGGGGCGCAGGTGGCCCCCCATCCCCAATACCTGCGAGGGAAACACCAACAAGGCCGAGGCGCCGTTCGCCGCCGCCATGCGGGCAAGACGGGCGGCGATCTGGCTGCCATCGGCGTAGACGCCGAAGATCACCGGCAGTCGGTCACCCACGACATCCAACGTGTGAGCGAGAACCCGGCGCTGCTCGTCCTCCGAACACGCGTGCACCTCGGTCGAATGAGCGTTTGTGGTGACGGCGGAAATGCCATTAACATTGGCGAGGTCGCTCACGTGTTGCTTGAACGCGGGCACATCGATTGCGAAATCAGAATCGAATGGCAGCAGGGCCGCCGGAATCACGCCCGCCGGCATCCAATTCTTGAATTTGGTGGCCATCGCATACCCTCCTCGGAAACGCGGTCGCTTTTGTGGCGCGCCGCCGCGGACAACTCGCGGGCTGTCGCGGACGTATACGGTACGATACTCAGGCGCCGATCACAAATCCAAGTCCCCGGGCCCACTTCCACGTAAGCGTGCCGGGCGGCATTAAACGCATGGTAACACTGTTAAAGAAAACCCCATGACATTCAGATTCGATTCATCGTGCAAGACCATCCTGTGCGGCAGGTTGGCTGGCCGCTTATCGCTGCCAAACGCGGCCAGAGGAGGTCGCATCATGCAACTGCTGCATCTGCATCGAGACGCATGGGACCAGCCCGACGATCGTGATCATCCGGCCTTGCTGCTGATCATTGCAATCGTCGGAGCTGCGATGTTCGCCCTGGTCTGCATGTACGGATAGAGCTTCCTTCAATCGGTCGAGGATGTGACTGACAGCGTTCGGCGCACGGCCGCGCGCCAAGCCGCCAGCTGACGATGACGCTGTACATCCGGCAAGGCTGGCTCGAAACGGCGATCTAATCGCCACGATTTCTCAAAGCCATTCTGATCGGGCCATACACCGGATTGCGCGCCCGCGAGCCAAGCAGCGCCGAGCGCCGTCGTCTCCAGGACAGCGGGCCGGTCGACCGGCGCGCCGACGAGATCGGAGAGCCGCTGCATGGTCCAATCGGACGCCGCCATCCCGCCGTCGACCCGAAGCACTGTGTCTTGCCCGCCATCCCAATCGCGACGCATGGCGTCAAGCAAATCGCCGGTTTGATAGCAGACTGCCTCGAGCGCAGCGCGCGTCAGCTCGGCGCGGCCGGTATTGCGGCTCAGCCCGAAGATCGCGCCGCGTGCCTGCGCGTCCCACCATGGCGCGCCGAGCCCGGTGAATGCCGGCACGAAGATGACTTCCTCCGAAACATCGGCCTGGCGTGCCAATTGATCAGCTTCGTCAGCGCGCCCAATGAGGCCGAGCTTATCCCGCAGCCATTGGATCGCAGCTCCGGCGATGAAAATCGAGCCTTCGAGCGCGTAGGTAGTATGGCCTGCGATGCGATACGCAATGGTGGTGAGCAGACGATTGCGTGAAGCAGCGCGTGTCGGGCCGGTATTGAGCAGGGCGAAGCAACCGGTGCCGTAGGTCGACTTCACCATCCCCGGCCGAAAGCAGGCCTGGCCAAGCAGGGCGGCCTGCTGATCCCCGGCGATACCGCGAATCGGGATCGCAGCGCCGAACAGCGACGGATCGGTGGTGCCGTAGTCGGCCGCGCAATCGTGCACAACAGGCAGGAGCGCGCGCGGCACGTCAAACAGTCGCAGCAGATCGTCGTCCCAGTCCTGAACCTCGATGTCATAGAGCTGCGTTCGCGACGCGTTGGTCGCGTCGGTGGCATGGATCCGCCCGCCAGTGAGGCGCCAGAGCAGAAACGTGTCGACGGTACCGAAGGCGAGCTTGCCGGCCGTAGCCATCGCGCGCGCCCCTGCCACATGATCAAGCAGCCAGGCGATCTTGGTGGCAGAGAAGTAAGGATCGATCAGGAGCCCGGTGCGTGCGGCGATGAGCTGTTCGGCTCCCTCGCCCTGGAGGCGAGCACAAGCCTCGGCCGTGCGCCGGTCCTGCCACACGATGGCGCGATGGATCGGCCGTCCGGTGGCACGGTCCCAGATAATCGCCGTCTCGCGCTGGTTGGTGATGCCGATCGCCGCGAGTTCGCGGGCGCCGAGGCCGGCGGCGGCGAGCGCCTCGCGAACGACCGCGATGGTTGACATCCAGATCTCGTCCGGATCGTGCTCGACCAATCCGGGCGCCGGAAAGTGCTGCGCCAACTCACGCTGCGCCAATCCGCATATGTTGAAGGCATCGTCGAACACAAGCGCGCGCGTCGACGTCGTCCCCTGATCGATCGCCAACACGTATCCGCCCATGGGCAGCTTCCTCTCGGCAACAACGGCGGCCGCTCAACGCGGCATGCGCAGAACCGGTTTGATCGTTGTTCCATTTGACGAGTGCTGAGCCGCCCGATTGATGTCGTCGAGGGGATAGAACGTGATCATGCGCTCGATCGGCATACGACCCTGGAGCAGAAACTCGACCAGCTTCGGGATGAAGGTCTGGGGATTGCTTTCGCCCTGGATCACGCCACGCACCGTGCGGCCGAATTGCAGGAACTGCATGTCGAAGGACACGTCCGTTCCACTGCGTGCGCTGCCGAGCAGCACGCACGTTCCGCCCGGCATGAGGGCTTCGATCGCCTCGCGCAGCACGCTGGGTTGCGCCGAAGTCTCGAGCGAGAAGCGTACACCTGCACCGGTGATCTTGTGGACTTCGCGCACGATGTCGGTCCGGCCCGAGTGGTCGAGCACGTGTGTCGCGCCGAGCCCGCGAGCCAGCTCGAGTCGCTTTGGATGGATATCAATCGCGATGATCGGATCGCACCCGGCGATCTTAGCCGCCATCAGGCCGGACAACCCGACGGCGCCGACACCGAATACCGCAAGCGCATCGCCTGGCATCGGTTGCATGGTGTTGAGCACCGCACCGGCGCCGGTTTGTCCGCTGCACGCAAGCGGCCCGAGCAGTTCGAGTGGGGCATCCCCTTTAACCTTTACGGCAAACCGTTCATTGGCGATGGCGTGGGTTGCAAACGACGACTGCTGGAAGAAGGCACTGTAGACGGCCGCGCCGTTTTGACTCATCAGCGTCGAGCCGTCCGGACGCGTGCCACGCATCTTGAGGTCGAAGTTGTTCTGGCAATGCCATTCCACATGTCGTCGGCAGTTGTCACATGAGCCGCACCACGGAAACGAGATGACGACGTGATCGCCGGGGGCGAATTTGGTCACCGCGCTGCCGACGGCGAGCTACAATTCCGGCGCCCTCGTGGCCGAAAACCGCCGGCAGGGGTGTGTTGTAGTAACCGTCGCGTCCGTGCTGGTCGGTCTGGCACATGCCGCTCGCGACAATCTTGACCAGAAGCTCGTCGGGCCGCGGGTCGGAGAGGTCGAGTTGCTCTATGCTGAATTGGCCAAATCTTTCGCGTGCCACCGCGGCGGTGATTTGCATGACAGGTCCTTCGGCGACTCAGCGCCAGAGCGCGCAACGTCCGTTTTCACTTTGCGAACGGCTGCTCCAGCTCTCCGTCCTGGTAGGCGGCCGGATAAACGATCACCTGCTTGTGGCCGGTCATGTATTGCTCGAGCCCGGTCCCTTGGATGTTTTGGAATTGCACCATGATGGCGCGGGCCTGGGCCCACTCGCCCAGGTCGTTGAACTTGATTTCACCGACGATCGTGTTGAACGCGTTGCCGTGGATATAGGCGGCAAGCTTGTCGTCGTTGAGACTCTGGGTTGCCTTGACGGCCTGTTCGAGCACCTGCATGGCCGCGTAAGCGAATGGCGGCTGATAAAACCCGAGCGGGTCGACGCCGGCGTCCTTGGCCTGGGACTGGTATTTCTTCAGGAACTCCTCGATGCCCGGAAAATTCATCTTCGGACTTGGAACGAAGAAATGATAGTTCACGACCCGGTTGAGCTTCTCCGAAAGCTGGGTGATCAGCGAGGCATATTGCATCCCGACCATCGCGCCACCGAACAGCTGCGTCTTGAGCCCGACTTCGGTCGCGGCGCGCACCATACCGACAGAATCCGGCGGATAGGATGCAAGCAGAACGATGTCAGGGTTCGTAGCTTGGACGGCGCGTACGATTGGGGTGTAATCGACCGTGGATGGGGGATAGTTGCGGTCGTACACAACCTGCAGGCCGAATTTCTTGGCGTTCTCACGCGCTCCGATCAGCACGTTGTTCGAGAACTCGGCATCAGCGCCGACCAGCGCCACGGTCTTGGGCGCCGGCTTCAGTGACCTGGCGACCTCGAAAAACGCGTTCGACAAGACGCCCTTGGGATCAGGCCCGAACGGCGCGCTCTGGAAATATTTCGGATACTTGAATTCAGCATTCGAGCCGAGGGCCAGCAAGACCATGACAAGCTTCTTGCGCTCCATGATCATCGGCATGGCAGCTACGATGAGATTGGTGGCGGCGCCCATCAGCAGATCAACTTTGTCGATATCGATGAGCTTGGCATAGATGCCAGGAACCGTGGCAGCGTTGGTCTGATCGTCGTAGTAGACGAGCTTGACCGGGCGACCGAGCAGACCGCCCTTGGCGTTGATTTCCTCGAGCCAGATTTGCTTGGACAGCAGATGCGCCTTGCCGGACGAGGCGAGGCCGCCGGTGAGCGACACGCTGAACCCGATTTTGATCGGCTCCTGCGCTTGCGTGGGCGCAGTCCCGGACAGCAACGCCACGATTGCGCCGACCGCCGCCACTGCACCCGCCCGCATGCAAGCCTTACGGATGATCACAAGTGACGGCATCACATCCTCCCTCGCCAGTGTTTCTTGGTCCCGGACGGCCGCCACGCCGCCGGCCGGGAGGCGACAGCTTGCAAGGCCCGCCAGGAACGCGCAAGCGCCGTTTTCTCCTATCGTCGTCGCCGGGCTTGTCCGGCGCATGACGAACGAAACGGAGGCACGCCCTAAAGTCCCAGATAGGCGCGCCGAACGCCCTCGTCTTTGAGCAATTGCGCGCCCGTCCCGCTCAAGACGATCCGTCCGGATTCCAACACATAGCCGCGATCGCAAGATTCTCAGCGCCTCGACCACGCGCTGCTCCACCAGCACGATCGTCGTTTTCTCGGTGCGGTGCACGTCCTCGATGCGCTCGAAAATCGCGTCGGCGATCTTGGGCGCCAATCCCATCGACGGCTCGTCAAGCAGCAGCAGCCGCGGCTCGGACGCGAGCCCGCGCGCAATCGCAAGCATCTGCTGTTCGCCACCCGAAAGCGTGCCGGCCAGCTGGTGTCTGCGCTCGGCCAGGATCGGAAACAAACCGAACAGCCGGTCGAGTGTGCGCGCCCAGCTGGTCCGGCTGGTCTTGCGGGGGTATGCACCCATGTCCAGGTTGTCGATCACACTCAGCCCTTTGAACACTTTGCGCCCCTCGGGCACATGGGCGATGCCGAGACCAGGCCGCGCCGCGGGAGGCACCGCCAAGAGGTTGCGATCGTCGAACTGGATCTTCCCCGACTCGACCTCGACCACGCCAGAGAGCGCCCGAAACAACGTCGTCTTGCCCGCCCCGTTCGGTCCGACGACAGCGACGAACTCGCCGGTTGCGACGTTGAGTGACACGCCGTTGAGAGCGCGCAGCCCGCCATAGGCCACCGTGAGCTGGTCAATGGAGAGCACGGGCGGCCCATTTCTGGCCCAGGTAGGCCTCGATGACGCGTTGATCGCGCACCACCTCCGCGGGCGTGCCGTCCGCGATGATGCTGCCATGGTCGAGCACCAGCAGGCGATCGGACATGCGGATGATGGCATCCATCGTGTGCTCGATGATGACGATCGTGATGTGATCACGGCGCAGTTCCGCGACGACCGCGAGCAGGTCGTCCACCTCCCGCCGGCCGAGCCCCGCGAGCGTCTCGTCCATCAGCAACAACTTCGGCCGCGACGCCAGCGCGCGGGCGAGTTCCAACAGCCGCAGCTCCTTGCTGGTCAGGCGCCCGACGGGTGCCTCCGCCAGGGCGCTAAGGCCGACGCGCGCGAGCGCCGCCTCGGCCGCTTCACGCGCCGCCGCATCGGTGGCGGCCGCGACGAAGGAGCCAACCATGACGTTGTCGCGCACCGACAGACGCGGAAACGCGCGCACCACCTGAAACGTACGCGCGATACCGAGCCGGCAGATCCGGTTGGTGCGCAAGCCCAGAATCTCCCGGCCCTCGAACCGAACGCTTCCCGCGCGCGGCGGAACGAAGCCATTGAGGAGATTGAACAGTGTCGTCTTGCCGGCGCCGTTCGGCCCGATAATGCCAAGCGCTTCTCCACGGTGCACCGTGAACGCTACGTCCTGCACGGCGCGCAGGCCGCCAAAGGCGACCGACACATCGCGCACGTCCAGCAGAACCTCACCGCCGTGCATGGGCGCCGATCGGACCGGCATCGGGGCCGATGCCGGGTGGCGCGTCGGGCGCGACCGTCGGCGATGCGATAATCGCCGGCTGCAGCTGCGCGGGGGTGTCCGGCCGTGGGCGCAGCAGCCGATCTCGGATCGCCCAGTACAGGCCCTCCGGCATCCACAACACGATGGCGATCAGCGCGACCCCGTAGATGACGCCCTGGATGCCGGGCAGGATGTGCCCGAACTGTGCGTGCAGGCCCTCGGCGAGTGGGATGAGCACGCTCGATCCGATGATCGGCCCCCACAGCGAGCCTGCGCCGCCGAAAATCGTCACGATGATCGCCTGCGCCGAGGTCAGCATGCCGAACACGCTGGCCGGCGTCACGACCAGCAGGATCACCGCATAGAACCCGCCGGCCACCGCAGCGATCGCGGCACTCAAGGCCATGGCTTTGAGCTTGCAGGCCAAAGTGTCGATGCCGGCCGCTTCCGCCGCCGCCTCGTTCTGCTTGATCGCGACGAGCGACAGTCCGAACCGCGAGTGCTCGACGCGCCACGACACCAGCAGGGCCGCAACGACAAGCCCCAGGGCCAGCATTGTGTAGATGCGCGGATCTTCGAACTGCATATAGGCCGCCGGATGGATGCGCTTCATCGGCAGCGCGACTTCCTGATAGCCGGCCCATTGGAAAATGTAGAGCAGCGAAATCGGATAGGCGAGCATGGCGAGCGCAAAATAGTGGCCGCGCAGCCGAAAGGTCGGAATACCGATCACGATGCCCGCGACCGCGCCGACGACGCTCGCGAACGGAATGCTGATCCACGGCGATAGGTCGAAGTTCACCAGGGCGATCGTGACCGTATAGGCGCCGAGCCCGAAGAACGCCGCATGGCCGAACGAAATGAGCCCCGAATAACCGCTTAGGATGTTCCAGGCGAGACCGAGCAGCGCCCACACCAGCACGAGGGTGAGGATCAACTGATAGTAGGAATTCGTCACCAGCGCGGCGATCAGCGCGAAGGCGATGACGAACAGCGCCAGCGGCGCCAGCGGCGTTGCGGTCGACCGGGTGGCAGGCGCATGCATCAGGTTCGATCCGAGACGCGGCCAAAGAGGCCTTGCGGCCGGAACATCATCACCAGCAGCAGCATGGCGAAGATCGCAACGTTCTGCAGCTGATTGGGCAACACCAGCGCCGACATTTGCTGCACCAGGCCAATCACCAGGCCGCCCCAGAACGCGCCCTCGATGCTTTCGACCCCGCCGAGCACGACGCCCGTGTACATGATGATCACGAACTCAAGGCCGACATAGGGCTGCAGCGGGTAATAGGTAGCGACGAAGCCGCCGGCGATCGCCGTGATGGCAGTGCCGATCCCGAACGCGATGCGGTGGCAGCGTCCGACGTCGATGCCCATGTAGGTCGCCGCCTCCGGGTTGTCGGCGGCGGCACGCAACGCTTTGCCCAGGCGGACCTTGGCCATGAACAGGTAGAGGGCGACGGACACCGCGATCGCCAGAAGGCCGGCGATGCCGCGCGCCTTGTTGATGAAGATCGACCCAAGATCGGCCGGAATATCGAGCTCCCACGCGCTCGACGACAACGGCGTGCGGATGCCTTGCGGGGTCGAGCCGAACACGATCAGCCCGGCATTCTGCAGGATGAGCGAAAGGCCGAGGGTGAGAATGAGCTGCGCGTGTTGCCCCTCGCCTTCCATCGCAACACCGCGGCTTCCGGTCACCCCGCCCATCAGCGCACGATGGATGAGCACGCCCATCACGAAGAACGGCGGCCCCGACGCCAGCGCAATCACGAACGCGGCCGCACCCGGTCCGAGCCAAGGACCGAACCATTGGGCAGCGACCAGGTAGAACGTGAAATACATGCCCAGCATCAGGAATTCGCCCTGGGCAAAATTGATCACCCGCATGACCCCGAAAATGATGCTCAGGCCCACACACATGATGCCGTAGATGCAGCCGACGATGACGCCGGCCGCAAAGGCCTGCAGTATGCTCTCGACGGTGAAGTCGGCGCCCATGGCGCGGCGCACGGATGCCTGGTTACGATTTCGGCCACACCGGCGCGGCGGTTGCCGCATCGGGCGGGTAGACAGTCTTCACCACGCCGTCGAGCCATTCCACGATCACGATACCGGCGCCGACACGCTGGCCCTTCTCGTCGAACTTGAGCCGTCCGTTGATGTAGTAGCGCGCCGGACCATCCGTCATATCCATGGCCCGGATCGCGTCGGCTACGGCCTCTCGGTCAGCCTTGCCGGCGCGCTCGATCGCCTCCTTGAGCACCCACATGTCCCCGTAGCTGGAGATGGCGCCTTCCGTCATCCAGGCCTCGCTTGTACCGACTCTTGAAGCGCTGCTCGACGTCCTGGGACTGCTTGCCGGTCCAGTTGCCGATGATGGTCATCTGCCGGTCGAGCATCTTCGCTTCGATCAGATTACGCATGTCAGGCGACGCAATCAGGTTGCCGAGCGCGATCGTCGCCGTATTGATCTTGAACTCGACGAATTTGTTGACGAACTGCACGACGTCGGGGGCCGCCGACGGCAGCAGCAGGATGAGGTCCGGTTTGCGGCTGCGCACGCGCTGAACGATCGGCGTGGCGTCGGAAATCGGCGGCGTGAAGCTTTCGTTCACGACGATCTCCATGTTTTGCTGCGCCAGCACCCCGGAGAACGCCTTGGTGGCGCCCTGGGCGGCAGGCGTGTCGTCCGAAATGATCGCGACCGTCGTGGGCTTGCGCCCGGTGGCCGATTGCGCGAGCTCGGAGAGGATCGGCATCGATGCCGCCGGGATCTTGCTGGCGTCGACCGCCGTCTTGAACATGTACTTGAAGCCGCGATTCACGAACTGGTCCGCATAGGAGAACGTAAGCCAGGGCAGGTGTGCGCGCTCGGTGACCTCGGTCGACGCGAGGCCGAAGGCGCTGACCTGTCCGACACTGCCGCCGACGAGCGCCGGTTCCTGCGCGACCAGCCGTTGCGCCGCGTTTTTGGCTTTTTCCGGGGTGTCGCCGGTATCGGCCACGATGAGCACCAGCTTGGCGCCCGACAGCGCCTTGATGCCGCCGGCCTTGTTGATCTCATCAACCGCCATCTCGGCGCCCTTGCGCATCAACTCGCCGTCACGTGCCCACGGCCCGCTGAGCGGCGCGATGAGCGCGATCTTCGCCTCGCTCGATTGCGCCGTCGCACGGCGGATGGCAAACGGTGCGACACCGCTCAGCGAGACGCCGGCCGGTAGCGCAGCCGCACCTTTGAGAAGCTTGCGTCGGGTCCACATGTTTCTTCCTCCCGTTTGTAATTGATCATGTTCCGGTCTGATTGGCCGTCGTAACCGTTTGCGACGAAGCCACCTCATCCGTCGCGAATCATCGCCACGCCCTGGCGTGCAGCCGCCATCAGGTAGGCGAGATCGATCCCCGCCAGAAAGAACCGGCAACCGAGCCGCTTGGCACCCGCAACGATCGCGCGGTCATCGGCCAGGATCGCCGCTACGAATTCCTTGCCGTGGGTCCGGCAGGCGTCGGCAACGCGTGCCTGTGCGTCGGCGAGAAAAGGATGCTTCGGCTCCCCGATGATGCCGTGCTCGGCCGCAAGGTCGTTCACCCCGATGACCAGCCCGTCGATGCCGGCAACGGCCGCAATCGCATCGGCGTGCTCGATCGCAAGCGGCGATTCCAAGAGCGCGATCACCATCGTGGCCGCGTTCTGGGCTCGCAGCGAATCCGCAATCGGCAAATTGGCGTAACGGGTTGCGGGGCCAAGCGCCGAAACCGAGCGATGGCCGAGCGGTGGATATTTCGTAGCGCTGACCGCTGCCTGCGCCTGCGCGGCGTCCTCGACGTGCGGCACAATCACGCCGAGCGCGCCGGCATCGAGCGCCGCCCCGATCTCGGCCTGCGCCTGGCTCGCCAACCGGACCAGCGGCGCAATGTCGAGCGCAAGCGCCGCGGTGCAGATTTGCGCGGTCGCTTCGAGCGAGAACCAGCCGTGTTCACGATCAACGACAAGTGCATCAAATCCGCAGGCCGACGCGATCATTCCAGCCTCGGCCGTGCGCAGTTGCCGCAGCGTGAGGGCTGCCACCGTCGCGCCTTGCGCGAGCTTGTGCCGGACCGGGTTCTCGACGAGCGGCGTCACGCCGGCACCGGCTGCAGTTTCGGATAGGAGCGCGCGGCGAAACCGAGATCGATATTCACCACGGTCCCACTGACCGCGCCCGCGCGATCGGAGGCCAGGAAGGCGACCACGTCGGCGACCTCGTTCGGCTTCACGAGGCGAGACAGCGACCAGGCCGCGAGGATGTCGCGCCAGCGCTGCGGATCGCCGTAGGCTTCGCCCGCCTTGGCCTGCAGGTGGCTCATGGTCCGCTCGGTCTCAACCCAGCCCGGGCTCACGCCCAGCACGCGCACATTATGGTCGAGGCTCGCGCCGCCGACCGCGCGGGTGAATGCGGTCAATCCCGCGTTGCCGACGGCGCCGGCCGCGTATTCATATTCGACCTTCTCGCCGCCGATACCGATGATGTTGATGATGACGCCAGACCGGCGCGCCTGCATCAGGCGCAGATATTCGCGCGTCATCGCGACGTAGCCGAAGACCTTGGTGTCCCAGGCGCTCCGCCAGCGCGCCTCCTCGGTATCGACCGCCGTGCCCCGCACCATTCCGCCGGCGTTGTTCACCACGATATCGGCTGCGGGACACGCCCCCGCGATCGCCGCTGGTGCGGAGCGGTCCGCGAGGTCCGCGACTTGCAGATCGATGGTGCCGTGCGCGGTGCGCGCGATCTCGGAGTGGGCGATTTCCAGGCTCTCCCGAGTGCGGCCGACGAGATGAAGATCGCACCCTTCGTCCGCAAACGCCTGCGCAATCGCGCGTCCGATCCCGCGCGAAGCGCCGGTCACGACCACACGTCGATGGGCAAGCCCTAGCTCCATGTCGTCAACCCTACGGCACCGGCGCTGGCGCCCTACTCAACGTCCACCGTGTCGAACTTTGCCGGCAAAATGATCTCCAGGAGCTCAAGATCCTCTGACATTTCCAGCACCTTGTGCTTGATGCCGGAAGGCTGGATCCAAGACGTACCGGCGGTGATGTGGACGATCCCCTGCCCCTCGAACTCCGATTTCATCCAACCTCTGATGCAATAGATCATCTGGAAATCGACCACGTGATAATGACGTGCTGAGACACGATCTTCCGGTTTCGATCCCGGCGCGTGCCGAATGACGTGGGCCTGCACCATGCCGTTGGTCGCCTCCGCAAAGCCGAGGTCCCGATAGGCCGCGTAGGGACGCAACCCGTCGACCTTGAAATCCTCATCGCGGGCGTGACTGACAGCGAATTTCTGCTTGCTGGTCGTGAGCACGGCTCTCCTCCATGAAGTTTTCCAGTCAGGCCGATCCAGCCGGCCGCAGTTCGATCAGATCGATGACGTTGTTGGGCGGCGCAGTCGCGGCAAACACGACGGCATCGGCTACATCCTGCGCGGGCAACGGAACAAACTTGCGCTTCGCCAAAGCAGCGAGCACGGCCGGATGCCGCAAATTTTGCCGCATCTCGGTGTCGACCGTTCCGGGCGCGATTTCTGTCACTTTGACGCCCCGCTCCTGCAGCTCCATGCGCATGCCCTTGGTGATTGCCGCGAGCGCGTGTTTGGTCGCGCTGTAGACCGAGCTGAAACGAAACACCTCACGCGCCGCGAGCGACGATATCATGATGATGTGGCCGCTTCCGCGCGACGCCATGGCGGCCGCGATCGCCTGGCTGAGCCGAAGCGGCGCCAGCACATTGGTCGCAAACATTGCGTCGCATTCGTCAGCGGTCAATTCCAGGAACGGCGCATAGGCGAGCGTGCCGGCACTATTGACCAGAATGTTCGCCCCGGAAGCCACCGCGGCGAGCTTCCCGATGAAGGCTTCGTCGTTGATGTCGCCCGCGATCGGCTCGATACGACCGGTACTGCTCTTGCACGCCTCCGCAAGCGCCGCCAGGCGGTCGGCGCGCCGCGCCGTCGCGATCACCCGCGCGCCTTCGTGCGCTAACGCTGCCGCCACTGCGCGGCCGATCCCGGAGCTCGCGCCGGTCACCAAGGCAAGCCTGCCGACCAGTCTTTCGGGCAACCGTTTCCCCCTTTTTGGCCAGCAAGATGTGGTCTCGCCGGTCTGCATGCGTTTGGCCGGGCGCGACGATACGACAGAACCGCATTCAAGATAAGCAATGCTGCTCGGCGGCGTACAAATGGGTCGCGCCGAAGGAATAATCTCAAATTCCAAAAATCCGGCGGGCGTTGGCGCCGCGCATGGCGTCGCGCTGCGCCGCCGGAAAATTTCCGGTATGCGCGAACGCGCCCTTGATATCGAAGACCTGATGCGGCCAGTCGGTCCCAAACAGCACCCGCTCGGCGCCCACCACAGATACCAAATAGTTCAGCGCGCCCTGATCGTATGTGATGCAGTCATAGTAGATGTGACGGAGGTAGTCGTGCGGCTTGTGTCGCATCCGCCGGCGCTGCGGCAGCTCGACCTCGTCACCCTTCTCGAACCGGCCGACCAGGTAGGGAAGCGCGCCGCCGCCGTGCGCAGCGATCAACTTGAGATTCGGGTAGAGATCGAAGAAGCCGTCGAAGATCATACGGGTGATGGCAAGCGTCGTGTCGAACATGAAGCCGACCAGCCAGCTGAGGTCATACTTGGTCATGTCCATGAGATCGGCGCCGGGCGGATCGGTCGGATGCACGAGCACCGGGAGCGCGCGGCGGTCGATTTCCGCCCAGATCGGCGCGAACAGCGGATCGTTGAGACTGCGGCCGGCCACGTTGGCCAGCACCATCACCCCGATGGCGCCGCTGTCGCACGTGCGGTTCAATTCCTCGATTGCGCGGCTTGGATATTCCCAGGGCAGCGAGGTGAACCAGCGGATGCGATCGGGGTACGCGGTCTGTGCGTCGCGCATCGTATCATTCGAGTTCGCGCGCAGCGCGGCAACTCACGTCCTCGCCGCCCCAATAGACGTTCGGGCAGGTCAACGACACGATCGACAGATCGATGCCAGCCTCGTCCATGGTTCGAATGCGCAGGTCATAATCGAAGTGGCCCGGCTGCGGGATCGCGACCGGCGTATCGCCGCGAAAGATTTCCTCGCGCCCGTCCGGCCGCATCTTCAACCCATACTGCCCGCCGTGGCGGCGCAGCAGATCGAGCCAGCCGCGGGTGAAGTTGTGGGTATGCACGTCGATCACCGGCATTCGTGGGTCTCCCGGACATCGCGGCATGGCAGGAGTTCCCGCCCGGTTGCCGTCGATGCAGTGTTGCGTTTACGCTCAGCTCTGCGGCGCGTTGCTCGGGCAACAAAGCGCAACGCCGGGGAGGAGTCACGCCATGTTTGGACAATCCATCCGCCTATGCGCGGGTCTTGCCTGCCTGACTGGCGTGCTCACAGGCACTAGCGCCGGCGCCGGAACGCTCGACGACATCAAGGCGCGCGGCGTGCTGCGTTGCGGGGTTGCGCCGAACTCGCCGGGCTTTGCGGCACAGGACGCCCAGGGCAAATTCCGCGGCTTCGACGTCGATTTCTGCCGGGCGATCGCCGCCGCGGTCCTGGGCGACGCCAACAAGACCGAGCTGACGCCGCTTGGGCTGCGGGAAGCCTTTGCGACCCTGACCGCCGGCAGCGTCGACGTGCTCACCCACCGCTTTACCTGGACCTTCAATCGCGACAATGGCGCGGGCATCGAAACCGTGCTGCCCGTGTTCTACGACGGCCAGGGCTTCATCGTGCGCAAGAGCGCCGGCATCAAGAGCCTCAAGGAGCTCAATGGCGCCACCATCTGCGTGACCCAGGGCTCGACCACCGAGCTCAACCTCGCGGACTATTTCCGCTCGCACAAGCTCACCTACCAGCTCGCGACCTTCGCCGACCCGGACGAAACACGAAATGCCTACGACGCCGGCCGCTGCGATGCCTGGACCAACGACCGTGGCAGCCTTGCGGCCCGCTCGCTGGCGCTGAAAAACCGCGCCGACAACGTCATGCTGCCGGAGACGATCTCCAAGGAACCGATCGGCCCCATGGTGAAGACCAGCGACACCGCGTGGTTTCACGTCGTGCGCTGGACCTCGTCGGCCGTAATCGCGGCCGAAGAGCTCGGCGCAGATTCCACGAACGTGGACGAGTTGCGCAAGACCGGAACTAACCCGGAGCTCAAGCGCCTGCTCGGCGTCGGCGACGATCTCGGCCAGAAGCTCGGACTGTCGCAGGACTGGTCCTACAACATCGTCAAGCAGGTCGGAAATTACGGCGAGATCTTCGAGCGCAACGTCGGCGAAAAGACCCCGCTTGGACTGTCGCGCGGCCTCAACGCGCTGTGGTCCAACGGCGGCCTCCTGATGTCGCCGCCGTTCCGCTAAAGCCTGCACGAGCGCGCCCTGTCCGACACCGCATCAGCCATCGGGGCACCGCCGCCGGCCGTTCGCAGGCGGCACATAGCTGCGAGCTTCACCCGTGGCGGGATGCGTGGTGTCGTGATCCAGCTTGCGGTGCTGCTTGCAGTCGTATTGCTGATCACAGTCCTCGCCGGCAACATCGCCGCCAACCTGCAGCGGCTCGGCGTCAGGACCGGCTTCGGATTTCTGGAGCGTCCGGCGGGGTTCGATATTTCACAGACGCTGATCGGATATGACGAACATTCGACCTACCTGACCGCATTCGTGGTGGCGCTGCTCAACACGCTCCTGGTCACGGCGCTCGCCGGCGCGCTCGCGACCTCGATCGGGTTTGTAATCGGCATGGCGCGCCTGTCGTCGAACCGCCTTGTTGCGTCGGCAGCCGGCCTCTACGTCGAGACATTCCGTAACATACCGCTGCTGATCCAGCTGCTGTTCTGGTATTTTGCGGTGCTGCGACCGCTGCCCGGCCCACGTGCGAGTCTCAGTCTCGGCGACCTCGTGTTCCTCAACAATCGCGGCCTGTTCATTCCCTGGCCCCGGTTCGGCGACGGATCAGCGATCTCCTGGAGCGTTCCGCATCTCGCGGGCTTCAATTTCAGCGGCGGTGTCGCTGTATCGCCTGAACTATTCGCGCTCACGCTCGGGCTCTCGATCTACTCGGCGGCCTACATCGCCGAGATTGTGCGCAGCGGCGTGCAGGCGATCCCGCGCGGACAGATCGAAGCGGCCCGCTCGCTCGGCCTATCGCGCTGGCAGATCGCCCGCATGATCGAGATTCCGCTGGCGCTACGCATCATCGTGCCGCCGCTCGGTGCCTACTACGTGATCCTGCTCAAGAACACGTCGCTCGGCTCCGCCATCGCCTATCCGGATCTGATGCATGTTTTCGCCGGAACCGTGCTCAACCAGACCGGCCAGCCGGTCGAAGTGATGCTGATCACGCTCGCAACCTATCTGGGCCTTGGGCTCGTTTTGTCGGGCGCAACCAGCGCCGTGAACCGATGGCTGCGCCGATGACGAGCGCGGCGATCGCCACGAATGACGGGCGCGGCCGCGCCGAGGATGTGTGGCGCTTTGCGCGCAGCTGCTTCTCCTCGCCGGCCAACCTGCTGCTCACGGTCGCGCTGCTCTTGCTGGCGGTGATCGCCGCGTCGTGGCTGGTGCGCTGGTCCGTGCTCGACGCGGTC
Organism: uncultured Alphaproteobacteria bacterium; assembly: GCA_963833605.1. Taxonomy (GTDB): domain Bacteria; phylum Pseudomonadota; class Alphaproteobacteria; order Rhizobiales; family Xanthobacteraceae; genus JAFAXD01. Next base: position 335,595 of record CAWHYZ010000015.1, read on the forward strand.
TGGAGCGGAACCTCGGGCAACGATTGCGCCGGGCAGGACGGCGCCTGTTGGATCTACCTGCGAGCCCGCGCCGAGCCGCTGCTGTTTGGCGCCTATCCGGCGCCCGAGCGCTGGCGTGTCGGGGCTCCGTTGCTTTGATCGGTGCCGCGGTTACGGCGCTGCGGATCATGCACCGCCATTTGCTGCGGTTCTGGCCGCTCGTTCTGCTGCTGCTCGGATGTTCGCTCGCCGTTGGCATTTTGATCCACGGCGGCATCGCCGGCCTGCCGGTGGTGCCGACCAATCGCTGGGGCGGCGCCATGCTGACCGTCGTGATCGCCGCCTGGACGATCGCGACCGCGCTGCCGCTCGGCCTCCTGCTGGCGCTGGCGCGACGCTCCGAGTTACCGGCGGTTTCGCTGGTGGTGGGCGCATTCATCGACCTGATGCGCAGCCTGCCGCTCGTCGGGATCCTGTTTCTGATGATCGTGATGTTCCCGCTGTTCGTTCCGCCCGGCGTCGAGACCGACAAGCTGATGCGCGTGTTGGTCGCCTTCACGCTCTTCAACGCCGCCAACTTCGCCGAGGTCTTTCGCGGCGGCCTGCAGGCCATTCCGCACGGACAGGTCGAGGCCGGCGGCAGCCTCGGCCTGCCGAAATGGCAGGTCACCAGCCTGATCGTCGTCCCGCAGGCGATCGCGATCGCGGTGCCCGGGCTGGTCAACCTGTGCATCGCCGTCATCAAGGAAACCACGATCGTCCTGATCGTCGGCCTCGTCGATTTTGTCGGCGTGCTTCAGGCCGGAATGTCCGATCCAGACTGGCTGATGGCGCCAAACGTGCGCACCACCGCCTACGTGTTCGCCGCCGCGGTGTTCTGGTCGATCTGCTTTGCGCTCTCGCGTTACAGCCGCGCGCTCGAGCGGCGGGGCGCGAACGCGATGTCAGCGTCTACTCGGCCAAGATAGCCTCGATGCGGCGCCGGATCGCCGCGTGCTCATCGGCACTCGCGCCGGCGGCAAACCGCACGTCGTAGGCAATATGCGCCGGACGGCGCAACACGACGATGCGATCGCCGACCGCCAGCGCTTCGCTGATCGAATGGGTGATGAACACCGCGGTCTTGCGGTTCTGGCGCACGAGGCCGACGAACTCCTCGCGCAGGCGCTGGGCCGTGATCTCGTCGAGCGCGGAGAACGGCTCGTCGCACAGGAGGATTGGTGCATCGGTGGCGAAGGCGCGCGCGATCGAGACCCGCTGCCGCATGCCGCCCGAGAGCGCGTGCGGATAGTCGCCCTCGTGGCCGGCCAGGCCGAGCCGGGTGAGCCACAGCTGCGCGGTCTTGCGGCGCTCGTCGCGCGGAACATCGAGCATGTCGAGACCGAGTTCGACATTGCCGATCGCGGTGCGCCATGGCAGCAGCCGATCGTTCTGAAAAACAATCGCGATCTTGCCGCGGAAGGCGTCGAACTCGGCAAACGGATCGCGACCTTGCACCCGTACCTTGCCGTCGCTCGGCGCGCCCAGCCCGGCGATCATGTTGAAGATGGTCGACTTGCCGCAGCCGGTCTTGCCCAGGAGCGCGACGAGCTCGCCCGGCCCGACGTCGAGCGTGAGATCGTCGACGGCGCGAAACACCGTGGCGCTGCCGGCGCGTCCGAATACTTTCGACACATGGTCGAGATGGATTTCCGCCGGCGCCGCCGCCACGCTCACAGGGAGCGCTCCGAGGTGGCGCGGTAGCGGAACGCGTAGGCCTCGATCAATGCGATGATCTGCTGCGAGATGAGCACGAAGAACACGAGCTGCAGCGTCCACGCCAGCGCGCCCGCCATGTCGAACTGCTGCTGCTGCATCAAGAGCTCGTAGCCGACACCGCCGGTCGCGCCCACGAGCTCCGCCACGACCACCACCCGCGACGCATTGCCGAGGTTGACCTTCCAGGCGGTCATGATGTCGGGAAGGATCGCCGGCAGGATCATGGCGCGGAACAGCTTGCGTCGAGTCGGACGATACGACAGCACCATCTCGAACAGGTCCCTCGACATCCCGCGCAGGGCGTCGAGCACCTGGAACGTGAACGCGGGCAGCGAGGTCACGACCATGATGAACAAGATGCGGAACTCGATGCCGTGGAACCAGATGATCGCAAACACTACCCACGAGAGCGCCGGGAATCCCCTGGAAGAAATTGAGGATCGGCGTGAAGAAGCGGTCGAGCGTACCCGAGCGCGCCATGACGATCGCCAGCACGACGCCGATCACGAACGCGCCGGCGAGCCCGCCCAGGATGCGGCCGACGGTCGCGAGCACTTGCATGAACTGCGGCCAGCTCGCGAAAATATCGAGCGTGCGCCAGAGCACGTCGAGCAGCGGCGGGAACAGATATTTCGGGAAGTTGAGCGAGGCGACCTGCCACAGCGCCGCCAGCACCACGAACGGGGCCAGCACCTCGGCGAGACGTCGCAGGCGGGGAGCGAGGGTGGAGGCGGAGGAATCGGTCATCGCTGGTGGGTTGTCCAAAGCAATCGGGGTCGCACATGGATGATTGGCGTACCTGGGCGCGGGTACGCTGAGGGTCTCTTTTCGCATAGCTGACGGCGTTATGGGAGGCGAAACCCCGGTCCCGCCAGCACCGCCGGATCAGGTCTTGCGCCATGGATGTCCATGGATGCCCATGGATGCCCTGTTGTGCGCGGGCACCCATAAGGCATCCATGGGGCGCGGTCTGACGGATCGGGGGTGCGCGGTATGCGTACGCCGCATGAGTTGCGGCTGCCCGACGGGCCGGTTTGACGCAATCGGACACCGCCGAAAGGCCACTGCCATTTTGCAAAAGAAGTGTGCCCGTCGCCGCCGGTTAGCCATGCTTGAACGGTTCTTACCGCCGAACTAGATTTTGCGCTCGCTACGATGACCGAATCGACGCCAAACCAAGATCTGCGTCATGCCGACGAGCAACCCATCGGTTAGAAGAATGTGGCCGTTCCAGGAATTGTCAGTGTCAGCTGCGACCATGTGGGCCAACGCCGCGACAGCAGTTCTCGTTGCAAGTGTTATCGCCGGCCTGGTCGCGGCCTTTGTGCTGATCCAAACGACCAACGTGAAAGAGCACCGCTTGGAGGCCGTAGGGGCTCAATCCCGCGAGAAAATAACGACGCTCGAAGCCGAGCTCGGGAAGGCCAAGGTCGCGGTTGCCGACGCAAACGGGCGTGCCCAGCAGGCGCAGGCCGAGTTGGAAAAGACCAAAGCGGCACGTGTCACCGCCAGTGAACAACCGACGCCGCCGAATGGACGGGCGCCTGCCACAACGGCGCAATCACCGCCGCCCAATGGCGGGCGCGCCTTGACCGATGTGCAAGTGCAATCCCTGATCCAGCGAATGTCAGCATTCGGTCGACACCACGTGACCGTCGGGGCTTCGCCCGTTACATCGGAATCGGGCCGGTTCGCCGATCAGCTGGTGCTCGCGTTGAAGTCAGCCGGCGTATCAGCCGAGCGAAATGATGCATCGGCGGGAATCCAGGTCGGATCCGCGCGCGGCGTGGTGGCCAGATATGTCACTGGAAACGACAAGAGCGAGCAATTTGCCAAGTCGCTTGCGGAAGAACTGACCGCCAACGGAGTTGCCGCCAGCGCCACCGGCGGGCTGGTGAATGAAATCATGAAGGAGCTCGTCAAGCAGGGGCGCCCGCTCAACGACCCGGCCAACGAATGGGTGGTTATCGCGGTCGGAGAGCGGGCGAGCTAGCAATACGGCTTCGAGCGCCCATTCGTCATCGCTAAGGGACTATGATCAGCGCACCACGCCGGAGCCGGTCAGGTGCAGGTTGCAGAAATGGGCGTGGGAGTCGTTGAGATCATGTTTGATCGGGCCGAACGTCTTGCCCCAGCCGCGGCCATATTCGGCCGTGGTGTATTCGAAGCCCTCGGGGAGATTGACCCGCGCGCGATGCGGCTGTTTGGTCACAGGATTAAGGATGGTCTCTCCGCGAGCGTCAATCATGCCGGCAACATTTAACCGTGCTTTGCGATCATCGACGTTTACCTCAAGATCGACCTTGGCAAAGATTGGGTCGTGGACTTTTTCCAGCATCGACGAAAACACCTGGAAGAATGTGGCGCCCGGCTTCGTGTCCTGACCGCTTACTATGCGAAGCACGGCCTCGCGCTGGATTGGTGTTGCGCTCTCGTCGATGACCAGGAATGCCTCGCCGTGGCCTTCGTGGATCGCTCCTGGAAACGAGAACACGCCTGCAAACTTAACCCCGTCAAGCTTTGTGTCGCCGTGGTAGCCTGAATCGATCACAATGCCGACGAGGGCCTTGCAATTGCCGTAAGTTGGAAGTGCGTTGAATTGGCAAGGGCACCCATATGCGCAATTGCAATGCGCAAATTCACGTCCTTTGATCATCCATTTCACGTCGGTCATCGTCGCCCTCCCGGAATCGTGCTTTCGCACCCGTTGCGGCTACGACAGAAACTAGCACAAGCGGTCACTGCCAGACTGGGTACGATCGTAGGATAATCGATTTCACCTGGGTGTATGCTGGCCGTTTAACCGGTTGCACTGCACATCCAAGCTCTCCTAATGGGATGGTCCGGCCGTGCTCCTGCCCCGCCAGCGATCGAAGCTGGCCAGGGGCGCCAAGACAAGGAGCACGCCATGGCACGGAAGACTCAATCCCGTAATCGCGGTTGTCGGCATCGATATCGGCAAGAACTCGTTCCACATCGTAGGCCACGATGCGCGCGGCGCCATCGTGCTGCGGCAGAAGTGGTCGCGTGGCCAGGTGGAGGCACGATTTGCCAACATGCCGCCGTGCCTGATCGGCATGGAGGCGTGCGTCGGTGCACATCATCTCAGTCGCAAGCTCAACGCACTGGGCCACGATGCGCGGCTGATGCCGGCGAAGTATGTTCGCCCGTATTCGAAAGGGCAGAAGAACGACTTCCGCGATGCGGAGGCGATCGCCGAGGCGGTGCAGCGCCCAACGATGAAGTTCGTTGCCACGAAGACCGCCGATCAGCTTGACTTGCAGGCGCTGCACCGCGTCCGTGAGCGGCTGGTCAGCCAGCGCACCGGCATCATCAATCAAATCCGTGCCTTCCTGCTGGAGCGCGGCATTGCGGTGCGGCAGGGACAGCGCTTCTTACGTGCTGAGTTGCCGCGCATCCTGGCCACACCGCCCGATGTGCTCTCACCCCGCATGGTGCGGGTTATCGAGGGGCTAGCTTCTGACTGGCGCCAGCTCGATGAGCGCATCGAGGGCTTATCCGGAGAAGATCGAGGAGCTTGCCAAACGGGACGCCGGGTGCGAGCGGCTGATGAGCATCCCTGGCATCGGACCGATCATCTCCAGCGCCATGGTGGCCGCAATCGGGACTGGCGATAGCGTTCTCCAAGGGCCGCGACTTCGCCGCCTGGCTGGGGCTCGTCCCGAGGCAAATCTCGACGGGCGACCGCACCATCCTGGGCAAGATATCGAAGCGCGGCAATCGCTACCTGCGCGTCCTGTTCGTGCAAGCCGCCTGGGTCGCGCTTGTGAAGGTGAAGCCGAACAGATGGGAAGGCCACGGGCTCAAGCCTTGGATCGAGGCCGCCAAGAAGCGGCTGCATCACAACGTGCTGGCAATCGCGCTTGCCAACAAGCTCGCGCGCATCGCGTGGAGCGTTCTTGCTCGTGGTCGAGCCTTCGAGGCGAGCAAGCTTCAAGCCGCGTGATCATTCGACTAGTCCGAGTTACACTTACCCGCCGAGGTCTGCGAGAGGATGAAATGAGATGGAGGTTCGGTCTTCCCGGCGCATGCGAACACTGGTGACCCAAATGGCCCAGTTGAGGCCTGTCCGCTAATGAGATCGCACGCGCGCTGATATCCATGATGGCCCGGAGCACCGCGCTCCAATCAAAGGCCGGATACATTGATGCAAGACCGCTTACCGCCTAACTCGTCGAAATCTTCTTGCTACGCACGGCCGGACCATACATTCGGGTCAAACCCGGTAACGCTCAGTACGAGCAAATGTTTTCCGGTTTGCCCCGATAGCGGAAATTCGAACGCGGGACGGCTGCGCGATGTGGGCGATGCCGAGGTCGGCGGACCTACTTCGGCGAACCGTGATTAATGAGTTCACGCCCTTAGAGAGATCGTCTGAACAAGCTGACCTAATTTCCCTGATACACGCTGCTTGCGGCCGGATCGGAGCGCAGGAAGCCCGTCGACCGGCCGGCCGCATAGACGCGCGCAATGTCTTCGCGCGCCTCCGCGGCCCAGCGAATCTTCAACCCAAGCCGATCGTTGGCCTTGATCAGGTCGGCCACCGCCTGCTGGTCATCCGCCGATCCCTTGGGAGCGATGAGCTTCGCCGCATCGTCGGGATGAGCCGTGAGCCAGGCGGCCGCGGCCTTGTAGGTCGCGAACAGTTTCGGCACCGATTCGCGGTGCTGCTCGATCCAGGCGACATGCGCCGCCACGCCCAGGTACGGAATGCTGCGGCTGCCGGCGAATGCCTGCCAGTGCTTGCCGATCTCGAGATCGAGGGTGCGGAGTCCAGGCTTCTTCGACATCAGTGTCGTATAGGCCGGCTCCCACAGCTGCACGGCGGCGGCGCGGTCGGCGAGCGCATAGCCGACGAGGCCGGGCGTCGCCGTGTTGACGACCGCGACCTTACCGAGATCGACGCCCTGCTGGCGCGCGAACCAGTCGAACATGATGTAATTGGTGGTGCCACGGGCGGCGGCGAGATCCCTGCCTTCGAGGTCCTTGAGGGTCTTCACCTCCGGCCGCGACGTCACCACGGCGCCCCAGTAGTCGAACAGGTTGAACAGGTAGGCGACCTTGACGCCGCGCACATCAGCAAGCCCGACGGTCAGCACGGCGGCGCTGCCGCCAACCTGGAATTCGCCGGAATTGAACTGGGCCGTATAGGCATCGGGCGTGCGCTCCGCAAAATCGATGGCGAGGCCGTTGGCCTCATCGAGTTTGAATTGCTTGATCACCGGCTGAAGAAATGCACCGAGCGAGGGCGGGCCGAAGACCACGATGGAGATTTTTTCAAGCGCCGCGGCAGGCGATGCGACGAGCACACTGATCAATGCGGTGATGGCGATCGCGCGTGTTGTGGGACTTGGTTGGTTCATCGTTTCCCCAATTTAAGACGTATTGGGACCACTTCTCCGGTGTCATCGCCCGCGCCAGCAGGCGACCCAGTACTCACTGAGCGAGCCTTCGAGCACTCATCAATGCGAAACAAGGAAACCTGTGACTACTGGATGCCCCGCATTCGCGGGGCATGACACGCGGAGAGGTGGTGGCAGCCACTGGAGGGTTCGTATCACGCAGCGTCAACTTCACTTCGGCTGCTCAGGCCGAAACTTCGTTTCCGGTTTCAGACCCCTGCGTTTCTGTCCTGCGCTGATCCGCCCGTTCTCCAGGTAGCGGCCCGCGACCGCGCGCTCGGCCGCTGCGTCCCAGGCCGGCAGCCAGTCGCCGAACGAATAGCCGTACCAGGGCGGCTGCGGGCGCAGCGACTTCAGCCCCAGTTCCTCCCAGATCTGGCGCGCGCGCTCCATGTAGGCCTGCTTCGGCAGCGCGAGCGGCGGCATGTCGCCTTTCATCGTGGCATCGATCAACAACGTCGAGTCCTCCTCGCCGCCGTGTTCGCGCCTGGGTCCATGGCCCTGACCGCGATGCGGAAGGAGCACAATGTCCTCGACCGGATTACTGCGATAGGCGATCGCCCAAAACAACGCGTCGGCGTTGTCCGGGTGGATATCGTCGTTGACCGCAATGCAGATCTTGCCGCAGTCGCCCTTGAAGAACGCGGTGCCGTTCAGCGCACGCCACACTTCGGTGCGCGGCATCCCCTTCTCCACCACGACCACGGTGAGGCGCAGGAGGCCGGTGAGCGGCTCGTGCAGGGAGACGCGCTTGACGCCGCGGATGCCGAGCGTATCGCGCAAGTGCGCGAGAAACAGCGGCTCGTAGGCAACGCGCTTGATCACGCTCGAACTCGCTCGGCGCCACCTGGCTGATGTAGGACGGCAAGATCGGGTTGCGCCGGTGGGTGATCGCCGTGACCCGCATCGGCATGTTGTACTCTTCGAGCGCGACGTGGCCGTGGGATTCCCCGAACGGCGCCTCCGGCTCGACGAATTCGGTGTCGATCAGCCCTTCGATGACGATCTCGGATTCGGCCGGCACCAGGAGATCGACGGTGCGCGCACGCACCACGTTGATCGGCGCGCCGGCCAGGCCGCCGGCGACGGTGAGTTCGTCGACGCCGATCGGCAGCTTCTGCGGACCCATGAACGCGACGCACGGCGGGCAGCCGAGCACGATCGCACATGGCATCTCCTTGTCGCCGCGCTGCTGGTGCGCGAGGTAGTGCTGATAACCGCCGGCGCCGCCGACCCGTGTCGCCATGCGCACCACCAGGCGGTCGGGCGCCTTCAGGGCGGCCCGGTAGGTGCCCATGTTCTGCGTGCCGGTGACCGGATCGCGGGTGATGACGTTGGTCGCGGTCAGGGTCGGGGCACTGTCGAAGCCGGGCGTCGAGATCGGGATCGGCAGGCGGTCGAGCCCGTTGCCTTCGCCCTGCAGTGCCTCGCCTTCGTACACCACCTCGTGACAGGGCGCCTCCGTCACCAGGCGCGGCGGCACCGGGTTGGCGATGGCGTGGTCCCACTTCGCCTGGATGTTCTCGACCGACGCGTCCATGCCGATGCTGTAGATCGCGCGGTTGGCGGCGATTGCGCCCACCACCACGGGCATGTCGTAGCTGCGGCCGAGCCCGTCGATCACGTTGGTGAACAGAAAGGCCTTGCGCTCGGCCTCATCGAGCCCGCCGACGAACTGCCAGCGCACCAGCGGGTGCAGCTCGGCGTCCTTGTCGATTGGACGATCGATGGTGAGCAGAAGGTCGTGCTCGCGCAGTGCGTCGAGGTGCTCGTGCAGATCGCGGTAGCTCGCAATCGGCCGCGCGCGCTTGACGTTTCCGGCCTCGCTCCTGGTCATCTGATGAACAACCTCTCCGCCAATCCGCCGTTGATCGACTGCTTCTCGGCGTCCGAAAACCCCGCGGCGCCGACAACTCGCATTGGCGCCAGGTCCCCGATCGGAAACGGCGCGTCGGACCCGAGCATGATGCGGTCAGCACCCACGACCTCGGCCAGAAGCCGCAGCGCGCGCGGGTCGTGCACGAGGGTATCGAAATAGAGCGCCGCGAGAACTCGCATCCGGATCCTTGAGCTTGTCGCGGTCGACCTCGAAATTGCGGCGCAGCCGTCCGATCACGTATGGCAGGGCGGCACCGCCGATGCCAACGATGATCTTCGCGTTGCGATAGCGCAGGATGTGACCCGAATAGATGATCCGGCTGACTGCGATGAGCGTGTCGGTGATGCGCCCGACCGCATTCGCCATGCCATAGTCGTGCACACGGGCGTCCCCGCTTTCGAACACGGGATGGATGAAGAGCACGGCCCCGATCTCATCAGCTGCGCGCCAGAATGGGTCGAGTGCCGGATCATCGAGGACGCCGCCGACCCCCTTGGGCTGCGTTCCGATCATGGCGCCACGGAATCCAGCCGCGTGCGCGGCACGCAGTTCGTGCGCGGCGCGCGCGCCGTCCTGCATTGGCACGGTGGCGAGCGGGATTAGGCGCGGTTCACGGTCAGCGAGGCCCTTGAGGTGCTCGTTCGCAAGTCGCGACCAGCGCTCGCCCTCGGTGGCGGGAAGCTCGTAGCCGAACATGTCGAGCCAGCCCCCCACCACCTGGCGGTCGATACCCTGGGTATCCATCCAGGCGAGCCGGCCAGCGATGTCGACCAGGGGCTTTGCGACGGGACGGGTCGGCTTGCCGCCCGCAAACGCGAAGCCGACGCTGCCGCCGTCCTCGATCAGCCGCAGCGAGGGAAACATGCCCGCCTCCTTACGCACCGCGTCGAGCAGGCTCGCCGGGACCAGATGTGAATGACAATCGATGATCATGGGAGGGCGTCCCACCTCTCCCCGCTTGCGGGGAGAGGTCGATTTCGAGCGCAGTGAGAAATCGGGTGAGGGGGATTCTCCAAGCGCTCAGACTCGCGGTGACGCCCCCTCACCCGGATCGCTTCGCTATCCGACCTCTCCCCGCGAGCGGGGAGAGGTGGCAGCGTGGCAACGCTGTGCTCAACGGGAGATTCGTACACGAAGGTCATCTGCGATCCGCTCGTTTCTCATGCCCATCCTCCCCCGCTGCGCGCGCGGCCGCAACCGCGTCGCTCAATTCGGAAATGCGGATTGGCAGTTTGGTAAACGCGATGCCGAGCGGCGCGACCGCGTCGTTGATCGCGCTCGCGACCGCCGCCGGCGCGCCCAGATAACCTGACTCGCCCGACCCCTTCTGGCCGAGCACGGTGAACGGCGACGGCGTGCAGTGGTGCACGATCTCGACCTCCGGCACCTCGTGGGCGGAGGGCAGCACGTAATCCATGAAGCTTTGACTGACCATCTGGCCCTGGTCGTCATAGACGAATTCCTCGAACAGCGCCGCCCCGATGCCATGGGCGATGCCGCCGAGCGTCATGCCTTTGACGATCGCCGGATTGATGACGGTGCCGCAATCGTGCCCGATGACGTAGCGGCGCAGTTCCGGTTTGCCGAGTTCGGGATCGATCGCGACCAACACCAAATGGAACTCGAACGAATGGCACGGGTACATCTGCACACGGCCGTCGACAGTGGGGAGCGCCTCGCCGGTCGGCACCTGCATGACGTGCGTCGATTCAAGGCCCGGTTCGAGACCGTCCGGCAAAAGATGAAAGTTGCGATGCGCAATGGTGACGAGGTCAGTCCAGTCGAGCCGCCGCATGCCGCCGCGCTCGCAGACGCTGTCACCTGCATAATCGACTGCCGCGTCGGCACAGCCGAACTGATGCGCCGCGATGCGAATGAGCTTTTGCCTGAGCTTCCCAGCAGCGTGGAAGGCAGCACCGCCGAGCATGACCGCCATGCGGCTGCCGACCGGCGAGTTGCCGGGCAGGCTCGCGAGCGAGTCCGGCCGCACGATGCGGATGCGGTCCGGATCGATCTGCAATACTTCACCGATCACGGTCGCAGCTAGCGTCTCGTGCCCCTGCCCCGACGACGTGGTGTGGATCGTCGCCGTCACATGACCGAGCGCATCGATATTGATGCGGCAGGATTCCATCCAGGTCGTGGTGGTGTTCTTCGGATTGAGCAGCGGCTCGAACGATGAATTGCCGCCGCTCGGCTCGAGGCACGCCGCGATGCCGATCCCGGCCAGCAATCCGCGCTGACGCAACCGCTCGCGTTCGCGCTGCAGCTGCGGCCAGTCGACATGCGCCAGCACCTTGTCCACGACGGTGTGGTAATCGCCCGAGTCGTAGCGGGTGCCACTCGGGATCAGATAGGGAAACTCATCCTTCCGGATGAAGTTGCGCCGGCGCACCTCGATACGGTCGAGATCGAGCGCGCGTGCGACACGCTCGATTGCAGTTTCGATCGCGTAATTGGTAGGCGACTGGCCAAAGCCGCGCACCGCTTCCTGGGCGGCCTTGTTGGTGGTGACCGAGACGGCGCGATAGGCGACGCTCTTGATCCGGTAAGGGCCGACGATAGCCCCGATCGGCTTGCCGAGTTGGAACGGCGCGCGGCCCGCATAGGCCCCGGCATTGTCGAGGGCGCGCATCTTCATGGAGTTGATGATGCCGTCCGTATCGAAGGCGACCGACACGTCGAACACGCGGTCGGGACCGTGGGCGTCGCCAGCGCGCATATTTTCCAGCCGGTCCTCGATCAGCCGGATCGGCCGGTTGAGCCGACGCGCCAGGTGACCCGCCAGCACCGTGTGCTTGATGCCGCGCTTGACCCCGTAGCTGCCGCCGACGTCGATGTCGTAATGCACGCGCACGCCGTTCGCCGGCAGTCGCAGTGCGCGCGCGATCTGATCGGCATATTTCGGCATCTGGATCGAGGCCCAGACGTCGAGGATCTCGTTCCAAGGATCCCAGGCCGCAACCACTCCGAACGTTTCGACCGGAACCGTGGAGCTGCGGCCCCAGGTCACGCGAAATGAAAGCTGCCGCGCGCTCGCGCCGAAGTGTTTGTCGACCTCGCCCCACACGAAGGTGCGGTCGAGCAGAACGTTCGACCCGTGCTCGGGATGGACCGGGGGGCTGTCCGGCCGCAGCGCTTGTTCAGCGTCGAGCACGAACGCCAACGGCTCATAGTCGATCGTCACCCGTTCGGCCGCGTCTTCGGCGAGCGCGCGCGTCTCCGCGACCACCGCCGCGACCCATTCGCCGTTGTAGCGAACCTGGCCGACCGCCAGCGGAAAACGCCGCACCCGCGGGGTATCGAGCCCATTCATCAGCGGATCGACGGCCGCAGCAAGCTCCGCACCGGTCAGCACCGCGTGAACGCCCGGCATGGCGAGCGCCGCCGACGCATCGATCGAAACGATTCGCGCGGCCGCGTGCGGCGAGGCGACCAAGGCAACATGCAGCAGGCCGGGAAGCTTGACGTCGGCCACATAACGCCCGCGCCCGACGACGAAGCGCCGATCCTCGCGCACGCGCCGCGGCGTCTCCACAAACTTGAAGTTTCGCGGCGCGCTCACGGACCAACTCCCGGCGGCACGGTGCGCGGCACGTTCGAACCGGCGAGGCGCTTGGCGGCGAGCGCGATCGCTTCGATGATCTGACCGTAGCCGGTGCAACGGCAGAGATTGGCCGAGATCGCGTTGACGATGTCAGCGCGGGTCGGATTGGGAATACGGCGCAGCAAAGCTTCCGCAGTGAGAATCATTCCGGGCGTGCAGAACCCGCATTGCAGCCCGTGGGTCTCGCAGAACGCATCCTGCACAACGCTGAGCTCCCCCGGCGCCGGCGCAACCGCCTCGATGGTGGTGATCGCGTAGCCGTCGGCCTGCACGGCGAGCATCAAACAAGATCGCACCGGCTCGCCGTCGAGCAGCACCGTGCAGGCACCGCAGATGCCGTGCTCGCAGCCGGCGTGCGTGCCGACGAGGCCGAGGTGATCGCGCAGGCAATCGAGCAGGGTCGTGCGAGGCTCGACGTCGACGCCGGCGGGCGCGCCATTGACCTGGAGATCGACCTTCATGCGCCGCTCCGCGCGGCAGCATCGCGGGCATCGGCGAGCGCGCACACCGCGAGCGTCTTCGCGCTCCGACGGCGGTAGCCGGGCGACGCGTGGGTGTCGATCATGATCTCGAGTTCGCTGGTCGCATCGGTTACCGCTGCGCGAATTTCTCGATCAGTGAGCGAGGAGCCGATCAGCCCTGCCGCCGCCGCATCGAGCCGGCGCGGCACCGGCGTCGCGCCGCCGATGCCAATAGCGCATGCGGTGCAGCGGCCGGATCGGTCGAGCGACACCTGGGCGGCGGCCGCCGCGAAGGCAAAATCGCTGGCACGCGTCGAGATCTCATGGAAGCCGACACCGATGCGGTCGCCGGTCCAGACCGGAAACCGCAGTCCGGTGACGACCGCAGCGCTCGGCAGCGCCGTCATCATGGGCCCGAGGAAAAAATCGTGCGCCGCGATCATCTGCGTGCGCGCGGAATCGCGCACCACGACCGCGCCCGCGAGCGTCACCAGCACCAGCGGAATTTCTGCGGCCGGATCGGCGTTGGCGACCGAGCCGCCCACGGTGCCGCGATTGCGCGTCGGCGCATGGCCGACGAACGGCAGCGCCAGGGCGAGCAGCGGCACGCAGCGCGCAATCAGCGCGCTGCGCTCGGCCTCGACTTGGCGCATGGTCGCGCCGATGACAACAGCGCCGTTCTCTTCGCGGATGCCGGCGAGGCCGGGAATGCGCGCGATGTCGACGATCAGCGCCGGGCGCGCGAGCCGCATGGCGAGCATCGGGATCAGGGTCTGGCCGCCGGCGATGATCAGGCTGTCGTCTTTTGCCAGCGCCGCGCAGGCCTCGTCGAGTGAGGACGGACGGACGTAGTCGAACGGCACCGGCTTCATGCGCAGAGCCTCTACCCGCCGGCCAGCGTCGGGTAAAGCCTCTGCGCTGTGCCACCAAAGATCATGGCTTGGTCGCTCTGGCTCGCGAACGTGAACGCAGCCCGCGCCTTGGCCAGAATCGCCGCAAGCGTGCCTTCGGTCGCGGGAAAGTTCGAGCCAAAGGCGATGCGCGCGGCGCCGAACGTCGCCACGAGCTTGCCGAGAAAGCTCTCAGGCGTAGCCTTGCCCCAGTCCGGCGGCGCGAAGTTGAGCGGCGTCACCTTGAGAAACACGTTGGGATCGTCGGCGAAGCCGAACAAGCCGGCGTCGGCGCTGTAGGGCGGGCCGTCGATGAGGTGCGGGCGCGCGCAGTGATCGAGGATGATACGAACCTTGGGAAATTGACGCATCAGCGCGCGCAGTGCCTCGAACCCGGTCGGGGTCATCTGCATGCAGACCGGAATCTCGGCGTCGCCGGCAAATCCCCACGCCGGATAGGTGCGCGGATCAGCAAACCAGGTCGCCTGCCCCGGCATGGTGCTGCCGGTGGTGAAGAGGCGCATGCCGCCAAACCCGCGGTCGAGCCAATGCCGCATCTTGGCGACCGCATCGGCCGCCGACACGTCGACCGAAAACACCCCGGTGAACCGCGTTGGAAACGCCGCGATTGCCTCCGCCACATAGGTGTTGTCATGGCCATAGGCGGTCGAGGCCTGTACGATCGCCGCCTTGTCGACGCCGGCACGATCCATCGCGACGACCAGCTGCCGGAACAACACCGGCCGGTCGCGCGACCAGGTCGACTGCACGCCGCCGAGTGGCGCCAGCGGATGGCGTGCGAGATCGGTCGAAATGACGTGGGGATGGATGTCGATAGTTGGTGTCATAGACTTTTCTCTACTCGCGCTCCGATAGAGTGCCGTAGGCGCTACGGTGCAGGAGCGATGCAGCAAATCCACATGTGTCATCGCCCGCGGAAAGCGGGCGACCCAGTAATCACAAACCAGGACATGGGGCCTCTCGATGCAAAATTGAGAATCTTCTGGCTACTGGGTGGCCCGCTTTCGGGGCACCCCGTCGCGCTTACGCGACGGGGACCCCTCGCGGGCCATGACACCGGAGATCTGATCGCGATATTTCAACGTTAGCGCCTATGGGTGCAAGTCCGAGGAGGACAATCGCGCGGCCTCTCTCTGCCGCATTTTCACTGCCTGGCCACGCCGGCCTTTTCAATCACGGCCGCCCATTTGTCGATGTCGGCTTTCAGGCGTGCTTGCATCTCCTGTGGGGTGGAGCCGCGCCCGACGATGCCGAACTGCCGGGTCTTCGCCTGTACGTCGGGTTGCTGCAAGGCGTCGTTGATTTCGCGGTTGAGCACGGCCACGACCGCATTCGGGAGCCCGGCTGGTCCGGAAATTCCGTTCCAGCTCGTCACCTCATAATCAGCGAGCCCACTTTCCTTCACGGTTGGAATATCGGGCAGCCAGGGCGTGCGCTCCGCTCCGGCCGATGCGATGACGGTGATCTGGCGATCGATGATCGCGCCTTGCAGGGCCGCGTAATAGTCGAAGGTCACGTCGACATCGCCGCGCAGCACGCCGGACATCAACTCCGGCGTGGTGCGATAGATGACGACCGAGGCCTTGATGCCAGTCGCGATCTTGAACAGCTCGACCGCGAGGTTTTGCGTGCTGCCGGGTGCAACGGTGCCGAAATTGAAACGCTCCGGATTGGCGCGCACGGCGGCGATGACGTCCGCGACGGTCTTGAGCGGCGAGCCCGCCTTGGTCGCGATCAGCATATCGAAGAACGCCATGGTCGAGATCGGCGCGAAATCACGCAGCGGATCATAGGGCAACGCCTTGAACAGCGACATGCTGATGGCGTTGTTGTTGCCCGTCATGGTGAGCGTGTAACCGTCGGGCGCCGCCGCAAGCCCTGCCTGCGCCGCCGCGATCCCGCCGGCGCCGGGCCGATTCTCCACGACGAACTGCTGGCCGAGCCGCTCGCTCAGGCGCTGCCCGACGATCCGCGTGGTCACGTCGGCGACCCCGCCCGGCCCATAGGGAACGATGATGCGTACGGGCCGGTCAGGATAGCTCGACTGCGCGCATGCGGGTGCGGCGTGCATGCCAACAACGGCGCCGACAATGACCACGAACCAGCGTGCGGTCCTGATTGAATTTGCCATCTTGGTCCGTCCCCGGTCCCCGTTTCCGGCGATGTTAGCGCATTTTCGCAACGCGCAACCACGCCTCGACCACCTGCCGGGCGTCGTGTTTAGATCGCGATCAAGCAGGTCGGATCGCATGAAAACCACTTTCGACTACATCATCATCGGCGCAGGCTCGGCCGGCGCCGCACTTGCCGCACGCCTCACCGAAGATCCCAGCACGTCGGTGCTCCTGCTGGAGGCCGGCGGGCCCGATCGTCACCCGTTTCTGCGTATGCCGATCGCCCACGGCAAAGTACGGCACTGGCCGACCTACAGCTGGAATTTCCGCAGCGAGCCCGAACCCGGGCTCGACGGCCGCAGCCTTGTCATTCCGCGTGGCAAAACGCTGGGCGGATCATCGAGCATCAACGGCATGATCTATGTGCGCGGCAATGCCCGGGACTATGACCTGTGGCGACAGCGCGGGCTCACAGGCTGGAGCTATGCCGACCTGCTGCCCTACTTCAAGCGGATCGAAACCAGCTGGCGCGGCGCCAACGCGTTCCATGGCGATAGCGGGCCGGTGCATGTGACGCCGGTCAACCTGCCCGACGTGCTCTACGAGCGAATGAAGACGGCGGCGATCGCCGCCGGCCATGGCGAAGTGGAAGACCCCTATGCGGAGCGCCAGGAGGGCATCTCGCGCATCGAGGTGACGATTGCGAACGGCAACCGTCAGAGCACCGCCCGCACCTATCTGGTGCAGGCGCATGGCCGCCCGAACCTCACCATCCTGACCGCGGCCCGAACCTCGCGCATCGTGATCGAGCGCGCGCAAGCGGTCGGGGTCGAGTATCGCCGTGCCGGCACGCTATGCCGTGCCAATGCCGCGCGCGAGGTGATTGTTGCGAGCGGGGCCTACGGTTCGCCGCAGGTTCTGATGCTGTCGGGGATCGGGCCGGCCGACCACCTGCGCGAGATGGGAATCGATGTCGTCCACGACCTGCCGGGGGTCGGTCAGAACCTGTCGGAACATCCAGTCGCCTATACGGCGTTCAAGGCAGCGCAAGCCGACACCTTCATCAAACACTTTCGCCTCGATCGCGCGACCTTCAACGTGCTGCGCTGGTACCTCACGGGCAGCGGCCCGTTCACCAGCAACGGCGCCTACGCCAATATCTTTCTGCGCACCGACCCGCGGCTCGACCGACCGGATGCGCAGATCATCTGCGCGGCCCTCGGCTTCGACGCCGAGCTCTGGTTTCCGGGCGTAACCGCGCCGCCGATTCATCGCTACACCGTAAGCCCCGCGGTTCTGCATCCCCAGAGCCGCGGCTGGGTCAAACTACGCTCGGCGAACCCCGAGGATTCGCCCCGCATCCTGTTCAACATGCTGACCGAGCGCGTCGACATGGACACGATGATCGCCGCCTTCAAAGCCTCGCGCGCGGTGTTCGCCCACGAACCGATGAAGAGCTTGGTGAGCGGCAGCCACAAGCCCGACCCGTCGGCGAAGAGCGACGCCGAGATCGAGGCGTTCCTGCGTTCCGCCGTCACCCCGATGCATCACCCGGTCGGGACCTGCGTCATGGGGATCGGCGCAGATGCGGTTGTGGATGGCGAGCTGCGGGTGCGCGGGATCGCAGGCCTGCGCGTCGCCGACGCTTCGGTGATGCCGGACGAGCCAAGCGGAAACACCAACATTCCGGCGATCATGATCGGCGAGAAGGCCGCGGATCTGCTCCGCGGGCGGAGCGCGGCGAGCGCGGCGTAACGCCGAGAGACCCGTTTGGTTATTTCAGATTGGTGGCGAAAAACCCGGTTGCGAGCGCAACGACAGCGTCATGCACCGCGGCGCGGTCGACATCGGGTGCATCGACACAGAGCTGCGCGAGCGCGTCGCGGCCCGCCGGCGTGCACAGGTCGAGAAACGTGTAGTGGCCGACGCCGCCGCGAAACAGCGTCAGCTCCGCGTGCGGAATGTTGGCGGCGACGTACCTGGCATTGAGGTCGACCGGGACGATCGCATCGCCTCTGCCGGCGACGACCGCAACCGGGATCGCGATCTCCATGAGGCTCTCCGGCGTGAGGGCGGGCCCGAGCGCAGGCGCGATCGCGAAGACCGCGCGCACGCGCGGGTCGCGGTAGGACCTGCTCGCGTCGGCCAGAGCCGCCAAGAAGGCTGGGTCGGACTGCGCGAGCTCGGCCGCCTTGGCGTCGAGATCGGGAAACTCCGGCGGGCCTTTGCACAGGGTCGTGGCCGGCGTCCCTTCGCAGATTTGTTGAAGCGACGTCCGCGACGTGATCGCGCCGGCAATTTCCATGACCGTGTAGCCGCCGAGCGAAAACCCAAGCGCGCCGATCCGCCCGGCGTCGACGCGCGGACCAAACTCGGCGTCGGCGACGAGCGCGTCGATCACGACGCTGAGGTCCTGCGCCCGTCGCCACCACAGCGCAAATCCCTGGACCGTGTAGTCCTCGAGCGCGTTGTTGCCCGGATGGTTCACGGCCGCCACCACATAGCCGCGCGCGGCGAGTGCAATTCCGAGCCACGCCAGCGACTGCGCGCTGCCGCCGGTGCCATGCGACATGACCAGCAGCGGAAAACGGGCCGGCGGCGCGGCTGCCAAGGACGCGGCTTCGGCGGCCATTCCGCCATCGAAGATCGGCGCTCGGTTGGGAGCGCCGATACGCTGCGGCTTCTCGTCGGCGTCGGCGCCGGCCGGGTACCACACCGTCGTCACCAGCGCATGGGTGCGCGCGCCGCGCCAGTCATAAGGCTCCGGCGGCGTGACGAGGCGTGTCGTCACGCTGGCCTTGAACGTCTGCCCGGGCGGAGATTGGGCGCAGGCGGCGCCGTGCCACAGCACGGCAGCCGCAAGAACGCAGAGATTGGTCAACAATGATCGGTACACGCGTCAACTCGAATGGTACTTGCTGACCGGCGCGTGATGACGTCGACGCGTTCGCAGCGAACGCAGCTACCACCGCCGCCAATAACGATAATGGTAACGGTGCCAGCGATGACGGTATCGCCACCAAACCGGTTGGGCGAGGTGACTGGCGGACGCAGCCTGGTCGATGACCACACCGTTCGCCGGCGTCGCCGACGCGCCCGACATGGCAAGCAGGCCAAGGGCGAGCGCGGATAGAGCTCCCAGAACGAGGCGTTTCATTTGTTTCTCCTCTACCCCACCGTGAGATTGAGGATAACGCTGCGCGATGAACCTAACATGAACTGCACGCTGCCCGCACCGGGTCTCAAGTCCGACGATGCGTCGACGAATACGGGTTGCGACCTGCGATTTCGCGGAAGCGCCGGATGCGGCGAAGATGTGATGCAGAGCCCGATTTCCTGTGCCCGGTATTGTCCGCTACCGTACAGATGCGCCTACCCCTGCGCACGCCTTCAGCTTCGGCTTGTTGACCGCGTAGCGCGATGCAACCCGCCGCGGAGTGGTAAGCTTGCGCGCGCCGCGGCTGCAAATTCGGTGGATACGATGGCAAGGATCTCTTCGCTACTGGTTCTGGTGGTCATGGCACTGACGCCAATCGTTGCGTCGGCTGAACCGTCCGGGGAAGCGTCCAACTTGTTCGAGCGCTGGGTGACGGCGTTCAATTCCAATGAAGTCGACGCGCTGGTCAATCTCTACGCCCCGGATGCGACCTTCGTCGGAACACTGGGCAAGAATCTCATGCACGGGAGGACGGCGGTGCGCGCCTACTTTGCCCGCCTCGCGGGCAGTGGCGACCACGTCACGATCGGCGAGCGGGATATCGTCGCGCTCGACGATCATGTCGTCTACATCACGGGATCCTATGAGTTCACGACCGCACGCGAGGTCCGCAGGAGAAGGTCCCCGGCGCGCTTCACCATGATTTTGATGAAACGCGGTGACACCTGGCTGATCGCGCACCACCATTCATCACGGCGGCCGGAACCAGTCCCTCTTCTATCGCGCAGAGCTGAGAATACGGGCGCCTGGCTGGCTTGCCGTTGCGGCGAGCGTCGAACCCTGTGAGACGAGACCCTGCGCCGGTTGCAGACCCGGATCACTCACAAGCCCACTCTCACCGCGCGGATGAGAAGCTCGTAACGACCGGCGCAGGGCCAACTGATCACCTCGAATCGGCGGCGCCGAGCTTTTGTCAGGTTTTGTTTGTTGTCAAGCGCGGCCGGACCGTCGGGCTCGTTGCGCTAGCGGAGCGACCGACCTGCCGCCCCGTTGCCAATGCGACCGGCGGCGCGTAGCGTTCACGATTAGGTCCGATCGTTACCAGGAGGCACGATCATGGCACCATTCCATTTGCTTGGACTTATCGGGGTAATCGCGCTGTCACTTGCGGCAGGCCTGCGGCCGAGCACCGCCATGGTGATCTATCCCTGGTGTGTGCAGTACGGCGGCATCTCGTCCTCGACGCTGAGTTGCGGGTTCACGAGCTTTCGGCAATGCCTCGCGACGGCGTCCGGCAACCGTGCGTCCTGCATCCCGAATCCGTGGTATTCGCCGTATCCGCCGCCGGCGAACTACGCTCCGCCATTGCGGCGATAGCGCGCCGAAGTCTGCGAACTCGCCGCTATTGTTTGTTGTCGTCGCAGCGAATCCCTGGACGCCGCGATTGATGTGTCGTGCGACAGGAAAGCTGAGGACCGTAATGGCTCTGCAACTGCGGCCGAACTGCGAGTACTGCGACCGCGACCTGCCGCCGGCCTCGCTCGAAGCTCGCATCTGTTCCTACGAGTGCACGTTTTGCGTCGATTGCGTCGACAACAAGCTGCACAACGTGTGCCCGAATTGCGGCG
Source organism: uncultured Alphaproteobacteria bacterium (assembly GCA_963833605.1). Classification (GTDB taxonomy): domain Bacteria; phylum Pseudomonadota; class Alphaproteobacteria; order Rhizobiales; family Xanthobacteraceae; genus JAFAXD01. The sequence continues at coordinate 356,512 of CAWHYZ010000015.1, forward strand.
GCGGCTTCGTCCCACGGCCCGTCCGACCGGCGACGGAATGGCGCCCGGGGCTGTCGGTGGCGAAGCGACCGCCGTCGAGCAAGCGCGTCCATCTCTCCTACAGCCTCGACGACATCGCGACCCATTCGAAGCGAATCCGGGACATCGCGCCGGAACATCGCTGACGCGAGCGCGGGGAACGGCTTTGCTTGTGAGTGGAATCCGCCGCAGGATCAAACAAAGATGCGATCGCCCTGCATGTCGATCAGCTGCTTAGCCTTCGAGATCGTGAACTCGATCGCGTCGTCTCGGTTGTGATGCGTATCCGCTCGAATGAAGCGGTGCTCTTTCACACCGTCCGGGGCGTCACGCTCGATGACCCCAGCAGTCTGATATTGACCGTTCGTTGCGTACGGGGTCGGCCGGATCCGGTATCCTTTGTATTCGATGGGCGGGGTGTCCGGCTCATCAGGCTCGCGGGTCGCACGCCCGATGGTCAGGCGAGTCCACGCGGCTTTGATCTTCTCCAACATTGCAAATATCCGCACCCCATCCCCGCGGGCGGAATGCCCTGGAAGGCATTCCGCTCACGGGTGTCGCGGAAAATCGCGATCGATCACTTCACTGAGATCAGTACCAGCAAGCCGGGCTCCTGATCCATTGCGCATACACGCGTGGACTTCCCACACGGTACCAGACGATCCGACCGGGATAGACCTGACCCAACAAGCCCCAGGTAGCTGCTGTGACTTTGGTTGGCGTCGCGTATCCACCGTCTGAATATGATCCGGCTTCGTTGTAGAAGGAAATGTGGTTCCTTCCCATCCACAACGTGTCGGCATAGGCGCGTGCGCACCGACCCGGTGCGACGCAATTTCCCTGGCAAACATATCCACCGGTGACGTTGACTTGAGCCTGAGCCTCCACGCCCCCTACCAACATCAGGGCCGGCACCAGCGAAAGCATTGCGAGTCTGAACACGTCGATCTCCATTGTTTGAAGACTACGCAGGCAGCGTAGTATGGATATTGCACCGCCTGCAAGGCATCAAACGAGCCAAGCCGTGGGATTTGTTCGATAATACCCCGGACTGGCGAGCCATGCCCAGGAATTCGGGCCCTGGTTGCGGACGCGCCCGCAATCCCAAGCCGCATGCTGCCGCCATTGTGCACTGCTCCCTGAGCCAGACTCAGACGATCCCCGCGGCGATGGCTCAAGGAGTGGAGGCGTGGGCGGACGAATTTGTCACCAGAGAAACGCAGCGTTATCGCCCGCAACGGCACCCAAGCGAAATTGCGAACAGAAGGCATGAACGCGAATTGGGCGCCGCCTGTGGTCTGCCGCTGTTCGATGGCCGGTCGGCCACGCCAAGCTTAATCGGCCTGCGCTCGCCAGCAAATCCGACGGCCGGTATGGTCAACCTCGGTCAAGTACGGAACAGATGGAGCACGCCGAATTGCCTGCTCCGACACGCAAAAGAGAGAGGGCCGCCGGCGGCGACCCTCTGTACGCGATGCTGCAGTCGATTACGGACCCTGGGCTCACGTTTGCAACCCGTGTAGGTCCGCGAAGCCGACCGCCGATGCACGATTAGTAGCGGCCCCAATCAAACTTGTAGTTCAGGCCGACGCGGAACACACTGATGTTCTGCTTGTTCGACGCAACCGTGAAGGTGGAACCCGGCGCACCCGCAAAGCCGACCGTGTTTCCGTTGTTGCCCGAGAAGCCGTAGTAGAGGTATTCGCCGCGCACGGTCCAATTCGGGGCCAGCATCCATTCGTAGCCGGTGCCAATGGTCCAGCCCGACTTGGTGAAGGTGAAGTTGCCGGCGGCGCTGGCCCCGACAAATCCCTCGCTGGCCAACGCTTTGACGGTCGCGTTCTCCCAGGCCCCGCCGCCCGTGATGTAGATCATCCCCGGTCCCCAGGTGTAACCCAGACGCCCGCGAACGGTGGCTAGCCAGTTGACGTTCTCCTTGAACTGAACGCCGTCCGTGAAGGGCGCCGTGCCGCTGGGGAACACAGCCTGCTGCGTTCCGTTGATGCTGGCAGCATCCATGTCACCTTCAACACCGAACACCCAGTTCGCCGCCTGCCAGTTGTAGCCAAGCTGACCACCAAAGACGCCGCCGTTGTTGTGCGTGGAGAGTGATGGAAGCGGCCCGAACCCGGTGGCAAGAGCGACCGGTCCGGCTGCCGCAAAGGTGCCGTTGAAGTTTGACCAGCCCCAACCGCCGTTGAGGCCGGCATAGAAGCCCGTCCAGGTCGGCGCCACGGGGGCCACGTAAACCGGAGCGGCCCGTACTCCCATGTCCGCAGCCATTGCGCTGTGGGCGAAACCAAGGCCGATCGCGATGACGGGTATCAATCCAATCCGTTTCATGTGCTGTCCCTCACTCCCGTTGGTGTTTGTTTTGTACATGCCGAAGTGAGGTGGCATCGTTAACTCGCGGCAAGGGAGCCGCTATTCGCGACCCCTATTGCAATGCTGCAACAGATTTGCATACCGGGAGTAGCAGGATCTTTTTTACTATCGAAAGGGGGGTGTTCCAGCTCGGCACGAGCAAAAACAAGGCCGCCGGCGACCGGGACGATCTCACCGGCCGGCGCAACCCGGACGAAAGTCCGTTCTGCTCCCCTTACAGCAATTGAGATAGCGCCGTCAGCGTTCGGAACGTCGGCCATAGGGTTGCGATTTTCCCTCACGCCGGCCGGCGGCCTGTCAGCGCGTTGTAGATCAGAAGCACCACGATCGAGCCCACGATCGCGACGATCATGCTCCAAATGTTGAGGCCGGTGACGCCCGTTGCGCCGAACAGATCAAACAGAAAGCCGCCGACCAGAGCGCCGATGATTCCGAGCGCGAGATTGAGCCAAAGACCTTGGCCCTGCTTGTCGACGATCTTGCTCGCGATGAAACCGGCGATCAGGCCAAGTATGATCCAACTGATGATGCCCATCTAGGTGCCTCCCTCGCACAAACCTGATGATCAACGGCTGATGATCGCCCGAGAACCCGGCGAGTTGTTTCAATGATGTGTATCTGTAGAGGCAGCCATTCGTTGCTGGCCGCCCGTCTTGCACAACGGATTCCCAACAATCATGAGCAATGACATTATCGCGCCGCTCCCGGGCAGACCGCAAGATTGATGCGTGCTCGGCGCCAGCTCTCTTCAAGGTAACATGATGTTGGAGCGCTGCGCGAAACCAGCGCCGCAATGGCGAGGTGGCGACGCGATCGAACGGTAGCTATTGCTCAACAGGCCGCGCCGCCCGACGCGTGCGCGCCACGTATCGTCGGACATGCCGATAGCTTCGATAGAGGGGCCGCGGGTAGACGAAGGTCGGGGCGTAGGTCGGCGAGCCGCTGAAGTAGCTGGGTCCGATGTAGACGTATTCACCGGGGCAGATGACCGACCCGCAATAACCGAGCGGGGTTGGTATCGGCGGGCGCCAACCCCACGGGTCCGATTGAGCATGCGAGGGCGTTACAAGGCCAAGCGCCAACGCGCCCGTCAATGCCAGCGCGGTTACGATACGACGCGAGTTGAGCATGCACCGCTCCTGTTTCCCTGCGTCCGATGGACGGCGACCAACGCCGGGCACTCTGTTCTACTCCACGACCACTATAAATGGGGCAGCGCCGATGGGAAGGCGCGCTTGCGCGGATTGTTCTTGGCAGGAGCGCTGCCTCACCTTTATTGCCCACATCCGGCGCCGCGACCTTTCCCTTCAACAGGGCGGGGAGTTGTAAGGGCATGAAACGGCCGAGCGGCTTCGAAGGCCCTGCTGGCCCGCAGCACAAGGGCGTCGGCACCGATTGCGCCTATGATTTGAAGTCCAATCGGAAGACCATCGCGTGTCATTCCGCAGGGAATGGACGCTGCCGGTTGCTGAGTGAGATTGAACGGGTAACTGAAAGGCGACCAATCGGTCCAGGCCTCGCCCCAGTCGCCCGATGTCGGTACGAGGTGGCCCGCCTCGAACGCAGGCAACGGCATCATTGGCGTCAACAGCAGGTCATAGCGTTCGAAAAATCGGGCAAATGTTCCATGCAAATCCGCGCGCTTGAGCTGCGCGCCAATAAGGTCGATGGCAGAGGTCGCAAGCCCCTGCGCAGCGCCCGCGATGAGGGTTGGTTCGGCCAAATCCCGAGCCCGTTCGCCATAGGATCGCAAGACGACTGCTATCGACGACCACCACAAGGTGTTCCACGCCGCAATCGGGTCGCCCCCAAGATTTGGATCGGCCTCAACGACGTGCGCGCCGAGTTCCTCGAATACGCGCGTCGCAGCCGTCACCGCGGTCTCAACGTCCTGCTCGGCACGCTTGGCGTATCCAAGCCGCGGCGAGTACGCGACTCGCATGCCGCGGACACCTTCGTCGAGGCCGATCCGGAAATCGGGGGCAGGTGATGTCCAGGCGTAGACGTCGCGCGTATCGGGAACGGCGATGGTGGTGAGGGCCAGCGCTGCGTCGGTAACAGAGCGCGTCAGCAAACCGACATGGGCAAGCGTCCCCAGCGGTGAAGCGGGCCACGCCGGCACACGCGCACGCGTCGGCTTGACACCGTAGCAGCCGCCGAACGCAGCTGGGATGCGGATCGAGCCGCCACCATCCGTTCCGATGTGAACGTGGCCCATCCCGAGAACGACCGCAGCGGCCGCGCCGCCGGACGAGCCGCCAGGCGTCTTGCGCGTATCCCATGGATTGCGGGTAACGCCGGTCAACGGGCTGTCGGTGACGGCCTTCCAGCCGAACTCCGGCATCGTCGTCTTGCCGACCAGAATTGCACCTTGCTCGCGGAATCGGGCAACCGCCGGTGCGTCGTGCGCTGCCGGATCAGGCGACGAGAGCCTGGATCCAAACCGGGTAGGCATGCCGGCGACCAGGATGTTGTCCTTGATGCCGACCGGAACACCATCCATCACCCCCTTGGGTAGGCCTGCCATCCATCGCGCCTCGGACTCCCTTGCACTCCCCAAGGCACGCTCGGCATCCAAGTAGCAATAGGCATTCACCGTGCGGTTGTGGCGATCGATCTGATCCAACACGGCACGCGTCGCCTCGACCGGCGACAGATCTTTCCGCCGAAAACGCATGACCAGTTCGGCGACCGGCAAAAAGGCGGCGTCATTGTCTGGGCCGGCGGTGTTTATCTGAAGACCTCCGTTCGCATCACGGCGTGCCAAGTCTATCGATCGGTCTTAGCGAGCGCCACTTGCTAGAGGACTCGCAGGTGAATAGCGGCGGTTCGAAATTCGAGTGCGATCAAATCCTGGAGGGCTCCAGCTCAGGAAGCCCCGTACTGCGGCTCCTGATGAGCCTATCGCGCGCCGGAACCCTATCCATCTATCCCTGTCGACCGATCGAAATCACCGCTTCGTCGGTCCGCTTGCCGTCGATGTCCCAGAACTTCTGGAAGTCTGGTCCGTCGAGATAATCGAGCTCCTGGCCGACATTGACGAGCGTGGCCTTGAATTGATCTGATTGCACCGCCTTGCCTATGGCGGTGCGCAGCGTTGTCGCGATCGCTGGCGCCACGCCTTTTGGCGCGAATATCCCGACCCACAGATAGTATTCAACGTCGTAGCCAAGCTCCTTGAGCGTAGGAACGTCGGGCAACAACTTCGAGCGTTTGGCGCTGAAAATGGCCAGCGGACGCAGTTTGCCGGATTTGATGTGCGGCAGTGTGGCCGACACCGATTGCGTTGTGACCTGGGCATTGTTGCCGAGGATGGCGGTGATGGCCGGGCCGCCTCCACTGGTCGGGAGATGGCGCAGATTCAATGGGCCCGTCGCCTTTTCCAGATACGCCAGCGGCAGATGGCTCGCCCCATAAAGTCCGCCCGAGCTGAATACGAGAGTGCCTGGATGCGCCTTGGCGCTTTCGATGAACTCCTGCAGCGTCTTGTAAGGCTGTTGGTCGTTGACGAGGAGCAGGACGGGATCCGCGATCAGCCGCGCGAGCGGAATGAAGTCGGCGCGGGTGGTTTTGGCCGGACGACCGAACAGTTTGTCGACCTCGGCGTAACCGGAGATGCCGGTGTTGTGCGACAGCAGTGTGTACCCATCAGGATTGGCAGAGGCTGCGACCTGCGCACCGATCTGTCCGGCGGCACCGGCCTTGGTCTCAACCACGACCGGCTGCTTGAGGATCGGCTCCATGGCGGTGGCCAGCGGCCGCGTCACGATGTCGTTGATGCCACCGGGGGGAAAAGCGTTGATGATGGTGATTGCACGCGAGGGGTAAGCCTCTTGCGCGACTGCCGATCCGGCCGCGAGTGCGGCCACGACGGTCGCTATGACGAAACAGCGGCGATCCATGTGTTGCTCCCTTCAACCGGGATTCCCGGATGACTCCCAAAATCGGCGAGAGTATTCCCGCTTGTACGAGCTCCCTTCAAGACCGACGCAGACCTCGGTTCAGCGTCAGAACCGGTAAGGCTGAAAAGTTTAGGGCAACCGCCGCCAACAGCAAGGCTGCAAATCCGTCCACGACTTCAGCGCGATGGCGCTCTCGTCGCTCAGCGTCGTCAGCAATGCGTTGCGGCTCCGGTGGGTCAAGCTCTGACGCGCAGGTACCTGATTGGGATATCGGCATCGTCGCTTCAGAGCCGGACCCCGTGGGCCGCCGCGATTCCGATTGCGAGCTAGCGATATTTCTTCGCCGCCGCCAGCAGCGCCTCGTAGTCGTCCTTGACCTTCGGATTGGCCGAGAGGATCGACGCCACAGCCGGCGACACGGTGTCGATGTAGCGCTTGGATTCCTCGGGCGACATGGTGATGATCTCGCCGCCGTTCTTTTTCCAGGCTTCTTCCTTGCTCTGGATGTCGTTGATGTTCCACTCGCCGAACACCTCCTCCGCCTTGCGCGATTCCTCGCGCACGATCTTTTCCAGCTCCGGGCCGAGCGACTTCATCCATTGCCGGTTGACGACGACGGGCGCCGCGAACAGCGTGGCCGGCAGATAGGTCATCGGCTTGGCGATGTCGTAATACTTGAACGCAACATAAGGCGCCGCGGCGCCGACCATGCCGTCGATGGTTTTGTTCTGCATCGCCGGCAGCGCCTCGCCGAGCGGCAGCGACACCGGGATGACGCCGACCTTCTTCAGCGGCTCGACCTGGATCGGCGCGCCGCCCTGGGTGCGGATTTTCTGGCCCTGGAAGTCGCCGACGTTGCGTATCGCCTTGTGGCTGAGCAGCATCAGCGGGCTGTAGAGGCTCGGCGCGAGGATCTCGACGCCCTTGTCGGTCCCCCAGGTGGCCATCCGCGCCCGGATCTCCGGATCGTTCAGCATCTTGAAGCCGTGGCTGACGCTGTCGAACAGTCCCGGCGCGTCGAGCACCTGGAACCGCGGCTCCAGGCTGATCCAGAATCCATTGGCCGATGCCGCCGCCTCGATGGTGCCGAGCGCCACGCCTTCGACCACGACCGGAAGCTGACCGAGCTGGTTGGCCGGGTAGATCTCCACCTTGATCTTGCCACCCGCGCGCTGCTCGATGCCGGCCTTCAGCCGCTTGAAGTACTCGTGCGTCACGTCATTGATGGTCGGCTGCGACAGCTTCATGGTGAACTGCTGCGCGCCGGCCGGAGCCGCGGCGGAAAGCAGGCAGGCGGCCGCCATCGTCAGGCGCCTCAAGGTTGTTGGCATCGGTCATCCCTCCCGTGTCGTTTTGTCGTCAGCCCTTGGCGAGCAGCGTGCGCACGCCGATCAGCGAAATGTCCGGTATGAACGTGATCAGCGCAAGCGCGATCAGGTAGATTATCACGAACGGAATGATGCCGCGATAGATCGTCTCGAGCTTAAGCCCGAGCACCGACTGCGCGACGAAGATGTTGATGCCGAACGGCGGGTGGAACAGGCCGATCGCCAGGTTGACCGTGACCACGATGCCGAAATGCACGGTGTTGATGCCGACCGCCTTCACGATCGGCACCAGCAGGGGGCTGAGCAGCAGGATGGCCGACAGCGGGTCGAGGAAGCAGCCGACTGCCAGCAGCAGAATGTTGATGGCGAGCAGGAGCATCCAGGCCGACACGTTCAGGGATTGCAGCCAGGCGGTCACTGCGGCCGGGACCTGGTTCACCGTCAGCAGCCAGGCGAACACGCCGGCGCAGGCGACGATGATGAGGATCTGCCCGGTGAACATCACGGTCGCCGCCGCGGCCTCGACGATGTCGCGCCAGCCGAGCTCGCGGAACACGAAGGCGGTGACAAATGCCGCATAGACGCACGCCACCGCGGCCGCTTCGGTCGGCGAAAACACGCCGCCGTAGATGCCGCCGAGGATGATGACGGGCGCCCCCAGCGCCCAGACGCTGCGGCCGGCGGCGCGCAGGAAGCGCGTCAGATCGAATGCGGCGCCGGCGCCGAAGTTGTCGCGCTTCGCGCGCCAGATGACGTAGGCCGCGATCATGACGGCGATCATCAGCCCCGGGATGACGCCGGCCGCATAGAGCCGCGCGACCGATTCCTCGGCGGCCGCGCCGTAGACGATCATCGGAATGCTCGGCGGAATGACGACGTCGATCGCGCCGACCGCGGTGATGAGCCCGGCGGTGAAGGTTTCCGGATAGCCGGCGCGCCGCATCGCCGGCACCATCACCCGGCCGATGGTCGCGACCGTCGCGGCGCTGGCGCCGGAGATGGCACCGAAGATTGTTGACGTGCCAACCGCCGTGACGCCGAGGCTGCCGCGCACCGAGCCCACCCCGGCTTGTACGAAATCGACCAGCCGCTGCGCCACGCTGCCGCGTCCCATCAACTCGCCCGCATAGATGAAGAACGGTACCGCGAGCAGCGGCGTGGCATTGACGGAGCCGAACAGGTTCTGGTGCACCACCACCAGCGGCACGTGCATGAAGAAAACGAGCGCGACCGTCACGGCGGTCAGAAGCACCATGAAGATCGGAAAGCCGATCAGAAGCAGTGCGACCGGCACGACGAACAGCGCGAATGTCATTCGCGCACCTGTCCGTCGGCAGGCGCCACCGGCTCGGCGTCACGCCTGGTCGTGACGATGACGAGCCGCCGGCAGGCCATCACCAGGATCAAGGCGAATCCGAGCGCCACGAAGCCGTGGGGGATCCACATCGGGACCCCGGCCATGTCGCTGGTGCGGCCGATGCGGAACATCTGGCCGCCATAGAAATAGGACTGCGAGAGCACGAAGCCGGCGAGAGCAATGAGCAGTACCTGCTCGGCGATCCGCAGAGCGAGCTGCACCGGCTCGGGCATGAACCGCACCAGCACATCCATGCGCAGATGCTGGTTGCGGCGGGTCACCACGGCAGCGCCGAGAAACGTCATCGCCACCATGACGAAAACCTGCACCTCGTCGGAGCCGAGCAGGGCGACCCCGAACACATAGCGGCCGACCACGTTGGTGAAGTTGAGCGCCACCGCCAGAATGAAGGCGACGGCGAGGACAAGCTCGACGATACGCGCGACGCGATCAAGAACCTTGTCGATCATCGCGTGCGTCCCCGCCGCTGCCGCATGTGATTCTCTATGCGAATGCACGCCGTCGCCACGCGGTCACCTCGCCCCGCCTGCGGGGAGAGGTCGATTTCGAGCGTAGCGAGAAATCGGGTGAGGGGGACTCTCCAAACACTCAGCCTCGCGGCGAGGCCCCCTCACCCGGATCGCTTCGCGATCCGACCTCTCCCCGCAAGCGGGGAGAGGTAGGGTGCCGTGCCGCGCGCGATTCACCTGCATACGTCCCCGCCGTGCAATGTTCCCTCCTACATTGTCGATGCTGGCGCCCACGTTGACAAGGCGTCGCTCGTGAGAAGAGTCGCCGCTCGGCGAGCTACGGCGTGTTGATCCGTCCATGGGATGAGTTGATTGAACGCTTCCGGACCGCGTGCCATGCTTGAGCCGGCAGCATAGAGTTCGGATTCCGCGCATGATCAGGCGTTCCCTGGCGGCATTGATCGTGACGCTTGCGCTCCTTGCGCCAGCGCGCGCGGCGTCCTGCGGCGGCGATTTCACCACCTTCATGGCGAGCATCGCGCGCGAGGCACAGGCCGCCGGCGTCTCACGCGGCATCATCGACAGTGCGTTCGCCGGTGTCACCCCCGACCCGGCGGTGCTCGCTTTTGATCGCCGTCAGCGCGGCACCTTCCGCAAGAGTTTCGAGGAATACGCCGCGACACGCGTCACCGGCGGCCGCATCAGCGGTGGTCGGAAAAGACTGCAGCAACACGCGGGTCTGCTCGCGCGCATCGAACAGCAGTTCGGCGTGCCCGCGCCGGTGATCGTGGCGATCTGGGGGCTGGAGAGCGATTTCGGCACCGGCGACATGGGCAAGCTGCCGGTCGTGCGGGTGGTCGCCACGCTCGCGCACGACTGCCGCCGCACCGAACTCTTTCAGGGCGAGCTGATTGCTGCCCTGCGGATCCTCCAGCGCGGCGATCTGACGATACGCGACCTGGTGGGCGCCTATGCGGGCGAGATCGGGCAGACGCAATTTCTGCCGTCGTCCTATATCAAATACGGTGTCGATTACGACGGCAACGGCCATGTTGATCTGCGGCACAGCGTGCCGGACGTGCTTGCCTCCACGGCCAACCTCCTCAAGACCAACGGCTGGCGCGCGGGCGCGCCGTTTGGCGCGGGCACGGCGAATTTCGAGGTGATGCGCGAATGGAACCGGTCGGAGGTCTATCGCAAGACGATCGCGTATTTTGCCGAGCGGCTGCGCTAGAGCATGATCCCGAAAAGTGGACACCGGTTTTCGGAAAAGATCATGCTCTAACATGAACCTGGCGCGGGATGACGAATCGAAGATAAGTCATCACGCTCTAGCGCCCCTCGTTCGCTATTCGGCCGACCGGCTACGTCCCGTGCTTCGCGCATGTGCGGCTGGGACTTCATAGCCCGAGTCGGCGATCGAACCGGCGCCCATCCAACCCCAGATCAACACGACATCTTCGTCGGACGTATTGTTGAAGCCGTGCCAACAGCCGCGCGGCGAATACACCACATCGCCCTCTTGCGAAGGTTCGAGGCCATGTTCCGTGATCACATGGCCCTTTCCCTTGAGCACGATGAAGAATTCGTCGCAGTTGCGGTGCAGATGCTGCTCATGACTTGCCCCTGGTTTGAGCACCGTCCATCCGACCACGTTGTCGGCACCGGCGGATTTCTTGTCGATGAGGAATTGCACCTGCATGTCGATCCAGCCGTCGTCACGCTTCAGCCCCTCAACGAGCGGAACCGCTTTGCGGTTGGTACGAAACATCTTGTTCACTTGAGTTGGCCTCCGAGGCGCAGGTAGACTTCATGGGCGGTGACGAAATCGCGATGATCGATGCCAAGGCCGCGGCACGCGTTCATCATCTCGTTGGCTGCCGCGGCCAACGGCACCGGGCTGCCGAGGATGCGCCCAGCTCGAGCGCCAGCAGCATGTCCTTCTGCTGCAACGTCACGTCGGCGAGGGGCTTGGCCGGCATCTTGCCCTCGAGAATATAAGGCCCGCGATAGCCGAGCACGGGCGACGCCGCCACGCTTTTCAACATCGCATCGAGCGCGACCGCGCGATCGACGCCGCCCTTTTCGGCCAGCGCCACCGCCTCGCCAAAGGCGATGACCTCGACCATCAGCAGCAGGTTGACCGCGATTTTCATTTGGCAAGCAAGTCCGTTGCCGCCGATATGGGTGACTTTCGGGCCGATGGCGAGCAGAACAGGTTGCACGCGCTCGAACGCGGCCTTGTCGCCACCGACCATGATCGATGCTTGCCCAGCTTTGACGGTAATCGGGCTGCCGGAAATCGGGGCGTCGAGCATGACTGCGCCAGCCGCTTCGATCTGCGCCGCTACTTTGCGGCTGACCGCTGGCGATATCGTACTCATGTCCACGTAGATGCGCCCCCGTCCCAGGCCGGAGATGATGCCGTCACGGCCGAGCGCGACATCCGTGACGGCGGCGCCGTCGGTTACGATCGAGAACACCACGTCCGCGTCGCGCGCGGCATCGCCCGGCGACGCGGCCCATCGCATGCCCATCGCGATCAGCGGCGCGGCCTTGTCCTTCGTCCGGTTCCAGCCGCTGACGTCATGGCCAGCCTCCATCAACCGCGGGACGATCAGCGAACCCATGTCGCCAAGGCCGACGAACCCGACTTTCATCTCTGCTGCTCTCCGGCTTGCTCGGGAAGCACCCTCGCCTTGCTTGTATTGCGCGCCATGGATCTGGTCGACTCGCGCACCATGAGATCCACCGGCAGCACGATGTGGCGCGGCTCGGTGATCGCGTTCTCGAGCGTGTCGACGATCAGCTCTGCGGCTTCAGCCCCGGCCTTGTAGTGCTGAACGCGGATCGTGGTGAGCGGCGGCGACAACCGGTCTACCAGGGACATGTCGTTGAAGCCGGTGATCGAGATGTCGCGCGGGCAATCCCATCCATGGCGGCGAAATGCAGTGATCGCGCCAACCGCCAGCCGGTCGTTGGCGCAGACGACGGCCGTGAACTTTCGGCCTGCGACCAGCAATTCCTCGGTGCAGCGCTCTCCCTCCATTTCGTTGAAGGAACGGGCAAATGTCACGAGCGGCCAGTTTGGCGAAAGTCCCAATTGCTCGCTGTGGCGAACATAGCTCGCGTAGCGATTGTAGCCTGTCGATACGGTCTGCGGCCCCGCAATAGCCGCGATATCCCGATGGCCGCGCGACGCCAGATGGGTCAGCAGGCGCCGGAATCCGTCGTCTTCGTCATGCACCACGGACGAGAACCGCGGATCATCGGTCTGCCGGCTCACGGTGACGACGGGTATGCCGGCTGTCAGTTGCGACACGACGGGATCGTGCCGCGTGACGCTCGCCAGGATCAGCCCGTCGATCCCGCGCGGGCGCATCGCATCGATGATCTGGCCCTGACGCCGCGAATCGCCGTCGGTGTTGGCAAGGATAGACACATAGCCGTACCGCGCCAGACCATCCTCGACCCCGCGGATGATCGGCGGGAACACCGGATCGGTGATGTCGGGAATCACGACCCCGATCATGCGCGAACGGTTTGTTTTCAGGAAACGCGCAGCGATATTCGGCCGGTAGCCGCGCCGGCTGCTCGCGCTTTGAATCTTCTTCACGAGGTCCGGCGAGACCGCGTGCCCCGACTTGGGGTTCAAGGCGCGCGAGATGGTCGATACATGCACGCCCACATCGCGGGCAATATCCTTCAGGGTTGGGCGGGCGCGTTTGGATCTCTTCAACGTCATTGCTCGCGAAGATGGTTTGCAGATCTGCTCATTTCCTCGCGTCCTCGAACGGATAGATCAGGTTGCCAGACTTGTATTGGTTCGGATAGACCACGACTTGACGCGACCAATCCTTGAACTGGCCGAGATCGCTGCCCGAAATACCCTGGAACTGAATGCAGATGATCCGTGGCGTCTTCCACTCACCGTCCGGCCCAAAGGCGATCGGCCCGATGACCGTATCGATGGTCGACTTTCGGAGGTAATCGGCCAACAGGTTGTCGTCGAACGATTTGGTTTCCGTAACCGCCTTCGCGAGAACCTGCCCCGCCGCATAGGCATATGGCGGGTAGGTGTAGCCGAGCGGATCGGTGCCGAGCGCGTTCGCACGCTTCTGGTATTCCTCCATCATCTGCCGGGTGCCTTGGAACTGAAGGCTCGGCGCCGGGATGTAGAACTCGTTGCTGATATAGCCGTTCACCATCGATCCAAGCTGTTGTTTGATTCCGGTAACGAGCAATCCGAGCATTGCGCCACCGATGAGCTTTGGCCGAAAGCCGGTCTCATTCGCGGCGCGAATGATTCCGGTCGTATCGATCGGGAGCGTTGCGGCAAACACGAAATCCGGATTTGTCGCCTGCATCGCCCGAACGACGGTGGTGAATTCCGTGCTGGACAGCGGATAGGTGCGCTCGAACACCACATCGACGCCGCGCGATTTCGCGTTCTCGCGCGCCCCGTCGAGCGCATTGCGCGAATACTCAACGTCGGCGCCGATCAGTGCCACCTTTGTCGACTTCGGCGTCTGCTCGAGCGCAAGATCGAACACGCATTTGGAATAGTTCGCAGGCGAGGGCCCCTGCGAATTCATGGAAAAATACCTGGGATAGTTGAAGGCCTTGTTCACACCGAGACCGAAGATGCCGATCGTTGTCCGATTGGCCGCAATGATCGCAGGCATGGCTGCGGCGATCACATTGGTGCTGTAGGGGCCGATCAGCAGGTCGACCTTGTCAACCCCCATGAGCTTCGCATAAAGCCCCGGTGCATTGGCCGGATTGCCCTGATCGTCGTAGTAGACCAGCTCGACCGGCCGGTTGAGCAGTCCTCCATTCCGGTTCACGTCGTCGCGCCAGATTTCGAGACCGGCGAGAACCTGTTTGCCGGCAGCGGCGGTGGGGCCGGTCAGACTGATGCTGAAGCCGATCCGTATCGGTTCGGCCGCGCGCACCGGTTGCCCCGCAACGGCGAGCAGGAGCAGACCCGCGGCGACGAGCTCGCCGGCGACGTGAATGGCGTGTCGGGCAATCGCGTGCGCGCGCATGGTTCCTCCCTTTTTTCAGCCGTTGCGAGCGACTCTATCGGCAACCCCTCGGTGTGGCAATCGTTTGCCAAAACCGGCTCGGGATGCACCAGCGCAGCGGGCGCATGACTGCTACGTCGTTGATGGTGGAATGTTGCTTTGCTGAAATTTGCGCAATGACATGAATTCTCGGGCGTTTAAGCGAATGGCGAATGCCGCCGAGGGCGCAATCGCCATCACCAGAAGAGCTCGTGCGGGACCGTCGGGCGCCCCGCGCTCGACGGCGCTCGTTCCGGCACGTCAAAGCGTGCAATCACGTCCGTCGGGTTAACGGAAACATCGGCTCGGCGGCACGCCCTGTTGCCGCTTGAACATCGTGGTGAACGCAGCCGGACTGTCGTATCCGAGATCAACCGCAATGGTGGTGATCGAATTCCCGGCGGCGAGACGCGGCAGTGCGGCGAACAGGCAGGCCTGTTGCCGCCAGGCTGCGAAACTCAAGCCGGTCTCCTGGCGGAACAGCCGGGTAAACGTGCGCCGACTGACGCGAAGCATCGCGCTCCATTGGTCGATTGTCTGATGGGCGGAAGGCTTCCTGAGAAAACTCTGGCAGCAAGCGGCGAGTTGGGGCTCCTTGGGGAGCGGCAACTGCGCAGGAAGCGCCGGCAGCATTTCGAGCTCTGTCAGCAGGTGCCCTACGATCAGGTCCGCGCGGCTGTCAGCGCGCGTATGCGGTGAGAACTTCATTGCCTCCAGAAACAGCTGGCGCATCAGCGGCGAGACGCTCACAACCTGACATTTCTCCGGCAGGGGGCGTCTGGGCGATTCCTCGATCCATAGCGTCATCGTACTGACGGAGCCGATCATCCGTGCGTTGTGGACCATCCCGGCGGGGATCCACGCGGCACTGTTGGGGGGCACAGCCAGCGCGCCGTCGTCCGTGAGCATGATCATCGTGCCGCCGGCCCCGCACACGAATTGCGCTTCGTCGTGGCGGTGGGGGTCCGAGACGTGGCCGCGCGGGAACTGACTGCAACGAGCAAACACGCCGTTGCCGCCCTTTGGCATGTCCCGCGAGCCCCCGTATCCGATCATCGCTGTCCCATGAGCGCGCCTGCAGCCACTAAGCACATCCCGTGGCCTGCCAACATCAGAAATTGCGCGCACGTGGGGTGGCGGTTGCCGGAGGGTTACGGCGCGGTCCCGAAGCCGGTCGCCTTCGCGAGCACGGCGCCTGGGGTGTCCGGCAACGTGTCGCCGCGCCACGCGATATACTGGTCGGGGCGGACCAGGACGAGCCTGCGCCCATAGAGCGCGCGGGCTTCCGGCAAGGTCACGTCCAACACCTCCAAGGGCACGCCCCGTTCGGCGGCGGCATGCAGGAGCGGCGTTGGGTCAACGCTTGTGTCATCGATCCGCAGCAACGTGAACCCGACACCGAGCCGATCGAACAGCGAACTTCCGTGGCCGTGCGGCGCGTCGAGCCACAGATGTGGCACGCGTCCGCCGGGCACGCCGCTTGGGATGTATTCGTCGAAGTTCTCCGGGGGCGGGTCGCCATCGGGCATCAGCAGCGGAGATCCGTCGTAGCGGGCCCCCAACTGGGTGCCGACGGCATCGACTTCCTCTTCGCGGAAAAAGTGGTTGTTCCTGATGTAGGAGGAACCGATCGCCGCGCGCCGCGCCGCCTCGCCTTCCGGGCCATCAAGCTCAATCCCCGGCGTCGGCTCCGGCGCGTGCCAATTTCGCGCGATGTACCGCGCTGCGCCGGTATTGCGGCGGCCGATCGGCTTGCGCTCGATTTCGTAGCTTTCCAGCAATCCGGGCCCGCCCCAGCCCTGAACCAGCGCTGCCAGCTTCCAGCCGAGGTTGGACGTGTCGTCGATGCCCGTGCTCATCCCGAAGCCGCCGGTCGGCGTGAACAGGTGTGCCGCATCGCCCGCAAGCGCGACGCGGCCGGACACGTAATGTTCCGCAACCAGCGCCGCGCCGGCATTCCACGACTGATAGCTGATGATCTCGACGGAGATGTCCGCACCGATCGCGCGCTGCACCCAACGCTGGACCTCGGCGCGGTCCATCCTGCCCTGGTCGCGATTTGGTTTGGCCAGCATCATGAATTCGTCAACGCCGTTGAGCGAAATGATGAGGCCGTCTGCGTCCGCGTTCAGCGTCCAGTACATCCAGGCGCGGCGGTGACCGAGAAATTTGGGCAGCAGTTCGGGAATCCGCATGTAGACCGAATAGAGCAGGCCGGCATAGTAGTCGGACTTGCTCACGTCGCCTTCATAGGAAATGCCCAACGCCTTGCGGACCGTCCCGCGCGCGCCGTCGCAGCCAACCGCGTACGCGGCGCGCCACGCCCTCTCCTCACCGGTATCGAGGGCGCGCGCGTGCAGCGTCACCCCGGCGTCGTTCTGGGTGAAGTCCTGCACCTGCCATCCAAACTGCAACGCAATGTTCGGGCGCGTCTTTGCGCGTTCGTGCAGCACGCGCTCCACGTACATCTGGTTGACGTGGTACATCGGCTCGACGAATTGATCGGTAGCCGGGGTGGTGAGCCTGGTGGCCAAACGCTGCGCCTGGGTCGGCCGGCGGAACCGGAAGATCTCGTGGGTGCTGAGCCGGGTGAAGACCGCATGATCGAACGGATGATCATCCGGAATGCCGCATGCGCGGACCTCGTCCACCACGCCGAGCAATCGGTAATGTTCCATCGTCCGCGAGTTCTGGCCGTTCCCTTTGGGATGCCAGCGCGTCGTCTTCTCGACGTTGAAGACGGTCGATCGTACGCCGAAGCGATCGAGGAACAGCGCCAGACAGAGGCCGACGGGGCCGCCTCCGATGATCGCCACGGGGGTACGCGTGCCTTGCGGGTTCGTCACACTGTCATTTCCCCCTCTGCGACGGGGCTTCCGCCGCCACCGTCAGGAGAGAATGGGTAACGCATCTCGATGGGCTTTGCTTTCGCGTATGGGCCAACGCCTTTCGCGACCAGGTTGAATGGACGCAAACCGCGCACCAGCCTCGCGCACGGTGTCCAAGTCGGTCAGATGTGCCGGAGCCGATTGCGAACGCGCGCCGGGTTATCGTCTATTTGTTCAGCTCGTCGAGCCGGAACGTCCGCTCATTTCGTCGCCGCGAGGCGAGGCCATTCATCCATCTGCACGCGCGCGATCAGACGATAGCTGCCGTTCTCGGGACGGAAGATCGAGGCTTCGCCTTCTTTCACGTCGAACCAGTCCTTACCGAGCGCGTCGATGATGTTCGGCTTGTGCGTGATGAGGACCGTGTCCGTACCGGCCTTCGGTGCGACGCCGAGCATCTTGCGCAAGGCTTCGGCGCGTCGGTTGTTCTCGTTCGGCGACACCACGAGGCCGCCTTCGGTGAGGTCCGCGGTCTTCTCGATATCGCTGAAGCCTGCAAGTACCGCGGTTTGGTAGGCGCGGTTGAACAGACTGGTATAGACCTTGCCAATGGGAGCACCGATCTGGCGCAAGCCGTCGCCGAAGGATTTGGCCAAAGCCTTGCCCTTGTCGTTGAGGTTGCGCTGGGCGGCGATGTTGTCCGGGTGGAGAGGGTCGGTATCGGCCTGGTCGGGGAACGTCGCGCCGTGGCGAACGACGATGACCAGACCTCCTGCCCGCAGCGCGTTCGCAACGTCCTTGTCGTCCGCACCCGCCGAGACCGGAGCCGCCAGGGAGATCACAGCCAGCAGGCCGCCCGCCAACGCCAGTGCAGCGACGATGCGTCGGGAGAGCCCGAGGGCCCGCAGCACCACCGTCTCAGGGTTGTTGCTGTTGCTCATCGTCGTTCTCCGTCTGCTCGAGTTGCTCATGAATGTTTTGGTTGGCTCAAATGGCCCTCGGCGCCGCGTCGGCGCGGGCCGCCGGATAGCGGGGATCGTGCGAGTATAATGCCGCGTTCGCCGGTGGCACTGGCTGATTTTCAAACGCAGGCACAACGCTGCCCGCCGATCTCGCCTTCGACAAAATCGGCGCGACCGTAGCGGAGTAGGGGAGGCACTGCGTCCTCGATCGGAGGACGCCGGGCGCAAGATTAGATCAACTCGGTGTGAAACGGCACCAATCGTGGCGTTTGGCAGCTCCGCGGATCATCGCCGAACGCACGACAGCGATTTCAGCGCTCGCGAATACGGCAGACGGCTAACGGTCTGCCGGCATGGGCGAGATGCTCGATCGGGGCCGAAAGACGCCGACGCGCTCTGGCTTCAAGGCTCAGCCTTGCGGCTGGATCTTGGCGAGCCGCACGTACTCGCCCCAATCCTTGATGTCCCTGATCAGGCGCGCCTGACCCTCCTCGGGCGTGCTCACCCATGGATCGCTTCCGAAGCTGTTGAGAAACGTCTTCGTGTCTTCCAACGCCACCGCATCGGCGACCCATCGACTGATCTGGTCGACAACCGGCTTGGGAGTTGCGCTCGGGACCATTGCGGCGAACCAGCCCGGCAGGTCGATATTCGGGATGCCCTGTTCCGCCATCGTCGGAAGGTCGGGGGCCGCATTCAATCGCTGCTTGAGCCCGACTCCCAGGATGCGCAGATTGCCGTTGCGGGCCTGGCTCATGGCGAAGGGCGGATCGTAAATGCCGTAGTCGAGGGCACCGCTCTTGAGATCGTTGAGCGTATCGGCGCCGACGCGATAGCTCACCTCGGCGGCGCGCAAGCCGGTGGCCTGCTTGTACAGCTCACCCATGATCGTGGCCGTTGCCGAATAGGTCGCGTAGCTCGCCTTGTCGCCCTTGTGCTTCATCGCTGCGGTGAGGTCGGCCAGCGTCTTCCACGGGCGCGCGCTGTCGACGGCGAGCATGAAGGCCTGACGATTGATCGTCCCCGCGACTTGAATCGCGGTGGCGACATCCACGGGCGGTTTTTTGAACAGGTGCATATTGGCGGCGAGAGCGCTGCCCGCATGGATGAAGATCGTATGACCGTCGGGCCTGGCGCGTGCCACGAACTCCGTTGCGATATTGCCGTTCGCGCCCGGCTTGTTCTCGACAATGATCGTGCGCCCGACCATCGGCCGGATTTTCTCGCCGATGAAGCGCGCGATTGCGTCGGAGCTGCTGCCTGCCGGATAGGCGCTGACAATGTGCAGGTCCTGTGCGGGGTAGGTCTGCGCATGAACGCCGCCGCATGTCAGCGCGGCGGCGACGACGAACGCAAGGCACCTCTCGGTCATGGCGGGCTCTCCACATGATCGGCGCCGGCGCGGCACCGCTTCCTGACGTGATCGGTGCCCCGAGCACGATCGATCTGCGTCGTGCCGGGCATCCGCCCGCCGCCCGGCACAGACCCATAACCGACCCATGATCCCACGCGCAATGCCCAGTTGCTGAACCAGCAGGCTTGCTGCCGCCAAGCTGCGAAACTGAAAGCCGGTCTCCTCGCGAATAGCCGGGTAAACGGCCAATAAGGTTCGTGCCGGCCTTGGGATGGGATGGATGTGTCGGGGCCTTAAGCAAAACCGGGCACGCGATCGATACGTCTACGCGCTGACCGCCTGGAGCTCGGTTGCTGCGGCAGGAGACGCGCGTCCCGCATGGGACTCGCTCGCAAAGCCGGAGGCAGCGCGGACGGCGTGGGCCACGGCGTCCTGCAGCGTCGTCACGGCCACGTCGGCCTTCACCTGGTCGCACACTGAAGCCGATTCCATCTCCATCATCCAACACCCGAGTAGCACGGCGGCGTGCGGCAGCCGCCGGCGGAGGCGACGTACCGCGTAGCGCATGTGCGCGACGCTGCTCGTGTCCAGGTACGACAGGCAAACAAGCGCGGTTCCTCTCGTCTCCGAATGCAGCAGGTTGGCGCTCGCGGTCGCGTCGGCAGCCTCCACCCGCGCATTCAGCCCGCGCTTGGAAAGCAGCTGCGCCAACATGGCGGCCACCGCCTCGTCGAGCGGCCCGCGTCCAGCGGCGCATAACACCGGGGTCGGCGACCGCCGTGCGGTCGAAAGCCCGTCGCGCGCCGGCACGGGGATCGCAACTGTGCTACCCGCGACCGCTTCCCCGGGCGCCGCCTCGGGCTCATGAGTTGACTGCGACGCCGAGCTCTCCGCTGCGTCAGCGAGATCGTCGACGACCTCAAGCACGGCGGCTCTGATGTCCTCGCTTTGGGCGCGGTCCAGCGCGCCGCGCAGGATATCATTCTGGGCGAGCTTCAATCCGGGCAAAGCCACCTCATCGTAGTAGGCGGTGAGCGAGCGCTCCTTGAGAAATTCCTCGGCCTTTTCCACCGCCTCGGCAGGGTCGCCGGCTAAGATGCGCTGATAGAACAATTCGGGCGGCGAGAGCGGCGGACGGTCGCTCAGCAGCACCTCGAGGAATTCAAACCGTTCGACGTAGCGGCCAAGTACGACCAAGCACACCGTGAGCGGGGTCGCCACGACAAGACCGATCGGGCCCCACAAGGCGGTCCAGAACGTCGCCGAGGCGACGACCGCCACCGGAGAGAGCCCCGTGTTGTGGCCGTACACGAGCGGCTCAACGACCTGCCCGACCAGCGGCTCGATAACGAGAAAAAGCCCTGCTGTCCAAAGCAGCTTGGTCCAGCCGGGATCGACGGCGGCAGCGAGGATCATCGGAAACACTGCCGAGATCACGGCGCCAACATAAGGCACGAACCGGAGAATGGCGCTCAGGATGCCCCATAAGATGGGATTGGGGACGCCGATCAACCACAGGCCCGTGCCGATCACGACGCCATAGGCGGCGTTCAGAACAAGCTGGGACAAGAAAAGGCGGCTCAGGCGTCGCCCGCCATCGTCCAGCGCGGCTGTCGTTTTGTGCAGATCATGCGAACCTGCAAGCTTGATGAACCGGTTCCGAAGATCCTCGCGTTGAAACAAAATAAAGATCACAAAGATCGCGACGATGCCCGTCGTCGTTAGCGGGCGCAGGAGCGGCGAGATCAGGGCGACAAGATTTTCCACCGGGGTGGGTGGCGGCTGCCGCACCTCGACCGGGATAGGCTTCGAATTCTTGACCGGCCGGAAAGCGCGCCGAAGCATCGGCAGATGACTTCGGTCCGGGACTACTGAGCTCATTGCGGAGATCCTTGAGAACATCGGAAGCCCGTTCGAGCGTGCCACTCGCCGCCGCCGTACCGCGTACCGAGCGGATTTTCTCCTGCATCGTGAATTCATAGCGGGGCAGTTGACCGGCAAGCTCCGCCAGTTGACCGGCGATTATGCCGCCGAGCGCGAATATGCTGGCAAAAGCAAACAGAACGACGAGAATCACCGCCAACGCACGCGGTACATAGGCGCGCTGCGCGAGGCGAACCAAGGGCGCGAGCACGAAGCTCAGCAGGATCGCGAGCGCCACCGGAATGAAGACCTCGCGCCCGAAATACAGCGCGCCGATGATGATCGCCACGACGACCGCCCCTGCCAGGTTCGTCATTGTACCGATCACCTTCCAAAAATGCCCAGGGACCATCACCGTTTGGCTCTTGGAGCTGCTTCAGCAGCTTGACGAAGCGCTTCGAGAACGACCTCGTCGTACCTGGCATGCAATTGCCGTGCGATGTACCGCTCGGCGCGATCACCGATAACAGGCTGTGATTATAGAAATCATGAGCGATTTCAATTTGGCTTTCGAAATGCGCCGGAACGCCAGGACACTCGGCTTCCACCGCGCTTACCAAGGCGGCCACAGTCTAAATCACATGGACCTAAATCACATGGGCAATCATGAGTGCTATCACCACGATGAGCGGCACACCTAACAACCAAAGAATGATCGGCATTTTCGTCTCCCTCAGCTCGCTACGACAACACTAGTCGAACAAATTTGTTCCGTGATCGTCGAGCACGCGATTGCGCTCCGCTAGCCGCCGTGTTGCGATCACGCCAAAACGAACAGGAGCGTTCGCATGCAGCAGCTTCATTTTCTGAAAGTGGTGCGTTTGCGGGCGGTCGCTGCCGACGGTGCACAAGCGACGAGGCGCCAGCACGCGGCGCCGATCTCGTACCTGACGGTAATCGAGGAACAATGCTCAGGGTGGTGCAGCCGCAACATTGCTCGGCTGGCTGTTGGTCCGCAGCGCGCTGCATGAGGACGTTCGTCTCGGGTAGACCAACTGCAGCAACTGCATCATTCGCCCTACGCGGCTGCCCTCGGTCCCTGGGGGGCGTTCGGTCATCAACTGGTCCCGGGGGGGCGTTCATCAACACTCCGATCCTGAAGCCGCGCACGGAACCTTTTCGCAACTCGCCTATTGAATGCGTTGCTCCGATCGATTGTGACCGGTCGCAAGCGAAAGACTATCGGGCCAACGCCAAGGCCCGCTCTGTGGGTATTTGCAGGGCGAGGTTTGCGGGCATGCTTAGCCACCTACAATGCCGTCTATACAGTCAGCACACATTCGAAAGCGCGCTGGCGACCGTACTGAGGGACGCCATTGCCCTGCAAGGCGCCGAGTTTGGCACCTTTCAGTTGCCTGCCGAAGACGATCTGCTGCTCATCGTCGACCAACGAGGTTTCAAACTTCCGTTCCTGGAAGCGTTTAGGAAGGTCCACCCAACGGACGGCTGCGCTTGCGGCCGCGCGCTGCGAACTGGCAAGCCGGTGGTGATTTCCGACGTGCACACGGATGAGGAGTTCCGGCCATTTAGAGCGGTCGCCCGACAAGCGGGCTATCGGGCCGTGGAAACGACGCCTCTCTTCACAGGCACCGATGTTTTGATGGGTATCGTGTCAACACACTTCGCAAGCATCCACACACCAACGCAGATCGAGATGAACACGCTGATGTCGTACAGCAAAATCGCGGCGGATTACCTTTATGAATTGCTCGGCAAAGAAGATCTCGTGACCAAAGCTCATGCGATGAACGGCAGACTTTACGACAGCGTGGGAGCGGGCTACGTGCGACCCAACCGGAACGAGCAGCCCGCACCAGAGGCCTGAGCGATAAGCCGTGACGGAAGCCGTCCGGCGCCGCGACGGGCCGCTGCATCAAGCTGCTCGACCGGGGAGCCGATAGTCGGCGCCGGACAATTCCCCCTCCGCAGGCGGCCAAACGCGGATAAAGCCCGATCGAGCTCCCTCACCTTGCCTGTCTCCGGAACGCCGGGTACTGTTATTGCCGCTGAAGCGCCGATGGTGATCGGACGATTGCTGCTTCGACCGGGCGCTCTGACGTACCGGCGATGCCACCCGCGATCATCGGCTGGAAATCGGGGAGCGGACCAGAACTTTTATCTCATCGTCGGGGTCGGACCGGGCACGCGCAGGCTGCATTGGGAGTCGGCTGCATGGCAAAGAGCTTCTTTTTCTGAAACAGAGCACCCCCACCGCGGGCGTGCCCACGCAATTCTCCGAGCTCACCCTGACGTACGCCGCCTCATCGGCCCCAATCCCTGGACCGCGGTCCTGATCGCGGCGCTGATCTGCCTTCAGTTGTCGATCGCCTGGTTCATGGGCGGCTTGGGGCTTGGATACTGGTGGCTCAGTCTCATTTTCGCTTATTTGATCGGGGCCTTTGCAAATCACGCCCTCTTTGTCGCGATACACGACGCTTCACATGACCTGATATTCCATCGACGCGCTGCCAACAAAATTATCGCAATCGTGGCAGATCTACCGAACATCATTCCGAGCGCCTTGGGCTTCCGCACGTTTCATCTCAAACACCATTCCCACCAGGGGCAGCATGCGGTCGATGTCGACATGCCAAACTATTTCGAGGCCCGCGTGGTCGACAATCGGTGGTACGGCAAGGCGCTCTGGCTGTTGCTGTTCCCGTTCGTCGCGATGGTGCGGAGCTTTCGGATCAGCCGCTATTTTGACCGATGGCTGGCCGCGAACTTCGCAGCCGTATACGCGTTCGACGTGTTGGTCGTCGTGTACTTTGGCGCGAACGCCCTGCTCTATCTGCTCGTGTCCTTCATACTTGCACTCGGCCTGCACCCGGTGGGGGCACGATGGATCCAGGAGCACTTCACCTTCGATCCAAGGCAGGAGACGTTCAGCTATTACGGCCCGCTCAACCTGGTTTCACTCAATGTCGGTTATCACAACGAACACCATGACATTCCGTCGATCCCCTGGAATCGACTGCCGCAGTTGCACGCAATGGCGCCCGAATTCTACCAGGGCCTCGAACATCACAAGTCATGGACCAGGCTCCTCGTCCGCTTCATCTTCGACCGCAGGTACACGCTCCATGGCAGGGTCGAGCGTCCCCAGATGGCGTCGACAGACGCATGATGGCGTGTACTGACGTTTGAGCCGCCGGCGCCTGAAATCTGGCTAGGAATAGCCAATGCTCCTGCGAATTCGCCTGTACAGCGCGGCAATGCCCATCGCTACCCAACCGTATGTGCCGGTAAAGGCGCCGATGAAGAAGACGGCGACCACCTTGACCCACGGTTTGGGATGCTTTCCGGCCATGATCGCAATATGCTCCTGACCGCGTCACGGGGCTGCTGGGAGCCTGCCCCAACGTCAGAACGGGGGAAATGGCTTGGAAGCGTCAGCCTCGATCGAAATTGCGAAACACACGTTGGTTTCGGGCGGGCTCATTCTCGCCATCGGCACGCTCTCCGGCCTGTTGGCTCAGAAGATCAGAATTCCCGATGTTGCGGTATTCCTGATCGTTGGCATGTTGATCGGGCCGGAAGCGCTGGGAATCATCAACATCAAGGCGGACTCGGCGCTGAACCAGATCGTTCTTCTGTTCGGCGCCAGCTACATTCTTTTCGATGGCGGCGCGTCGCTGCGTCTCAACGTCTTGAAGCAGGTCTGGATCACGATTGTCGTGCTCGCGACGGTCGGTGTCGTGATCACCGCGGTGGTCACCGGCATTGCCGCGTATTATGTCCTCGGCGTTCCGTTGATCGTGGCGCTGCTGCTCGGTGCGACGCTCGCCGCGACCGACCCGGCGACCTTGGTTCCGATATTCCGGCAGGTCCACATTCGCGACCGCGTGGCTCAAACCGTGATGAGCAAGTCGGCGCTCAACGACGCCATGGGGGCGATCGTCACCTTCGGCGTGCTGGCCGTGGCCATGGAGAGCGGCCGAATTCTCGTTGGCGTCGTCGCTGTTCGATTTGCTCAAGCAGTCGATCGTCGGCATCGGCGCCGGCGGCGTGCTCGGATACCTGGCCGCCTTGCTCATCGCGCACGAACGCTGGGCCTTCCTCAAGGAATATGCGCCGGTCGTGACGCTGGCGGCCGTCATCGGCGCCTATTTGGCCGCTGACGGCCTCCAGGCCAGCGGGTTCATGGCGGTGTTCGTCTTCGGCATCGTGATCGGAAACAAGGACTCCTTCGGCTTCAGCATGGACGCGGACGAGCAACGAAAGCTCGAAGAGTTTGTGTTGACCACGGCATTCATCATGCGTTTGTTCATTTTCATTCTTCTCGGCGTCCAGGTCGATTTCGGCCTGATCGGTCAAAACCTGCTGGGGGGCATCATTGTGACCGTCATCTTGATGCTGGTTGCCCGTCCAGTTACCGTTTTTGCCTGCGCGCTGCCGGACCGGCGTGCGCGGTGGAGCTTCGACGAGATGCTATTCATGTGCTGGACGCGTGAGACCGGAGTGATTCCAGCCGCGCTCGCCGGCCTGCTGCTCGGCATGAAAGCGCCCGGAGCTAAAATGATCGCGTCGGTCACCTTCATCGCAATTCTCATGACGATCTTGATCCAGGCGCCGACAACGAAATGGCTCGGCCGCACGCTCGGGCTCTTGGAAGAAGGCGAAAGGCGTTGATGGATCACGCCGCGGAAGATCGCCGCCAGCGCTCACCAGGTCGCGCCAACGTCCCGGTCATTGCGCACGACGTGCGTCGCGCTTCGCGGCAAGCGTGGTGTGACGATCGTTGATGCGTTCGCCCTTGAATTCCTCGTACCAGGGCGCGGACGGCGCATCGCTGCCCCTGTCCTTCCCCCATTTGATATTCGGGTTGACGCGAAGCACCTTCGCTTCCATGAACGGCCTGATGTTCAACCGCACACCATCATCAATGTCGGGTTCCCAGCCGATCGGAAGCTTGGACAAGGGCTTCCAGCGCACGAATATATCGTAGGGCGCCTCGCCTTCGATGATCTTCTCCAGCGCCTGCTGCAGGATGAGCGCCGCTTCCTCGCGCCGGTCATCACCAGCTGCCCGCTGGCGTGCGATCCACTCGCCGAGCAGCCTGAAGGTGAGCTTTTCCAGCACGGCACGATCCAGCCGGTGATAATGCAAGAAGGCCGAGAACCCATCTTTCAAGCCGTCCCAGACGTGCCAAAGGAAAGGCCTGTTCTGGAACAGCGTACAGTGTTGCGCAAAAGCCCGGTCCCGAATCCAGGCATCTATCGAAGCATCCCGATGCACCTTGCCGTCGAATGCCGCATCGGCTCCGGCGATCAGTTTTCGTTCCAGTGCGTCTGACCAGTTTGAGCCGAATGCGCAAACCAGGTCAGCGCGCAGACGTTCGGCGAGTGCCCGTTGACCGGCAAGCGCCGGGATTGCGACGAGCCCATCGCGGTCGCCGCCAGGCAACGCTGCCGCCCTGGCGACCCAATCTCGCGCCTCATTCGATAGCGAGATCTTGGCATCGGTTTCAGCCGGCCAGCGGTAGCCACACAGGCGCGCGAGAGCAACATAAATCGCGGTCGCCTGGTCGGCTTTCGCCGGGTGGCCGTGGAACAGCCACTGCGTGGGATCGACCGAATGCAGGAAGCCATCGATATTATCTGACGATCGGCTGTGCCCGTTTGGCAAGGATTGGTTGCGCTCCTTTGGCAAAGGCACATTTGCGAGAGCTTGATTTGTAATGCTGAGACCCGGCGCCCTGTCGCGCACCATCGTCGCGTAATCATCGGCCCAGCATGTCGCGATTACCGAACTCAGATCCGTGGAATCCTTGGGGACTACGGCTGCGGTGTTGGTGTCGAACAGGCCCCCCAGATAAAGCGCGCCGGTCAGATCGGCCATCCGCTGCACGATCACTCCACGTCTGCCGAATGCTTCCAAGCCTTGAACGCGCGCTCCTGCTTCCCCACGCAGTATCTGTTCATCTCCCCAGCGGATGATGCTGGTGCAACCGTCAATCGGCCGCCGCCGCGTCGGGGCTATTTGAAAGAGCTGCCAATAATCGCGGAATTCGGCTTGTTCCCAAAAGCGCTGGATCCAGCGCGGGGCGTCGCCCGACTGAATTCCAACGTAAGACTGTGCAATGTCCGACAGCAAGCCGGAAGGCTCGGCATCGACAAAGGAGAAAGAACGATTGGGGTTCGCCAGAATGGACGCGACTGAAAGCAGGAGTGGCGGCCTGGTTTCTGATCCGTCGTTGCCGGATCGTCCCGCCAGGCGGTCAGCTTTTTCCCTCGGTGGCAGCTCGGGTTCGCCGGGCTTGGCGGCTGCATCAATTCCGGCAAATGTCGTTGGAGCGGGCGACTCGTGCCCGCTGATTGTCAACGCGACCTGGACAACTTCACCGGAAATTGCCTCAAATGCCTGGGCTCCCAGCCTCGCGGCAAAATGCCAGCTTCGTTTCGAGAGCAGGCGCTCCCGGAACTTCCTGTAGCCCGCCAGGAACAGCCAGTTTTGCGGCGTGACGGCCGCGACCGTTGAGCCCTCGTCCGCGCTGCGATGCATTCTCTCGAGCATCGCGGTGCCGAGGTCGGCTTTGGCATCGCCAAATTGCTGATCGAGGTAGTGAGCGAGTGTCTCGCCCTGCTTTCCGCGCCCGAGAAATGGAACATTGGTCGCTTGCAGCGTAAAGCGGCGGCAGAGGAGAGATGCTGCATCTGCCAGTCCACGCGCCGCTATAACGCCCTCGACCTGTTCCGGTTCGGCCTTGCGCACTTTGGCGATGAGCCGCTCAATCAGTTGTCCAGCGCGGGCAACACGAAGCGGATCGATGGCTTCGTGAGCAGCCGGTTCGAGCAGGCTCCCCAGGACCGGCGCCCGCGTGAACAAGTCGTGCAGGGCTGCCAATCCCCGTTCGAGATCCGCGTCGCCGGCTGCAAGCGCCACGAACTCGGTCTTCCGCAAAGGCGGCGGCGCCCCCACCCAGGCGACATGCGGCAATGGAAGGCGTTGGAAACCGCCAATCTTCCATGCCGTCAATGCGACCGCAAAGCATGCAATCTGGACGCAGCAGCCATCGATTTCCAATCCATGAAGATTGTCCTGCAGCACCGCCACCACGGCACCCGCCGGTGAAAGTCGTTCCTCCGTTTGTCGAAGGCCAGCAAGTATGGCAAGTCCCTCGGTCAGGAAATGTCCCGAACCGCAGCACGGATCGAGCATGGTGATGTTCCTGGCCGCGGCTGGCCACGAACGAAAGTTGCCTGCCGCGGGCCTCCAGCGCGGCGCAGCGCCGTCCTCCCCTGTCGGCCGCTCCCTGACGAAGCGAAGCATGTCGAAGCGGTAGCCTGGCAGCGCGCATGCCGAGCGCAGGGCGTCCTCGTCCGCGGCCGAAGCGGCCAAGCCCGGATCCTCTGCCAGACGCTTGCCGGCCCACCATGACCCCAGCGTGTTGTGCAGGAGAAACCGGACCATGTAGGGCTCGGTGAACAGTTGCGTGACGGCAGGCAGTTCGCCGGCGCCGATCTTGGCTCCCGACTTGTTGGCCGCATCCTTCTCGGCCGCGCGCCAGAATTGATAGGTCCACCCCAGCGCGTCTTCTGACAGGAAGATCGCCGGATCGAGCGCAACGACGAGTTGCTGGAGCGCTTGCGCGTGCTCCGGCGCCATTGTCAAAGCCAACACCGGATCGTCGACCTTGAAGATTGCCGGCAGCATCGCCGAGGCATATTTCGCCGCTACGGCCCAGGCGTCGGCACCACCTTCCGCGGCGGCAAGGTCGCGGCAATCGTCCAGGCTCACCTCGCCGCCCGTCGCGGGTTCGCGCAAAAGCCGGTTTTCAAGCAGGAAGCGCGCGAACAGCATCCGGTGCCAATGCTCGTAGGCTGTCGCGACGACGAGACGAGATACCGTTTGTCCGCCATTCGCAGCGCGCCGGTCGCCCAGTGCGCGGGCATGCGCACGCAGGCGAACGCGCAGCGCCTGGTCCGCGGTCGAAAGATGTTTTGGCGCTTTGGCGCCGGCAACGCCAAGCCTGCGCACGGTGTCGGCTGCGCCGGTCTCCGCGACCGTGCGAGCCCGCAAGACGGTCCGTTCGAGGATCTTCCGCAGTGTTGAAGAGAGATATGCGCGGGCCATTGCGCTTCAGAGATTTGGGATGACGGGGCCGTCTTTCAAACCACCTACCAAAGCCTCGCGAACAACAAGAGAAGCCGGCCGCGTATCCCGGTGGCAACCAATTCGACAATTCCGGCCGCGCTGGTCAATCCAAACATGGGCCGGCGCCGGTCACCGCGACGACATCCTGCTCAGCTACTCGCCCTGGCCCAGCACGCAACAGCTTCGAGACATGTGGCTTGACGCCGGGCCGCATTCTTCCGACCCGCAAATTCTGAGTCTGGTTGATTCATGCATTTCAGCAAAGGTCAAATTGGCGAAGATTTGCAGAAATGCACCGCCTCACCCACCGCAATGATGGCTCGGTATTGAAACCATTGGCGCCCTCAGGCGGGAGCGAGATCGTTAAGACATTTCAATTGTTTACGAGCAGCCGCGAACCAAATGTCGCGACCTTTGTTGTCATGTCATGGCGAGCGCCGCAGACTACCGTCGCAAGGCCGAAGAGTGGCTTCGGTTGGCGCAGATGACACCCCATCCGGGCGTCAAGTCCCGGTACACGATCATCGCCAACCAGTGTCTGACGCTGGCTGAAAGCGCCGGAAAGACCGCTGCCGATCCAGCCGCAGGCGAACATCGAAGCGACGATGCGACGGCCTGCGAACCAGCCAGCGCGGACGCCGGCAAACGCGACGAGGCGGCTTGATCACTGCCCTTCGAGTTGCTGGGCGTTTTTGCAGTTGCCGTCCTGGAACGCCTGTCGTTCCGACTGCCCGCTACCCAGTGTGACCGGGCGGGCTCGGGAGACGACTGACCCTGCGGAGATGCCAGACCGTTCGAGATGATCCAAACAACGCTGCGTGAAATAGACGGTCCTGCTGCTCACACTGAGTTGATCGGCAACTCCCGCATTTTCCGAAGTCGCACTTCTTTCGTCCTCCGATCGATTGACGCGGCACGTTCGATCCTTCGCCATGGTCGCGCCGCCATGGACGGCAATAAGGAGACGAAGATGCCTTCAAATAGTAAGCCGGTGTTTCGAGCAGCCCTGGCTGTTGCTTTGCTTGCGGTTCCGATCTCAGCCTACGCTGCGCAGCATCGACAAGCCAAGGGTCCCGGCGCGAAGCTGACCTCGGCATACAATGCCGATGCGGGCATCAGCGCGCGCAACAGCACGAATGGGGTCGAGGACTTCCAAAACCATTTCACGATCGATTATTGACATCGGCACGCGATGTTCCGGCTCGCTCTCCCAGGGCGATGGCACGGCGACGTTGGTCCGATTGCGTCCGGCGTCGCCGTGTCCACACTGCGATTTTGACCGATTTCCGTTCCTATGCGCGGAACTGATATTCCACCGGGCCGAGGCTCCTCAAAACAAACTCCGCCCTCATCCTAGGACGAGGGTTGAGTGTGTGGCAGCCGCGTAGCCCGGATGGAGCGCGTCAGCGCGCAATCCGGGGGCTTCGTCCCGGATTTCCCCCGCATCGCGTGCGGGGTCCATCCGGGCTACGTCTCTCAGAACGAGGATTGAGTGTGTGGGCCGACGGCGCAGCAACAAACTCCGCTCTCATCCTTGAGGACGAGGGTTGAGTGTGTGGCAGCCGCGTAGCCCGGATGGAGCGCGTCAGCGCGCAATCCGGGGTCTTCGTCCCGGATTTCGCTTCGCTCCATCCGGGCTACGCGGCTATTTGTTGCACTCGCGGACCTGTTCGCTGCGGCCGGAGCGCAGCGAGCCGGCGACGTGCGCAACGAGTCTGTCAAAGGCTTGTTTGCGCGCAGCGGGATATTCGATGCGCACGCTGTTCCAGACGTTGTCGCGGCAGGACAGAATCGATTTGACGTAGAAGATGCGATCCCCCTGTGTGCCTGACACGACGATGGCACGCGGCTCGCGGTGCCTGTAAGTGATCGTCTCGCCGTCATCGGGTTTCTCGATGATCGCCACCGCCTCGTCAATCGAATCCCAGATGTGCAGGCCGCCGTAGACCGCAACGGACGCCTGGCCATCCGGCGATGTGAACACGAGCCCATCACCGTTCGCAGGCGGGCGGCCCGCGCGCCAATCCGCAGGTACGTCTGCGGTCGTGCCAAAGCGCGCGTTGGAATAGACGCGCCAGCTTTCTGCAAGGCCTTGGGCGTCAAGGCAAACGAGGAGCAGGCCGGCAATCAACCACAATCGCATGTCGCGCCACCAATGTCTGCTCGCCATCCAAACCCCGCTATGGCCGTATCCGGGTTACGGATCAAATCGTAAGTCGCCTCGAGCGCTGTTGCCAGGGAGTCGAGCCTTCCTGTATTGAGCCGCATTTGCGGCCGACGCGCCCGTACGCGCGGCCAAGGGACAAGCAATGAAATCAGTGCCGGTTTGCATTGTCGGCGGCGGCCCTGTCGGGATGAACCTGGCGCTCAACCTGGCGGTGCTCGGGGTTCGCAGCATTCTGGTCAACACGGACCCGGAGAGCCTGACGCAGCCGCGCGGCAGCACGCAGAACGCGCGCACCATGGAGCACTATCGCCGGCTTGGGCTTGCGCCGCACATCCGCAAACTGGGCCTGCCTCCGGATTATCCGACGGACGTGACCTACGCGACGCGCACCAACGGGTGGGAACTCGCGCGCCTGGCGATGCCGTCCGAGGCCGAGAAGATGCGCCGGGTGCGCGAAGCCTCGACCGTGGACCAGGTTCCAGAGCCGATCCTTCGCTGCAACCAGATGTACGTCGAACGATTTGTCCTGGAACATCTGAAGACGGTCGCCCACGTCGACGTTCGCTTCGGGTGGCGATGCGTCGGCTGGACCGAGCAACAGGATGGCGTGAGCGTCGAGATCGAAGACACCTTATCCGGTCGCCTTGAAAGGATGTCCTGCCGCTATCTCGTCGGCTGCGACGGCGGCCAGAGCTTCATACGGCGCAAGCTCGACATCCATTATTCCAGCGCAGGCGGCGCCGGGACCATGGCCAACCCCGGCGCAATGGCGGTGTCCACCCATCTTCACTGTCCGGCTTTTTTCAAACTCTTTGCGCACAAGCTCGGGTGGCAGCACTGGACCGTGAACGCATCGATGCGATCGAACATGGTCATCCTCAACGGCAGGGATGAGCTCATTCTGCTCACGCAGCTGCCCAGTCCCGATCACAAGCCCGACGACGCCTTGATCGCCCAGCGCTTCCTGGCCGCCGTCGGGCAACCGGTGGAGTTCAAAGTTTTGGGGCATTGGATCTGGACGCCGGGGCGGGCGCTGGTTGCCGACAGCTACGGCCGCGGCCGCGTCGCGCTGGCGGGAGACTCGGTGCACCTGTTCACCCCGAGCGGCGGCTTCGGCATGAACACGGGCGTGGACGACGCCGCCAATCTCGGCTGGAAACTCGCCGCCCTCGTGCAGGGATGGGGTGGCCCGAACCTGCTCGCGAGCTACGAGGCCGAGCGCCGCCCGATCGGCTTTCGCAACACCGGGATGGCGATCGCTTTCCACCGCAGCATCGGCAGCGTTCCGGTCCCTCCCGAGATCGAAGAGGACAGTCCACGCGGGGCCGCGGCGCGGGAAGCGACCGGCCGCATCCTGCAGACATTCACCGAAGAGTTTGCCTCGATCGGCATCCAGCTCGGCGCCCGATACGACGCCTCGCCGATCGTCATCTCCGATGGCACGCTCCCGCCGCCGGATGATCCGTTCACGTATGTGCCGAGCGCCAGCCCCGGCGGCCGGGCGCCGCATGCCTGGCTCCCCGATCGATCATCGTTGTTCGACCATCTGGGCCCTGGGTTTACCCTGCTGCTGCTGCCGCGACGCAAGGATGATGGCGATAGTTTCGCTGCTGCAGCGCGAAACGCGCGCATCCCGCTGACGCGCTACGCGGTCGACCTGCCGGAAGTCGGTGACCTCTACGAAGCCGGGATGGCGCTCATCCGCCCCGACCAGCATGTGGCCTGGCGCGGCGACCGCACCCCCGACGATGCCGCGCAGGTGCTGCGAACGGTGGTGGGATACTGAACGCGCATTACAGCCATGGCTTTGCGGACAGCGGGGGGGCGCGCAACCGACAGAACCATGAGGTGGCAAAACGCTTCCGATGGTGCTAGCCTTGCAAACGGTGGTGGTGGGCGACAAGCGAGTTGGCTATGTCATTGCGCCCGTTGAGCCGCGCCAGAAAACCGTTCCCGCTATCACCTGATGCGTACGGAACTTATCGGCCGCGAAGACCGCGATGGCCGCTTCTGGTTTACATGGGCGTCGGCGGTTTTTGCCTGCTCAACGTGTTCGCGTTCATTGATGAAAACTCTCCAACGCAAAGCACTCTGGCGCCGAATGCCGGAGTAGTGCGGGCGAGCGCCAACGCGAAAGCCGTCGTTCCGCAAAATGTGTCGGCGGCCTCACTGGCGCCTGCGAATAGCAACGAACGGGTCTCGGCGATCGCCCGCCCCGACGAGGCGATTTCCAGCATCCAGACGAGCACTGTTGAATCACAGACAAGAACGGAACCTGTCAGCGCCGTTCCAGAAAAGCCCGCTGCCAAGCCGGTCGTCAGGCACTCCCGGCAAGCGGCGAGCAAGGCACATTACCAAGGGGCGCGTGGCCATGAGCGCGATGCCCGATATTCAG
Source organism: uncultured Alphaproteobacteria bacterium (assembly GCA_963833605.1). GTDB lineage: Bacteria > Pseudomonadota > Alphaproteobacteria > Rhizobiales > Xanthobacteraceae > JAFAXD01. Next base: position 390,764 of record CAWHYZ010000015.1, read on the forward strand.
GGGGGCGCTACGGATACAGCGCCAATCCAAACGGCGGCGGATGGTCGATCAACTAAAGCATGATCCCGAAAAGTGGCTACCGGTTTTCGGAAAAGATCATGCGCGAACAAGATCTAGGCTGAAGCCGAGCGTAGAACCGTAGCCCGGATGGAGCGCGTCAGCGCGTAATCCGGGGCCGCTTTGATCCCGGATTTCCCCCGCATCAAGTGCGGGGTCCACGGGGCTGCAAAGCAGCAACACACTCCGACCTCGTCCTGAGCATCTGTTTGGGTCGCACCACGAGCATGACCCACGCCTCGCCGCCGTCCAGAAATTCGCTATAGTGCGCGGTGCCGGGGATGCTTTTGGGGCCCGAAAGAACGTATTGATGGGAGGTTTTCGATGAAAAGCGCGACGGGTTCCGGCCTCGTCATGGCGGCAGCTCTACTCTCGACCGCGACCTGGTTGGGAGCACAGGCACAGCAGCAAGCACCACAAGCGCCGGACATGACGTTTTTCGTGACCGGCGCCGGGCCCGGCAAGGGAGCCGATCTCGGCGGGATCGAGGGTGCTGACCGCTATTGCCAGGAACTGGCTCAGCGGGCAGGTGCCGGCGGCAAAACCTGGCGTGCCTATCTGAGCACGCAGGCCGCCGACGGCAAGCCGGCCCTCGATGCGCGCGACCGCATCGGGCGCGGTCCCTGGCAGAACTTCAAGGGTGAAGTTGTTGCGCAGAACGTTGACGATCTGCACAGCGACAACAACAAGCTTGGCGCGCCGGCGTCGTTGTCGGAACGCGGCGCCATCATTCCGGGTGTCGGCTACGCGCCCAATCGTCACGATGTTCTGACCGGCTCGCAGGCCGATGGCCGTGCCTTCCCGGCCGGCGAAGATCGCACCTGCCGCAACTGGACGAGCAGCACCCAGGGAACGGCGATGCTGGGTCACATCGACCGCAAGGGTCTGCGTGATGATGCAGCGTCACGCTCGTGGAATTCCTCGCATCCCTCGCGTGGACCGGACGGGGGCTGCAGCCAGGCCGATCTGCGCGGCACCGGGGGCGACGGATTGTTCTATTGCTTTGCCGCTCAATAGAGCACGGGGCACTGATGAACGCGTTGCGATGGTGGCCGGGCCGGCAAGGCCGGGCCGCCACGATGTGACTGGTAACCTTGTCGGGGAACCAAGATGCGGGGATTTTTGCGTGCTTATGTAACGCTCGTCGGACTTGCTCTCGACCATAGCTTATTCCGACAACTGAGAATGCTGGGGAGGTGAGAATTCAAGCGGGCCCTTTAATTACGATCATCTGCGGCTTCGTCATCGCGGCCGTCGGATTTTTTTGGCACATTCACACGACTCGAACAGAGAAAGCTGCGTCACGTGGCGTGGCCCCGTCCAGCATATCGGCGTCTTCCGATGTGCAGCCGTCTCCCAAAACGGATGTGCAGCCGTCTCCCAAAAAGGAGGAGACCGCTGGAGAAACCGTCGCGGCTCGCGAGCCTGCGGTCAAGCCGCAGACCGATTCGAATACGTCATCGAATCAGAATCAGGACGTTGAACGATCTTCCAGCCCCGGTCCGGTCGCGGAAAAATCAACGCCTGCTCAGGTTGGTATATCGGACGCAGAGTTCAAATCGTCTGCTCTGGCATTCGCAGGCAAAATAAGAGTGTTCGAGCAGTCATTCAATTCAAGACGCGACCAGATATTTGACAAACAGCCAGGAAATCAAGCTGGTCGCCATGACCAGATGCAAGAGTTGAAAGCAATTGAAAGGGAAAAGGCGAACGAATTCACTCAAGCTTTTCTACCACAAGCGCAATTCATGGAAGGCGAGCTTTTGCGACGACTGCAAGGTCACGGCATCAATGCCGTCGTGCCACCTCCACCGAGGGGCATTTCCATGGTTTTGGGCCGAAGCCTGCTCCAGCTGGACACGCGGGATTCTACTCTTCCAGGCCACCGTCCGGTGCAGGGACTTGCGTCCTACCTGGAATTCCTTGCAAGCAATCTGCCGGATTGAGACCGCATAACGCCTATTGCTCTTGATGTCTGCGGGATGACCTGGGGATTCACGTGCGGTTTGTTCCCGGCTGGTTGATCGGCGGCCATACTCTCGACCGCGGCCTGGCTGGGCGCACGGAGCGTTGTGAGGCATCATGAGTGAGCCCTCGCCATCGAACTGACACAGCAAAAGCGCATTTAAGCCGCTCCAGAACGTGCGGTAGCGTACAGATACCGCCCAGCTTCTGCCTTATGCAAAAACCTCAGAGACGGTACGCGGGGGCGGGGGCGATGCGACTTGCAATCATCATGATACTCATGATCGCGTGTGCCGGCTGCGCACGTGAGACAGTGCAATTCCAGCCTAAGGCCAACCAACAGGCGCTTGTCCGCGATGGAATCTCGGCATTGGTGTCGCGGCGGCCGAATTCCATTGTGATGATACAACCCGCTGGGCGCCAATTCCAAACAGGCGGTCGGCCGGTCTTTGTGGTCGGGATCAACAACCTATCGAGCGCGCCACTCGACTTCTTGGTGGCAAACATTCAAGTCACCCAAGACGTGAACGGTCAGCTGGCTTTACTGAAAGTCATCACATACGAGGAACTCGTTCGAGAGGAACAAACACGACAAGTTGTAAGCGCCGTGTTGGTTGGGGCCGCTGCCGCAGCAAATTCGTATTCGGCAGCTCAGGCTGGCCACTATAACAGCAACTCTACTGTCTACACGCCGCACGGAACATACAACGTGCAGACGACCGGCTATAGCCCCGCCGCTGCGGCAATCGCGCAGTCCAACGCAAGCGTTCAGAACGAAGCCATGATTTCGGCAACCGTAGCTCGGGGGCAAGAGAATATGACATTTCTTGAACGGGCAGTGATGAAGGACAACACACTTATGCCTGGCGAGTGGTACGGTGGCCGATTGTATATCCAACCCTTGGCGTGGACTTCAAACAATGCGCCAAAGGTGTACCAAATTGCACTCGCTGTGGGTCCAGATCGGCACGAGATAGAGATCACACAAGGTGCTGCGCGATAGCGCAGGTTTATAGTTGTAATCTGGTAGATCGCGCCAAGGGGATGGGATCATGCACACCAACTACTCGCGAGTTATTGGGGCGGTTGCACTGGCCGTCGTCAGCCAAGGAGCGGTCGCCGCCGACATGGGAATACCGGGCGCCGCTGTCCCTTTCGTAGTGCCAGGGTTCAACTGGACGGGGTTCTATGTCGGCGCGCACGGCGGTGGCGGATCGGACACCATTGGCCAATTTAAGCCACAGGGCGGGTTCGGAGGCGGTCAGATCGGCTACAACTACCAAATGGGCAACTTTGTAGTCGGTGTCGAGGCTGATGGCGCCGGGGCGAACATCTCACAAACGCAAAACGCCTTGGTGCTGGGCTTCATCCCCTTGTCAGCTACGTTCAACAACGACGCGCTGGCTACCGTGCGCGCCCGAGCGGGCGCCGCCCTTGGCCCCGTGCTACTTTATGGGACGGCCGGTGGTGGGTGGGCCCATGGGAATGCGACCGCCAGTGTGCTCGGTTTCAGCGCATCAGGCGGCGCATGGCATTCAGGCTGGTCTGCCGGTGGAGGCATCGAATGGGCATTCTTGCCCGAATGGAGTGCCAAGATCGAATACATTCACTACGGGCTAGACCCAGCAACTTATGCGCTCACTGGAGCGGCCAACGTTTCGTTGCAAACCGGGAAACTTCAGGCTGACACGGTAAAGCTTGGGATCAACTATCTGTTCCATTATCCATAGGGGGACTGAGCAGACTGTCGGACGCAAAGCCGCTGCCGCTGACTTGCACTCCCTAGCGATCGACGCCAACGGAGGCGCAACAAGGGTCACTGTCATTTAATGACAGTGATGAATCACATTATCATCGTCGCGGGGTTACTGCTGGTAACGGATCAAGTCGCGCGTTCGCCACATAATAGTGATCCCCTATTTTCGGGTTTGTCGTGGCGGGGATAAATTTGCGCGCCACATCCTGATAAATACTGCCGAACGATTTCGAGTTATCGTCTAACAGGATAGCTGTTCATCCACCGTCGGGTCCATCGGCGACGGCTGGCCGTCGTATCATCCGTCGGTTCTGCTGAAGCTCTACATGTACGGCAATCTCAACTGGGTGCAGTCGAGCCGCCTGGCTGGAGTGTGTAGACTGGGCGCAACGTTGAAGTAATGTGGCTCACGGGTCGCCTTGTTCCTGATCACAGGCCATCCGTCAGTTTATGCCAGCACGGCCTCCCTTTTCGGGCGCTGTGAAACCGCCTTCGTATCGTGGAGCAGACGATCAAATTCCCTTTTGCTGACGCCGTAGCACTCGCACGAGAGTTTCTTCAGACCATCATGGTCCAAGATTGTGACCCGGCCGTGCTTGTAGCGGATGAGCCCGGCTCTCTGGAGTGCACCTGCCGCGACCGTTACACCTGCCCGCCGCACGCCCAGCATCATTGCTAGAAATTCTTGCGTCAATTGAAACTCGTCCGATTGCATGCGATCGTGCGTCATCAAAAGCCAACGGCAACATCGTTCCTCCAAAGAATGAAAATGAGCGCAGGCAGCCGTTTGAGCGATCTGATTGAAAAAGGCTTGGGCATAATGGAGCATGGCCGCTCGAATCGACGTGCTCTGTAGCAATTCGTGCGAGAAGAGACCTGCCTTCGAACCTGCATGTAGACGCTGGCGGGTGCCTGCTTGTCTCCAAACACGATCGGCAAACCCACGATGCCCTCATTGCCAATCGTGCCGACCTCGGCCGCATCGCCATTGCGCATGGTGTTGACCAGCGACGCGACGCCGGTCTCGATGAAATAGACAAAATCGATGGGCTTGTTGGCCTCGTAGAGCGGGCGTTTGAATTCGAGGCAAACGGGTTCGAGACGCGAGCGCAGTCGCTCGTAATCGGCATTGGCCAATGAAGCGAGCAAACGGTTCTGCGTCAGGGTTAGAGTATTCCGATGGGACTGTAGTCCCATGCAAAAGCCCCTCAAACCGCGAACAAGATGTTCGCTAGCGTACAGATTACCACGGTACCAATCCCCTATGCAAAGTGCTCCCGCCACAATGGGACCGGGGCGCGATGGTTCACGGCTCACGTCCTTGCTTTGACAACTAATAGTACAGGGGGAATATCATGAAACGAACAGTGCCCATTCTTCCACTCGCTAGTGCCCTAAGTGCGTTAGCTGGAGCAGCAACAGCCTCAACAATTCCGAATTCAGTTCCCAATTCAATCTCAACAGCCTCCGATCAAGAGACGGCTGGTCAAAAGATGCTGACTCCCAATACCATCGTCTCCACTGGCGAAACATTGCTTGGATTTGTTGTTTGCGAACAGCCCGATGGCACGATTGTCGCGCAACATGCTTCGCATGCTTCGCATGCGTCTCACCACTCACACTACTCAAGCCGCTGATGGATAGCACCACCACTGAAGTGGTGATCGAGTTTGGCGCCGCTGTGCAGACCCTTGAGGCTCTGCAAGCGGCGGCCTATAGATCGATCGGAACAGCGACCTGCCAGATAGATCAAACGGTGTCTGGTTGGGCCTGCCAACTCTCTCCCGTGCAAAGTTCGCTCAAGAGAACACCCCAAGATCTAGATTTATTGAAGAGCCAGTTTCTCGATCTCGTCACAGACGAGAACTTGCGGGAGCGTATTGCAAAGCGCACTGAGCCTTTGCGCAATGTGATCCTGTCCCTAGCGTTTGGTGCGCTAGTCAATTCAAAAAGTGGCGGCTGATATTTTAGAAGTGAGGGGCCATGGCTAGATTCCAGCCATCCGCGTCCTACCATTCGACAGACATATTAGAGCTGTTACCCTTTCGCTTTGAGCGAAATCGAAATGCTTATCTTGTCTCAAATATCGTTGGTGACTTCATCCGACTTTCACAGGAGGAGATGGCCCGCCTAGTCGATTTAGACACTTATCCTGGCGATGGCTTGTACGAGAAGGCCTTTGCATCACACCTAATCACTCATCGTAGTGAAACTGCCCAGCGGCAACTCTTGGCCCTGAGACTTCGAAGTCGGATGGCCTTTCTTCAAGAAATCACGCCTCTCCATATTTTCGTGGTCACTCTTCGCTGCGAGCATTCGTGTCCCTATTGTCAGGTTTCCAGGCAAAGCACCGACCGATCCCGCTTCGATATGAGCCAAGATACCGCAAGGAAGGCATTAGATATTGCTTTCGATAGTCCTTCCGGCAGAATAAAAATTGAATTTCAGGGCGGCGAGCCTCTGCTTAATTTCCCATTGATCGCAACAATGGTTCTAGCCGCAAACGCACGAGCCCAGGCCGTTGGGAAGAAAGTTGACTTCGTCATAGCATCGAATCTGGCGCTTCTAACCGATGAGATTTTAGAGTTCTGCAAAGCAAATAATGTGCTTTTGTCCACTTCGCTTGATGGGCCCGCTGATCTGCACAACAAAAATCGGCCGCGCCCCGGAAATAACAGTCACGAATTGACCACGATGGGAATAAGGCGAGCTCAAACGGTTCTTGGGCGCGATCGCATCGGGGCACTAATGACGACGACAGAAGCCAGCCTCGACCATGTCAAGGAAATAGTCGACGAATACCTACGCCTCGACCTCGATGGCATCTTTCTCCGGCCGCTGTCACCATATGGTTTTGCCGTCAAGACAAAAGCATTTCGAAAATATGACTCAAAGAAGTGGCTCGATTTTTACTCGCGCGGGCTCAATTACATTTTAGAAGTGAACCACAACGGGACCCATTTTCCCGAATTCTATGCAACGTTGCTTTTGAAGCGAATGCTAACAGACCGTCCACTTGGTTATGTCGATTTGCGGAGCCCGGCGGGTATAGGTCTGGGGGCCTTGGTTTACAACTATGATGGCAAGGTGTTCGCATCCGATGAAGGTCGAATGCTGGCGGAAATGGGGGATCGAACATTTGAGCTCGGCAGCGTAGACGACAGTTACCGATCGCTGGTCCTTTCTGACAAGCTAATAGACTTAGTCGGGTCATCCCTCACTCAGTGCGCACCGGAATGCTGCGATTGTGTATTCGAACCTCACTGTGGCGCCGACCCGGTCTACCACCACGCCATCCAGGCGGATCCGTTAGGAATTAAGCCATTATCGGAATTCTGTGCGCGTCAAAAGGGGCTCATGAATTTATTGCTCGATATTCTACACAATTCCCCAAAAGACGCAGCTATTTTGAGGAAATGGAGCGGCATGTAATGCTTCAGCTGAGCGGTACTGCCAATTTCCATCGATGCCCCTCCGGCGCTGACCCGTCTTCGGTTTTCCGCTTGCGATCGAAGAATGGTGCTGGTCCGAAGCTGTCCAATGACCTGGCCATTGTTCGGTCCGATGAAGAGCTTCGAAGGGCTATTGAACTTCATCTCGACGGAGTGATCGCCATCGGGGTCGACGGTTTCGAGCCCCTCCTGAGAGATGCACCTGCACCGGTCCTGATAGCACTTTCCGACAAATTCAGCTATTTATCTGATGGCGATATAATCGGGTTAAATTCCCACTCTGGACGTTTTAGAGCTCTGTACCGCCAAACGTCTCAGCATAATTCCTTCTGGTAACAGATCGCTGCAACCATTATTGCCTAATGTGTTCGCAACCACCCAAGGACGTGGATGATCGGTGGATCTTGGATGAGATCAAAAAAGCCATACCTCTTGTCGACAAAGAGGCGGACTTAATTGGCTTCACCGGCGGCGAACCGTTGTTGGAATGGAGAGAATTTACAGAATTGCTGGCAATCTGTCGCGAGCAATTGCCGAAAACCGCCATACACGTCTTGAGCAACGGACGGGCGTTCGCAAAAGATGAGGTAGTGCAGGCTTGGTCAGGAGTTAGTCATCCAAATCTCATGGTCGGAATTCCAATTTATTCGGCAATCGATCATATCCACAATTATGTAGTCCAAGCCCATCGAGCTTTTGATGAAACTCTTCTGGGTATCCTCAAACTAAAAGATAAGTATCAGCGCGTTGAAATCCGCGTGGTCTTGCATGCGATAACAGCGCCTCGGATCGTTGAAACATGCGCATGGTTGGCGCGTAATCTTCCGTTTGTGGACCACGTGGCGCTCATGGGGCTCGAAAATACGGGCTTTGCAATAGCAAACGCCGATCAGCTGTGGATTGATCCTGTCGATTACCAGCATGAGCTAGCGGAGGGTGTGAATATACTCGCTGCGGCACACGTCAATGTGTCGGTCTATAATTTGCAGCGCTGCGTTTTAGACCAATCAGTGTGGCCTTTCGCAGTACAGTCTATTTCCGACTGGAAGAATGGTTACGTGGAGGAGTGCAATCGCTGTATCGAGAAATCGCGATGCAGTGGGTTGTTCACGTCTGGTCGCCCGCGAAAGAGCCGAGGTATCGCAGCCATCTTAGAAGAAGTTAAGACAGGGCCGTAACTTACATGGGATCGTCGTGGAAAAACTCTTGATAAGTGTTGTTTTGGTACTTGTGATGGTCACGTTAGCGGGCAACGCATCAAATGCAGGTCCGGAAGTGTCCAGAGTTTTTCGCACTTTGATGTGAGCTGAGCGGCGCCCGGCCTGGTTCAAGCGGTGATGGCTCCTCTCATCTGCTGGTCTTTCAGCAACTCGACGTTCAGGTATCTCTTGGTCGACCAGGCGGTGCCGGCGACGTGGCGCAGCCTGGCCGCCGCGAGGTTGAGCGCGGATTGACCGTCGGGGAACGCGCCCATGCATTGCTGCTCAGGTTCGGGCGTGTCGATACCGTGCAGGCGAACCTCGACGCTGGCTCGGCCAGCACCGACCCAGATAGCGTCCCCATCCTTCGCCTTCCCTACACCAGTGATGACCGCCTCGTCTGTTGGCTCCGCATAAGCGGTGCGGCCGACGCAGAGGCGGAGAACAGCAGCGATGCAAAACGATGAAATCGCGGAGATCAGCATCATCACGCGCCTGTCGGGTTCAGCAGCGGCTTGCCATACAGCCATTCACCATTCTTGATGAGCTTCTCAATCTCAAGAGCCGCCTTGCCGTTACCGACCATCACGAACCTGTAACCCAGGTTGGCGTGGATATATTTTCGAACGTGCGCGTCCATCTGATGTCTGCCAGCGCCCACTTCCTGGATATCCGCTGGGCTGAGTGCCGCAAGGACCAAGCGATCCGCCACGTACACACAGAACTGATCGCCGCTGCGGCGGCCACTGAAGTGGGTCCGCAGACGAGTGTGCAATCCATGTGGTGACGCTCGTGGGATTGTTTCCGCCGTGATACTCCGACCAGACATCCCGACATAGATGAACCGGCCATCGATGTGCCAAATCGTGTACACGCCTGCGCCGAACTCGGGAACAGCTGGGTTAGGCCAGTCTCGGAACCAGTACAGCAGCCCTGTACCCAGCTCGACCATCGGGTCATTTGAGGGCGGCTTGGACAAAGGTGCCATCAACCCAAGAAGCGGTTTGTCTGATGCCATTCGAGAGCTTCCCGAGTAGGTCGCTCGTCCAGCTCGCGCGGCTTGGCAAGTTCTCGGCCGTGCATTTCGTAGTAATGGCGACCGTTCTCGAAATCCTCCTTCAGTCGGCGACCAACCTCGAAGCGCCCATCGCTGCTCACGGTGACATATCCGAGATCAAATAGTCGGTGGACATCCGTCCGCAGCAGCAATCCATTTGTGACGGTATGGTCGCCACCGTCCGCATATGGACGAATGTGCGCGGCATCGAGGATAGGCAGCGTCTTCTCTCCAGTGACCGCACAGCGCCGCTGGTACAGGTCAGTAACGCTCACGCGGAATGCTCCTTGCCCAAGGCGGGGACGGATCAGGATAGGTTCGCCGTATCGCGCCCCAGCCATCAACGGTATTGGCTGCCGAGACCAGCGGTCCTGCACCGTTTCCCAAAGCGCACGACCGTCGCCAGCTGTCGTTTCGTAGGTACGTCCTTGCTGGATATGCGGTGACCACGATGCCGGGATCGGTATCCAGTCGTTCTCCTGGAAGAAGAAGGGTTGGGTCAGCACGCGGCAGCCGATCACGTAATCCTGACGCGGGTCATCGGGCTGATCGCGGTAGAACGCAATTCGCTGCCTCATCACCGAGATCGTGGGCGCACCGTTGAATTGACCGAAGGCCTCCCACACCAACGAGGTTGGCAAGATGTCGGCCCGCGCGAATACGCCGCCTCCAACGATGAAGTTGCGCGGTGAATGGAGTTTGAACAGGAACAGCTCACCGGGCTGGAGCGCCTTGAAGTTGGTGCGTCCGCCAGGTTGCCAGAAGTTTACTTCATCGACGCTTGGCAGCGTCGACAGGAACTTGAACCATTCGTAGTCGGTAATCCCGACGTACAGGTTCACCATAGGTCTTACCCAGCCCCGACTTGCGCCAACAAAGACTATAGCGTTGAAACTGGCACGAGCAATGACTGGCGGGCATTTACCCGACTACAATGCGATTTCGAGGATCGGAAACAAACTATATCGAAGCTCACAGCAACTCCGGCCGGTACTCGAAGTGCATCGTGTCGAAGTGCCCCCACTTTCCACCCCAAATGAAACCGTGTCGTTCGAAGATGTCCACGATGTCGAACGGGATGCGGTTTCGGTAGCCACCGTTCTTGGCCCAAAGCCAATAGTCGGCAAACTTGGTGTTGATGTCGATTGCTGCGCCCCACGCGTGCGCACTGCGATTTCCAGTGTCCTTGACGGTACGGCAATTGAACGTGCCGGCACTCGGAAACGCATATTTGTTGATCTCTGGAGGGAGCCGATCGAGCTCCTCGGATACCGCGCGAAGTTTGTCCGCAACGCTGTTCACTGTCGTGATCTGGACAAAACCGCCACCCGCTTTGGGTAGCCACGCGACTTTCGTTAACTTTTTCTGGACCTCGCCTTTCGAACAATCGCCGTACATCTTATCGAAGAACGCGATATTGCGGAACCGCCCTGGATCATCTTGTGGGCCGGGTGGTGTGGCCAGCGGACCTTTGATGTAAGGGATCGATAGCTGATCGAGGATCGAGGGATTGCGCAGCTTTTCCTCAAAGCTCTTGTCGGTGCGCCCGTCAGAGACGGACATGCGCGTCCCGTCTTTCCAGATCAGAACCCTGCCATCGTGGCTCGCCAGAAAGTCGGGATATGCGCGCACAAGTGCGTCGAGAGCCGGGTCCTGGGCGAGCCACCGGAAAGACAGTTAGCGAGAAAAGCGCGACTACGCATGTTAAGCGTAAGTCCTGCGCGCTTTTGACATGGCCGATTTATCATTGGACTTGCGGCCGATGCGATTGGCCAAAAGGCGACATCCGTCCGATGACCATGATGGTGTCGACGCGTTCAGGCCAACTAATGTGGCGTCCTTCCATCACTGACATCCTTGCGCCCGCTCCTGCGCAACGTACTGAGCGATCAGGCGTCCGCTCGGCTTGCGTGAACGGAATATCGCTTTCGTTCTGATAGATGCAGCCGCCATTGCCGAAATGTTGGATGGCGCGTTCCGTCTTGAAGCAGTAGCCGCGCGCCTTGTAGATCGAATTGCGCGCGACCCAAAGCTGATCGCAAGTCATGCCTGTATTACCGCCGCCGCCCCATCGATATTGCAGCCCATCGCGCGTTCCTGCTGCACGATCTGGGCGATGCGCGCGCGCTCGGCCGGGGTCAGTGGGACAGCGCTTTCATCGTTGATGTAGCAGCCCCCATTGCCGAAATATTCGATGGCCCGTTGAGTTTTGAAGCAATAGCCGTGATTTTTGTAATACTGGTTGCGCTCGACCCACAACTGCTGACACGTCTGGGCATACGCTGGGGAGGCGGCCAGGCTTGTGGCAACTGTGATCATTGCTGCAATCATCGACAGCCAACGCATCTTGATCCTCCACTGGATTATCGCGCTGCGCCACGACGTAAGGCTCAGACTGAGCAGATGTTTACTGGTTTACTCCGAAAGCGGACCTCTGATTTGCGCCCTAATGAGTACACGCCCTATTCGAGTCGGCCGCAAGTAGACTTGCCCCGATCGTCCATAGGCTGCCGCTCGTGCGCTATTTCATTCACACCCTTATCCTTGCCGCCGCGATCTGCTGCATCATCAGCGAGGCTCCTGCGGCCTGTGGTGACCGAGGCGGTCCTGGCTATCGCGGGCCGGATGGCAAGTGCGTAGGCTGGGCTGCGCTTGGCCGAGTCTGCGGAAGCCCGCCAACGACGCGGCGTACGGCAGAGCGTGCGAACCCGAGCGCACCTGAGCCGGCGGAGCAGGGCGTGGCGATTGAGACGTTGAGATCGCCAGCCGGAAATCGAACGAGAAAGTGATGCCGGGACTAAGGCGAGCGCTGGACTCCGCTGAGCACCGCCGATTGAGGATGCTATACCGGCTGATCTAGAGTCTGCCGACCATGGATGAAACAAGTCGTGACACGTTCATGCGCATGGCGGCGTTCGACCATGTGAGAAGGCTGGGCGAGGTTCCGATCATCTGACTGCGCTTCAGTTGAAGCCTGGATTTATCTTTAAGGGCGAGCGCATACCGCTCATCAACCCGCAGCGTGGCATCTTCAAGCCACAGCGGATGCGGTACTTGCTATCCATCAAGACCGTCTTCCCGAAGCCAGGTGGCCGGGTTTGGTATGACGACCAGCGCGAGGTTCATCGACAAATTTTCGAGGGTGATGAGACGATCGACTACGCCTTCATGGGCCAGGACGCGGACGCGGCCGACAACCGGTGGCTTCGCGAGGCTTTAGAGAGCCAGGTACCAATTATCTATCTCCTCGGCATCGCCCCGGGGAGCTATCAAGCCATGCTACCGACCTTCATCTGCGGCTGGGACGGGGAAAGCGTTGAAGGCAAGAGTGACGTTCGGCATGCCCGATCAAGAAACCTTGGCACCGCCTGAGACCGCTCTTGAACGACGCTATGCCCTGCGCGCGGTCAAGCAGCGGCTGCACCAAGCGTCGTTCCGTGAGGCGGTCAGAGCTGAGCTGGAAAATGTGGGCGACGACGTTCCATCGAAGGCGGCGTATCGAGGCGGGCGTCTAAGCCTGCCAGCGGCTCCCCGAAAGGAGCGATATGCCATGTCGAAAGGATCAGTGTCATCTGTGCTTTCCGTCAGCCTGACGCCATCCATGATCCTCAGATCGAACTCGCCCGCGAAGGCGCTGGCTGTATATTGGCTCAGGCGCTCGATCCGCCGAAGTCGACGCCTTCGTCGCCATGTGGAAGGACTTGAAAATCGCCGGATGGCCGCGACCGCGCCGCGCACGTTATGGCCATGGTCCGCATCGGCGCGATCGAGCACCTGGTCGGGCCGGTCGAGGCGGTGTCGCGCCAAGGTGCGCGACCGGGCGACGCTGGCATAGAGGCCACAATCCGCTCCACCTCGTCGATCCTGCCGAAGCTGCGGGCGACGGACGAAGGAAGCCTCGACGTGCTGTCGCCTGTAAACGACCTGCGCGGGCGTGTCCCCGGTTGTGACTTCGAGGAGGCGCAAGCCGCCGTCCTCCGGGTAAGGAGGCGTGAAACCTGTCGCGGCCCGCGGACCCGCGGCTGACGGGCGGCGTGCAAGTGGAAACTACGTCGGCTGGCAGAAGTGCTGACCTCGTCGACGAGCGCCCCGGTACGTGCTGGGTGAACGGGGCAGTCTACCTGCAGGCCGCAACGGAAGAAGATGCCGAACGCACGCTCGCGGTCATCGGCGCGAACACCGAAAAGGAAGAAGGAACTCGTCGGCCTTCCAGACCGGGGTGCGCGAAGAGCGCGCAGAGTCTGGCGTGAAATGCTCTATCGAGATCAAGCAGCGTGGGCCTCAAGTATCGGCACTGGTAATCTCGCTGGTCGGTGATGGGCGCGCTGGGCTTCTGGAAAAGGCGAACTCCAGGCAGGCCTTTCCTGAGCAACTAGGTACTAGCGGCGTCGGGTTCATAAGACCGCGAACGTGCTGAATAAGTGTCCGCTCTCTTGGTCCAGGTCAAGATGAAAGGAAGACCTTCGCTAGATTTACGGCGCGCCGACGCGCGCGGCCTGCCAAGGCGGCGATCTATGTGTTCGCTCGAGGAATACGGGCGACAGAGGTAATCAGCAAGGCGGTCGCCTGTCCGACGGAGGAGATCGAGTAGCTCTGCTCGTCTTTCTCTAATTTCCCTGCCGAGCATGGGGACGATCTGGCGAATGTCAAAACCGTATCCAGAATGTATTCGCCATGTTGCGTCCAGCATCGTAGCGTGCGCAACGAGTCGGCACTATTGCGCGCCCTTCGCCAAGCTCATGGTGCTCTTACTCCTTAATGCTGCTGCAAAAACATGGGGACGAAAAAACGGCGAAAACCAGCCGCCGTGAGTTGTCCAAGGCGTCAAATCGAAAGACGGAGTCCAGGCTCACTGAACTGACGGGCCCACGATGCCGCGCCTGATCGGTCCCGCCACCCAATCTCCTGCATAGCTCCAAGAGGATCACGGCCTACAATGGTCGTTGCGCCTTGTCGGGTCTACCCGAACCGCTACTGCTAGATGCGGCTCATATCGTTGCGGATAAGGACGAGCACCTCGGCCAGCCGGTCGTTTCTAACGGCATTCCGCTCTCAAAAATCCACCATGCCGCCTTCGACGCCCACCTGATCGGGATCGACCCTAACTACCGATTACATGTGTCCGAGCGGCTGCTCGCGCTGAACGATGGCCCAATGCTTGAAGCTTTGAAGCGCCTGAATGGCGGCACAATCCATTTGCCAAAAAGGACGAAGGACCAGCCCGACCGAGATCGACTTGCCATGCGGTTTG
>CAWHYZ010000016.1:0-127316 GCA_963833605.1 uncultured Alphaproteobacteria bacterium
CGAGCTGCGAGAAGGCGAGCGTCAGCATCAGGAAGGGAATGCCGCTCAAGCGCACGCAGAAGAAGCCGATGAAGCGCAGCACCGGCCGCGGCCGACGCCGACGCCGGCTGCGAGCGCAAGCCAGGCGTTGACGCCGAGCAGAGTTCCCAGGATTGCGACCGCATATGCGCCGAGACCGAAAAAGGCGGCGTGCCCGAGCGACATGAGGCCGGTGAAGCCGAGCAGTAGGTCGAGGCTCATGGTGAAAATCCCCAAAATGTAGATCTCGGCGATCAACGCGCGCGGATAATCGTTGACCAGGAACGGAAACAGCAGCATTGCCAGCAGCACAAGCAGTCCGACGGCACGCGTGCGCGCCGTAGCCGGCGTGCTCACTGTGGTAACGGCGGGCGCGGCAGTGACGCCCGTATATTTGATCCCGAACAGCCCTGGGGCCGATCAGCAGCACCACGGTCATGACCACGTAGATCAGGAACAACGCGAAGGACGGAAAATAAGCCTTTCCGAAAGTGTCCGTTTCGCCGATCAACAGGCTGCCGAGAAGGCGCCGCGCAAACTACCCATGCCGCCGATCACGATCACGATGAACGCCGGAATAAGGATTCCGAGTCCATGCGGGGTAGAGCCCGAGCACCGGCCCGGCGGCGACGCCAGTGAGGCCGGCGAGCGCCACGCCCGCGCCGAAGAAGCCGGTGAAGATCGCGGAACGTTGATGCCGAGGCGGGCGGCCATGCGGTCGTCGACGCCGGCGCGCACCATCGCGCCGAGCCGCGTGCGCTCGATAAAGAGCCAGAGCACCAGCGCGATGGCGAGCCAAGACCGATCAGAGAGAGCCGATACCCGGAGAACACGCCGAGCCCGATCTCCGCCGCACCTGGAGTGCCTCCGGCTCCGGCAGCTGCACGATCAGCCGCCCCAGACCGTTTGACCAGATCGAAGAAAACAATGAGAACCCGAAGGTCAGCAGAACCGCATCCAATGGCCGCGCCGGTACAGCGGCCGCAGGAACAGCAGCTCGATGACGAGGCCGATGACCTCGCCGGGACCGGCGCCAGCGCCAGCGCCCACCAGAAGCTGCCGGTGAAGCGCGCCACCGACAGTCCGAAGAACGCGCCGAGCATGAACAAGGAGCCGTGGCAAGGTTCACCACGCCCATCAGGCCGAAAATGAGCGTCAGTCCGCCCGCCACAGGAACAGCAGCATGCCATAGACCAGTCCGTTCAGCAGCTGGGTGAGGAAGAATTCCATTCGCCCCTCAGCGTGCCGATTGTTTCCTGTCATCGTCCCCGTTCTTTACTGGAGCGTTTGGACACTCTCCAGAGGGGCCTGCGATTTGAGGAGCACGCGCGCAAACGGCGCGCGTGCGTCTCGAGAAAGGATGGCCAAAAGTGGCAGCGCGTCCATATTTGGCCGTCCTTCGAGACGCGCGGCCCTGCGGGCCGCGCTCCTCAGCGACTGTCTTGTTTGTCAAGCGTGCTGCCATTTCGTTTTATCTCTGAGCATGGCGTTGAGAATGGTGAGGAGCTTACGAGCAACGGCGATGAGGGCGACCATTTTCGGCTTACCGGCGGTGAGCAGACGTTGATAGAAGATTTTGAGGCTGGGGTTGTAACGGCTGGCCACGAGCGCGGCGAGGAAGATGGCTGTCCGAGCCGGAGCGCGGCCGCCGCCGATCATGCTTTTGCCTTTCCAACGTCCGGACGTGCGGGTGTAAGGGGCGACCCCGACCAGGCTGGCAATGGCACGACGGTCGAGGGCGCCCAGTTCGGGCACCTCGGCCAGCATGGTGCGCGCCAGCGTGGGGCCGATGCCAGGACAAGAGACCAGAAGATCTTCTTTCTCACGCCACACCGGGGAGCCGCGGACCAGGGTGCCAATGTCGTCGTCGATCTCCGGCAACTCCTTTTCGAGCACTTTGATGTGTCGTGCGAGGCTCTTGCGCACCCGCGCATTGGCAACACGCTTCTCGCGCTGGCGTTCGGCAACCAGCATCTCGATGATCTGCCGGCGGCGGCCGACCAACTCCGCGAGCAGACGTTGAGCTTCATCCGGAAGTGCCCGCAACTCGGGCTTCACCGCCTCAACAAAGTGGGCGATGACGGCCGCGTCGATCGGATCGGTCTTCGCCCGCTTGCCGACGGCTTGCGCGAAGTGACGAACCTGCGCCGGGTTCACCACCACCAACGGCAAGCCAGCGCCCGCGACGGCCGCGGCCACGATCGTCTCGAACCCGCCGGTCGCTTCCACCGCAATCAGGTGCGGCGCAAGGGTGCGCAACCGCTCGACCAACTCTTCCAGGCCCTTGCCATCACGCGCCACCACAAACGCTTCCGCGCTGGGCCGCACATGCACATCCAGCCGGTCCTTCGATACGTCGACACCCACATAAATCGCATCCATCTTTACCCCTCCTTGCGCAATCGGGCTCGCGTAGCGGCCCTCGCGACTGTTCGGGTTCGATGGAACGACGGATGGAGAACCGCGCTGAGGAACGGGCTTCAAAGCCCTTGGACGACACGGTCTCCCATCCGCCACCGCTCCGGCAAGCTTAGCCGGTTTGGTGATCCGTGAGTTACAAGGACGAGGTCCGAATAAGGCCACACCTCGGTAAGCGGGGCTCCGCCCAAGCCTCAATAAATCTTCTTTCCCGGGTCCTGCACGTCCTTGAAGGTATGCAGCACCTTGCTGGTGACCTTGCCGTCTTTCTCGATCACCTGACACACATGAATGTTCTGGATCGGATTGTGCACGACCGGATCCATCCGCCACGGCCCGCGCGGCGCGTTGAACTGGACCTTGGTCATGGCCTCCGCGAGCTTGTCCTTGTCGGAGGTGTCGCCGTCGATCGTTTTCAAGGCCTCATCGACGGCCCGCGCCGCGACGTAGCCGTAATCGGAGAAGATGTCCGGCAGGGCGTTGTACTTGCCCTGGTAATCGGCGACGAATTTCCGGCTCTCCGGGTTGTCGACCGTGTCGGTATAGGTGGTAGCGGAGATGACGCCGAGGGCAGCCTTGCCGAGCGCGCTGATGGTCAGCGAATTGATGATGGTGAAGCCGGTCAGCGGCATTTTCGCCTTGAGGCCGAACTCGTCATACTGCTGGATGAAGCGGATTGCATCCGCGCCCGGCATGAAATCGTAGGTGACGGGCGGGTTGATCGACTTGATGTCGATCAGGTACGGGCTGAAGTCGGTGGTGCCGAGCGGGGGCCAGATCTCCTTGAGCACCTTGCCGCCCTTGAGGACGTAGGGTCCCTTGAACTGCGCGATCACGTCGCGCCCGCCGGCGTAGTCGGAGGCGGTGGTGACGATTTCCTTGCCGAGGTTGTCGTAGACCCAACCCGCCATCGGGGTGCTCAGCTGGTAGGCCGAGATCGAGGTGCGGAACAGGTAGGGATAGCGGTCCCAGGTGATGGCGTCGGTGCCCGCGCCGGAGACCACGTAAAAGGCCTTCTGCTGTTTGGCATAGTTGAGAACCGCGAGGGCGACGTTGCTGGCCTGCACGCCGACGATCATGTCAACCTTGTCGCTCTCCACCAGCTTCTTGGCCTTCTGCAGCCCGACCTGCGGATTGAACTGGTCGTCCTCCTTGATGATCTCGACCTTGCGCCCGGCGACGGCCCCGCCGACGCTGTCGAAATAAAGGTTCATCCCCTTGAGGTTGTTCTCCGCCGCATAGGCAATCGCGCCAGTGAAGGAGTTGAGGTTGCCGAGGCGCAGCGGCGCGCGCGTCTGGGCGAGGATTGCTGGCGCCGGCAAACTGGATGCAACCGCAGCACCCGCGCTGCCGGCCACGAATGTGCGGCGGGAAATCCCGCCAAGCTTACGCAAAATCGTCATCGCCTCCTCCCTTGAAGCTGGCAGCATCGCTTATGAGCTTGCGCGCAGTCTAGGGGGCGAGATGCGAACGGTCCACTGGCTCAAGCCGATGGGATGTGACCGGCGCACTGGCTCAGACGGACAGCGCGAGCGAACGTCGGCACGATATCTTGACATCAAGATATCGGCCGATCTTAAATTCCGTCATGGCGGAAACGGTGCGGCGCAAAAACCAAAGACCCCGCAGGGTGCCGACACCTGGCTGGTGATCCGCAAGGCGTTCCACTGGCTGGAGCGGCAGGGGCTCGACAGCATCGCGGCGACCGGCCTCGGGCTCGGCGATTTCGCGGTTTTGAAGCTTCTGCTGTTCAGCGGTCCGCTGCCCATCAACGTCATCGGCGCCAAGGTCCTGCTGACCAGCGGCTCGATCACAGCCTCGATCGATCGGCTCGAGCTGCGCGGCTTGGTCAAACGCAACCGGCATCCGACCGATGGCCGCACGTTCCTGGTCGCGTTGACGGCCAGGGGGCGTGACAAAATCGGTCCCGCCTCGAGAGACCATGCCAAGCGCATGGCGCATCTTGTCTCGGTGCTCACGCCGGGCGAGCAACGCGAGCTCGTGCGCCTGATGAAAAAGCTCGGCAAGCATGCGATGGCGACTTACGCAAAACCCGGTCAGGGTCGTACGAGCCGCGGTCGGGGCGCGATCGCCAGGCAGGAACCGGTGTTGCAATGAGCTATTTCCTCCCGCCCGACGCAGGGACGCGCCTGCCGGTGTCGCTGATCACGGGCTTCCTCGGGAGCGGCAAGACGGCGCTGCTCAATCGGCTGCTGCGGTTTCCCGGACATGGCGCGCACCGCGATCCTGATCAATGAATTCGGTGACGTGGCGCTCGATCAGCTGTTTGTTCAGGCGAGCGATGGCGAGGTCGCGGTGTTGCCAAATGGCTGCCTGTGCTGCGATGTGCGCGGCGATCTGGAGGGCGCCATCGGAACGCTGTTCGGCCGGCGCAACAGCGATGATGATCCGGCGTTCGATCGCATGCTGATCGAGACGACCGGCCTCGCCGATCCCGCCCCCATCATGCAGATGCTGCTCAACCAGCCCCTGATCGTAGAAAATTTCCGGCTGGATTCGGTCGTCACGACTGTCGATGCTTTGCACGGCGCGCGCCAGCTGCAGGAACATGCGGAAGCGGTCAATCAGGTCCCACTGGCTGACCGGCTGGTTGTGACCAAGACCGACTGGCTGATGACGCGCAGGTGGAGAACCTCGCTGCCGCGCTCCGGCAGCTCAATGCGGTTGCGCCCGTCATGTGTGTACCTCGCAATGAGATCACCCAGCCGATTTGTTCGGCGCTGATCACGCGCACGTGCCGCTGCCCGCGCCGGTCCACGATCATCTGCATGGGATAGAAACGTTCTCACTGACGTGCGAGCGGCCGGTCGACTGGCGCGCGTTCTCGGACTGGCTGACCACGCTCAAGACCAGATACGCCGATCAATTGCTGCGGGTCAAAGGCGTCGTGCACGTCGCAAGCGAGGAGCGCCCCGATCGCGATCAACGGTGTTCACCACGTGTTTCATCCGCCCATGCGACTCCCGTATGTGGATGCGTCCGACCCGCGATCGCAGATCGTGTTCATCACCCGTGGCCTGACCCGCGAAACAGTAGAGGCCGGTTGGAGGCGCGTGGTCCAATGATCGATCTGGCCGGCAAGGTGGCACTCATCCCGGGAGCCAGCGGTGGGATCGGTCGCGAAGTAGCGCGTATTTTCGTCGAAGCCGGCTGCGACGTCGCCCTGGCCTACAATTCCAATCCGGGCCCAACGGCGGAGATCGTCGACTTCGCCAAGCGTCAGGGCCGGCGTGGCCGGGCGGACAAAGTCGATACGTCGGATCCGGCGCAGGCGCGCCGCTGGGTCGAGGCGACACTCGCCGCGTTCGGACGCATCGATATCCTCGCGAGCTGCGTCGGCGCGCATCTGCCGCAGGGCTTCTCGCCGTTCGTCAAGCAGGACCCGGCGACGTGGCAAGGGATCATCGATGCGCAGCTGATGGCGTTCATCTATCTGTGCCGACCCGTGCTCGAGCACATGCTGGAGCGCAAGGCGGGCCGGATCATTGCGCTCAGCTCCGATGGCGGCAAGGTCGGCGAAAGCGGCGCCGCCGTGGCTAACGCCGGCAATGCGGGACTGATCGGGTTCGTGAAATCGCTGGCGCGCGAGGTGGGACGCTCCGGCATCACCGCGAACCTCGTGTGCCCGGGCCCGACCGAAGGGCCGACGCTCGAGATGCTGCGCAGCCAGGGCGATTCGGGCGCCCGCATGGTCGAGGAGATGATCCGGCGGGTGCCGATGAAGCGGCTCGGCACGGCGCGCGACATCGCCAACACCATGACGTTCCTGGCCTCGGACGAGGCCGGCTACATCACCGGCCAGGCGATCAGCGTGAGCGGCGGTCTGGTCATGAACTAGGTAAGTGCCGCTTGCTTGGAAGTTCTGTCAGAGTAGCGCGATCGATCACGAACTTCGGAAGCGGGCATTAGCCGGGAAAATCGCATGCGTGCGATCGACGTCCACTGCCATCCATCGACCGTCGAACATCCGCCAGCATCGAAAAGTTCGTTCGGCGCGCTGGAGGCGATGTTCGGCAAGCCGATCAAGGCCAAGACCGAAGAGGAGATGGCGAACGATTTCCGGCGCGACGATGTACTCGCCATGATGATCGCCATGGACGCCCAATCTTCGACCGGCGGCGAGGTGATCAGCAACGATTTCATCGCCGGCCTGTCCGCCAAGTTTCCCGACGTGTTTCTTCCCGGCTGGGCGGTGGTCGATCCATGGAAGGGCCGCGCGGCGCTCGAGGAGCTCGAGCGCGCCATTCGCGATTTGAAGCTCACCGGCGCCAAGTGGATGCCGATCCTGCAGGCGTTCTATCCGCACGAACACCGCTTCTATCCGTTCTGGGATCTGTGCCAGTCGCTCGGCGCGCCGGTGCTGATCCATGGCGGCACCACCGCGCTCGGCCAGGGCATGGACGGCGGTGGCGGGCTCAAGCTCGACTATGCGCGGCCAATCCCCTGCATCGACGCGATCGCCGCCGACTTCCCCAAGCTCACCATCGTCATCGCCCATCCGGCCTGGCCCTGGACCGAGGAGGCGATCGCCGTGCTGCTGCACAAGAAGAATGTGTTCATGGATATCTCCGGCTGGCGTCCGCGCTACATCCCGCAGGCGTTGAAGTACGAGATGACCCGGCGCCTGCAGGACAAGATCCTATACGGGTCCGACTACCCGGGTTGGTCCACCGGGCAATGCCTCGACGAATTGCAGATCGAAGGCATCAAGGACGGCGTCATGGAGAAGATCTTCCACAAGAACGCGATTGCTGCGCTGCGCCTGCAGGACAAGGTGAAGCACGCGTTGGCGGCGCAGGCGCAGAGGGCCAAAAGCCATGAAAAGCGGCTTGCCGATCTATCACTACGCAATCGACTGGGACGAGTTCTATCGGCGCTACCCGGTGCCCGACGTTTTCGTCGACACCGTCTACAAGTGGTCGCCGGAACGTATCCGCGCCCTGCAGAACGAGCGCTTCCTCGAGGTCATGCAGGTCGGCTGGAAGAACCCGTTCTATCAACGGCTATGGAAAAAGGCGGGGATCGAGCCGGGCGACATCCAGAGCCTCGACGACATCACCAAGCTGCCGATCTACACCTCGGAAGACGTCAAGGCCGACCAGCAGGAGCATCCGCCGTTCGGCGTTCTGCCGGGGTTCTCGAGCTTCGCCGATCACCTGTTGCGCACGCCGACCAAGCTGGTGACCAGCGGTGGCACCACCGCCAAGCCGCGGATCACCTTGCACGGCATCGCCGAGTGGGAGTGGAACGCGCTCGGCGCCTCACGCACCCTCTATATCCACGGCGTGCGGCCGGGCGACGTGGTGCAGATCCCGGCGACCTGCTCGCTCGCCAATCTCGGCTGGGCGATGGCGAAGGCCTCCCAGGAATATCTCGGCGCGCTGCCGCTCACGACGGGCAGCGGCGTGGTGACGCCGAGCCGCCGCCAGCTCGAGATCGCGTTCGACGTCGGCACCAATTGCTGGAGCAGCTTTCCCGAATACATGCTCCGTCTCGCCGAGGTCAGCCGCGAGGAGTTCGGCCGCGACGTCCGCGAGCTCAATACCAAGCTGATCACCTCATTCCTCGGCCCGGACCTCGAGGGCACGCTGCGCGCCCAGCTCGAGGACCTGTGGGGATGCCCGGTCTTCGACAATTATGGCACGAACGAACTCGGCGCCGGCGCATTCGAATGCCAGCATCGCAATGGCCTGCATTTCATGGAAGATGCGATGTATCTCGAGATTCTCGACACCGAGACCAATGCGCCGGTCCCGCCGGGCAAGGTCGGCAATCTCGGTTGCCACCGTCTTCCATCGCCAGGCTCATGCCGTCGATTCGCTACAACCTGCGCGACCTCGGGCGCATGGTGTCGACGGAGCGCTGCGACTGCGGGAGTTGCTTCCGGCGCATGGATCACTTTCTCGGCCGCAGCGACAACATGGTGAAGCTGCGTGGCGTGAACGTCTATCCGATGGCCTGCCTGCCCGCTGTGCGCAGCGACCCGCGCACGACCGGCGAATGGTTGTGCGAGGCGCACACGGTCGAGGCCGGCGGCAGTCCGCGCGACGAGATGATCGTCCATATCGAGGTTCGCAAGGATGCCGGCAGCGTCGCCGGCCTGCGCGAGAAGCTTGCGGCGCGTCTCAAATCGGATCTCGGCGTGTCGGTCGACGTCAAGCTCGTCGATCAGGGACAGCTCGACACCGTGGCCAATCTTGGTGAGGGCAAGGCCAAGCGATTGCTCGACCGCCGGCCGGCCTACGCAAAGAAACTGTGAGACGGGAGGTAATGATGAAATCCGCAACCATCAGGTCGATAATCACGTCTCTCTTATTGCTGGCCATCGTGCAGATGTGCGCGACAACGGCACGCGCGCAGAAATTTCCGAGCAAGCCGATACACGTCATCCTGCCGTTCGCGGTCGGCGGTTTGCTCGATGCGACGGTGCGGGCGATCGGGCAAAGCCTCTCGCAGTCGGTCGGACAGCCGGTGCTGGTTGAAAATAAGCCCGGTGGCGGCACCTTCATCGGCATGGAGGCCTGCGCGCAAGCCGCGCCTGACGGATACACGATCTGCGTCACCACGCCGGACAGCCTCGTTTACAACCCCTATCTCTACACCCAGGTGCCCTACGATGCCGAGAAGGACTTTGTCCCGGTCACCAATCTGGTGTTCACCAACAATATCATCGTCGCGACGCGCAACGCACCGTTCAACACATTCAAAGACATGATCGCCTATGCGAAGGCCAATCCCGGCAAGGTGACGTGGGCGACGTGGGGCGCCGGCAGCATCCCGCACGTCTATCTTGAAGCCGTGACGCGTGCGTTCAACGTCGACATCCTGCAGGTGCCCTATAAGGGCGCCGGCCAGGCCTTTCCCGCCGTCCTCAACGGTGAGGCGCAGGTGACCTATGGCGGGCTCGGGTTTTCCATGGCGCAGATCAAGGACGGCAACCTGAAGCCGCTGGCGGTGACGCCGGACGCCTCGCCATTGGTTCCCGGCGTGCCGACCATGAAGGAGCTCGGCGCCGAACCGGGGTTGCCGAGTTATTTCGGTGTCTTCGCCCCGGCCAAGACACCCGCCGCGATCGTCGACACGCTGAGCTCGGAAATCGCCAAGGCGCTTGAACAGCCGAAGGTGAAGGAGTTCCTGGTCGCCCAAACGCTCATCCCGGTCGGCAATTCGCCGGCCGAGTTTGCGGCTTTCGTGCAGAAGGACCGGGTGAACGCGGCCGCGGTTTTCAAATCAATGGGGCTGAAGCCGAGCGCGGCACCGTAAGTCGAACCTGATCGAGCCAGTGTGGCGTGACGATGCGTGACGTCGTTCGGCAACGGTTCGTCGAACGACGTGAGTTCTTCGCGTCCCGTATTCCGCCGCGCACGACCAGGCACTGTGTCGGCCATCCCTATAGCGATTAATAACAATAAATATTGATAATCGAGAAATGATGTATATTATGTTGCTTATGTCGTTTGCGCCGAGCGGCGTCGTCCAGAGGCGCCGCGGCCGTGCGGCACGGGTGACCCGGCACCCCCGTTCACTGGGTCCGCGAAGCGATCGGGTTTCGCTGGGCTATTTGACAAGTGAATCAGACTGCACGGCAGGACGGGCCTAACAGCCCGCCCTCATCCGTTCGCGGGTTGCGCCCCTCCCGGCATCCCAACTTGCGCACGGTCGCTGTAAATCTTCATTTGGCAAGCTTCCGAAGTCGGCGCTCGGACCTCGATCTGCAACACCACATCTTGTGTTTGCCAAGAGGGCAACCATGGAGGGCAACGATGTGGGCAACTATGGACGAAGACGATCCCCATGATGCGCGTCTCGATCGCCTGTCACGGAATTTTCCAGGAAATCGTCGTGAAAACGGTCCTGAACTCCGTTCAATAATGCATTGTATGCAAAAAGGTTCTCAAAACATGCATTTTGAGGGCAACTATGGAATCTAATCGAGATCTCAGCCCCTGAAAACGCTAATAAATCAATGGCCTGCCCATAGTTGCCAGGAATTGGGTCAACGCATGCTACTAGATGTTGTTGGTCGAGGTGTCGGCCGTCGTTGCTAATGCATCGCGGCGCCCGCGCGCGGCATCAGCGCCCCCTGGTGACGGATCACCTGGCCGGCCAGGCGGTGCGCGGCGCTGGCAGCCGCGACCGGCGTCGCCCCCGTGAGCCGTGCGGCGAGATAACCGGCGTTGAAGCTGTCGCCGGCGGCGGTGTTGTCGACGGGCACGACTAGTTCCGGCACCGGAACATGCTCCTGCGCCTGGGTCGAGGCAACGAGCGCACTGTTGGGCCCGTTCTTCACGACGATCTCGCCGATGCCGAAGGCGCGCATGCGCTCCACCGTCGCCTCCGGGCTGGGGTCGCCCCACAGCACGGCTTCGTCGTCATAGGTCGGCAGCGCAATGTCGACGCGCTTGAGCGCCTCCATGAATACGGTGCGCGTGCGCGGCAGATCGCCTTTCCAGCCGCGCGGGCGGAAGTTGCCGTCGAAGGCAACCTTCGCGCCTTTCTGTCGCGCCAGCTCCAATGCGGCGAGGAAGCGGCCGATGGCAAGGTTGGAATAGAGCGAAAGCGTGATGCCGGAGAAGTAGATCAGGCGCGCACCCACCAGCGCTTCCGCGACGTATGACCATTGCGGCAGTTCGAACAGGTCGCGCGCCGGCGCGGCATCGTGCCATGCGTAAAGCCGCCGTTCGCCGGCCTGATTGGTATCGATCATGGTCAGCCCAGGCAGCCGTCCCGGCACGCGCACGATGAGGTTGCTTTCGATGCCTTCGGCGGCCGCGAGTGCGACCAGGACATCCGAGTAAGGATCATCGCCGAGCGCGGTCGCGTACGCAGTGCGCACGCCAGCGCGCGCCAGGTATATCGCGGTGTTGAAAGTGTCGCCATTGCAGGAGAGCGCAAACCGGCCGTCATGGCCGCGCGCGAGCTCGATCGCCACTTCGCCAACACAAATGACGGGATCCTGATCGCTCACGTGTCGCCTCGACGGCTTGCCACACCTTGCCGGCCATTGGCTTTGCGGGGCGCCGCATCGTATGTCAATCCATCCTTCGGAGGCGACAACATGACTGGCGGCTTGGCCGCGCGAGCCGCGAAGCTGCCGACCGGAACGCTCGGCGTCGCCTGCGGAGCGGGTGCCGCCCTGTTCTGGGCCGCCGGCCTCGCTGCGGCCCGTCACGGCATCGATATCGGGCTCTCGCCCGCCGATATCGTCTTTCACCGCTGCGTCTGGGCCGGGCTCGCGTTCCTGCCTGCGGTGATTGCAAACGGCGCGGCTGATTTTCGGGCCTTCGGATGGGGCCGCAGCGTTGTCCTGACATTGTGCGGCGGGCCGATCCTGTCGGCGTTCAGCTACAGCGGCTTCCTGCTGGTGCCGCTGGGACATGGCGGCGTGATCCAACCCTCATGTGCGGCGCTCGGCGGGCTTGCGCTTGCAACTCTGGTGCTCAAGGAACCGCTGCTGCCAAGCCGGGCGCTCGGTGCGCTCACCATCGTGGCCGGGCTCTGCGTCATCGGCTTTGAAGCCCTGACGAGCATCGGCGGTCACGCGCTCCTCGGCGACCTGTCGTTTGTCATCGCCGGTTTCATGTTCGCCGCCTTCGGCATGTTGCTGAAGCTCTGGCGCATCGCGCCCACTCGCGCTGTCGTGGTCACCGGCGTGCTGTCGCTGGTGCTGATCCCGATCCAGTGGTTTTTTTTCGGGTTTGAGCGGATGGTCGCCGTGGGCCTTTGGGAAAATCTCATTCAGCTCGTCGTGCAGGGAGCGCTGTCGGGCGCCGCCTCAATCTTTCTGTTCACCCGCGCCGTGATCCTGCTCGGTGCCGCGCGTGCTGCGGTTTTTCCGACATTGGTCCCGCCCTTCACGATGCTGATCGGCTACCTCGTGCTCGGCGTGGTCCCGAGCGCTTTTCAACTGTTCGGCCTGGTCCTCGTGTTGGTCGGGTTTCGGTTGACACAGAAGAGTTAGTGCTCACTGAGAAGTCTCGTGGCAGCCAACCCACAGGTGTCGTCGCCCGCGAAAAGCAGGCGACCCGGTAGCCACCGCTTTTGCGGGTTCGCGTAGGCGTGCCCAACCGTTTGAGCACTGAGTACTGGGTGCCCCGCTTTCGCGAGGCATGACATGGGAGAGGTAGGACATGGGATCTAAGCCGCCTTGCGGCTCTTCAGAAAATCGCCCATGCGATCGAGCGCTTTCAAGATGTTCTCGGTCGAGTTGGCGTAGGACAGGCGTACATAGCCTTCGCCCAGGATGCCGAAATCGGGGCCGCCGATGATGGCGACACCCGCATCCTCAAGCAGTGCGTTGGCTAGCGCCTTGGCTTTCCAGCCGATGCGCTTGACGTTGGGAAAAGCATAGAACGCGCCCTTCGGGGTCGCGCAGGAGATACCCGGCAAGCGGTTGAGGCCATCGACCACCACTTTGCGCCGGCGGTCGAACTCGGCCACCATCTGCTCCGCGGCGTCCTGTGGTCCGGTCAACGCTGCGATCCCAGCATATTGCGCAGACGCGTTGACGCAGGAATGCAGGTTGACCGCAAGCTTGCGCGCATAGTCGTAGAGCTTGCCCGGCCAGATCGCATAGCCGAGCCGCCAACCCGTCATGGCGTAGGTCTTCGACCAGCCATTGAGCAGGATCAGCCGGTCGCGGATCTCCGGATATGACAGAAGACACACGTGAGTCTCGCCGTCATAGACCATGTGGTCGTAGATCTCGTCCGACATCACCGCGACGTTGGGAAAGCGCGCGAGCCCGGCGACGAGTTTGTCGACCTCAGCCTTGGGCGTGACGCCGCCGGTCGGGTTGGCTGGCGAGTTGACGATCAGGAGGCGCGCCTGCGGCGTGATCAGGCGCAATGTTTCTTCAGCCGAAAATGCA
The DNA here is from genome assembly GCA_963833605.1 of uncultured Alphaproteobacteria bacterium. GTDB lineage: Bacteria > Pseudomonadota > Alphaproteobacteria > Rhizobiales > Xanthobacteraceae > JAFAXD01. Next base: position 13,328 of record CAWHYZ010000016.1, read on the forward strand.
AAGGCGTTCTCTTCACGGATCGGTACCGGGACGGGCCGCGCACCGGTAAACTCGATCATGGAGCGGTAGATCGGGAAGCCCGGGTCGGGATAGAGAATATCGACGCCAGGCTCACCGAACATCAGGATCGACATGAACATGGTCGGCTTGCCGCCCGGCATGATCATCACTTCGTCGGGCGCCACGCTGACCTTGAAACGCTTGTGGAGATCGGCCGCGACCGCTTCGCGCAGCGGCAGGATGCCGGTCGCGGGCGTATAGCCGTGGTGGCCGTCGCGCAGTGCTTTCACGGCCGCCTCGACGATGTGCTCGGGCGTACGGAAGTCGGGCTGGCCGATGCCGAGATTGATGATGTCGCGCCCTTGCGCCGCCAGCGTCGTGGCGCGCGCCAGCACGGCGAAAGCGTTCTCCTCGCCAATGCGGTCGAAAGCGGCGATTGTCTGCATGGGCATTTCCTTCTGCGCTGTCGAAGGCTCGTTTCGTCATCCTGTCGGGTCACGAATGACACGCAGCCATGTCGTTTCCGTTCAGTCGGCGGGTTGCGCCGGCGGCGCAGTTGAGCGCATCCTAAGTGCCGCTGATTTGAAGTTCCTACAGCAATTGCTGCGAGCTCGTAAAGGAACTTCAAATCGCAAAGCGGCACTGGAGACATGGACTTGCGAGTGCCCCTTTGCTTCCGAAGTTCGTGTCAGAAGGTGCCGCGATCGGAAGCGGGGGCACTAGTGCGCAAAGCAAACGAGGAACCCCGCGATGCCGAGCCCCGCCGAAAAGCGTCAAACCTACCGCAAACTCCACGAATTGGGCTGTTTCGTCATTCCCAATCCTTGGGACATCGGCAGCGCGCGCTATCTGCAGCACCTGGGTTTCAAGGCACTGGCGTCGACCAGCGCGGGCTATGCCTTCGCGCAGGGGCTGCCCGACAATGCGGTCGGGCTCGACATGATGCTTGCTCATCTGCGCGAGCTTGCCGCCGCGACCGACGTTCCAATCAACGCGGACTTCGAGGGCGGTTACGCACACGAGCCCGACAAGGTGGCGGAGAACGTGCGGCGTTGCGTAGGGACCGGCGTTGCCGGCCTCTCGATCGAGGATTCGACCGGCGACAAGGCCAATCCGCTCTACGACCTCGATACGGCAGTGGCGCGTATCCGTGCCGCACGCGCCGCCATCGACAAGGCGGGCGGCGACGTTGTGTTCACCGGCCGCGCCGAGTGTTTCCTGGTCGGCCGCCCAGATCTCGACGAGGTCATTGCGCGGCTCAAGGCCTACGGGGCCGCCGGCGCCGATTGCCTCTATGCGCCCGGCCTTCGCGCCCGCGAGCAGATCGATGCGGTGGTCAAGGCAGTCGCGCCGAAGCCCGTGAATTTGTTGATGCCCGCGAACCTGGGGCTCACGGTCGCCGACGTGACGGCGCTCGGCGTGCGTCGCATCAGTGTCGGCGGAACGCTCGCGCGCGTCATCTGGGGCGCCCTCATCAAATCGGCGAAGCAGATCATGAATGAAGGCCGTTTTGATTCGTTCGCCGAGGCTGCTCCGCATCCGGAGATCAATGGATTCTTCCGGGACGACATGGCGAAGCGACCGGACCTGTAGGAGGGCACGGAACATGCAGCATACGCGCGAACTGCTGGACCTTCTTGCCATCGATGTTCCGATCGTACTGGCGCCGATGGCGGGCAATTCCACGCCCGAGTTGGTTGCTGCCGTGTCGAACGCCGGAGGGCTCGGCTCCTATGGCTGCGCCATGCTGTCGAACGGGCAGCTGATCGAGGAGGCGACGCGCATCCGCGCCCTGACCAACCGCAGCTTCAACTTGAATTTTTTCTGCCACGCGCTGCCCACGGTGACCGCCGAGCAGGAACGTGCCTGGCGCGACAAGCTTGCGCCCTACTACGGCGAGCTCGGCGTTGATCCAAACGGGGCCGTACCAGGCGCGCGCCGGCCTTTCGATGACGAAACATGCGAGACGGTGCTCGCGATCGGCCCCAAGATCGTGAGTTTCCATTTCGGCATGCCGAAGCCGGAGCATGTGAAAAAGTTGAAGGACGCCGGCCGGGTGCTGATCAGCTCGGCCACGACCAGCGCGGAAGCACGACGGCTGGTTGATCTCGGCGCCGACGTGATCGTCGCGCAGGGGTTCGAGGCCGGCGGCCATCGCGGCATGTTTCTGTCGTCCGACATCGCGAGCCAGGTTGGCACCATGGCGCTGGTCCCGCAGGTGGTCGATGCGGTTGACGTGCCGGTCATTGCGACCGGCGGGATCGCCGACGCCCGCGGCGCTGCGGCGGCGCTCGCGCTCGGCGCGGCGGCCGTGCAGGTCGGCACGGCCTACCTGTTTTGCCCGCAAGCCAAGGTGAGCGCACCGCATCGGGCCGCGTTGCGCGCCGCGCGCGACGACGCATCCGTGCTGACGAACCTTTTCACCGGTCGACCGGCACGCGGCCTCGTCAACCGGTTCATCCGCGAGCTCGGCCCGATCAACCCGGCGGCCCCGCAGTTTCCGATCGCCGCCAACGCGGTGACGCCGTTGCGTGCCGAGGCCGAGCGTCGCGGCTCAGGTGAGTTCTCGCCGCTGTGGTCCGGCCAGGCCGCCGCGCTCGCGCGCGACATCGACGCCGGGGAACTGACGCGCGATCTCGCTGCGGGCGTATTCGAAATCCTGGCGCAGCTCGGCGACAGCGCGCACCAGATGCAACAGCAGAAGCGGCACGCACCTGCACCCGGCTGACACGCCGATATGCGATTCCAAAAGCCCCTGATCCCGGCCCGACTACTTCGTCGCTACAAGCGCTTCCTGGCCGACGTAGAGCTCGCGACCGGAGAGCAACTCACGGTGCATGTGGCCAATCCGGGGGCCATGACCGGCCTTGCAGTACCGGGGGCGACCGTGTGGCTGTCGAGATCCGATAACGTCGCTCGCAAGCTCGCGCATTCCTGGGAGCTGGTCGAGGTCGATCTCGGTGGCGGCGCCGAACTGGTCGGCATCAACACCGCCCATCCCAACCTCATCGTTGCCGAGGCGATTGCCGAGGGTCTGATCCCGGAACTGTCCGGCTACGGCACGGTTCGCCGCGAAGTGAAGTACGGGAAGAATTCCCGCGTCGATTTTCTGCTGGAAGCAGCCGATCGGTCACCCTGTTATGTCGAGGTGAAAAACGTCCACTTGATGCGCCGCCCGGGGCTGGCCGAGTTTCCGGACTCGGTCACGGCGCGCGGCGCCAAGCATCTCGACGAACTTGCCGCGATGGTGGCAGCCGGTAATCGGGCGGTGATGCTTTTTCTCGTTCAGATCGCCTCGGCGATGTCGTTCACGCTGGCGCGCGACATCGATCCCAACTACGCCGCCGCCTTCGACCGCGCCTGCCTGGCAGGGGTCGAGGCCATCGCGTACCGTTGCGCGGTCGCGCGCGATGCCATTGTGGTGTCGGGTCTAGTGCCGATCGCGCCCTAAGCATGTTTCGTTCGGCGACCTCCTGCTCGTCCTCGCAGTCTCGCTCGTGACCTCGAAAGGCGCGCATGGTGTGCCGGGCTCGGCCATCGTCATCCTGGCGGCGACGCTGAGCGCCGTGCCGGCGATCCCCGCGATCGGCCTCGTCCTGGTGCTCTCGGTCGACTGGTTCATCGGGATGGCCCGCGCCTTGGGCAACCTGATCGGCAACTGCGTCGCCACCTTCACGGCCGGGTAGCGGCGCTGCATTGGGGGTCTGCGTCCCGTCGAGCCTCGGCGCGCGACCGGCTTGCGCGGCCATCATCTCGGCTTAAATTGAGGGCCTGTTCTGCACGGGAAAGCTGGCTGAAAGTACAATGACCTATGTCGACGCGGCGGCCGCGCCGCTCCGAAAAACCGGACAAATCAAGATTCACGGGCCCGAAGGCTTTGCGGGGATGCGCAAGGCCGGGCGCCTGGTGGCCGAATGCCTCGACGTTCTGAGTGCCGAGGTCAGGCCGGGCGTGTCGACCGATCACCTCGACCGCTTTGTGTTCGAGTTTGCCATGGATCATGGCGCGTGGCCGGCAACCCTGATGTACCGCGGCTACACCAAGTCCACCTGCACGTCGATCAACCACGTGGTCTGCCATGGCATCCCGGGCGAAAAGCCGCTCAAGGAAGGTGACATCGTCAATATCGACGTGACTCTGATCCTCGATGGCTGGCACGGCGATTCGAGCCGCATGTATCCGGTCGGGATCATTCCCCGCCGCGCCGAGCGGCTGATCGAAGTCACCCACGAGGCGATGATGCGGGGAATCGCGGTGATCAAGCCCGGTGCCACGACCGGAGATATCGGCGCCGCCATCCAGGGCTACGTGGAAGCCCAGCACATGAGCGTCGTGCGCGACTTCTGCGGCCACGGCGTTGGGCGCCTGTTCCACGACGAGCCCAACATCATCCACGTAGGGCGGCCTGGCGAAGGCATCGTGCTGCGCCCGGGGATGATCTTCACGGTCGAGCCCATGATCAATCTCGGGCGCCCGCACGTGAAGGTGCTCTCCGATGGATGGACCGCGGTCACCCGGGACCGATCGCTGTCGGCGCAGTTCGAGCACGCGGTCGGGGTCACCCAGGACGGCGTTGAAATCTTCACGCTGTCTCCGCGCGGGTTTGAAAAACCGCCCTATCCGGCGCCGTGACCGCGCGCTAGCTTGTAGTCCGGATGCGCGCCGGATCGATCCGCGTCCATCCGGGCTACAAGAGTTCCCGCAAGCTTGCCGACCAAGAACGATAGCCCCGACGCGTCCGCGGCGCCGCACTACCACGGGCACCGCGAACGGCTGCGCGCGCGCTTTCTCGAAGCGGGGAGCGCGGCACTCGCGGATTACGAGTTGCTCGAGCTGGTGCTGTTTCGTGCGCTCCCCCGGCGCGACGTGAAGCCGCTCGCAAAGACCCTGCTCGCGACATTCGGCTCGTTCCCCGAGGTGATCTCGGCCCCGCGCCAGCGTCTGGCCGAGATTCAGGGGCTTGGCGATGCGGCCATTACCGAGCTCAAGGTGGTGCAGGCCGCCGCCGAACGGCTGGCCCACGATCAGGTCAAGGGACGCCCGGTACTGTCATCGTGGTCGGCGCTCATCGACTACTGCCGCGCCGCCATGGCGTTCGCCGACAAGGAACAGTTCCGCATTCTGTTCCTTGACAAGCGCAACCGCCTGATCGCCGACGAGCGTCAACAGGTCGGGACCGTCGATCACACGCCGGTTTATCCGCGCGAGGTGATCAAGCGCGCGCTCGAGCTGTCCGCGACTGCGGTCATTCTCGTCCACAACCACCCCTCGGGCGATCCGACACCGTCAAACGCCGACATCGAGATGACGCGGGCGATCGTGCGGATCGCCGCGCCGCTGGGTGTGGCGGTGCACGACCACCTGATCATCGGCAAGGACGGCCATGCCAGTTTCCGGGCGCTGAAACTGCTGGAGGGTTAGGTCGGATTGAGACGCTGCATCCCGCATGGATGACCCGGGGTGTGCGCGCGCACGGCTCGCGCTGCATTGACGGCCTTGCCGCGCTTCCCTTATGATACAAGCGTCTCATAAAGCAACGCCGCAACAGGACGTCATCGATGACACAGGACCCCGGCGTTTCTCAGCCGCATCACGCGACCTTGGTCGAACGCAACGAGCGCCTCACCCGTGTTGGTCCAGGAACGCCAATGGGCAAATATCTGCGGTGCTTTTGGCACCCGATTGCCGCATCGGTCGAACTGCGGCGGGATGCCGAACTCCCGGTCATTCCGGTGAAAATCCTCGGCGAGCGTTTGTCGTTGTTCCGCTCCGAGGACAACAGCTTGGGCCTTGTTGCGGAACGCTGTCCGCACCGCGGTGCGTCGCTCTCGTATGGGATGATCGAAGACGATGGGATTCGCTGTCCTTACCATGCCTGGAAGTTCGACAAGCAGGGTCGCTGTGTCGATCAGCCCGCCGAGCCCGAGGGAAGCCGGCTGAAAGATCGCATTCGCATCAATGCCTATCCGGTGCAGGAGGCCGGAGGATTGATCTGGGCCTACCTGGGACGCGAGCCTGCGCCCTTGTTGCCGCGTTGGGAACATGTAGTTCGGGAGGACTACGAGCAGGACGTCGGCATCAGCCGAATGCCGTGCAATTGGTTGCAGGTCGCTGAAAACACGATGGACCCGGTCCACATCGAATACCTGCACATGATGTACACGAACTACGTTCGCAAACGCAAAGGCCTTCCAGTCATTCCGCTCCGCAAGCACAAGAAGCTGGCGTTCGAACTGTTCGAATATGGCATCGTCAAGAAGCGGCTTTGGGAGGGCGATTCCGAAGATTCGCCTGAATGGACCGTCGGACATCCGCAGATCTTTCCCTGCACCGCGCAGGTCTCGTACCCTGACGGATGGGTGCAGTTCCAAATCCGGGTGCCAGTCGATGACACCAACACGAATCTCTACTGGTACAATTGCCGGCCGCGGAAACCCGGCTCATCTCCTCGCACCGAAGTCCCGCTTTGGGAGAACCCGTGGGCGGGTCCGGATGGAAAGTATATGCCTGACCAACTCAACGCCCAGGATATGATGGTCATGATTTCCCAGGGCGAGATCACCAACCACGCTGCCGAGAATTTGACTGAGAGCGATCGGGGCGTCGCCCTCTATCGACGGACCTTGCTTCGGGAAATCGAACGGGTTGAACGCGGCGAAGACCCGCTCGGGGTCGTGCGCGACCCGGCCAAGAATACGCCGTGGATCGATTTACCGCTTGAACGCGAAGTGTCGTTCGGGTTCCAAGGTGTTCAGGCGTCCGCCGCATATCAATTTCCCGATCGACAGACCGAACCGGCAGAATAACCCGCCAGAACAACCAAAACACAGGGGGTGGGCATCAGACGCGCTTCGCATATCGCTCAATGCGCGGCATTGGTCGCCGTATGGCTGATGCTGCTTGCCCAGGGCAAGTCGCACGTTGTGCTCGCGCAAGCCTATCCGAACCGCCCGATCACCATCGTTGTCCCGTATCCGGCCGGCGGCGTTCTTGACGTTGTTGGCCGGCTTCTCGCCGATGGCCTGAGCGCCAAGTTCAATCAGGCTGTCATCGTCGTGAACCGGGTTGGCGGCGGCGGTTCGACCGGAATTGGAGAGGTGGTTCGCGCCAATCCCGACGGTTACACGCTTTTGATGGCTAACGATGGCAGTCACGCCATCCTTCCGTTTGTCGACGCGAGCTTCAAGTTCGATCCGGTCCGAGACTTCGTTCCGGTCGCAATGCCGGCCGAGTATGCGCATGCGCTGCTGATCAACAAAAAGACGCCCGCCACTACGCTTCCCGAATTCATTGCCTATGCGAAGTCGAAGCCGGATCAACTGACCTTCGGCACCCCTGGGTTCGGCTCTCTTGCGCATGTGGCGATGGAGCTGTTCATGCAGCAAACCGGGACAAAGATGCTGCACGTGCCCTACAAGGGCGCCGCGCCGGCGCTCACCGATCTTCTGGCCGGGGTCATTACATCAAATCTTCAAAGCATGAGTGGCGTCATCGGCCAAGTCGGCAACCCGAGCATCCGGATCCTCGCCGTGACGGCACCGCGGCGCGTGGAAGCGCTCCCGGATGTACCGACGATGGTTGAAAGCGGTCTGCCGCAAATGGTTGCGATGAGCTGGCTCGGCGTTCTCGCGCCGGCTCAACTTGCGCCGCAGGTTCGCGATACGTTGAGCAGAGCTATTATCGAAGTCGCCGGATCTGCCGCAACGCAGGCCAAGCTGCGATCGCTTGGACTGGAGCCGGCCAGGCTCGAGGCAGACGCGTTTGCGGACTTTTACAGAAGCGAAGTGGAAAAATGGAAAGAGGTCGTATCGGAGCGCAATATCAGAATTCAGAACTAGGATGTTCGGAAATGATTCTGCGTTCCGTTCGAACTCTTTCTGAAGAAGCGAGCGTTGTCCCATGAGCCTTGAATTGCGCGAGCGAGTGGCCCAGGCATGTCGCGTACTCGGCTGGCTTGATTTAACGCCCGGAACCGTCGGGCACGTGAGCGCCCGCATTCCAGGAACGGACCGTATCGTCATTCGCGCCCGCGGTCCGGCCGAGTGCGGTGTGCGCTACACCACCTCCGACGAGATCATTGAGGTAGGACTGGACGGTCAGCGTCCGCAGACGTCGCAGGACGGTTTTGCGACGCCGCTCGAGGTCCATATCCACACCGAGCTCTACAGGCACCGGCCCGAGGTCAATGCGGTTGTTCACGTGCATCCGCAAATGGTGGTGTTGCTAGGCATCTGCAACCAACCCTTACGGCCCATTTACGGCGCCTATGACCCGCTGAGTTTGCGGCTCTTGCTCGGCGGCGTTCCAACGTTCGAACGCAGCATTCTGATTGATACGCCGCAGCTCGGACGGGAACTTGCGAGCGTCATGGGCAAGTCGCGGGCATGCATGATGCGCGGACATGGAATAACCACGGCTGCGAACAGCGTGGAAGAAGCAGCATTGCTCGCTATTCACTTGAACGATCTGGCGACGACGACCTATCGAGCAGCCCTGCTTGGGAACGTGCAAACAATCCCGCAAGATGAGCAGGATGCCTTTCGAAATATGCGCATCGATGAGGGCTACGGGGAAACCAAGCCGGGCGTTCCGGGCGGGCGGGCCGCCAGTCTTTGGCGCTACTTCGAACGCCGCGTCCAGGACCTGTCCCGCGGGCAATGACAAAGTCCGGCGGACGATCCTAGTTCGACCGGAGTTTTTTACGCCGACGGTTCTTTTTGGCCGCCTTTGATCGAGTGGATCTTGAGATCGTCGCGCGGTCGTCGGCGGCTTCGTGGATCGCCGCATGCAGGAGCAGCCGTGCGGCCCACCTTTTCACGTCGCTCGCCTGGCGCGGCTTCAGCCGAAGAATGTCATGCAGGACGACGAACGACTCGATTCCACACATGAGGCTCAGCACTGCAACCAATCGATCGAAGCGACTGTCGCCAAGCTCATCTTTGAGCTCCGCCAGTGCGGACGACAGCCAGGACTGCCGAAATTGAGGCCGGCGCGGCAAGGCGTTTGCGGTTCTGAGGCCTGAATTGAGCGAGAGCCGCAGCAATGATCGAAATTCAGCCTCGTGGGCAGCCGTCATTGCATCGCTGCCGACGATCAGCGCATCCAATTTCTCTTCGGGTGATCCACTTCCCCGGGCGAGTTGATCGAGTTCGCTCGTTTCGATGCGACCAGCTGCGAACAGCGTGGCTTGCGCGCGCAGCAGTTCCGGCGTCGCAAAATATCGATAGGCGGTTGGCCGGCTCACATGGGCGGCGTCGGCAATGTCCGCAACGGAGAAATACTCACCGCGTCGAATGAAATCGAGCGCCGCCCTGACCAGGGCGTCACGCGTGCGAAGCTTTTGGTTGAACTCGACCAACGTCCAAGTCGGCTCGATTTCGGCTGCCGCGTGCCGAGGTCGAGGATTTCGCCACCATCCGCTCCTTGCGAAGGATATCCTCTTACGGTTCCAACGCGGACTGTCGTGCAAAATGCGCGTCCGCGGGCGCTCAGTGATCTGATTTCAATTAGCAGACTCGGGCCGCACGAGCATGATCGGGTCCTTGCCTTCCGGCACGCGTTGCCAGGTGCCATCGCTGTCCTCGAAGCGCCAACTCGGTCCCCGTGCCGACTTCAAAAACAGGTCCCCGTGGTCCATGTGCCATGACACCGGACCAAAGCCGGCCACCACCGGGTCGCAGCCAGGCTGCACCTTGAGGGCGAATTCGTCGTTGCCAGCCGCGGTCAGAGTGAGGGTCAAGGTGCAGCTCGGTGCGTTCGCTCCGCGCACGACGCTCCAGTCTCCGGTCATCTGCTCGGCGGTGCGCGGCGGCGGCGCGACGGCGGCAGCGCTCTGCAGGAACGTCAGCGGCTGGCCGGGCCGCAGGGACTCGTAGGTACCGGCTTCGACCTCGGTGAACTCGTAGAGCACTTTGCCCTTGGCACCGACGACCCGCACAACGTTGTCACCGATGAGGTCCCATGCGGCGGCTTCCTTCAGGGGCGGAAAATTGGTGCCGCATGCAGCGCGGTCGAAGTCGAGCTTGAGGCCGCCGCTGGTCGGTTCGGCCCGTAGCGTCACCGCACAGATCTTGTCATGGTCGGCGTTGGAGATTTCCCACGGTCCGGCTAGGGCTTTGGCGGCGTCGCTCTGGGCGGCGGCCGTCACCGGGGCCAGCGCCGCAAGGCAGATCAGGGCCAGCCGCAAACCACCCTGCATCGCCGACATCCTTTCCCATCAACGGCGCTTCAGCCACATATCAACATCAGTTTGCTGTGCTATCAAATCAACAATCCCACCGGATGTTCGATCAGCGACTTGAACGTGGCCAAAAGCTGCGCGCCGAGCGCGCCGTCGACGACCCGATGATCGCATGACAGGGTGACCGTCATCTGGCTGACGAACCGGAAGCCGTCCGCGGTCTCGACCGGGCGCCGCTCGCCGGCGCCGACCGCCAGAATGGTCGCGTGAGGCGGGTTGATGATCGCCGCAAACTCGCGAACCCCATACATGCCGAGGTTGGAGACCGCGCTGGCGCCGCCCTGGAACTCGTGCGGTTTCAGCCGGCGCGCCCGCGCCCTCGCGGCGAGATCCTTCACCTCGGCTGAGATCTCGATGATGGTCTTGGTTTCGGCTTTGCGGATGACCGGAGTGATCAGCCCGCCGTCGATTGCGACCGCGACCCCGACGTCCGCATGCCTGAAGCGCAGGATACGATCATGGGCCCACACCGCATTGGCGGCCGGGACCCGCTGCAGCGCTAACGCCAGCGCCTTGATCACGAAATCGTTGAGCGAGAGCCGGAATGCCGGCTGGCCGTCCTCGTCTTTCGCGGCGGTCGCGTTGGTCTCTTCGCGCACCTCGATCAGCCGCTCGATGGCGGCATCGGCGCTCAGATAGAAGTGCGGAATGGTCTGCTTGGCTTCGATCAGCCGCGTCGCGATGATCCGCCGCATGTTGTCGAGCGGCACTTCCTCGAAACTGCCTGGCTCGTAGAGCGCAATCACCCGTTCGGCGTCCCCGACCGGCTTGGCGACGGCCGGTCGGCTCGTTGGCGCCGTCCTCATCAAGGCCTCGACATCGCGCGCGACGATGCGGCCGCGCGGGCCTGACGGAGAGATCGCACCGAGGTCGATACCGGACTCGGTTGCGAGCCGGCGCGCGAGCGGCGTCACGACGGTGCCGCCCGCAAGCCTGGCCGGACCAAAATTGCGCTCGGGCGAGCGTACCTCGTGGAACGGATCGAGCCTGACGGGTGCTTGCGGCGCTGCGCGCGCCGGGGCGGGCGCTGACGTGGCAATTGATGCCGGAGGAGCTTGGTCGCGCGGCGCGCCCGCAGGCGCAGCAGGAGCCGCTGACGATGCTGCGCCGGAAATGACGGCCACCACCGCGCCAACCGGGACCACGTCGCCTTCGCGCACGCGAATTTCACTCAGCACGCCCTCGGACGTGGCCGGCACCTCCATGGAGGTCTTGTCGGTCTCGATCTCGAACAGATTGTCGCCCGGCTTGACCGCGTCGCCGGCGGCCTTGAACCATTTGGTGATCTTGCCCTCGGCGACGGTCTCGCCGAGCTGCGGCATCAGGATATCCATCAACGCGTCCCTGCTGGCTGGCGTCCTGATCACCACGTCAGCGAGATGTATTGCGTCTCCAGGAACTCCATCAGCCCCTCGTGCGCGCCCTCGCGGCCGATGCCGCTCTGCTTCATGCCGCCGAACGGCGCGGCCGGATCGGAGACGAGCCCGCGGTTGAGCCCGATCATGCCGAAGTCGAGCCGTTCCGACACCCGCATGCCGCGGCCGAGATCGCGGGTGTAGACGTAGGCGACGAGACCATACTCGGTATCGTTCGCGCGCTTGACCACCTCGTCTTCCGAGCTGAAGGTCTGCAGTGCGGCGACCGGGCCGAAAATCTCCTCGCGCAGCAACTTGGCGCTGTCCGGAACCTTGGCGAGCACCGTCGCTGGATAGAAATAGCCCGGGCCGTCCGGCTGTTTGCCGCCGGTGAGCACGGACGCACCCTTGCCGACCGCATCCTCGACCAGCGCCTTGACCTTGTTGCGGGTATCGGCGTTGACCAGCGGACCCAGCATCACCCCGTCGTCGAGGCCGTTGCCGAGCTTGAGCGCCTGCATGCGGGCGGTGAGCTTCTTGGCGAATTCGTCGTGCACTTTCTCATGCACGTAGAAGCGGTTTGCGGACGTACAGGCCTCGCCCATGTTGCGCATCTTGGCGATCATGGCGCCGTCGATCGCGGCGTCAACGTCCGCATCGTCGAACACGATGAACGGTGCGTTGCCGCCGAGCTCCATCGCCGGCTTGACCACGTTGTCGGCTGCCGCGTGCAGCAGCTTGCGGCCGACCTCGGTCGAGCCCGTGAAGGAGACAACGCGCACGCGCGGGTCCTTCAGCATGGCATCGACCACCGGGCCGGAGCGGCGCGAGGGCAGCACGTTGATGACCCCCGCTGGCACGCCGGCTTCTTCCATCACCGGCATCAGGGCCAGCATGGTCAGCGGCGTCTCCGAGGCGGGCTTGAGCACGACCGCACAGCCGGCGGCAAGCGCCGGCCCGATCTTGCGGGTCGCCATGGCGGCGGGGAAATTCCAGGGCGTCACCAGCACCGCTACGCCAGCCGGCTTGTGCTGCACGAAGATACGGGCCCCAGAGGAGGGCGCGCGCGAGACCTCTCCGATGTTGCGCACGGCTTCCTCGGCATACCAGCGGAAGAACTCAGCCGCATAGGCGACTTCGGCGCGCAAGTCGGGCAGCGCCTTGCCGTTCTCGATCGTCATCAGCTTGGCGAAGCGCTCGGTGTCGCGGATGATCAGCTCATAAGCCTTGCGCAGGACTTCGGCGCGCTCGCGCGGCTTCTTGGCCGCCCAGCCTTCCATGGCGATGCTGGCCGCATCCACGGCGGCCTTGGCGTCCTCGACGCTGGCACTGGCAACCGACGCGATCGTTTTTTCGGTCGCCGGGTCGATCACGTCAAAGCGTTGGTTGTCGGAGGATTTGCGCCACTTGCCGCCGATGTAGAGGTCGGTCGGAACGTTGGCGAGCAGATTGTCGTACATGGGCCTCTCCTCCTTCCTGTCGCGGTGATGACCAACGTGCGTCAGCTCTGCAGCGATCGCCTCACCGTCTCGGCAATTCGATCTGCCGACGGAAGCATCGCGTCTTCCAGAATGTCGGCAGCCGGCAGCGGAACGTGCGGTGTGGTGATCCGCACCGGCGGTCCGTCAAGATCGTAGAACGCCTCGTCGGCGATGATCGAGACGAGCTCGGCGCCCCAACCGCACAGGCGCGGGTTTTCCTCGACGGTGAACACGCGGTGGGTACGGCCGACCGAGGCGAGGATCGTCTTGGTGTCGAGCGGCACCAGCGAGCGCACGTCGATGACCTCGCAGTCGATCCCGTGTTCGGCCTTGAGCCGTTCGGCCGCCTCGACCGCGCGCGGCACCATCAGGGCGAGCGCCAGGATCGTTGCGTCCTTGCCAGGGCGCGCGATTGCCGCAGTGCCGAGCGCGTCCACGATCTCTCCGTCCGGGACCTCGCCTTTGACCGCATAGAGCGACTTGTGTTCGAGAAAGATCACCGGGTCGGGGTCACGTACGGCGGCTGCCATCAGGCCGATCACGTCGCGCGGGTTGGACGGCGCCACCACTTTGAGGCCCGGAATCATCATGCACCAGTTCTCGACGCTCTGGGAATGCTGCGCCCCGAAGCGCGCGCCGCCGCCGTTGCCGGTGCGTACGACCAGCGGGCACTTGAGCTGGCCGTTCGACATGTAGCAACTCTTGGGAAATTCGTTGGCGATGTAGTCGAAGCACACCGCAAAGAAGTCGGAGAACATGATCTCGGCGATCGGCTTCAGGCCGGTCATCGCCGCCCCCATGGCGGCACCCATGATGGCCTGCTCCGAAATCGGCGTATCGCGAACGCGTTTGGGCCCGAACTGCTCATAGAGGCCGACCGTGGTCTTGAATACGCCGCCAGCCTTGGCCACGTCCTCGCCGAAGAAGATCACATCGGGATCACGCGCCATTTCCTGCGCGATGCCGCGCGCGACCGCGTCGCGGTAGGTCAGTTCCGCCATGCAAACCCTCCGTCGGCGTAGACGTCGGCTGTGAGAATATCCATCGAGGGCGGCGGCGCCGCCTTGCAGGCCTCGGTTGCGGCATCGACCATCCGCTTTGTCTCGGCTTCGATCTTCGCGATCGCTTCTTCGGCGATGCCGAATTGCTTCAAGCGCTCGCGATAGATCTTGATCGGGTCGCGCAGCTTCCAGCGCTCGAGCTCGCCCTCCGGCCGGTATTTGGCCGGGTCGGCGCGCGAATGCCCGCTATGCCGATAGGTCATGCACTCGATCAGCGAGGGGCCACGGCCGGCGCGGGCGCGCTCGTAGGCGGCGTTGGCGGTGCGGTACACGATATCGGCGTCGTTGCCGTCGATGACGATGCGATCAAGCCCATAGGCGCTGGCGCGATCGGCAGCTGGGTGTTCGACCGCAGTTACTTCGCCGATCGGCGTATATTCCATGTAGAGATTGTTCTCGCATACAAAAACGACCGGCAGCTTCCACACCGCGGCAAAGTTCAGGGCCTCATGGAACGCCCCGATGTTGGTGGTGCCGTCACCGAAGAAGCAGACCGACACGTCGCTTTGACCCTTGTATTGGGCGCGTAGCGCCGCCCCGCAGGCGATCGGCAGGTGTGCGCCGATGATGGCATAGGACCCCATGACGCCGTGCTCGGCGGAGGTCAGGTGCATCGAGCCGCCCTTGCCGCGCATCAGTCCATTGTCACGCTGCATCAATTCGCCGAGCACTTTCTCGACCGATACGCCGCGTGCGAGCGTATGGGCATGGCCCCGGTAGGTGCAGAAGCTCAGATCGCCGGGGCGCATGGCGGCCGCAAACCCGACCGCCACCGCCTCCTGGCCGAGAGACAGGTGGCTCGTGCCCTTGACCAGGTTCTGCAGGAACAGGTCGTAGGCGCGCTGCTCGGCCTCGCGGATCTCGACCTGCATGCGATACATCTTGAGCCGCAGCTCTTCGCCGATGTCATCGTTCGCGCGCGGCGCCGAAGTGCGGCTGGGTTTTTTCGCCATGATGGGCCTTGAGGCTGATGATCCGAAGGTTTCGAACACGTTGGGGTGGTATCAGGCGATATCTGAGACGATTGTCAACCGGCCTGCAAGCGGGCCGTCAGCGCTCCTTCGCCACTGCGCTCTCGTGCCAGCGCCGCAACATCAGAAACGCGAGAAGCGACAGCAGGCCGAAGATCACGATACCGGTGACGGACAGCAGCAGCAGCGCCGCGAACATGCGCGGGATATTGAGGCGATAGCCCAACTCGACGATGCGAAATGCAAGGCCCGATCCGGCGCCCGCGGAGCCGGCGGCGATTTCCGCCACAACGGCGCCGATCAGCGACAGGCCGCCGGCGATCTTCAGCCCTTCCAGCATATAGGGCAGCGCCGAGGGCAGCTTGAGGCGCCACAGCACCTGGACGCGCGTGGCGCCATAGAGCTCGAACAGGTCGCGCAGATTGTGGTCGACCGAGTTGAGCCCGAGTGTGGTGTTGGCGAGCACCGGGAAGAACGCGACGATCCAGGCGCAGGCGAGCACGGCGCCCTGTTGCGGCAGATAGATGAGCAGGAGCGGCGCGATCGCGACGACCGGCGTCACCTGCAGGATCACCGCGTAAGGATAGAGCGAATATTCGATCAGCCGGGATTGATTGAACAGGATCGCAAGCCCGATGCCGCCGATGACGGCCAGCAACAATCCTTCGAAAGTCGTTGTCAGCGTCACCAGCAGCGCATGCCAGAGGATCGCCCAATCGGCGACGAGCGTTCGCGCGACGAGTACCGGTCCCGGCAGGATATAGGGCGGGATGTCGTTAAGACGGACCACCAGCTCCCAGGCCACGATGCCGAGGGCGAGGGTTGCGAGCGGGAGGCTCAGACGCATGAACCGCTCGCGGCTGGGACCGGCGCGCGCGAGTTCGCCGGGCTTGAGGCGCTCGTTCACGCGCTCGTCTCCATTGCCTGCGCGAGCAGATCGGAGGCGCGCCGGCAGTAGGCCGCATATTCGGTCGAAGTTCGGAATGCCTCGTTGTGCGGATAGGGCGCATCGAGTGTGAGTTCGCCAAAGACGCGGCCGGGACGCTGCGTCATGATCACAATCCGCTTCGACAGGAACACCGACTCGAACACCGAATGGGTGACGAACACGACCGTGGTGCCAGTCGCATCCGCGACCCGCATCAGGTCATTGTTGAGCTTGAAACGCGTGATCTCGTCGAGCGCCGCGAACGGCTCGTCCATCAGCAGAAGTTTTGGTCCGGTGACGAGCGCACGTGCGATCGACACGCGCATCTTCATGCCGCCCGAGAGCTCGCGCGGGTAGGCGCTGGCGAAACCGGCCAGGCCGACCTGTTCCAGCGAGCGGGTCACCCGCACCTCGACGTCATCGCGAGGCGCCCCGTGCAGTTGCAGCGGCAGCGCGACGTTGCCGTAGACCGTCTGCCACGGCATCAGGGTCGGTTCCTGAAACACAAAGCCGATATCGCTCTTGCCGGCAGTTGGTCCGTTGGCCCACCGGATCGCGCCACTGGAAGGTTCGCCAAGACCGGCGATCAGTCGCAGCGCGGTCGACTTGCCGCACCCGGACGGCCCCAGCAGCGACAGGAATTCGCCCTGCCGAACCTCGAGGTCGAGCCGGTCGATCGCGACTGTACCGGTGGCGAAACTCTTGCCGACGCCATCGAGGACAACAATGGGCGCCGCTTGCACCATTAGTTCTTAGGGCGCAGGCCCAGCCCGACCTTCTTGTCCACGAACTGCAACGTGTAGGATTTCTGCACGTCGAGGGTAGCCTTCGCCACCCCGGCGCGCACCATCTTCTGGAAGAAACTCGTCATGCGCGCGTCCGACATTGCGCCGATTCCGACCAGGAGCGAATCCCGGAATCGACGATCCCGTATTCCTTCATCTTCGCGACCGAATAGGCGAGCAGCTCGTCGGTCATCTCCGGATTGAGCTTCTTGATCATCTGATTGGCGGCGCTGTTGTCGCCATAGAGGTAATTGTACCAGCCGATGATCGAAGCATCGACGAAGCGCTGAACCAGGTCGGGCTTCTTGTTGACGAGATCGCGCCGCGTCTCGATCAGGGTCGAATAGGTGTTGAAGCCCTCATCCGCGAGCAGGAACACCTTCGGCGCCGCGTGCAGAGCCTTTTCGATCACGAATGGCTCGGAAGTGACGTAGCCCTGCATCGCGCTGTTCTTATCGACCAGGAACGGCTGCGGATTGAAGGTGTAGGGTTTGATCTTGCGCTCATCGAAGCCGAAGTCGGCCTTGAGCCACTGGAAGTAAGTTGCCAACCCCTCGCTTGACACGAACAGGGTCAGCTTCTTGAGATCGATGAATTGATTGATGCCCTGATCGGGGTGCGCGATCAGGACTTGTGGGTCTTTCTGGAACATGGCGGCAACCGCGATCGTCGGCACGTTCTGGGCGACTGCGTCGAACGACTGCAGGGTGTTCGCGCTCATGAAGAAATCGATCTTCCCGACCGGCAACAGGATGCGGTTGTTCACCTGCGGCCCGCCCGGAACAATAGTGACCTCGAGGCCATATTTCTCGTAAGTGCCGTCCACAACTGCCTGGTAGAAGCCGCCGTGCTCGGCTTCCGCCACCCAGTTGGTACCGAAGGAGACCCGGTCGATTGCGCCCGCTGGGGTCGGAGGGCCGGCCAGCACCAGAGCGGCCAGCAAGGTGTGCGAGAAAATCGTCCGCATGGGCGCGGCTCCACCAGTAGCCCGGATGAAGCGAAGCGAAATCCGGGGACTCCAGATCACTCGCTGATTTTATCGGCGATCGCAATATCCATCGCGCCGCATGCTGCTGCCGCGATCCAGCCCGCAATGCCATATCCGCGGGCTTTGCCTGGCCGCATCCCGGCTACAGAGCGTAAGCTTCACTGCTCAAACCGGTCGATGAACCATTTCAGGATGCGTGTCCAGATCTCGTCCTTGCCGACCGTGTCCTCGATTCCGTGTTCGAGATTGGGATTATCGTTGACCTCCATCACGACGATGCCGGTCGGGGTCTGCTTGAGGTCAACGCCGTAGAGCCCGTCGCCGATCTGCCTTGCGGCGCGTACCCCTGTGTCGATCACGTCCGCTGGCGCCTGGTCGAGCGCGAAGGTACGAAAGCCGCCCTCGCGCGAGGAACCATCGGCGCGGTGTTTCACGATCTGCCAATGCCCGCGCGCCATGCGGTACTGACACACGAACAGCGGCTCGCCGGCGAGCACGCCGACCCGCCAGTCGAAATCGGTTGGCAGGAACTTCTGTGCCAGCAGCAGGTCGGTTTCTTCGAACAGGGCGTCGGTGATTCGTTTGAACTCCTCTACGGTGGTCACCTTGTGGATGCCGCGCGAGAATGACCCGTCGGGAATTTTCACGATCAGCGGTAGGTGGAGCTCGTCGACGGCCTTAACGAGGTCGTCGGCGTCGGCCAGCATCACGGTCGGCGGGGTCGGGAGCCCGATTGACGATATCAGCTCCATCAGAAAGACCTTGTTGGCGCAGCGGATCATCGAGATCGGGTCGTCGATGACCGGCATCCCCTCCTGGGAGGCCCGACGCGCAAACCGGTAGGTGTGGTTGTTGATCGAGGTGGTCTCGCGGATGAACAGGCCATCGTACTCGGCGAGCTGAGCGAGCTGGCGCCGACCGATTGGTTCAACGTCCACTGACATCCGCTCCGCGACCCGCGCCAGGTGCTTGATCGAGTCGTAGGACGACGGTGGCATCTTCTCGTTCGGATCGCACAGGACCGCGAGATCATATTTGGCAACGGTACGCGCCCTCGGATCGCGCCACTCGCGCCTTGTGTGCAGGTGCAGGGCCTCGCGGAAGAACTGAGCCTCGCCGTTGCCGAGACGCGTGGCGTTGCGCATGCGGATGCGATCGATCGCGAGCCACGTACTGCCGATGTCGACCGCCACTTCCAACACCGGGCAGCGGAACCAGTCGAACAACAGCCGCCCGAACTGTTCGAAACGGCCATCGCGCGCGATCCCGAAGCAGATCAGCAGCTTGAGCTCGCCTTCGGGCTGGAAATCCGCCCGGCGGGCGCAGCGGTTGAGCTCGTCTTCGAGTTCCGGCAACGCGCGCTCATAGAGCTTGGGCTCGCGCAGCTCCAGCATCGTCTCGACACTCGGCACCACCCGGTGGCCGCGCGCCTCAGCCAGCAGCGACGCGTAATAGCCTTTTGACTGGTAGGCGTAGGAGCGCGCGAGGTTCAGGAGCTTGGGCCGTCCGATGTCAAACAGGCGCGGGCGGGCAAGGTAATCGCTCGTCGTAATTACCTTGTGCGGAGTCTCCGCGTTGGGAAAGTCCCTCGGCTGGTCGACAAGGATGACCCAGCCGGTCATGACGGCAACCCTTTGATGCTGGGTCGATCGCGATTGTTGGGAGCGCAGCCGATCAGGCTCGCCGGGATTGGGACCAAATGGCTCGGCATCGACAATATAGGATAAATGAGGGCGAGGATCGGTACCCGAGACAGCATCGCACACAGAAACCTGGAAGAAGCCCACACTAGAAGGAATTGAACGAGCCACAAGCTGAATGTTTCATCACAACCCGATTTGCCGTACGTCATCAACTGTGCGGCTCTGGCGATCCACAGCCGCGAGCACGCGAGCACGACCGGCTTCGCTTTGGTCGACGTTCGGGTCGCGGCGAGCCTGTTGCAGGCGGCCGGGCTTCCGGAATTGGTCGCGGCCGACCTCGACGCCTACGAAGGCCTGGCGTTTCAGCTCGCGCGGTCGCCTGCCGAGCTTGGCTGGCTGCGCCGACATCTGCACGACGCTCGCCGTGCCTGTCCCCTGTTCGATACGACACGCTTTCGACACCACTTGGAGGCCGCTCACCAGACGATGTGGGATATCGCGCGAGGTGGCGATTCCCCGCGCAGTTTTGCCATCAATGCGCCGAGTTAGCGGGTCGCGCGCTTGCGGGCCGGCGGCGCGCCCAAACGTTTCTCGAACCGCAGGGCATCCGCCTTGTCCGCGTAATACTTTTCGTGGCGGCCGAATTGCTGATAGCCGGCCTTGCGATAGCGCGTGATCGCGCGCGCATTGTGCTCATGCACCTCGAGGCGTAGCGCGTGACGCTGCTTCGCCAAGGCAGCTTTCTCGCTTGCCTTCAGCAAGGCTGGGCCGATGCCGCGCCCGGCACTATGCGGCGCCACCGCGATAGAATAGAGGCGCGCGATCGCGCTGTTTGGGCGAAATAATATGACCGCACAGCCGGCGATACGGCCGGCATGTTCCGCGACCACCACCGAGGCGGTCCGCGTCACCAGGAAATGACGCAGGCCTCGGCGCGACATGCGATCGCTTGCAAAGACCTCGGTCTCCAGTTCGAGAAGATCATTGAGATCGGCCAAGCGGCCGCGGCGTATATGAATGACCAGGCGTGTGCGCGACCTCGCGGGCATGACGGCTGAATTTCAATGCTTACATGGCGCGCGCGCAAGGGGGCGGGCCGTCATGTCGAACGGGCACGGCTGAACGCCGCGCAGGGCAGTCGCGCATGCTCTGGCGATTGCGGACTGAGACAAATGTGATAATATAACATTTCGCCGGACATATCGCTTGACCCATCATCATCATCACGATCCTGACCACGCCCACCCGGTCGCACACACTTCGCTGTCGCTGCTGCGCATGTCGGCGGTCGAGCGCATCGCGATCGCTGCGGTGGGGGCGGTGGTGCTGTGGGCTGCAGTCTGGTGGGCTGTGAGCCAGCCATGACCGCACAGGTGCAATTCCGAGATTTAACGCTCGGTTACGATCGGCATCCAGCGGTCCATCACCTCAACGGCGCCGTGGAGGCGGGCGCGCTGATGGCAGTCGTCGGTCCGAACGGCGCCGGCAAATCAACCTTGTTCAAAGGCATCGTGGGATTGCTCGCGCCGCTGGCGGGTCGCATCGAGCTCAATGGACTGAAGCGCCGCGACATCTCCTACATGCCGCAGATCGCCGATATCGACCGCGGCTTTCCAATCAACGTCTACGACATGGTCACCATGGGGCTGTGGCGTTCAACTGGGCTGTTTGGCGGCGTTGGCAGCGAAGGGCGTGGGCGGGTCCGCGATGCCATTGCGGCCGTCGGGTTGACTGGCTTCGAAGGCCGGTCGATCGGCACCCTGTCGGGTGGCCAGATGCAGCGCATACTTTTCGCGCGACTTTTGCTGCAGGACGCACGGTTGATCATTCTGGACGAGCCGTTCAACGCGGTCGATGCCAAAACCGTCGCTGACCTGTGCGCGCTGGTTCAACGCTGGCACGGCGAACAGCGCACGGTCCTTGCCGCGCTGCACGATCTTGACCTGGTACGCGCAAATTTTCCCGAGGCGCTGCTGCTTGCGCGCTCACCGGTGGCCTGGGGGCCCACGCGCGACGTGCTGACGCCGGACAATCTCCTGAAGGCCCGGCGCATGTGCGAGGCGTTCGACGAGGACGCGGACGAGTGCCGTGTTGATGCCGCTTAACCAACTGTCATGGCATACGACATCCTGATCGCTCCATTTGTCGAGTTCGACTTCATGCGGCGCGCGCTCGTCGGGGCGCTTGCGATCGCGCTGGGCGCGGGGCCGATTGGCGTGTTTCTGATGCTGCGGCGGATGAGCCTGATGGGCGACGCCATGGCGCACGCCATCCTGCCGGGCGCCGCCGTCGGGTTCCTGATTGCGGGGCTTAACCTGTTTGCGTTGACGGCGGGTGGACTCATCGCAGGCCTCCTGGTGGCGCTGCTCGCCGGCGTTGTCGCGCGCGCAACCGAGCTCAAGGAGGACGCGTCGCTTGCCGCTTTCTTTCTGGTTTCGCTTGCCCTTGGCGTCACCATCGTATCGGCACGCGGCACCAATATCGATCTCCTCCACTTTCTGTTCGGTAATGTGCTCGGCCTCGATACCCGGACTTTGACCTTGATAGCGGCAATCAGCACACTCTCGCTCGTCGTGCTGGCGTTGATTTGGCGGCCTCTGGTGATCGAGTGCGTCGATCCGGGCTTTCTGCGCTCGGTCAGCCGGGCCGGCGCTCCCGTGCACATCGCGTTTCTTGGTCTGGTCGTGCTCAATCTCGTCGGTGGCTTTCAGGCACTTGGAACGTTGCTCGCGGTCGGCCTGATGATGCTGCCGGCCGTCATGGCGCGGTTCTGGGCGCGCGATATCACCGCGATGATCCTGATCGCGGTCGCCGGCGGCATTCTCTCCGGCTATTTCGGCTTGCTGCTTTCGTTCCACGCCGGCGTTGCGGCCGGCCCGGCCATTATTCTTGTGGCGGGCGCGCTCTGCCTCGGGTCGGTGCTGACGGGACCAGTTGGCGGAGTGCTGCGGCAGTTGCTTCCCAAGCGGCACCTCGAAGCATGATGAGCCGTATCTCGTGGTGCACGGCGGCGGCCCTTGCCGCGACGCTGGCTGGGCCGGCACTGGCGCAGAGTAAGGTCAACGTCGCCACCAGCTTTACGATTCTTGCGGATTTGGCACGCAACGTGGGTGGAGATCGTATCGAGGTCACATCCCTGGTCGGACCGAACGGCGACGTTCACAGCTACGTGCCTTCGCCGGCGGACGCCAAAAAGTTGGCCGGAGCCAATGTTGTCGTCCTCAATGGCCTCGGTCTCGAGGGCTCGACCGAGCGCTTCATGAGTGCGTCTGCCAAGGGCGCCAAAGTGGTCATTGCGAGCACCGGCGTTGCCCCGCTGCGGCTCGGGGGCGGAGCCGATCCGCACGCGTGGCAATCGGTCGCCAACACCAAAATCTACGTCGCCAACATCCGCGACGCACTGATTGCCGCCGACCCGGCCGACAAATCCACATTCGAGGCCAATGCCGCCGCCTATCTGCATCGGCTCGATGCGCTCGATGCGGACGTTAAGGCGGCCCTCGCCACCATTCCGCCGGGCCGGCGCAAGCTCATCACCACCCACGATGCATTCGGCTATTTCGGGGCCGCCTATGGGGTCGAGTTCATTGCGCCGCATGGCGTGTCGACGGAAGCGGAGGCCTCGGCCCGCGACGTTGCGCGCATCATCGCGCAAATCCGCCGCGAGAAGATCCCGGCGGTGTTTCTGGAGAACGTCACCGATCCGCGCCTTTTGGAACGCATCGCCCGCGAGTTCGGCGCCCGCGTCGGCGGCACGCTTTACTCGGACGCGCTGACCGGCCCTGACGGACCGGCGCCGAGCTACATCGACCTGATGCGCCACAACGTGAGGCAGCTGACGACGGGGCTGGCCGCTTGAGGGGCTTCCGGACGATGCCGGTTCGTGGCTAGAATATTGCCATGCCCGACCATGACCATCAGCATCAGCACGGATCCGAATTGTCCGAGGCGCAGCTGCGCGTGCGCGCGCTCGAGACCATCCTGACCGAAAAGGGTTACCTCGATCCGAAGACACTCGACGTGTTGATCGAGGCCTATGAGACCAAAGTCGGTCCGCATCGCGGCGCGCGCGTGATCGCCAAAGCGTGGGCCGATCCGGAATTCAAGAGTGCGCTGATCGCGGACGCGACCGCCGCGATTACGGCGGCCGGGCTGTTCGAGCGCGTCAGCGACCACTTGATCGCGGTCCCCAACACGGAACATCAGCACAATATGGTCGTCTGCACCCTGTGCTCCTGCTATCCGTGGGACATGCTCGGGCTGCCGCCGGTCTGGTACAAATCCGCACCGTATCGGTCACGGGCGGTGAGCGATCCGCGCGGTGTGCTGCGCGAGTTCGGCGTCGAACTGTCGGCAGACACCGAAATCAGGGTGTGGGACTCGACTGCCGAGACACGGTTCATCGTGGTCCCGATGCGGCCAGCTGGTACCGATGGCTGGAGCGAGGACAAGCTCGCAACTTTGGTCACCCGCAACGCCATGATCGGCACCGGACTGCCACTTGATCCGGGGACGCGCCGATGAACGGCGTCCATGACATGGGCGGCATGCACGGCTTTGGCCCTGTGAAAGAGGAGCCGAACGAACCGGTATTTCACGCGGATTGGGAAGGGCGCGCCTTTGCCATGAGCCGGGTGATGGGCATGGCAGGCCTCTGGAACATCGACATGTCGCGCGCCGCGCAGGAAACGCTGCCGGCACACATCTATCTGGCGAGTTCCTATTATGAGCGCTGGAGCCGCGGGCTTGAGCAATTGCTGCTCAAGCACGGGCTCATCAGCCAAGAGGATATCGCCGCCGGTCACGCGCTGAAGCCCGCCAAGCCGATCGCGCCCAAGCTCGCACCGGCTGATCTTGCGAAGCTGCTCACGCGCGCTCCGTACGATCGGCCCGCGCCCGCGCCTGCGCGCTTCAACGCGGGCGAGCGCGTGCGGGCCCGCAACATCAATCCGCCGACCCATACGCGTCTGCCGCGCTACGTGCGTGGACACGTGGGCACCGTAGAGGCGGTGCGCGGCTGCCATGTTTTTCCCGAACTCGGTGGTGATCGGCTCCGGCGAAGATCCGCATTGGCTCTACACCGTGGTGTTCGACGGGCGCGACCTCTGGGGTCCGGATGGCGACCCGACCGTAAAGGTGTCGGTCGAAGCCTGGGAACCCTATCTCGAACCGCTATGACGGTTGATCCTGCCGCGGCGCGCCTCGTCATGAACGCGGTGCGCGGCATCCCGCGCGACCGCGAAGGCCCGGTGTTTCGTGAACCGTGGGAGGCCCAGGCCTTTGCCATGGCGGTGGCGTTGCACGCACGCGGCGTGTTCACCTGGAAGGAGTGGGCAGCAACGCTGGGCGAGGAGATCAAGCGCGCCCAGGCGGCCGGCGACCCTGACACGGGCGAGACCTACTACCGCCATTGGCTGGCGACACTCGAACATATGGTTGCGGTCAAAGGCGTGGCCGATCACGCCACGCTGACCCGCTACCACGATGCCTGGGACCGCGCCGCCGATCGCACGCCGCACGGCACGCCGATCGAGCTGCGGGCTGAAGATTTTTCGGATCAGGATTCAAATAGGTAACGAAGGCCGGGATCAATCGACGATTGGGTCTCGCCGCCGTCGGATTTCGCGGATCACGACGCTGTTGTCCTGATCGCCTTCGCCCTGGTGCACGCAAGCTTCCAGCACATCTTCGTTCAGGCGTGCGAGCGGGAGCTGCTGCCCCACTTTGCGGGCCAGCGCCAGCATCAGCTTCACGTCTTTCAAGGTCTGGCGGGCGCGGCCTTCGGGCGCAAAATCGCCACGCACCATTTTGCCTCCCTTGGTGTCCATGACTTGAGAATAGGATGCGGAGTGGCGTGCCACCGCGAGAAAGCGCTCCGGATCAAGCCCCATGCGCTCGGCGAAGACGAGGCCTTCCGCGAGCGCGAGGCGATTGAGGCCCAGGATGAGATTGATGGCGAGCTTGGCGCGGCCGCCGTTGCCGACGTCGCCCATGTGAAAATGCGTGGGCGTGATGGCCTCCACAATCCCGCGGACATCCCGCAGCATCTCGGGGTCGCCGCCGGTCAACCCAACCCCTTCACCTTTGCGCACCTGTTCGCTTGTGCCGGAGATGGGTGTCTCCAGCAGATGCAGACCATCACCGGCGACGCGTTGCGCCAGTGTGGCGATGCGGTCCGGATCGCAGGTCGAGGCGCAGAGGATGATCTTGCCAGACCCTGGACCGACGGCGGGCAGGATGTGGTCTTGGACCACCGCTTCGACCTGTTCGGTGTTGTAAACGGCAAGCACCAGGGGATCGCAACGCATCGCAATCTCGGCGATGGAACCGGCAATTTGGCCGCCGCGCCGTTCGAACGCCGCGTTTGCGGCCGGCTCGATGTCGAAGCCGCATGGCCGGAATCCGGCCGCCATCAGCCGCTCCGCAATGGCGCTGCCGAGCAATCCCAAGCCGACGAGGCCAATTTGGCGGGACGAATTCATGCGCGGCTAGATTCCGACCATCCGTTCAGTGACCAAATAGCCCGCGAGCAACGCCAGTCCGAACACCAAGACCAGAAGCGCTGCGCCCGCTTCCAGGCCGCGCAGTGCGACCGCACCAATACCTTCGCGGTGAGTTGCAATGCGCTTGGCGAGACCCTTGGCGCCGACCGCGAGCGTCGCGATGATGGCAACCGTCAGCGCTGTGCCAAGTCCCATGACGAAGGTCGACGCTACGCCGGCCCAGAACACGCCTTGGGCGAAGGTGAACACCAGCACGAAGATTGCTCCCGAACAGGGCCGCAGCCCGACGGCAAAAATAGCCGCCAGTCCTCGCCGTAGCCCGCCCGGTCCTGCAAGGTCCTGCGGATCCGGGCCATGCGAATGACCGGAATGATCGTGGGCGTGCGGATCATGGTGGTGGTGATCGTGGTCGTGAGGATGGTCATGGTCGTCATGATCATGCGCGTCGGCGTCTGCCCGCGACATCTGCGCGCGCAAGGCGACAATGAACTCGCGGCCTTTCACCCAGGTCAACCGGGCGCCAAGCAATGCGATGAACAAATAGCTCGCGGTTTCGATCCAGAACACTGCCCCGCGTTGGGTCTCGGCTCGGGTGCCGAGCAGCACCGCGGCGATTGCGACGAACAGCACCGCGACCGCGGCCTGCAGCAACGACGAGGCAAACGATAAAATGATGCCGCGTCGCCAGGTTTCCTCGTTGGCGACCAGGTAGGACGAAATCACCGCCTTGCCGTGGCCGGGGCCGGCGGCGTGGAAAACTCCGTACGCGAACGAAACCCCAAACAAAGCCCAGAGCGCACTGGGATCGGCTTTGGAGGCGCGAACCAGACCCGAGAGCGAACGATAGAAATCGGCTTGCTTGGCGAGGATCCAGCCGACGACAGTGCCGCTCTCCGGTGCAGCCGCGCTCGGTCGCGGAATACCGAATGGGGTTTGCGCGTGGGTAAGCGCCACAACGATGAGCAGAAATCCAACCGCAAGGCCGGCCCGCGCAATCCCCCGCCCCGCGAAAAATCTCACGGGCAGTCGACCGCAATCTTGTTCGCGAACATGGCGCCGTAATTGCCCCCCTGGTTGAACGTCGCTTCGCTCAGGCGCTGGCTTTGCAGCGGCCCGGACGGGTCGGGCCGGCGGTTGACGGCGAGTGTGCAGGCGGGCGGCGCCCCGGCAAGCTTGATCGGGTCGGCTTGCGCAAGCTCGAAGTCGATAAAAAATTCGGGGTCGAAGACTTCGATCGCAAGACTTGTCGCTTTTGTTGGCGTTGCGAGCGGCAGGAAGAAATGCAGGGTCAGCATCTCATTCTTGTATTCGAGCCAGTAGTCTACCGGATCGTTGAATTTGGTTTTCTTGCCATCGGCTTTGGTAAACGTGAAATAGTCGAACTCCTTGATGGATGAGACGCTCTCTGCCGCGACCGGCGCCAGCTCCTCACGCGTGAAGACACCCTTTTGCTTGGCTTCGACGCCTTGGGTGGCGAAGGTCGAATACATGTCGTCAAACGTCCAGGCGTGGCGCACGCCGGTCACGGTTCCGTCCGGTGCATAGACGAGCTCGCTTGTCACCGTCACCCAGACATGCGGGTGCGCCAGTGCCGGCGTTTCGGCCAGCGCAAGGCTCGATCCGAGGGCGGCGAGGAGACTGAGCAGGCGAGAGGTCATGGGCCTCGGCCGAGTGGATTTCGAATGGGCGCAGAATATCATCGACTGGGGCCGAACCGAGGCAACGCTTCGTGCGACCGATCCCGCCGCATCAAGCGCACAACCGGCTGATCAGATCCCGTCCGCTCCCCCATCGGCGCGCGGGTCGTGTGCTGCTTCCAGCGTACCGTCGGCGTGCAGCACCGCAGCGCCGGCGTGGCCCATGAGATCAGAATAGGGTTGCTCCAGCATCTCAACGTCGTGTCCCGCGGACATCATTTGATCGATCAGATGACTGTCGAAGCGCGCTTCCATGCGCAACGTGGTGTGGGTCGACCCCCAGGTGCGGCCCAGAAGCCAGCGCGGCGCATCAATCGTGCGCTCGAGCGGCACGCCGTAGAGAACGTGGCGCGAGAAGATTGCGGCCTGGGTCTGTGGCTGGCCATCACCTCCCATTGCGCCGTAGGCCATGACACGCCCGTCCTTGAGCACCGCTACCGCCGGACTGAGCGTGTGGGGCGGTAGCCGGCCGGGCGCGAGCACGTTGAGCGCGCGCGGGTCGAGCGAGAAGCTCGCGCCGCGGTTCTGCATCAACACGCCGGTTGAAGGCAGCACGCAACCCGATCCGAATTCCCAGTAGAGCGACTGGATATACGAGACCACGAGGCCGGAAGCATCAGCTGCGCCCATCCAGACCGTGTCGCCACCGCCAGGAGGCACCGGCCAGTGCGCCGCCTTTTTGCGGTCGATCTTCTCCGCTTCGGCGTTCAGAAATTTCGCGTCGAGATAGCGATCGACCGGGTGCGGCAGGCGAGTTGGATCGGTGATGACCCGGTCGCGCACGCGGAATGCCCGTTTGGTCGCTTCGACAATTCCGTGCACGTGATCGAAGGTTTCCGGCTGCGCGACCCGCAGCCGCTCGAACAGCGCAAGGATCATCAGGGACGCCAACCCCTGGGTCGGAGCCGGAGTGTTGTAGATCGTGCCGACGTGCAGGTTCACTCGCAAAGGCTCGGCGACGGCGGCGCGAAAGCCTTCGAGATCGGCGCGCGTGACCGGGCTGCCTATGCGCGCGAGATCGGCGGCGATCTCGCGGCCTACATCGCCACGATAGAAATCCTCGAGCCCAGCGTTGGCGAGGTGATCGAGCGTCGCGGACAGCGCTTCCTGGCGTAGAGTTGCGCCAACCTCGGGAGGCTTCCCGGCTGGCAGAAACACCGGTGCAAAACCAGGCGCAGCCTTGAGCTCGGACAGTTTCTCTGCCGACAAATATGCCTGGCCGCGGCTCACCGCGTAGCCCTCGCGCGCATGCTTGATGCCGGCGCCGAGCAGAACCTCGAGCGGCAACTTGGCGCCTAGCGCCCGGGCGGCTTCGAGCGCCAGTATCCAGCCGCCGATGTTGCCCGGCACGGTGAGGGCGGCGAGTGGCCCACGCGCCGGGATTTCGTCGTGACCTTGCTCGCGATAGAGCGGGAGGCTTGCATTCGCGCCCGCCGGCCCGCCCCCCAGCAGGGCGCGCACGCGGCCCGACGGCTCGCGAATGAGCCAGAAGCCGTCGCCGCCGATCTGGCTCATGTGCGGATAGATCACCGCGATGGTCGCCGCCATCCCCACCATGGCTTCCAGCGCGTTGCCGCCTTCGGCCAGGATTGCACGCCCAGCCTCCACCGCTACGGCGTGCGGCGCGCAGACCACGCCTCGGCGATGTCCGGCGCTGTGCAGGTTCATCAGCTGGTCTGCGTCGCCGCCGGCGCAAACCCGCGTTTGCGCAGCAGCCCGTCCGCAGTCGGCAACCGCCCCCGGAATGCGGTGTAGGCTTCGGCGGGATCGCGCGAGCCACCCGCGGCGTAGATATGCTCGCGCAGTCTGTCGGCGGTGGCCTTGTCGAACACGTTGCCGGTTTCTTGGAACGCCTGAAATGCGTCGGCGTCGAGCACCTCAGACCACATGTAGCTGTAATAGGCCGACGCGTAGCCGCCGCCGGAAAAGACGTGTCCAAAGTGCGGCGGCCGGTGGCGCATCACGATCTCCTCCGGCATGCCGATCTTCGCAAGCGCCGCGATCTCGAACGCCGTGACATCGAGGTTCTCGGCGGACGCCAGCGAGTGAAAATCGAGGTCGACCAGTGCCGAGGCAATATATTCGACCGTAGTAAAGCCCTGGTTGAAGGTGCGTGCCGCCACCAGCTTGTCGATCATGTCGCCGGGCATCGGCGCGCCGGTCTGATAGTGACGTGCAAACTCACGCAGGATTTCCGGTCGTTCCAGCCAGTGCTCATAGAGTTGTGAAGGCAGCTCGACGAAGTCTGTGAGCACCCCGGTGCCTGAAATCATCGGATAGGTCACGTCGGACAGGAGCGCGTGCAACGCGTGACCGAATTCATGGAACAACGTCCGTGCATCGTCGAAGGAGAGCAGTGTCGGCTCGCCGTCACCGGCCTTGGCGAAATTCATCACGTTGAGCACCAGGGGACGGCGGTCGGCGTCGAGTTTTTCCTGTGGCCGCAGGGTGGTCATCCAGGCCCCGCTGCGTTTCGGGGGGCGCGCAAAATAATCGCCGAAGAATAATCCCATGTGGCGGCCGTCGCCGGCCGTGACCTCGAACGCGCGCACGTCCTCGTGCCAGACCGGAATGTCGTGGCGCTCGTTGAACCTCAAGCCGAACAGCCGCTGCGCGGTTGCAAACGCGGCCGCGACCATGCGGTCGAGCGGAAGGTATGGTTTGATCTCGGCCTCGTCCAAGTCGCAGCGCGCCTTGCGCAGCTTCTCCGCGTAGTAGCGCCAATCCCAGGGCGCGAGCTTGAAGTTTCCGCCTTCGGCCCGAATTAGTTCCTGCATGGCATCGCGATCGGCGAGGGCACGTTCGCGCGCCGGCGCCCACACCTGCTGCAGCAAGCCGCGCACGGCGGCCGGAGTCTTGGCCATCGCGTCGTCGAGCCGATAGTCGGCGAAGGTCGCAAAGCCGAGAAGCTTTGCCCGCTCAGCGCGCAGCGCGACCATCTCGCCGATCAGGGCCTTGTTGTCGGTCGCCCCGCCCTTGTCGCCGCGCGCAATCCAGGCCCGGAACGCCTTTTCGCGCAGGTCGCGCCGGGCTGACGACTGCAGGAACGGCTCGACGCTGGACCGCGAGAGCGTGATCGCGTGCTTGGCCGTCGTGCCGAGCGCTTGCGCTTCCGCCCGTGCCGCCGCGCGCAGGAATTCGGGCAGACCGGCGAGGTCCGCCTCGGTCTCGAGCTCCAGCACATAGGATTGCTCGTCGGCGAGCACGTTCTGGGAAAAGCTGGTGCCGAGTGCTGCCAGACGTTCCACGATTTGCGCCAGGCGCGCCTTTGCGGCTGGGTCGAGGGCGGCGCCAGCACGCCGGAACACCGTGTGATAGCGCTCGAGTACGCGCAGCTGCTCGGCCGTCACGTTGAGCCGGTGCCGGGTTCGCCAAAGCGCGTCGATGCGGGCAAACAGCGCTGCATTGAGTCGGAGTCCTATTGGTGTGGGCGGCAAGCCGGGGCGAGATCTCGCGCTCGATTGCCAGCAAGGTATCGTTGGTGTGCGCGCCCGCAAGTGCGTGGAACAGCGACGACACCCGCCGGAGCGTGCGACCGCTGCGCTCCAGCGCCGCGATCGTGTTGTCGAAGTCCGGCGGTTGCGGATCGGCCGCGATGGCGTCGATTTCGCCACGATGCAGTTCAAATGCCCGGTCGAATGCCTCGCGGAACTGCGTCGGCGCAATGTCGGCAAACGGCGGGGCTTCGAACGGGGTAGTCCAGGTGGATAGGATTGGATTTGGTTCGATGGCGTGCTCGGTCATGCCGCCCATGTAAGGGATCGCCGGCGCGATTGCACGCTGCTTCGCTCGCTTCGATCGCCTGGCCTGTTTTGACCATTGGTCGCTCCTTTCTCTGGCCGGGCCCGCCTCGCGCTTCACAGGCGGGAGAACCGCGGTTCTTGGCCACGGAATAAGCCTCAAAGGACCGCTTGATCCTGCCCGCGATTTGGTAGAGGTTCCGGCCCCTCAGAGGTCGATCGTCATGGACAACGCCGTAAAGACTCCAATCAGCCGTCGCCTCAAGTGGCAGAACATCTCGACTGTGTTGAGTGCCGCGATCTTGATCGGTGCCGAAGTGTTTGGCGCGGCGTTCGCGGGCGGCTGGGCCCTCGCCAATCTGCTCGGGATTGGAGATTACGGCGAATATGTGTTGACGGCGCTGTTCTTCATCATGGGCGTCGCAGTGATGGTCGGCTTCATCCGCAACGCCATGCGGGTCGAGCCGTTCGTGGCAACGGATTAGATGGCGACATGGCCAGCGTGCAGCGCCAATAAGAAACCGTTCAGCAAAATCTGAAGCAACGGTGTGACGAACGTCACAAATCTCGCGTTCGCCGCGAATAATCTCTTGACAGCGCGTTCAAATATCTTATGTCGGGAATTGCCCAATTTCGCACGTGCCTGTGGCCGTGTGTCGGTCGGTAGGTATCCGGACAAGAGGCCGGACAGCCGCCTGAGGAAAGAGCAGGTCTCTCTCCTTAGCATCGCGACCGGCAGCCGGAGGCGAAACCGGCGCACCCCGCGCTCAACGGGGGACGCGGCTTAAAGCAACGACGGAGCGGGCTTCTTGGTCTCTGCCAGCCTTCCACCGCTGGCTCGGGTTACCGAAGAGGCTTGTTCATTCATTGCCGGCCGTGCGGAACGGGATCACTCCCATTCCAATCCAAGGCAGCAGGGCGGGTTACGAATCCTCGTCGCAAGCGCGTCCCCATCGCGCGCCGGCGGCAAGTTCGAAACCCGCATCACAATGGGCGGAAGGGCCGCCCCTTGAGCTGTAGGAAGGGAGAGCTCGCCATGACCGAGCGCATCCGCCAGTTTCTGCGCGATCGCCACGACGACGGGCCTTGCCTCGTCGTCGATCTCAACGTCGTCCGTGACAACTACCTCGCATTCGCGAAGGCGTTGCCGGACACGCGCGTGTTCTATGCTGTGAAGGCCAACCCGGCGCCGGAGGTTCTGAAGCTTCTGGCGGGGCTCGGCTCGTGCTTCGACACCGCCTCGGTCGGCGAGATCGAGATGGCACTTGCAGCCGGTGCCTCAGCCGATCGCATCTCCTTTGGCAACACCATCAAGAAGGAGCGCGATATCGCGCGCGCGCACACACTCGGGATCAGCCTCTACGCGGTCGACTGCAAGGCCGAGGTGGAGAAGATCGCCCGCGCTGCCCCTGGCAGCCGCGTGTTCTGCCGTATCCTGTGCGACTGCGAGGGCGCCGAATGGCCGCTGTCGCGCAAGTTCGGCTGCGAGCCTGGCATGGCGGCGGACGTGCTCGAGCACGCCCATCGGCTCGGGCTCGTGGCTTACGGCGTGTCGTTCCACGTCGGCTCACAGCAGCGCAACACCGGCGCCTGGGACCGTGCGTTGGCGGCCGCGTCGGCGGTGTTTCGCGAGTGCGGCGAGCGCGGCATCGCGCTCTCGATGGTCAATCTCGGCGGCGGCTTTCCGACCCGGTACCTCAAAAATGTGCCCGCCGTAAAAGTCTACGGCACCGCGATCTTCCGGGGGCTGCGCAAGCATTTTGGCAACGCCATTCCGGAGACCATCATCGAGCCGGGCCGCGGCATGGTCGGCAATGCGGGTGTGATCGAGGCTGAGGTCGTGCTCGTCTCCAAGAAGAGCGAGAGTGACGCCGTGCGTTGGGTCTATCTCGACATTGGAAAGTTCGGCGGGCTCGCCGAGACCATCGACAAGTCGATCCGCTACCCGATCCGGACGCCGCGCGACGGCGGCAAGGTTGCGCCGTGCGTTCTGGCCGGTCCGACCTGCGACTCGGTCGATGTGCTCTATGAGAAGGAGCCATACATGCTGCCGGTCAGCCTTGAGATCGGTGACAAGGTCCTGATCGAGGGCACCGGCGCCTACACGGCGACCTACTCGACCGTCGCCTTCAATGGATTTCCGCCGTTGAAGACCTATCACATCTGAAACCTCAGCAGCCGGCACTCGCCGGCTGCCCTCCTCAACGAGCGCGCATTAGTTTCCCAACGCCGCGGCATTGACGCGGCGGGGAAGGAGTTGACCATGGTCACAATCCGCAACGAACGGCCCGGCGATGTCGCTGCGCGCGAGGCGCTGCTTGATCTCGCGTACGGGCCGAGCCGCTTCAACAAGACCTCCGAGCGCCTGCGCGAAGGGCGGCTGCCTGCCGAGCAACTCGCCTTCGTCGCGGCCGAAGCTGGGCGTGTCGTCGGCACCGTGCAGCTGTGGCACGTGTGGGCCGGCCCTGCGCGCCCGGCGCTGCTGCTCGGCCCGCTCGCCGTGCACCCCGGCGCTCGTAATCGGGGCATTGGCTCCAGGCTGGTGCGTCATGCCATAGCCGCGGCTCGTCGGCTCGACCACCGGGCGGTGCTGCTGGTTGGCGACGCGCCATTCTACGGCCGGTTCGGCTTTGCGGCCGACAAGACTGCTGCGCTCTGGATGCCGGGCCGTTACGAGCCCGATCGACTGCTTGCGATTGAACTGGTGCCGGGTGCGCTCGAGGGTGCGCACGGACTGATCGGGGCGGCCAGCGAGCCTGCGCCAAAGCCCGATCTCAACGTGCTGGTCGCCGCCCGTGAGCGCGGTCATCGCCGTGTCATCCGGCGCGCCGCCTGATACACCGTGCCTTCCGAGTTGGAGTAGTCGGAAATGAACAACGCTGCAGTGCACGCTCGCTTCGACGGGCCCATTGTGATGATCGGCTTCGGGTCGATCGGCAAGGGAACCTTGCCGCTGATCGAACGCCACCTCGCGTTCGATCGCGCGAAGTTCGTGGTCATCGCGCCCGACGACACGGATCGCCACCTGCTCGACGAACGGCAACTCCGGTTCATGCACCTTGCGATCACCAAGGAAAATTACCGGGACGTCCTCACTCCGCTGCTCACCGGGGGGCCGGGGCGCGGCATGATCGTCAATCTTTCGGTCGAGACCTCGTCGGTCGAGCTGATGGACTACTGTAAGGACATCGACGCATTCTACATCGACACCGTGGTCGAGCCGTGGCCCGGCCTTTACACCGACGCCAAGCTCTCGGTGTCGCAGCGATCGAACTACGCATTGCGCGAGAGCGTGCTCGACCTGCGCCGCCGCCGGCCCGGCGGGGTGACCGCGGTCAGCTGCTGCGGCGCCAATCCCGGCATGGTGTCCTGGATGGTCAAGCAGGCGCTGCTCGACATCGCGCGCGACACCGCTCTCAAGTTCGATGAGCCGAAGACGCGCGAGGACTGGGCGCGGCTCGCGCAGCGCGCCGGCGTCAAGGGTATCCACATCGCCGAGCGCGATACGCAGCGCGCGCGCGATCCCAAGCCGCGCGGCAAATTCGTCAACACCTGGTCGGTCGAGGGTTTCATTTCGGAGGGGATGCAGCCTTCGGAGCTGGGCTGGGGTACCCACGAGAAGGTATTGCCGGCCAACGGGCGACAGCACGATTTCGGATGCGGTGCGGCGATCTACCTGCTGCAGCCGGGCGCAGGCACGCGCGTGCGTTCATGGACGCCGACCCCGAAGGCGCAGCACGGCTTTCTGGTCACCCACAACGAGTCAATCTCGATCGCGGACTACTTCACGCTGCGCGAGAACGGTAAGTTGGTCTACCGGCCAACCTGTCACTACGCCTACCATCCATGCGACGACGCCGTGCTGTCGCTGCATGAGATGGCGGGCGCGGCATGGACCCCGCAGCAGACCTGGCACATCCTGTCCGAGGACGACATCGTCGACGGTATCGACGAACTCGGCGTGCTGCTCTACGGCCACGCCAAGAACGCCTATTGGTATGGCTCCCAGCTCTCGATCGAAGAGACGCGGGCGCTCGCGCCCTACCAGAACGCAACCGGCCTGCAAGTCACGTCCGCGGTCCTCGCCGGCGTCATCTGGATGCTGGAAAATCCCGACCGCGGCATCATCGAAGCCGACGAGATGGATTTCCGCCGCTGCCTTTCGATCCAGCGCCCCTATCTCGGTCCGGTGATCGGGCACTACACCGACTGGACGCCGCTGGAAGGCCGTGGCGTGCTGTTCCCCGAAGACGTCGACACCAGCGATCCCTGGCAATTCAAGAACGTACTGGTGGCTTGATCTGCTCCCTGCAAAGCGGGGAGGAAGTGATCCTGGGATGGCACCCTGCGCCAACACCGATCACGCATCCGTCGTCCCGGTCGCAGGCCGGCAGTGGCTCAAACGCGTAGGATGCCCGCTTGACCGTCCTCGCAGCCGAACGCGAGCATCGTTCCGACGCCGTTCCAGGCGAGAACGGAGACGGCTGCACCAGCGGGCTTGTTCACCAGGATCTCGGCGCCATCCTCGATGCGCACCAGGAGAGCAAGCCCGTTGTCATAGCCGACCGCGGCGATGTCTTGCGCCGGGTGGCATGCAACCGCGACGACGCGCTTGTCCGTTGGCGCGAGCAGGCGGGGCTGCTTGCCCATCGGACCGTCCTTGCCCGCAAACGGCCACAGCACAAGCTGATCCGAGCCTGAGCTCGCGAGCCACTTGCCGTCCGCGCTCCACGAGAGCGAGCGCACCTTGACGGCGTAACCCGCCATCCGCATGTGCCGGCCGTCGACAATCCGCCAGCCATGCAGGGTTGGTTCCTGCATGGCGGTCACCAGGAAGCGGCCGTCCGGGCTGAACGTCACCGCGAGATGCGAGCCCTTCCACTCCAGCAACGCCGGCTTGGCGTCGGGGGCATTGGGAAACCAGAGCGTCGCGCCGTTATAGTGGGCAAGCGCGAGGCGAAAGCCTTTGGGAGCGAACGCAAGGCCACCAACGCTCGACGGCGCCTCGCAGCTGCGCTCCTCGCCTTTGGTGGAGCGGGCGAACGCCTCTTTGCCCGCCGACCACGCCACAGCGCCGTCCGGTCCGATCGCCACGTGATCGATCCAGCGCCGCCTTGCGTCGGTTGCGATCACGGTGCTGGAACCATCGGTGCCCGTCGCAACCACCTTGCCGTCGTCGCCGCCAGTGACGACGCGCGCACCATCACAAGCCGAGGCGAGGATTGCTCCGCCATGGATGGCGACACGACGCGGTTCGCCATCCGGGGCCGCGAGCAGCAGCGCCTCGTCGCCAAGCACGAACGCCGCAACGTCACCGAGAAAATGCGCCCCGACCGCCGGGACGCCAGCGTCGACGCGCCGGATGCGCTCAGCGATCGACGGCGTTCCAACGCGGGCGTCAGTCATCACAAGCACCAGTAGCCCGGATGGAGCGAAGCGTAATCCGGGGTAGATCTACCCCACATGCCGCCAGACCCCATGCGGGCTGCAAAGTCCGACCATCTCCCGATCGGTGGCCACGATCACGCCATGCACTCTTCAAAGCCCTGCCGGATCGTCTCTTCCGGGAGGTTGCGGCCGATGAACACGAGCCGGCTCCGACGTGGCTCGCCCTCCTTCCAAGGCCGCTGATGGTCGCCATCGAGCATCATGTGAACGCCTTGGAGCACGAACCGGTCGGGATCGTCCTTGAACGCGAGAATGCCCTTGCTGCGCAGGATGTTCGGCCCTTCCTTGGCGACCAGCCCCTGCATCCAGGGAAAGAACTTGTCGGGATTGAGCGGCCGGTCGGACGTGAGCGCGAGCGATTGCATCTCCTCGTCGTGGTAGTGCTTGAGGCCATGGTCGTGGTGATGGTGGTGCGCTTCGCCATGATCATGATCGTGGTCGTGACCATCGTCGCGTTCCAGAAACTGCGGCTCGATGTCGAGAATGCGGTCGAGATCGAATGCGTGGCGGTCGAGCACCTCGGGCAACGGCAAGGCGCAACGTTGGGTGCGATGTATCGTGGCATAGGGATTGATGCCACGGATGCGGGCCTCGACCTCGCGCAGATCGGCCTCCTCGACCAGGTCGGTCTTGTTGATCAGGATCACGTCGGCGAATGCGATCTGATTCTTCACTTCCGGCGCGTCCTTGAGCCGGTCCTTGAGCCATTTCGCGTCCGCAACGGTCACCACCGCATCGAGCTTGGTCTTCTCCCCGACAGCGTCGTCCACGAAAAAGGTTTGCGCGACCGGCGCCGGGTCGGCGAGACCGGTGGTCTCCACGATGATCGCGTCGAACTTGCCCTTGCGGCGCATCAGCCCGTCGATGATGCGGATCAAGTCGCCGCGTACGGTGCAGCAGATGCAGCCGTTGTTCATTTCGAACACTTCCTCGTCGGCGCCGACGACGAGGTCATTGTCGATACCGATTTCGCCGAACTCGTTGACGATGACCGCGTACTTCTTCCCGTGCGGCTCCGACAGGATGCGGTTGAGCAGTGTGGTCTTGCCCGCCCCCAGATAGCCAGTCAGCACAGTGACGGGAACTTTGTCGGATGTCGCTTCAGACATGGGGGAACTCCGGTTGCCGGCAACATATAGACATCCGCTGCCAACGCAAAAGGGCTAAACTGGCAGCATGTTGCGCCTTGCCATGCTTGCGGACCGCATCGATCGGGTGACTGCTGCCGTCGGCCGCACTGCCGCCTGGTTGGCACTGGCCGTCGTGCTGGTGCAGTTCACCGTCGTGCTGCTGCGCTACGCGTTCGGGATCGGTTCGATCTGGCTGCAGGAGAGCATCCTCTACGCCCACGCGGGGCTGTTCATGCTGGCCGCGGCCTGGACCTTGGCAGTGGGCGGCCATGTTCGGGTCGATATTTTCTATGCACAGGCATCGGCGCGGCAGAGGGCTTGGGTCGACTTGCTTGGCGCTCTGCTGTTGCTGCTCCCGTTCATGGGGGCGTTGCTCGTCTTCTCGCTCCCCTATGTGGGGCGTGCGTGGGCGATCTTTGAACGTTCGCGCGAAACCAGCGGGCTGCCGTTCCTGTTTGTATTCAAGACCCTGATCCCGCTGTTCGCGCTGCTGATGCTGCTGCAGGGCGCGGCGCTTGCGATCCGCGCCGCGCGCGTGCTCGCGACCGAGCCGCGCTGATGGGGCTTCCGGAACTTCTCGCCATTGCCATGGTGGTCACCCTGTGCGGGCTGTTGTTGACCGGCTATCCGGTCGCGCTCACGCTCGGCGGCGTGGCGCTTTTGTTTGCTCTCGCGGGTCATGGACTTGGCGTCATGGATCTGGCGTTGCTTGGCGCCCTGCCGCAGCGCGTGTTCGGCGTTATGGTGAACGAAGTCCTCATCGCGATCCCATTGTTCGTGTTCATGGGCGTCATGCTCGAACGATCGGGGCTTGCCGAAGACCTGCTGGAAACCATGGGCCGGCTGTTCGGCGGCCGGCCCGGCGGGCTCGCCGTCGCCGTCGTCCTGGTCGGCGTGCTGCTCGCGGCCGCCAAGGGAATCGTGGGCGCGACCGTGGTGACCATGGGCTTGATCGTGCTGCCGACCATGTTGCGCTATGGCTACGACCCGCGGCTCGCCGCCGGCACCGTGGCGGCAACCGCCACGCTGGCACAGATTTTTCCGCCCGCCACCGTGCTGATCCTGCTCGGTGACCAGATCAGCAACGCGTTCACCGCCGCGCAGCTCGCCAAGGGCTCGTTCTCGCCGCTGCCGGTCACTGTGACCGACCTGTTTGCCGGCGCAATCGTTCCGGCCGTGGCACTCGTCCTGCTCTACCTTGTCTTCATCGTTGTGGTGGCGGTGTTGTGGCCGAAGTCTTCGCCGCCGATCCCGCCCGACCCGGCTGCGCCGCGTGGCGGCGCGCTCGCGCGCCGCCTCGTCGAGGCGCTGCTGGCGCCGCTTGCGCTTATCCTGATCGTGCTCGGCTCTATTCTGGGCGGTGTCGCCACGCCGACCGAGTCGGCGTCGATCGGGGCGGTGGGCGCCATCATCCTGGCGACGCGCCGGTTTGCGGTGCGCGCATTCCCGGCCGAAGTGCTGATACCGGTCCTGCACCGGACCGCGCACATTACCAGCATGATCTTCGTGATCCTGATCGGCGCCACCTTGTTCAGCCTGGTGTTTCGGGGGCTCGGCGGCGACGACATGGTGCATCGAGCGCTCAGCGACCTGCCGGGCGGAACGGGCGGCGCCGTACTCGCCGTCATGGTCGCGATGTTTCTCCTGGGCTTTGTCATGGATGCGTTCGAGATCATCTTCGTGGTGGTGCCGATCGTCGCGCCCCCACTGCTCGCGATGCCTGGCGTCGATCCGGTCTGGCTCGGCGTCATGATGGCGCTCAACCTGCAGGCTTCCTATCTGCATCCGCCGCTTGGGCCGACTCTGTTCTATTTGCGCGGCGTAGCCCCCAAGGAGATCACGACCGGACACATCTATGTCGGCGTCATCCCGTTTGTGTTGATTCAATTCGTGGCGCTGCTGGTCCTGTGGTTCGTGCCGGGGCTTGCGACCGGCCTGCCGCGCGCGCTCTATGGTGGATAACTGACGAGGAAGACATGAAGGCATCGGATCTGTTCAAGCTTGACGGCGGCGTCGCCCTGGTGACCGGCGCATCCAGCGGGCTCGGCGCGCGCTTCGCCGATGTGCTGGCAGCGAATGGCGCCGCGGTCGCGCTGGTGGCGCGGCGAACCGAGCGCCTGAAACAGGCGGTCGAACGCATCAAAATTGCAGGCGGGCGCGCGGTTGCCATGGAGGCCGACGTGACCGACCGCGCCGCGATGCAGCGCGCGTTCGATGCGGCCGAGGCCGCGTTCGGGACGGTGACGATCCTGATCAACAACGCCGGCGTCGCTCACGCGGACCGTGTTCTCGAACTCACCGAGGAAGGCTTTCACCGCGTCCTCACCACCAATCTCGATGCGGTGTTCTTCTGGGCGCAGGAGGGCGCGCGCCGGATGCTCGCCGCCGGCAGCCGCGGCTCGATCGTCAATATCGCCTCGGTGCTCGGGTTCGGCGTCGCCAAGGGCACCGCCGCCTACGCCATTGCCAAGGCTGGCGTGGTACAGGCGACCAAGGCACTCGCAGTCGAGCTCGCCTTCAAGGGCGTGCGCGTCAACGCCATTGCGCCCGGTTGGTTCGTCACCGAGATCAACCACGACTATCTGACGAGCGAGGCTGGCGCCAAGCTCACCCGCGATATTCCGGTTGGACGCTTCGGGCGCGACGGCGATCTCGATGGGGCGCTTCTGCTGCTCGCCTCGGAGGCCGGTGCCTATATCACCGGGGCCACAATCGTGGTCGATGGCGGGCAGGTGATCCAGCTGCGGGGCTGACGCGGCTAGGCCCACCGCTTCCCGCAGGCGGGG
Source organism: uncultured Alphaproteobacteria bacterium (assembly GCA_963833605.1). Taxonomy (GTDB): domain Bacteria; phylum Pseudomonadota; class Alphaproteobacteria; order Rhizobiales; family Xanthobacteraceae; genus JAFAXD01. The sequence goes on from CAWHYZ010000016.1 coordinate 54,084, forward strand.
AAAGCTGGCCGCGTTGCAGCGCTCAGGCTTGAGCTCACGGCGCTGGTGACGCTCTCCGACCAAACCTTACTTCAACCTTTTTGCCGCTTCCTGCGCAAAGCTCAGGTCGGCGAACTTCGGTACGTCGATATCGATCTTCACGAAGCCGAGCTCGCGCGTCGTGTTGATGTTGGACTGCAGCGCGCCGAGATCGGGCAGCATGTTGGGGTCGCGATAGAAGTCGGCCTTGGTGAACGCCCAGCTGAAACGCTCCGGCGGTTGTTTGGTGATGCGGGAAGCGATCTGCATGACCTCGTCGTGGTTGGCCGGGTCGAAGAACCAGCGCTCGATCCGCAAGGCATCCTCCATGAAATCCGCCACGGCCGCGCGATTTTTCTCGAGGAACGCCTTGCGCGCGGTCCAGAACACGAATTGCGATCGTCCGATCGCGTCTTTGCTGGTGAACAGCGGGCGCGCAATCTTCTTGAGTTCGGGATCGAGCGAGAATGGCAACGTGCCCTGGATCATCGCGACCTTTTTTTCTTCCAGCATGGCGCGCATCGCCGGAAACTGGGTCTCGACCACCGTGTAGTCGCGCTTATCCTCGAGCCCGTGGCGGCGCAGCATCGCCCGCATCGCGATGTCGATCGCGCTGCCGGCCGAGTTGGTGGCCAGCACTTTGCCTTTCAGGTCTCCGACCTTCTCGATGCCGCTGTCCTTGAGCACCAGAAACTCGTTGCTGTAATAGCCCTCGACCCCGTCCTGGAACTCATCCGCGATCACCCGCAGGTCGTCCAGTTTGGCGTTCTGAACGGCGAGCGCGAACGTGGAATAGGCGAGGTTGCCGATCTCCAGCTCCCCGTTGGCCATGGCGGTGATCATGAGCGGCGTGCCCTGGAAGCGCACCGGCTCCAGCACGTAGGAACGGCCGAGGTGCTTGGCGAGGTCCTTCTTCTCGAGCAAAATCGAGCCCCAGGTCGCGACCGGCGTGACCCACGCGAGCCGGATCGTCACCGGTTCTGCCCGCGCACCGCCCATGAGGAGTGGAAGAAAGAGGCCGAGCAAGCCGAGAACCGTCATCCACCTGCGCATCGCTGTTCCTCCCGTATGAATGGCGCGCCTTGCGCACCGATGTTCGTTGGGCTCGACGCCAAGTCTATTTCGAATTCTTCCGAATATACCTGGAATTGCCTAGCCCCGTCGCATCTCCGCCGACGAGTTGATGAGCGCGTGGATGTTGCGGGCGAAATCGACCGCGCTGTCGGTGTGCATGCTGAAGGCGTGGCGTGCGTATTCCTTCACCCCGCGCACCGCGGGCGGCGGCGCCTTGAGAATGGCGCCGGTGACCTGCGCCACCGCGTCGTCGAGCTTCCCGGCCGCAACAACGTCGCTGACGATGCCGAAGCTGAGCGCGCGTTCGGCGCTGATCACGGCGGTGGAGTAGACCAGATAGGTGAACGCCTTGCGCGGAATGCGGTCGACGAAGGACGACATCACCATTGTCGGCAGGATGTTGTGCGCCATCTCCGGAACTTGGAACGTGGCCGTGTCGCTCGCGAGCGTGATGTCGGCGACGGCGGCGATCGCGCAGCCGAAGCCGAGCGCGCGCCCGTGCACCACGGCGATCACCGGAATTGGCGAATTGCGGATGGCGCCATAGCAGTTGAACACCGGCTCGAAGAATCCCCGCACCGCGAACGCGTTGCCCGGTCCGGTCGGAGGCGGCCCCGCCGCGACCCGGCCGGTGCAGAAATCCGCGCCGGCGCCGCGCAGCAAAATGCATTTCGTCCCGTCGGCCGCCTCCTCGATCAGCCGCGTGAGCTCGATCGCCATGGCGTCGTCGGCGCCGTTACCGCGGTCGGGGCGATTGAGGATGATCTCCAGGATCGGGCCGTCCTGCTTGGACAAGACATCAGGCATGGGGTTTCCTTCACCGGATCGGGGGCGCCAAGCTCCATCCAGTGGCATCCCGGTCCGCAAGATGCAACCGCCCGGGTCGCCCCACGGTTGAGGCTCAAGTTCTACTCGCTCGACGAACTGGTGAAGCAGATCGCCAAGATCCTCGAGCACCCGATCTGAGGCGAGCGCGGAAAGTCTTTGTCGCCTTCCCATTCTGTTGTAACAGGATTATCCAGTTACCATTCGGCGATAAGAGAAAAATCAGCCAAGGATGCGCATGATCACGCGTCGTCATTTGCTCGGGACAGCTGGCGCGGGTGCGGTGCTCGCCGGGGGCAACATGGTCTTTCCAGACCTCTTGCAGGCCGAGCCTGCAGTGCCCGGATTGCCCGCGGCTTTGCCGCAAGGGATGCGGAACGAAGTCGTCATGGACGCGCTGCCGGGCAAAAAGCCGCTCATCAAGCTGACCTACCGGCCGCCGAATTATGAGACACCGATCGAGTATTTCCGCACGCCGCTGACGCCCAATGAGGCGTTTTATGTTCGCTATCATCTGGCGGATATTCCAGAAGTCGACGCCGCGAAATGGCGGCTCACTGTTGGAGGCGAAGGTGCGAGCGGCGAAACCACGCTCACGCTCGATGATTTGAAGAAGATGCCGGCCGCGGAGGTGACGGCCGTCAATGCCTGCTCAGGTAATCGGCGCGGTCTGTTCCGGCCGCACGTACCGGGCATCGAGTGGGGCTATGGCGCCATGGGGTGTGCCCGCTGGAAAGGCGCGCGCCTCAGGGACATCCTCGACAAGATCGGCGTCAAAAAAGACGCCGTCGAGATCGTCCTCGACGGCGCCGACGGGCCGGTCGTCGACAAGACGCCAAAGTTCGTCAAGAGCATTCCGATCTGGAAGGCGATGGAGGCGGACGCGCTCGTCGCCTACGAAATGAATGGCCAGCCGCTGCCGCACTTCAACGGGTTTCCGGCGCGCGTCATTGTTCCGGGCTGGGCCGGCGTCTACTGGATGAAACACCTTGTCTCATTGCGGGCCGTGACCAAACCGTTCGACGGCTACTGGATGAAGACCGCCTATCGCATTCCAGTCGGCAAGTTTCCCATTGTGGCGCGCTTCGTCTCTCAGGAAACGGACGTTACACGCCGATCACCGAACTCGTGCCGAACTCGCTGATTACGAGCCATCCGGAGGGCGCGGCCGTGAAGGCTGGGCCGGTCACGGTCGGTGGTATCGCGTGGGACGGCGGTCACGGCATTCGCGTCGTCGAAGTCTCGGAAGACGGCGGCAACACCTGGAAGCCTGCCAAATTGGGCGAGGATCTCGGCCGCTTTGCATTCCGGCCGTGGAGTTACGGGTTTGTCGCCAAACCCGGCAAGAATTCTGTGACCGCGCGGGCCACCAACATTATCGGCCAAACCCAGACCGCGAGCCTGATCCTCAATCCCGCGGGCTACCACCATAACCTGATGCAAACCGTAACGCTGACCGCGGCTTGAGGAGCAAACCTGGGCGTCTTCGCCGGGGCTTGCCCCGGCGATCTCGCTGAGGAGCGCTCAACACCCGCAAGCGCGGGACAAGCGCGCGCATGACGGGCAGAGCAAAGTGCTTCGAGCCGGGCGATCTAATCGTCGTGGGTGTCGTGCACTGCGACCGCGCCGCGCCGCCAATAGCCGGCGGCCCGCATCCATTTCTTATTGGCGCCGTGTTCGGCGATGAGCTGCACGCGCAGAGCCTTGGCGATCAGCGACTCGCAGGCGACCCAGGCGTAGTAGTCGCCGGCCGGCAGTGACATCTTTTTGAGCGTCCTTGCCAACACGTCGCTCGCACCGGCTTGGGCGCCGTTCCGATGCGCCCAGGTCACGCGCACGTCGGCCTTGGTTTCGAACCCGAGTTCGTCGGCGGGGCCATCCACTTCGGCCAGCACCACTGCACGGGTGCCGGCCGGCAATTCAGCCAGCCTGCGTCCAATCGCCGGGATCGCGGTTTCGTCGCCGATCAGGAGGTGCCAGTCGAAATTGGTCGGGATGATGAAGGACCCCCGCGGTCCGCCGATCGCCAGCGGGTCGCCGGGCCGCACCTTTTCGGCCCAGCGCGTCGCCGGTCCCGCGTCGTGAATGGCGAAGTCGATTTCCAGGATATTGCCGGCAGGGTTGTGACGGCGCGGCGTGTAGTCGCGTGCCAGCACCTGAGGTTCGCCACCGGGCGCTCCGGCGGGGTCGGGAAAGAACAGCTTGACGTGATCGTCGAACCCGAGACTGGTGAAGCCCTCGAGGTCGCCGCCGAGCGTGACGCGGATCATATGCGCTGCGATCTTGTCGACTCGCTTGACGTCGAGCTGGCGGCGGCGCGGCTCATGGCGCACGCGCCGCGGCGCGCGGGCTGCCGGGTCGAGATCTGCAACCGAAGGTGAAGCGGACATGAAGGACAGGCTCCAATCGTTCTTCATCTGTGTCGAGCATGCCGGCAGCAACATTGCAAGCGCCTGCGCGACCGCCGCCATTTGAATAATTGCAAACAGCCCGGTTGAACCGCCCGCCTATATATGCATGGTCTGCGGCCCGTAACCGTCAGCCAAGCAATTCAGGAAACCGTCCATGCCATTCTCGATGTCGCAAGCCTCGTTGCCCGTATTTGAAATCGCTCTCGCGGCGCTGTCCGCGATTCTCGACAAGACGCAGGCGTTTGTGAAAGCCAAGAATCTCGACCCCGCGGTCCTGTTGAACACGCGGCTTGCGCCCGACATGTTTGCGCTGGTGCGCCAGGTGCAGGTCGTGACCGACCAGGCCAAGAACGGCGCGGCGCGCCTCGCCGGTGTCGAGCCGCCGCTTTATGAGGACAATGAGACGACGTTTGATCAGCTCAAGGAGCGGATCGCCAAGACGATCACCTTTCTGAAGACCCTCGACCCGGCCAAAATCGATGCCGCGGCCACGCGTGAGATCACCTTCCCGCTCGGTCCAACCAACAAAGGTCATATGACCGGCGCCGACTACCTCAATCATTTCGTGCTGCCAAACTTCTATTTTCACCGCACCGCCGCCTACGCAATCCTGCGTCACTGCGGCGTCGAAATCGGCAAGCGCGATTATCTCGGCGCCATTCCAATGAAAATGACGTGAGGCTTATGCGCGTGGTTTCCGGCCGGCACCGCGCTTGGGCAGCGCGTGGCGCCACGCCGTCGTAAGCGCATCCTTGAGCTCGGGCTGGCGGATCGCTGCGAGCGTCAGCGTCGTCCAGCCTTGATGACCCCAACCACCGGGCACTGGCGCGAATCCGGCGGGCGCCATCGTACATTTGAATTCCTGCTCTTCGGGCAGAAGTTTGATATTGGCCGTACGCCCGTCGGCCGCCAGCGTCGCGTAAATGCGCGTGACTTTGAAGGCGGTGCGGTCGAAATGCGGTGCCTCGGAGGTGCCTTCGAGTGATAGCGCGATCTTGCGCAGATCTTGCTTGTTTGCCATTGCGCCAGAGTCCGATCCAGTGTGTGTTCGCCGGCAAGCTAAGTGTGCGAAGACGGAAACGCAATTCAGGATCGGATCGATGGCGGCCTACATCATTTCGGTGCCGGAAGATTAGGACGGACCCATGTATGCGTTGTCGGCCGCGGTTGCGGTCAACCCGCCCGGCGTCAGCCCGGTCCTGACAGCCGATCAGGTCTGGCGCGGGCTGGTGATGAAGGCGGAGAACGCCCTTCCATTCGTCGAGGCGATGGAAGCGTGTCGTGTGGTTGAACGCTTCGATGACGGCTTCGTGCGCGAGATCGTGCTGCGCGGCGTGCCGATGCGCGAACGCATCACCTTGACGCCGCCGGTACAGGTTCATTTCCGGCGGATCGAGGCGCACGGCTACGATGGCTGGATCACCAATGTGATCAGCGAATCGGACAGCGGCCTTCTGCTGGTGTTCACGTTCTGCGTCGGCTTTCCGGATGCGGCGCCGGGCTCGGTCGACGAGCGGCAGCGCGGCGATGCTGTCAAGGCAAGCTACGTGAGCGCAATAACATCAACCCTGAAAGCGGTACGCACACTGGCGGGCGAGCACAAACTCTAAAACGGCCGGCGCCGGCCGGCCGGGCAAGCGGTCATTGATCGCCGTATCGCCCATCGCGCGCACGCTGGCGTTCAGGTCAGCACCAGAAAAATTGTGACGATTGCGAAAAGGACGATCGCCGCCGCGAGCGTCAGGTCATACTGATCCAGACTGATCCTGCGTGTCATGATACCCACCCACCCTGAGCCGTCTTGCCTCCAAAAAGCACGCTGGCGGGGTATGGCGCAGTGACCTCCGTCACAGGTGGAAATCTGTCGCATCAAGACATGCTCGGATACCGGGAATTAATAAATTTATTCTCTAATTAGTTGAATTTGGACTCCGACTCCCCTTGAAAAAGTTGAACCCCGCCGGGTGGGGGACCGCGGCGGGGTTGAGGATGACGTTAGAGAGGGATGGGATGGGTGGGGCCCTCTCCAACGCCGATCCATAATATGGCTTTTTGTGGATTTAATCAAGCCTAAACTATGCCGCAATGCGCAACGGGCGTGGAAAGGAATGCAGGCCTGCAAACACGTGATCGGCCGAGCGCAACGCCGATCGTTTGGTTTGCGAACTCGGCTGATACGATCGCAGGTTTGGACGAAGTCGAAGCAATGGCCACATTGGACTGGCTGCCCGCTGCCATCACCGCTGCCGGCATCGAGCGCAAGCTCAAACCGGGGCAGTTCCTATTTCATATCGGCGATCGGACCGAGGGTCTCTACGAGATCGTGAGCGGGAAGGTTCGCCTGGTCCGGACCGATCGGGACGGGCGTGAAGCCGTGCTGCATGTGGCGCTGGCCGGCGAGACGATCGCCGAAGCGTCCTTGTTTTCCAAGGCCTACCACTGCGATGCGGTGGCGGTGACGCCGGCGGTCGCAAGGCTTTATCCGAAAGCATCGATGTTGGCCGAATTCCAACGTGACCCGAGGGCGGCTCAGGGTTTCATGGCCATGCTCGCACAGCAGGTCATGGCCTTGCGCACCCGTCTCCAGCAGCGTGGTATTCGGTCGGTACGCGAGCGCGTTCGCCATTATTTGGCGCTGAATGCGGGCTCCGATGGGCGGACGGTTGTGCTCAAGGGGACCATCAAGGAGCTCGCCGCTGAGCTCGGTCTATCTCACGAGGCGCTCTACCGGACCTTGGCCGAAATGACCTCCAAGGGCGAGATCAAGCGGAGCGGCCGCGAGATCTACCGGAAGCGCTGATCCTCGTGTCTCGTATGATCATGATCATACCGGGCCATGCCGGGTCCGGTGTATCTGGTTGCCAAGGGGCACGTTCAGACAGAGGTCGATCATGACGTTTAGGTCCGGGAAAATTGCCGTAACCGCCGCGGTGGTCGCAGTGGTGAGCGCGGCGGCGACCGCTTTCGCGGTCGCCCAGACGCCCACAGGGTCCGCTGGAATGCACGGCCAAATGGGCGCAGGCGTTCAGGGTCAAGAGCACACGATGCCGCCGCCGAGCGGCATGGAGGGTGGCGAACACAGCCGTATGATGCTGATGATGCACGGCGCAAAGGATGGGCCGATGCATGGCGGGGCAGGGATGCACGCCGGACGGGCGATGATGCAGCACGGCCGGATCGCCGGCCAGCCCACACTGCCCGGACAGGATGCCTTCGGAACCATCCAGGAGATCGTGCGGCTGTTGGAAGCCGACCCGAAGACCGATTGGTCGAAGGTCAACATTGCGTCGCTGCGCGAGCATCTGATCGACATGAATGAGGTGACGCTGCACGCTGTCGCAAACGAGCGCCCGCTCGACAACGGCATCGAGATCACGGTCACCGGCGCGGGCCGCACGCGCGACGCGATCAAACGCATGGTCCCGGCGCACGCTCACGAACTGGCCGCCCTTGGATGGGACGCTAAGGCCGATGAACTGCCTGAAGGCGTGCAGCTGACGGTGACCAGCCCGGATGCCAATCAGGTCGCCAAGCTCAAGGCGCTGGGCTTCATGGGCATCATGGTGCAGGGCGCGCACCATCAGGCGCATCACTTGATGATGGCCAAAGGCGAATTCACGCACTAGCGCCTATCCCGATCGCAAGGAACCGGGATGCGCTCTAGAATCTTCTTTTTGCGCATGTCCTTGTCGGAAAACCGGCATCCACTTTTCCGGGACATGCGCTAGCGCGCGATCCGGCGAAGTGTGGGTGCCGAAAAGATCATGCGGTAATTCAAATATTGGCGCGCGGCCGAACGCAAAACTGATTGCCGCTTTTGCTGATCGCGCGCTGAGGCGCCGAGAGCATGCGATGATCGCATCCCGGGCCTTGGTTCGGATCGGGGAATCGAGCGTTGCCAGACTGAAGTCGCCAGTCGAATGGGACCGCGCTCAGCCCCCGTAGTTCGCCTTGAGATAATCCGCGATCGCCTTGGCATCGGCGTCCGGGATCGGCGCGCCGAATGTCTTGATCATCTTGGTGACTTCCGCGTCCCAGCCGGCCGCGTTAAGGAAGGGCGAGTTCATCTGAATGTAGTCGAGGCTGTGGCACGCCGCACAGTTGCCTTCGACCTTGTCGAGGCCGGGCGCCTGTTTGAGCGAGATCGGTTGCTCGTCGGCGGCGGCCGGAACAGCTGCGAGCGCGACGAACAGGGCGGCAAGAATGATGCGCATCGTCTGCTCCTTCAGGCCGCGTTGAGCGTCACGGTCTGCATGACGTTGTGGTGATAGCCGGCGGGATTGAGAATCAACCCGGCGGTCTGGGTCTGGCCGATGGCATTGGTGGCGCGTGCCATCACGGTGTTCTTGCCGCGCTTGGCCGCGAGCTCGAACGTCCACGGCCGGAATGCGAATCGGCCGAGATCTTCGCCGAGCTTGGCGGCTGCCCACGTGATGCCGCCGTCGGTCGAGACCTCGACGGTGCGGATGCCGTAGCCGGCGTCCCATGCGATGCCGCCGACGGTCACCTTGCCAGCCTTCACGGCGGCTCCGTCATCGTGGCTGGTGATCAGCGAGTTCACCACCATCTCGGTGATCGGCGTGTTGGCTTCCGTCTCCTGCGAGATGAATCGCGCCACCAGCGGAAACTTGCCGGTCGGAACCCGGTAGGCCGATTTCATCCAGAAGCCGTCGAACGGCTTTGTCACCGGCCGGATGGCCGAGATGTGCTTCATCCAGTAGGTGCCGGTCCAGCCGGGCAGGACGATGCGGGCCGGGAATCCATTGAAATGCGGCAGCGGCTGACCGTTCATCTCGTAGGCCACGAGGGTTGTTTCCTCCATCGCCTTCGAGACCGGAATACTCTTGACGAAATCCGGCGTCTTGTCGACGACGGGTCCGTCGGCGCCTTCGAAGACGACCTCGACTGCCTCCTTTTTCAAGCCGACCTTGTCGAGAATGTCCTTGAGGCGCGCGCCTTTCCAGCGGGCGCAGCCCATCGCACCGTAGCCCCATTCGACCCCGGCAACGTGTGGCTGGAACAGGCCGCGCCTGTTGCCGGAGCACTGGTTGACCGCGACGATCTCGACGGCCGGCATTTTCCTGATGTCGTCGAGCGTGAGTTCGGTCTGGCCGTTGGCTCCTTCGCCGCCCACCGAGAGCCGCCACTTCGCTGCATCGACCTCGGGGATGTCGGGGAGATGGTAGCGCACGAAAAACGCGTCGTTGGGGGTCAGCGGCGTGCGGAAATACGAAATTGGCGTCTCGTAGTTGGGCGGCCGATAGGTCAGCTTGATGAGCGGCTTCTTGCCTGGCAACGCCTCCAGCACGGCCTCGGCGCGCGTGCCCTGCGGCAGTCCCGCGGGCAGGCCGGGAACGGCCGCCTCGGCCTCGATCAGGCGTGGAAACGGAAAACCGCTTGCGGCGAGCGCGGTTCCGGCGCCCGCCGCCTCAATCAGGCGACGACGAGTAATCACAGCTTCCTCCCCGTTGTTTCTTCTCTGTTTGACCGCAGAAACAGCATAAGTCTCGCCTCGCGAAAGCGCAATCCGACAAGAATATTCTCCCGTCTGGAGCGCCTTCGATGCCGTCGATATCGATCATCAGAAGTCGAGCTTGTCGCGGATCGCCTCGACCCCGGCTTTGGCGCAAGCCTCGTCCTTGTCGCCGCCGGGGGCTCCCGAGACGCCGACCGCACCGACCAGCGTGCCCGCGGCTTCGATGACGACGCCGCCTGCAAGGAAGCGCACGCGCGGCAGGCTGCCAAGGCCGGCACTGAGTTGGCCGCTCTGCACCGACTTGGCGAGCTCACTGGTGTTGGAGCGAAAGCTGAGCGCGGTGGTAGGCCTTGTCGGTTGCCGTTTCGGGCGCGGGCAATCCGGCATATCGGTCACGCAGCATGACCAGCGTTTGACCGAACCGGTCGACCACCGCGACCGCAATCTGGAAACCGTCGGCGCGGCACCGCTTCAGTGCGGCCTGCGCCACGTCGAGCGCCACCTCCGGCGACAGCGATTTATATGTCACGAGCGCGTCTTCGGCGTGCCCGCGCGGCGCGCTGCCGAAGAACGCGATGACCGGGGCCGCGACCAGCGCGGCGACAACGTTGTGCCTCACGATGTGCTCCTACTCACGCGCCGAAGGCGCGCCCCGCGTTATGGCCGAACGTAGCTCCAGCCCTGCTCCTGCAGTTCCATGAGCCGCACGACTCCCGAGGGAACCAGCGAGGCTTGCGGAATGATGGTGATCGTATGACCCTCCCGTTTCTCCATGCCTTGCTTCGTGACGTTGCAGGCCGAGAACGTGATGTTGCTTGGAAAGCTCAACTCCTTGAGCTGCTTGATCCGATCCTTCACGGGCGAGGTATCCTCCCGCAGCATCTTGAGGCCGGGGCCGTAGGTGACAACTTCCACCTGCACGTCCTCGCCCTTTCCGCGGTAGTATTCGATGACGTTGGACGCATTGTTGAGCGCCAGATTCATCACCGCGGGGTCGTCCTGATCGACCTGAATGGAGACGCGATGTTGCCTGGCAGCGTCGGCCGCAAAACCCTGCGAAGCAGGAAGTCCGAGCGCAATAACGATCGCCGCAAGCCGAAACATTCCGCGCATGGCACCTCTCCCCGGGCCTCGTTCAGGGGCGAACGAGTGTGAAGCCGCTTTCGACGAGTTTGAGTATCTGTCCGACGCCGACCTGGACCGGAATAGCCTGCGGATTGATGTGCGGCCGACGCCCGGTCTCGCGCTCGACCGTCTCGACCGTGTTCATACACACGTCGAATCGAACGCCCTGAGCGACAAGGCTGTCGACTCGCGTCCGGTTTGGACTGTCCGTCCGCAAAAGATCGATTCCCGGGCCAAACGCCACCACCTCGATTGCGATCCTGTCGGGGTCGTAGGCCTTCAACAGGTTGTTGGCGACGCTGATGACCAAACCCTGCTTTTGCGGGTCGCCATCGGAGACCTGAAGCACGATGCGATGTTCCGCAAACGGCTTGTCGGGCAGCACGCTTTGCTGTGCGAGCGATGGCACGGGGCAAAGGACACCGGCGAGGACAAAGGCCAACAACCCGGTCCGCCGCGAAACGCAAGAACGGAAGCCCGATCGCTGCCAGCTGGAAATCATGGTTCACTCTACCCCGCGAGGCCCGGATTATCAGCAACGCCTTTGAGAGCCACGCGATTGACCCGTTGCAAGCCGGCCGTCTTCTCTCTGCGCAAGTAGTTGGCGACAACCTCCCAGATCGGTTTGCCGTCCTGTTCATTCACTGAGGCCCAACCGGCGACCCGGTAGGACTTGCCGGGCTCTATCGGCTTGCCGCTGTCGAGTGTCATCTCCGAGATGCGACGCCCCATGGTTTCCGCCGGGGCGCAGGCGTAGTCCATGCCGCCCATGCGCACCATGTCGCCACCTTGCTGGTGATAGGGATCGGCATTGAACAGATTGTCGCAGATGTCCTCCATCATGGCCTTGAGTTGCTCGCCGCTCATCTCCTGAACGTAAACCTGCGGATATGTAATTGCCGTTTCAGACAGCAGGTCTTCCATCGTGATCGCCTGCCCGGGAAGAATCGTGTTCCCCCAGCGGAAGCCCGGCGACAGCGCGAGTTCCGTGTCCAACTCGTGGCGCAGGGCATCGCAGATCAGCTGGTCCATGGGGCCGTTGAAATTTCCGCGTCGGTACAGCAAGCGTTCGGTTGTCGCCAGCTTTTCGCCAAACTGCTGCGCATGCGGCGCGCGCAGCCGATCGATGAGAATTTGCATTTCAGGATCAGGCTTCAAAAGGTTGGCGAAGACGGGCAGGAGTTGATAACGCACGTCCTTGAGCCTGCCGTTGGCGATGTCGAGGTCGAGAACCGCAAGAAATTTGCCGGTGGAACCTGCATTGGTCACAAGCGTCTTGCCGCCGGCGTTGGAGACGACGGTCGGTCGTGGAACCCCGTCATGCGTGTGACCGCCCAGGATCACGTCGATCCCGCGGACGCGGCTCGCGAGCTTGAGGTCGACGTCCATGCCGTTGTGCGACAGCAGGAGAATCGCGTCGGCGCGATCGTCGTTGCGCAGCTTGTCGACGAGCTTTTGCAAGTCCTCCGGACGGACGCCGAATGTCCAGTTCGGAACGAACCGCTTGGGATGTGCGATCGGCACGTAGGGAAATGCCTGCCCGATGACGGCGATGCGATGTCCGCCCACCTCCTTGATCATTGCCGGCTTGAACACGTGTCCGGAGCTGGAATCGAAAGCCGGTGCGTCGCTGAACGCGGCCTCTTCGGTCAGAAACACGTTCTGCGCAAGAAACTCGCCCTTGAATTTGGCGATGTTGGCCCGCAGGGCCTCCTCCCCGTAGGTGAATTCCCAATGGCCGGTCATTGCTTCGACACCGAGCAGATTGGCGGCTTCGACCATGTCTGCCCCCAGCATCGCGTTGGCGAGACCGCTCCCCTGCAGCAAGTCGCCGCCATCGAGCAACAAGGAGCGGGCGGGCCCGGCCTCTGCCCGCAAACGATCGACGAGCGTCTTGAGATGCGCAAATCCGCCGAGCTTGCCGTAACGATGCGCCGCTTCCTCGTAGTCGAGATAGGTAAAGGCGTGCGCGCGGCGGCTTGCGGGCTCGATTCCGAAGTGTTGTAGAAAGGCGCGCCCGACCAGATGCGGCGGCCGCCCCTGCATCTCGCCAACGCCGAGATTGACGCTCGGCTCGCGGAAGAACGCCGGCGAGAGCTGGGCGTGCGTGTCTGTCATATGCAGCACGCGCGCATTGCCGAAGCGCTCAACGTCGTAAATCGACGTGTCGTCTGTGGCGCTGGCGATCTTGGGGACGACGCCCGCCAATGTCGCGGCGGTTAGCAATCGCAACGCGTCGCGGCGGCGCACGGTCATCACAACTCCTTCAATCAACGCTGCTTAATGAATGTCTGCATCTTTCCATGCCGTAGCCTGTTCGTGTGCTTGCGCGATCGACGCCCTTGCGAGCGCTTCGGCCTCCTTGGCAAACCCGATCGCTTTGTCGAAGTCATTGGCTGCCGCGGCCTTCTTCGCAGCGTTGATCTCCTGCGCAGTCGTCGTCCATTGGTTCTTCAGCGCCTTGGCTTCCTTGTTGGCAGCTTCTGCCGCCGCCAACGCGAACTGGAAATCAGCTTCAGAGCTGGCTGCAACAGCCGGTGCGATTTGTGCAATCGACAGCGCCAACGCAACGGCAAGATACGTTCGCATGGTTGGTTCCAATCTCACGGCCGTGCGCCCGGCCCGGCAATCGGCAAGCCGTTGCTCATATAGGAGAGATAGTATTCGACGTCGCGATAGAGCTCGTCCTGGGGATCGAGCGGCGTCGCGCGGACTTGGCTGTTGCAGGTGACGAACCGTCGGCTGATCGTCCCCATGCCGCCCCATTCGGAGCGATAGATCGGCATTGCCGCAAGAATACCGAGCGCCGGCGCCAGCATCTCCGACCGGATTTGCTCGCCGGGATTCTGCACGTGGCAGCTGGCGCACGAGAAATTGAGCTGTCCTCGACGCCCGTAAAAATATTGTTTGCCCTTTTCATAGGCTGCGAACGCGCGTGGATCGTCAGGAATTTTGATGTCGAACGGCTTGCCGCGCGAGGTGTAGGCCATATAGGCGGTCAATGCCGCCATTTGATCGCCGACATAGGAGTAGGGCTGCTCGCCGTTGCTCTCCCGGCAGCGATTGAGCGCAAGCTCCAGTGTCACCACCTCGCCGGATTTGACGTCGAAATAAGGATAGTCTTGACGAACGCCGATGCCTGCGTTCGGAAAGCAGTCCGCATAGGTCCTGCCGTTCTTGAACGGTTGCGCGAACATCTCCTTGCCGGTCTCGAGCGCGAATTCGTAGGGTGGGAATTCCTCCTTCGCCTCCCATTGCCTGCGCAAGTCCGCGCTCATCGAATACGGCCCATTGACGAAATCCTGCAGCGGCACCTTTGGGAAACGGCCGGTGAAGTAGTCTCTGAATGCCTTGAAATCAGCCTGCGGATTCGCATCGGCGCCGCGACAAGGCTGCGTCACGAGCAGGGATAGGGCGGCAATCGCCAGCAAGCTAACCCGCGCCATTCAGATCCTCCCTGTGGATCGGCTCGAAACAGATCGCTATTGAATCTTGGCAACCAGCGAATCCGCGGCGCCCTTGTTGTCGATCCAACTCACTTTGAGGTCGTCGCCCTTCTTGCCGCCCTTGAAGCTGAACTTGACGTAGGGATCTTTGGAAACGGCTGGGCCCCATAGTGCGGTGAACACCTTCTGCCCCTCGTACTCGAATTCGACGACTTCGATATGATGTGGCGGGATCAGTTCGCCCTTCGCATCCTTGACGAATCCGGAGTCCATCGGATGCTGAATGAGCGACTGCACTTCGGTGCTTTCGCCGTTTGCGATCGCACGCACGCGTATTGTCGATGCCATGAGGTTTATCCTTTGAAGCGGTGGTTTTGGGCGTTGCCGGCGAAACCTACCCGCCGCAGCCGCCCACGGTGACTTTGACTTCCTTGCGCGCACTGAAAAGTTTGCCGCCGGACTCGACCACAGCGACGAGGTTGCTCGTTTTTGCCATCTTGAGGCGGCTGGCGACCGAAGGGGCGGTTGCGGTACCGAGTTTGTAGGAAGCGGCAAGCACGAATGGGTTTTCCATCACCAGGATCGCAATCGATGTGACGTCGGGCAAGGTGCTGCTGACCGCGACCGGCACGACCGCGCCGTTCTCCGCGATCTCCGGCGCGTCGAGCTTGACCTTGTCGGAGGTTTCTGCCGTCCTGCCGCCGTAGAGGGCTTTGAGCGCCTCGGCCTCGTTCTTCTGCTTGAATGCGTCGCTTGGCCACGCCGGCGCGTCCGCCGCCCGTGCCTCAAACAGTGCGCTTCCCGCGATCGCGAGCCCGGCGAGACTGCCGACGGTTCCCTTGAGGATCAGGCGACGCGTCGGATTAGCGCTCCCTGTCGTTCTCATATCTGCTCTCCTGCTGCGTCGTCGTTACAAGGTGTAGAGAAAATCGACGATGGCATCGATTTCCCGATCGTTCATGATAAGGTTCCGGCGGAACGGCGGCATCACCGTGAGCGGATTGCGTTTGGTTTCGTCAGCGATGATGGCGATCAGTTCAGTGCGGTCCGGAAATCGGCTCTTCATGTCGGCCAACGGCGGGCCGATGGTGCCCGGCAAATCGCCGCCCTTGATGTTGTGGCACGTGAGGCAATTGCCCTTGCCGCGGTCGAATGCGAGCTGCTGGCCATCAAGGCGCGTAGACTGCCCGCAGGCGGCACTCGCGGCCAGCAAAAGGCCCGCTCCGAGCACTGAAGCGGCAACCTCGCCGAAACCTCGCTGTCTGATTGTCATCAATTGCGCGCCCGCCTGTTCTGTCTGACTATTTGGATCGCATCTCGTCGAGCGATCCCGTGGTTCTCGGTGTGAGATTCTGCCCTTCCGCCGTGGACGTGATCTTCACGTCCTTGGGATCCTTGCACGCGGCCATGCACGGCGGCGCTGTCGTGTCGGGCCGCGGATCCTCCCAGACGAAATGGTCCCGGTTCGGCATCTTCACCTTGGGCAGGCTATCGCGATCGGCGACGAAGTCGGCAGGAACGATATTGTTGATGTTAAGGACGTAGGCCGTGAGCGCGTATACATCGTCGGCCGGCAACGCGTGCGGCGAAGCCATTGGCATGGCGCGATTGATGTAATCCCACAGCGTCGGCGCAAACGGCCAATAGCTGCCGACCGTGGGCTCCGGGCGATCGGCTGTCAGGGTCCCGTCCCCACCGGCGAGCTTCGGATAGCGGCCTTCGCCCTCGCCGAACGTGCCGTGACACGCCGCGCATTGCTCCATGAAGACGTTGGCGCCCTTGTCCACGGTTCCCTTGCCGGGCGGGAGGCCAACGCCGTCGTCGCCGCGCGCGTCGATATCCCAGCCGGCGATCTGCTCGTTGGTTGCCGGCGTTCCGTAACCATAGCGGCCATGCTCGCCGGCGCGCGAGGCCGAGGCCCAAATTGCCGCGAGCGCCGCAATAGCAACGAGAACGCGATGCTCACGCGAGCTGAACATCGAACACGCTCCCGTCGGGCTTGACCTGCCAAGTTTGAATCGAGTTGTTGTGATAGATCGAATTCGAGCCGCGGATCTTGCGCAACGCCGTGATGGTGGGCTGGACATAGCCGGTCTCGTCGATCGCGCGCGATTCGAGAAATAGCGGCCGCCCGTCCCAGCTCCACGGGAAGGTGAAACGCGTCAACGCTTTCGACAGGATCGGTTCCTCGAGCCGCGCCGGTTGCCAATTGATGCCGCCGTCCGTCGAGACATGGACTGCCTTCACTTTGCCCTTGCCGCTCCAGGCTAGCCCGCGAATTTCATAAAGCCCGGGACCTGCCAGCGGCTTTTCCGGACAAGGGAAGGTGATGACCGATTTCGCGTCGAGAACCCAGGTGAAGCCGCGCGCCGTTCCGTCGGGCATGAGGTCGGTATATTTCGACGTTTCCTCACGCGTGAACCACGGCCGATCGCCGACCTTGATCCGGCGCAACCACTTCACGTTCACGTTGCCTTCCCAACCCGGCACGACGAGACGCAGCGGATAACCCTGCTCGGGACGCAAAGCTTCGCCGTTCTGGCCGTAGACCACGAGGCAATCGTCGAGACTTTTTTCCAGCGGCAGGCTGCGGGTCATGCGCGCCCCGTCGGCGCCTTCCACCAGTATCCATTTGGCCTCCCGTTTAAGGCCAACCTCTTCCAGCAGCGTCGACAGCTTTACGCCGGTCCATTCGGCGCAACTCACCATGCCGTGGGTGAACTGGAGCGAATTGAGTTGCGCGCCGCGCCATTCCATGCCGCCGTTGGCCGGACACTCGATGAAATGGATGCGCGACACCGAAGGAAACCGCACGATATCGTTCATGCTCAAAGCGAGCGGCCGCTCGACCAAGCCATGGATCAGCAGACGATGCTTGTCCGGCTCCACGGTCGGGTAGCCGGCATGATGCCGCTCGAAGAACAAGCCATTCGGGGTGATGATGCCGTGTAGATCCTGCAGCGGCGAGAAGCTGACGGAGGATTCCTTGGTTGCCGTGAGCCAGGGGACATAGCGCCGGATGACGCCGCTCTCCGTCTCGGCGGGCAGTCCATAGGGCCGTTCGACCACGCCGGCGCCAAGGGTCTGCGACCACAACGGCTCGTCCGGCGGTAACGCATCTTCGGCGCCCGCCGCGCTGCGGCCGAGCGCAAGGCCTCCCGCCATGGCGGCCCCAAACTTCAGGATGGAGCGTCGAGCTACCGATGTGCCGGCCGGTCCGGGCGTTCGGCCCGTTGCGCGCCGAGTAAACGGCACCATTGCTTCCTCCCGAAGCGGCACGAACTTTTCATTTTTCGATTGGCAACATCTATCAACGTAGTCTAAATTAGTCAATACTAAATTAGAAAACTATGATTTATTGTGAACATTGGCGCTCACGCTCGAATCGTGCTGCGTTGCAAGGCCCGCGCGGGAGCGCTCTGAGGTCGATCGATGTCTAAGCATGCAGCAGCCAAGGCGCAAAAGCCGCGAGATCCCTTCGACACGCCGGAGCTGCGAGTGCTGGCGCAGCAGGCGGCAGCCGCCGCACACCTTCTCAAACTTTTGGGCAACGAGCATCGCCTGCTCATTCTTTGCTTTCTGACGGCCCGCGGCGAAATGACCGTCGGTGAAATGCAGTCGGCCGTCGACTTGAGCCAATCGGCGCTGTCGCAACATTTGGCGCGGCTGCGCGAGGACGGCCTCGTTACGTTTCGCCGGACCTCGCAGACCTTGCACTACCGCATTGCCGACGCACGCGCTGCTCGCGTCCTTGACGTGCTCAAGGATATCTACTGCGGAAATATGCGGTGAGGGCGCTCAACGCGGTTTCATCTTTGACGGCCGCTCGACATCCCAGGGCGGCGATCGCCGCTGGTTCTCATCCGTCGACCACGGTGGCAAGCACGGGCGCCTGAGTGCCCGCCCGTCTTTGCCAGGCGTGCTGCAGCAGCATCCCGACGATCATGGCGCCGACGAAGACGAACACCCGCGGCGAGCCCGTTGCCAGGTTTTCGACCGCCGGTCCCGGGCACAAACCAACCAGACCCCAGCCGATGCCGAACAGGAGTGCTCCGACCACCAGCGGGCGATCGATGGCGTTCGCGGTCGGCCAGAGGCTTCGTGCCGCCAGCAGCGGTTGCCCGCGTCGGCGCGCGATCCTGAATCCTGGCCATGCGACCGCCAGTGCGGCGGCCATCACGACGGCGAGGCTTGGATCCCAGGCCCCGCCAAAGAGGTCCAGAAATCCCAGCACCTTGGCAGGCTGCATCATGCCGGAGATGAGGAGGCCGAACCCGAACACGAGGCCGCACAGAAGCCCAACCAGCACATCGCGCATGATCACGCTCCAACAACATGACGGGTGATGAAAACAACGCCGATCGCCGCTGCCATGAAAACGGCGGTCGCGACCATTGAGCGCGGCGATAGCCGCGCGATTCCACAGATGCCATGCCCGGACGTGCAGCCCGATGCCATCCGCGTACCGAAGCCCACCAACAGCCCCGACACCACGATTACCCCGAAGCTTGCGGGCATCAGTGGCGAAGCGGCGCCGAACCCTGCGAGCGCTGCGAGCAGAGGGGCGGCCACGAGGCCGATCAGGAACGCGAGCCGCCAACCTTTGTCGCTGCCAGCGGTGAGGCATTCGCCCACAATGCCGCTGATGCCGGCAATGCGTCCGGACAGCAGCATCAGCAGCACCGCCGAAAGCCCGATCAGCGCGCCGCCGATGGCGGCCGAGACCGGCGTGAAATTGGCCATGAGGCGATCCTTTCCACGTTTCTGAATGCACCAACACCATAGATGCCATCCCCGCCCGAAACGGCATCTATGGTCAAGTGTGCGCGCGAAAACCCCAATTCATCAACACCTTACTCATAGATGCCCTCGTTTCCAACAGAGGGCATCTATGGATGCCCTATCGGCCTGTCGCAATGCCGGCGAAGGTGGCGTCGAGCCTGCCGGAAGCGTCGTGGAGCCTAGCTCGCGCCGCCTCGAGCCAATCGCGATCGGCGTGCAACTGGTTTTGCGCGGCGGAAAGCATGCGGGCGACCTCTGCGGGCTGCGGCCCGCCCAGCCCTTTGCTCTCCGTCACCATGTTCTCGGCGGTGAGGGCGCGGCGGAAAGCGGTTTCGCTGAGGGGCAGCTGCGGGCTCGTCAGTTTGAACGCCGCCGCCGCATTCGCGTAGATGCGCTGTGCTTCTGCGTACGGAATGTCGACCGGCTTCAGTCCGTTCGCGCGCCCGAAATTGACAAGCTCGGACGCGAAATGATGCCCGACCCGGAACGGCACATCGGCGTCGCGCTGGAGCGTGTCGGCGAGTTCGGTCGTGGTCGAATAATCGGCGTTGACCTCGGCGAGCGCGCGCTCCTCGTCGAACACCAGCGTGTGCAACAGCGCACCAAAGCCGTCGAACAGGTCAGCGAGTTCACGCATCACGTTGTTCGGCTGGTTGCCCTGCTTGGAGTTGATGAATGGTTTGTAGTCGCTCATGCCGGACGCCACGTTGTGCGCAACAAGAAGAAATGTCTGGGCGTGGCCGATCACGATGCTCGCTTGCGCGCGCAGAAACACGAGGCCGGACGGATTGCGCTTTTGTGGCATGATGCTGCTGGTTCCGGTCAGTTCGCCTTCGGCAAGCAACAACCAAGGTCTCGTCTGCGCATATTGCTGCGTCAGGTCGGCGATGAATGCGCCGATGGTGAGCGCGCTTGCGCTCGCAATACCGACGGCTTCGGCGCCGGTATCGATCGGCGAGAGCTGGTTGGCGTCGAGCGAGTTTTCGACCACGCCGTCGAAACCGAGCAGCTCGGCCAGCCGCGGGCGGTTGACCGGGAAACTCGACGTGCCGAGCGCGGCCGCCCCGAGCGGCGACAGATTGAGTCGCGCGTAGACCTGCCGTATGCGCTCCGCGTCCCGCCCAAGTGCAGAAGCATAGGCCGTAAGATAATGGCCGAGCGTGATGGGCTGCGCCTGAACGCCCCAGGTGTAGGCCGGGATGATCGCGTTGGGATATTTGTCGGCGATCGCCAGCAACGCCGCGCGCGCCTCGTTGAGCTTGGCGAACGTCTTGAGCAGGTCCTCGCGCATGGCGAGCCGCTGGATGGTCGCGCCGATATCCTGCCGGCTGCGGCCCGAGTGCAGCCGGGTCACGTCCGGCCCGCCGATCTTGATCAGCGCATCCTCGACGATGAGGTAGTTGCCCGAACGCGTCGCGCCCGGCAGATCGCCGTCGGCGATCACCCGGCGCACCGCGACGGCGATCTTGCCGCCCAGCGGTTTCGGCACGATCCCGGTCTCGACCACCATGACGGCCGAGGCCTTGTTGATTTCGCCCAGCCAGTAGAATGGGTCACGTTGCTGGGCAGCACCCGGCACGATCATTGCGAATACCCCGATGGCGGCGACCCCAAGGCGCCCGCCGACCCATGGTAGGCCGCACATGCGAGCTTTCCTCCACACAAATGACGTATCGTGCCATTCACTATATCCTGTACATTGAGCAGGTTGAGGCTCGGGGGATATTTTGATCGACGTCCGTACGCGTCTGCGTGGCATCTCCATGCGGGGATACCTGCTGCTGCTGGTATTTTCGGTCGCGGTCCCGGCTGCTGTGTTCGCTGCAATTCTGCTCCAGCGCTACTACAATTCGGAAGTCGCGCGCATCGATCAGGAGCTTTTGAACAACGCTCATCAGCTGGCGCAGACTGTCGACCGCGATCTCGCCGGGCTGCAGGCGATCATGCAGACGCTCGCCCTTTCGCACTCACTCGTCGTGGGCGACCACGAGGCCTTCTACCAGCAGGCCGTGCAGGTGCGCGACTACGTCGGTGGCCACTTGACGCTGCGCGACCCGGCCGGCCGCCATCTTGTCAACACGCGCGTCCCGTTCGGAACGCCATTGCCGAGCGAACATCTTGCGAGTGATGAGGCGGTACGCAAGCACCACCGGCCGGTCGTCAGCGGGATCATCATCGGGCCGGTAGCGCACGAGCCGGTCTACACCATCACGGCGGCGGTGGTGCAGAACGGCGAACTGACCCATTTCCTCAATCTCAGCTTGCCACCGGAACGGCTGGCGGAACTCCTCAAGCAGGGCCTCGACCCCGGGCACATCGCTGGGATCTTCGATCAGGACGGCCAGTTCATGGCGCGTAGCGAGCGGCATGCGGATTTCGTCGGGCGCAAAGCGCCGTCCGGATTCCTCGACCAGATGCGGGGCAGCGAGGGAAATTTCCGCAGCGTCAACGTCGCCGGCAATTCCGTGAGCGTGGCCTACGCGCGCTCCAACTTGTCGGGCTGGGCAGTGCTCACCAGCGTTCCTGATCGGGCCTCGCGGGCGAGCCTGCATCGCGCCCTGTGGACGTTGGCGGCGCTCGCCGTGTTGCTCACCGTGTTGGCGGTGCTGCTGGCCTATGCGATCGGCAATCGGATGGCTGGCGCAGTGCACGCCCTGGCCGCTCAGGCCTCGGCGCTCGGACACGGATCGCCGGTCGTACCGCGCCAGCTCGCGGTGCGCGAGGTCAACGCGGTCGGCCAGGCGCTCGCGGACGCTTCCGAGAAACTGCGTGAGCGCGAACGCGAACGCGACGATGCCGAGCGCGAACTGCGCACGCTGTCGGAAACCCTCGAAAATCGCGTGTTCGAGCGCACGCGCGAGCTTGCAGCCGAAATGAAGCGACGCTCCGATACCGAGGAGGCATTGCGCCAGGCCCAGAAGATGGAGGCGATCGGCCAATTGACTGGCGGCATTGCGCACGACTTCAACAACATGCTCGCCATCATCATCGGCAGTCTGGACTTGGCGGCGCGCCGGCTCGCCCGTGGTGATACGGCGATCGGGAAGTACCTCGCCAGTGCGCAGGAGGGTGGCCGGCGTGCGGCATCCCTCGTCCAACAGTTGCTGGCATTTTCTCGCCAGCAGCCGCTGGCACCCGCGGAACTCGACCCCAACAAGCTCATCTCCGGTATGTCGGAAATGCTGCACCGGAGCCTGGGCGAGACCATCAGGCTTGAGACCAACCTGGCCGAGGGTTTGTGGAAAACCCATGCCGACCGTAATCAGCTCGAGAACGCGATGCTCAATCTTGCGGTCAACGCCCGCGACGCCATGCCCGATGGAGGCCAGCTTACAGTCGAAACTGCCAACATCCGGATGCAGGAGGCGGATGCGCGTGAGGCCGGCGTTCCGCCCGGTGAATATGTGCTCATTGTCGTCCGCGACACCGGCGGCGGCATGTCCCCCGAGGTGATCGAGAAGGCGTTCGACCCGTTCTTCACCACCAAGCAGAGCGGCGCCGGCACTGGCTTGGGGCTCAGTCAGGTCTATGGGTTCGTGCGGCAGTCGGGCGGCCATGTAAAAATCGAAAGCACCGTCGGGTGTGGCACCACGGTGCGGATCTACCTGCCGCGCTATGTCGGTGATGCGGCACCCAACCCGGACGAAGATGACAAGACCCCGATTCCCACCAACGACGGCAGCGTGACCGTGCTGGTGGTCGAGGACGAGGAGGGGGTACGCGCGCACGCTGTCTCTGCGCTGCGCGAGCTCGGCTACCGGGTGCTCGACGCCGACAGCGCCGCCAAGGCAATCGAGGTCATCGGCACACATCCCGAGATTGGGCTTCTGTTCACGGATGTGGTCATGCCGGAGATGAACGGCCGGCGCCTGTCGGACCAGATCCACCAGCGCCGGCCCGATATCAAGGTTCTGTTCACGACCGGCTATACCCGCGACGCGATCGTGCACAACGGCACGCTTGACGTTGGCGTCAGCCTGATCACCAAACCCTTCACTCTCGACGAGCTCGCCCGCAAAGTGGCTGAGGTGCTGCGCGCCGCCTGACCCCCTGAGAAATCTTCCGCCGCAATGCGCCAAATTTCGCGTCGCCCGCCGTCGCGGCAATTTCGTTCCGGACCGCTACCTGCCTACGCAATCGCCACAAATCGAGTGAATGGCCGGCCCTTCCTGCCGCTTGCGGCGACCGCTATATAGCGAAAGCGGACTGCGTGCCGCCCGGAGGCCCGAGCGATGGCGCTCAAGCAAGTCACTCTCGCCGACAAATACGATCTCGCCCAGGACCGCATCTTCGTTACCGGTTATCAGGCGCTTGTGCGCATGTGCCTGGTGCAGAAGGAGCGCGATCGCCGCGCCGGCCTCAACACCGCGGGCTACATCACCGGCTATCGGGGCTCGCCCCTGGGCGGACTCGACTACCAGTTCCAGCGCGCCGAGGGCGTGCTCAACCCGAACGACATCGTCTTCCAGGCAGGCCTCAATGAGGATTTGGCCGCTACCGCGCTTTGGGGCTCGCAGCAGGCCGAACTGCGCGGCGAGGGCAAGTATGATGGCGTGTTTGGCATCTGGTATGGCAAGGGACCCGGCGTCGACCGCTCCGGTGACGTACTGCGCCATGCCAATTTCGCCGGCACGTCGAAACACGGTGGTGTGCTCGCGCTGATGGGCGACGACCATACGGCCGAGTCCTCGACCACCGCGCATCAGTCCGAATTCAACTTCGTCGATGTGATGATCCCGATCCTCAACCCGGCCGGGGTACAGGAAATCATCGACTACGGCCTCTATGGCTGGGCCATGTCGCGCTTTTGCGGCACCTGGGTCGGCCTCAAATGCATGCACGAGACGGTCGAATCGACCGCAGTGATCGAAGGTCACCCGGAGCGGCTCGATATCGTCACGCCGACGGACTTCGTGATGCCCGAGGGCGGGCTCAACATCCGGCTGCGCGACACCATCCTCGGCATGGAGGCGCGCCTGCACGATTACAAGCGCGACGCCATGCTGGCGTTCGTACGCGCCAACAAGCTCAACCGCGTGATCACTTCGGGCGGGCGCACGCCCCGGATCGGCGTCATTACGGTCGGCAAGAGCTATCTCGACGTCCGCCAGGCGCTCGATGAGCTCGGCCTCGACGAGGTCAAGTGCAACGACTACGGCCTTCGCATCCACAAGATCGCCTGTCCGTGGCCGATCAGCCGCCGCGAGCTTGCGGAGTTCGCGCAGGGGCTCGAGCTCATCATCGTGGTCGAGGAGAAGCGCTCGCTGATCGAGGTGCAGGTGCGCGAGGAGCTCTACGGCACCGCCAACCAGCCGATCTGCATCGGCAAGAAGGACGAGCAGGGCAATTGGCTGTTTCCGGTCAAGGCTGCGCTTGATCCCAACGACGTGGCGATCTGCATCGGCGAACGGCTTGTCAAATACGTGCGCAACGAGGACCTGGCGGGCCGGGTAGCGCGGCTCAAAGAGGCCCAGCTCGCGCTCGCGCAGGCGCAGGACGTGGCCATCCGGCTGCCGTATTTCTGCTCCGGCTGCCCGCACAACACCTCGACGGTCGTACCGGAAGGCATGCGCGCCTATGCCGGCATCGGCTGCCATTTCATGGCGCAGTGGATGGACCGCAACACGCTCGGCTTCACTCAGATGGGCGGCGAGGGCGCCAACTGGATCGGGGAAGCGCCGTTCTCCAAGCGCGCGCATGTGTTTCAGAACCTCGGCGACGGCACCTACAACCACTCGGGCTATCTCGCGATCCGCGCCGCGATCGCGGCCGGCGTCAACATCACCTACAAGATCCTTTACAACGACGCGGTCGCGATGACCGGCGGCCAAAAGAACGACGGCGGGCTTACGGTCGATCAGATCGCTCGCCAGGTCGCGGCCGAGGGCGCGAAGCGGGTGGTGCTCGTCACCAACGAGCGCTGGCGCTACACCAGCAAGACGCAATGGCCTGCCGGGATGGCCATTCACGAGCGCGAAGACCTCGACGCCGTGCAACGCGAACTTGCCGCGATTCCGGGCTGTACGGTCTTGATCTACGATCAAACCTGCGCGGCCGAGAAGCGGCGCCGGCGCAAGCGCGGCCAATATCCGGATCCCGATAAGCGCGTGATCATCAACGAACTCGTGTGCGAGGGCTGCGGCGACTGCGGCGTTCAGTCGAACTGCGTCTCGGTGCAGCCTCTGGAAACCGAATTCGGGCGCAAGCGCACGATCGACCAATCCAATTGCAACAAGGATTTTTCCTGCGTGAAGGGCTTCTGCCCGTCATTCGTCACGGTCGAAGGCGCGACCCTGAAGAAGGGCCAGGCGATCGCTGCACCGGCTGACTTGCCGCTGCCGCCTGAACCGATGCTGCCGGACATCGGACAGACATACGGCGTCATCGTTACTGGAGTCGGCGGCACCGGCATCGTGACGGTCGGCGCCATCCTGGGAATGGCGGCACATCTCGAAGGCAAGGGCGTCGGTGTGCTCGACATGGCCGGGCTGGCGCAGAAAGGCGGTGCGGTGCAGAGCCACATCCGCATTGCTCGCAGGCCCGAGGAGATTCATGCGATCCGAGTCGCTGCGCGCGACGCCGACCTCGTGATCGGCGGCGACATTGTGGTGGCCGGCAACAAGAAGGTGCTGGCGGCGGCGACGCTCGGCCGCACCCATATGGTGATCAATACCGCCGAAGTGCTGCCCGGCGAATTCACCCGCAATACCGAGTTTTCACTGCCGACCGAACGGCTCAAACGCGCCATTACGGCCGCGGCCGGTCGTGACAGAACGCACTTCCTGGATGCGGCGCGCCTCGCAACCGCGCTGCTCGGCCAATCCATCGGCGCCAACATGTTCCTGGTTGGTTACGCCTACCAGATCGGCGCACTGCCGCTCTCAGCGGCAGCGATCGAGCACGCGCTCGAACTCAACGGCGAAGCGGTCGCCATGAATATCGCGGCCTTCCGCTGGGGTCGGCGCGCTGCCGCTGACCTCAAGGCCGTAGAAGCCAACGTGCCGCGGCCCGAGGCCATCGATCCGGCGCGCAGGCTGTCGCAATCGTTTGACGAAATTGTCGCGCGCCGGGTCGCGTTCCTGACCGATTATCAGAATGCCGCTTATGCGGCGCGCTATCAGGCCTTGGTCGACAAAGCACAAGCGGTCGAGGTCGCGAAGGCGCCTGGCAAGTCGGGGTTTGCGGAGGCAGTCGCGCGCTATTTGTTCAAGCTGATGGCCTACAAGGACGAGTACGAGGTGGCGCGGCTCTATACCGAGCCATCTTTCGAACGGCAGGTGCGTAACGAACTGGGCGGCGAGCAGCTGCGCTATCACGTGCACCTCGCGCCGCCGCTGTTCGCCCGCAAAGACAAGATCACCGGCGTCCCGCGCAAGATCACGTTCGGCCCGTGGATGTTCCAGGTCTTCCACCTGCTTGCGAAGCTGAAGGTCCTGCGCGGCACCGCGTTCGATCCGTTCGGCTACACCGTGGAGCGCCAGACCGAACGCGCGCTTGTGCGCGATTATGAAGCCTTGCTCGACGAGATCTTCGCCAAGCTCAAGCCTGATAACCACCACCTGGCCGTGGGGCTGGCCGCCATTCCGGACAAGATCCGCGGGTTTGGCCACATCAAGCAGCGCAATCTCAAGACCGCCAAGGCCGACGAGAGCGCGCTGCTGGAGCAGTTCCGGGCAAGTCCGACGCCACTGCTCAAGGCTGCCGAATAGCAGCGCGTGTGGCGTGATATCGGCGGACCATCTGCGGCGCATTGCGTTCTGGTCGCATGATCTTGGCGAGGCGGAAGTCGAGCGCGCGCGCCGCGGCATTGTCGAGAAGTCGTTCGCCAAGGGTGCCTACATCTGTCACCGCGGCGACCGCCTCGATTCCTGGACCGGTGTCACCAGCGGCATCATCAAGCTTTCGACGATCTCCAGCACCGGCAAGGCGGTGACGCTCGCCGGCGTACGCGCGGGCGGCTGGTTCGGCGAGGGCACGCTGCTCAAGGACGAGCCGCGTCAGTACGACCTGGTGGCACTGCGCGACAGCAGCATGGCGCTGATGAGCCGCGCCACTTTCTTCTGGCTGTTCGAGAACAGCGTTGCGTTCAACCGGTTCCTGGTGCGGCAGTTCAATGAGCGGCTCGGGCAATTCATCGCGCTGGTTGAATACGACCGTATGCTTGATGCACCGGGACGGCTCGCCCGCAGCATCGCCTGGCTGTTCAATCCCGTGCTTTACCGGGATCTCGGTATGCATCTCGATATTTCACAGGAGGAGCTCGGCTTGCTGTCCGGCATGTCGCGGCAGGTCGCCAACGAGAGCCTCAAGCTGCTCGAAAGCAAGGGACTGCTGCGTATCGAGCATGGGGGCATTACCGTGCTCGACGTCGCGCGCTTAAGCCGTTTCGGGGGATAGAGCGGGCGCAGAACACCGCGCTACGTTAAAGTATAAGTTGCGCCGGGTCTGTCAAGCAATCGGCTGAAAGCACTGCGGGTCAGGCTATTGATGCAGCCGCGATCGACGAAGCGCCCGATATGTTCGAGCCGGGCCGACGCTCGGCCCGTTTGAGGCTCTCGAACTTTGTGTTGAGACGCCTGCGACTTGACCCTGTTCGGGGGCTGCTTTCAAATCGCGGAAAATCCCGGCGAACCGGGCAGAGAGGACTTTTCGACGCGCGCAGCGTCTGCTGCGCGTCTGTGGGAGGAAGCGGCATGCACACCGCCGCGCGTGCGGAGCCACCCGTCCGGGAGCCGGATACGTTCCCTAAGTTATTGATTTGTAACGCTGAAACCATGCGTGGCCGGCCTGCCATGCGACACAAGGATTTGGGCATCTGGCAGACCTGGAGCTGGGATGCGGTGCTCGATGAGGTGCGCGCCTTCTCGCTCGGCCTGGCCGAACTCGGCCTCAAGCGCGGCGACAAAGTCGCCATCGTGGGCACGAATCGACCCCGGCTCTACTGGGCCATGTGCGCCGTCCAGGCGCAGGGCGCGGTGCCGGTACCGATCTACTCGGACTCGGTTGCCGACGAGATGGCCTACGTGCTCGAGCACGCCGAGGTCACCATCGCGGTCGCCGAAGACCAGGAGCAGGTCGACAAGATCATTTCGGTGTCGGACCGCCTGCACGGCCTCACTCATATCGTCTACGACGAGCCGCGCGGGCTGCGCGATTACGACCACACCCACCTGCACTGGATCACCGACGTCCAAAAGCGCGGGCGCGCCAAACTCGAGTCGGATCCGGCTGCCGCAACGTCCTGGCAATCGAGCGTCGACCTCACCAAGGGCTCCGACCTCGCCGTCCTTCTGTACACCTCGGGAACCACCGGCCGTCCCAAGGGGGTGATGCTGACCTTTGACAATTTGATCATCTCGGCGCGCAACGGCAATCTGTTCGATCACCTCGGCAGTGGCGAAGAGGTCATCGCCTATCTGCCGCTCGCCTGGGTCGGCGATCACGTGTTCTCGTATGCGCAGTCCTACACGGCCGGGTTCTGCGTCAACTGCCCGGAGGCGCCCGAGACCGTCGTCGAGGACCGGCGCGAGATCGGCACCACCTACGCATTCGCACCCCCGCGGGTCTACGAGAACCTGCTCACGCTGACCATGGTGCGCATGGAGGATGCGGGGGCGCTCAAGCGCAGCATGTTTCACTACTTCATCGGCCTCGCGCGCCGCTGGGGCGAGAAGATTCTCAACCGCGAGCCGGTGCCGCTCTACGCCCGGCTGCTGTACGGGCTCGGCGAGATTCTGGTTTATGGCCCGCTCAAAAACCGCTACGGCCTCTCCCGCATCCGTGTCGCCTATACGGCCGGCGAGGCGATCGGCCCGGAGATCTTCCGTTTCTATCGCGCGCTCGGCATCAATCTCAAACAACTGTACGGTCAGACCGAAGCCTCGGTCTACATCACGGCCCAGCCCGACGGCGAAATCTTTGCCGATACAGTCGGCAAGCCCAATATCGGGGTTGACCTGCGGATCGCAGACAACGGCGAGGTGCAGTTCAAATCGCCGGGGGTGTTCGTCGGATACTACAAGGACCCAGACAAGACCCGCGAGACCAAGACCGAAGACGGCTGGGTGCGCACCGGCGACGCCGGCCTCATCGACGAGCGTACCGGCCATCTCAAGATCATTGATCGTGCCAAGGACGTCGGCCGACTCAATGACGGCACCCTGTTTGCGCCGAAATATCTCGAGAACAAGCTCAAGTTCTATCCCAACATCAAAGAGGCGGTGGCGCTCGGCGACAAGCGCGATTTCGTTACCGTCATGCTCAACATCGATCTGGTTGCGGTCGGAAGCTGGGCCGAGCGCAACAATGTAGTCTACGGCACCTATCAGGAGCTCGCTGCCCATCCGCTGGTCCACGACATGCTCGAAGCGCATGTGCGTGAGGTGAATCGGTCGCTCGCCGAGGAGCGGGCGATGGCGGGCGCACAGATCAGGCGCTTCCTGGTTCTGCCTAAAGAGCTTGACGCTGACGACGGAGAACTCACCCGCACCATGAAGGTACGCCGCGGCCTGATCGGCGAGCGCTATGCGTCGTTCGTGCGCGCGCTCTATGACGGTTCGGCGCAAGCGTCGATTGCGACCGAGGTCACGTTCGAGGACGGGCGAAAGGGCACCATCAACGCCCGGGTCGCAATCCGCGACGTGCCGGTCGAGGGCGCAGTAGCCGTCATGGGCAAGGCCGCATGAGGGCGCGCGGGCAAGCCGACGTTGCCGCCGGCGAGGCGCTGCTGTCGGTCGAAAACGTGTCGCTTACTTTCGGCGGCGTGAGGGCGCTGAGCGATGTCTCCTTCGACATCCGCAAAGGCGAGATCCGCGCCATCATCGGGCCGAATGGCGCCGGCAAGACCTCGATGCTCAACGTCATCAACGGCTTCTATCAGCCGCAGCACGGCCGCATCACGTTCAGGGGCCGAACGCGCACCAAGATGCGTCCGCATGAAGCAGCGCGCGGCGGCATCGCCCGCACGTTCCAGAACGTCGCGCTGTTTCGCGGTATGAGCGCGCTCGACAACGTCATGGCCGGTCGATCGCTTGCCATGCACGTGAATTTCTTCTGGCAACTCGTGCGTTACGGCCCGGCGATGGCGGAGGAGGTGGCGCACCGTCGCCGGGTCGAAGAGATCATCGATTTCCTGGAAATCGCGCATATCCGCAAGGTACCGGTCGGGCGCCTGCCGTACGGGCTGCAGAAGCGGGTCGAGCTCGGACGTGCGCTCGCCATGGAGCCCGATTTGCTGCTGCTCGATGAGCCGATGGCCGGCATGAACATCGAAGAAAAAGAGGACATGTCGCGCTTCGTTCTCGACGTCAACAATCAGTTCGGCACGACCATCGCGCTGATCGAGCACGACATGGGCGTGGTGATGGATTTGTCGGACCGGGTGGTGGTGCTCGACTACGGCCGCAAGATCGCCGACGGCACGCCCGACCACGTCAAGGGCGACCGGGCCGTGATCGACGCCTATCTGGGTGTCGCGCATTGAGGACGATGATGCCCGCGATGGCGCAACCTACGATGATCGGGCGATGTCCTGATGCATGGCTTCGCCCATTGCCGCAGCGGGCCATGCCGGTCGCGAGGCCGGGGACCCGAGCGACGAGGGCGGCGGCGTGAGTATCCTCCTCTACAGAATTTTTCTTGATCCGTTCGTACAGATGGGTGCGGCGCCGGACCTCCTGGTGCAGACCTTGTGGGAAGGCTTGGTCGCCGGCGTTCTCTATGCGCTGATCGCGCTCGGTTTTGTCCTGATCTTCAAGGCGTCCGGCGTGTTCAACTTCGCCCAGGGCATCATGGTGGTATTCGCAGCGCTGACGCTGGTCGGCCTTTATGAACACGGCCTGCCGGCGTTCGTCGCCCTCGGTCTCACCATCGTGGTGATGTTCGGCCTCGCGTTTGCGGTCGAACGGTTGATGCTGCGCCCGCTGGTGAACCAGCCCGACATCATCCTGTTCATGGCGACGTTTGGCCTCACCTATATCCTGATCGGCCTTGGCGAGATCGTGTTCGGCGGTGACCCCAAGGTGATGATCGCAGATCAGCTTTATCTGCCACGCGGCGCGATCGACGTGAAGATGCTTGGCGGATTCGTGTCGCTGCAGAAGATCGACATCGCGGCCGCCGTCATCGCCTCCATTATGGTGGCGACGCTTGCGGTTTTCTTTCAGAAGACCCGCATCGGCCGCGCCCTGCGTGCCGTCGCCGATAGCCACCAGGCGGCGCTCTCGGTCGGCATTTCGCTCGAGCAGATCTGGGTGGTGGTGTGGTTCGCGGCCGGGATTGTCGCGCTGGCGACCGGCATCATGTGGGGCGCGCGCTCGAACGTCTCGTTCGCGCTCGAGATCATTGCGCTGAAGGCACTGCCGGTGCTGATTCTGGGCGGCTTCACCTCGATCCCTGGCGCGATCGTCGGTGGCGTCATCATCGGGGTCGGCGAGAAGCTGGGCGAGTTCTACTGGGGCCCGCTGATCGGCAGCGGGATCGAAAGCTGGCTCGCCTATGTGATTGCGCTGATTTTCCTGCTGTTCCGCCCGCAGGGCCTGTTCGGCGAAAAGATCATCGAACGGATCTGACCAAGATGCTCTATCGCGAGGCCGGACAATACAAGACGAGCTACGCCGCCGACCAGGCGGTATTCCCGATATTGCAGGACCGCGTCGGCATCGTGCTCATCCTGCTGATCGCGTTCGTGGTCATTCCGGTGACCGGAAGCTCGTTTTTGCTGCAGGCAATGATGATCCCGTTCTTGGTGTTCGGGCTCGCCACCATCGGTCTCAACCTGTTGACCGGCTACACCGGTCTCCTGTCGCTCGGCACCGGAGCGTTCATGGGGGTCGGGGCGTTTGCCTGTTACAAGCTCACGACGCTGGTGCCGAGCGTCAACATTCTGGTCTGGGTCGTCGCGTCGGGCTTTGTGGCAGCCGCGGTCGGCGTGCTGTTCGGATTGCCGTCGCTGCGCATTAAAGGCTTCTATCTCGCGGTCGCGACGCTGGCGGCGCAATTTTTCCTGTCGTGGTGCTTCATTCGTATCCCCTGGCTCTACAACTACAATATCTCGGCCGCGATCGAGGTGCCGACCAAAACCTTGTTCGGGATCCCAATCACCGGGCCGACGGCGACACCGGTCACGCGCTACCTGATCGTTCTCACGATTGTCACCGCCATGACCTGGATCGCCTCCAACCTGGTGCATGGCCGTATCGGCCGCATGTGGATGGCGGTGCGCGACATGGACATCGCTGCCGAGCTGATCGGCATCAAGCTCTACCGGACCAAGCTGCTCGCGTTTGCGGTCTCGTCGTTCTATTGCGGCGTGGCAGGCGCCATGCTCGCCTTCCTGTGGCTCGGGGCCGCCGAATCCGAGAGCTTCAACATCAATCAGTCGTTCCTGATCCTGTTCATGGTCATCATCGGCGGCCTCGGCAGCCTGACCGGCTCGTTCATCGGTGCAGCGTTCATTTGGGGGCTTCCGATCGTGCTGCGCACGGCGCCTGGCGTGTTCGGTCTGTCGATCAATGCGGCGACAGTCGAACATGTTCAATTCATGATAGTCGGGGTGTTGATCATCCTGTTCCTGATCGTTGAGCCCAACGGGCTCGCCCGGCTCTGGCTGATCGGAAAGCAGAAACTAAGGGTGTGGCCTTTCCCGTACTGACGGTGCACACTCCGCCCAAATCCGCGTCCCGGCGATCCGGGACAAGGGTCGTTGATTGCCGGCTCGAGCAAAGGCCGGTTCCAAGAGGGAGAAACGTAATGCGCATGAGAAAACTGGTCTTCGGCGCCGCGCTCGCGAGCCTGGTGGGCGCCCCCATCGTGGTATCGCAGGCGTCCGCGCAGGACAGCATTTTTGTTCCGTTGCTGACCTACCGCACCGGCCCGTTCTCGAACGGCGGCATCCCGATCGCCAACGGCATGCACGACTATCTCGATATGCTGAACGAGCGCGACGGCGGGATCGGCGGCGTCAAGATCGCGGTCGAGGAATGCGAGACCGGCTACAAGAACGAGAAGGGCGTCGAGTGCTACGAAGCGCTCAAGGGCAAGAAGCCGGTCGTGGTCAACCCGTATTCAACCGGCATCACGCTGGCGCTCATCCCCAAGGCGTCGGTCGACCGCATTCCGGTGCTGTCGATGGCGTACGGCTTGTCGGCGTCCGCGGTCGGACAGGAGTTTCCGTGGATCTTCAACCCGCCGGCCACCTACTGGGACGGCCTGTCGATGATCTTCAAATATATCGGCGACAAGGAAGGCGGGCTCGACAAGCTCAGGGGCAAGACCATCGGCTACATCTACTTCGACGGTGGTTACGGCCTCGAGCCGGTTCCGCTGCTCGATCAGCTTGCCAAGGATTATGGCTTCGAAGTCAAGAAATATCCGGTGCCCCCGGCCGATATGCAGAACCAGTCCGGCGTGTGGCTCAATGTGCGCCGCGACCGCCCGGCCTGGATGATCATGTGGGGGTGGGGTGCGATGAACCCGACCGCCGTCCAGGAGGCCGCCAAGATCAACTACCCGATGGATCATTTCATCGGCATCTGGTGGTCCGGCAGTGAGGACGATGCACGGCCCGCAGGCCCGGGCGGCAAAGGCTATCTGTCGCTCAACTTCAACAGCGTGGGCGCCAACTATCCGGCGATCCAGGACATCGTCAAAAACGTGATCGACAAGGGCAAGAGCCAGACCCCGAAGGACAAGGTCGGCGAGAACTTCTACAACCGCGGCGTCATGAACTCGGTGATCGTCGCCGAGGCGATCCGCAACGCTCAGCAACTGACCGGCAAGAAGGTGGTCAACGCTGAGGACGTGCGTCGCGGCTTCGAGACCCTCAAGATCACCGCGGCGCGCTGGAAGGAACTTGGGCTCGACGGCTTTGCCGCGCCGATCGACGTGACCTGCACCGATCACAACGGCCACCACTCGGCCTTCGCGCAGCAATGGGATGGCACCAAGTGGGTGAAGGTTTCCGATTGGATCACGCCCATGAAGGACAAGGTGCAGCCGCTGCTCGACGCCGCCGCCAAGGACTACGTGACCAAGAACCAGCCCTGGCCGAAGCGCACCGAGGCCTGCGACAAGTCGTCGTAACCCGAAGCGACGCTTCGCCACAGCCACAGCGCCTACCTCTCCCCGCCCGCGGGGAGAGGTGAAGGAGGGACCGCGTGTCGGCCGCAACAAAAACCCGCGTCGAGCCGGCGGCAGCTGCCGCAGCCACCATTCTCTCCCTCAACAATATCGAGGTTGTGTACGACCACGTCATCCTGGTCCTCAAGGGCGTGTCACTGGACGTTCCGCGCGGGCAGATTGTGGCGCTGCTCGGCGCCAATGGGGCGGGCAAGACCACGACGCTGAAGGCGATTTCGAACTTGCTCAACGCCGAGCGCGGCGAGGTCACCAAGGGTGCGATTGTGTTCGACGGCGCCGAGGTGCAGGCGCTCTCGCCCAACGAACTGGTGCGCCGCGGTTGCATCCAGGTGATGGAAGGCCGGCACTGCTTCGCTCATCTCACGATCGAGGAGAACCTGCTGACCGGCGCCTTCACCCGCCGCGACGGCACGGCGGCCATCCGCCACGACATCGAGCGCGTCTATTCCTATTTTCCGCGCATCAAGGCGCGCGCGGACGCACTTGCGGGCTATACGTCGGGCGGCGAGCAGCAGATGTGCGCCATCGGCCGCGCCCTCATGTCGCGGCCGCAGATGATTCTGCTCGACGAGCCATCGATGGGATTGGCCCCGCAGGTGGTCGAGGAAATCTTCGAAATTGTCAAAAGCCTGAACGAACGGGAAGGGGTGTCGTTCCTGCTGGCCGAGCAGAACACCTACATGGCGCTCAAATACGCGCAGCACGGCTACATCCTGGAGAACGGCCGTGTGGTGATGGACGGCGACGCCAAGGCATTGGCCGAGAACTCCGACGTGAAGGAGTTCTACCTCGGAATCGCCGAGGGCAAGCGCAAGTCGTTCCGCGACGCGAAGCACTATAAACGGCGCAAGCGCTGGCTGGCGTAGATGGGGCAGGTGGCGGTTATCGGGGCCGTCCTCCGAGACGCATCTCCGCGCTCGGCTCCTCATGACAAGGCCGGGCCGAATTCGAAGACCTCGTCCTGAGGAGCGAGGCCGAAGGCCGAGCTTCTCGAAGGACGGCCAAGATAAGATATGGCTCAATCACATGTCCGATCACTTCGACACTCTCGAAACCCGCGATCCCGCGCAACGCGCGCGCGAGCAATTCGCCCAGCTCCCGAACATCGTCGCCAACGCGATGCGCGCGCCCGGCTGGGCGAAGCATCTCGCCGGCATCGACCCGGCGGCCGTCACGAGCCGCGCCGCGCTCGCCAAACTGCCGCTCCTGCGCAAATCCGACCTGCCGGCGCTGCAGAAACAAATGCCACCGTTCGGCGGGTTCAACGTGATCGCGCCGGGCACGGCGCGGCATTTGATGATGTCGCCTGGGCCGATCTTCGAGCCCGAAGGTCAGGGCGAAGACATGGCCGGCGTCGCGCGCGCGCTCTACGCCGCCGGCGTCCGCGCCAACGACATTGTGCACAACGCGTTCTCGTATCATCTCACACCCGGCGCGTGGATGCTCGATGCCGGCGCGCGTGCGCTCGGCTGCGCGGTCATTCCGGGCGGGGTGGGCAACACCGAGCAGCAGGTCGAAGCCATCGCGCATCTGCGCGCGAACGCCTACACCGGTACGCCGGATTTTCTGAAAATCCTGCTCGATACCGCGCAGAAATCAGGCAAGGACATATCTTGCCTCACCCGCGGTCTCGTCTCAGGTGCCGCATTGCCGGGGTCGCTGCGTGACGAATTGACCGGACGCGGCCTTATGGTGCTGCAATGCTATGCGGTCGCCGAGACCGGCGTCATCGCCTATGAAAGCGCCGCGCGCGCCGGCATGGTGGTCAATGAGAATCTGCTGATCGAGATCGTGCGACCTGGAACCGGCGATCCGGTGCCCGAGGGCGAGGTTGGTGAAGTCGTGGTCACCACCTTCAATCCCGATTACCCGATGATCCGGCTCGCCACAGGCGATCTCTCAGCCGTGATGACCGGCGTGTCGCCATGCGGGCGCACCAATATGCGCATCCGCGGGTGGATGGGACGCGCCGATCAGACGACCAAGATCAAAGGGATGTTTGTACGGCCGGAACAAATCGCCGAACTTGCCCGCCGCCATCCCGAGCTTGCGCGCGTGCGCCTCACGGTGGCGCGGGCCGGGGAGCAGGACGCCATGACGTTGAAGGCCGAATGCGCCAACCCAGCGCCGACGCTCACCGACGCTGTCACAGCAACGCTTGTGGCGGTAACCAAGCTGCGCGGTGATGTGGTTCTGGTTGCACCGGGAAGCCTGCCTAATGACGGCAAGGTGATCGCGGACGAACGTCCAGCAGGGTAGCGCAAGTACCGATGTGAAGTTCACGAGTGTCATGAGTGATTCGGTAATTCCTGCGCCGCCCCAATCCGATAACCGCATCGGCGTATTGCTGGTCAATCTCGGCAGCCCGGACGCGGCCGAGCCAGCGGCAGTCCGGCGCTATTTGCGCGAGTTCCTCTCCGACCCGCGGGTGATCGAGGATCAGGGGCTCGTCTGGAAGTTCGTTCTAAACGCCATCATCCTGACCACGCGCCCGCGCCGGCGCGCGCGCGACTATGCCAAGATCTGGAACGCCGCCGACAACGAGGCGCCGCTCAAGACCATTACGCGGGCACAGGCCAACAAGCTGGCAGCAAGCTTCGGCGCCGATGGCGCAGGCGTGCTGGTCGATTGGGCGATGCGATATGGCGCGCCCCCGATTGCCGAACGTGTCGAGGCGCTGCTGGCGCAGGGCTGCGATCGCCTGCTCGTGGTGCCGCTCTATCCGCAATATGCCGCTGCCACCACTGCGACGGTCGGCGATGAAGTCTTCCGGGTGCTCGCGCGGCTGCGCCGCCAGCCGGCGCTGCGGATCGCCGCGCCCTACTATGACGATGCGACCTATATCGATGCGCTCGCGTCCTCATTACAGGGTGCGTTGGCGAAACTTGCGTTCACGCCCGACATGATCCTCGCCTCGTTTCACGGCATTCCCAAAACCTACGCCGAGCAGGGCGACCCCTATCCGCAGCAATGCCACGAGACCGTCCGGCTGCTGCGCACGAAGCTTCACGCCAATCCGGGCAAACTGATGCTGACGTTTCAATCCCGCTTCGGGCGTGCCGAATGGCTCACGCCCTATACCGACGAGACCATTGTGCGGCTCGCCCGCGAGGGCCTCAAGAATCTCGTTGTCATCATGCCGGGCTTTGCGGCCGACTGCCTGGAGACGTTGGAAGAGATCGCAATCGAGAACGCCGATATCTTTCGCCGCAACGGAGGCGTCAACTTCTTTGCGGTGCCGTGCCTCAACGACAGCGATGCCGGGATGGCGGTGCTTCGTGCGGTGGTCGGGCGCGAGCTGGGTGGATGGTCTTCGATGTGAACTATTTTTGCAGCGCACAGCGGCTAACGCACAGGCGCGTGAACAGACATTGCGGGCCGGGTGAGTGCGTACACCACGCCCCGCCAAGATAGGTGACTGCTACTGCGTGCAGGACTGATCCGCCTTCTGCGGTCTCCAGTACGCGCGGCCCATGTTGTTGATTCCGGGCGGCGGCGAATCGTTCGGCCCCGCGCAGACATTGGCCTGCCGACCCTCACATGAAAACGCGCCGATCGAATAGGCCTCGTTGCGGAAGATGCAGAAGTTCTTGAGATCGTCCGGCTTGACGACATCGAAGAAGCTCTTGCCGGCGTCCTGCATGCGCTCCTGGGCGAGCGCCGGCTGGGCCAATACCAGGGCAAGCGTGACGAAAGCGGTCGCGCGGATCATGTGATTCTCCAGTTGCTTGAAAATTCACGCCACCCCTGCACGCAGCAGGTCGTGCAGATGGATGATCCCGATCGGGACCCCCCGTTCGATCACGAACAGCGCCGTGATCTTCGACGAGTTCAGGAGTTCGAGCACCTCGCTTGCGAGCGCATCGGGACGCACCGTCTTCGGCGTTCTGGTCATCACTTCGTCGACCTTGAGCTCGAGCAGGTCGGGGCGCATCTTGCGGCGCAGATCGCCGTCGGTGATAATCCCAACAAGGCGCCCGCGGTCGACAATTCCCACGCAGCCGAACCCCTTGGCAGTCATTTCGACCAGCGCGTCCGCCATCGTGGCGCCGAGTGGCGTCAGCGGAATCTTCCCAGCGCCGTGCATGAGGTCGCGCACGGACTTGAGCGCTGCGCCGAGCCGTCCGCCCGGATGCAGCGCCCCGAAATCGAGTGCCGTAAATCCGCGGCTTTCCAGAAGCGCAATCGCGAGCGCGTCGCCGAGCGCAAGCTGCATCAGCGACGACGTGGTCGGCGCCAGGTTGTGTGGGCAGGCTTCCCGCGCCTGCGGCAACGCAAGCACCACGTCGGCGGCCTTGGCGAGCGTCGAGCCCGCGTCGGCGGTGACGGCGATCAGCCCGATGCGATGCCGGCGCGAATAGTCGATCAGGTTCTTGAGCTCGACGGTTTCGCCGGACCAGGACAGCGCCATGATCACGTCGTCGGCGGTGATCATGCCGAGGTCGCCGTGGCTGGCCTCGGCCGGATGCACGAACAGCGCCGGCGTTCCGGTCGACGACAGTGTGGCGGCGATCTTGTGCCCGACGTGCCCGGACTTGCCCATGCCGGTGACGACCACCCGGCCGCGCGCCGCGCGGATCGCGTCGACGGCCGCAGTGAACGCGGTGCTAAGCCCGTCTTGCATGGCGGCTGAAAGCGCTGCGATCCCACCGGCCTCTGCTTCGAGCGTGCGCAACCCGGACAGGATCAGCCCCGATGGCTGGGTCGGCTGGTGATGTGCCTTGTGTCTCGGCATCCGATTTCGCTAGTGTGGTGGATTTGAAGTTCCTATCATTCTTGCGGCACGCTCGTCATAGGAACTTCAAATCCAAAACCACACGAGAGTCATATGTTTGCTAGTGGCCCTTTGATTCCGAAGTTCGCTCCAGAAGGTGCGGCAGGATAAAGCGAACTTCGGAATCGGGACACTAGCCCCAAACCTAGCACAGGCCGACACGATACCGCGACGCCCCACCTATCCCAGCAGCCGCTTGATCTCATCGCGCAGCGCCCCTGCCATATCCTCGCGCGCGAGCGCATAGGCGACATTGGCGGTCAGAAACCCGATCTTGGAGCCGCAGTCGAAGGTCTTGCCCTCGACTTTCAGTCCAAAGAAGGGCTGCAGTTGCGCCAGTCGCAGCATGGCGTCGGTCAGCTGGATCTCACCGCCGGCGCCGCGCGTCTGCGTGCCTAGGAGGTCGAGCACTTCCGGCTGCAGGATGTAGCGGCCGATGATGCTGAGGTTGGAGGGCGCGTCCTCGACCTGCGGCTTTTCAATCATGCTGGTGATCTGAAACGCGCGGCCGTTCTGCTTGCCGACGCCGACGATGCCGTACATGGAGACGCGCTCGCGCGGCACTTCCTCGACCGCGATCAGGTTGGCCTTCTCGCCCAGGCTTCGATAGGCGTCGATCATCTGTGCCAGGCACCCGCGCTTGGCCTGAACCAGTACGTCGGGCAATAGCAGTGCGAACGGTTCGCGCCCGATGATCTCGCGCGCGCACCAGACCGCATGCCCGAGTCCGAGCGGTGACTGCTGGCGGGTGAAGCTCATCTGGCCCGGCTCGGGTAGCTCGGCGGCAAGCACCTGCAGGTCGTTGTAGCGGCGCTTTTCCGTAAGTGTCGTTTCGAGTTCGAACTGACGGTCGAAATGGTCCTCGATGACGCCTTTGTTGCGTCCGGTCACGAAGATGAAATGCTCAATTCCGGCTTCGCGTGCCTCGTCGACCACGTGCTGGATGAGCGGTCGGTCGACGACGGTGAGCATCTCTTTGGGCATCGCCTTGGTGGCGGGAAGAAAGCGGGTGCCGAGGCCGGCGACCGGTAGAACAGCTTTGCGTATCGGCATGACCGTAAGTGCGGGTGCTGTTGATCGGAGCGGGCGGACCAAACCACGGCCTCAGGGGCAAGTCTACAGGTGTAGTTGGATGGCGCGCGTCAGGAGCGATGGCGAAATCCGCCAGAAACGCTGTTCCCGCATGGCGCTGCGCTTCATCCTGGCGACAGTCCGAATCCGCGCTCCTGACCGCTTCCTGATTCCGGCCCCCTGATTTCGCCACGATTAAGCGTCTTCTAACCAGTTTGCGCCTCTATGGATGGAGCCGTTGCGGCCAGGGGTGTGTGTCCAATGTCGAAGCTGTTCTGGACAAGCAGTGTCGTGCTGGCGGCGGCCCTCTTCGCCGGTCCGGCTGCGGCGCAGGGCCTTGATCTGCGCAATCTGTTCGGCCAGCCGACCGCGACACCCTCGCCGGCCGCGTCCGGCACGCCCGAATGGAGCGGCGAGTCGGGCGCCTCAGGCCATCCCTTGATGACCGCCGACGCGATCCGCGCGGCCGCCGCCAATTTCAGGAATTGCGTCGCCGGCATGTGGCCGGAAGCCGCACGCCGCGGCGTGTCGCAGGCGACCTTCGAAGCCGCAACCCGCGACCTCACCCCTGACCTGCGGATCATGGATCTGCTCGATCAGCAGCCGGAATTTACCAAGGCGTTCTGGGACTATCTCGACATTCTGGTGACGGATGCCCGCATCCAGCGCGGACGTGAGCTGCTCACTCAATACAAGTCGGTGTTCGACGCGGTCGAGAAAGCCTACGGGGTCGATCGCCGGATCGTGGCGGCGATCTGGGGCGTGGAATCGAATTACGGCACCATGGGCGGCGATCGGCCGGTGTTGCGTTCAACCGCGACCCTCGCCTGCATCGGCCGTCGTCAGGCCTATTTTCGCGATGAGTTTCTGTCCACGCTGGAAATCCTGCATCGCGGCGATGTTTCGCCCGATGCGCTCAAGGGCTCGTGGGCGGGAGCCTTCGGCCCGACTCAGTTCATGCCGAGCAGCTTCAAGCGCTTCGCGGTCGATTTCGACGGTGATGGCCGGCGCGACGTCGTGAATTCGGTCGCAGACGTCATTGCCTCCACCGCCAACAACCTCAAAGTCGATGGTTGGGTGCCAGGCCAGACCTGGGGATATGAAGCGGTCGTGCCAGCGACTTTCAATTTCATGCTCGCGGACCGTTCGCGCCCGCTCACGATCGGCGACTGGGCCAAACTCGGCATCACGCGCGCGGGCGGCAAGCCGTTCCCGCGGCTGGGCGATCGCGCCTATCTGCTGGTTCCGGCCGGCGTGCGCGGTCCGGCATTCCTGATGCTGCAGAATTTCCGCGTCATCATGAAATACAATCCGGCTGAGGCCTATGCGCTCGCCATCGGCCATCTGGCCGATCGGTTGCGCGGCGATCCCCCGTTCGTGCAGCCGTGGCCGCGCGACGAGCGGGTGCTCT
Organism: uncultured Alphaproteobacteria bacterium; assembly: GCA_963833605.1. GTDB lineage: Bacteria > Pseudomonadota > Alphaproteobacteria > Rhizobiales > Xanthobacteraceae > JAFAXD01. Next base: position 95,635 of record CAWHYZ010000016.1, read on the forward strand.
CGCTGGCCGAGCGCTATGAACTGCAGCAGCACCTTGCCAGCCGCGGTTTCGACGTGGGTGAGCCCGACGGGCGCCTGGGCGGAAAATCGCGCTCGGCGATCATGAAGTACCAGGCCTCGGTCGGCCTGCCGCCGGACGGTTTCGCGTCCGCCTCGGTGCTTGATCGATTGCGCGGGCGCTAGGCCTTGGACCCGGCGGCCTCACGGGTGCTGCGACGCGGGGCCAGAGCCACAGCCAAGACTGGTGGGGTAGGGCAGCATTTTCACTAGTGTCCCGCTTCCGAAGTTCGTCACACCTTGCAGCACACTCGACAGAACTTCGGAATCGAACGGACACTAGCAAATCTATGATTCTAGTGTGGTTTTGGATTTGGAGTTGCTACGCGAGCGTGCGGCAAGAATCATCGGAACTGCAAATCCACCACACTAGGGGACCCAGGCTCTTCGCTCCCCCGGCCCCCCCTGAAATGACGGCGGCGGCACCCGACCGCCCTTCAAGTTGACACGTTCCCCATGCTATTACGGTATCGGGAGTACCCGAGACGGGCAGAAACGATGCGATTGCGAGCAAGCGTCCTGTTGGTGGTGGCAGAACTGGCCGTAGCGCTTGCGCTCGCCGCCGCGCCGTCACCGGCTTGCGCACAATTCTTCGACTTCTTCGGCGGCGGTCGCCGTGGGGGTCGTCCGCCGGGGATGATGCCGTCGATGCCCTCAATGCCCTTCTTCGACCAGCCGCGTGCTCGCCAACACAGCCAGCCGCGATCAACGGCGGGCGCGCAGCAGGGGGATTATTCGCGTGCCCCGGCGCCAGCCAAGGCCGACAAGGCAAGCCCGCCCGACCTCAAGACCATCGTCGTCATGGGCGACTCGATGGCGGACTGGCTGGCCTATGGGCTCGAACAGGCCTATGCCGACACGCCGGAGATCACCGTCGCCCGCAAACACCGCACCTTCTCGAGCCTGATCTACAATCCGGGCCGCCACGACCCCCGCACCAGCGTCGATTGGCCGGTGACTGCGCGCGAGATTCTCGCGAACGAGCCTGCCAATTTCGCCGTGATGATGATCGGCCTCTCCGATCGCGACCCGATCCGCGTGCCGGCGGCACCGCGCCCAGCCGCCAAGGTCGGTGCCAAGCCTGGGCAGCCCGACCAAGCCAAACCGGGTCAGCCTGACGCTGCGCCAGGCGCCGATCAGGCTAAGCCCGCCGATACACCCGATGGCACCGCCGCGGACCCAGGTGTCGCTGATCCACGCGCGCCGGCCGTGACCTACGACTTCAAGTCCGAGAAATGGGCGGAACTCTACGGCAAGCGCATCGACGACACGATTGCGGCGCTGAAGAGCAAGGGCGTGCCGGTGTTCTGGGTTGGGCTGCCGCCGATTCTCGGCGCGCGATCGACCGCGGACATGCAATATCTCAACGATCAGTTCCGCAGCCGCGCCGAAAAGGCCGGCATCACCTACATCGACCTCTGGGACGGCTTTGCCGACGACGCCGGACGCTTCACCATGCAGGGGCCTGACTACGAGGGCCAGATCCGCCGGCTGCGCACGCCCGATGGCGTCTATTTCACTCCGGCGGGAGCACGCAAGCTTGCGCACTATGTGGAACGCGAGATCCAGCGTGCCCTGACCCCCACCGGTCTGGTGGCGGTCCCGCTGCCGGAGGAGCCGCTGCTGCAAGCCCCCCTGGCGACGCAGTCACCACAGCCGGGCGCCAGCACGCCGCGCCCGCTCGCCGGCCCCGTGGTGCCGCTCAACGCCAGCGTCGACACCTCGAAGTCCGATTCCCTGCTCGGCAGTTCAACACCGCGCCAGACCATCGCGGACGCTCTCGCGACCCGCGTGCTGGTGAAAGGCGAGCCGACGCCTGCGCCAGCCGGCCGTGCCGACGACTTTACTTGGCCGCGCCGCGCACCGGCGCCGGTTGGCGCTGATCCGGTGGTGGCAACCACGACGCTGCCGATGACTCCGATGGTCGCGAGCAGCGGCGGAGCGCAGCAGAAGACGGCGACCGCTGCCCCGGGAACGCCAGCCGCAACGGCGCCGCGCGTGCGCACCGCCCAGGCACCGGCGCATCCGCGCCCGCGCCAGTCGCAGTACTATCGCCAGCAGCCCAACCCGTTCTTTTTCTTTTTTGGACGGTGACGAAAGGCTCGCGATCTTGCGCGCGCTTTGAAGTCAACCAGGCAGCAAACGTCCAGGCCTTGGCTGCCGGTTTGCTCGCAAACGGCTGAACCCTTCGCAAATCTCCAATATTCTGCAGGCGCGCTCCGCCGTTCATGAGTGAAACACACTCTCACGCGATACGGCGCCAATCCCGCTGTGAGAGTATTGCTCGAGGAGAACCGGCGTGGATATCCCACTTTACCAGGTCGACGCATTCACCGCCCGTCCGTTCGGCGGCAACCCGGCCGCTGTTTGCCCACTTGAGCGGTGGCTGGACGATGCGACGATGCAGTCGATCGCAACCGAGAACAATCTCTCCGAGACTGCGTTCTTCGTGCCGCGTGGCGATGAGTTTGAGCTGCGTTGGTTCACGCCGGTCGCGGAAATCGATCTTGCCGGCCATCCCACGCTCGCGACCGCTTATGTGATTCTCGAAATTCTTGAGCCACGGCGCGAGCGTGTTCGTTTCGAAACCCGCAGATCCGGCGCACTCACCGTCACGCGCCGCGGCGACAAGCTTGCAATGGACTTTCCGGCGCGCCCGCCGGTTCCGCGGCCGGGTCTTGGCGATGTCGTCTCGGCGTTGCGCGCCACGCCGCTCGATGTTTTGGCCGCGCGCGACGGCTTTGCGGTGTTCGCGAGCGAAGCCGAGGTGGCCGCCCTCGCGCCTGATTTTGCCAAGGTGGCCGAACTCGACTGCCTCGGCCTGATCGCGACCGCACCGGGGGCACCCGGTAGCGGTTGGGATTTTGTGTCACGCTTTTTTGCACCCCGGCACAACATCAACGAAGATCCGGTGACTGGCTCCGCCCACTGCACATTGGTGCCCTATTGGGCAAAGAAGCTCGGCAAAAGGAAGCTCGCTGCGCGCCAGATCTCGAAACGCGTCGGCGAACTCTGGTGCGAGGACAAAGGCGAACGCGTCGAGATCGCCGGCCACTGCGCGCGCTTCATGGACGGAGTGATCCGCCTTTGAAACGCAGGTATCTCGCGACGAACCATCCGAGCGGCATTCGGCGGATGACAACAAGTCAATCAGTTGCCCTTCCGAGGCAATCGCCAACCGAGCTCGATCGGATCCGCCGATAGCGAGAACAAGCATGGGGGCCGCCACGGCCGGCTGGCGCGGATTGGAGAAACCGCAATGCTCACATTCTACTTTACGCCGGGATCGAGTTCGATGGCGCCGCACATCGCGCTGCACGAGGTCGGCACGCCGTTCGATGGCCGGCCGATTTCGCTGATGAAGAAAGAAAACCGTTCGCCCGCCTATTTGGCGGTCAATCCGGAAGGCAAGGTGCCGACCTTGTTGATCGACGAGCGCCCGCTGACCGAGGTCGCCGGGATCCTGTTCTATCTTGCAAAACGATTTCCCACGGTCGGCCTCCTGCCCGACGATATCGAAGCGCAGGCGCAGGCCGTATCCTGGATGTCCTTCATCGCCGCGACAGTGCACCCCGCCAGGCGCCTTGGGATCGACCATGCCCGTGGCGTATTCGCCATCGCGGACCAGCGGCTGGGCGATCGGGAATGGGCGCTCGGGCGTTACTCGATCGTCGACATCCACCTGTTCCGCCTGTTCTGGCGGTTTCGCAATTCCTTCAACCTCGCGCCCGGCGAATTTCCGCACCTCTCGGCCCATCACGACCGCATGATGGCGCGCCCGGCGGTGCGACGAACATTCGAAATCGAGGCTGCGATCGGCTATGAGATGCCGGCGTAACCAAAGATCGTCCGAACAACAATGAAGTTGCTCTGACCGCGAATGCGGCCAGCTCAAGGGCGCGGATGTTTCCAACACTGTCTTTCGGCAATCATGAATTGTCGCCGCAGGATCTGGCGGCGCGGGCTGCGCGTGCGGCCGGATTTTTGGCGAGCATCGGCCTCAAGGATGGCGACACGTTTGCGCTCATGTTGCGTAATGATCCCGCGCTGGTCGAGATCATGCTCGCGGCGCGCCAGCTTGGCGCATATTTCGTGCCGTTGAACTGGCACTTCAAAGCCGCCGAGGCAGGCTACGTCTTGCGCGACAGCGGCGCCAAACTTCTGATTGCGCATAGCGACCTGCTGCCGGCGATTGCCGCTGGTGTTCCGGCCAACCTGCCGGTGTTTGAAGTCGCGCCGCTCGACCACGAGGGCGCGACGGACGTGCGGCGGGACCATGGTCCGGACGCGCCGCGCGCGGGCGCGGATTGGCATTCTCTGGTCGCACGCGCCGAGCCGCTGCGCGAGACGTTCCGAGAACTTCCGCGGGATGGTGGCCTACACATCGGGGACGACCGGGCAGCCCAAAGGCGTTCGTCGCATGCCGCAGGCAGACAAGGCGGACGCCGCGCGCCGTATCGGGCAAATGTATGCCCAGGGGCTGGGCATCATTCCGGGCGCGCGCTGTCTGATCTCAGCGCCGCTCTACCACAGTGCTCCATGTTCCTACGTGTTATTCGCGGCGCGCTGTGAGGCATGGCTGCGGCTCGAGCCGCGCTTCGATCCGCTCGAGACGCTTGCAGCGATTGAGCGCTACCGGATTACTGATGCGTATCTGGTGCCGACGATGTTCGTGCGTCTGCTGCGTTTGCCGGCCGCGGATCGCAGCCGCTACGATCTGTCGTCGCTGCGCTTCGTGGTCACCACCGGAGCGCCGTGCCCGCCCGCGGTCAAGCGCGCCATGATCGACTGGTGGGGTGACGTGATCAACGAAACCTATGCCGCCAGCGAACTCGGATATCTCACCACAATCTCCGCCAAGGAGGCGCGGGCGAAACCGGGATCGGCCGGCCGCCCGATCGACGGCGTTTCGATCAGAATACTTGACGACGAGGGCGGCGATCTTCCGCGCGGAGAGATTGGTAAAATCTATGCGCGCCAGACGTTGATGCCGCCATTCACCTACATCAACCGCGAGCAGGATCGCGCGGCGATCGAGCATGAGGGCTATCTGACCGTCGGCGACATCGGGTACCTCGATGCCGACGGCTATCTCTACGTGACCGACCGGCGCACCGATCTCGTTCTGTCGGGCGGCGTCAACATCTACCCGGCCGAAATCGAGGCGCAGCTCATGACAATGGCCGGTGTCGGCGATTGCGCGGTGTTCGGCGTTCCGCACGAGGAGTTCGGACAATCGCTTGTCGCGGTGATCCAGCCGACCGGCGAGGTCGCGCTCGCGGCGGAAGCAGTACAGGCATTTCTCGCGACAAAGCTCGCGGGCTTCAAGATTCCACGGACGATTCTGTTCCGCGATACGCTGCCGCGCGAGGACACCGGCAAGATCTTCAAACGCTTGCTGCGCGAGGAATATTTGGCGGCCGCGCGCTAGACTAGTGCCGGAGCTGCGGGCGCCTATCCGCGCTGCTCCGCTGCTTCAAGCCCGAGCGGGTCGCTTGGCCAATTCTGGTTATAGCCGTTCGTCCGCGGGACCGTAGGATGGGTTGAGCGCAGCGAAACCCATCGCTTTGAGACACATGATGGGTTTCGCAAGGGGCTCAACCCATCCTACAAGATCTTGCGCACAGCGCGGGCGTCTCGAAGGATGGCCCGGAACTCCGAGCAAGCCAAAAACATTTATTGACAGACCGAAAAGCAAAATTCAGTACTTTTGTGTTCCGGCTCACCAAGGGGCGTTTCTCGAGACGGTCCTGAAGCGGAGCGGGAATGCGGTGCCTGCGGGTCCGGCTCGTAACCGGGCACTCGGGAGGCTCTTGGGATTAGCCGGGACGATAATACGGTCGTCCCGCGGGGACTGCGTAGGGGGTCCGGGTGGACGCCCGCTCCTGCGCGGATCCCGAAAGCTCCTTGGAGCTCACAAAGCCGCGTGGAGCGCCGAGAGGCGGGCCGTGTTCCTCCGTCAACGGAACGCGGGTCCGCGTCGAAAGCGCGGACGATATGTTGACCTTACTCGCCGGCCTCGGCGCTCCATCCCCTTGGGGAAACGGAAAAGAGGACAATGGGTGGCCCGGAACCCGCTTTCTCCGGGCGGCGCAGCGTTGGCTGCGCGGGCTATTTGACATGTGAATCGAAAATGCACGGCGGGTTCGTTGTAGCCCGCATGGAGCGGAGCGGAATGCGGGTCGGCCTGTCCCGGCGTCCCCGGATTTCGCTTCGCTCCATCCGGGTTACGGCTTGCCATTTTGACATGTGAATCGGAAACACCCTCAACCGTGCGGGGAGGGTCGGCGAGCGAAGCGAGCCGGGCACGGCGCCACCCTCCCCCTTGTGGGGAGGGTCGCGAGCGAAGCGAGCGGGGTGGGGGTCGAAGTGGAGCGCGGCGCGCACTCAACGCATCTCAACACCCGCTTCGCTTCGGCGATCGACCCTCCCCACAAGGGGGAGGGTAACGCGGCGACGTATTGCGATGGACTCACCGCGGCAAGCTCGTCTCGCCCATCAGGAACTTGTCGATTGCGTGCGCGCACTGGCGGCCTTCGCGGATCGCCCACACCACCAGCGACTGGCCGCGCCGCATATCGCCGGCCGCGAATACCTTCGGCTGCGAGGTCTGGTAGGCGTCGGTGTCGGCCTTGACGTTGCCGCGCGCATCGAGCTCGACCCCGAGCGCCTTGATCATGCCCTCGTGTACCGGATGCACGAAACCCATGGCCAGGAGCACGAGTTCGGCCTCGATCTCGAATTCGGTGCCGGCAATTGGCTTGATCTTGTCGTCGACCTGCACGCAGTGCAGCTTCGCCACCTTGCCGTCGCGGCCGGAGAATTTCGTGGTGAGCACCGAGAACTCGCGCTGCACGCCTTCCTCGTGGCTCGACGAAGTGCGCAGCTTGAGCGGCCAATCCGGCCAGGTCAGCAGCTTGTTTTCTTTCAACGGTGGCTGCGGCAGCAGCTCGAAATTGGTGACTGAGGTCGCGCCCTGCCGGGTCGAGGTCCCGATGCAGTCGGAGCCGGTGTCGCCGCCGCCGATCACAATCACGCGTTTGTCCTTGGCAAGGATCGGGGCTGCATCACCAACGGGCTCGCCGCTCACGCGGCGGTTCTGCTGCGGCAGGAAGTCCATGGCGAAGTGGATGCCGTCGAGCTCGCGCCCCGCAATCGGCAGATCGCGCGGCGCCTCAGCGCCGCCCGTGAGCGCGATTGCGTCGTAGCCGTCAAGCTCCGCCACCGGCACGTCGATTCCGACATGGGCGCCGTAATGGAAGGTGACGCCTTCGGCTTCCATCTGTGCGACTCTTTTGTCGATCAGATGCTTCTCCATCTTGAAGTCGGGAATCCCGTAGCGCAGCAGGCCTCCCGCCTTGGCCCAGCGCTCGTAGACATGCACGTCGTGGCCGGCGCGCGCGAGCTGCTGCGCACAGGCGAGACCGGCCGGACCCGAGCCTACAATCGCGACCCGCTTGCCGGTCTTCACCGCCGGCGGTTCAGGCTTGATCCAACCCTGCTCAAACGCCCGGTCGGCGATCGCGCATTCGATGGTCTTGATTGTGACCGGGATGTCCTCGATGTTGAGCGTGCAGGCGGCTTCGCATGGCGCTGGGCAGACGCGGCCAGTGACCTCGGGGAAGTTGTTGGTGGAGTGCAGGTTGCGCGCCGCCTCCTCCCATTCGCCGGTGTAGACGAGATCGTTCCAATCGGGGATCTGGTTGTTGACCGGGCAGCCGGTGTGACAATACGGAATCCCGCAGTTCATGCAGCGGGCAGCCTGCTGGCGCGTTTCCTTCTCGGGCAGCGGCTGGACGAATTCGCGCCAATGGCGAATCCGCTCCTCGACCGGCTCGTAGTGGCGGTCGTTGCGCTCGAACTCGAGAAACCCGGTGACCTTGCCCATTACGCCCCGGCAGCCATCAGTCTCGGCGGCGTTTCCTGCGCCTTCAGTTCGGCCAGTGCGCGCCGGTACTCGATCGGCATGACCTTGCGGAACTTGGGAAGGTACTCATCCCAATGCGCCAGGATATGCGCGGCGCGGTGCGAGCCGGCAAAGCGCGCATGGCGCGAGATCAGGAGATGCAGCCGTGCAGCGTCATAGCGCGTCATGTCGGTGAGCACTTCGACGCGGCCGTTGGTCGCGAGGTCGGCGGCGTGGTGATATTCGCGCGCGTTCACTTCTTCTTCTTCCGGGACCGGTTCGAGTTCGACCATCGACATATTGCAGAGGGTCGGGAAGGTGCCGTCCTCATCGAGCACATAGGCGATGCCGCCGGACATGCCGGCCGCAAAATTACGGCCGGTGCGGCCGAGCACGACCACGAGTCCGCCGGTCATATATTCGCAGCAGTGATCGCCGGCGCCCTCGACGATGGCGGTGGCGCCTGAGTTCCTCACCGCAAAGCGTTCGCCCGCAATGCCGCGGAAATAACACTCGCCGCTGATCGCGCCGTAGAGCACGGTGTTGCCGACGATGATCGAGTCCTCCGGGACGATGCTCGTGTCGGCAGGCGGGCGCACGATGATGCGGCCTCCGGACAGGCCCTTGCCGACATAATCGTTGCCCTCACCCTCGAGTTCGAGCGTGATTCCCTTGGCGAGCCAGGCGCCGAAACTTTGGCCGGCGGTGCCAACGAGCTTCACGTGGATGGTCTCGTCGGGGAGGCCGCGATGGCCGTAGCGCTTGGCGATCTCGCCCGACAGCATGGCACCGGCGGCGCGGTCGGTGTTCGTAATCTTGGTGACGATGCGTACCGGTGCGCCACGGTCGAGCGCCGCCTGCGCGTCGGCGATCAGCCGGCGATCGAGGATGTCGTGGATCTTGTGATCCTGCTCCTCGCAGTTGTAGATGGCGACACCGGCCGGCGCCTCGGGCTTGTAGAACAAGCGTGAAAAATCGAGGCCCTTGGCCTTCCAGTGCGCGATCACCCGCCGCTGATCGAGCATCTGCATCTGGCCGATCATCTCGTTGAACGTGCGATAGCCGAGCTGCGCCATCAGCTCGCGCACTTCCTCCGCGACGAAGAAGAAGAAGTTGATGATGTGCTCGGGTTGCCCCTTGAAGCGTTTGCGCAGGATCGGGTCCTGGGTCGCGACCCCGACCGGGCAGGTATTGAGATGGCACTTGCGCATCATGATGCAGCCGGCGGCGATCAGCGGCGCGGTCGAGAAGCCGAAGCCGTCGGCGCCCAGGAGCGCACCGACGACGACGTCGCGGCCGGTGCGGATGCCGCCGTCGACCTGCACGGCGATGCGCCCGCGCAGCCGGTTCGCCACCAGCGTCTGGTGAGTCTCGGCGAGCCCGATCTCCCACGGCGATCCGGCATGCTTGATCGAGGTCAGCGGCGAGGCGCCGGTGCCGCCCTCGAAGCCGGCGATGGTGACGTGGTCGGCCCGCGCCTTGGAGACGCCGGCCGCGACCGTGCCGACACCCACTTCGGAGACGAGCTTCACTGATACGTCGCCGTCGGGGTTGACGTTCTTGAGATCGAAGATGAGCTGGGCAAGGTCTTCGATCGAGTAGATGTCATGGTGTGGCGGCGGCGAGATCAGCCCGACCCCGGGCATCGAGTGGCGTACCTTGGCGATAATCTTGTCGACCTTGTGCCCGGGCAATTGCCCGCCTTCGCCGGGCTTGGCGCCCTGCGCCATCTTGATCTGCATCATGTCCGAGTTGACCAGATACTCGGCGGTGACGCCAAAGCGACCGGAGGCGACTTGCTTGATGGCCGAACGCATCGAATCGCCGTTCGGCAGCGGCTTGAAGCGATCCGTTTCCTCGCCGCCCTCGCCGGTGTTGGACTTGCCGCCGATGCGGTTCATGGCGATAGCCAGCGTCGTGTGCGCCTCGCGCGAGATCGACCCGAACGACATGGCACCAGTCGCAAAACGCTTCACGATGTTCTTGGCCGGCTCGACCTCGTCCAACGGAACCGGCGTGCGGCCGTCTTCCTCGACCGACTTCAGGCGGAACAGACCGCGGATTGTCAGCAGGCGTTCGGACTGATCGTTCACGATCTTCGCGAACGCACGGTAACGCTCGTAGGAATTCCCGCGCACGGCGTGCTGCAGGGTGCCGACAGTCTCGGCAGTCCAGGCATGGTCCTCGCCGCGCACCCGATAGGCATACTCGCCGCCGACGGCCAGCATCTCACGATAAACCGGCGAGTCGCCGAAGGCGACGCGGTGTCGCCGCACGGCCTCTTCGGCAACCTCGGCAAGCCCGGCGCCCTCGATGCGGGTGGCGGTGCCGGTGAAGTAGTTCGCGACAAAATCCGAGCTCAGCCCGACGGCGTCGAAAATCTGGGCGCCGCAATAGGACTGATAGGTGGAGATGCCCATCTTCGACATCACCTTGAGGAGGCCTTTGTCGATGGACTTGATGTAGCGCTTGAGAATTTCCTTATCCTCGAGCTTCTGCGGCAGGTCATCCTTGATGGCGATCAGCGTCTCGAACGCGAGGTAGGGGTTGATCGCTTCGGCACCGTAGCCCGCGAGGCATGCGAAGTGGTGCACTTCGCGCGGCTCGCCCAGATTCGACCACGAGACCGACCGAGGTGCGCAGACCCTTGCGGATCAGGTGGTGGTGCACGGCCGCACACGCGAGCAGGGATGGAATCGGAATCCGGTCCGAGCCGGCCGCCCGGTCGGACAGGATGATGATGTTGATGCCGTCATTGACCGCCTGCTCGGCCTGTCGGCAGAGCGCCTCGAGCGCGGACGCCATGCCGTCGGGACCATGATCGGCGAACCAGGTCGTATCGAGGGTGAGCGATTTGAAATGCGAGTCGCTGACCTGCGAAATCGAGCGGATCTTTTCGAGGTCGGCGTTGGTCAGGATCGGCTGGCGCACTTCCAGCCGCTTGGTGTGTGAGGGCCCCTCGAGATCGAACAGGTTCGGCCGCGGCCCGATGATCGAGACCAGGCTCATGACGAGCTCTTCGCGGATCGGGTCGATCGGCGGGTTCGTCACCTGGGCGAAGTTCTGCTTGAAGTAGGTGAACAACAGTTTCGGCTTGTCGGAGAGCGCCGAGATCGGCGTGTCGTTGCCCATGGAGCCGACGGCTTCTTCGCCGGTCGAGGCCATGGGCGACATCAGGATCTTGAGGTCTTCCTCGGTGTAGCCGAAGGTTTGCTGGCGCTCCAACAGCGCGATGTTGGAAATCGCCGGACTGCTCGGCGCCGCCGGCAAGTCCTCAAGCACGATCTGGGTGCGCTGCAGCCATTCGCGGTAGGGGTGGCTGCGCGCGAGCTCGGCCTTGATCTCCTCGTCGGGAATGAGCCGGCCCTGCTCCAGATCGACCAGCAGCATCTTGCCGGGCTGCAACCGCCACTTGGTGATAATGTCCTTTTCGGCGATCGGCAGCACGCCCATCTCGGACGCCATGACGATGCGGTCGTCGCGGGTGACGAGATAGCGCGCTGGGCGCAGGCCGTTGCGGTCAAGCGTCGCGCCGATCTGGCGACCGTCGGTGAACGCGATCGCCGCCGGTCCGTCCCACGGCTCCATCAGCGCGGCGTTGTATTCGTAGAAAGCGCGACGTTCCTCGTCCATCAGCGGATTGCCGGCCCAGGCCTCCGGAATCATCATCATCACGGCGTGCGCGAGCGGGTAGCCGCCTTGCACCAGGAATTCGAGTGCATTGTCGAAGCAGGCGGTGTCGGACTGTCCCTCGTACGAGATCGGCCACAGCTTGCTGATGTCGTCGCCATAGGCGGCCGAGGACACCGATGCCTGGCGTGCCGCCATCCAGTTGCGGTTGCCGCGCAGCGTGTTGATCTCGCCGTTGTGCGCGACCATGCGGTAAGGATGCGCGAGCGACCAGGTCGGGAACGTGTTGGTCGAGAACCGCTGGTGCACGAGTGCGAGCGCGCTCTCGAAGTCGGGATCGTGCAGGTCGGGATAATAGGTGGGCAGCTGATCGGCGAGGAACATCCCCTTGTAGATCACGGTGCGGCACGACATCGAGACCTGATAATAGCCGGTGAGACCGCGCTCGTGGCGCTCGTAGAGAATCCCTGAGATCACCTTGCGCAGGATGTAGAGCCGGCGCTCGAAATCGGTCTCCGACTGGATATGCTGAGGGCGCGCGAGGAAGATCTGCTTGTGCACCGGTTCGGTCGGCTTCACCGACCAGCCGAGCGTCGAGTTATCGGTCGGCACGTCGCGCCAGCCGATGATACGCATTCCCTCCTTGGCGGCCTCTTTCGCATAGATGTTCATGATCTCCTGGCGCAGGCCGTTGTCACGCGGCAGGAACAGCGCGCCAACCGCGTACTCGCCGGGCGGCGGACAGGCCATGCCGAGCTTCCCCAGCTTCTTGGCGAAAAACTTGTGCGGAATTTGCACCAGGATGCCGGCGCCGTCGCCGGCACGTGGATCGGCGCCGACGGCGCCGCGATGCTCGAGGTTCAGCAGGATCGTGAGCGCATCCTGCACGATCTGATGGGATTTGCGGCCCTTGATGTTGGCGATGAAACCGACGCCGCAGGAGTCCTTGTCGAGTGCCGGATCATAGAGGCCGCGCACCGGGCCAGAGCCCGGAGTAGCCGTATCTGTGAGCCGTGCAACCATCATGCCCTCCACCAGGGACGCTTCTCGTCACCCAGTTCCGTCATCTGCCGCAAACGGGTTGAGCCGGTTTACGGTAACCTTGAGGTGCAGAACTCGGGCCAACCCGAGTTCCCCTGCCGGTTGGCGCGCAACCGGAGCCGTTGCGGCGGCGTTCTCGCCGCCCGCCAGCTCGCCGCGCAGCCTTCCGGGCTCTGCACCAACGTCCGCTGCGCTGCATCGTGGTCGGACAGGCCCGCACACGGGCTGGACGCGGCTGGCAAAGTGAGACAGTATTGCTGTCCTACCCAAGATGCCAAAATTCTGCCACGGATACAAGATTGAGCCACGCCAAATTTTTCAAAATCACCCATCTTGATGCACAACAAACGTGCGCTTGTGCTTGCCGCCCAACGAAATGGCGCCGTCGCTTTTCCAGTATTGCGGGTGCGGCCGATTTCCGCAATGCAATAGATGCTTTCAAACCTTGCACGTGGATTGTCCGAGCCAGGATTCAATGGGTCACGCATGAATTTCGCGAGTGACAATGCGGCCGGCATCGCGCCGGCGATCCTCGATGCCATCGGCCGGGTGAATGATGGCTTTGCGCTCGGCTATGGCGGTGACGCCGTGACCCGGCGGGTGGAGAAAATGTTCTCCGACCTGTTCGAGCGCGAGGTCGCAGCCTTCATGGTCGCGACCGGGACCGCAGCCAATTCGCTCGCGCTGGCCCATTGCGCGCCGCCATGGGGCGCGGTGCTGTGCCATACCGACGCGCACATCATGACCAGCGAATGCGGTGCCCCGGAATTTTTTGGCGGTGGGCTGAAGCTCGTCGGGCTATCGGGGGAGGCGGGTCGCATCACGACCAGCACGCTCGCGGCGGCCCTCGACGGGCCGGAATGGGGCGGGCCGCATCACGTGAGCCCGGCGGTACTGTCGCTCACGCAGGCGACCGAGGCCGGCACCGTCTACCGGGTCGAGGACGTTGCGCACTTGTCCGAGGCCGCGCATGCGCGCGGTCTCAAGGTGCAAATGGACGGGGCACGGTTTGCGAACGCGGTTGCACGCCTCGGGGTGAGCCCGGCACAGGCGACTTGGAAAGCCGGCGTCGACGTGCTCGCGTTCGGCGCCACCAAGGGCGGGGCCATCGCGGCGGAAGCAGTGATCTTTTTTGATCCCGCGCAGGCTGCCGCCATGGGCGAGCGGCGCAAGCGCGGCGGTCATCTGATCTCCAAGCATCGATTCGTGGCCGCCCAATTCGAGGCCTTCCTGGCCGATAGTCTTTGGCTCAAGCTGGCGAGGCACGCGAACGAGATGGCGGATCGGCTCGCCCAAGGGCTCGCCAATAGGGGTCTGCAGCCGGTGTGGCCGGTCGAAGCCAATCTCATATTTGTCGTGCTGCCGGCTGAGCTGCACAAAAAACTCCAGGCCGCCGGGGCGAGCTACTACGCGATGCGCCGCCGGGGAGCGCCCTCGAGTGCGTTCAGTCGAGCGGACGACGTTCTGGTGCGCCTCGTCACATCGTTCTCGACCCAAGCGCGAGACATCGACCGGTTTGTGGCTGCCGTAGCGGAGTAAGCAATCTTCGGTAGGTAATTCGGCGCCAGGAAATCCCCAGATTGTCCAAGCTCTGCCCGAATCGGACCATCAGGCCGCCTTGGCGCCGCGTGCAGAATGCGACTGCGTCGGGACGTGGGGTTCCCAATGGAGATTCGCCCGTGAAAGCCGCTTACGCAGGGTTCGCGCTTGCGCTGAGTTTCGCGTCGCCGCTCTCGGCTCAATCGCTGCCGCGGGTCGACTCGCCGCCGCATGCACAGAGCGGCGCCGTGCTGCCGCCCCACGAGGTCCTCACCAGCGTGCGTTCGATGGGCCTTGAAGCACTGACCAGACCTGTGCTGCGCGGTCGCGTCTATGTGCTGCGTGCGCGCGATGCAGGCCAACTCGAAAAGCGCGTTGTTGTTGATGCGCGCACCGGCGCGGTGGTCCAGGTGCGCGATGTGGCCGATATGGCACCCGCCTACTCACCCTATGATCGGCGCTTTGGCGGTTATGTGCCGCCGCGGCCGCCGGCCGCCATCGCACGGGCGGGCGTACCAAGCGATTTCGAACCGGTCCTGGATGAGCCGCTGTTTCCGCGCCCGGGACGCGGCAGCGCATCGGCTCCGGCGCAGCGGTCGGCGGTTGCAACCGCCCACGCGCCATTGCCGAAGGTGCGGCCGGCATCGCCGACCGAGCCTGGTAAAGACGCGCAGCAAGCTGCCCCAACGCAGTCTGCGAGCGTCACACCAACATCGCCCGCGCCGTCAGCGTCGGCTCCGTCAGCGCTCCCGCCAGACGCTGCGGCGGCCGCTGCAGCTGCAGCGATTCCCGGCAAATCGATTCCAGCTCCGGTCGGCTCACGGGTAAGTACGCCAGTGCGCGCCGATGCGCAGTCCACGGGCGAGAAGACCGCGATTCAGATGGTGCCGGTCGCGCCGTTGGAATGAACTGAACGACTGTGCACAAACAAAAAGCGCCCCGGAAATTCCGGGGCGCCGGTATGTGCCGATCAAAACGGACCTGATGGGATCGCCTGATCAGGCTGCCTTGGCGTCGATCACCTTGGCTTTGCCGTTGCCGATGGCAATCTGGCGCGGCTTCTTGGCTTCGGGAACCTCACGTACGAGGTCGACGTGCAGGAGGCCGTTTTCAAGCGAAGCGCCTCTGACCTCGACGTGTTCAGCAAGTTGGAACACGCGCTCGAAAGCTCGCGCCGCAATGCCCTGGTGGAGCACTTCGTTCTTGCTGTCCTCGGTTTTGGCCTGCTTCTCGCCGCGGATCGTCAGCGTATCTTCCTTCACCTCGATGTTGAGTTCGGGTTCGGAAAATCCGGCGACGGCGACGGAGATGCGATAGGCATTCTCGCCGGTGCGCTCAATATTGTAGGGCGGGTAACCCGGCGTGCCGCCGTCGAATCCGGCGACATTGTCGAGCATGGAAAACAGCCGGTCAAAACCGACGGTTGAACGGTAGAGTGGAGCTAGATCGAACGTGCGCATGGCATATCCTCCTTCGGGTTGAGCGACATGCGGTCGGTCCGCCATAGGGCCGGACCACTTGGGGTTGCGCAGCCATTAGGCCTGCGCAGCAGTGAGGTGGGAATGCACGCGGCGACTTGCAAGGGGCCGGATTCCAGGGTCAGGAGACAGGTGTCAGGACGTGCTATGAGATGCGCCCACGTCCTGATCTCGCGATCTCCTGATATCTGAAATCCCGACCGTGAAACTTGTTTCTATTCCGGCCAATCCGGTGCCCGAAGGGGCAACGCTGGCCATGCTCAAAACGCCTGACGGCGTTACGCTGCGAGCTGCGCGCTGGCCGCCGCCGCCGGGACGCAAGGGCACGGTTTGCCTGTTCCAGGGGCGCACCGAATACATCGAAAAATACTTTGAAATGGTGCGGGATCTGCGTGCGCGCGGCTTTGCGGTCGCGACCCTCGACTGGCGCGGGCAGGGCTTCTCGGAACGTGCGCTACGCGATCCGTTCAAGGGACACGTCGACAGTTTTTCGGAATACGACACCGATCTCGCGACCTTCATGCAACAGGTCGTGCTGCCCGACTGCCCGCCGCCGCATTTTGGGATCGCCCATTCGGCCGGCGCCACTGTCCTGATCCGCGCGGCGCATCGCGGCCTGCGCTGGTTCGATCGGATGGTGCTGTCGTCGCCGATGCTTCATCTGGCGCAGTCGCCGCTGCTCGGACTCGCCAGGCCGGTGGCGCGCACACTGCACACCCTGGGATTCGGCTCGCTTTACGTGCCTGGCGGCAGTCCTGCGATCGGGGCCCTGCAACCGTTCGCTGGAAATGTCGTCACGTCCGACCCGGTGCGTTACACCCGTGCTGCCTCGGTGATCGAGGCTGAGCGGTCGCTCGGGCTTGGCTCTCCGACCATCGCCTGGGCCGACGCCGCGCTGCGGGCCATGTCGGAGTTCGCGCACCCGACCTATCCGGCGCATATTCGCCAGCCGATACTCGTGCTCGCCGCAGGTCGCGACCAGATTACCTCGACCAAGGCGACCGAGGAGTTTGCCATCCATCTGCGCGCGGGCTCGCATCTCGTGGTCTCCGGCGCCCGCCACGAGCTCATGATGGAGCAGGACAGCTATCGGCTACAGTTCTGGGCGGCGTTCGACGCATTCGTGCCGGGCACGCCGGCGTATTAGGGCATCTTCAGGAAAAGGCTTGCCCTGTGGACGAGGGCTCGGCGCGAACATGAACGTGACCATCAGCCTGCGAGCCGCGCCATCGCCGCCGCATGCACGCGTCGGTCCCCGGCCGCGATGACGCGGCCACCTTTTTCCGCACCGGCGCCTTCCCATGTGGTGATCACGCCGCCGGCGCCGGTGATGATCGGGATCAGGGCCGCGATATCATGCGGCTTGATCTCGGTCTCGATCACCATGTCGATGTGACCTGCGGCGACCAGGCAATAGGCATAACAGTCCCCGCCATAGCGGGAGAGCCGGACCTTGTCTTCGACCTTGCGGAAGGCCGCCCGGTCGGCGGCATTCATCAGGAGCGGACTGGTGGTGAACAGCACGGCCTCAGCCAGACTCGCGCATGGCCTGGTGACCAGGGCACGCGCGCCCGCCGGTCCGCGATAGCGCGCGCTTACCCCATCTCCGCTGAAGCGCTCGCCGACGAACGGCTGATGCATCAGGCCGTACACCGGCTCGCCCGCCCGCGTGAGGCCGATCAGCGTGCCCCAGGCGGGCATGCCGCAGATGAAGGATTTGGTGCCGTCGATCGGATCGAGGACCCAGACATATTCGGCATCCGGTCGCTCGTGGCTGAATTCCTCACCAACGATGCCGTGGTTGGGAAATGTACGACGGATGAGGGCGCGCATCGCCGCTTCGGCGGCCCGGTCGGCGGCGGTGACTGGGTCGAAGCCTGCGCTACCGGCTTTGTTCTCGACACTCAGCGAGGTGCGGAAGAAGGGCAGGATCGCATCGCCGGAGACATCCGCGAGCTCGTCGACGAACGCTGCAAAATCGACCGCTGTCATGGGCAAGTATCCCGATCCCGAAGCTCGTCAATTCCTTGCAGCGAACTGCGCTCGTCGAGTGGGCGCTCGCAAACCCATGATTCCGGCGCGGTTTCTGGATTTGGCCGTCCTGGGCGAATGGCAGCTGCGCGGGTAGGCGTTCCAAAATCGACCGTATGAGCCCCGTTTATGAGGTATTTGCGACCCGCATCACAGCTGGGGTTAAGTGGGAATTACCCCTTGCTTTTTGTGCGACGCGGTGGCAGATTATTGCAGTGCGGTAACGCGCTTCGCCGTGTTACTGCCGCCCTCCTTGGGCGTTTCCTCCCTAGACTTGGGCCGCTTGCATCCGCGAGCGGCCCTTTTTTCTGGCGCGCTGAGGTCGTCGTCGCCTGCGCGCGCGCCGTCAATCCTTTTTATTCGGCAGCCGCCCGATAGGGGCGGATCTCTTCTAACGGTATGGCAGCGACTCGGTCCGCCAGCATCACCAGATGCGCCGCCAGGCGCGCGAAGTTTTCCGATCGCTCGTAGCGACGCTCGTCCATGTAGAGGGCACGGTTGACCTCGAGCTGGATTGCATGGATCCCGACCGAGGGGTTGCCGTAGTGCTCGGTGATGAAGCCGCCCGCGTAGGGCTTGTTGCGGCTCACCGAGTAGCCGGAGCCGGCCAGGGTGGTCTCGATGGTCTCCGCGATCGCCGGAACACAGCTTGTGCCGTAGCGATCGCCGAGGACGAAATCGGCTCGCGGTCGATCATCCTTGCTTCCCGCCACGGACGGCATCGAATGGCAGTCGATCAGGACGGCGGCGCCGAAGTCGCGATGCAGGCCGGTGAGCAACCGGCGCAAGGCCCGGTGGTAGGGCTTGTAAAGGCCCTCGATGCGCGCCAGGGCATCATCGACCGGAATACGCTGGTCGTAGATCTCGTGGGCGTCGCCGACGACCCGCGCCACGGTTCCGAGCCCGCCAGCGACCCGCATCGAGCGCGTATTGGCGAACGACGGCAGCCGGCCGTCGAACATGCGCGGGTCGAGCTCGTAGGGCTCGCGGTTCACGTCAACATAGCAGCGCGGGAAATGCGCGCGCATGAGCGGGAAGCCGCGCGCCACCACCCCGGCGAACAGCTCGTCGACGAACAAATCCTCCGAGCGCCGCAGGGTTGTGAGATCGAGCTGGGCATGGGCCAGGAAGGCGCGCGGATATACGCTGCCACTGTGCGGCGAGTTGAACACAATCGCGCCGCGCCAGTCGCAGGGTTCGAGGATTTCAAACGGCGGATCGAGTTCGTCGTGGGCTACAGTCATTTGAAAGTCGAGGACGCAGGCTTGGTGGTGCCACCCCGGCACGTGCTTCATAGCACTTTACCAGGTCTTAGGCATGACATTGTTCGAAGCAAGGCTTCGTGGTGCCAACACGGTGCGGTTCACCCCGTGTTTACCGCCAATCCGGCTTATGGGAGAAGGACGGGGTGAGGCGCGGCCGTGGCTCCGTGGTATCGCGTAACTGGGCCGGACGGGTCGTGTCATGACGAAGATTCTACTCGCTGAAGACGACACCGACATGCGGCGCTTTCTGCTCAAAGCGCTGCAGAACGCCGGCTTCGACGTGATTTCCTACGACAACGGGCTGTCGGCCTATCAGCGGCTACGCGAGGAGCCTTTCGAGTTACTCCTTACCGACATCGTGATGCCGGAGATGGATGGCATCGAGCTCGCGCGCCGGGCCGCCGAGCTCGACCCCGACATCAAGATCATGTTCATCACCGGCTTTGCGGCGGTCGCCCTCAACCCGGATTCGACCGCACCCCGGCAAGCCAAGGTTTTGTCAAAGCCATTTCACCTGCGCGAACTCGTCAACGAAGTGCAGAAGATGCTGGCGGCGTGAGCCTGGCTTGCGCCTAAAAGCGTCTGCGCGGTCAGTCGCGTCTGCGTTCGTCTATCTGGACAGCCCGATACGTCACATTTTCTTATACGCATCGATCACCGCCTGGCCGTCGGGACCGGCGCGCTTGAGCCAGTCGGCGGTGAGCTGGTCGCCCACCGATTTGAGGCCGGCCTTGAGCGTGTCGCCCGGGGGCTGAACTTTCATGCCGTGCGATTTGAGCTGACCGAGGTACCAGGCGTTCTTGTCCTGCGACATCTGCCAGCCGCGCTCCTCCGCCTTGGCGGCAGCCTTGAGCACCGCTTCCTGGGTCGTCTTGTCGAGTTTGTTGAAGGCGGCCTTGTTGGCGATCGTGATATTCTTCGGAAGCCACGCCTGCGTATCGTAGTAATGTGACATCGTCTCCCACGCCTTGCTGTCGTAGCCGGTCGCCGACGATGTCATGAACGCGTTGACGACGCCGGTAGCGAGCGCCTGCGGCAGCTCTGCCGCCTGGATTGTGACCGGCTGGGCGCCGACCAGTTCGGCAATGCGTGCGGTCCCGGGATTGTAGGCGCGCCACTTGGCGCCCTTGAGATCGTCGATGCTGTTGAGCTCCTTCTTCACGAAAATTCCCTGCGGCGGCCACGGCACGGCAAACAGCACGATCAGCCCCTGCGACGCCAGCTTCTTTTCGATCGCCGGCCGTGACGCCTTCCACAGTTTGCGCGCGTCATCGATGCTCGTCGCGAGGAACGGAACCACGTCGATCCCGAACAACGGGTCGTCGTTCTCGTGCAGTGAGATCAGAATTTCGCCGGCCTGCGCTTGCCCGGTCTGCACCGCGCGCTTGATCTCCGGCGCCTTGAACAGCGACGCGCCCGTATAGGCGGTGACCTGCAGCTTGCCGCCGGTCGCAGTCGCAACATCATTACCGAACGCAACCAGGTTTTCGCTGTGGAAATTATCGATCGGATAGGCCGAGGGCAGGTTCCAGCGGACCTGCTGGGCGTTGGCGCTTGCCATGCCGGCGAGCGCGATGAATGCCGCAATGATGGAACGAAGACTCATGATCCCCTCCGTAGGGTTGGCCCCCTTGTTCCCCTCAGTCTACCCCGGAAAAGCCATGCGCGGCACCACCATGACGATGTCGGGAAACACGGTGATGATGGCGACCGCCAGCACCAGCAGACAGAAGAACGGCAGCGAGGCGCGCGCGACCGTGTTGGAATCCTTGCCGCTCATGGTCTGCAGCACGAACAGGTTGAAGCCGACCGGCGGCGACACCTCCGCCATCTCGACCACCAGTACGACGAAGATGCCGAACCAGACCAGGTCGAAGCCGGCCTGCCTGATCATCGGGATCACCACCGCGGTGGTGAGCACGATCATGGAAATGCCGTCGAGGGCGGTGCCGAGTACGATGTACATGGCGGTGAGCGCCGCGATCAGCGCATACGGGCTCAGATTGAAGCTGCCGACCCAGGCTGCCAATGCCTGCGGGATACCCGTATAGGCCATCGAGGTCGACATGTAGGACGCGCCGGCGAGAATGAGCATGATCATGCAGGTGACGCGGGTCGCGCCCATCACGCTCTGCCAGAACGCTTCCCAGCTCAGCATGCTGTGCCACCAGGCAATCGCCAGCGACCCCAGCACACCCCAGGCGGCGCATTCGGTCGCGGTTGCCCATCCGAGCAGCAGCGAGAGGAAGACCAGCAGAATCAGAAGAAACGTCGGGATCAGCTTCGCTGACTCCTTGAGCTTGGCGTGCAACGGCAGCGGGGGGTCGGGCGGCGGCGTCTTCGCTGGATTGGCGAGCGACCACAGCGCGATGTAGCCGGAGTAAAGCAGCATCACCAGGAGCCCGGGCAGGAAGCCGGCCAGGAACACCTGGATGATCGAGACGTTGGCGGCGACCGCGTAGATCACCATCATGATCGACGGCGGAATCAGAATGCCGAGGGTGCCGGCGCCGGCGAGCGATCCGAGCGACACCATCTCGTCGTAGCCGCGCTTCTTGAGCTCCGGCAGCGCGATCTTGGCCACGGTGGCGCAGGTCGCCGCCGATGACCCGGACACCGACCCGAAGATGCCGCAGGCGAGCACGTTGACGTGCATCAGCCGACCGGGGATGCGATTGAGCCAGGGTGCAAGCCCGCGGAACATTTCATCCGAGAGCTTGGTGCGAAACAGAATCTCCCCCATCCAGACGAACAGCGGCAGCGCGGCGAGCGTCCACGACGCGCTGTTGCCCCAGATTGTGGTCGCGAGCACCGGGCCGGCCGGAATATTTCCACCGACGAACTGCATGCCGACATAGCCGCAAGCCATCAACGCAATCGCGATCCACACCCCGCCGGCCAGCAGCACGGTGAGCAACGCGAGCAGGAGAAGTGAGATCTGCAACAGCTCGATCATGTGACGGCCAACAACAACTCACACCCCGCTTTGGATCGCCTGCTCGATCACCTCTTCGGCGGTCTGCGGCTTCGGTTTTTCGTAGCGCGGCGCGCCACCGCCGAGCACATGGGCGAGCTCGTCCACGAATGCGATCAGCAGGATCACGAGGCCGGCCGCATAGCCGAGCTGCGGAATCCACAGCGGGACCGGAAGCACGCCTTGGGCGCGGTCCTGGAATCGAAAGCTGTCGAGCGTCATCTGCACCGCGTACCAGGCAAAGAATGCTATGAAGCCGCATCCGATCACGAGCGCAGCGATTTCGAGGACGCGTCGTGGACGCCCGCCCATGAGATCGATCAACAACCCGACTCGAATCATCTCGCCGGACCGGAACGTGTGGGCGAGCCCGAGGAACGACATCGCCGCCATGCACCAGGCCACGATGTCGTCGCCGGCCGGAACGTTGAAGCCAAGCGGCCGGCCGGCGGACAGCAGCATCATCAGCACGAAGATCAGAATCATGAAACCGCCGGCCGCGAAGCCGGCGAACAGATAGAGGCGGTCGAGACACGTGCGCATCATGTTGGGCGTTGCCCGCGTCTGGCGCCGACCGGGAACGCGCGCACGCGACGATGGTCCGTCCCGGTGGCTAGTGCCCGGTTTCCGAAGTTCGTGATCCATGCCGGCATCCTCTGACACGAACTTCGGAAACAAACGGGCACTAGCAAGTACATGATTCTAGCGCCGCTTCTCGATTTGAAGTTCCTGAACGACATTGCCGCAGCTGGTGCAGGAACTTCAAATCGGCGGCACTAGCGCCGCGTCCATTTTTCCTTGCCGAGCCGGGTGCCGTCCGCATAGGTCCAGACCCCTTCCCAGCCGCTGTCCGTGGGCGCGTAGAGCGCAAGGCCGGTGTTGTTGCCGGTCCGATAGCTCACTCCGAGGAAGCGCGAATCGCCAAGGCCGGTACCGACGAAGCGCGTGCCACCAACATCCCAGGTGACCTTGTAGGTCTCGCCGGTCTTCTCGACCCTGGCCGTGCCGCTGTAGGAACCGCCGCCGCCGGGATTGCTGCCGCTCACATCATAGCTGCCGACCGGATCACCGGCCCAGGCAGCGGCAGCGAACAAGCAGACGGCGAGCGCGGTCACCGGAACAAAGCGCATGGAGCCCTCCGTGATCGTGACGGCCGCATGCGCCGACACCGTCGCCATTGTGGCGAACCGTGCGTGCTACGCAATAGAAGCGGCAGTCTTGTCGTGTCCATTGGCGCTCGTCGGTCGGCACGCTAAACCTTCCGGTCGGAGCGCACATGGACACCGGTGTCTGGGATTTCTGGATCGATCGCGGCGGCACGTTCACCGACGTGATCGGCCGGACGCCGGACGGTTCGCTGATTGCGCACAAGCTGCTGTCAGAACAGCCCGAGGCCTATCGCGATGCCGCCGTACAGGGGATCCGCGACCTGCTTGGCCTCGCGGCCGGCACGCCGATCCCCTACGGGCGCATCGGCTCGATCAAGATGGGCACCACGGTCGCCACCAACGCATTGCTTGAGCGCAAGGGCGCGCGCACGCTGCTGGTGACCACCCGCGGTTTTCGCGATGCGCTCAAAATAGGATACCAGGCGCGACCAAAGATCTTTGCCCGCCACATCATCAAGCCGCAGGTGCTGTTCGAGCGGGTGGTGGAAGTGGCCGAGCGCGTGCGCGCCGATGGGACGGTCGAGCGAGCACCCGACCTCGATGCGATCCGCCCCGACCTTGAAAGCGCACTCGCCGACGGCATCACGGCGGTCGCGATCGTCTTCATGCACGCCTATCGGTTCCCGGCGCACGAAGCGCGCGTCGCCGCGCTGGCGCGCGAGCTCGGGTTCACCCAAGTCTCGGTGAGCCACGAGGTCTCGCCGCTGATCAAGCTGGTCGGCCGCGGCGACACCACCGTGGTCGATGCGTATCTGTCGCCGATCCTGCGCCGTTATGTGGCGCAGGTGGCGGAGGAGTTGGGTTCTCCCTCCCCACAGAGGGGAGGGGAGCGCGCTGCGGCCAGCGGCGAGACCTCGTCCCAACAACAATCGCCCCGCCTCATGTTCATGATGTCCTCCGGCGGGCTAACGGCGGCTGACCTGTTCCAGGGCAAGGATGCGATCCTGTCCGGACCGGCGGGCGGCGTGGTCGGGATGGCGGAGACCGGCCGCGCAGCGGGCTTCGAGCACCTGATCGGGTTCGACATGGGCGGCACCTCGACCGACGTGTCGCATTTCGACGGCGAATACGAGCGCGCGTTCGAAACCGAAGTCGCCGGCGTGCGCATGCGCGCCCCGATGATGCTGATCCACACGGTCGCCGCCGGCGGCGGCTCGATCCTGCATTTCGACGGTGCGCGCTTTCGGGTCGGGCCTGCCAGCGCCGGCGCCAACCCGGGACCGAGATGCTACCGCCGCGGCGGGCCGCTAGCGGTCACCGACGCCAACGTCATGGTCGGGAAACTGCTGCCGGATTTTTTTCCAAAGATTTTCGGCCCGCGGCAGAACCTGCCGCTCGATGGCGATGCGGTGCGCGCGGCGTTTGCCGAGCTGGCACGCGAGGTCGGTGTTAGCCGCACGCCCGAAGCGGTCGCCGACGGCTTCATCAAGATTGCGGTCGAGAACATGGCGAACGCGATCAAGAAGATCTCCGTGCAGCGCGGCTATGACGTGACCCGCTACACGCTCAACTGTTTCGGCGGCGCGGGCGGCCAGCATGCATGCCTGGTGGCGGACGCGCTCGGCATGACCAAGGTGCTGATCCACCCGTTCTCATCGCTGCTGTCGGCCTACGGGATGGGGCTTGCGAACATCCGCGCGACGCGCGAGCAGGCGCTGGAGCAGGATTTCGGCGAACCGGCGCGCCAAGCCATTGCGGCGAGCGGCGCCAAACTCGGCGCGGATGCCAAGCGCGAGCTGGTGCGGCAGGGCGTGAGCGAGCAAGAGATTACGGTGCAGGTGCGCGCTCACATCCGCTACGCCGGCACCGATACGCCGCTGGTGGTCGAGGCGGGTCCCCTTGCAACCATGAAGATCGCGTTCGAGCGCGCCCACAGGGCGCGGTTCGGCTTTGTCGATGCAACCAAATCGCTGGTGGTTGAGGCTGTCTCGGTCGAGGCGATCGGCGGCGGCGCGACATTCGCCGAGCCGACGCACGCGACGACCGCGGCGCCTTTGCCTGCGCCGGCGCGCCAAATACGGTTCTATTCCGGCGGCGCCTGGCACGATGCCGGCGTGTTCACCCGCGACCAACTCATGCCCGGCCATCGCGTCGATGGCTCCGCGATCATCATCGAACCGCATCAGACCATCGTGGTCGAAGCCGGCTGGCGCGCCGAGATCACTCCCCAGAACCACCTCGTGCTCGAGCGGATCTCGCCGATCGCGCGCACGCACGCGATCGGCACTGATGCCGATCCGGTCATGCTCGAAGTGTTCAACAACCTGTTCATGTCGATTGCCGAGCAGATGGGGGTGTCACTGCAGAACACTGCCTACTCGGTCAACATCAAGGAGCGCCTCGACTTCTCCTGTGCGGTCTTCGCCGCCGACGGCACGCTGGTGGCCAACGCCCCTCACATGCCGGTGCATCTCGGGTCCATGGACCGGGCAGTCGAGACCATCATCCGCGAGAACAAGGGTTCAATCGCGCCGGGCGACGTTTATGCGATCAACGCGCCCTACAACGGCGGCACCCATCTGCCCGACATCACGGTGTGCACGCCGGTGTTCGACGACGGCGCGCGCGAGATCCTGTTCTGGGTCGCGAGCCGCGGCCATCACGCCGATGTCGGCGGTATCTCGCCCGGCTCGATGTCGCCGAATGCGACCACGATCACCGAGGAAGGCGTCTACATCGACAACTTCAAACTGGTCGAGGGCGGGCGCTTCCGCGAGACGGAGCTCCAAGAGCTCCTCACCGGTGCCAAATATCCGGCGCGCAATCCGGTGCAGAACATCAACGACCTCAAGGCGCAGATCGCCGCCAACGCGAAAGGCGCGCAGGAGTTGCGCCGCATGGTCGAGCAATTCACGCTTCCGGTGGTCCACGCCTATATGCAACACGTGCAGGACAACGCGGCCGAAAGCGTGCGGCGCGTGATCGACGCGCTGCACGATTCGGCGTTCTCCTACGAGATGGACCAGGGTACCGTGATCAAGGTGAAGATCACGGTCGACCGGCAGAAACGCGAAGCCACCGTCGATTTCACCGGCACGTCGCCGCAGCAGCCGACCAACTTCAACGCGCCGGAACCGGTAGCGCGCGCGGCCGTGCTCTACGTTTTTCGCGTGATGGTCGACGACGACATTCCGATGAACGCCGGCTGCCTGCGGCCGATCAACATCATCATTCCGAAGCGCTCGCTGCTGTCGCCCGAATATCCGGCCGCGGTGGTGGCCGGCAATGTCGAGACCTCGCAGGCGGTGACCAACTGCCTGTTCGGCGCGCTCGGCGCACTCGCGGCCGCCCAGGGCACCATGAACAATCTCAATTTCGGCAACGACACCTATCAGTACTACGAGACGATCTGCTCCGGCTCGCCGGCCGGGCCCGGTTTTCCCGGTACCGACGCGGTGCACACCCACATGACCAATACGCGCCTGACCGATCCTGAAATTCTGGAATTCCGCTATCCGGTCGTGCTCGAGGATTTCCATGTTCGGGCGGGCTCGGGCGGCCGCGGCAAATGGAACGCCGGCGACGGCGTGAAACGCACCATCCGGTTCCTCGAGACGATGGATTGCACGATCCTGTCGGGCCATCGCCGCGTTCGCCCCTTCGGGCTCGCCGGCGGCGAGGCCGGCCAGGTGGGCGCGAATGCGGTGCGGCGAGCAGATGGACGGGTGGAACAGCTCGCCGGCTGCGACGCGACCGTGCTCGCAGCCGGCGAAGCGATCATCATCCAGACGCCGACCGCAGGGGGATACGGGCGCCAGCGGTCAGATCCTCAGGAAAAAGGCGTCAGGAAGAATGATGCTTCCTGACGCCTGACATTCCGGATTTCTTGCAGCCTGCTACGCTTGCTGGATCGCCGACAGCAGCCAGTTGCCGCCGCGCTCGCGCCGGAACGTCCATACTTCGGTGGCGACCTGCGGATGGTCATCGCCTTCGACCACGCGGCCGCTCGTGCGCTCCACCATCTGGTCGACGAGCGAGAATTTCATCGCCACGGTGGCGTAGTCGGTATTGCCCTCGCGCCAGGCCTCCGCCAGGTCGCCCTGCAGAAGCTTCACGTCGGACAGGCGGTTCACCACACCGCGGCTGGCGTTGCGCGCCAGATCTTCGGAGAAGTAGGACAGCATCTCCGGCGTCGACGCGGGCACGCAGCGCATTGAGATCCTCGTTGCCATACGCGGCCTGCGTTTCATTGAGCAGGTGCTCGAACGCGTCATAGTCGGCCGCGGTAATGCCGATCTGATCCGATGGTCCGG
The DNA here is from genome assembly GCA_963833605.1 of uncultured Alphaproteobacteria bacterium. Taxonomy (GTDB): domain Bacteria; phylum Pseudomonadota; class Alphaproteobacteria; order Rhizobiales; family Xanthobacteraceae; genus JAFAXD01. The sequence goes on from CAWHYZ010000016.1 coordinate 122,977, forward strand.
AGGGATGCGGCGCACCGGCACCGCCGCCGCCGAGGTTCGACGTGGCGTCGCGCAGCATCGGTTGCCGCCCGTAGCCGGGCCCCGCAAAGGCCGGCTGCTGCTGGCGCCGCTGCCACCAGCTCCAGATCAGCCGCGCCACGATGACGACGAGGGCGACCTGGATGAGCAGGCCGAGGATCGACGCAAAGCCGCCGAGCCCGCCGAACAGGCCGCTCCCGAACAACAGACCGAACAGACCTGCGCCGAGGAAGCCGGCCGCAAGGCCACCCAACAGGCCGCCGCCGAACAGGCCGCCCGGCCGATTGAAGAAGCCACCCGGGCGGGCCGCGCCCGGCGCCGAAGGCTGCGTCACCGAACGCTGCATCGGCGAAATCGACGGTGCCGTCGTGGTCGGGGCCGGAGCGGAAAATGTGCGCCCGCCGCGGCTGCCGAAGCTGCCGCCGCCGCCGACGCGGGCATCGGCCGTGCTCGCAACCAGCGCCAACGCCACGGCTGCAGCGCCAGCGATCGTCAGAACGCGACTGAAGCGGATCATCGATGACCTCCCAGGGGGGCCCTTCTGGCCCAAATCATTGGCGCGTAATATTGGGTGGCCGGGCGGCTGTTGGAAAGAGGGGGTAGTGTCGCAGGAGTGCAGTCCTGATCTCCCTCAACCCTCAATGGCCCGCCGGCGCCGTCGTCAACGGCGGCGGGCGCCGCATCAGCACCGCCATCAGGCCGAACGCGGCGAACAGCAAAGCGAGCAGCCAGAACACGTCCGCAAACGCCATGACGGTGCCCTGCTGGCGGGCGAGCAGCATCATCTGCTTCAGCGCCATGTTCGGCGCATCGCCGGCAAAACTCGAAAACCGCGCCGTCAGGTTGGCGAGCGTCTCGCCGGTCGCCGGCCGGCTCCAGTTCACGGCTTCGTGCAGGCGGGCGAGGTGGAGGTCCGTGCGATTGTCGAGCACGGTGTTGAGCGCGGCAAGGCCGACGGCGCCGCCGAGGTTGCGGGTGAGGTTGAACAGGCCGGAGGCATTCTTCACGCGCTCGGGCGCGAGCGTGCCGAGCGCAACGTTGGTGATCGGCACCATGGCGAACATCAGGCCGATCCCGCGCAGCACCTGCGGCACGAACAGCTCCCAGAAATCGAAGTCCTTGGTGAGGTAGCTCATCTGCCAGGAGCCGGCCGCGAACGTCACGAACCCGAACACCAGCATGAAGCGCGGATCGACCTTGTCCATGAGCCGGCCGACGATCGGCGCGCACACAAACATGACGACGCCCGAGACGAACATGGTCTCGCCGATCATGAGCGCGTCGTAGCCGCGGATGCGCGCGAGATAGAGCGGATAGAGATAGGTGAGGCCGTAGAGCCCGATCCCGAGCACGAACGAGAACATGCTGCCGAGCGCGAAGTTGCGATTGGCGAAGGCCCCCAGATCGACGATCGGCAGGCGGGCCGTGAATGCGCGCAGGAAGAACGCAACGGCGGAGAGCGCCGAGACGATCGCGAACAACGTAATCGTCGAATCCTCGAACCAGTCGTTACGCGTTCCCTCTTCCAGCACGTATTCGAGCGAGCCGAGGAAGGCCGCCATGAAGATGAGCCCGAACCAGTCGAAGTGGGTGAACAGCGAGAAGTCGGGCTGGTCGAAATCGATCAGCAGCAGGGCGGCGGCGACCACCACGATGCCGGGAATGATGTTGATGAAGAACAGCCAGCGCCAGGACAGCGCGTCGGTGAGATAGCCGCCCACGGTCGGGCCGATGGTCGGCGCCAAGGTGGCCACCAGTCCGATCATCGGCGCAATGATCGACATGCGCGAGCGCGGGAAGATCACGTAGGCGGCGGCGAACACGGTCGGGATCATGCCGCCGCCGATGAAGCCCTGGACGGCGCGCCAGACGATCATCTGATCCATGGAGGAGCGCAAGCCCGCACATCAGGCTCGCCAGCGTGAAGCCGGCGGCGGAGCCGGCGAACATCAGGCGCGTGCCGAGCGCGCGCGACAGGAAGCCGGAGAGCGGGATCGCGATCACCTCCGCGATCAGGTAGGCGGTCTGCACCCAGGAAATTTCGTCGGCCGACGCCGCCAGCCCGGCCTGGATCTCGTTCAGCGATGCCGACACGACCTGGATGTCGAGGAACGCCATGAACATGCCGAAGCACATGGCGAGGAACGCGATCAGCCGGCGTGGATCGATGCGCTCCGAACCGGGTGTGCCGATCGTGGTCATGGGGTCTCCGGTGCCGGTGGCCGGTGCTGTGACCTCAGTTGTCTCGCAGCGCGAGGCCCATGCGCGGCAGGGCCATGCGGGCCGGCGTCGGCGCGCCGTCATCCGCGACCCGGGTCGGCTTGGTGTCGACGCGCACGACCACCGACATGCCGGGCCGCAGCAGGCCTAGTGCGGCGACATCGGCCGGGACCCGCACGCGCACCGGCACGCGCTGGACGATCTTGGTGAAGTTGCCGGTCGCGTTGTCGGGCGGCAGCAGCGAGAACACCGCGCCCGATGCCGGCGCGAAGCTGTCGACGGTTCCCTCGAGCGCGTGCTCGGGCAGCGCGTCGACGCTGATCGCGGCCTTCTGCCCCGGCTGCAGGCGCGCGAGCTGCGTCTCCTTGAAGTTGGCGTCGATGTAGACCGCGTCGAGCGGCACCAGGCTGGCGAGACGCTGACCGGTTTGCACGTAGTCGCCGGTCTGCACGGCGCGATTGCCGATCACGCCGTCGATCGGCGCGCGGATCTCGGTGAACGCGAGGTCGCGTTCCGCCTTGGCCAGCGCGGTGCGCAATTCGGCGAGCGCGCGCTGGCTTCCTGCTCCTGGGCTTGCGTCACCTCGACATTGGCCTCGGCGGCGGCGATCGCCGCTTGCGCGCCGGTGACGGCGGCGCGTCCCTGGTCGCGATTGGCCTGCGCGGTCTCGAGCGCCTGCCGGCTGGCAAAGTTCTTGTCCGCCAGTGCCTGCTGGCGCGCGAGTTCGGCATCGGCGCGCACGACCCCGGCTTGCGCCGAGGCGAGCTGGGCTTTCGCCTGTTCGACATTGGCGCGGCTCGCCGCGACCTGGCGATCGATGCGCGCGATGGTCGCCTCCTGGCTCGCGACCTTGTCGCGGGCGGCAGCGACCGCGAGCCGGTAGTCGCCGTCGTCGATGGTGGCGATCAGGTCGCCGGCGTGCACGCGCGCATTGTCGGCGACCCGAATGGTCGCCAGATAGCCCGGCACCTTGGCGGCCAGCGTCGTGTTGTGGGCATAGACGTAGGCGTCGTCGGTCGCGACCGTGAAGCGGCCGACGGTCCACCAGCGCTCGCCGTACCAGCCGGCGGCGCCGAGGGCGAGCGCCAGAATCGCCGCCACGATGACCTTGCGGCGCGCGTCGAGCGTGCGCTTGCGGCCAGTCGCCTTGGGGGACGTGTCCACCGGGTGCGGCGTCGCCGGAGCCGGCGCCCGGGCCGCGGGGAGGGGCGGCCGGGACGCCTCGGCGGTAGCCCCTCGGCGACCAGGTTGAGATGGCTATGTGTTTCGGATCGCTCGAGTTTTGCGCCATGGCACGCTCCGAATTCCGACCCTTCGCACGACATTGACCGAACGGTTCGGTCATGAAATACCCTCTCGGTGCACCCCATGTCAATATTGACCGAACGGTTCAGTCATTGCTTTGGCCGCGATTCTGCGCCTATGTTTTGAGCCGGGCCAGAGGGGTTAGTGGAAACGCCGCCATGACCATGCAGGCAGAGCTCGTTCGCCCGGCCCGTCCGTCCGAAGACGAGGGCGCCAAGCGCCGCCAGATCCTCGACGGTGCCACCAGGGTGTTTCTGGAGAAGGGCTTTGACGCGGCCAGCATGGGCGAGATCGCCCGCGCCGCGAGCGTGTCGAAGGGAACGCTCTACGTCTATTTCGACGACAAGCAGGCGCTCTTCGACGCGATCGTGCAGGAGACCTGCCAGGTCCATGCCGAGCGGGTGTTCGACGATCGATGATCAGGATCACGACGTAGCCACGGTGTTGACGCGGCTCGGCATTGCGTTTGCGACGGTGATGTGCCGGCCCGAGGGCATCTCGGCCATTCGCACCGTGATTGCCATTGCGGAGCGCATGCCCGACGTGGGGCGCAAGTTCTACGAAACCGGCCCGGCGGTGGGGGTCGCCAAGCTCGCCGCCTACCTGGACGCCCAGGTCGCGGCCGGCAAGCTCGTGGTCGGCGACACCGAGGTGGCCGCCGCCCAGTTCATCGACGCGGTGCTGGCGACGCTGTTCAAGCCGGTGCTGTTCAACTGCGGCACGCCCGACGCGCGGCGGATCGAATATGTGGTGGGGATTGCGGTCGCAACCTTCATGGCGGCGTACGGCGTGCGCTG
>CAWHYZ010000017.1:0-713626 GCA_963833605.1 uncultured Alphaproteobacteria bacterium
GTTCGGCTCATCCGTCTCCCGGCAGCCGTGTGACGGCGCCGCGGAGCTGGGTCAGGCCGGGCGGAACACCGGTGCAGTGATGTCGTCGGTGAGTGAGCGAAAATCGACGACGAGGTCCATCCCGATGCGAAGGTCGGCAGGGTCGCAGTCGACGATGTTCGTCATCACACGCGGGCCCTCCTCGAGGTCGACGACGGCGGCGACGTTGGGGGAGAGTCGGTCCGGGAACGGCGGCAGGTCGTTCACGTACACGACCGACCACGTGTACGGCGTGGCCCGGCCACCGCGTCGACCCATGCCACGTCGTCCGCTCCAGCACGACGGACAGACTGTCTCGGGTAGTGGTGCACCACGCTGCACGCACGGCACCGCTTGACGAGGAATGGTCCTTCGCCGGCTGCGTCCCAGAACGGGCGGGTGTCGTCCTCGATGGTGGGGAGATCGGTGCGACGCTGCGGGCTCGGCCATGGACCACCGAGATCCTACGGGTCGACGTCATGGGCCGGGTGTTGCTGGCCACCGCGGATCACCAACCGAAATGCACGCACACGATTGGCGTTCTGCCGTCGGCTTCGAGCCGGTCGGGCAGGATGCCGTGACATCACCGATCTTCGAAGACCAACCTCCGGAAAGCTCGGTCCGCACGGTGTTGGCCGCGGATTTCGATCAGTGCGTCTGGGGGGTCGACGCTCGTGGAGGTCTGGAGAGCCCTGGAGCGAGGCCGGTCCGGTCGTGACGAGCCAAGCCGGGGATGGTCGGCGGACCACGACACCGGCCGTCCAACAGGTCCTCCAAGATCCCGGGACCTTCTCGTCGAATCCCGGCGCCATGTTCTTCGGATCGGACACGGGCGCCATCCCGCTCCAGGTCGACCCGCCCGAGCACTCGCGCTACCGGAAGATGCTCGATCCCCTGTTCGCCCCACGACGAATGGCCGAGCGGGAGCAGGACCTCCACCGTTCTCGTCAACGACCTCATCGACGGCTTCATCGCCGCGGCCACTGCGACTTCAGCACCGAGTTCGCGGTCCCGTTTCCGTCGCCGTGTTCCTGCGCCTCATGGGCCTTCCCCTGGACAGGCTCGACGAGTTCCTCGTCGCCAAGGAGGGGATGATCCGGCCTCAGGCCGACACCGAGGCAGAACGACAAGCGCTCCAAGCCAGAACCAGCGCGTGGATCTTCGAGTACTTCAGACCAGCTGAGACGCGTTCCGCGATGAGGACACCGACGTGCTCGGGACGTTCCTCGCCCTCGAGCGCGGGGTCGCCTCACACGGGATGAGACGCTGAATATCTGCCTCCTCATGCTGGCGGCAGGGCTCGACACCGTCACCGACACGCTCAAGTGCGGCTTCGCCTTCCTCTCGCAGAGCCCCGAGCACCAGCGCCAGCTCGCCGAGAACCCGACTTGGCCGCCGCGGCCGTTGAGGAGCTCCTCCGGTACGAGACCCCGGTGTCGACCGTCTCTCGGATCGCCAGGTCCGACGCGAGATCGACGGCTGCCCGGTCGGAGAAGGTGAACCGATCCTGGCGGTCCCGAACATCGATCGCGCCATGCACGCCGACCCGGACACCGTCGACTTCCGGCGCCCGGTGAACAAGCACCTCGCTTTCGGCGCGGGGGTGCACCGCTGCGTCGGATCCCACCTGGCACGCCTGGAGCTCGGGTCGCGCTGCGGGAGTGGCACCGGCGAATCCCGTCGTACCGGCTCCCTGCGGACCGTCGTCACATTCAGCCGTGGACTCCGAGAGATCGAGCACCTGCCGATCGAGTTTCCGGAGACGAGGCCGACCGCCGAGGCGTCGACTGGCTACACGGGATAAAGGCGGGAGCTGTCCCTAGGTGGGCGTTTGGTTGACTCGTCGAAATTGCCCCCGATCGTCTGACCGCCATCCACGGTGATTTCGCTCCCGGTGACGAAGCTGACTCGTCGGAAGCGAGCCAGAGCGCGGCATAGGTGATGTCGCTCGGGAGCCCGGGACGTTGCGAGAAAGGCCGAGGGGGGCGGGCCGGCGTCCTTGCTGTTGATGATGATGCGGCCGACGATGATGGTGTTGCATCGGATGCCGTCGCGCCAGTACTCCGTCGCGATCGTTCGGGCGAGCGAATTCATCCCACCCTTGCCGGCGGCGTAGCCCGCATGGCCCGGAACACCCTCCTCTGCCACGGTCGACGAACAATTGATAATCGAACCGCCACCCGAGGCGATCAAGTGTGGGACGCCGTACTTGGATGACCAGAACACGGGTCCCGTCAGGGTGCCGAGGAGGATGCGGCCCCACTCCTCGTTCGTCCATTCGTGCAAGCGCTTGATCGTCTGGGAGATCAGCTCGGTGGGCGCGGCGTTGTTCACCAGGGTGGTGAGCGACCCAAATCGCTCGACGGTGGCGTCGATCGCCGCCTTCACACTGTTCTCATCGCCACGTCGAGGCGGACAAAGTCGGCTTCGCCGCCCGCGTCACGGATCCGCTGGACGACCTTCTCGCCCTTCTCGACGGTGCGCCCGCTCACCATCACCTTCGCGCCCTCGGCGGCGAAGACCTCTGCCACCGTGCGCCCAATCCCCCGCGTCGACCCGCTGACCAGCGCGACCTTTCCGTCCAAGCGCATGACCGAACCCTACGGTGAGCGAGCTTTCGGTCGGATGTCGACCGGACTCGTGCCGGCCCGGCCCCCCTCACCCCCGCCGATGCTACGGTCCGTTCGCGCGCATCTGACAGGGGCGTTCACTCACCTGGAGGCACCGCCCATGCATGGTGGACCGAGCATCGTCGACGTCGAGGATCTCCCGTGGATGGAGGCGTCGAAGATCCGTCTCTCGGACGGCCGGTGGTCGGCATCAAGGAGAAGTCGATCGAGCTCGGCCCTCGCTACGTCGCCTTTTCAGCGTGTGGGATCCCGCCGCGATACGCCGCCGCACGGGCACACGGGCGACCATGGCATCTACATCGTCGAGGGCTCGGTCGCGTCGCCGCAGGGTGAGGCGCACGCCGGCGCTCACATCATGCTCGAGTGGGGCGATGTCTTCAGACCGTGGACTGCGGGTGACGAGGGCTGCACGATGTACGGCTGGGTCGCCGGCAACGGCACGCCGTTCTTCGACAAGGAGAAGTGGCATCAGTACCTCGACGAGATCGGCGCCGAGGAGCTGTCGGTGCCCCGGCCGACGATGCCGATCTGGATGGGGACCGGCGACGTGCTCCCGAAGAGCGAGTAGCCGATGCCCGCGGAGGATCTCGGCCGGGTGATCTACGAAACGGAGGGGCCGGTCGCCCGCATCGTCCTCAACTGGCCGGAAAGGCCAATGCGCAATCGTCGGAGATGGTGTGGCAGGTCGACGCTGCCTCGACCGTGCCGAGGACGACGCCGCGGTCAAGGTCGTGATCTTCAAGGGAAACGGCAAGGGGTTCTGTGCCGGCCACGACATGGGTGGTCCGGACGCGTACCCCGAGTTCGTGGCGTCCATCGATGCGATCGGCTCGAACTGGATCGGCAGCCGCAAGCTGTTCCTGTGGCCGACGCTGCGGTTGTTCGAGTCCCCAAGCCGATGATCGCCCAGGTCCACGGCTACGGCCTCGGCGGTGGCACGTACTGGGCGTAGCTGCCCGACATCACCATCGCCGCCGACGACGCATACTTCCAGATGCCGCTCGTGCAAGGGCTCGGGTTCCCCGGCGGCGAGACGATGATCGAGCCGTGGACCTTCATGAACCGGAAGCGGGCCGCCGAGTACCTCTACACCGCGCGGACGTTGACCGCGACAGAGGCGATGTCTACGGGTTCATCAATCGCGTCGTGCCCCGTGACCACGCTCGAGTCGACCGTCGAAGAGATGGCGGCCACCATCGCCCGGGCACCGTTGTCGACGCTGATGGGTACCAAGACGTTGCTCGTCCGCGCGTGGGAGGCGATGGGCATGCGCGCAACACCTGCAGATGTCGGCCGACGTCATGTCGATCATGGAGAAGACCTCCGACGCCGTTGCCGTACGTGAGCGCCTGCGGGCGTCGGGCATGAAGCCTCGTCAGCTGGCCAAGGACTCAACCGACGTACCGAAGCCCCTCCTTCGTCATGAACGCATGTGTACGGATCGTGCCGTCGACCCGCACCGAGACGAGGGAGGGCAGATGGCCGAGGTGGCTGCTGCGAACGCCTACGTCGCGCGACGAGTCCACACGGCAGCGGGAGGGGCAGGTCGTTGTAGGTGACGATCCCGGTCGCGCGGCGACGACGTACGGGATCGCGTGGCAAGATGGCCGGCATCGCCGTCGTGATCATCATGAGCGCCATGAAGTCGCCGAACGTCGTGCCCTCGAAGTCCGGCAGCAGCAGGTACTCCAGTCGGGCTCGTACCGTCGGGCGGCCCTCGACGGTGATCACGTGTCCTTCCTCGATGGTCCAGTCCGGCTCGAGCGTGTGGCCCTTCTTCCACGTGATGTTGAGCTCCACGATGGTTCGGCCACGGCGACGGCCCTGCCAGCTGATGGCGATGCCGGCGACGCAGCCCGCCTTGATGGTCCACGAGTCCATCACAACGTGCCCGCGATCGTCTCGGCGTACTCGGCTTCGCAGACGATCTCGTCCGGCTCGACGCCGAGGGCATCGGCGACGCAGAGCTACCGCCTCACCGAAGACGGCGGAACCGTGGGCCGTCATGGCCGGAAGCTCGGGATCGTCGATGGGGCGACCGAACCCGATCGGCCGCTCTGTCTAGGGAGAGTCGTACGCCGTCGAGTCCGCCGGCTTCCTCGATCGTGATCTTGTCGACGGGGTCGCAGATGGTCGCGGTGGCGATGGAGATCAGCTCGACGAAGCCCGGGCTGATGCCCGAGCCGAACATGGAGACGCCGCCACGCTTGCACGCATCGAGGATTGCGGAGCACGTCTCGCGCATGCGGTTCGGAATCGGCATGAACAAAGACCACACCTTGGAGGAGGTCGGCCTGCAGTTTTCGGTGACGCGCGAGCGAATTCGCCAGATCGAGGCTAAAGCCCTCAGGAAGCTGAGGCACCCCAGCCGGTCAAGGATGCTCAGAAGCTTCCTCGATAATTGATGCGGCGAAGAGCTGATACGCTTCGCCGCGCATAAAAGACGTTGCGGAATCAGGCAATCACCTCGTTGGTATCAACGGAAGCGTGCCCACCACTCCAATCCTGGGCGGTATTGCGGTCTTTCATTCAATGATTTTAAGCAACTCGCTCCGTAAGCGGGGCCGTATCACCAAGTCGGATCATTTCTCGCAGCATTTTTCCCATGAGCACATGCTTCACGGGTTCGTGTTGTTTTGAATACCAAAGATTGCGGATCTGCTCGGGGTCGCTTTCGCGGTCGAACAGACACCCTTCCTCGATGCCGTCCCAGAGGGTGAGCTGCCAGCGTTCGGTCACAAACGTGCGCGTGCGCAAGCCGTCGTCACGGCCCAGATGAATTCCAAGCTCGTCTTCCTCGACGATCATGCCGAACCGCGGCAAGGACTCTGCATTGCGTGCGGCTCGGACGATGTCGAAACCTTGGTTTCCATGGAACGGCGCCAGGCCCGCGCGCGCAAGAATGCTGGTGCCAATATCGATGGTGCCGCACAACAGGTCGGTTGCCTGACCGGCTCGGTTTGCAGGATCGGACCAGATGAAAGGAACGTGAATGACGCCTTCGTAGTGCAGGCCGTGTTTCAGCATCAGCCCATGATCGCCCATGAAGTCGCCGTGGTCACTTGTAAAGATAACAACCGTGTTTAGGTCCTGCCCAAGCTCGCGCAGCTTCCTGAGTACCCGGCCAATCGCGTCGTCTACCATCGTTATCATCCCGTAAGTGAGCGCGATGCACTGGCGAACGGCCGTTTCGTCGGTCAACGCAAAGGGCGGCGGGCCGCTGGCGTTCGATTTGCCGGCGGCAGCGGCGGCGCGCAGCTCCTTCAGGAAGCCGGGCTCGTGCTCGTCGACACAATGAAAGCTTTTGGGCAGCGGTATCGTCGACGGATCGTACAGGTCGAAATAGCGGCCCGGAGGTGTGAAAGGATGGTGCGGGTCCGGAAATGAGCACTGGAGAAAGAACGGCTGATCGCCCGCGGTTTGAGAATGGCGTTCGAGATAGTCGATCGTTTCTACCGCCACGTAGGACGTGGGGTAGAGTTCCTCCGGCACCGCCGTCCGCCACGCCTGCGGCGCGACGAGGCCGGGGGCCGGCAGTGCATTCCGCCAGCCGCGAAGGCCCTCAGCGTCCGCGGCGCGATCCCTGAGCCAGCCGTTATAGTGACCGTGCACCTGGTCGCCGTGACCGTCGGCAAAGCGAACGAAGTCGAAGCCGTAATACGGATTCGGAACCGATCGATCGGGAGTTCTCGGCCCAGAGTTTGCCGATCTCGACCTCATAGGCCGGACCTGACCGGCGGCGCCAATTCGCCTCGCGCAATTCATTTGCTGGAGGCGCAAGCCCGGCCGTCGCTTCGATGCGGTTCGGCACGGGATGGCTCGTCATATCCTGAAGATGCGACTTGCCGATCAATGCCGTGCGATAGCCTGCGCTCCGCAACAGGTCGACGAATGTCACGGCCTCCAGATCGAGCGGAATGCCGTTATGGCGGGAGCCGTTGATGGTGGGCATTCGGCCGGTCATCAGCACGATGCGGTTAGGCATGCAGATCGGGCACGCCACGTAGAAATTCCTGAAGCGCAAGCCGCTCGCCGCCAAGCCATCGATATTCTGCGTCTTGACGATGGGATTGCCGTAGCAGCCGAGGTGATCCGCACGGTGCTGGTCGGTGATGAAAAACAGGAAATTTGGTCTCGCAGTCTGGGCCATGCAAACGAACCTCGTAAGTCACTGGTGTGGTGGATTTGAAGTTCCTATCATTAGTGTCCCTTTGATTCCGAAGTTCGCTCCAGAGGGTGCGGCAGGATAAAGCGAACTTCGGAATCGGGACACTAGGTGCTCAATAGCGTCCACGGGAGATGGACAGATGTCTGATGAGCCGCCATTCGCGCCGGACGATCGAGGATCGGGTGCTGGCGGCAGCGTTAAGCCAATCGCGTTTTCGCGTCAGCCATTGTCATCATGGATTGATCTTGATGTTGGCGTCCTTGATGACCTGCGACCAGTGCGTCACCTCGGCGCGAACCAGCATGCCGAACGCCTCCGGCGTCCCGCCGCCCGGATCGGTGCCGACTTTGGCAAAAGCTTCGCGCACCTTGTCCGTCTGCATCGCCTTGTTTATGGCGGCGTTGAGCCGGGCCACCACTGGCGCCGGCGTTCCGGACTTGACCAGGATGCCGGCCCAGTCCTCGCTGGCGAGCTTGGGATAGCCGGCCTCGATGATGGTGGGCACATCCTTGAGTGCCGGGACGCGCTTGCGGCTCATCGCCACCAGCGCTCGCAGACTGCCGCTGTCGATCATGTCGACGACCGAGACGGCGGTAATGAATTGATACGTGTTGGTGCCGTTGATGATGTCCGGGATCGCTTGCGCATTGCCCTTGTAGGGCACATGCATCGTCTGCACGCCGGTCTCAAGCTTGAACAACTCGCCGAGCAGATGCGCGGGTGTACCAAATCCACCCGACGAGAAGGTGTATTTGCCGGGATCTTTTTTGAGATAGGCAATGAACTCAGACAGCGTACGAGCCGGTGTCGACGGATTCACCACAAGAACATTGTAGGTGGTCCCGAGCTGGATCACCGGATCAAAGTCCGTCTCGATTTGCAGCTTGGCATTCGGAATCAGAGCCGGGGCCGCCGCGATCGGAGTTGTGACGGAAAGCAGCGTATGACCGTCAGGGGGCTGCCTCAGCACCTCGGCAGCGCCGAGCGTCATGGCGGCGCCGGGTTTGTTTTCGACCACTACCGTCCAGCCCTCGGCCTCCGTAATCGCGTTACCGACAATTCGAGCAAAAATGTCGGGCGGTGAGCCTGCGCCCGTCGGCACGACTACTCGGATGTATTTTGATGGGAAAGCCTGCCCAGATGCCCGATCGTAGACCGAAATGCCGACAGCCGTCGCTGCCAATCCTTTAGTAAACGCTCGCCTGTTCATGGCATCCCCTTCTGATCTTGTCGTTTCTGATTTTGACTTCGGATGATCCCGAACCGAATTAAAGGAATCGTGCCGGCGATCTCGATCCTCGTCAATCGGTAGGAACGGTGGTGCAGAAGGATTGGCTCCCCTGGGACAAAGTTACAGCAGCGCGACCTCCTCTGCCGCCCGCTCCCGCACCATGGCCACATACTTATCATCGGCCGGCCGGTAGCCCTCGCTCGGGGGAACTGCAGTCTGCGGACAGGAGAGGCTGCGCCTGCCTGCGGAGACAGCCACGTCCAATCCCCGCGCGCCGATATCGATAGGGCCATCGGTGGTGCGCAGCGAGTGAATGAGGTCTTCAATTGGCGCGGGCTGCCCCGGTCAGTTCGGCGACTTTCCTGACATGCGCGACTGCGGCGGCTGCTCCAGTGGTCTTGGTCAGGAGATCGAGCGTGGCGTCATCATCGTCTCCAACCGACGCGAGCGCCTGATCCGTATAGCGGGGCGCGGCGGGATCCCACGCAATGGCGGTCTTCCAGAGCAGCAGCCGCGCGATCAGGGCAACCAGGACGGTGTGCTTGTAGAGCGTATCCCAGGCAAAGCGCGTCCAGAACCAGAAGACGCCTTCGCGCGGCATGCCGGGGCGACGTTCCGAGCGATGTTTCAGGCGAAGAATACCGCTTTGCAGCGGGTGAACGTTTTCAAGGCGGACCGTGGTCGCGAACGACACCAACACCTTGAGGAGGCTCCCCATCGGCACGCCTGTCGCCGCCGCGCGACGCATGAGCGTCTTCAAGTGTTCGGGCGTGTAGAAGAGCGACCAGGCTTCGCGGTAGATCGCCTCCCACTCGGCCTTGCTCATGTTGGCGTGAGCGGTGCAAACGTGCTCCACGTCATAGGTGTTGAGGTCCGGATCCATTGGGATGCCTTTGTTCCAGAGGACCTGATGATCCTCCGAACCAGGCAGCGGCGTCAGGCAGAAGAATTCGACGATGTCGAGCGGCAGCTCCTTCTGTATGATCGTGATGTCGCGCCGGATGCTGTCGGGCGTATCGGCCGGAAAGCCGAGGATATACCCTGCGAGCGTTATGATGCCCTCGGCTTTCCAGGCGAGCAGCATCTTGCGATATTCCGTGATCTTGTTCTGGCGTTTCTTGGCCGCGACGAGGTTGTCGGGGTTGACGTTCTCCAATCCGATGAACCCCCGGGTCACGCCGGCGCGTTTCGCTTTCGCGATGAAGCGCGGGATCTTGTGACACAGGGTATCGACTTGGATCATCAAACCGAGAGGAATCCCATCAATCTCCCGAAGCCGGATGAGGCGATCGAAGATCGCCTCCCACTCCCTGTTGCGCGCAAAGTTATCGTCCGTGATGAAGAACTTGTGGATGCCTTGCGCCCAGTTGAGGCGCAGCAGGTGTTCGATGTCGTCAGGCGAACGATAGCGCGACGTGCGGCCCTGCACGTTGATGATCGTGCAAAACGAGCACTGATAGGGGCACCCGCGTCCCGCATCGAAACTTGCGCTGAGCTCGAGCGTGCGAGACACAAACTGTTTCGGGAGGAAGGGTACGGGCGTGCCCTGGAGCGGCGGCAAGTCCTTCATGAAGTTATAGACCGGCAACAGCTTTCCCGCGGCAGCGTCGCGCAACACCAGTTCAAGCCGGCCCTCGGCTTCGCCGGCAAACATGGCGATGCCCATCTCCCGGCACGCGTCCAGCTCCACCGCGCGCCCGTCCAGCATCGACAGGCACCCCGATACGTGGAAACCGCCCATGGCGACCGCGATTCCCGCCGCGCGCAACGGGGCTGCGATATCGAGGGCCCGCGGGTACTGGTTGGACTGAACGCCGACAAGTCCGACAAAACCGAAATTGTCGTTCGCCCGAAAACGGGCGAGGAGCGCCGGCATGTCGATGCGGGTGTTAGTCTCGTCGATCACCGCGATCTCGATGGCAACATCTGGCCCGAGCACGTGACGCTCGGCACAATCAAGGGCGATGCCGTAAACGGCGGCCAGCGAATTCGATGGGATCATTGCCCGCCACCAACGGATCACGTATCCGTCGTCGTCGTAATGCGAGGGCTTGATGAGGACGAGCTGGAAGTGGCGCCTGGGTTGCATCGGTAACCCTACCACGTTTGCCATTGGCATTAGCAACGCAAAGTGGCGAGTAGCTGTCACCGATAGGGCTGCGTGGGGCAAATGTGTCCACACCCAGCCAGACATCGGCTCTTGGGCGATGCCGGCTCAACCTCACGGAACGTCGTGATCAGGGTCCGGCGACCTGGGCGACCGCCGATGGGATATGCTTCTGCGGCGGCCTCGTCTGCCCCACCACATGCGGATTTGTTCGACAACACTCGAAAGGGCGCGCGCGATGTTCAGATTGTCGATCAGAACCAAGATCCTGACCATCGCCCTAACGCTGATCATCCTCATGGCCATTACGGCGGTGCTGTCGCTGACATTGGTAACGCAAGTCGGTCATCGGCTCGAGCAGCTGACGAACAGCTATATCCCGGCCTATGGAGACCTGGCGCGCGCAAACATCCGCTCGCTCGAAAGGGCCTTGGCGCTCCGCCGCATGGTTATCGCCAAGACTGAGATACCACCCGACCCGGCACGCTTCTCGGCCAACCGCGACGTGTTCGATGCAAAGGGGGCGGAAGCCATGCGTGAAGGCCAATCCGCACGCGCGCTGATCCATGGGTTGATCGAGCGGGGTACGAGCTTCGCCGACAGCGTGGCGCTGGCGCGAATCGAGGCGCGCATCGATGCGGTGCTGGACGATAATCGACGTCATTACAACGCCGAGGTCGAACACCTGCTAACCCTGCTCGACGGCGGAAATGCCACGGCTATCGCCGATAGCCTCGCCCGCGTCGACGTCCTGCGTGACGAACTCGACCAGAAGATCGATGACATCCGATCCGACATGCTCGCGCTGGTGCGGGCCGACGCCATGGCGACGTTGCAGCGGCAGCACGACGTGATCTGGATCGCGGCCGCACTGACGGCGCTCGCCGCGATACTCGGCCTCGTGTTCTCGATCCTGGTAAGCACCGGCATGGCACGCCCGGTCCGGCGGCTGCTGGAAGGCACATGCGCGGTCGAAGCAGGCAACCTCGACAAAATGCTCGTCACCACGTCGAGGGACGAGATCGGCCACCTGACGGCGGCCTTCAATCGTATGGTCGAGCAGCTGCGCCTCAAGGAGCGCATTCGCGAAACATTCGGCAAATATATCGACCCGCGCGTCGTCGAAGGGCTGATCGATCGGCCCGTGCTTGCCGCCGACAGGCAAGCGTCGCGTGATGACCGTGCTGTTCTGCGATGTCAAAGGCTTCACTGGCATCAGCGAGGGAATGACGCCACAGGGTCTGGTCAAGGTCATAAATCGCTACCTGTCGATCATGTCCGAGCCGATTCGGAATCATCGGGGGATCATCGACAAGTACATCGGCGACGCCATCATGGCCTATTGGGGACCCCCGTTCACGGAGGATGCCGAGCAGGCCCGGCTCGCCTGCCTGGCGGCACTCGACATGGTGGCGCGCGTCGAGCCCTTGCGGGCCGAATTGCCGGAGTTGCTCGGCGTGCGCAGCGTGCCGATCGCTGTCGACGTGCGCATCGGCGTTGCGACCGGCGAGGCGCTGGTCGGGAGCATCGGGTCCGAGTTCATGATGAGCTACACCGTCATGGGCGACACGGTGAACCTGGCATCGCGCCTCGAGGGCGCGAACAAACTCTATGGCAGCCGGCTGCTGGTATCGGAGGCCACCGCCGCGGCGGCCGCTGCCGACGTAGAGGTCCGCGAAATCGACCGGATCGTGGTGGTCGGCCAGACCACAGCGCAAGCCGTGTTCGAGGTCATGGGGCGCACGGGCGCGCTGACGCCCGCGCAGACGTTGCTTCGGACCAGGTACTCCGAGGGGCTCGCCGCCTATCGAGCGCGGGCCTGGGACGAGGACCGCCGCGGTTTTGCGGCGGCGCTCGATGCGGTCCCCGGCGATGGACCGTCAGCGACGTTTGTCAAACGCATCGACAGCATGCTCGCAGACCCTCCGGGTGCTGACTGGGATGGTGCATGGCGCCTCGACCAAAAATAGATCGTCTAACAGGCGCGACCTCGGTCGCAGACCGCAGCCGTCATTGAGCACTTTCGCGGTTGCGATCTGCTGCTGACGCGTGTGGGCTAGTTCATGCCCAAGGTGAGCGATTTCTGTTTTGAGATCGCGGATGCCGATGCCGGCCTTCGGGTCGCCGGCGCCCGCAATTCACGAGCACGAAACTGCACATCCGGGATGTCCGCTGAATTGTCGCTATTCATCGCATTTTGTCCCGAAGCGGATATCATTGCCCCGCTAAAACGCACCTACGCGCGACCGCTCATCACCCCGCAAGCGAGGCGCCGCCAGATGGTCCATAGACCTACAATGATCAGGGACCAGGACAGGGTCGAGATCCGACTGACGAAGGAGGCCGAATACCGGCTTGCGTTCACTTTCATCGAGGCGCTGAACGAGGGAACACTTTTCGATCGTCCGGCGCATGTTTTCCGCGATGCGGCACGGCAGCACCGGTTGTTTCACGTCGTGAACCGGACCACCGAAAACATTCTCGGCACCGGAGTCGTTCAACTGGCATCGGGCGGAAACAAATCGCCCACCCAGGCCGCGGTCGGCGGCCTGATGGTTCACCCGGCTGCACGCGGCTTCGGCATCGCTTCTCTTCTGGTGAAGGTCATGATGGTCTACGCCGTCAAGGAAAGCGGGCGCGATGCGCCGGACGAGCAGTATCTCGCCCACGTCGTAGATGGCAATGGCGGCCCCATCCACGCGCTGCTTGAGGCCGGCTTCAGGCCCGCTGGACATGTCGATATCCACCGCGGCGACATCGACGCAGTGATCGACCACATGCTCAAGGACGCGAAGTCCGAGGTTCGTCTGCAGGCTTTCGTCTTCGACCGTCAAGCGGTGGGAAAGTTGGTTTTGTCCCTTTGGAAGTTCGTCCGCCAGCATTGCGGCCTGATCACGCGATCAGACGGAGCAGGCGATATTCGGGTGACGGTTGATTTCTCGCACGTGATCCCACCCGCCCACCTGGACGCGCAGGTCGAGCTGCTCAAGCTCGATCAAGCGGGAAGTGTTTGAACGTTACGCTGTTGACGTGACCGGTGGTGGCCACCTTAATGTCGATAGTTGGTTCTCTCCCAAAAGAGCCAAACAATGAGGGAGTACGGACTCGTCGCTATAGGGTGATAAGCGGACAACATATGCTCAACACGAGTTCTTCTGTGTGTGACCCGCCCCGGACATTGGATCACGTGACGCGCCTTGCCCGATCAAGACGATGGAGGAGACAACCCGTGACCGCGACGACAAGAAAAGCCACAGTTGGACGCGAAATTTCCAGCGGTCTTTATTACGAGACGTTGGGCAAGTCGAAGCAACACAAGTATGCGCTGCTTTTCATTCATGGCGGTGGCAGCTCCGGCGATGCTTTCCGCGCAACACCTGATGGCAGGTTGGGCTGGGCTGACTTGCTCGTCGAGCAGAACTTCCGCGTCTGGCTGACCGATTGGCCCGGGACGGGCCGCTCCGGTTATCGCGATCTTCTCAAGCTGCGCTACGACGATGTCGTTGAGGGATATCTGTGCTTCCTACGCGATGTCGTCCGCGAGCCGGTCATCATTCTTCCCCACTCTATGGGCGGGCCGATAACGTGGAAGCTCCTGGAGATGGAACCTGAACTCGTCGCCGGTGTGATCGGCATCGCGCCGGGTTATCCAGGCAACCTCGCCGCCAAGAACTCTGAGGTCCTCACCGACGACGGCAACGTGATCACTTTCAAATTCGGCGATACTGGTGTCCCATTTGAGATCGATCGAACGTCGCCCCTATGTCTACGATGACAACTATGTCTACAAACAAGCGCTCGGCAGCAGCAAACATTTTCCGGCCGATTCAATTGCGGCCATGCGCGCGGGCTTCACGGGAATCTCGCCGTTCATGATCCTACAGCGCGTGGGCGTCATGCCTGGCATGCCGATCATCGAGAAGACCGATGGCTTTAGGGGGAAACGTATTCGCCTGGTCGCCGGTAGCGAAGATCCGGCGCATACGCGCGCAATCGAAGAGCGAACGGCCGACTTGCTGTCTTCTTGGGGGGCGGACGCGAAAGTCGTATGGCTGCCCGACCACGGCATCGTGGGCAACGGGCATTTCCTGTTTTTCGAGCGCAATCACGAACAAATTCTCGAGGTGATCGTGAAGGAACTCAAGGCGATCATCTAGCGCTGGCCCGCCGATTTCAACGGGGCGCTGCGGCTCGCGCAGCGCCGCGGTGATGGCTTCGACGAGCGTATCCAATCGGGATGCGCTCTAGAATCTTCTTTTTGCGCATGTCCTTATCGGAAAACCGGCATCCACTTTTCCGGGATATGCGCTAGTAGGGAAACCAACTGCGTTTGCCCATGAGCCCGTTGTTCAACTCGCGCTCGGTCGAATCGCACCAACGCTTCCCGGCCAGGTGCGGGAGGGTGATGTGTGCGGCTCGTACACTGCGGACCGGAAAGGTTGTCAGCCACGCCATGATGGTTCGCAGGGCGAGACCGGCCACCCGGGTCCACGATGTGCGCACCTTCCCCGGCAATGGACTGCCGGTACGTCGCGCCCCGATGCCGGCTGGCCGCGTGAGCCGCTTCGCCAGAGTTCGTGACCGATTGGGCGAGGACCAACGTCGGTCGCGCTCGAGGTGCCTGAGGATCAGCTGGCCGACCTCATGGACGTGGGTGATCGGCAGCATGTGACCGGCGCCGTCGATGGTTCGAAGCTCGGCGTCCGGCAACGTGCCTGCGAGGCGCCAACAAATCCGGCGCGGCGGCAGGGGCGAGCGGGAGCCGCGCAGCACCAGGGTCGGGATTTTGAGCCGGGTGAAATCATCCAACCGGGTTGGTTCGTTGAGCGCAGCCCAGAAATCGAGCGCCACCTTGCCAATGCGCATCACCAGCGCATCGCGTCTTTGCTCCGACAGAGCCGCCCAGGCTCCTTCGCCGCTCCAGTAGTCGACGAATCGGCGAGCACCTCTTACATAGTCGCCACAGACCACGGCCTCGGATACCGCAGCCGCAATCGCGCGGATCTCGTCGAAGGCCTGCTCGTCGGCATCATCTCCACCGATCAACAGGTGAAACGCGGCCGGTTCAATGACGGTGAGGCTCTTGACGCGGTCGGGAAACTGACGCGCGAGCGCAAGCGCGACCGCGCCCCCGTAGGAATGACCGACGACATGCACCGGCCGGGCAAGCTTGTCGATGAGCGTGGCCAGCAGCGTGACTTCGTCAGCCAGGCTGAAGGCCCGGGATCCGGGCCAATGCGGCGTCTCGCCATAGCCGCAGAGATCGGGTGCGACGATCTGGAACCGCGGTTGCAGCGTTTCTGCAATGTCGTGCCACTGACTGCCGGAACCACCGGTGCAATGGAGCAACATGACCGGCGCGCCGGTTGCTGCGGCGACGTCCTCCTGGTTCGCGCCGACCGCCCGCGCGCACGCCACTTCGGTCAGCGGCTCACGCCGCCTTTGCCAGAGATCCGGCAGCGGCGAGGCCGCGTTCGATATCAGTGATGATGTCATCGATATGCTCAATTCCAACGGAGAGGCGCACGTAGCCGTCCGAGACTCCCGTCGCCTTCTGCTCTTCGGGCGTGAGTTGTGAGTGCGTGGTGCTGGCAGGATGAATCGCGAGGCTGCGGGCATCGCCAATATTGGCGACGTGATAGTGCAGCTCGAGCGCGTCGATGAAACGCCGTCCGGCTTTCTTGCCGCCGGCGAGTTCGAAACCGACAAGACCGCCGAGGCCGCCCTTGAGGTAGCGTTGCGCGCGCTCACGTTGCACGCCCTTTTGCATCGACGGGTGGATGACGCGCGTGACCTCGCGGCGACTACCCAGAAAATCAGCGACCGCCTGCGCGTTTTCACAATGGCGTGCCATGCGCAGCGGCAACGTTTCCAATCCTTGGATGGTGAGGAATGCGTTGAACGGCGACAGCGCGGCCCCAACGTCGCGCAGGAGCGTGACGCGCGCTTTGATCGCATAGGCGATCGGGCCGAGCGGCTTCACCGCTTCCGTCCATACCGCACCGTGGTAGCTCGGATCCGGAGTGTTGAGGGCCGGCTGGCGGCTCGGATGCGCCGCCCAATCAAAGTTGCCGCCATCGATCAGCAGTCCACCGATCGAGTTGCCGTGGCCGCCCAAGTATTTGGTCGTGGAATGAACCACGACGGCGGCGCCATGGTCGAACGGGCGCGACAGGATCGGGGCCGCCGTGTTGTCCATAATGAGCGGGATGCCGAACCCACGGCCGATCGCAGCAACCTCAGCGATGGGGAAGACATTAAGCTTCGGGTTCGGCAGTGTCTCGGCGTAGTAGGCACGCGTGCGGTCGTCGGTTGCGCGCCGGAAATTGTCGGGATCGACCGGATCGACAAAGCGTACTTTGATTCCCTGGTCGGCGAGCGTGTGTGCAAACAGGTTCCAGGTTCCGCCGTAGAGGTCGGTCGAGCTCACGATGTTGTCGCCCACACGCGCGATATTCTGGATCGCAAATGCCGAGGCGGCTTGGCCGGACGCAAGCGCAAGCCCCGCCACCCCGCCTTCGAGGGCCGCGACGCGCTTCTCCAGCACATCGTTGGTCGGGTTCATGATCCGCGTATAGATGTTGCCGAGTTCCTTCAGCGCGAACAGATTCTGCGCGTGCTCGGTATCGCGGAATTGATAGGACGTCGTCTGATAGATCGGCACGGCGACCGCGCCGGTTGCCGGATCTGCGCGCCAACCCGCGTGCAAGGCAAGAGTTTCAGGACGCTGCGATTGCGAGGGCATCAACCTCTGTCTCCTGTTGAAGGCATACGGGTCTGGTCTCAGACCGGGCGAACATGCCGCCTGTGATGCCCGCATCCGGGCGGTTTGGCTTTGAGGCCGCATTGATTTTGCGTTGACGCAGCCTTGATTTGTTCTGCAGCCAAATAAGGGGGTAGAACGTGCCACCGTGCAGGGCGATGCTGCGGTGCAGCAAATGCGGTCGTGGCTTTCCCCTTCCAAGTGCCAGCAGGCATTGATTCGTCTCGCGAATTTCGAGGTGTGACCGCGATCACGCGCGGCGCGGCGTTTGTTCGCTATCGGTCGCACCCAAAGGAGCCCCGCAGATGCGCTTCCTAATCGGCGAATGCGTTATCGATGTCGCGCGGCGCGAGTTGCGACGGGGCACGAACACGGTGCCGGTCGAACCGCAGGTTTTCGATCTGCTCGTCTACCTGATCGAAAATCGCGACCGCGTCGTCACCAAGGACGACATCCTGGCGGCGGTCTGGCACGGACGGATTGTGTCGGAATCCACGCTGAGCAGTCGGGTCAACGCCGTCCGACACGCGATCGGTGACACCGGCAAACAGCAACAGTACATACGCACCGTCGTCCGACGCGGCTTACGCTTCGTCGGCGACGTGAGAGAGGAAGCAAACGGCGCTGCCACTGCTGCGCCTGAGCCTGCGCTCCCCTCGCCCACCCGAAAACCCGCAACCGGAGCGCCGCCGGCACAACACGTGTCGTTCTGCAAAACTGGAGACGGGATCCATCTGGCGGTCGCGGCGACCGGCGAAGGTTTGCCGGTGGTCAAGACCGCCAATTGGCTGAACCACGTCGAATACGATTGGCGCAGCCCGATCTGGTCGCCGATGTTTACCCGCTTGGCCGAGCGTTTCCGCCTGATCCGGTACGACGAGCGCGGCAACGGCCTGTCAGATTGGGACGTCGACGACATTTCCTTCGAGGCGTTCGTGCGGGATCTCGAGACCGTCGTCGACTCGCTCGGTCTCGAACAATTCGCGCTGTTCGGGGTATCGCAGGGCGCGGCCGTCGCGACCACCTACGCGGTACGTCATCCCGGCCGGGTGTCACGGCTCGTGCTGTACGGAGGCTATCCGCGCGGCTGGCGCAAGCGCGAGAGTGCCGATGAAATCGCGCGAAGGGAGGCACTCTTGACCCTGGTCAGACATGGCTGGGGCCAGGACACCCCGGCGTTCCGCCAGGTCTTCACCTCCATGTTCTTTCCGGAAGGCACGCCGGAACAGACAAGGTGGTTCAACGAGCTGCAGCGGGTCACCAGCTCTCCCGAAAACGCGGCGCGCATCATGAGTGCCTTTGCCGATATCGACGTCACCGGGCTGTTGCCGAAGGTCGCGGTCCCGACGCTGGTGCTGCACGGCCGTCACGACGCCGGCGTGCCATTCGAACAGGGCCTGAGATTTGCCCACGGCATTCCGAATGCGCGGTTTGTTGCGCTCGAAACCCGCAATCACCTTGTTCTCGAACATGAGCCGGCTTGGCGGCAGCTCGTCGATGAAATATGCGCCTTCCTGGGCGAGGACGAGGAGGCAGCCAGAACGCAAGCAGGCTCCGGTTCGACTCGACGTTTTCCATCCGATCACGCAGTTCGGTAAAACCTGTAGCTGTTCGGTTAGTGCAACAGCGCGAGGATAGCGCCGTCACTGCGTTTTATCTGCTGCGTGGCGGACCGTCCCCCGCGTCAGGCCCGCCTCGCCCGCGGTTCGATCACGCTTCACATGATCCCACTACTTCTTCCGTTCCATCACGTAACAGGTGGCAACGATCGATTTGCTCGGGCTCAGACCATTGTGGGTGTAACACAGCTCGATCCGGTCGGCGGCCAGGACCGTCAAATGGAAATAGCCGTCGGTATCGGCTCCGACGATCGTTTTATTGTCATTCGCAATAGCCCATGCGAAGGGCTCGTTGGTGGCGGCGACGGTCGACAGCGAGTGACCCCAGGCCAGCTCCCCGTCTTGACCATCGACCACGAAGGAGAATTCGTACTCGCGCACGCGCGGCGGACTGACCGCGGTTTGTCCGCCCGGATGATGCGGGTTGTTACCGAAGACAACCGACCTGCCTTTGCCCGACCACGTGCCTTTGATATCTGGGATGCCCTGTGCTTGCGCCGTCGTGGCAAGGCCAAGCAGGATGAATGGGAGAGCGAGATATCTCATGAGCGTCTTTCCTTTTTTGATCACCGCACTCCCGTGAGTACGGTTGAGGTAAAAGCGGGTTGCATCCCGCGGCACGCTGTCGCGCGAAAATCGCGGGAACTTGCGGCCGTTCAGTTCGTCGGCTTGGCGAGCTTCATGAATGCCAGTAGCTGGTCGGTCAGTTCAGTGTCCTTGGTGCCGATCGCATCGTTCACCGAAAGGTGGTTGTGGGTCTTGAGCACGACTTTGGTCGGGCAGTGCTGCGCTTTGCAGAGCGCGGCGTCGAGGTTGATGGACTCCTGTTCGATGCCGGGCGGGTCGAGACCGGCCCACACCACCATCAGGGGGACGGAGGTTTTGAGCAGACCGGGCGTCGGAGACATCTGAGTGTATTTCGACGCATCTTCGCCGAAGTAGGGTTTATAGGGAGTGATATCGAACACGGTCAGGTCGAACGGCGAGCCGGACAGAAGAATCGCGCCGGCAAGCCCACTGCCGGCCGTCGCATGAAATTCAGGAAACGCCACATAGGACGCCACGTGATTGGCGCCAGCGGACGACCCCATCAGGTAGATGCGTGATGGATCGCCGCCGTAGCGGGCGATATTGGCGCGCACCCAACTCACCGCTGCCGCCATGTCTTGCGGCCCGCTTGGCCAGGTGTCCTGGGGTGCCAATCGATAGGTCATGTTGACCCCGACCATCCCGTTGTGCGCAGCCCACAGGGGCACATTGTCGTTGAACGGGCTGCCGGCGGTCGTCTTGTCGCCTCGCATGAATCCGCCGCCGTGCACATAGATCAGGACCGGCCGTGCGTCCCCGGCTTTCTCCGCGGTGAACACATCGAGCCGATTGCGCTCCGCGGGACCGTATTTGACGTCGCGGGTGACCTTCACGCCCGCAAACGGCTCCACGGCATGCTGTGGCGCGTAGATCGCGTTCGTCTGCGGCACCGCAATGACCCGCCCGATAGCGATCAGTTTTTCAGCGATGTCCGGCGGCATGGTGTCCGCCCGTATGGAAACGGCGACCAACATCAGTGGAAGACACGTGGCGGCGACGCTGAACAATCGGCGCATGAACATCCTCCCTCGAACGTCCTCGTTGCCCCGTCACCGGGCAGGTACCCAGTGCACGTCAGGACGGTGGCAGGATAGCCCGCAACAATGCTTCCCGGAAGCTGCCGGCCCCCGGCCACAACCCCGACGCGATAATAGCGAATGTCAAACAAGGCTCACGTGAGCGTGGGTGCCTGACGGCGCAGGCTACGAAAGCGTGATCTCGCAAAGGGAGCATTTGGCTTTACAATGCTGCGGGGCGACCCGCGTGAAAGTCGAACGACGAAGCCAGGAGAAAACGTATGTCCATATCCAAACGAACGCTGCTGATCGCCGGCGCTGCCGCCGGGCTGTCGACGGGAGCTCTCGCCCAAACGTCGGCCGGCAAGAAGTCGACGACGGTGGGAAAGGTCGAAGAGGGCGAAGTCCTCCGGATCAATCCCAAGACCGGCAACCTGCAGAAGTCCAACGCCAAGATATCCGCTGCCCGACATCAGGCCGCCCTGGCGAAAGGTGCGAAGGAAATCTCTCCAAGCACCGTGGTCTACAAACAGGGCGGCAAGATGTACATGTTCGATTATCAGGCGGCCGCCAACACTCAGGCGGCGGAGAACTTCCAAGACCAGTTCGACGACGATTACTGAGCCAGGTTCTCCTCTTTCCAAGCAACCATGCCGAGGCTTGTCGGGTTCCCGCGCGCACGCGCGCGGGTCGCCGTTCGGGCCCTCTCGTTTACACTTGTAGGGTGGGCATCGCGCGCGCTCCGCGCTTGTGATCCAAAGACACTGGTCAGCGCGCTGCCCACCTGCGCAGGTCGTCCGCGGGCGAAAATGCCCCCTTCACTGCCGCAGAGGGTGTGGATCAGCTCCACAAGACCCGGTTTAATGTCGCGATTCCGGTGTTCCTTAGAGCGGAATATTGCCTCGATTGCCGCCAATCCTCAAAATGCGAAGGATGGATTGGGGTTTGACGGGTGAGTGATACCGACAAGCGCGCATCACGTCAGATGGCCGTGAACACAGCTCGAAGCATGTGGTCGCGCCGAGCCCTGCATCGCCGCGTCGGGCTCATGGCGTGTCTGGCACTGCTGGCCGCCACCCCGGGCTGGGCACTGGACAAGGTTTCGCTCCAGCTCAAATGGAAACACCAGTTCCAGTTTGCTGGCTACTACGCGGCGCTTGAAAAGGGCTTCTACCGCGACGCCGGCCTCGACGTGGAAATTCGCGAGGGCGGCCCCGACGTGGATGCCACCAAAGCGGTAGCGTCCGGCCAGGCCGACTTCGGAGTGTGTACGTCGAGTGTTTTGCTCGACCGGGCCCGCGGCCTCAATGTCGTGGTGTTGGGCGTCGTCTTTCAGCATTCCGCCGCGATCATCCTGGTGCCGCGTCGCGCCGGGATCGCAACGGTGTCCGAACTCAAGGGGCACCGTCTGATGGACACGCCTGGCAGCGAAGACATCGCCGCCATGCTCAAGCGCGAAGGCGTCGATTATGCCGGTTTGCCGCGCGTGCCTCATCACGGTGACCCGCGCGACCTGCTGAGCGGCAAGGCGGATGCCATGGTCGCCTACAGCACGAACGAGCCTTTTGTCCTCGATCAGCTTGGCGCGCCATATCAGACCTTCTCGCCGCGCGCGTACGGAGTTCGAGCGACAGTATCTGCACCTCCGCGCGCGAAGCCAGGACGCATCCCGAGCTGGTGCAGGCCTTTCTGACCGCCAGTCTGAAGGGCTGGGACTATGCGCTGTCACACAAGGAGGAGATCGTTGATCTGATCTTGCGGCGCTACTCCCAGCGGAAGAGTCGGGATGCCCTGCTGTTCGAGGCCATTCGCACGGAAGCGCTGATCCAACCGGATCTGATCACGCTCGGCTATCAGAACCAGCAGCATTGGAAGAGCATCGCCGATACCTATCGCAGCCTCGGCATGTTGAGCGCCGGCAGCGAGCCCGAATGGCGAATCTTCCAGGCGGATGAGAGCGGCGTTCCGAACTGGCTGAAGTACACGCTGGTCGGCGTATTTCTGGCGGCAGGCGCGGCGGCCCTCGTTTGGCTGTGGATCGCGGTCCTCAGCCGTCGCTTCAAGGCAGCGCTCGGAACACCGAAACTGAGCGCCGTGATGTCAGTTCTGTTTGTCTGCCTCAGCATTCCCATCCTGATCTTTATATTGGTCTACAACTACCACGCCAACTCGGTTGCCATCATTTCCACCCTGCGCGATGACATCGCCAAGACCAACCGAGCCAGCGTCGAGAGCACGGAAAATTTCATCCAGCCGGTTGCCAGTACGCTCCGGCTGCTTGCAGCGGCCGCGGCCGCCGACCCCGCGTTCTTCAGAACCGAGCCAAGCAGAGATTTTCTCTATCGAGCGCTCACCGCCGCACCGCAGATCGATGCCGCCTACGTGAGCTTCGACGACGGTTACCACCGCGTCGTCACGCGCATCGACGACGATCGCAGGCGCTCCGATCCACAAATTCCACCAACCGCAAACTGGCACTCGAGTTACATCGACGACTTTTCGGCTGGCCCGAACCGGGCTCGCCATCGCACTTTCTTCGACACCTGGCCGCACATCGTCGGTCGACACGAGTCCCCTTCGACATTGGATCTAAGAACCCTGCCCGGCTATCAGGCCGCCAAAGAATCGGGCTCGCTCGTGGTTACTGCGCCGTCGGTCAACCCGGATACGGGATATCCCATCATTTCCGTGCGATTTCCGATCGTGCGCAACGGTGAATTCATCGGCTGCGCGAGCGCCAACATCACCTTGGACATCCTTTCGCAATTTCTGCTGGACCATCGCACCAGCGCACACAGCACGACGCTTATCGCAGACCCGATCGATGGGACGATCATTGCCGATTCCGATCGGACAAAGAGCGTTCGGGTCGTGGATGGTCGACTTGAAGTCGCCAAGCTCAACAACATTGCTGACGACAACGTGCGCGAGGCTTATCGGATCCACAGCCAAACGAATCAGAGCGATTTTCTGTTCCGTTCGCCCACAAGCGGAGCGGAGTTGAGCGCGTCCTTCACGCGTATCCCGGGCAGCTTCGGGCAGCCGTGGGAAGTGGTCAACCTGACGCCGACCAGCGATTACGTCGGTGCCCTCGAAGCGACGAACCGCAAGATGGTCGTTATCATCGTCGTGCTCTGCGCCATCGAGCTGCTGCTGATGTATTTTGTGTCGGCGCGACTTGCGCGCCCGATTGAAACCGTTTCACGCGATTTGAAATCGGTCGAGAACTTGTCGTTTGCCAGTCGTCCCATGCGAAAATCCAGCATAGGGGAGATCGCGCAGCTCCAGTCGGCCGCCGAACTGCTGCGCAACTCGCTGCAATCGTTCTCCTCGTTCGTGCCGTTGGACGTGGTCCGGCAGCTCATCCAATCCGGAATCCCATTGGCGCTGGGCGTTGAGCAGCGCTTTCTGACAGTGTTCTTTTCCGATCTGGAGAATTTTTCGACCTACGCCGAACAGTTGGCACCGAACGCGCTTCTCGATCAGATGTCGGTCTATTTCGAACAGGTCTCAAAGGCAATTTCGGAAGAACACGGAACCGTCGACAAGTTCATCGGTGATGGCATCATGGCGTTCTGGGGTGCCCCTGTCGCGCTTGACGACCACGTGCTGCGCGCCTGCGCCGGCGCGTTGCGGGCAGCCCGGAGAATGGAGAAGGTCAACGAGGCATGGCGTGCGGAAGGCCGAACGAGCATTCGCACACGTATCGGGTTGCACTGCGCGAACGTGCTGGTTGGCAACGTCGGGTCGTCCGAGCGGCTGAGCTATACGGTGATGGGCGACGGCGTCAACGTCGCGTCCCGGCTCGAAGGCATGAACAAGATTTTCGGCACAACAATCTGTATCAGCGACAGCGTGTTCGAAGCCGTCGGCTCCGAGATCGTGGTCAGGCCACTGCGCAGAGTACAGGTCAAGGGCCGCAAGCGCGAGTTCATGGTCTACGAGCTCCTCGGAACTCGCGAACAGCAACGACCCGGAGCTGGACGCGCGGGCAGAAGACAGAAGGTTGAGCGACATGACGTGGGTAGCGTCGAGCTGTCTCGATCGAGGCGACGTTGCCGGGGCCGCTCGTCACTATCAGGCAATATTGGAGCTGTTTCCAAGCGACCCCGTTGCAAAAGCCATGCTCCGGGACCTCAATGCCACACCAGAGTTGGTTGCCGAGGAAGAAGATTGATCAGAGCGTCGGCTAAAGCAACTCACGGACGGATGACTTTTTGTTGAATCATTCCCGTGCTGTGACTGTTTGCTGAGCTTCTTCTCTTTGGAACATGAAGCCGGTGTGACCGATCGAACCGGTCGCCTATTTGACCAGGAGTACGACCCCGGACGCGAGCAGCAGGAGGAGCAAGATTTTAAACTGCGCCTCATCGAGCCTGGGGGCTCGCTTTCCCGATCATGCGCGCGTACCGGCCACCCCATAATTAGCCTTGCCGAGGCGCGAGATCGTCGCGATCCGAGCCCAGGTTCTACGGTATTTTACTACCCTTGTGGTACCCGTTCGGTCGCAAAGGATCGCGTGCACTAGCAGGCACAATTGGGATTCCGGGGGAACGTCTTATATTCGTTTTTGACCGCGTTCGAACGTGTTGGGGCTGGCTTTGCGGTACATCAAAGGACGCCGCCTTTGAAGGCGTTAAATTAAATAAAATCAATGTGTAATGTGCGACCAAAAGCGACCCGAGCGGCCGTGACAAAAGGCCCGATAACCGTCCGGGGCAACGATGAATTCGCTGTCAAGGGTCACTGTCTGCGTTCCAATTCTATTCAGGTAGAGAAGCCATGAAACATCTTCGTGCCGCCAGCGGCCGCGTAAATGTCCCAGTTCGGCTGGTCTCCGCAACGTTGGCTTTTCTCTTCGTTGCGTCAGGAACACCTGCGGCGGCAGCAGGTGAACAACAGGATGAACAGCCGAACCGGATCCGCATCGAATATGGACCGCCCAGGACCCCGGAGCAGCGGGTCATATACGAATTGATGATGGAGCATCACCCACTGGAAAAGTTCCAGGAAATATTCAGCCCATTCCGCCTGCCGATCGAAGTGACGCTGAAGGTGAAGGATTGCGATGGCGTGTCGAACGCGTGGTACGAGCGGCCGATTGTGACCATTTGCTACGAATATATCAGCGATATGCGCAAGAACAGGCCGACCGAAGAGACGCCGGCCGATGACATGTTTGCGGGGATCTCACAGTCCGATGCGATGTTCGGACAGTTTTTTTATGCCGTTGCCCACGAGATGGGTCATGCAATCTTCGATCTGCTGGACGTGCCGATATTCGGACGCGCCGAGGATGCGGCCGACGGATTTGCGACATACATGATGCTTGAGCTCGGCAAGCGCGATGCGCTGAAGATGATTTTGGGCGCTGCCTATTCATACAAAGAGTACATCAAAAATCCGCGCGTGTGCGTCCCGTTGATTGCGTTTGCCGACGGACATGCTGCTCCCATGCAGCGATATTACAATTTGATGTGTATCGGGTATGGGGCCGATCCCGAATCATTTTCAGGTCTCGTTGAAAAGGGATATCTTCCGAAAAATAGGGCGGACAGTTGCAGGACCGAATACAACGAGGTGAACTTTGCGTTCCACACTGCAATCGCGCCTCACCTCGACCAGAAGTTGGCAAAGCAGGTACTGGACAAAACATGGTTGCCACGCCTGCCGGCATCTCCGTCGCCGCCCGTCTCGCTGCGAGCGGCGCCGGAAACCTTTGATGTCGATGTCAAAATCTGTTCCAAATGACGGCAACGGAGCGTTTCCTTTGCAGAGCAAACCGCGTTACCGAGCCTCATGGGCTGCAATGGGGGTGAGGACATATGACGCGCCTGTAACGGGCTTGCGGACATTCCGTCAGGCATCGGCGCGCGCCTGAACGCGGCGCTGATGCAAGCCGCAAACACACCATAGACGCGCGACCGCTTCGTCAGCTATGGCCTCATCCCGCCGTCGAGCCCGCAGCGGCTCGTCGCGCTTCAGGTCGAGGAGCTCAAGAAGTGGGAAGCGCCGATCAAGGCGAGCGGCCACACCGGCGAGTGAAGCAGAGGGTGACGTGAAGCAAATGCGTCGCGTGCTCGCCGCAGTCGCGCTCGTTCTTGCGTCGTACCAACCGGTCACGGCTCAGAGCGACACAAACCCGATCCGCTTCGTGGTCGGCGTTCCGGCGGGAGGCTCGATCGACCTCCTCGCCCGCCAACTCGCCGACAAGATGAAGGACATTTTGGGCGAGCCGGTCCTGGTCGAGAATCGTGCCGGCGCCAACCAGCGCATCGCGCTAGCGGAGGTGAAAAAATCTTCGCCGGACGCCCGCACCCTCTATATCGGCACGAGCGGGCCGTTTTCGATCCTGCCCAACATCTACGGTGACAAACTCGAATACGATCCGGTCAGGGATTTCACGCCGATCGCGCGTCTCGTCCATTTCGATCTCGCCATCGCAACCGGACCGTCCACGCCCGCGAAAGACTTGGCTGGGCTCGTCGCCTGGCTCAAGGCCAACCCCGCCAAGGCGAGCTACGGCACGCCCGGCGCCGGCACGACCTCGCACTTCGTCGGCGTGATGTTCGCGAGCGCGACCGGGGCGACCCTGACCCACGTGCCCTACAAGGGCGGAACGCCCGCCATCAACGACCTCGTCGGCGGGCATATACCAATGCTGGTCAACTCGCTCGCCGATATGCTCGAGCAACACAAGGCCGGAAACCTGCGCATTGTCGCCGCCGCCGGGCCAAAGCGCTCGGCGCTGCTGCCGGACGTGCCGACCCTGCGCGAGGCCGGCACCAACGTGGCGGTCGATATCGCAATTGACGTTTACGGTTCCGGCAACATTCCGCGGCCGGTGGTCACTCGAATGAACGCCGTGCTGGTGATGGCCCTCGCCAACGCCGACGTGCTGGCGCGCATCCTGGCCTACGGCCTGCTGCCGGCGCCGCTGGGCGCGGAGGAGCTTGCGCAAAAGCAGGTCGAGGAAACCAACCTGTGGGCGGCGCCGATCAAGGCAAGCGGATTCAGCGGCGAATAGATGGCATCGCAGACAACCACAAAAACGGTGCGGGCGATGCTGCTGAGCGATCGGATCGATACCGCGCGGCTCGAGCGCGGCGATCTGCTAGCTACGAATCCTTTGGCTTTTCCGGTTGGAAAAGACGGCGGCATCGCCGTCGTGTTCCGCTATGGGGTCGTCGTGTTCATCGGCGCAAGCACGGCCGAACAGGAAAGCGTACTCGACGCCGTGCGCCAGCAAAGCAGCGGCACGATCAAGCGCAGGGAGGAAGAAACCGCTGTCATCGAGCTTTCACCCGACAAGGATGAACAGATCCCGCCGGGCGGGCCCATCTGCCTCAAGGCGCTCACACCGGAGCGCGTGCTGCTGATCGCCGAGGCGCTCGCCAAGAGCGTGGTGCTGGCCCGCGACGAGAACGAGGTCGCGGGCGTGTTCGACGTGATCGAGCCGTTCGCGCGCCATTTGGCCAGCACCGGCCGCACACCCGGGGGCCGCCGTGCGATGCTCAAGCACATTGGCAACGCGCTCCTGGTGCAGCACCGGGTGTCGGGCCGCGTGGCGGTGGCAGAAAAGCCCAACGTCTTGTGGGACCGGCCAGACCTCGAACGGCTCTACGGGGAGACTCGCGGACGAATACGAGCTCAGGGAACGCGCCGACGCGCTGACCCGCAAGCTCGCAGTGATCTCCGAGACCGCGCAGGCGCTGACCGACATCATCGACACGGAGCGCTCGCGGCGGCTGGAGCAGATGATCGTCGCGTTGATCCTGTTGGAAATCATTTTCATGATCCTTGAAATAATCCAGCGGCGCGGATTTTGAACCCGCTTTACGCCTCGCTCTGCGGACCGCACCAGCCTGGGAGATATTGCGCATCCAGATCTTTCGCCAGACGCAGAGCCTTTTCCAACGCGGCCTCAAAGTCCATTTCGACGGTCTTTGTCTTCATGCGCTGGCGCAGATAGTCGGCCCACAGGAATTCGCTGAACGGGGTTGTGTCCTTGGCAAAGCCGCCGGCACGGCGCAACTCGCCGGCGAGACTGCGGAACGGGTCATCCTTGAGCCCGGTGATCGATTTCGGGATATCGGAAAAATTACGCCGGCGGCCATTGGCATCATAAGGGTAGACCCAGCCGTGGTGATCGAGCACGACCCAGAACGCGTCGAGTTCGAGCTGGCGCAGGTCGGACACCACCGTGACCAGGATGTTTTCCAGGCCCTCCTTATGCAGCGCCAAGACCAGATGGTGGTGATCGATGATGTAGTAGCGCTCCTTCGGTCCCCACACGACCGGAATCATGTGGCCGCCGAGATATCTTCCGATCTTCTTCGGTTTGTGGCCGCGCACCCGTTTGCGCTTGTCATCAACCTCGCGCATGCCGACCGTCATCTGGGTTGGACGCAGGGTTTCGATTGCAACGGGCTCGACAACTGGATCGCGCGGGTATGGCATGGGGTCCTTCCCCTGTGCGTTGGTGTTGATGTCACCCAAATAGGGTATTGGAATTGTGGGCATTTCAAATTAGCGGCCGTGATGCGGTGCCACAAGCTGCGAACCGGCGCGCCTGTCACAGCCGCTGCCTAGGGAGCTTCTCATGACCGATGTTAAATTCCAGGCCAGGCTGCAAAATCTGCTCGACCGAACCGAGATCTTCGATCTGGTGCGGGTCGAACGTTTCCATCGCGATCAGCGCAATTGGAAAGGGCTGGTCGGCAGCTACGTTCCAAACGCACCGGTGCGCACCACCTGGTTCGACGGAACGATCGAAGGTTTTGCCGAAGCGTCGCGCCGCAAGATGGAGGAGCAAGGCAGCACCGCCAAGCACTGGATCTTTCCGACCATGCTGCGGATCGTGGACGGGCGCGCAACCGTCGAGAGCCCAGCCATGATCTTTGACCGGATTACGTTCGACAATATTCAATTCGACGTGTTTCAGTATTGCCGGTTCTTCTCGCGGGTGCTGCAAACCGATGCGGGTTGGCGGCTTGCCTCGTTCGAGGGCATTTATCAGTGGGACCGTTTCCAGACCGTCAATCCGTCCGACCCATTGCCGGTCGATTGGGAGTTGCTCAAGACGCTGCGGCCCTCGTACCGCTTCCTGGCCTATACGCAGGTTCGCCGCGGCTACAAGGTCAATCCGGAACTGATCGGCGATGACCGCCCCGATCTGCTCAACGCGTTCTACGCCAGGGAAACGCGCTGGCTGGAGACCGGGGCGTAGCCGCGAGCGTCAGTATCCTGCCCGGCCACCATCGCGGTTGGCGGCTCGCCAATCCCTCGGATTCTGGAAGGTCCCGCCCCAGATCCCGAGACGACTGGCGCGCGCGCTGGCCTGCTCGGCCGCGTAGTCACCGTTGCGGGATGTGTTGATGGCAAAGCCGGAGCGGACCATCGCGCGACCGAGATCTTCATCACCCACGAGACAGCGCGCAACGTAGCGACCATAGGCGTCGGTCGCCCGCACCCGACAGCCGACGACCTCCGAACCAGCGATCCGGCGCAGCAGGCGGGTCGCCTCCACGCCGCACGCCCAACTTCCTCCTCCGCCCCGCTCGCAGGTCTGATCGTGTACGGGCGCATCGATGCCGAATATGCGAATGCGCTTGCCGGCGAGCTCGATCGTATCGCCATCGATGACGCGGGCGGCCCCCTTCACCTCGATGTTGTCGTGGTGCGGCCGCAGCAGATAGCCGAGGTAGAGCGCGGCGACGACACCGATCAGCACGAAAAGGAGATTGCGGGGCATGTCTCGTTCGACCACCGCGTTTTGCGCGGACCTGCTTGCGCCGGGCATTCAACCAGGAACAATGAGCGCGCACCGTCCGAATGAAGATCTGCACTATTACGTCGCGGAGACGCTATGATGAAACGTGCGATTTTGCGCGATACGCATGTGGCGCGTACAACGGGGTCTCAAATCGCCCGCGCTTCGCGCGCGAAACTTTTTCGCCCCACCGGAAGGCATGAACGACCAACCTGTCACGGCACCCGACGCATTCACGAGGACCACAATTGAACGAACAACCAAATCCATCGACGCAACGCCAGCAGACCAAAGCACGGCCATTCGGCCCCGCGTCCTTCGCCGGCGAAAACGCGGTCGGCCGCATATTGGCACGGTATCTTCCCCTCCTTATCCTCGCTGCCGCCTGGGAGTCCGTGGCGCGGTTTTCCCTGGTACCGGCGCAGGTATTGCCGCCGCTGACCGCGGTGCTGGCGTCATGGCTGCGCCTGGTCGGCAGCGGCGAAATGGTCACGAACGGGATCAACTCCCTCTACCGCGTGGGGCTTGGTCTGTTGCTGGCCGTCGTCGCTGGTACCGGCGCGGGGCTGTTCATGGCAACGTCACGCGCCGTGAACGCGTTTGTCGGGCCGCTCATCCGGCTGTTCTATCCCATGCCCAAATCGGCGCTGATACCGGTGATGGTCCTGTGGCTCGGCTTCGGCGATGCATCGAAGATCGTACTGATCTTTCTGGGTTGCCTGCTCCCGATCGCAATCAGCGCATTCAACGGCGCGCGCGGCGCCGATTTGACCTTGATCTGGTCGGCGCGCAGCTTCGGGGCACGCCGATTTCAGGTCATCCGTGAGGTGGTCCTGCCGAGCGCCCTGCCTGAGATATTGAGCGGGATCCGCATTGCGCTCGCGACATCGTTCATTTTGCTGGTGAGCTCGGAGCTGATCGCGGCGCGCCGAGGGCTCGGCTACATGATCGGCATGTTGGGCGACGGCGGCGTATACGACGCCATGTTCGCAACGGTGCTGACCGTCGCCATGTTGGGGTTCATTGCCGACCGCGGCTATCTCCTGCTGATGGGACGGATGCTCCGATGGCGCGCGTAGCAGCCGCTTCATCTGCGGGCACAACCCCGGTTTCCAACGCAACCGCGCTGCGGCGGGCGTTTTGGACGTTGGCGCCCATGGCCACTCCGCTGCTGGTGATCATCGGCTGGGAATTTGCGACGCGGAGCGGGGCTGTCAGCGCGTTCATGCTGCCACCGATCGGTGCGGTGCTGACGCGCCTGGCAACCGACGTGATGTCGGGAGATTTTTTGCTCAACGCGGCCGCGACGCTGTACCGGACCTTCCTTGGATTCTCGATCGCTGCCGCCGCCGGCGTGACGCTTGGAATTCTGATGGCGCGAAACCAGTGGGTCCATTGGTTTCTGGATCCGATCGTTTCGATCGGGCTGCCGATGCCGAAAATCGCGTTCCTGCCGGTGTTCATCTTGTGGTTTGGCCTGTTTGACGCCTCCAAGATCACGATCATTGCGGTGACTGCGGTGTTTTCCGTCGTTGTGGCTACGCTTGCCGGCTTGCAGGGGGTTGAGCGCGAGCTGGTCTGGTCGGCACAGAGCCTCGGAGCGCGCGAACAGCAGATCGCGCGGGAGATCCTGTTGCCGGCAGCGTTGCCGCAAATCTTCACCGGGCTGCAAGTTGCGCTGCCGACCGCGTTGATCGTCGAGATCGTCGCTGAGATGATGATGGGAGGGTATGGCCTCGGCGCCGCCATGCTTGAAGCATCGCGTCAGCTCGATTCGCCCGACGTATTCGCCGGCATCATCGAGGTGATGGCGACCGGTTACGGCGTGGTGACCGCAATGGCCTGGCTGCGCCGGCGGTTGCTCGTGTGGCATCAGGAAGATGCCCATGCGCCGGCGAGCTGAGGCGAGTCGACGCCTCGCCCATTCTCGTTTGTGCCATCCCGCTGGCGGATATATGGTCAAGTCCAAGTTCGGCGCCCAACCCACAAGACCACGAGGAAACGCAAGATGAAATGGCTCGGCATTGCCTGTTCGTTGGCCGCAACCCTGCTCGTCAACGCAGCGGCTCATGGCGAGCCCGTGAAGATCCGGATTTCCTGGGTGGCCGTGCCGAACAATCTGCCGCCGCTGTTCATGTCGAAGCCAGAGATGATGAAGCACGCCGGCACCAGCTATACGGTCGATCCGATCCGCTTTCCGGGCACGCCACAGTCGGTCGCTGCGCTCGCCAGCGGAGACCTCGACATCGCCCTTCTCACGTTCTCGTCGTTCCCCCTCGCCATCCAGAACGCCGGTCTGCAAGACCTGCGGGTCATCAGCGACGAATTCATCGACGGATTTCCCGGCTACTACAGCGCCGAGTTCCTGGTGCTGAAGGACGGCCCGGTCAAAACGATCAAAGACCTCAAAGGCCGAGTGGCGGCTGTGAACGTACGCGGCGGCGGGACCGACATGGCCTTGCGGGCCATTACGCGCAAGGAAGGCCTGCAGGAGAAGCGCGACTACACGGAATTGGAGGTTGCTTTCGCCAACATGAAAGCCGTCCTGTTCGACAGGAAGGCTGATCTCATCGGGCTCGGCGTTCCAGCGATGTCGAGCGATCCGGCCTTGCGGGAGGCGGCCGTCACGCTGTTCACCCAGCGCGACGCGCTTGGACCTACCGCCCAGGTCATCTGGGTCGCGCGGACCGGCCTTCTCGAGAAGAACCGTGCGGCGATGATCGATTTTCTGGAAGACGCCCTGCGATCGCGTCGCTTCTACACTGATCCGGCCAATCACAAAGAGGTTGTCGAGATCGTCGCTGGCGTGACTAAACTGCCGCCGCAGCAGCTCAATTCATGGCTATTCACCAAGAATGACTTCTATCGCGACCC
Organism: uncultured Alphaproteobacteria bacterium; assembly: GCA_963833605.1. Lineage (GTDB taxonomy): Bacteria > Pseudomonadota > Alphaproteobacteria > Rhizobiales > Xanthobacteraceae > JAFAXD01. The sequence goes on from CAWHYZ010000017.1 coordinate 32,787, forward strand.
CAACGGACTTCTCGATAAGGCCGTGCTGCAGGACAACATCAACAAGATGGTCGACCTCGGGTTCCTCAAAGCCGGACTCGATGTCGAGAAATACATGGACTTCGCTCTCATCCGCGAGGCCGGTGCGCGATTGAAGTGAAAACCCGACGATGAAAACGAGCGGCGATCGCATCCTGACAACGCATACCGGAAGCTTGCCGCGACCGCCCGATCTGGTTGAAGCGCTCAACGCCAGGGAACTCGGCCAGAATTACGACGTAGACGCCCTGAACCGCACCGTCACGCGCGCCGTGCACGATATCGTGCGCCGGCAGGCGGACATCGGGCTCGACGTGATCAATGACGGCGAGCATAGCAAGGTCAGCTGGATGGCCTATGCGCGTGGCCGGCTGGCAGGCTTGGAGGAGACCGACCGTCCAGTGCGGTTTCGCGGCGCGACGCGCAATTCCCTCGCCTTTCCGGCGGCCTACGAAGACATGAAGGCCATGCTCGCGGGGCGCTCGTCCGCGCTGGTCGCGAAAAGGACGGTGCGGCCGAAAGCCTGGATCTGTTCGGGTCCCGTGAAATATGTCGGCGAGCGCGAATTGCAGGCGGACTTGGCAAACCTCAAGGCTGCACTGTCGGGCGTCGCGGTCGAAGACGTATTCATGACAGCCATTTCCCCATCCAACCTCGAGCTCTATTACGACAACAATTATTACCCGTCGTCCGAGGAATATCTTGCGGCGCTGGCTGACGCGATGCGTGTCGAGTACAAGGCGATCGTAGATGCAGGCTTGGTCCTCCAGATCGACGACCCGCGGATGGCGACCCATTACAACCGGTCGCCCGCCAACTCGATCGAGGACTGCCGGAAATTCATTGCGCTGCGGGTCGAGGCGGTAAATCACGCGCTGCGCGGCATCCCGGAAGACCGGGTTCGTTTCCACACCTGCTACAGCGTCAACGTTGCGCCCCGTGTATTCGATTTCGAGCTCAAGCATTTCGTCGATCTCATGCTCAAAATTCGCGCGGGCGCCTACGCCATCGAGGCCGCGAACCCGCGCCACGAGCATGAATGGCAGGTCTGGCAGGAACTGCCTTTGCCGGACGGAAAAATCCTGATCCCGGGCGTCGTATCCCATTGCATTCACCTGGTGGAGCATCCCGAGCTCGTCGCGCAGCGGATCATGCGCTTCGCGAGCCTGGTCGGCCGCGAACGTGTGATTGCCGGTACCGATTGCGGCTTTGGCACATCCGGGGTCGGCGACGAGGTGCATCCTGACGTGGCCTGGGCCAAATTGCGCGCGTTGGTCGAGGGCGCAAGGCTTGCGAGCGCAAAGCTTTGATGAGGAGCCATGAAACTCAGCACTGATCGAATTCTGACGACGCACACCGGCTCGCTGCACCGGCCGCCGGATCTGGAGGAGCTCTATCGCCGTAAGTTCGCCGGCGAGCCCTGCGATGAAAACGCGATCGAGGCGCGCTTGCGCAGCGCGGTGGCCGAGGTCGTCCGCCGCCAGGCCGACATCGGCATCGACGTGATCGATGACGGCGAGCTCAGCAAGCTGAGCTTCTGGGCTTACGCGCGCTCCCGTCTCGACGGCGTTGAAACACGGCCGATCGTGGCGGACCGCTCCAAGGACGCGTTCTTCCGGCGCGCCGGGCAGACGGCGGCCGCGGGCAGCGATCGCGAGCGATTTGCCCAGTTCTATGCCGACACCGAGTCGCCCGGCGGCGTGACAACGCCCCCGAGCCTGGTGCAGCTCTATCTTCCGCTCGGCAGCGCGTTCGACCCGCCCGCGATCCATACCGTGGTCGGACCGCTCAAATACAAATCGCCGGAAGTCGAACGCGACATCAGGAACTTCAAGGCCGCGCTCGCATCCGAGGTCTCGATCGAAGAGGCGTTCATGCCGGTCGTGGCGCCCGGGATGCTCGCCAGTCGGTATCGCAACGAATATTACAAGTCGGAGCAGGACCTCTACTTTGCGATGGCCGACGCGCTGGCCGAAGAATATCGCGCCATCGTCGACGCCGGCTTTCTGTTGCAGATCGACGATGTATCGTTGCCCGGACGCTACCGGCTAGTCGTCCCCGGCGACGGGGTAGAGGCGTATCGCAAATGGTCACGCTTGGCGGTCGATGCCCTCAATCATGCGCTGCGCGGGATTCCACCGGAAAAAGTCCGCTATCACATGTGCTGGTCGTCGATGAATGCCCCGCACACCGACGATCCTCCGCTTTCGGAGATGCTTGATGACCTGCTGCGCATTGCAGCGCAAGGCTATCAGATCGAAGCCGCCAACGTCCGTCATGAGCATGAATATCATGTCTGGGAAAATACCGCGTTGCCCGAGGGCAAGGTCCTGATGCCCGGAGTAATCTGTCACGCGACCAACGTGATCGAACATCCCGACTACGTGGCAGAGCGAATTCTGCGTTATGCGAATATTGTCGGGCGCGAGCACGTCATCGCTGCGACCGATTGCGGGTTTCGGTCGCGGGTACATCCGCAGATCGCGTGGGCCAAGTTGGAGGCGCTGGTCGCCGGAGCAAGGATTGCCAGCAGAAAATTATGGGGTTCGGCAGCCTCTGGCTCGAACGCGTAGAAAGGCTTCTACTTCAACACGGTGAGCGTGTTCACGCTTGGATCGACCTCCACTTCCGAGCCGTGCGGCACGGCGGCGGTGATGTCCTCATCAAACCCGGCAAGCATCGGCAAATCAGCCAGTGCGGCGCCCTGCGCCAGGATGGGATTGACCGAGTTGAACACCAGCGCAAGCGGCATCACGCCTCGTTGCGTCATTTCGTTGAGCATCCAGGCTGAGGCAACGCCTCCCTTGGCGGTATCCAGGATGAGGATTTTTCCGACATAGGACTGGCCAGCCAATTTGTGCGCGGGGCGAGAAAATATTCCAGCGATGCGGTCAAGGTCGTAACGTGCCGAGAAGCCGTCCTGCGCTACCAGTGCGGGACCACGTACGGTACGCCCCATCGATTGGCGCGCGCGAAAAATCCTGGCGGCCGCGCTCATGCCAATCTGCCGGCGACAGCCGCGTCCACGCATTCCTCCATCGAGGCCAATATCGGCTGATAGCCGTATCCACCCAATATGTTCACCAACTTGACGCTATTGGTCGCAAGCCGCTTCCAGCCGTTGGCTTCCGCGATTTCGCGCGCGTAGGATTGATAGAAGCACATTCCCGACAATACGGTCCCGCCGGCATCCTCGATGTGCCCGGTGTAGCCCAGCCGATCGGAGTCCGGCTTGACCTGCGGGCTCGTAACCGCGAGCAGCGGCACGACAAATCGCCGGCCTTGGCACAGGTCCGCAAGCTCGCGCAGTTCATAAAGGCTGAGCTGCGGCGCCGAGAACACGACCACGTCCACCAGACCATCGGCCTGATAGGAACTCCGCAACGCATCGATGTCGGCCCGCGCGATGCGACGCGTCGGCAAGCCGGCTGCCGCGATGTCCCGCAATCGCTGAGCTTCGGGCGTGAGGCCGGCTATATGAAACAGCGCAACGGAACCGAAACTCGCCATGGCGGCGCCGAAATGCTTGAGCTCGTCTGATCGCGGCACCGCTTCTATGCCCTCTATGGCGGGCACCGCCCAGTAGTTGCCCGCCATGCGGCCGATCACACCGCCCAGCGCTCCCCATTCGTTAAGTGAAGCCGGCGCGAGATCCACGCGAATATGCAGCGTGGCCCGGCGCTGGTCGGGCAGATGAAAGCCATAGCGCGGCGTGCGCCCGGTCAGCCCGGCGGCCAGCGCCGAAGGACCACCCTCGAAATTGGAGCGCGCCCCGCAAACCGAGTTGGAATAGATGACGACGCCGGTATCGCCAAAGGCTACGTGCTCGTTGCGGATGGGCGCCTGAATGGTTTGATAGTTTATGCAGGTGTCGGTCAGCGCGACACCCAACCTCGTGAACGCAGCGATGGTGCGCCGTTCGAGGTCGAGCATCGCTGCGGTCTGGCCAAGAAACGCCGCCTTCGCGAAGTCCGTGCCACGCGGATCGGTGATGGTCGGAACCCGCACCTGCCGCTGATCCTCAGGGGCAGCAGCGAGCTTTTCCAGCCAGACCACCCCGGCTTCTCCGAGGCTTTCGGTATCAGCCATGATGTGTGCCTGCGTCACCGGCACGAAATCCCTGGCGCTGAAGAACTCGCCAACCTTGATCTGATGTTGCAGCGCTTGCCTGGCAACCGGGCCGGATTTGCCCGCCAGGATCTCCTGCTCTTCGTCGTTGAGATTCATCGGTGTCAGTCGGCCGTTGCGCCGGAGTCGCGCACCGCCTTGCCCCATTTGACCAGTTCCGCGGCCTGAAACTCGGCAAAGGCACGACCCGTCAAAACGGTTGGGAGCACGCCCAGCGGCTCGAGATTAGCGGCGAACGCTACGCTGCGCACGATACGTTCAATTTCGCCGCCAAGCTGTTCAGCCACGTTGTCGGGCAGCTTGGCCGGTGCGAACACGCCCCACCATGCGGTTGTCTCGAAACCGTCGTAGCCGGACTCGGCGATGGTCGGAACGTTCGGCAATACCGGGGAACGCATCCGGCTGCTGACCGCAATCGCACGCAGCTTTCCTGCTTGCACATTCGACAGCACCGATTGCAGCGGGTCGAACATGAGCTGGATCTGACCGCCGACAAGATCGGTCACCGCCGGAGCGCTGCCCCTGTAGGGCACATGCTGGATATCGATGCCGGCCGTGGTTTTGAACATCTCGCCGGTGAGGTGACCGGGAGTGCCGGGGCCCGCAGAGCCGTAGTTGAGCTTTCCGGGCGTTCGCTTTGCCAACGCCACCAGTTCGGCAACAGTGTTCACCGGTTGCGAAGGATGCACGACGATCGTCACCGGAGCCATCGCCACAAGGGCGATCGGGGTGAAATCGTGCTCCGCGTCATACGGCAATTTCTTGTACAGGGTCGGGTTGATGGCGTGGGTTCCAACCGTTCCCATCAGCAGCGTGCCGCCATCGGGCGCAGATTTGGCCACCGCGTCCGCTCCGAGCGAGCCCCCCGCTCCTCCGCGGTTGTCGATCACGACAACCGATTTGAGGGCCTCACCCAGCATTTGCCCGAGAGGCCGCGCCACAATATCGGTCGGTCCACCGGCCGGAAACGGAACAATCAGACGGACTTGTCTGCCAGCTGATGACTGGGCCACGGCATCTGCCAATTGCGTGAGCAAACCCATGGCAATCGTAACGGTCGCCAGGAAAGCGAGACGCAGCATGAACTCCCCGTTGAGTTTGCGTAGCTGTCGATCCAGATCGGGAAATCCGTCTGTCCTCCATCATACGAACCGGAACAGGCAAACGATAGTGCATCGGCGGTTGTGGCGCCGCGCCCAGACGACGCTGACCCAAATAAAGAGAGTCGCCGCTCTTACCGCGAGAGCTGTGATCGCAAAAAATCGCACAGGTGGTGCACTTCGTCGGCCGCGGCGCCACCCGGCTCCAGATCGGATACGGATTGGCCTGTTGCAAATGCCCGCACAAAGGATATGCGGTTTCCAACGCTCGGACTTACCGGTTCTCCAAACCGTTCTAGCTCTTCGACGAACTGACGCCCCTCAAGTGTTCGTGCGTCCACGCGATTGGGTACAATGACACAACGCCGCTGCGGCCATCGACGACGAACGCTATCGATGATGTGGAGCGTGCGAACGGTCGCCTCAATATCCAAGCCCGATGGGGTGCAGGGCACCAACGTCACACTGGCAATTGCGATCGGCGCTATGATTGTCTTGGCGTTGGGGGCACTATCGATCACGATGTAGTCTGCGGTTATCGTCTTTGTCAGACGAACCCAAGCCTCAGGCTGTATGCCTTCCAAAGGCATTGTGGACACAGAACACGGCAGCTGCCCGGGAAGCGCCCACTGGCTTGCCGAAGCTTGCGGATCAGAATCGATCAAGGCCGCGGAGGCACCGCGCTTAGCCAGTTCCGCGGCTATGGCAACTGCCAGAGTGGTCTTACCGACTCCGCCCTTAAGTTGCGCCAACGTGATAACTACGGACATACCTACAGCGCCAACCCGTCCCCTCTTCAGCTCTGACGTAACACATATGGGAGGTTAGTCCGCAAGCTGTGTTCGCGTGGGCGCACACGTGTGGCCGAACCGGAAAGAGCTGGCCCGCCCGCAGGCAGGCTCCACCCATGCGCTCCACATTGTCCCATTTTCAAATCGACGACTGGCGCGCTCGGAGAGATTCGAACTCCCGACCCTCAGATTCGAAGTCTGATGCTCTATCCAGCTGAGCTACGAGCGCTAAGGACGTCAAAAGCGTCGAGTGATGTACGGCCGTCTGCGCGAGGCAAGGCCGCACACGCGCGCCTGAGTAGCACGACGCGCCGACGTGTCAAAGACCGGGCCGCGGCGGCTTTGAAACATCAATAATTTGCGGCCCGCGTATGTCGCCTGCGGTGCAAGACGCTGTATCGGAGAAACGCCACCGCCCGTGAATTCCGCATCCGCTTCGGCAGGAAGCGGCCGAGGCCGGTGCCTCGCCGCAACCCGACATCAATGAGGAAACGGTTGGTGGTCTTGGCCGCTTCGGCCTCGGTCAGGGCGCCGCCCGCAACGAACGGCCGCAGGCTACCCCTTACCAGTGCCTCCACGGCAGTCCCGTCGTCGTCGGTCGGACAGACCGCGTCATAAGGCGGGATGAACCCCCGATCCAATGTCTTCTGGAAAATGATCTCGATCGACGAGGAGACTTTCGCCGCTTCATCCAGGTCCTGGATGAATGCGAGATGCTCACCGCCGAAATTTCCGTCGTCGGGATGCGCTTCCGGGATATATTTGATGGTTGCCGACAGCACGCGATATGAATTCATCCAGCGCAAGCTGTGCCAGAATTTGGCGGTGAGATTGTTCAATCCGTGATTGGTCCACCCGGAAAACGGTACCTCGTTGAACAACAGGCCACCTCGCCGGCAAAGCTGATGCATCAAAAAGAACGCCGCCACCGGATTCGACAGGTGCTCAGTCGTTCCGGCATTCATCACCAAATCGAATTTGTTGTACAATGCACGATCGAACGCGAGGTCGTTGAAGTCGATATAGACCGTGCCAGGTCGCTGGTCGACATCACAGCAAATATATTCAAAGCCAGCGGCCGCAAACACGTCGCGCGCGGTGATCACGGCTGGAAAGTTCGGGCCGATGAGCCCGCGCACGCGCGCAGCATCGCCGCCGAACCGGCGAACGAAATCCGCCAGGTTCCGGTAGTCCGGCTCATTGAATATGGTCACATCCTGCGAGCCGAGATCCATGACCCGCCGGCCATTCAGGCCGACCTGCTCGATCAGGTCGCCGAGCTGGGAAAAATTCTGAACCGCGTAGCCCAACGGGATGCTCCATGGGCGCTGGTGCGGCGCCGCGCAGTACCGGACCTGATGCCAGACCACCCCATGCAGGTGCAAGGGCGTTTCTGGCCTTGATGCTCAAGGCGCGAAATGCCGCACGCGTCGCAAATCGCGGCTCCGCAGAACGATCCCGCCCGCGATGCCGACGCCGAAGACGTAGATCCATCCTTGCGTGAAGTCGAACAGTTGGGAATTGAACATCGACCCGACGATGTTTTCGGCAACGACGGCGAGGCCGCACCACGCCGCGATGCCGGGCTCGACAAATAGCCGGACATGAGCAGTCCACATAGCGATCAGCAGGACCACGCCGACCAGGCCGAGTTGGATCGCGACTGCCAGAATTTGGTTATGTGGATTGGTGGCGTTGGTTTCCTTTCCGGTCGCGCGGGCGAACTCCGCATTGATCGAGCCGGTTCCGTGCCCCCAAAGGGGCGCCTCATCGATGATGCTCAGCGATATTTTCCAGAATTCGATCCGCGCGCCGGCCGACGTGTCGTGGAGCCGAACGTCATCGAACGACGCGATTTCATCAGGTATCCGAGTAACCCGGTCGCGCAGTTGCGGCGACGACAACCAAACCAGTGCCCCGATCGCGGCGAGCGCCGGCAGAAACAACGCCATCTGCCGCCGCCGCAAATGCCGTGCCGCGAAGATCACCAGCAGGATCGGTACCGCGACCAACGCGGTGCGGCTCAGGGTCACCATGAGGACATTGAGGAAGAATGCGCCCGCGAGCGCAAAACCAGCGAGAGCTTCGCGGTGCCGCCCGCGTTTGAGAGCTTCGGTCGCGAGCTCCAGTAGAAAGCATAGACAGAGCGTGAAAACCGTGCCTTGCGCGATGCGGTCCTTGACGACGACGCCGAAGGTCTTGTTTGGAAACGGCGATAACGTTCCGACGGCGACAAGCCACGAAACGATGAGCAGGACCGAAGCCGATATGACAAACCCGGCGAGCACGCGCTGGCCGTGGGGCGAGCGCTGAAACTGCACAAGCAGCAGCGGGACCGCCAGAAGCTTTTGAAACGAATCAAAGCCGAAATAGCAGTCGAACCAGGACACGTCGGCCCACGCCATCGCGATCAGACCAAACGTGAACAATGCGACCGGCAGCGCGCCAGCCGGCGTTCTCAACGTTTGCAGCAGCAGTCGAAGCTCAATGGTTGCTACGAGTGCAAACAGCCATAGCCAGCCCAGCACGGTCGCCGCCGACGTTGACCAGGGCAGCGACACGGCGACCGCGACCGCGAGATAATCGGCAAGAGTTCGACAAATGCGCGCGCCAGAGTGCATACGTTCCGGTCGCGCCGTCTTGCCTGGCGGGAAGCTGCGGTTCGTTGGCGATGGCCGGGGGCGTCGTCAGTGCGTTTGGATCCTGAACTACGGCGCCGCGCCGATGGTGACGCGGACGCCCGCGATATCGGGGCGTGTACTTAGCGCGAAACCGCATGAACCCAAAGCGCAATCGGATATAAACCCTACGCGAAACGGCGCAGCACGGAGGATCAAACGATGGACGTGAAAGCCGCAGTTGCGGTCGCGGCCGGCAACCCGCTTGACGTCACGACCGTCCAACTCGACGGACCGAAGGCTGGCGAGGTGATGATTGAGATCAAAGCGACCGGCATCTGCCATACGGATGAATTCACGCTCTCGGGCGCGGATCCCGAAGGCCTGTTTCCGGCAATTCTGGGCCATGAAGGTGCCGGTGTGGTCGTCGAGGTAGGTCAAGACGTCGCCTCGATCGCGGTGGGCGATCACGTGATCCCGCTCTACACGCCGGAATGCCGGCAGTGCCCGTCGTGCCTGTCGCGCAAGACCAATCTCTGTACGGCAATCCGCGCAACCCAGGGCCAGGGGGTGATGCCGGATGGCACCTCGCGCTTCTCCCTCGATGGCCGCAAGCTCCACCACTACATGGGCTGCTCGACCTTTGCGAACTTCACGGTGCTGCCAGAAATCGCCGTCGCAAAAATTCGCCCGGACGCACCGTTCGACAAGGTCTGCTACATCGGCTGCGGCGTCACCACCGGAATCGGCGCCGTGATCAACACCGCCAAAGTCGAACCGGGCGCGAACTGCGTGGTGTTCGGATTGGGCGGCATCGGGCTCAATGTGATCCAGGGGCTGCGGCTCGCGGGCGCCGACATGATCATCGGGGTGGATACCAACCCAGGCAAGCAGGCCTGGGGCGAACGCTTCGGGATGACCCATTTCGTCAACCCGAAGGAGATTGGCGGCGATCTTGTCCCCTACCTGGTGAACATGACCAAGCGCGGCGCCGACCAGATCGGCGGCGCCGACTACACGTTCGATTGCACCGGCAACGTCACGGTGATGCGCCAGGCACTCGAAGCCTGCCATCGCGGCTGGGGCCAGAGCATCATTATCGGGGTCGCGCCTGCCGGAGCAGAAATTTCAACGCGGCCGTTTCAGCTCGTGACCGGGCGGGTTTGGAAGGGCACAGCCTTCGGCGGCGCGCGCGGGCGCACCGACGTGCCGCGTATCGTCGACTGGTACATGGAGGGCAAGATCGAAATCGATCCGATGATAACGCACACGCTGGGGCTTGCCGACATCAACCAGGGATTCGACCTGATGCACGAGGGCAAGTCGATCCGCAGCGTGGTGGTGTATTGAGGCGATACGTCACGCCGCCATGGCGGCGAGGATGCGCGCCCAGCTGCGCGTGCCCTTATGGAACGACGTGAGGTCGAATTTCTCATTGGGTGAATGCACGCGGTCATCGTCGAGCGCAAAGCCGACCATAATCGTATCCATGCCGAGCACGTTCTTGAAATCCGCGACGATCGGAATCGATCCGCCCTCCCCGACCGTGATCGCCTTGCGCCCCCATTCGGCGGCAAGCGCCGTCCGTGCCTTGGCGAGCGCGGGACTGCCGAACGGCAGCTCGAACGCCGGCGCGGTGCCGTAACTTCCGAATTCGACCTTGCAGTCGACCGGCAGGCGGGCGCGTACATAAGCGCGGAACGCGTCGCGGATCTTGTCTGGATCCTGCGCGCCGACCAGCCGGAAAGAGACCTTCGCCATGGCCTGCGAGGGGATTACCGTCTTGGCGCCCTCCCCCGTATAGCCGCCGACGATCCCGTTGATCTCGGCGGTCGGGCGGGTTGCGATCTGTTCGATCAGCAGGCGATCCTTTTCGCCGGCCGGCACCTTAAGACCGACCGGGCCGAGGAACTCCTCCGCCGTGAGGTGCAGAGCCGCGAGATCCCGCTTGATGTCGTCCGGTAAGTCTCTGACGCCGTCGTAGAAGCCCGGCAGCGTCACCCGACCATTGTCGTCGTACAGGCCAGCGAGCACCTTCGACAGAACCCGCAGCGGATTTTGCGCCGCGCCGCCGAACAGACCGGAGTGCAGATCGCGGTCGGCGCAGGTGAGTCGTACTTCCTCATAGACAAGCCCGCGTAGCGACGTCGTCACCATCGGGGTCGACGAGTCCCACATGCTGGTGTCGCACACTAGCGCCAAGTCCTGGCGCAGTTCGGCCGCGTTGTCCCGCACGAAGCCGAACAGATGCTTTGAACCGCACTCCTCCTCACCTTCGATCATCATGGTGATTGGCAGTGGCAGCTTTCCGGTCACGGCTTTGAACGCACGGCAGGCTTCCAGGAAGGTCATCACCTGGCCTTTGTCGTCGCAGGCTCCGCGGGCCACGATGCTTTTGCGGCCGTCCGGCAAGGTCGCAATGCGCGGCTCGAACGGTGGCGTCTCCCAGAGGTTGAGCGGGTCAACCGGCTGCACGTCATAATGACCGTAGAACAGGATCCGCGGGCCGCTCCCATTCGGCGCCTTGCCGATGACGACCGGATGGCCCTGCGTCGGACGCACGCTCGTCTCAAAGCCGAGGCTCGCGAGGTCCTTGGCCACAAACTCCGCCGCCGCGCGGCAATGCGGCGCGTAAGCCGGATCGGTCGAGATCGATTGAATGCGCAGAAAATCGAATAAGCGCGCCAGGCTCTGGTCGAGATTGGCGTCGATCCGTTCGAGGACCGTCGGAAGTGCTTCGGAGGGAGTCATCGTTGTATCCATGTTTGGCCGAGCTGAATGCGATCCAATGATCAGCGCCGCAGCATCCCACCCAGCGTGCCACGCACAATGGCGCGGCCGACCGAACTTCCGGTGGAACCGCCAATCTTCTTACCGAGATCAGCAGCAATCTGTCCTGCTACCCGATTGGTCACGTTGCGCGTGATATCGCGCGCCATGGCCTGCCCGGTCGATAGACGCTGACCACGTTTTACGTTGGTGCCGAAGATGGTCGCGACGATGGCGGACAGTTGTCCGAGCACTCCGCCGGATGGCTGACCTTGCTGCGGCGCCGGCGCACCCTGCGGTGCAGGTGCCGCCTGCGCTTGTGCGCCCTTCTGCAGCGTCTCGAATGCGGACTCCCGTTCGATGGTCTGGTCGTATTTTCCTTTGACCGGGGAGCCATCCATGATTGCCTTGCGCTCCTCCGGCGTGAGCGGGCCGATGCGCGCCGCCGGCGGCCTCACCATGGCGCGTTCGACCGGCGTCGGCGTGCCGTTGCCCTCAAGGAACGACACGAGCGCCTCGCCTTTGCCGAGCTCCATAATGACTTGCGCCGTGTTGAGCTCAGGATTGGGTCGAAACGTCTCGGCGGCAGCTCGCACTGCCTTCTGGTCCCGCGGCGTGAATGCGCGCAGCGCGTGCTGCACCCGGTTGCCCAGTTGCGCCAGCACCTTGTCCGGCACGTCGAGCGGGTTCTGGGTGACGAAGTAAACGCCCACGCCCTTGGACCGGATGAGCCGCACCACCTGCTCGATCTTCTCGAGCAGCGCTTTCGGCGCGTCGGTGAACAAAAGATGCGCCTCATCGAAAAAGAAGACGAGCTTGGGTTTGTCCGGATCGCCAACTTCGGGGAGCACGTGGAACAATTCGGACAGCAGCCAGAGCAGGAAAGTCGCGTACAGCCGTGGGTTTTGCATCAGCTTGTCGGCAGCCAGGATATTGATCCTGCCGCGACCGTCCTTGTCGGTGTGCATGAAATCATCGAGCTTCAGCGTCGGCAAAGCGAAGAATTTAGTGCCGCCCTGATTTTCCAATACGAGGATCTGGCGTTGGATGGTCCCGATCGTCGGCTTGGAGACATTGCCGTACTGGGTGGTCAACTCCCCACCATGCTCGGCCAGGAAGGTCAGAAACGAGCGCAAATCCTTGAGATCGTCGAGCAGCAATCCACGTTCATCCGCAACTCGAAAAGCAATGTTGAGCACCCCCTCCTGCACTTCGTTGAGATCCATGAGGCGAGACAGAAGCAGGGGCCCAACCTCCGAGATGGTGGTGCGCACCGGATGGCCCTGTTCTCCGAACAAATCCCAGAACACCACCGGAAACTGATCCGGTTCGTAGTCGAACCCCATGTCCTTGGCGCGTTTGACCAGGGCCTCGTTGGCTTGGCCAGCGGCCGCAATGCCGGAGAGATCGCCTTTGACGTCGGCGGCGAACACCGACACGCCGGCGCGTGACAAGCCTTCGGCAAGCACCTGCAGGGTCACAGTCTTGCCGGTGCCGGTCGCCCCCGCGACGAGCCCATGCCGGTTGGCCAACGCCAGTGTGAGATACTCCGGCTTAGTGCCCTTGCCGACAAAGAGCTTGCCGTCATGATCCGGGTCCATCGCCACACCTCCATCGTCAGCCGGCGCGCCAGTCGAGCCGTCGCCCTCGCAGCATTACTCATTTATAATATTTGACCCCCGCGTCCGCCACCGTTGTACGGCCGCCGGTTGCGCATTGATATCGCGACCGGACGGTACCCACGCTTGGTTTGGTTCGGTGACGCGCAAATCTGTTGACCTGTTGCACCCGTACACTTGTCTGCCTGCACAATGCGGATAATGATAGACAACGTCTCGTCGACAATACGCACAGCGTGAGGGGGAGAGATGACCGACTTGGTCGATCGCGTCGTGGCGAGCACTGGTCTCGATCGCGCGGTTGCCGAGAAGGCCACTGGGATCATTCTCGACTTTCTTTCCAAAGAGGGCCCCGCCGACAAGGTGAGTGCACTGATCGCGCGTTTGCCTGGCGGCGAGGCATTGCTGCAGACTGCCCGCGCGGACGACAGCGGTGAAGCGCTCGGCGGCATGGGCGGCATCATGGGCGTCGGCACCCGATTGATGGGGGCAGGCCTCGATATGAGTCAAATCCAGGCGCTCACCAAAGAACTGATGGCTTTCAGCCGCGAACATGGAGCAGGGGACATCCTTGCCGACATTGCCGCGGCGATCCCCGGGCTCAGTCAGTTCGTTTAAGTCTACCGGTCGGTGGTGTACGGAGAATTTGATGCCCTATCCGATCTGCGTGGTTGACGGCATCAGCCCGGGCGTCGCCAAGAAGCTGCTCGATGCGAGGGTCAAGACAACCCGCAAGCTGCTGCAGGCGGCAAGCACGCCGCATGGTCGCAAGTTGCTCGCCAAGCAGACTGGGCTCGATGCGGCGACGATCCTGCGCTGCGCCAACATGGCGGACCGCATGCGCATCAAGGGCGTCGGCCGCGAAGGTGCCGAGCTGTTGGAGGTCGCAGGCGTCGACACCGTGCGTGAGCTTCGCTATCGCAACCCGGCCAACCTCGCGAGCCGAATGAAAAGCGCCATGAAGACTGCCAAGCTGACCAGGCCACTGCCGTCGGAAAAGGTGCTGTCCCGCTGGATCGAGGATGCCCGCAAGCTGAAGCTCGAAATCAGGTATAAATAGTGGATGTTCATGCGGTGGATTTAAGGTACCGCGACGGCTTGTGACGGTCTGAATCCCCGAGCGAAAGCACCACTTCCGGTCCGGCGGGTCGCTTGACAGTAATCCCGCTACCGCGCAAAGCGGGCCATGATTGGCTCCGACGCATCGGCCATCACTGCGGCCCCGACCCTGGCCGGCCTGCTCGGCCAAGGACGCCCCGTGGTGATGGGCGTTTTGAACGTCACGCCGGATTCCTTCTCCGATGGGGGGCACTTTCTCGATCCGCAGGCGGCGGTCGCGCGCGCGCGGCGCATGGTGGAGGACGGTGCCGACATCATCGACATCGGGGCGGAATCCACGCGCCCCTACGGAGACGCCGTTGCGGTCCCCCCGTCAGAGGAGTTGCAGCGGCTCGAGCCGGTGCTGGCGGCGCTCGGCCGCCTCGGCGTGCCGATCTCCATCGACACCATGAAGCCGCAGGTGGCGCGCTGGGCGCTTGATGCCGGCGCGACGATCGCCAACGACGTATGGGGCCTGCAACGTGATCCGGGCATGGCGCGGGTCATCGCCGAGCGCGGCGCCCCGGTGATCGTGATGCACAACCGCGAGCGTGCCGATCCTTCCCTCGACATCATGGCGGACATCAAGGCGTTTTTTGTCCGCTCGCTCGACATCGCGGACCGCGCCGGCATCTCGCACGAGCATGTCGTTCTTGATCCCGGCATCGGCTTCGGCAAGACGCCCGAGCAAAGCATGACGGCGATCGCGCGGTTAGCGGAGTTGAAGTCCTTCGGGCTGCCGTTGCTGGTCGGCGCATCGCGCAAGCAATTCATCAACTCCGCCTCTCCGGCGCCTCCCGACCGCCGGCTCGGCGGCTCGATCGCCGCGCATGTGCTAGCCGTTCTCAACGGGGCAGCCATCATCCGGGTCCACGATGTGGCCGAAGCGGTGCAAGCCATGCAAGTCCTGACGGCTATCCGGAGCAGGACATGAGCGGCACGATCTTTGTCTCCGGTCTACTGATCCATGCCCATCACGGGGTGATGGCGCACGAGGGAAAGGTCGGCCAGCGTTTTGTGATCGATCTTGAGCTTTCGATCGACCTGGAAACCGCCTCGCGCTCGGACAAGCTTGCCGACACCGTCGACTATGGTGCGATTGTCGACACCGCCACCGAGGTCTTCACCGGTCGCAACTACCGCCTGATCGAAGCCGCCGGCGGCGCCGTCGCCGACGCGCTTCTCGCCAGGTTTGCCAAAGTCAGCGCGGTACGCATCACCGTTCGCAAGCCGCACGCGCCGATTGCCGCCATCTTTGGGGATGCGGGCGTGACCGTCACCCGCCAGCGCCATGGCTGAGGCCCTGCTCGCCCTTGGCGCCAATGTGGGCGATGTGCGCGCGACCCTGGAACGCGCCGTCGAACTCATGTGTGATGGCGACCTGGTGCGCGTGCGCGCGCGCTCATCCGACTATCAAACGCCGCCATGGGGCGTCGAACAGCAGCCGGAGTTCGTCAATCTGTGTCTTGCGGTCGACACCGAGCTCTCGCCGGGGGCGCTGCTCGAACGGGCGCAACAAATCGAACGTGCGCTCGGACGCGACCGCTCACGCGAGCTCCGTTGGGGCCCTCGGCCGATCGACATCGACCTCCTCGCCTACGACGACATTGTGGTCGACGAACCGGGTCTGAAACTGCCCCACCCCCAGTTGTTCGAACGTGCGTTCGTGCTTGTGCCGCTCGCCGAGATCGTGCCCGAGCGGAGCATCGCCGGCACGCGGGTGCGTGATGCACTCGCGCGCTTGGACCCAACGGGTATCAAGAAATTGCCGCCGCGGCTCAACGCGCTCGTCTGAAGCACCAGCACGTTGGTCGCGTCTGCGTCCCATGGCATCTTCGTTGCATGAGTAAGCCTATGGCCGACCTACCGCTCGCCTCCGAATTCGCTCCGGCGTCGCTTGAGCAATGGCGCAAGCTCGTGGAGGGCGTACTCAAGGGGGCGCCATTCGATCGCAAACTCGTCGCCAAGACCTATGACGGCCTGCGGATCGAGCCGCTCTACTCGCGCAACGCGCAAGCCCAGGCGGTGTTCGGGCGAATGCCTGGGTCGCCGTGGCAAATCCTGCAACGCCTGGACCATCGCGACCCGGCTGCCGCCAACCAGCAAGCGCTGCTGGACCTCGAAGGCGGCGCCACCGGGCTCAGCCTTGTGCTCGTCGGTTCAGCGGGCGCGCATGGGTTTGGGCTCGCGCCATCGGAGGGGGCGCTGCGGCGCGTCTTCGAGGGCGTCCACCTCGACGCCGGCATTGGGCTCGAGCTTGATGGCGGTTCGCCGACCGCGGCTTTGGCGCTGGCGAAAGTCATCGGCGAACGCGCGATCAAAGGCTCGGCTACGCAGGTTCGCTTTGGCCTTGATCCGCTCGGCATGATCGCGCGCCAAGGCATCGCCGAAGCGCGATGGAGCGAGGCGGCCACGAGCCTCACGCAGGTGATCGGCGAGCTCATGGCACAAGGGTATCGGGGGCCATTTGCCGTCGCCGACGGGCGCGTCGTTCATGCGGCCGGTGGCGCCGAAGCACAGGAACTCGCCTACGTGCTCGCGGCTGCGGTCGCCTATTTGCGTGGCCTGGAAGCCGGCGGCATTTTGCTCGATCAGGCGCGGCGCTTGATCTTCTTCCGGCTCGCCGCCGACGCCGACCAGTTTCTGACCATGGCCAAATTTCGTGCCCTGCGAAAATTGTTCGCACGCGTCGAAGAGGCCTGCGGGCTTGGATCCGAGCCGATCTTCATCTCGGGCGAAACCGCCTGGCGGATGATGACAAGGCGCGATCCCTGGGTGAATGTTTTGCGCGCCACCACCGCGACATTCGCCGCTGGCCTGGGCGGCGCCGACAGTATCGGCGTGCTGCCATTCACGGCCGCGCTTGGCCTGCCCGACGCATTTGCGCGCCGCCTCGCCCGCAACACGCAACTCGTCCTGCTGGAGGAGTCGAACCTTGCAAAGGTCGCCGACCCGGCCGCAGGCTCCGGCGCCATGGAGGCTCTGACCGAGCAACTTTGCACGGCAGCCTGGGCCATGTTTCAGGAAATCGAAGCTGCCGGAGGCGCCCCCGCAGCGCTCGCGAGCGGCCTCATCCAATGCAAGGTCGCCGCCGTGCGGCGCCAACGCGAAGCGGCGATCGCACGCGGGCGTGATCCCTTCACCGGCACAAGCGAATTTCCCGACATTCACGAATTGCCGGTATCGGTGCTTGAAGCAGCACCAGCCGACGCCCCCAGTGGGACCAATCCCGGCGACCTTGAGTCACTGCCCAGTGTTCGCCTGGCCGCGCCATTCGAGCAACTGCGTGACGCCTCCGATCGCGCACTGGCGGCCGCTGGTACCAGGCCAAAGATCTTCCTCGCCAATCTCGGCACGCCATCGGACTTCACCGCGCGGGCGACCTTCGCCAAGAATTTCTTCGAAGCCGGCGGGATCGAAGCGATCACGAATGATGGTTTCTTGAACGTGCAGGACTTGGCGGCGGCATTCAAAGCGTCAGGTGCGCAGCTCGCCTGCCTGTGCTCATCAAACGCGATCTATGCGAAGGATGCGGTCCCGGCGGCTCGCGAACTATCGCGGGCCGGCGCCACCCACATCTATCTGGCCGGCCGCCCAGGCGAACTGGAGGCCGCCCTGAGGGAGGCGCGCGTGCAAACTTTCATCTACGCCGGCTGCGACATGCTGGCGACGCTCAAGGCGACGCATGCTATATTGGGCCTATGATAACGTTGAGCAGGATTCTTTCTATCTTGGTAGCTTACACAGCGACCGTGCTCCCGTTTGACACGCTCAACCGCGTGATCTCCGGGCACAGAGCCGACCTATTGTCGACGCTTAACGACTTCTTCACACCAATTGTTTGGTTTTTTTGGATTGGGTTCCTGATGTTCTACCTACCATCGATGTTCTATTGCAGCAGCGGATCGCACCTAAAGCCATTGCGAATGGCGACTTGCGGGCTCATTTCCGGACTAGCACCCACTCTTCTTGTTGCAAGCGGCGCGCTCGTGGGAGACCTTCCACCACTTGTTCCGCTGCATACGCTTTTGCTCAAGGTTGCGGCCGCAGGCCTCGCTGCTAGCTTCGGATGGTGGCTGTCGGCATACGTCAACAACGCCGTGCAGTACTTGGCACCACAGCGAAGAGCTGCGCAGCAGGGGTAGCCGACTAACATGAGTATTCCTGACTTTTCCAAGCTTGAGTTTGTCGATCCACAGAAGCCTCCGGTCCGAGCGTTCGGCGCGCCCTGGCTCTCCCCCGAAGGCATTCCGGTCAAGCCGGTCTACGACGCGGACGACCTCGCCGGCATCGACGTTCTCGACACCTACCCTGGAATCCCGCCCTACCTGCGCGGCCCCTATCCGACCATGTACGTGACGCAGCCGTGGACCGTGCGCCAGTACGCCGGCTTCTCCACGGCGGAAGATTCCAACGCCTTTTACCGGCGCAATCTCGCGGCCGGCCAGAAAGGCCTCTCGGTCGCTTTCGATCTCGCCACCCACCGCGGCTACGATTCCGATCACCCGCGCGTTGGCGGCGATGTCGGCATGGCCGGCGTCGCGATCGATTCGATCTATGACATGCGGACCTTGTTCTCAGGGATTCCGCTCGACCAGATGTCGGTGTCGATGACCATGAACGGCGCCGTGCTGCCCGTGATGGCGCTCTACATCGTCGCCGCCGAGGAACAAGGTGTTCCGCCGGAGAAGCTCTCGGGGACGATCCAGAACGACATCCTCAAAGAGTTCATGGTGCGCAACACCTACATTTACCCCCCGGTTCCTTCGATGCGGATCATCTCCGACATCTTCGCCTACACCTCGGCACGCATGCCGAAATTCAACTCGATCTCGATTTCCGGCTACCACATGCAGGAAGCCGGTGCGACCCAGGATCTGGAGCTCGCCTATACATTGGCCGATGGGGTCGAGTACGTGCGTGCCGGGATCAAGGCCGGCCTCGACATCGACCGGTTTGCGCCGCGTCTCTCGTTCTTCTGGGCGATCGGCATGAACTTCTTCATGGAGGTCGCCAAGATGCGCGCCGCCCGCGCGATCTGGGCGAAGCTGGTGAAGCCATTCGATCCCAAGGACGTACGCTCGCTCTCGTTGCGCACCCATTGCCAGACCTCGGGCTGGTCGCTCGCGGCCCAGGACGTATTCAACAACGTGGTGCGCACCTGCGTCGAGGCGATGTCGGCAACCCAGGGACACACCCAATCGCTGCACACCAACGCGCTCGACGAGGCGCTGGCACTCCCGACGGATTTCTCCGCCCGTATCGCCCGCAACACCCAGCTTTTCCTCCAGCAGGAGAGCGGCACCACCCGGATCGTCGATCCGTGGGGCGGCTCCTACTATGTGGAACGCCTGACCCAGGACCTGGCCAACAAGGCCTGGGGGCACATTCGGGAGGTCGAAGACCTTGGCGGCATGGCCAAGGCGATCGAAGCCGGCATCCCCAAGCTGCGGATCGAAGAGGCCGCCGCGCGGGCCCAGGCACGCATCGATGCCGGCCAGCAGTCGGTGATCGGGGTCAACAAATATCGACCGGACAATGATCGCCAAATCGAAGTGCTCAGGGTCGACAACTCGGCCGTGCGTCAGCTGCAGATCGACAAGTTGACCCGGCTCAAGCGCGAGCGCGATCCGGCGGCGGTCGCGGAGGCGCTTGCGGCACTCACCCGCGCCGCCGACGGCGGCAATGGCAACCTGCTCGAGCTTGCCATCGAAGCGGCGCGCGCCAAAGCCACGGTCGGTGAGATCTCGCTCGCGCTGGAACAGGTCTTTGGTCGTCACCGGGCGGAGATCAAAGCTATTTCGGGTGTCTACAAGCGAGAGGTCGGTCAAATGTCCGACAGCATCGAACGGGTGCAGAAACTGGTCAGCGAGTTCGAAGACAATGAAGGTCGACGACCGCGCATTCTGGTCGCCAAGATCGGCCAGGATGGCCATGACCGCGGCCAAAAGGTGATCGCCTCCGCGTTTGCCGACCTTGGCTTCGATGTCGACATCGGGCCGCTGTTCGCGACGCCCGCGGAAGCCGCGCGCCAGGCCGTCGAGAACGACGTGCACATTGTGGGAGTCTCGACCTTGGCTGCGAGCCACCTCACGCTGGTGCCGGAGCTCAAGGCGGCGCTCACCAAGGAAGGGCGCGGCGACATCATGATCGTCGTCGGTGGCGTCATCCCGCCGCAGGATTATGATGCTCTGACCAAGGCCGGCGCCGAAGCCATCTTCCCGCCTGGAACGGTAATCGCCAAAGCAGCGGAAGAATTGATCGGGAAGCTCAACGCCCGGCTGGGGCATGGCAAACAGGCGGCCGAATAGCCTCCCCGTTCCATCCGCAAACCGGAGCGATTCGCCCAGCGCTCCGAACGTCGTGAGCATCCTGTGCGCAGAACCCTGAACTTTTTCCGAGTGATGTCATAGCATCGTTTGCGGGCGCATACAGTGCCGGCGTCGAATACGCCCAGGAGGGGTTCGATGATTTGCCGAAACTTCAACGTCCGAGACATGATCGTCCTCGCGCTTGCGAGTGCGTGCGCTTTGATCACGATTGCGCTGCCGGCTCGTGCGCAAACCGACCTCGCGCGCGCATATCGAATCATCGCCAACAAGCAGATGGTCGATCTGACGCACAGCTTTTCGCCGACGACGCCGGTGTGGTCCGGCTTCGGCCAAGCGAAATTCTTGCCAGCCGCCGATCCGCAGACCAAGGAGCCCTATACGATCCCGAAGGACGGGTTTCGTGCCACCTACTACGAGATGGTCGGGCAATACGGCACCCACGTCGATCCGCCGGCGCATTTTGCCGAGAACGGGATCACGATGGACCTGATCCCATTGAAGCAGATGATCCTGCCGCTGATCGTGTTCGACAATACGCGCTACCAGACAAAGGATCCAAACCATGCCTTTTCGGTCGACGATCTGCGCGCATGGGAAAAACAGCACGGCCGCGTTCCCAAGGGCTCGTTCGTGGTGCTGCGCACCGACCTGTACAAGGACTGGGACAATCCCGAGCGGTTCAAGCGCACCCCGTTTCCGGCCTGGGCGTTCGAGACGATCAAGTTCGTCTACGAGCAGCGCGGCGTGACGGCAAGCGGACACGAGTCCCTCGATACCGACACGACCGACAAGATGGACTCCGAAACCTACATTCTGCAAAAAGGCCATTACCAGATCGAGGTCATGGCCAATCTCGACAAGGTCCCGGCAACCGGCGCGCTGATCGTGGTGACCTGGCCGAAGGTCAAGAACGGGTTGGGCTTTCCGGCCCGGGCATTTGCGATTCTGCCGTGACCGTGGCACCCATGCGGCGCAACGCTCATCTCCCGGGGGACGGCGAAGATAGGGAAGCCTTGCGCCGTTTCAATATTGTCCTGGTGGTCGTCAGCGCCATTCTCGCGTCGGCGGCGCCCGCTCGCGCCGATGTCACCACATCGATCAAGAACAAGACTGTAGATATTTCGATCAATGTCGACGACGCGCTAAAACCCTATCAACGACTGGTCGACAATCTGGCTGCCGAGGGAAAGGTGTGGGCTAACCAAGCTCGGCGCGAGGCCGAACAGGAATTTCGCGAGCGTCCGAAAACTGCACCCACGTTCGAGCCATGGACCTATGAACGCAGCTACAAGCTACGATCGGTGATTGGTCGTTACATCAGTGTGCTGCGGGAAGACTATACGAATACCGGCGGCGCCCATCCCAACCGCTACATGGATACGATCCTGTGGGATCGCGATATCGCAAAACGCATCAGCGTTCGCCTGTTCTTCAATGAGACGGAAGATCGCGGGCCGACGATGACGACGCTCGCCAGGCTGGTGCGAGCCGCGCTCGCAAAGGAAAAGAAAGCGCGCGACGTACCGGTCAAGGGCGATCCGGAGAAGGATTACTGGCTGCAGAACATCAAGCCATGGCTGCTCAAGCTCGGGCCGGTTTCGCTCGCCCCGTCGACGGAGACTGGTAAGAGTTCGGGTCTCACGTTCCACTTTTCACCCTATCTGGTCGGTCCCTACGCCGAAGGTGACTACATGGTTTTCGTGCCATGGATCGATTTGAAACCGTATCTCTCGGCGCAAGGTGCGGCGTTGTTCGGCGGCACCCGGCCGGCGAGTGACAAGGATCGACAGCCCTAGCGAAGATCTTGCCCCTGCAGCCAGGATGACGGCACGCATGCGGTCCTTTAAGACAGCCTCATGACGGCCAGTCGTCCATCGAAACAATCACCCGACGTAGGCGAGCTTGCGCGCGCTGTTCAGACCGGGGAGCGCGCCGTGCTGGCTCGCGCCATTACGCTGATCGAAAGCAAACGCGCCGACCACCAACAGACCGCGCGGGCCCTGGTGCAGGAACTCCTTCCGTTGACCGGCAAAGCAATTCGCGTCGGCATTACCGGCGCGCCCGGCGTTGGCAAGTCGACGTCGATCGACACGCTCGGCGCGTTTCTGACCGGCAAGGGACACAAGGTCGCGGTGCTTGCGGTCGATCCGTCCTCGGCCCGTAGCGGCGGGTCGATCCTGGGCGACAAGACCCGCATGGCGCGGCTCGCCGCCGATCCGGGCGCATTCATTCGGCCCTCACCGGCGGCCGGCACGCTCGGCGGAGTCGCAGCAAAAACGCGAGAGACCATGCTGCTCTGTGAGGCGGCCGGCTACGATGTCGTTTTGGTCGAGACCGTCGGCATCGGGCAGTCGGAGACCAAGGTTGCGGATATGACCGACTTCTTTCTGGCGCTGATGTTGCCCGGCGCTGGCGACGAATTGCAGGGCATCAAGAAAGGTCTCGTCGAGCTGGCCGACATGATCGCGGTCAACAAGGCGGACGGTGACAATATCGCCCGCGCGAAAGCTGCCGCTGCCGAATATCGCGCCGCGTTGCACATCCTGACCCCACGCTCGCCGAATTGGGCTCCCCCCGTCGTCACCTATTCGGCACTCACGGGAGACGGCATCGAACAGCTGTGGGAGAAAGTGCTCGAGCACAAGACCAAACTGACGGGCACCGGCGAGATTGCTGCGTGGCGCCGGGAGCAGCAGGTCAAATGGATGTGGTCGATCTTCGATGATCGCCTGCGCGACCGATTGCGATCCGATCGGACCTTGAAGGCAAGGCTGCCGCAGCTCGAGGCGGCGGTGTCCAGCGGGCGACTATCGCCTGCGGTCGCAGCCGACGAAATCGAGCGCGCCCTCGGGATCACGGCCGGGTAAGCTTCGAACCGTGCGCAATCGTGCAACCACAGTTCTGATTACCGGCTTCGGGCGTTTTCCCGGTGCCCCATTCAATCCGACCGAGCGACTGGTCCATCGCCTTATGCGCATGCGCCGACCCGCGCTCGACGGCGTGCGCGCCGTCGCCCATGTGTTTCCGACGAGCTACGCTGCGGTCGACGCGCAGCTGCCGGCACTGGTGGCGCAGCATCGCCCGGACGCGTTGGTCATGTTCGGTCTCGCCGCACGCACCAAAGGCATGCGTGTTGAAATGTTGGCCCGCAACCGAACCACCCAGGTATTTCCCGACGTGACACGCACGGTGCCAAAGCGCGGTACGATCAAGCTTGGCGCAAGCGCGTTGCACGGCCGGGCGCCGTTCGCACGGCTCGTGGCAGCGGCGCGCGCCACCGGCGCGTCCGCGCGCCTGTCCCGCCATGCCGGGACCTACCTCTGCAATTATGGCTATTGGCGCGCGCTCGAAGCGGCGGCTAAACCGCTGCGGACCGGCCGTGGTCGTGTTCGTGCACGTCCCCAATGTGCGCAGGAGCGCGCAGCGACCCGGACATTCAAGGGTACCTACACTCAGTCAGCTGTTGCGGGCGGCGCAAGCCATCGTGATTGCTGCAGTCGCCGCGGCACGGACCGGCCGCTAAGATTTCAATTTCCAGGCCGGCCGCATCTCGCCCACCACCGTTCCGCGCCAATTGCGCAGAGGCGGATGGGCATATTTCACGAGCACCGCATCTTCGCCGACGAACCTCGTCAGCATCCATGCCATCATCACCTCGGCGGCGCGGCCAGCACCATCCTCGCATTTGACCGCAATACCTAATCCTTGTTGCGGCAACGCACCGCAATAGACGCCCTCAGCGCCACCTTTCACGAACACCTGCGCTCCAAAATAACTCATGACCTCGGTGGCAAAGAGACCGGTCCCGGCGACGTACCACGGCTTGGCCGCACAGGCGGCGCGCAGGCGGCGCACCGCCGCTGCCCGCTTGGGCGCCAAGCCACGCTCGCTGCCAAAGGCCGCGAACGCCTGCGCCAGCGCGAGGAGCGGAAGGGCGAACGTTGGAACCGAGCAGCCGTCGATCCCAATGTGCTGATCACCAATCCTGGCGCCCGACAGGGATTCGAGCGCGGCGCGCACTTCGCGCTGAACTCCATGGGTTTGTTCAGTGTAGGTTCGCGGGTCCAACCCCATCACACACGCTGCGCAGAGAAAGCCCGCATGCTTGCCGGAGCAATTGTGATGCAGCGGCGACGCAGTCAGCCCGGCTCGCACCAGCGCGTCCGCAGATGGACGATGGGTCGGCCAATGCGTGCCACACTGTAAAGCACCGGCGTCGAGCCCTGCCGCCGCCAGCATCCGGGCAACGCCGGCCACATGCTCCGGCTCGCCCGCATGCGACGCGCAGGCAAGCGCGAGTTCCTCGTCGCCCATGCGGTATCGATCAGCAGCGCCGGATTCCACCAGCACCAGCGCTTGCATGGCTTTCACGGCGGAGCGCGGAAAGATCGGGGACGCCGTGTCGCCGATCGCCACCACGGTCGCCCCGGCGGCATCGACAACGCACGCGGCGCCGCGGTGACGGCTCTCGACCAAGGCACCGCGGGTCACCTCAACCAAGACGGGATTGTTCATTGCTGACTGCTTTTCACGGCGAATTGTTGTCCCGCGATTTCCACCGCCCGATGACGCCGCCCGCTATTTGTGCGAGTTTCGGCGCGATCACAAGGGCAATGCGCGATGCGTGGTCGGCGATGAGAGATACCTGGCCGCTGCTGGAAAAGGTCCCGTTTCCCGCGCTGGCGCGCCGGCGACTTGTCACCCTGCAAGTCAATGTCGGCTATCGCTGCAACCAGTCGTGCGTACATTGCCATGTCGCTGCCGGCCCGCACCGGACCGAACAAATGGGCGCCGAGGTGATCGATCTGGTGCTCGCCGTGCTCGCGCGTGGGGACATTTCGACCCTCGATATCACCGGCGGCGCGCCGGAGCTCAACCCGCATTTTCGGACCCTTGTACGCGGCGCGCGCGCCATGGGCGTTCACGTGATGGATCGTTGCAACCTGACCATCCTCGAAGTTCCCGGTCAGGAGGATCTCGCCGATTTCCTCGCACGAGAGCAGGTCGAAATCACCGCTTCGATGCCATGCTATCTCGAAGACAATGTCGATCGGCAGCGTGGCAAGGGCGTCTTTGACACGTCGATTCGAGCCTTGATGAGCCTCAACGCGCTTGGCTACGGGGTCGAAGGGTCGGGGCTCACGCTCAATCTCGTGTACAATCCGCAGGGACCCTCACTACCGCCCGGGCAAACCGACCTTGCGGCGGACTACAAGCGCATTCTCGGCGATACGTACGGCATCGTGTTCGATCGCCTCTACACCCTCGCCAACATGCCGATCCAACGCTTCGGGTCGATATTGATTTCGAAGGGTGAGTTCGAGCGCTATCTGGCGTTGTTGCGCGGCGCGCACCGGGCGGAGAATCTCGATGGCGTCATGTGCCGGGATCTGATTTCGGTCGACTGGCGCGGCATGCTCTACGACTGCGACTTCAACCAGATGCTTGATCTGCCGGCGATCGGACGCGACCAGCGGCCGCTGCACATCTCCGATCTCCTCACGCTGGACATCGCCGGCAATCCGATCCAGGTCGCCGGCCACTGTTATGGCTGCACCGCCGGCCAGGGATCGAGCTGCGGCGGCGCACTAAGGGAAGCGGCAGAATAGCCGGCACTGGCCGATGACGATGCTGTCGATCGTCATTCCGACGTTGAACGAGGAAGCTGGCATTGCGCAGGCATTGGGTGCGCTGCGGCCCCTGCGCGCCGCCGGATGCGATGTGATTGTGGCCGATGGCGGGAGCCGGGATCGCACTGTCGAAGTCGCGCGCCCGCTCTGCGACCAGGTGGTGATGGCGCCGCGTGGCCGCGGTGCCCAGATGAATGCGGGCGCCGCCGCTGCCCGCGGCGATGTGCTGCTTTTCCTACATTGCGATACCCGCTTGCCGGACCGAACCGACCAACTGGTCCTGCACGGGCTCGACCATAGCGGTCGCGTTTGGGGACGGTTCGATGTACGCATTGACGGACGCCATGCGCTGCTGCCCATGGTCGCGCTTCTGGTCAACTGGCGCTCACGCCTCACCGGGATTGCGACCGGCGATCAGGCCATCTTCGTCGCGAAAGGTGCGCTTACGGCCGCCGGCGGCTTTCCGGACATCCCGCTGATGGAAGACATTGTGTTGTCCCAGCGGTTGCGACGGCTCACGCGCCCGCTCTGCCTGGCAGCGCGCGTAACGACGTCGGGGCGTCGTTGGGACGAGCACGGGCTTGCCCGCACGATTTTTTTGATGTGGCGGTTGCGGGCGGCGCATTTCCTCGGCGCCGATCCCAACGAGCTGGCGCGAGCGTATGGATATGTCCCGCGCGAACCGTGACATTACGATCGCCATCCTGGCGAAAGCGCCCACGCCCGGCCTTGCCAAAACGCGTCTCATTCCGGCATTGGGCGCAGATCGGGCCGCAAAGCTGCAGGAGCGGTTCATCGTGGGCGCAATCGAAACGGCCCGCAAAGTCGGCGCCGTAACCCTGTGGGCCGCGCCCGACAATTCGCACCCGATCTTTCGGCAATGCGCGCCTGACATTCGCGTCGCGTGCCAGGCGTCCGGTGATCTCGGCGCCCGTATGGCCGCTGCTGTGGCGGCGGCGCACGGACCGGTGATCGTGATTGGGACCGACTGCCCGGCTTTGAACGCTGATCACCTGCGGACCGCCGCCGAACTGTTGCGTGATGGAATCAACGTCGTGATCTACCCGGCCGACGATGGCGGCTACGCGCTCATTGGGATCAACGAGATCGAACCACGCCTGTTCAGCGACCTCGCCTGGAGCACGCCGACCGTCATGGCGGAAACGCGCCGCCGGCTTGCACAGCTGAATCTGAGCTGGCGTGAACCGGTTCGGCTGTGGGACGTTGACCGACCAGAAGACCTGGATCGGATGCGGGCGGAGAATTTCTCGCATCTTCTTGCACCGTAGCGGTCAAGGCAAAGCCCGCCATGGCAATTTGCCGATAACATGAAATAATCCCAGGGAAACCGAGGGTGCCAATGTTCACGACGCCACGCCTGATCGCCGTCGCGCTTTGCGCCGCGCTTAATTTTGCGGTCGGCTCCATGGTTTTTCTCGTCAAGCTTCCGATCTATCTCGATTCGATTGGGACGATCCTGTGCGCGTTGCTGATTTATCCGGATCGCAAGGCCGCGTTCGTCTGCGCATTCCTGGCCGCGATGATCAGCACCGTTCTCACCAGCATCTTCATCAACCCGTTTTTGATCTGGTTTTCCGGGACTGAGCTGGCAATCGCCCTGATCGCGGCTTTGGTGGTCGCGCGCGCAGACGAGGTTTTCCGAGCGCGGCCGCTGCCGGTCTTGCAGTTCGGCGCGCGCGTCGTGTTTTACGGCATCCTCACCGGTGTCGTCGCGGCGGTGGTGTCAGCGCCGGTCGTGGCCTACGTGTTTGGTGGTGTCACCGGAAGCGGGTCGGCCTTTCTGGTGGCGTTTTTCCTCAAGGCCGGGGAGCATCTGATGACGGCCGTGCTCCACTCCGGCTTTACGGCCGAACCAATCGACAAGATCCTGCAGGTGCTGTTTGCTGCCCTCCTCTATCGGGCCACACCAGCGGATTTCATCGCCATGGTTCGCGTGCAGCCGGTGTCGGCACCGACATGACGCCGAACGGGGCCGTCGTCTTCGCCGTCATCATCGTCCTGGCGACCATGATGTCGCGCGTTTCCGGCCTTCTCCTTCTCGGCGCACTGAGCGGCCTTTTCGCGGTCATCGAAGTTGGGCCCCACGCCACGGCTGCACTCCGGCGCGCCCTGGCCCTGATGATCCCACTGGCGCTGTTCATGATCGTGGTCTGGGTCGGCGTGGTCGGACGGGCGCCGGCGGATATCGCCGCCGATCAACCCGGCTCGCGTCTCTCGGCGCTTGCCTACGTGGCCATCGTGTGTACGCGGCTGTTCCTGATCGTCGCGATCGTACAGACGGCCGCGTTGTGCTTCTCCACGCTCACGCCATTGCAATTCATCAAGGCGTTGCGCGCCCCCGTCACTCTCAAACGCCTCGCCGTGCTGACGCTGTCGCTGATCGAGACGCTGCACCAATCGATCGACCGCGCCCACACCGCCCTGATCGCGTCGGGCGTGATCACGCGGCGCCTTTCGGTGCGCAACCTCCTCAACGGATGGGTGCTGATGCAGACTGTCTGGCTCACCGCTATCACCAGCGTGACCGGCCGGATGCGCGACAAATGGCCGATCGAGAACACTCTCAAGCTACTCGATCCGTTGCTGGCGGACGCGCGAACGCCCCCGTTCGGTGCGCGCGACAAGACCTGGATTGCCGTCGGCGCCGCCGCTGCCACCGTCATCGTCATGGCTGACTTTCATGGCGCGCCGTGAATTCATCGCCGGCCGCAATTTCTCCGGGCGCAGCCGGGCATTGGTCGCGCGGGCACGCCAATTCGGCCCTCAAACCTATTTCATCGGGCCCTACGCGGAAGCGGCATTGTCGGGGCTGTCGTCGATGGTGGCGGACGAAATCGAGCTCTATCGCGCCAAAGGCAATGCAAATCCTCGGCCGTCGTTCGGGAAAATTACGGTCGAGCCACACCGCAAGCCGCAGAGCCTGTCAGGCGGCGAGCAGGTGATGCTCGCGCTGCATTGCTTTTCCGTGTCCGCCTATCGGGCACTCGCGATCGACACTGCGCTGGAACAGCTCGACATGCGCAATCGAAGCGAGGCGCTCAGCTATCTCGATGCGGGCGCGTTTGACGTGGCACTGACCGACAACCGCACGCGCCTGACGCAGTGGAACTGCCTGGACCTGCCGACAGCCGATCCGAGATACGCCTGCGATTGGGAGCGGCTCTGCGCCGAAATCGTGTCGTATCGTGCCCCGCTGATCACAATCCGCCAACTCGATTTCAGTTATCACACAGGGCGTGACATTTTCCGGGACGCGGAAGCTACTCTGGAGCCGGGGCGCGCCCATCGACTGACGGGCCCCAACGGCGCCGGCAAGACGACGTTCCTGAAGATCCTCGTGGGCGCGCTGGTCCCGCGGTCCGCCCGCATTGCACTTGACGGAGTCCCTTATCAACCGTGGCGAAGCGGAAACGTCGCGCTCGCGCTGGCGACCCAGAACCCGGACCAGCAGTGGTGCGGAGCGACACTGCGCGAGGATATGGCGCGCCGGCGCGCAGCGCTCGCCGGTCGCAGCGCGCGGGACGCGCTTTCGGATCAGCGAATCTCGATCCTTGCCCGCCATCTCGGCATCTCCTCGATCGACCAACATCTCTACGAGCTGCCCCTGGCGGCGCGCAAACGTATCAGCTGGCTGTGGCCGTTTGCCGGCGCGCACCCGTGGATGATGCTGGACGAGCCCACCATTGGCCAGGACAACGACACCTGCGCGGCGCTTGCGCGCACGCTCGCGCTGTTCTGCGAGGCCGGCTATGGCGTGATGTTCGTCACCCACGACGATGGGTTCGCCGCTGCAGTCCCGCATCGCGTCCTGCACGTAGAAAACATGCAGATCAGCTAGAGCGCGATGACATATCCTTGATTCGTCATCGCGCTCTAGCCCTTTTGTTGGAGCATGATCTTTTCCGAAAACCGGTACCCACTTTTCGGGATCATGCTCTAGACATTCGCGTGGAGCGATCTCGGGTCGGCCTGTTCAGCGGCGCTCAGCATCGATTGCGAGATGTTGGCAAGCGTTCGCGCCTCCCGCACGTGGGCCAGAAACTGTTCCTGGCTGTAGTAGCGCGCCCAGCGTCCGTTCACGCGCAGATCGGCCAAGTCGGCGCAGCGTCGCTCCGCGAGCGCACAGAGCTTGCGCATCACCGCGGCCGGCATGTAGCGCGGAATGGCATCCGCCATCGCGGAAATCCAAGTTGGTCGAAGGGATTTCTTCCACACAGCACAACGCCAACACCGAGCACAAACTCGACCGCGCACGCCACATCGAACCGACGACCGGTCTATCGATAGCTGATTCACTCAATCGCAAGTGAACAGTTTCGCAATTGTCCACGCTGCGCGCGCCCTGCTGTCTACCGGTATCCGGCTATTGGCGGGTCGCACGCGCGGATGCGTCTGCCGAAGGATCAACGGCGAGGATCGCCTGATACGCATCCACAAGACCGGCGCCAAACTGGTCATCGCGACCTTTCGGTCCGAGGTCTTTGGCAGTGCTCTGCAACGCCTTCTTCACCGCGTTGCCATCGAGCGTCGGCTTGCGCTCGAGCATGAGCGCGGCAATCCCCGTGATATATGCGGCCGCGAACGACGTTCCCGAAGACATGTCGTAGGCAGCGGCCGGGGCCAGCACCAGAATGTCGGCGCCGGGCGCTGCGACCGCGATGTAGCTGCCGCGATTCGCCTGGGCAAGCAACTTATCGTCCGCATCGGTCGCGCTCACCGCGATCACATTCGGATCGGCAGCCGGGTACAGCGGCGGCGACTTCGGCCCCGCATTGCCAACGGCCGCGATCAGGATCGTGCCCTTGCGGTCGAGCGCCGCCAGTGCGCGCCCGAGCAGCGGATCGGACGGACCGGTGAAACTCAGGTTGATGATCCGAGCGCCCTGCCCGGCGGCCCAATCAAGGCCCTTCAGGATATTGAAGGTCGTCCCGTCGGCGCCGCTTGCGGCCGCTCCGAAGGCGCGCACCGCCAGGATGCTTGCCGCGGGCGCTGAGCCCATGAGCCGGCCATGCGCCGCAACAATGCCGGCGACTGCTGTCCCGTGGGCATGTGGCGGTTCGCCGGTCCCGAGTGCATCGAACTGCGCGATGACGGCGCCGGCGAGATCGGGATGGCTCGCGTCGATTCCGGAATCAACGATCGCAATCGGCACCTTGTCGCCCTTGGCGAGGCCCAATGCCTCGGTCAGCCGCAGTTTCGTCAGCGCATACTGAGCGGGATCGCCGCTCGCAGCCTTGGTCTCGGACGTGCCGGGCGCCACCTTCGGCATCGCGGCAGCGTCGCGGCATCCGGCGCCTGTTCGGCAAACCCAAAGCGATAATTGGGCTGCGCTTTCATGCGATTGGCTTCGAGCGCGCGCACGACCTCAGCAACCGAGCGCCGGCCGGAAATGCGCAGGCGCAGGATGGTTGAATTGGTCAAAGCGAGCGCCGTCCGATCGAGCAGCGTCAGCCGGTATCGGCGGATCAACGCTTCGATCACTGCAAGCGCCGGATTGCCAGCCATATCGACGACCACCTCGTCGGCCGCGAAGTCGCGTCTCGCCCGCCGGCGGCGCGCCGCTGCGACCGGTCGCCGCCGTGATCGTCGGGGTGGTTATTTTCGACGGTGGCGATGAGCCCTTGGAGATGACCCGCTTGGTGCTCTTGCGGGAGTTATTGCCGGTTTTGCCGGATGAGGTCGTGCCGGTATCGGACGCGCCGCCCATCGGGATATTCGAGATATTCCCGGGCTGAGTATGAAAGCCGGGATCGCGCGGTCCGATCGGGCTCATCATCGGCATCATCGGCGGGCCGCGAAAGCTTGGGGTGAATTGGGCGTTCGCCGGCATCACCGCGAGCGTCAGCCAGGCGAGGATGGCTCCCGCTGCGCTCCAGCGCCCACTCGGCCGCTTCATCCTAATCCTCGAAAACGCGACCCAACCCTATTCGGGCGCAATAAAACCGATGAGCTTGTTCGCTTGCATCACCTTCACGACCTCAGCCTTGTCGCCGGCGGCCACTCGGAGGCGGTAGAGGCCGCCGGGCTTGGGACCGTCGACCACGCTGGCCTTGTTGGCTTCCAGGAACCGGGTGACATCGGCCGCGCTGGCATCTGGCGCAAAGCGCACCAGGACATGAAAGCCTGTCGCGGCGTTCGCAAGCGCCGTCGGAGCAGCCGGCGCGGGCGCCGACGCCGCCTCGTGGGTGACGCCACGAGCAGCGCTCCGAAGAGGAGCAGCCGGCGGAGGCACTGATGCCGTCTCGTAGGTGACGTCACGCTGTCCAATGAGGAATGTTGCGATCGCACCAGCCTCCAACACGATGACTAAACCGGCGATAGCAGCCGACCATGCCAGAGTCCGCGGTGACAGCCGCGCCAGGAACCTCGCCAAAATCCCCCCGAGCGCTGCCCGCGGGTAGCGGGCTTGATCGGCGTCGATCGCGGCCAAGAGCTTGTCGAGCGCGCGTGCCGACGGTGTCCCGAGCGCCTCGTTGACCGCGACGGTTTCGGCCATTTCCTCACGCACAAGCGCAAAATGCCGGGCCAGTTCCTGATTGCTCGCAAGCGCCTCCTCGACCCGTTTTGCCTCAGCGGGGCTGAGCGTGCGGGCCGCATGCCACGGCAGCAGCGCCTCGAGTTGCTCACGCTCATTCGGCGTCATGGCCAACCTCGCTCCACGCCGGCTTCCTTGAGAAGCTCGGCCAGCTTCTTACGCGCATAGAACATGCGCGTCTTCACCGTGTTTTCCGGGATATCGACGATCTCGGCCACCTCCTCGACCGATTTCTCGTGGTAGTAGACAAGATCGATAATCTCCCGGTGATCGGGCGAAAGCTTGGTCAGGCAGCGACGCAGGATTTCGCCCTTGTCCTTTTTCTGCAAGGCAACTTCGGGGGTATCTGCGCCATCCTCGACCGCCTCCGCGGTCTCCTCGTCAAGCTCCGCCTCTTTTCGGCGCCGCATCGCCGACAAGGCCTTGAACCGCGCAATCGCCAAGATCCAGGTCGAAACCGCCGCACGCCCTTCGAACCGGTCAGCCTGCCGCCACACGTCCAGAAAGACCTCACTGATCAGGTCCTGGGCCGAGGCCTCGTTGCGGACAAGCCGCAGCACGAAGCGAAAAACCTTGACGTGATGCCGCGCGTACAGCGCCTGCATCGCGAGCCGATCCCCACGTGCGATCCGGCCAATCAGGATTTCGTCGCTCGCCTGAAGTGCGCTCAACGTGCGGCTCTCGTTTGGTAGTCGCCCACATCGGCAACGAGGTTCACATGCGCGCGAGGACTGCTGCCGCTGGCGCCGCGATGCTTAATGCGATACCCGTGGGGCCACGGCCCCCACCGCACGTCGCTCGTCACGCACCAATCCCCTGCTGGCCTGATCCGATTGACAGACGATTTAACGCCAATGATGTATTCGATTTGTCGGTAACATTGGAAGGGCGCCCTTGACGGCGCCTCATCGGATCGCGATCGAACTGCATCCAAGAGAGTCCGGACAAGGAACGCCCCATGATCGATCTCTACACGTGGACGACCCCCAACGGCCGCAAGGCCTCCATCATGCTCGAGGAAATTGGGTTGCCCTACACGGTTCACCCCATCGACATTGGCAAGGACGAGCAGTTCAAGCCCGAATTCCTCAAGATCAGCCCCAACAACCGCATTCCGGCCATCGTCGACCGCGACACCGGCATCAGCCTCATGGAATCCGGCGCGCTGATGATCTACCTCGCCGACAAGACCGGAAAGCTGCTGCCCAAGGAAGGCGAGCCGCGCTACCGCGTGCTGGAATGGCTGATGTGGCAGATGGGCGGCATCGGCCCGATGCTCGGACAGGTCCATCATTTCGTGAAATACAACAAGGGCAAGGCTCCCTACGCCGAGGAGCGCTATCTCAAGGAGGCACACCGGCTGTACGGTGTGCTCGATCGCAGGCTCGCCGGCCGCGAGTTCGTCGCCGACAGCTACTCGATCGCCGACATTTCGATCTGGCCTTGGATCTCGCGCTTCGAATGGCAGACCATCGACATGAATCAATATCCCAATGTGAAACGCTGGTATGTCGCTATCGCCAACCGGCCGGCCGTCAAGAAGGGCTATTCTGTGCCCAAGGACATGGGACCAATACCGATGCCCTGACGGGCTCAAACCGCGTACTTTCCCTACAACATTCGGCGCGTGTTGAAGCAGCGAGGGATTCTGCGATGGGTGAGTTTGGAATTGGCCAGCCGGTGCCGCGCGAGGAGGACCCCTACCTCGTGCGCGGCGCCGGCCGCTACGTCGACGATGTCACCGTTCCCGGACAATTGCGCGGCTATGTTTTGCGCTCGCCCCACGCGCATGCGCGCATTCGCAAGATCAGCGTCGAAGCGGCCAGAGCTCTGCCCGGCGTGCATCTCATCCTCACCGGCCGCGATCCCGCAATCCTTGCGCTCGCAACGCAGCGGCCGCTGGTGCCCCGCAAACGCCGCGACGGCTCGCCCGCGGTCCCCGCTCCGCAGTCGGCCCTTGCCCGGGAGGTGGTTCACTACGCCGGCGATCTGGTGGCGTTTGTCGTGGCCGACACGTTGCACCAGGCAAAGGACGCCGCCGAAACAATCGAAATCGAGTACGAGTCGCTGACCGCCGTCGCGAGCGTCGAAGAGGCGGTCAAGCCGGGCGCGCCAGCGGCGCACGAAGCCTATCCGAACAACCAGAGCTACCTCTACGAGGTCGGCGACAAGGCCGCAGTCGAACGCGCATTCTCGGGCGCAGCCAGCGTGGTCAAGCACCGCATGGTGATCAACCGCATCACCACCAACGCGATGGAGCCGCGCGGCTGCCTTGCCGAATATGATGCGCGCGATGCACGTTACACCCTGCGTTGCACGGTGCAGGGCCCACACATCATTCGCCGCACGCTCGCGGGCGAAGTCCTCAAAGTGCCCGAGACCCAAGTCCGCGTCATCTCGGAGAATGTCGGCGGCGGGTTTGGCATGAAGGGTGCGCTCTACAACGAGTACATTCTTTGCGTCGTCGCCTCGAAGCTCACCGGCCAGCCGGTGAAATGGGTGTCGGAACGCAGCGAGGGTATCCTTACCGACGAGCAGGCACGCGACAATGTGACGGAAGCCGAGCTCGCGCTCGACAAGGACGCCAAGATCCTCGGCCTGCGGGTCAAGACCTTCGCCAACATCGGCGCTTACTTCCATTCCGACCGCAGCGCCGGTCCGCCCACGGTCAATGTCGGCGTCCTGGCCGGCACCTACCTGATCCCGGCTGCCCACGTCGAGGTCACGGGCGTGTTGACCAACACCATGTTGACCGGACCTTACCGCGGCGCCGGCCGTCCGGAAGCGGCCTACGTGATCGAGACCATGATCGATATCGCCGCCCGTCAACTCGGCCTCGATCCGGCCGAACTGCGCCGGCGCAACACGATTCCCGCGAGCGCCATGCCATACAAGACGGCCCTCGTCTACACCTACGACTGCGGCGACTTCGGCAAGAACTTGGAGGACTGTCTGGTCAAGTCCCACTACGCCAGCTTTGCGGCACGCTTCCAGGAGGGGCGCCGGAACGGCAAGGTTTGCGGCATCGGCATTTCCAACACCGTCGAGTCCTCCAACGCCGGGCTGATCGAGCACGCGGAAATCCGCTTCAATCCGACCGGCACCGTCACCATCCTGGTGGGCTCGCATGATCACGGCCAGGGTCATCAGACCGCGTGGCGCCAGATCATCGCGACCAAACTTGGAATCGAGCCAAGCAAGGTCGGCTTCAAATGGGGTGATACCGATCAGGTCGCGATCGGGACCGGCACGTTCGGGTCGCGCTCGGCGGTCTCGTGCGGCACGGCGCTCGTCACCGCGGCTCAGAAGATCGTCGCCAAGGGAACCAGGATCGCGGCCCACCTGATGGAAGCAGCCGAGCACGACATCGTGTTCGACAACGGCAAGTTCACCGTCGCCGGCACCGACAAATCGGTTGGCATCCTCGAGCTCGCCCGCGACTCGTTTGTGCCGGCGAAGATCCCGAAGGGCATGGAGCCCGGCCTCATGGAATCCGGCACGTTCGACGGCGGCCAGCGCACGTTCCCGAACGGCTGCCACATCAGCGAAGTCGAGATCGACGAGGCGACCGGCGAAGTCGAACTCATCCGCTACACCGCAGTCGACGACGTGGGCCACATGATCAACCCGTTGCTGGTGGAAGGTCAGCTGCACGGCGGGATCGCCCAGGGTGTCGGCCAGGCCTTGTTCGAAAACATCGCCTACGACTCCTCCGGGCAGCTGCTGTCCGGTTCGTTCATGGACTATGCGATGCCGCGCGCGCGCGATTTCTGCGACTTCGTGCTGGGCGAAAACGAAATACCGACCAAAACGAACCCGCTTGGGGTCAAGGGAGCGGGCGAATCCGGTACCGTCGGTGCCCTTTCGTCGGTGATGAACGCGATCAATGACGCGATGGCGCGTATTGGCGCGCCCTACGTGCAGATGCCGGCAACGCCGGAAAAACTTTGGCAGGCCATGGAAATGGCCAAACGTCGCGATAACAAGGTAGCTTAGCCGGGCGGAGGGGTACGTCAGGGCCGGACGGAGCAGCCCATGCTGGCGATCGTAAGCCGTTGCATACTGGTTGTGCTGCTGGTCTGCATGATCAGCGCGCGGGCACACGCCGTGCAGTGCCAACCACCGGGCGGGTTCGACGCTTGGCTCGCAAGCTTCAAGCAGGAGGCCGCCACCCAGGGCATCTCCCAGCGCGGGATCGCGGCGCTCAGTGGCGTCACCTACGATCCCGCCGTCATTGCCCGCGATCGCGGACAGGGCGTTTTCAAACAAAGTTTCGAGGAGTTCTCCGGCCGCATGGTGCCGCCGCGGCTCACCAAGGGCGCCAACATGTTGCGGCAATACGCCGGTACCTTCACCCGAATCGAGCAGCAGTTCGGGGTGCCAGGTTCCATCCTGGTCGCAATCTGGGGACTGGAAACCGACTTCGGCGCCAATGTGGGCAAGTTCCCGACCATTCGTGCGCTTGCCTCCCTCGCCTACGATTGCCGCCGCAGCGAGATGTTCCAGGCTGAACTCCTCGATGCGCTGCGGATCGTCGAGCGTGGCGATCTCTCGCCGGCGGAGATGCATGGGGCCTGGGCCGGCGAGATTGGTCAAACCCAGTTCATGCCGTCGTCCTATATCAAGTTCGCGATCGACTACGACGGCAACGGCCGCCGCGACCTGATCCGCAGCGCGCCGGACGTGCTCGCCTCGACCGCCAATTATTTGCGCAGCTATGGTTGGCAGCGCGGTCAACCATGGGGACCGGGCAGCGCCAACTTCGACGTTTTGCTGCAGTGGAACAAGAGCCAAGTCTATTCCAAGACCATCGCCTATTTCGCCCAGCGCTTGGATCAGGCGGTGCAGTAAGCAAATGGAACGGAGCGAAATCCGGGGGAAAGGCTGACCCGGGATTTCGCTCCATGCCGGCTGCGAATAGCGGGTCAAAGAGTAGCCCGGATGGAGCGAAGCGAAATCCGGAACTCGTGGACAGCCGCCGACCCGCATTCCGCTCCGCTCCATGCGGGCTACAACGAGCCCGCAGTACATTCCGATTCACGTGTCAAATAGCCCGCGCAGCCAACGCTGCGCCGCCCGGAGAAAATGGGTGCCGGGCCACCCATTGTCCTCTTTTCCGTTTCCCCAAGGGGATGGGAGCGCCGAGGCCGGCGAGTAAGGTCAACACATCGTCCGCGCTTTCGACGCGGACCCGCGTTCCGTTGACGAAGGAACACGGCCCGCCTCTCGGCGCTCCACGCGGCTTTGTGAGCTCCAAGGAGCTTTCGGGATCCGCGCAGGAGCGGGCGTCCACCCGGACCCCCTACGCAGTCCCCGCGGGACGACCGTATTATCGTCCCGGCTAATCCCAAGAGCCTCCCGAGTGCCCGGTTACGAGCCGGACCCGCAGGCACCGCATTCCCGCCCCGCTTCAGGATCGTCTCGAGAAACGCCCCTTGGTGAGCCGGAACACAAAAGTACTGAATTTTGCTTTTCGGTCTGTCAATAAATGTTTTTGGCTTGCTCGGAGTTCCGGGCCATCCTTCGAGACGCCCGCGCTGCGCGCAAGGTCTTGTAGGATGGGTTGAGCCCCTTGCGAAACCCATCATGTGCCTCAAGGCGATGGGTTTCGCTGCGCTCAACCCATCCTACGGTCCCGCAGCCGCAGGCCGCGCGTCTCGAAGGATGGCCGCGATGAACGTGCTTGCCAAACAATAAGCAACACGTCTGACGGCGTTCAAACTTTGGGAATTGTGCCGGAAGCCAACCGGCCCCTGATTTTTTGTGCCTCCAGAACGGCGATCCTCAATGGCGCCTGCAAACGAATGAGGCGGAAGCGTTCAGGTCCCGGCGCGTTCCTGATCGGACCCCGCCGGCGGTTGGCCGTCATCGTCGTACGCCGGCTCACGCCGCTGATTTCTGCGCGAAACCGCGTCGAGCAGTACGCCGGCGGCGGCGCGATCCTCGTGCCGGATGCGTTCATCGTCAGCAATGCTGCGCCAGACGTGGAGGAGCAAATTCTCCAGATGCTTTTCGAACGTGGTATTGCGTGCCGGGGGCTCCGCGCGGGGATCGAACGACGGCAGCGACAGGCAGGCGATCAAGCCCTGCCGAACGGCGCTGCGCTGGACCACCGTGCCATACTCGAACACGAGCTCAAACCCCGCGTAGGAGAAGCAATCGCTGAGCATCAAGCCGGAATGGGTGCGCCGGTCTTCCTGACTGAGAAAGGCCTCCACCAGTTCCAGGTCGCCGGGACGTTCAGTCATGACATTGTTCTCCGTGTCGTCCCCAGCGCGTGACGAGATGAGCTGTCCGAGGATCGACCGCATCACAGCGTGCGGTTCTTTCCTTATAACATTGCTGCCATCAAAACTACGTGCACCCATAAACACATCAATGGTCGAGGCCAACGGTTTGGTTAACGATCAACCCGCGAGCGGCGGCCACACCAACTCGAGATAGGGCCGTGATCGCACGGCGCCAGGGTGGTCGGAAGATCTCTTGCCGGTGGTGTCACGCTACGGCCACTCCTGCACGAAAAGAAGCTTCAATAGGGGCCGTCGCGCCGCCAAGAGGCGCGGCCCGGGTAGCACGCGAGCGTGTGCGGGGAGGCCTCCGGTTGTTGGTTATCCACTTGGGCTCCGTTGCGCACCGACGGGGGCCGGAACAACTAGCGTTGAGCACCGTGATCCGAAGCGAGTGATCCCTTCAGAGCCTTCACTTGGCGTGATGTGAAAGGCGGAATCCATGGCTGCGAAAATTCAATCTCTTCTCATCAATCCGCCAATCGCGGTGGCCCGCCTTGGCGGCAGCAGCGTGCCACAAGACGCTTATGTGTGGCGGCAGTCGCCTGACCCGAGGGCCGACGGCGAGACTGCGCTCGCACCGACCTGGTCGCTCACCATCCTCGCGGACGGATCAGCGCAACCCCAAGTTCCAGCCGAATTGGTATTCCGGGACGGCGCCCTTATTCGGCCGGTTTGTCCGTTCCTCGAGGTCTGGGCACTGCTCGGCGAGGACGGGAGCAGCCCGGAAAGCTGGCGCGAGGTTCCGCTGACCACACGCCTGCTTGCGCAACACGGTGCCGACGAGTCGAACCTCACCTTTCGCGTCGACGCGCATAATCTCAAGGCGGCACGGCGCACCGCAAATCCCGCGCTCGGCTTTGGAACGGACCCGGTGGTCGAGATCGCGGGCGATCAACATCAACCGGTCGCGCTGCTCGCGACGAGTCCGTCGAATGCAAGACGGCCGATGATCCCGCGCGGCCGCAACATCCCGTTGGGGAGCGTCCAAATCATCCGCAGCCGGCCCAATCCACCTGACGCACCGTGGAGCGGAGCCGTCGACCTCGACATCGTTCGCTTGCGCTTCACGCCCGCGCGCGGCCGATTTTATGGTCCTCCTCAGGCGACGCAAACGACGCGCCAGCGTCCCTTCCCGGCGGTAGATCCCGCAAATGCTATTCTCAATCCAGATGCGGGCTGGTTCGGAGCACGGCCCGACGACAATCTGGCTGTGCCCGGCGACACCTACGATGGCGCCGAAGTCAGGGGCGCGCAATCGCTGGGGGTCGTTGACGACACCTGTGAAGCCCGCATCGAAGTGTCTCTCAGGCTTGCGGGCTCGCGAACGCCATTGCGCGCATTCGCCAATGTATTTGTTGGTCCGCCAGACTTCGGCCCCGACCGCCGTCCGTTCTTGTCACTCGCCGATGAGATCAATGACCGCTCGGCTGACGCCGCGGCGCGCAATGCCGGCATGTCGCCGGCCGAACGGGACGCATGGATCGAGGACTTGTTTGAACGCGTTTATGAGACGGTATCGCTGTTGAATGTCGATTACTACCGCTCCGACCGCGGAGTCCGCTTGACCGGCGATCGGCTCGCGCCTGCGCTGATTGGAGATGACGTCGTTCCAGCCCGCCAAGCCATGGGCCGAGAAGATGCGCTACGAAACCCGTTCTACACGGTGCAGGCCGCGTCCCGAAACCGGCGGCTGCCTTTGAGCGAGCACGCACGCCGGCAACACCGCGCCATATCCGATATCCAGGCGTTGCGGGACTTCATCGCCCTGCACCCGGGCCGGATTCAAGCTTTGGTGCGGGGCCCGTTCGAGGTCGAGGACATCGAGACCCCAAGCTCGTCGACCATGCGCATGCCGCCCTTCATGCGGCAGTCGAACGCGCAGCCGCTGACACTGTCGAGCTGGCAATATCAGCTCCTCATCGAATGGGTTAATGCAACAGGGGCCGAGCAACTCATCCTCGAAGCGAGGGCGCCGCTCTCATCGCCCGCCGACGAGCGCCGTGCAACCGTTCTCGCGAGATTGGCGAGAGGGACCGGCCAAAATCGATGAGCACCCAATCCCACGTTCAGAACGGTCCTGCCGCCCCGGTTTTCAAGCGGTTCGACTCTGCGCGCCGGTCTCCACGTTCTTATTGTTCCGCACACGCGCATCTTTGACCTGCCAGTTGAACTCGCCGCCAAGTTCGATCGCGGCGACGCCGATGCGGTCGCCCTAGCCCACGCCTTGAGCGCCACGGCCGCGGGTGAGGATGCCCTTGATCTTGTTCCCGAGCCGGCACCGCAAAGTCTGTCCCTCAACGTAAGCTCGGCTTGCAATTTGTCGTGCACCTACTGCTATGCGGACAGAGGGTCGTTCAACGGTCGCCAATCGAAGCCGATGAACGCCATCGTGGCGCGCGCGGCCGTGGATCGCCTCTTCGCCGCCGCAGACCCGACGCAGCCGATCACCATCGGCTTCCTTGGCGGCGAGCCTTTCGTCAACCGCGGCCTGGTTCACGACATCGTCGCTTACGCCGAAGACCAGGCTGAAGACCTTGATCTCGACGTGCGCTTCTCGGTGACCACCAACGCCACTTTGTTGACGAATGAGGATCTCCAACTCCTGCGCGAGCATCGATTTGCGGTCACGGTCAGTATCGACGGCGGCGCTGCGATCCAGGACGCGCAGCGCCCGCAGCACAACGGCGACGGCAGTTTCGAAGCGCTGCATCAGCGTATCCGCCCATTGCTCGTTGATCCGGGGCGAGCGCAGATTGCTGCCCGGGCAACGATTACGTCACACGACCTGGATTTGGAGGGCCGATTCTCGGCGATCCGCGAGATCGGGTTTCCGGAAGTTGGTTTTGCGCCGTTGCGAATGTCGGCCTCCGGCGGTTCGTTCACACCCGGCGAATGGCCGCATTATCTGGCAGCGCTGACTCCGGCTCGCGCGTTCGGAGCTCACCGGCCCGCTTGCCGGACGGACCATCGCCCTGACAAATCTGGCGGTTGCGTTGAAGCAGCTTCACCGGGGCGCCAGCGCACCGTACCCGTGCGGCGCGGGCGGAGGCTATTTTTCCGTGTCGGCGGACGGGCGTTGGTACGCCTGCCACAGGGCGGTCGGCAAAGCGGACTACGAGCTCGGCGACAGTCAGGGCCTCAACTTGGCGAAGCGCCGGCAATTTCTGGAACAACGCCACGTCGACATGCAGACGGAATGCCGCGCGTGCTGGGCGCGCTATCTCTGTTCCGGCGGATGTCACCAGGAGGCAGCCACGCGCACGCGCGCATCGTGCGACTTCATCCGGG
The DNA here is from genome assembly GCA_963833605.1 of uncultured Alphaproteobacteria bacterium. Classification (GTDB taxonomy): domain Bacteria; phylum Pseudomonadota; class Alphaproteobacteria; order Rhizobiales; family Xanthobacteraceae; genus JAFAXD01. The sequence goes on from CAWHYZ010000017.1 coordinate 75,024, forward strand.
GATGGCTGGAGTTCTGTCTCACTGCCTACTGCGAGTTGTTGGAGCGTTGCCCGACCTATTTCATCCCACCTGATACGAGACGAGAGAGGTTCGCATGAGCGAGACACCTCCTGTAAAGCTCATTCCGCGCAACGTCGCCGCGTATCGACGCGGCCGGATCCCAAAAACGCAGGCCGATGTTGTCGTTGTCGCCGGCAATCCCATGTCGACCAGGCTGGAGTTCGGGCGTCGGCAACTGTTTTCCGGGCCTCGAATGCGACTTGCGCAACCTGGAGCGCCGCTTTTTTCCGTTCCTCGAAACCGACATCACCGACAACGAGATTCGTATCGTGCGAGCAGACCCGGCTGCCGCGCAGGCAAGTGGGCTGTCGGCCGAGATCGTGCGGCAATACCGGCGCATCGCGACCAACGTCGGCGCCGGCCGCCGTTGGAACGTGCGCCGCCTCACCGGCACGTTTGGACCACTCGGGCGTCTGGAGCTCCCAATCGAATCGCTGGAGGCGCCAAGCATGGGGCGAGGACGCCGGCCGCCGGACGCGTGGACGGCGGTACGCATGTTGACCGAAGGCACAGAAATCGTCCTCGACCTGCGCGGGCCCGGAAATGCGTCGATGCAGATCACGGGCAACCGAATGCGCTATCTCGACGACAATGGAGCCCTGGCCGACGTTTTTCTTCCGGGAGAATTGACGCAAACGTTGTGCAGCCCGTGGACGCACGACTTCCGTGACTGTGGCTGCTTCTACTGGGCGTCCAACCATCCCGACATCGCCCAACCGCCATTGCCGGCGGTCCCGCAAAACGATCCGCGGTGGAATGCCGATGTCATCTGGGAGCGGCGAGATCGCACCGCCGATGTGCTGCCGCCGCCGGCGACCGCCGATGATCCCACACCGTCCGAAATGGCTCACCGCGAGATCAACGGGGCTTGGCAAAGTCTGAATTTCGTCGTCGCTCGGCGCGAGACGATCGGCCCCGTCACCGGCCGGCAACTGGCCGGCGAACCGCTGTCGTCAGCTGCCGAGCTCGAGCGGTTCCTGGTCTACGCGGCCGGCGTCGAACTCGCGGTCACCCAGGAGTATTTGACCGCCGCGTATTCGCTGCGACCGAGCGACGGAATTGCGGACGCGACCCTTCGCGATGACATCCGCACGTCGCACGCCGAGCTCATGCGGATCGCGATCGGCGAAATGCGGCACCTGCGCGCCGTGAACGACGTTTTGCGATCCCTGACCGGTCCGGACCGTTATCGGCCGGCGTTGCGCGTGGCCAGCGCGGTGCCCGGTACGGTGCCGGGCAGTAAGCGGCCGGTTCAAGCCCGCCCCGCCCGCTTGAGCGTGATCGATGACTTCATCGACATCGAGCGACCATCGGTATCGGTCGACAGCGTCTACGCGAGGATCCTCGCAACGATCGAACGGCTTGGAACCCACGAGCAGGAACAGCAGATTCGCACCATCATGGCGGAGGGCGAGGACCATTTCCAAACGTTTTCCTTCATCCGCGAGTGGCTCGGTCGGCATCAGGACGAAAGCCAATTCTTGCGAGCGGCGCAGGCCCCTCCCGGTGGCGACGCCGGACATCGGGACTTGCAGACCGCCTACCTGACGCTGCTCGAAACTCTCCATCGCGGCTACACCCTTGGCGTGCCGGCGGGCGGGCCTGACATCAATGCGGCACGCGGCCAGATGCTCGGGTCGCTCAATAGTGCTGCGGAAGCAATCTCCACTCGCGGCTTCCTGGTCGTCTTTGATTTGATCTCGGATGCCCGCTTTGCGCCGGTCGACCCGCCGTGAGCAGGAGGCTGCAGCACGTTACCATTCTGGGAGCGGGACCGGTCGGTCTGATCGCCGCGCTGAAGTTCGCGCAAACCGGTCGAGCAGTCACCCTGATCGCGGAGCATTTCCCGCGTGCTGGTCAACAGGTCCGGATCGACGCGGTGCCCGCGGCATTCGTCGCCCTGCTGCTAGATTTTGGAGTTTCACCACGGTCAATCGGTGCCGACCACGTCGAGGACCGGCGCCGCATTGCCTGGAATTCTGCGAGGCTGCACGCCAAACCCGTTCCAAAGACCGTCTATCTGGAGCGCCCGGCGCTCGAGCTCGCGCTCTTCGAGACGCTCCAGCGCAGCAGGGCTGTCCGTATCGAACAGCGAAAGTTCAGTCGCCGACGCGTGTTGGCGCATGATCATGCGCCTGACGAGTATCTCATCGATGCGACGGGCCGATCGGCCGCTACAGCAACCCGGCGGGTCAGACCGCCAAAGCCTTGGGTTGCTCGAACATTCTGGGCTCCTCATTCACGCCGCGGTTCGATTGTCCACGTTTGCAATTGCGTCGCTTCCGGATGGATATGCCTACCGGGCATATTCGACATCGTATGTGACGATAGGTGTTGTGGGGCGGGGGCAAGCCGTCACAGGATCCGCGGACGAAATAGCCGAATACTTGCGTGCCTACGCGGTCGAACTGTCGGACGAAGGCCCTGCCCTTCCGGATATGTTTGCCAATCGCGCCAAGGCTGCGTCGGTTCAGTGGGCAGGGGAGAGTTTGCACCCGCGGATTGGTGACGCCGCCCTGGCACGCGACGCATTGTCGTCACAGGGCATCGCAACCGGCGCTTCGGAAGCTCTGTTGTCTTGCGCTTGCCGCAGTCGCCGGGACTTGGAGCTCATCGCTGCCCGACAGCGCGAACAGCGCGAGGCGCATTTGCGTTCGCTCCTCCAAGTCATCGATGAGTGCAGATTTGCTGAGGCATCCGGCCTGGCGAGACTATCGGGCGTTCGTTGCGGCGAACTCGAGTCAGAGACCTGCCGAAGTGACGTCAGCATTGCGCGATGGGCGGATTGCGGAAATCGACCTGCGCGAAACCGCGTGAGGTGTTCCGGCCGGTAGCGGACTTGTTCGTTAGCGCAGGTCCCGGAAAAGTGGATGCCGGCTTTCCGATAAGGACATGCGCAAAAAGAAAATTCTGAGCGCATCCCGATTCCTTGCGATCGGGATGCGCTCTAGATGCGCATGCGGCGATGCGGCACTCTTATCCTTGCGTGGCGTTCTCAGCCGGCGCCGTCGCCTTGTCCATGAGCGCGATCAGGCCGCGCAGCAAGTCGATCGGCCGCGGCGGGCAGCCGCGGATGTGCAGGTCGACGGGAACCACCTTCTCGACGGCGCCGACGACCGCATAGCTACCCTCGAAAACACCACAACCGGCTGCGCAGTCGCCGACCGCGACCACCCATTTGGGATCGGGCGTCGCCGCATAGGTGCGCTCGAGTGCAACCTTCATGTTGTGGGTGACCGGGCCGGTGACCAATAGCACGTCGGCATGGCGCGGCGACGCCACGAAGCGGACGCCGAAGCGCTCGATATCGTAGACCGCATTGTTGAGGGCATGAATTTCGAGCTCACAGCCGTTGCATGACCCGGCGTCGACCTCGCGAATGGCAATGGAGCGGCCGAACAGCCGCCGCACGCGCCCTTCGAGCGCACGCCCGACCTCGGCGAGCGCTTCGTCGGCGGCGGCCGGCGCAGCGATGGTCGCGGGCCGTGCAAACAGCGATTTGAGCAACAGCGTGCGCATCAGATGTCGTGGCCCGAGTAGGAACAGTTGAACGATTTGTTGCAGAGCGGAAAGTCGGCAACGATGTTGCCCTCGATCGCCGCCTCCAGCAGCGGCCATTGGAACCAGGAGGGGTCGCGCACGTGGCAACGCGCGATCCGACCATCCGACGCGAGGCGCAGCCACACCAGCACGTCACCGCGAAAGGCCTCGGTGACGGCGACGCCTTCGGCGGCTCCGCCCACGTCCGGGATCTCAGCGCGTATCGGCCCGTCCGGCAATGCCCCGAGCCAGCCACGCAGCAAGCGTCATGCTGGCCTCGATCTCGCGCACCCGGATCCAGATGCGCGCATCGACGTCGCCTGCGTCCATCAGCGGCACGTCGAACGTCACCCGGTCGTAAGGCGGATAGGCAAGATCGCGGCGCGTGTCGAAGCTTCGGCCGGACGCGCGCCCGACATGGCCGCCGGCGGCCCAGCGCGCGACCAGTTCGCGCGACACAATACCGGTGGTGCGCGTGCGATCGAGCAGTGACGGCGTTGCGTCATAAAACCGGACCACCTCCTCGAAGCGTGGCGCGAGCTCATCAAGCAGCGCCCGCAGCACGCGCGCGCCGTCCGCGTTCACGTCATGGCGCACGCCGCCGGGGACGATCTCATCCATCATCAGGCGATGGCCGAACACCGCATCGCATGCCGCGAGCACACGCTCGCGGAACAGGCCGCAATGGGTATGCAACAGCGCAAATGCCGCGTCGTTGCAGATCGCGCCAATGTCGCCGAAATGGTTGGCCATGCGCTCGAGCTCGGCCATCACGCCGCGGATCACCTGAGCACGCCGGGGGACGCGTCGTCTCGCGAGCGGCTTCGACGGCGCACGCAAAGGCAAAGCTGAGCGCGCACCGTCGAGTCGCCTGAGACGCGCGCGACGACGCGCGCCGCGTGCTCGGGATCGGCGTTGGTCAACAGGCCGTCGATGCCCTTGTGCACATAGCCGAGACGCGCTTCGAGCCGCGCGACGGTCTCGCCGTTGGCGGTGAAGCGGAAATGACCGGGCTCGATGATCCCGGCGTGGACCGGGCCGACGGGAATCTGATGCAACCCCTCCCCGCGCACCGGCTGGAAGTCGTAGTCGGCCGGATCACGCAACGCCGCAGGTTCTCGCTTGCCGAGCGGTGCGCGGACGCCCCAGGCCCCGTGGTCAAGCCAGGGGCGCGCATCGGGTGCCCCGATCGCGATCAGGCCATAGAGATCGCCGATGGCGCGCTCGAGCCGGATCGCCGGTGCATGATATTTTCCGATCGACGGAAACGTGCCCGCCGGGACTGCAAGGGACACGATGGCGGGTGGCGTGCGCGTGAGGTCGTAGCGCCAGGTGCACGGTGCCCGGCTCGCCCCACAGGCTGAGGAGATCGCCCTCGCCCTTGCCGAGCGATGCGCCGATCGCCTCCCACGTCGCTTCGTCCACCTCGTAGCGCGGCCACGGCCGATGGTTGGCGAGGGGGGTCAACGTGGCAAAAATGATCGGCATCGGCCTATCCGAGCAGCGTGGCAACGGAGCGGAACCAGCGCACCAGCGGATCCGGCAGCCAGATGCCCATCAGAAACACCAAACCTAGGTGCAGGAAGAGCGGGACGTAGGAGGCCTGCACTGGCCCGGTCGGGCCCTTGGGATCACCGAAGATGATGTCGTGCAGGCGCAGCAGCAGCGCGCCGAACGACAGCAGGATGCCCAACATCAGCAAGACGGCAAGTATCGGCATGCGCGCGAAGGTCGAGGACAGCAACATGAACTCGCTGGTGAACACCGCGAACGGCGGCAGCCCCGCAATGGCGATCACGCCGAGCGCAAAACCGACGGCCAGCACCGGATGGGTTACCGACAGGCCGCCCATGTCGGCAATGCGCTGCGTCCCCTTCACCTGGGCGATATGGCCGACCGCGAAGAAGATCGCCGATTTGGTGAGCGAGTGCGCCGTCATCTGCATGAGACCGGCGAAGTTTGCGAGCGGCCCGCCGATACCGAAAGCGCAAACCGCAAGGCCCATGTGCTCGATCGACGAATAGGCGAACAGGCGTTTGATGTCGCGCCGCCGATAGAGCATGAACGCCGCAAACAGCAGGCTGACCACGCCGAGCGTTATCATGATGGCGCCAACGTCGAGGGTGGCCGGGTTGGCGGAAAGCACCATCTTGAAGCGCAGCAGCGCGTAGAGCGCGACGTTGAGGAGCAGGCCCGAGAGCACCGCCGAGATCGGCGTCGGGCCTTCCGCATGGGCGTCCGGCAGCCAGGCATGAAACGGCGCGAGCCCGATCTTGGTGCCGTAGCCGACCAGCAGAAACACGAACGCAAGCGAGAGAAGTCGCGGGTCGACGCCCGGTGCCGCCTTTACCAGCAGGTCCCACGCCATCGCCGGCAGGCCCTCGCCGAGCCGATCCTGCGCCGCCAGATAGACCAGGATCGTGCCGAAGAACGCGAGCGCGATGCCGACGCTGCCAAGAATGAAATATTTCCAGGCCGCCTCGAGCGCCTCCGGGGTGCGGTAGATGCCGACCATCATCACGGTGGAGATCGTTGCCACCTCGACACCGACCCACATCAGGCCGATGTTGTTGGCGAGCAGCGCCACATTCATGGCGCCGAGCAGCGCCTGATACATGGCGTGATAGAAGCGCAGAAAAGCCGGCGTGAGCCGGCCGATCTCGATTTCGTGGGCGATGTAGCTCGCGCTGAAGATGCTGGTGGTGAATCCGACGAGCGTCGTCAGGGTGATCAGGTAGATGTTGAAATCATCGACGATGATCAGGTCGCTGCGGGTTCGCGGCACGAACAGCAGGGCGACGCCGGCCGCAAAGGACAAGCCGGAGGCGATCACGTTGAGGGCAGCGCCCAGGCGATAGCTGCTCACCAACGCCAGGATTGGGATCGCGATCGCCGGGATCAGTAACAGCGCGTCGACGGCGGGGGTCACACGTGTTCCCTCCGCTCGCCGCGGAACCGGTCGATGGCGCCAACGTCAACAGTGTCAAAGCGCTCACGAATGCGGAATATGAAGATGCCGAACACGACGAACGCGATCAGGATCGAGAACGCGACCGAAATCTCCACCACCAGCGGCATGCCGCGCGACCCGGTCGCCGCCAGGATCAGGCCGTTCTCGATGCGACATGAAGCCGACGATCTGGGTCACCGCATTGCGTCGCGTAATCATCATCAGGAGGCCAAGCAGGATCACGGCCAGTGCAAAAGCCAGGTCTTCGCGGGTCAGGACGCTGCCTTCGCTCGGCTGCAGCAACAGGATCGAGAGCGCGATCAGCGCGAGGCCGGTCAGCATGGTGGGCCCGCCGCCGATCACGTTCTCGACTTCGCGATGGATATCGAGCCGACGCACAATGCGTTGCAGGGCAAACGGAATGATCAGGCCCTTGACCACAAGCGCGATCGCCGCGGTGACCAACAGGTGGGGCGCGCCCTGCAAATAGGCCTGCCAGGCAACCGAAAGCGCCAGCATAATGGCCTGCAGAGCAAACACGTTGATCACCGCGATGAGGCGGCTCTGATAGAGCAGCAGCAAGCTGAGCACCAGCATTCCGCCGGACAGCAGATGCGCAATATCGAAACCGAGCGTGCCCATCAGAAGCCCCGCGACACAAACAACAGAAATACGGCGAGCGCGGCAGCCGCAAATGCACTGCCGAGGAAGATCGGGTAGCGGAAGACCCGCATCTTGGCGACGCTGGTCTCGCCGATCGGCAACAGCACGGCGAGCACCAGCATCTTGGCGAGGTAGGCGAGGATGCCGATCGCAAGCGCTCCGGGCGAGCGGTCGAAGGTCGCGATTCCGAACGGAAAAAACAGACATGCGATCAAGGAGAAATAGAGCACGAGCTTGACCGCCGACGCGGCTTCGATCATGGCGAGGTGGCGCCCGGAATATTCCAGCACCATCGCCTCGTGCACCATGGTCAACTCTAGATGGGTCGCCGGATTGTCGATCGGGATGCGCGCGTTCTCGGCGATTGCGACGCAGATCAGTGCCAGCAGCCCGAGACCGAGCGAGACCCGCAGCCCCACGGGCGAATGGGTGAACAACTCGGCAATGGTGGAAAGCTGGGTGGTGCCCGCAACCAGCGCGATGGTGAACACGATCAGCAGCATTGCCGGTTCTGCCAGCGATGCGACCATCATTTCGCGCGACGACCCGATGCCGCCGAACGAAGTGCCGACGTCCATGCCGGCGAGCGCGAGCGCGAAGCGCGCAGTGCCCATCAGCGCGACGATGACGATCAGGTCCGCCGACCAGGAAAACAACAAATCGGTGCAATAGGTCGGCACCAGCGCGGCCGCCACCCAGGTGACGGCGAACACCACGTAGGGCGCGATCCGGTAGACCCACGAGGCGTTGTGCGCGAGCACCATCTCCTTGTGCATCAGTTTCCAGATGTCGAAATAGGGTTGCAGGAGCGGCGGTCCGATACGCAGCAGCAGGCGCGCCTTGACCTTGCGCGACACGCCGATGAGCAGCGGCGCAATGGCGACCACGATCGCCATCTGCAGAGCCTGCCCGGCAAGTTCGAAAATCAGCGCCATGCCGCAACCACCAGCAAAAGCAGAATCAGAGCGACGAAGACGAGCGTCAGATAGCTGCGGATGGTGAGGAACTGGAGGCGATTGAGAAACGTCGCGGTGCGCCCGACGCTGCGCGCAAGCGGACCATAAATGCCGAACCAGGCCGGGTCGAACACCCGGACCTGGAAATGGCCCGCGCGCATGGCGCCGGGCGCCGGCATGTCAACGTATTCTTGCACGCGAAAAACCGAGGCCGCGAAGACGCGACGGATCGGCATTGCAAAGCTGGAACTGGTGTACTGTGCCGATGGTGCCGCGAGCGGAAAGCCGCAATCCCAGATCGCGCTGCGCCGCGTCGCGCGCGTGGCGAACCGATGGATGGCCATCGCGGTCAGAGTGGCAGAGCCGGCAAGGAACAGCAGGATCAGCAGGCCGTTGTACGAACTGCGGCTCGCCGCGATCGGAACGATCGACAGCCAGGGTAGAAACGCCTGCTGGGGCATGGTGTCGCCGACCAGCGCACGCGTCACCGGCGCGAGCGCATCGATGACGAAGCCGGGAAAAATGCCGGCCAGCACGCAAAGGCCCACCAGCACGAACATGGCTGCGCGCTGCCAAGCATCGACCTCGGATGCCCCTTGCGCCGCGTCGGTGCGCGGGCGGCCCAGGAATGTCACGCCGAACGCCTTGACGAAGCATGCGGCGGCGAGTGCGGCGGACAGCGCCAGCAGTGCACCGACCGCAGGAATGACGAGCTTGAGGCCCCACTGCGGCAGTTGCGGGCTCACCAGAATGGCCTGGAAGGTCAGCCACTCGGAGACGAAACCGTTGAGCGGCGGCAGCGCCGAAATCGCCATGCAGCCAATCAGGAATGCAAACGCGGTGTGGGGCATGCGGTGGATCAGGCCGCCCAGATGCTCCATGTCGCGCTCGCCGGTTGCCACCAGCACGGAACCGGCGCCGAAGAAGAGCAGACTCTTGAACACCGAGTGATTGAACACGTGGAACAGCGCGGCGGCGAGCGCGAGCGCTGCCGCCCAGCTGATGTTGTTGGCGCGAAACGCAAGTGCGAGGCCGAGCCCGATGAAGATGATGCCGATGTTCTCGACGGTGTGGTAGGCCAGCAATCGCTTGAGGTCGTGCTGCATCAGCGCGTAGAGCACGCCCAGCGCCGCCGTGATGCCGCCGATGCCCGCAACGATCAGGCCCGAGTATGGCGTGGGCTCGCCGATCAGGTCGAAGACGATGCGGATGAAGCCGTAGACGCCGACCTTGGTCATCACGCCGCTGAGCAATGCCGACACGTGGCTGGGAGCGGCCGGGTGCGCGAGTGGCAGCCAGACGTGAAGCGGAACGATGCCGGCCTTGGAGCCGGCGCCGATCAGAGTGAGGGTACCGGCGATCAGCGCGAGCGCGGGGCTCACGGGGGCGGCCCGCATCGCCGCGAAGGAATACTCGCCCCCGGCACCGGCCAGCACCCCGAAGGCCAGAAACAGGCAAAGCGTGCCGAAGCTCGCCATCACGAGGTAGATGTAGCCCGCCCGCACATTGGCGGCGATGCGATGGTGCGCCACCACCATCCCCCACGATACGAGCGACATGAATTCCCAGGACAACAGGAATGTGAATGCATCGTCGGCGAGGACGACGAGATTCATGGCGCCGAGGAACACCGGATAGAACGGGAGCACGCGCAGCGGCGACGTCTCGTGCGGTCCATAACCGAGCGCGTAAAGACTGGCGATTGCACCGCCGAGATTGACCACGATCAGGAAGAACGCCGCCAGCGCATCGAGTCGGAAATGGGCGCCGATCCAGGGCAGACCAAGCGGCAGCGTCGCGCTCGATGGTTGACCGCCCGCGATCAGATGAATGAGAGCGAGCACGAGCGCGATGAGGGTGATGACGAGCGAGGTGCCGTAGACCAGCGGCGTTGCGGCGCGCGTGCGCCCGAACACAAGGCCCAGTATTCCAACGGCAAACAACGCCGCCACGCACCACAATCCAGCAAGCGCTGGCATCCGCTACCTCGCACTGCCGTCGCAATCCGAGCCGGACAAAGCGAGGGCTAAATCCAGGTCAACCCGGCGCTACGCCACGATAGCCGGACACCACTTCATCCGACCGGCGCGCGTGGTCTACCTTGATTCAGGTCAATAGCGGTACTGTTATCTTGTGAGGACGATGAAGTCTGTTTCCTTGCCGGTCTCCGGGCCGAGACCCTGATCGGAGATGACCAGCGAAGCGCCGGGCGTCAGCAGCTCGGAGATGCGCGCCAGCGTTTCCGGCGGAATGTCGATGCGGTCGAGGGCGTCGGCCGCACTCAGCGGAGGTGCTGCTTCGACGACTGTCGGCGGGGCATTCCGGTGGCCTTTGCCAGGGCGCTGGACGACCCGTACTACCCGTCGCTCGCTCGGCATCGACACCGCAAGCCAGCGCATGGCATTGCCATCGTCCTTCAATTCCGCTGCCGTGAAGACGTGGGTTCCGAGCGGCTGGTCGGGCCGCGCGATCGTCACCGGCGCTTCGAAGATCGGCTGGAACCCCTTGCGTACGAACAGCTTGCGTTCCTTGCGGCTCACGAAGACCGATATCGGACCCGGGCGCAGCGGCTTGTCCTGCACGGCGGGACGCGGAGCGGCGGGGAACGGCGTCATGATGATCGGCATCGCCGTCTGTGTCTCGGCGCCAGTGCCTGCGGATGTCCGCTCTGTGGCGGGAGCCGTCGTGGCAGCGTTCTCCGACCCCTGAACGGATTTCGTTGAGGGGGCGGATGCGGGCGCCGCAACGTTGAAGTTGGGCAATGCGTCGCTCACGCGTTCAGCCGGCGTTACCGGCGACGGCAGGCTCTCAGCGAGCTTGGTATCCGTTGCGGTTGATCCATCGGGGCTCGCGTTTGCGACCGGAATCGGCTTCGCCGGCACGAACAGGTGCGGATGCGCAAACTCTGCCGGCGCCACCGGATTGTTCGCGACCAGGACCCGCACGCCCATCTTGGTGGTGTGATAAAGCCTGACCGCAAACGCCTCCGGCAGCCGGATGCAGCCGTGGGAGGCCGCATGCCCCGGCAGCACTCCCTGGTGCATGGCAACGCCAGACCAGGTGATGCGCTGCATCCAGGGCATCGGGGCGCCGCTATAGATGTTGGATCGGTGAAAACGTTCCTTCTGAATGACGCTGAAAACACCCGTCGGGGTTGGATGCGAAGGCGTGCCGGTGGAGACCGGGCCCTCCATGATCGGCTGGTCCTTGTCGTAAACCGTGACGCGCTGGTTCGCGATCGAAATCGCGATCGTCAATGGACCGGCCGGCGGCGGTGGCGCGGGCTTGTGCGCTTCCGCGTTGACCTTGCTCTTTTGGCTCGATGTGCCCGAGCCCGACCGCGCATTGGAACGCCGGCGAAACTGATAACCGCCATCGAAGTAGGAGCGCGGATAAAGGGAGTGACTGGGCGCTCGCCGGGCGTAGCCGGCGTTACCGTAGAAACCGAAAAACTGGGCGGAGGCCGGCTCCGACACGCACATGGAGGCGGCAAACACCAGCGCCGCACCGCTCACTGACAGCAAAAGTCTTGAAGATCGCCCGCACACAAGTGTGGTTCGCAGCGCCATGCACACCCCCGGCCCAAAAAACGTGCTGGCGCGGCCCAGCTGAGCCGAGATCGAGGCGCCCGCACTATCTAGCCGGAAACACTAGATGATTCAGACCCATACCTCTATTGAACCTCGGTTTAGGTTGTTGGGCTCCAAGTATGGTGAGACCGCAAAGACACAGTGACCAAGTCGCAGCGGCGCCTGATCATTCGCTATACTCCGCCCGCACCTTTACCAACAAACAGCAGCAGGAAATCCCAATGGCCAGGCGCATCATCGACCTTTCCGTCGCTCTTGAAACCGGGATCAAGTCGGATCCCCCGGTCATGCTGCCGCAGATTACCTACGTCGATCACAAAGCCGGGTTCGCCATGATGGGTTCGATGTTCCCGGGCCTGAAGATGGAGCAAATGGTCGGCGGCGAGGCGGGCGCGGTGGAAACGGTCGCGATCTCGACCCACAATGGCACCCACCTCGATGCGCCTTATCATTTCTCCTCCACCATGGACCATGCCTTGCCGGGCGGACCGCGGCCGTCGGCGACCATCGATGAGATCAATCTTGAATGGTGCTTTCAGCCCGGCGTGAAGCTCGATTTCCGGCACTTCAAGAGCGGCTATCTGGTGCGTGCGGCCGACGTGGAGGCCGAGCTCAAACGCATCGGCCACGAGCTCAAGCCGCTCGAAATCGTGCTGGTAAACACCGGCGCGGCCAAGCGTTACGGCCAGGACGACTATATTGATACCGGGTGCGGCATGGGGCGCGAGGCAACGCTTTATTTGCTGCAGCGCGGCGTGCGCGTGACCGGCATCGATGCCTGGACCTGGGACGTGCCGTTCAGCTTCACGCGCCAGCGCTTCGCCGAAAACGGCGACGGATCGATCATCTGGGAAGGCCACAAAGCCGGGCGCGAGATCGGCTATTGCCACATGGAGAAACTGACCAACCTCGACCTGCTGCCGCCGGACGGGTTCTTGGTCGCGTGCTTTCCAACCAAGATCCGCAAAGCCTCGGCGGGCTGGACCCGCGCGGTGGCAATCCTGGACGCGTAGCTCGGGATTACTCGGGCCACCGGCACGTCACCGACATCAACCCGGATAGACCGAAGCGAAATCCGGGGACGCAAACATTCGGGGAATGCCCACCCGCATTCCGCTCCGCTCCATGCGGGCTACTTCGGCATGGTCACCTCCGAAGACCAGTTCCGCCTTTCGGGATCATGCCGCCAATGGACTAACTGATCCATCTATTTGCTGGTGTAGCCCGGATGGAGCGCGTCAGCGCGTAATCCGGGACCACCGCATTCCGCTTCGCTCCAATGGGGGCTAAACCCGAAACGATCCCGAAAACCGGGGTCCACTTTTCGGGATCGCGCCCTAATCTCGCTTGCCTTCTGGCTCGACGCCGAAATGGTCCGCCAACTCCCGTCCACTAAAGCCGGCAGTATATGACTGCGCATCAAAGGGCAGCATGGTTGCATTCCAGGCCGCGTAATCGGCCACCAGACGATCGTAGATATCCTTGTGGCGCGCTTTCAGGTTGGCTCGTTCGAGCTGATCATCAACGACATTGAACAGGAAGGTGTTGCTGCGAATCTTCAGATACTTCCAGTCGCCGTCGCGCAGCGCCTGCTGATCATTGTTCTTGTAGCGCCAGTAGAGCTTACGCGTGACCGGCGCGGCATTCTCCGTGACCACCGGCAGCAGGTTCATGCCATCGAGCGGATAATTCGGATCGGGTGCCGTTCCGGCGGCCGCCAGGAAGGTCGGCATCCAGTCCATGGTGATCATGACCTGGTCATTGGTCGTCCCCGGACGCACACGACCTGGCCAGCGTACAATGGCCGGAATGCGCAGCCCGCCTTCGAGCAGTTCGGTCTTGCGGCCGGTGAACGGCCAGGTGTCGGCGAAACGCTCGCCGCCGTTGTCGCTGGTGAACACGACGATGGTGTTGCCGGCAAGCCCGTTCACGTCCAGTGCTTCCAGGACGCGCCCGATCTGCAGATCCATCTGCATGACCATGCGCGCATAGGTTCTTTGCGAACCGCCATCGTAATGAAACAGCGATTTGATCCGCTGCGCCTCCGCCTCGTCCCCGGGTGCCTCCCACGGCCAGTGCGGGGCATTGAAATGCAGGCTGATGAGGAATGGTTGCCCGGACTTGGCGTAGTCGTTCACAATCGCGACGGCGCGATCACCCAGGAGGTCGGTCAGATAACCGTTCTGCTGAATCTTGACGTCGCCATCCCAAAGGTCATCGGTATTGGTCGATGCCGGGCCGAACTTGTGAGTATAGTAATCGAGCGCCCCGCCGCGAAACCCATAAAAATGATCGTATCCGCTTTGCAAGGGGCCGAAATCCGGCAGGCGCCCGAGGTGCCACTTGCCGATGAGCGTCGATCCATAACCGGCTTTCCTGAGCAATGACGGCAAGGTCGGATGCTCCGGTGGCAGGCCGATCCTGCGCGTGCTGGCGCTGGCGATGGGCTCTTCGAGACCGACCGGAAGCCGGTATTGATAGCGTCCGGTGATGAGCGCCGTCCGGGTCGCCGAGCAGACCGCCGAATTGGCGTAGGCCTGCAGGAAGCGGGTGCCGCCCGCCGCAATGCGGTCGATATTGGGGGTCGAGTAGTCACGCCGTCCGTAGCAGGAGACGTCCGCATAGCCGAGATCATCGGCCATGAAGAACACAATGTTGGGCGGCGGATCGGCGGCCTCGCTGCGATAGCCGCCTGCGGCCAGTGCCACGGAGCCAGCCGCGCCGGCGAGCAGGACATCGCGGCGCGACGGAGAGCCTTTGACAGACATGATCCTCACTTCTTGAGCGTGTCGACCCGCACATCCATGCGCCGCATCTTGCGATCGAGAATATAATCCCGGGTCGTCTCGAGGAACTTCGCCAGATACTCGGTCTTGCGATGAGCTTCGAGCGAAGCCTCGTCCTGGTAGCGCTCGTAGAACAGCCACTGTTCCGGATCGGCCGGATCCTGGGTGATATCGAACTGCTGGCATCCCGCTTCGCGCTCGAGACAGCGCCGCGCGTGCTGCTCGGCAAGCGCGCGAAAATTTCCCGCGCTGCTCAAGGCGACTTTTAATTCGACAACGATGGCGATCATCCGTTCCCTCCCGGCCAAGTGCCCCGTTTTTCGATTTGAAGTTCCTGCACGAGCTTGCCGCAACAGTTGTCAGGATTTGCTCTTGTCGGCGAGATAACGCGTCCAGTGCTTATGGGCACTGGTGAAGTCCGCACCGTAGCCCATGCCCTCGCGCGCGTGTGCAAAGGCATTGTAAACGACCGAGCACATCGGCGCCAGGACGCCGAGTTCGCCTGCGAGATCGGATGCGATCTTCACGTCCTTGGTCATCAGGCCGAGCGCGAATCCGGCTGCGTATTTGCCGCTGAGCACCTGGGTCTTGAATGCGCCCTCGGAGGTGAAGCTGCGGCCGGTCGAGACATTGAGAATATCGATGATCAAATTGGGATCGAGCCCAAACTTGATCCCCATGGCGAGGGCTTCGGAGACCGCACGGAAATTCGCCGCAGCGACGAAATTGTTGAGCGCCTTCATGGTGTCGCCGGAGCCGGACGCGCCAGTGCGAAAAAGCTTCGCGCCCATGGTCTGCAGCACCGGCCAGGCGCGTTCGATCGCTGCCGCATCGTCGCCGCCGACCATCAGGGTCAGGGTGCCGGCCTTAGCGCCGGACACGCCACCCGACACCGGCGCGTCGACGAGCGCGACACCGACCTTTGCCAGAGTATCGGACAATTGCTTGGTGCCGACCGGTTCGGACGAGCTCATGTCGATGACGACCGTCCCGGGATTGAGCGCACCCGCCCCGAGCAACCCCTGCACGACATCGCGCACGATCGGACCGGTCGGGAGCATGGTGATGATCACGTTGGAAGCCTTGGCCAGCGCCGCAGCACTGTCGGCCGCCGCGGCGTTCGGTTCCTCCTGAACGAAATGCGTGACACGACCCCCGTCGAGATCGAACACCGCGAGCTTGTGGCCGGGTTTGAGAATGTTGTGCCCGGCCTTGAGGAGGTTCTTGGCCATCGGCCAGCCCATGTTGCCGATGCCGATGAAGCCTACCTGGTAGTCGCTCATGGCCACACAGTCCTCCCGTTGGTTGCGGCGTCTCGCTGCACAATAACCCGGACCGCCGGTATGTCGAGAATACGCTGCAGCGATCTTTGCATGGCACGTTAGTAAGCCTATCTTCTCAGCGGAGCCCACATGGCAAAGCGCAAGCAGCATCGCCGCAAATTGCGGCCGGTCACCGACGCCGAGATCGACGAGGTATTGGCCAAGTCACTCGCCGAGCCGGTCGCAGCCCCCGGCCTGTCGCTGCACGAGTTGTTTGATCAGCAGGCCCGGGCGATCCTCGAGAATTCCGACCTCGACGAGGAACAGAAACAGAGCATTCTGGTGGCGATGCAATGCCCGTGTTGCGGCGGCGGCAGCGGCGCGTTCACATTCAAGCTAAAGCCGCGGGGATAGAATGTAGAGTGGGCGTCGCGCGTGCCGAGACGGCCGGCCCGTGCGAACGCCCCGGACGCGATGCCCATGCATAGGCCCGGACCGCTTTACGCACGCAAGCCGAGGGAATAGCGGCAAACCGGATACCTACGCTCGCTGTGAGTCCTTGCCATTTTGACACTAACCGGGCATGGGGCCCAGCCGCCCAGTTCCGGCACGCCGTTTGAATTTTCACGACTGGCCTCCCCCTATCACCAACGGTCCGGATAGAATGGTGATGCTTTCGGCTGTGGCCCGACGTTCAGGTTCGTCGGGAATAAGCTCAATCAATCGACCCGGGGGGAGAATTCGTATGCTGTCGCGTCGACAATTGGTCACTTCTACGCTTGCCGCTGGTGCGGTGCTGGCGTCTCAAAAGGTCGTTGCCCAGCCCAGTAGGCGCACCATCGTTGATGCTCAGGTGCATCTGTGGAAGGCAGAGTCGGAGGACTGGAAATGGGTCCCCGGCATGAAGCCGCAAATGCGGGAGCCGTTCACAATAGAGAAGCTCGTTCCGCTCATGGATCAGGCAGGCGTCAATCGGGTCGTGGTTGTACCGCCGTCATGGCCGGGCGACCGCAACGATTACGCTCTCGAAGCTGCCAAACGCTATCCTAATCGTTTCGCGGTGATGGGCCGTATCCCGCTTAAGAACCCGCAAGCGGCGGCGCTGCTGCCGAAGTGGAAACAGCAGCCGGGCATGCTCGGTGTGCGCCTGACCTTCCTCGGTCCAGCTCAAGCATGGCTGACCGACGGTACCCCTGACTGGTTCTGGCCTGAGGCCGAAAAGGCCGACCTTCCCGTGATGTTCCTGACAGATGGTCGGAACGCGGAGCTTGCCCGCGTTGCGGAGCGCCATTCCCACCTACAACTCATCGCTGATCACATGGGCGTTGGAACTGAAACAATCAAGCAAGGACGGCTCGCAGATGCGATCAGCCAGACCGCTTCGCTCGCCAAATATCCAAATGTCTCGGTCAAACTATCGGCGGTCGCGAACTACTCGTCAGAGGCCTATCCGTTTCGCGATTTTACGCCGCACATAAAACGGCTTTTCGAGGCTTATGGTCCGAAACGGTGTTATTGGGGCACGGACATGACCAACGGCTACGATAAGGCGACCTATAAACAACGCATCACCCATTTCACCGAGGAGCTGCAGTTCTTGTCCGAAGATGACAAGGATTGGGTGATGGGCAAGTCGATTCTTGCGCGTTTGAGATGGACGTAGCTGACGTTGATCAGGTCCAGGCCAAGTAGCTGATTAAATCAATGCGTGATGTCGGCTCCCGGCAGCACAAAGCTGGCGATCCAGAGCGCATCCCGATC
Organism: uncultured Alphaproteobacteria bacterium; assembly: GCA_963833605.1. Classification (GTDB taxonomy): domain Bacteria; phylum Pseudomonadota; class Alphaproteobacteria; order Rhizobiales; family Xanthobacteraceae; genus JAFAXD01. The sequence goes on from CAWHYZ010000017.1 coordinate 92,592, forward strand.
GCAAGGGATCGGGATGCGCTCTAGAATCTTCTTTTTTGCGCATGTCCTTATCGGAAAACTCCACTTTTCCGGGACATGCGCCAGGACGCCCGCTCGATGAGTCGGTGTTGAGGCAAAGCGGATATCAGCCCTCGATTGCCGAACAATCAGATTACGACTACACGCCCCAGAGTTGAGCGACAGCGCAATCATCACCCGATGTGTAGGACAACGATGGGTTTCGCTCCGCTCAACCCATCCTACAAGGCGCGTGCAGCCGCCCCATCGCGGCGCCTTGCCTGCCGCAACTGTTCGGTTGCCGCTGCGTTCAGCTCGAGCGTCTCGGCATCGACAACGACGCCGTAGAATTTCGCCGCCGCTTCGACCGACACATAGCCCTGGCGCACGTCGTTGACGACCGTCTCGACCGCGCGCTCCAGCGGGTCGCCATAACCGCCTCCCCCGCCCGAGCGCAGTCGGAATGCATCGCCAGGCTTAAGGTGGGTGATCAGCGTCTTGGCGTTGGGTTGATCAGTCTTCCACTCCCCGCCGACACGGAAATGCACCTGGTTGCCGGTGGCATCGAGCCCACCGCCGAGGCCCCAGGGATGACAATGGGCGCGATCGGTCTGGGTGTTGACGGTGAGGTGCGAGCGCGCCCGCACCACGCTTTCGATTCCAAGCCCGCCCCGGTAACGTCCGGCGCCGCAGGAATCCTGGATCAGAGCACAGCGCTCGATCACGATCGGCAACTTCGCCTCGGCCTGCTCGTTTGGACTGTTGTGGGTATCGCCGTCATTGGCACACACCGTCGCCGACACGCCGTCCTCGCTCAGCTTGGCGCCCCAGCCGCCGCCGAGCGGCCCGAGCCCGCCGATGAAGAATTCGCGCGTGCGCGGATTGATGCCGTGGATCTGCGCGGTCACGAGGTCCGCATGATGCCCGGCGATCACGCGCGCCGGAATCGCCGCCGCGAGCGCCTTGTAGACGGTATCGACGAGAGTCATCGGATAGGTCATCCACCAGCGCATCGGCGCCGGGCGCACCGCGCTGACGATGGTGCCCTTGGGCACGATCACCTTGAGGCTGCGGAACGCGCCGTCGTTGATCGGATAGTCGGTCGGCGAGGTGATGCACTTGTAGGCCATCTGGGCGCAGCCGATCGAGGTCGACGGTCCCGAGTTGTAGAAACCGCGCACTTGGCGCGAGATGTCGGTGAGGTCGATCGTCATCTCGTCGCCCTTGACGGTCACCCGCACCCGGATTTGTACGCGCTTGCCGATGTCGATGCCGTCATCGTCCATGAATGACTCGGCCTCGTAGACCCCGTCAGGGATCGTGCGCGTGCGGGCCCGCGCGGCCGCATCGGCCTGATCCATGATCGCCCGGATGGCGTCGAGCACCGGCTTGCGCCCGTACCGGTCGAGCAGCTGCAGGAAGCGCCGCTCGCCGGTCTTGACCGCGGTGACCTGCGCGCGCAGATCGCCCATGGCCCGGCTCGGCAGCCGTACGTTCATGCGGATGATGTCGACCAGCGTGTCATTGACCATGCCACGGTCCTGGTACTTCACGATCGGAATCTGCAGGCCTTCCGAGAAGATGTCGGTGGTCATGCCGCCGAGCGTGCCGCCGACGTCGATCCAGTGCGCCATGCAGCAGGCAAACCCGGCGAGCTCGCCGCCGTGGAAGATCGGCAGCGCGAATGTGAAGTGATTGAGGTGGCTACCGGTCGTGTAGGCATCGTTGGTGACATAGATGTCGCCGGGCTTGATGCCTCTGCGGCCGAAATGCGCGATCATCGCCTTGACGGTGTTGGACATGCCGCGGATGAAGCTCGGCAGCCCGATGCCGATCGAGACCGTGTCGCCCTGCGCGGTGAACAGCCCGGTGGTGAAGTCGAGCGCCTCGTAGATGATCATGTTGTAGGCGGTGCGCATGAGGTTGGTTTTCATTTCCTCAGTCACCGCGATCACGCCATTGCGCACGATTTCGGTCAGGATCGGATCGATCTTGCGCGCCTTGGTGGCACGCTTTTTGACCGAAGATTTGGTGTTGATGAGCCTTTTCTGCATGAGCTTCACCGGCTGCCGATGGCGATGATGAGATTGCCGTAGGGGTCGACGTTGAGCCGATCGCCGGGCCACAGCACCGTGGTCGACGCATGTTCCTCGACCAGCGCAGGTCCTTTGATCCGATTGCCCGCAAGCAGCGCCGCGCGCGCATAGGTCGGTGTCGACACGAATGCGTTGCCGAAAAACGCCTTGCGCTTCCCGGTCGCCGCGGCGCGCGGCGGGGAGGCCGAGCCGCGCGCGATCTTTTCCTGCGGCGGTTTGCGCATGACGCCGGTGACGGTGGTGCGCAGGCTCACGATTTCGGTTGGCTCCTGCGGTGCGGAGGTGCCGTAGCGTACAAGATGCAACTCGTCGAAGTGCCGCTTGATCGCAGCGCGATCCTGCTTGGCGAACACCCGCAATGGAAGGTCGACCGTGACCGGATGTTCCTGACCCACATAGCGCATGTCGGCGGCGCGTTTGATCGTGATCGTGCGCGGCGCCACATGGGTTGCGGCGATCGCGGCGCGACCCTGATCTTCGAGCTCCTTGTAGATGCGCTCGATTGTGTCAAACGACGCGTCTTCAAGCCGGGTGAGTCCGGTGCGCACGTAATCGTAACGCAAGTCCGAGAACAGCATCCCGAACGCCGAGAAGACACCGGGCGCAAACGGCACGATCACCTCGCGGATTCCGAGCTCGCGCGCAATCGCAACCGCGTGCAACGGTCCAGCGCCGCCATAGGCGCAAAGCGCGAAATCGCCAACGTCGAGGCCGCGCTCGGTCGTGACACCCTTGACCGCGTAGGACATGGCGGTCGATGCGATGCGCAGAATGCCGTCGGCCGCCTGCGTCAGCGTGAGCCCGAGCGGCTCGGCGATCTTGGCCCGCAGGGCCGTCTCCGCCGCCGCCAGGTCGAGCTTCATCTCGCCGCCGAGAAACCGATCGGCGGCGAGCAGGCCGAGCACGAGGTTGGCGTCGGTCACCGTCGGATCGGTGCCGCCGAGCCCGTAACAAGCCGGGCCCGGTTGAGCGCCGGCACTGCGCGGCCCAACGCGCAGGGAGCCCTGCTCCACGCGCGCAATCGAGCCGCCGCCGGTCCCGACCTCGAAAATATCCATCATGGCGATCTGCACCGGTAATGCCTGGTCGTAACCGCCGAGCAACGCCTGTCCTGTGGTCAGCGCCTCACCACCAGCAATCACGCCGGCCTTGGCGGTGGTGCCGCCCATATCGAATGCGATGGCGCGATCACGCCCGATGGCGTGGCAGAGCGCCTGGGTGCCGATCACGCCGGCGGCCGGGCCGGATTCCAGCATGCGAACGCATTGGCGCTTTGCCTGTTCGGCTTCGTAGAGGCCACCCGTCGATTGCACGATCAGCAAAGAACCGTCGAAACCGGCCGCCTTGGCGTGCGCTTCGATCTCGCCGATGTAGCTCTTCACGCGCGGGCCGATATAGGCATTGGCCACGACGGTCGAGCAACGCTCGAACTCGCGGTATTCCTGCGAGAGCTCGTGCGAGGCCGAGACGAACATGCGCGGGTTTTTCGCTTCAATGATTTTCTTGGCACGCGCTTCGTGCTCGGCATTGCGATAACAGTTGAGAAACAAAACCGCAGCGGCCTCGATGCCGAGCGAACCCAGCCGTTCGGCCAGTGCCGTCACCTCGGCGTCGTCGAGCGGCCGCTCGACCTCGCCATCGGACAGAATGCGCTCTTGCACTTCGAAGCGCAGCGCACGCTCGACCAGCGGCACGTGCTTCTTGAAGTAGAGGTTATAGGCGTCCGGCCGGTTGATACGGCCGATTTCATAGATATCGCGAAAACCCTCGGTGATGACGAGCGCGGTCCTGGCGCCGGTGCGTTCCAGGACGGTGTTGATCGCAATCGTCGAGCCGTGCAGGAAGAGGCGTGCCGACGCATAGTCGGAGCCGGCCTTTTCAATCCCGGCGCTGATCCCCTCGACCAGGTGATGCGGGGTCGACAGCGCCTTGCCCAAGGTCAGCTGGCCAGTCTGCTCGTCGAAGACCGCAATGTCCGTGAAAGTTCCGCCGATGTCGGCGGCGAGACGAACCTTCGCGGCGCCGCGCGCCGGTGCCCCTGCCGAACGGCGTCCCATATTGGTGCCTCACCGCGCTTCGTCGCCGCCGGTGCCGTAGTGGCGCCGAGCCGCGGCGGGCGAAATGTAGCCGTTGCGCAGATCATGCTCGATCTCTGACTGCGGCCGCTGCGCAGGATCGCCATAGCCGCCGCCGCCGGCGGTCAGGACCCTCACCTCGTCGCCGGGTAAGAGTGGAACAATTCCCTTGGTCACGATCTGCGGCTCCTTTCCAGAACGATGGATCTCGACGTATCCGGGCAATCCTTCGCGTCCACCATGCAGGCCCCATGGCGGACATTTGGTACGTTCGAAGCCGACGGTCAGCCGGCATGGCACCAGCACGCGATAGCATTTTTCGACGCCAAGTCCGCCACGGTAGCGTCCTGCTCCGCCGGAGTCCGGGCGCAGGCGCACCCACTCCAGCATGTATTGCAGACTGGCTTCCTGAAGTTCGATCGGAACTTCCTTGGTGTCGCCGTGCGCATTGGATCGGAACGGACCGGTTCCGTCGCGATCATGCGCTGCTCCCCAGCCTCCGATCGAGGACTCGATGTGCTGGAACCAGCCGCTTCCGTCGGCCAGGCGGCCGTCGAATACGTGGATGCCATAGGTCCCGTGGTGCGCAGCCGGAATGCGGTCGGGAACGGCCTGCGCAAAGGCGCGCAGGATGGTGTCCACCACGGTCGGGATAGTGGATCCGGAATGCCCGATGGGCGCGTCACGCCGTGCGCTCAGCATCTTTCCTGGCGGGCAGACCACTGTGACCGGCCGAAAGGCCCCATCATTGGCGGGCTCATGCGGTGAAAAAACGTACTTGCAGGCAATGCGCGCGGCAGCCACGGCGCCGCCTTCGTAACCGGCATTCAATGGCCCTTGAACCTGGTCGGCGATCCCGCTCAGGTCGATTTCGATTGCGTCGCCCTCGATGTGGACCGCCACCTCGATCGGGATCGGACGGTCGCGGTTGACGCCGTCGTCGTCGAGAAAGGAGCTGGCCCGATAGGTGCCATCCGGAATCGCGCTGATTGCGTCGCGAATGGCGCGTTCGCTGTTGTCCCAGTAGAGCTCGACCGCAGCCCGCACCGCCGCCTCGCCATAGCGCTGCACGATCTCGAGCACCATGTCACGGCCGAGCACGCACCCGGCCACCTGCGATTCCATGTCGCCCAGCACCATCCGGGGAAAGCGCGTGTTGGTTTCTACCAATCGATAGATTTCCTCGACCCGCTCCCCGCGGGCCATCAGCTTGATGGTGGGAAACTGGATGCCCTCCTGATAGACATCGGTGGTCGACGGCGACTGACACGAGCCGACGACGATGCCGCCGACGTTGACCCAGTGCATGACAATGACAAAGAATCCGAGAAGCCCGGCATCGCCCTCGTGCACCCGGATCGGCGTGTACATCACGACATTGTTGAGGTGCTGCCCCATGGTGGCGGCATTGTTGGAGATCACCACGTCGCCATGCTGCAGCCGCGGCTTGCCGTAGACATTGAGCCCGTCCTTCACTGCCGCGCACAACGCGTTGGCGCAGAAGATCGGCAGGCCGCCCTTGCACTGGGAAATCAACCGCCCGTCGGCGTCGACAATGCCGGTCGCATAGTCCTTGTATTCGGAAATCAGAAAGCTGAAGGCGGTGCGCGTGACGTTCTTGTCGATCAGATTGGGAATGGCGCCGAGACCGTGCATGATCACTTCGGCGGTGATCGGATCGACGCCGGTGTCCGCGGCCACTGCCGGTTGTCCGTGCAAGGACGGCCGCATCAAAGTGCCCCTCGGCGCAGGTCGATCCGCAACTCGCCGATCGCACCGACGACCAGACGATCGCCCGGACCGACCACCGCAGTTGCCCCATATTCCTCGATCACCGCGGGTCCTTCAATTTCGGCGCCGATCGGCAGCCCATAGCGCAGATAAATGGGCGTTCGCAGCCGCGTGCGCGTTTCCGCGAAATACACGTCCCGAAACGCGCGCGGATCCGCACCGCCTTGCGTGCCGGCACGGTGGAGGCGCGCGAGTTCCGGCCGCCGGGTCGCGGCCGTTCCGGTGGCGCGCAGGCTGATGATCTCGACCGGGCCGTCCTCGTCGGCGAGCCCGAAGCGGCGGCGATACTCCGCCAGGAAGCTGTTTTTGACTGCTGCGGTACCTGCTTGCGCGTCGAGCGCGACGCGGATGGCATGGCGCTGGCCCTTGTAGCGCATATCGGCGTGATGCTCGAAGGCGACAGGCGCCCCGGGAAAATCGCGCTGCAGGATCGCTGCGATATGCTCACGCAGCACGTTCAACTGCTGGTGCACGCGCACGACAGCGTCGTCCTGCAGATCGGCCAGAAACGTAAACGTCTGAGTGAGGCGGGCGTCGGCGAGCAGCATACCAAGCGCGGAAAAGTTGCCCGGTTCCGGCGGAACGATGACGCGCGCGATGTGCAGATCCCGCGCCAGCGATACGCCGTGTAGCGGCCCGCCGCCGCCAAACGCGAACAGATCGAAATCGCGCACGTCCTTGCCGCGCTCGATGGTGATCTCTTTGATGGCGGTCGCCATCTGGACGTTGGCAAGCTCGATCACGCCGGCTGCGACATCGTCCAGGCTCTGCCGAAACGAACGATCGAGCTTCTGCCCGACATGACCGGCGAGCGCGTGGCCGGCCGGCCCGGGATCGAGCCGCAGGGCACCGCCGAGGAACGCTCCACCGCTGATGCGGCCGAGCACCAGGTTGGCGTCCGTCACCGTCGGTTCCGTACCGCCGCGGCCGAAGCACACCGGGCCCGGATGTGAGCCGGCACTGCGCGGCCCAACCCGCAGGCGTTGATGCGCATCAACGTATGCAATCGAGCCACCACCGGTGCCGACTTCAACGATATCCAGCACCGGAGTTTGCAGTGGAAAGCCCTGTTCATAACCGCCGACGTGATAGCTGCTTTGAATCTCGAAACTCTGGTTCTCGACGAGCGCGCATTTCGCAGTCGTCCCACCCATGTCGAACGCGATCAGCCGGTTGGCCCCTAGGGCATTGGCGTAGGCGGCCACGCCCATGCAGCCCCCGATGGGGCCGGATTCGACCAGCGCGACCGGCTCTTCCTTCGAGCGGCGCACCGACAGGATGCCGCCGTTGGAGCCCATCATGAAGAAATGGCCAGCAAAGCCGGAATCTCCAAGGCGCCGTTCGAAGCGATCAAGGTAGGCGTGCGAGCGCGGCCCCACGTACGCGTTGGCCACCGCGGTCGAGGTGCGCTCGAATTCGAACCATTCGCGCGAGAGCTCGGTGCTGCAAGTCACGTAGGCATCCGGCAACTCCCGGCGCAGGAATCCCGCCACAAGCTGCTCGTGGGCCGGATTGCGATAGGAGTTGATGAATGCGACAGCGATCGCTTCCACCTCCGCGCGGCGCAGCCGCTCAACCAGATCCGTCAGATCATTTTCGGCCGGAGTCAGCAGCGGCGCGCCGTCCGCCCGCATGCGTTCCGCAACCTCGAAACGCAAATAGCGCGGAACCAGTGGCGGGTTGCGGGCATAGTCGAGGTCGAACGGTACCGGCCGCCCGGCGCGGCCGATCTCCAGGATGTCGCGGAACCCGCGCGTCGTCACCAGCGCGGTTTTCGCTCCCGTGCGCTCCAGCAACGTGTTGATGACCAGCGTGGTGCCATGCTTGAGAATTTCGATCGAGGGCGGCTCGATGCCGGCGTCCCCGAGGCAGGTCACGACCTCTTCGACGAGGTCGTCATAGTTGGTCAGCGACTTGCCGAAAACCAAGCGATTGCGGTCAAGATCGAAGCCGACGATGTCGGTGAACGTGCCGCCGATATCCGCCCCGACAAAGAATGCCATCAAGCTCTCCGCACGCGCGCGACATTAGTTACCACACGCGACCAAATCAACCGTTTGGTTGATTTTTGCGGATGGGCCGCGAGACTGTTGAGCACGAAATCGATCAGGTGTCGCTTCCAGGCTCGGATCTCGCTCTCTTTGAGCAGATCCTTGCCGCTCGTCGCCGACAGGGTGTGGACGTTGGCAAAGAAGAACATTCCCATGGCAAAAATCGACATGTACAGACGAATGCCTGAAACGTTGCGCCGGAATGCACCGGTGCGCTGCCCGCGCCTCAGCGTCGAACGAATGGCGGTTATGATCGGAATGACGGAAGCGTGGATCTGGCGGCGTACAGGACCGGTCAGATGGGCCCCTTGCTGGCGGTTTTCGTAGGCGATAAGCGCAGTCGCATTCTCGGTGGCGCGGACGTGCTCGAAGATCGCCGCGACCAAGCGTGCCATCGCCGCGGCGGGGTCCAGTCCCGGCGGAATCCGGGCCCGTTCGCCGGCTTGAAACTGCCCGTACACGAATGTGAGCGCGGCACGGTACAGCCCCTCCTTGCTGCCGTAATGATAGTAGAGCGCCTGCTTGTTGATGCCGGCGCGGCGCGCGATGCGGTCGACGCGGGCGCCGGCAAGGCCGAACTGCGCGAACTCGGCCACCGCCGCTTCCAGCACCACATCCCTGGTGCGACGGGCGCGATCCTGCGGGCGATGCGCCCGGCGCCTTCCGGCTGTCGTTGGTTTGCGCATCGCCGGTACCAGTCACTTCGCCATGGTCTGCGGCAGCCACAATGCCAGGATGGGGAAGTGAATGAGAATGACGCACTTGATGCAGTCCGCGGTCATGAACGGCATGACCCCGCGAAATACCGAACTGATCGGGACGTCGGGGGCGAGCGTCTTGAGGATGAACAGGTTCAAGCCGAACGGCGGCGAGACGACGCCGAGTTCGCACAGTACCACCATCATGATGCCCCACCAGATCGGGTCGTAGCCGAGGTGCACAACCAGCGGCGCCACCAGCGGTGCCGTCACGATCATAATGGTGAAGGAATCGAGGGCCGTGCCGAGAATGATGTAGGTGACGACCAGGACGTAGATGATTCCAACCGGCGGCAAACCGGAGCCGGCGATCGCCTTGGTAAGGGCGGCAGGCAAGCCGGTGACGTCCATGAAAAACGAGATCAACAGCGCGCCGATGATCATCATGTAGATCATTGTGACCGACCGGGTGGTCTCGCTGATCACGTTCCACAGGCTGCCGCGGCCGAGCTTGCGTCGATAAAGCGCGATCAGGAAGGTGAATACCGCCCCCACCGCGGCCGCTTCGGTAGCCGTGTAGAGGCCCGTGTAGATGCCGCCGAGGATCGCGGCGAACAGCAAAAACACGGTGGCGCTGCGCCAAAACGCGTGGGCGACTTCGCAAAGATCGAAGCGGTCGCGGCCGGGCGCGATGCTTGGATAGAGCCCCACGTAGGCGGCGATGGCGCCCATGTACATCAGCACGCTGAGCGCGCCCGGGATCAGCACCGCGATGTAGAGCTTGCCGATCGATTCTTCGACCAGGATGGCGTAGAGCACGATCGCGGTCGACGGCGGGACCAGTTGTCCGAGGGTGCCGCCGGCGGCGACGCAACCGGCGGACAATTCCGGCGAATAGCCGCGCCGGCGCATTTCCGGCAGCGCTGCCGCCCCGATCGTCACCGCGGTCGCGACCGAGGAGCCTGTGAGCGCGCCGAATCCGGCGCAGCCGACCACCGTCGCCATGGCAACGCCGCCGCGCAGGAACCCGAAGGTGGCCTGTGCAAGCCGGTAGATGTCCTCGGCAAGCCCGCTCGCCTTGGCGAAATTCCCCATCATGATGAACAGCGGGATCAGGGCCAGGTCGGGATTGGTCATCAGCCCGACGGTTTCCGAACCGAGAACGTTGAGCGTCTTGCCGGCGCCGATGAAGACCGCAGAGCCGAGCAGCCCGATGAGCATCATTGCGGCGGCGATCGGAATGAGCAGCAGGATCAGCACCCACAGCAACACGAAGAACACGATCGAGACCGCAGTCGGCGCTGCGGTGAGCCACGCCAGCGGCCGTTCGAGCCAAATGCCGGCGCCGATCAGCACGGCTGCGGCCGCCAGCAGCAGCAGGAGCGCGACCTGCCAATAGGCGCTCCAAGCGACTGGCGCGCGCTCGAGCAAAGAGCGCGGGCTTGTCCCCGCCGCAGAGGCAGCCGGCGGGATCGCCAGGGTACGCGCCAGATTGGCCAGGAACACGAGCATCTGCACCGGCACGCACAGCGCCAGAAAGCCGACGATCGCCCATAGGAACGGCGCCAGCGGCAGCTGCATGATGACGGTCTGCTGCGCCCGCATCGTCGCGTTTTGCGCCTGCACCCCGACGCGCCAGACCAGCAGCACGAACAGTGCGGCAAAGACCAAATCGCCGATCACTTCGAGCCAGGCGGCGGTCCGCCTCCCGAACCAGTCCTGCAGCATGTCGACGTTGAGGTTGGAGCGCTGGGCAAACCCGCTCGCCATCACCGAGGCGATGGCGACGGCGAAAACGGTTTGCAGGATTTCATTCGAGCCCGGCAGCGGCTTGTTGAGCAGGCCGCGCAACACCAGCAGATCGATGCTGGTGATGATGCCGATGACCAGCATCCCGACGACGCCAATCGCAGCAATACGTCCGGTGATGGCCTGGACGCGCTTGTCCAGGCGTTCGAACGCTTTCAAATCCAAGTCTGCCATGCCCCGGCGCGCTCTATTTGCTTGGCGCGGGCTTGGCGAGCTGTTCCCTGAAGGCAGCGAGGACCGCCGGACCGTTCGGCGTCTGTTTCTCCCAATTGGCCACGACCCCCTGCAGGGCGGCCTTCCAGCGCGCCGCTTCCTCCGGTGACAGCGTGTTGAAATGCTGCGCCGGGTTGGCCTTGGCCTTGTCGCGGATCGAGGTGGCGAGATTCTCGAAAAACGTTGCGAATGCGCGCGAGAGATATTCGCCGGTGAACTGATCGAGCACCTGCTTTGCGTTCGCGGACAGGCCGTCGTAGGCCTGCTGGTTCATAATGATGAATCCGGCCGGCGCCCCCATCGCGATGCCTTGCAGGTGCTCGTGCACCACCTCATCGAGGCGAAATGTCCCGACCAGCACCCAGCCGGCCACCGACGCGCTCACCACTCCCTGGCCGAGCGCCTGATAAACGTCGGCAGCAGGTACCGAGATCGGTGAACCGCCGAGCGCCGTCACCATGTCGGCGACGGTCTTGTCGGCGGCGCGCACCTTCAGGCCTTTCATATCTTCCAACCTGGTGATCGGGGCGCGCGAGCTGATGCCTTGCACCGGTGAGCCGATCAGGCCGAGAACCTTGACGCCCTTGTATTCGTCGGCGATCAGTCCGCTCTGATAAAGTCGCCAAAGCGCGGCCGCAGCGTTGGGGAGTTGGCCTTCCTCGACAACCAGAGGCAGGCTGATGACTGTGCTCTTGGGGAACGGCAGGTTGACGGCGCCCTGGATGCCCCAGCCGATGTCGGTCACCCCGTCGGCGACGCGTGTCCACACGTTGACGGCGTTGGCGAGAGTCGGGCCGTTGACGACCTGGATTTGAAATTCCTTGCCCGCAGCCTCGTTGACCTTCTTGGCCCAGGGCTCGAAGAAGTCGGACACCACCGGGTTGCTGGGCGGCAGTGTGGTGGCGAACTTGAGCACGGTCTGCGCTCCCGCCGGCACGCCGAGAAGAAGCACGGCGGCGCCAGCCACCGCCGAGCGCAACGCAGGAGCCAAACCAACAAAGTGTGCTTGCAGCATGCCGATCCTCCCGTGTGAATTATCTTGCTTTTAGTCAATATTTCAAAGTTCAATCCGGGGCGCAACGGAATTCAACCGTTTGGTTGATTTTATCGGTTGCAATACAACAAGATCGACAATCGCGTCCAAGGAGGAAACCGAGATGAAGCTCGCAACCTTGCGCAACGGCAGGCCTGACGGCGAACTCGTCGTGGTGACACGCGATCTTGCGCGCTTCGCCCGTGCGGCCGATATTGCACCGACCCTGCAGGCTGCGCTCGACGACTGGACCACGCTGCGTCCGCGGCTCGAGCAGCGTTACCAGGCCGTCAACCAGAGCGGCGGCGAGCCGTTCGATCCCGGCCAGGCGCTCTCGCCCTTGCCGCGGGCATTTCAATGGTGCGATGGCAGCGTCTACGCGGCGCACATGCAACGCATGGCGAAATGGATCGGCAAACCGCCCGAGCCGCATTTCCATCAGGAGCCCTGGATGTATCAGGGCGCCTCGGACGGCTTCCTGGCGCCGACCGAGGACATTCCCGCGGCCACGGAAGATTGGGGCATCGACTACGAAAGCGAGATTGCCGTCATCACGACCAGGGTCCCGTACGGCGCGACTCCCGAGCGCGCGGGCGCCACGATCGTCCTGGTGATGATCTGCAATGACGTATCGCTGCGCAACCTGATCCCGCCCGAGCTGGCCAAAGGGTTCGGCTTTGTGCAGTCGAAGCCCGCGAGCGCGTTTTCGCCGGTCGCGGTCACGCTCGACGAACTGGGCGAAGCCTGGCGCGATTTCCGGCTGAGCGGGCGGGTGCGATCGTACGTCAACGGCACCCTGTTCGGCGATCCCGACGCCGGCGCCATGGTGCATGGGTTCGACCGCATTGTCGCTCATGCGGCCAAGACGCGCGCGCTCTCCGCCGGTTCGATCATCGGCGGCGGTACCATCGCCAACGAGGATCCGGCGCGCGGCACCAGCTGCATCACCGAGCGCCGGGTGTTGGAAACATTCGCGACCGGCAAGCCGGTCACCCCGTTCCTGCGCTTCGGCGACCGGGTGCGTATCGAAATGCTGGACGACAAGGGCAAGTCGATCTTCGGCGCCATCGATCAGAAGGTTGCGCGCGCGGTCGCATAGCTTAGAGTCGGGCCGAGATGATGGACCCGGCTCTGCCCAAGTCACCGCCGCAAATCGATCCGGCGGTGCGCACGATCGCCATGCCGGCTGACGCCAATCCGCATGGCGATATTTTCGGCGGCTGGCTGCTATCGCAGATGGACCTCGCCGGCATGACGGTCACGACCCGTCGCTCCAAGGGGCGCACGGTGACGATCGCCATCACTGGCATGAGTTTTCATCGGCCGGTCTTCGTCGGGGACGAAGTCTCGTGCTACGCGACATTGCTGAAAGTCGGGCACACATCACTCACGGTCAACATCCAGAGCTGGGTACGCCGCGGTGTCGGCGGCGATCAAATCGCGGTGACCGAAGGGGTGTTCACGTACGTGGCGGTCGATGCCGACGGCAAGCCACGGCCGGTGCCGGCCGAGAGCTGAAAGCATTATTTTTCGTTAATCATTTCTCGCCGGACCGCCCCTCGCCCGCCGCAAACGAGTTGACTATATTGGTGTCAAGGTTGCTTCCGAGCGCCAACTTGGACCACAACATGACCCGAGCAGGCGCAATCGTTCTTGTCGTCTTGAACGCAGATACTCGCAACGTCATTCGAGTCAACAACACCATCGTGGTATCCCACCGAGGTGCAACATGAGTACATGGCGCAGAGACAACATCACGCGATACATCTACGGCTGGGCGAAGGGCGTGCTGCCGAGCCTATCGGCCACCGAGCGCGAGGCGATCGAGGCCGGCGACGTGTGGTGGGACGCCGAGATTTTCACCGGCAACCCGGATTGGTCGAAACTGCTCGCGACGCCGCAAGCAACGCTCTCGGCCGAGGAACAGGCGTTCCTCGATGGCCCGGTCGAGGAACTCTGCCGCCGGCTCGACGAATGGCACATCACCTGGGATCTGCATGATCTGCCGCCGGAGGTGTGGGACTTCCTGAAGGCGAAGAAGTTCTTCGCCATGATCATTCCCAAGGAGTACGGGGGCCTCGGGTTCTCCGCCTTCGCGCATTCCGAGGTCGTGCGCAAACTGTCGACGCGCTCGGTGACTGCCGCTGTGACCGCGATGGTGCCGAACTCGCTCGGTCCGGGTGAATTGCTGCTGCAGTTCGGCACCAAGGACCAGCGCGACTACTGGCTGCCGCGGCTCGCTGACGGACGTGAGATTCCCTGCTTCGGCCTGACCAGCCCGGAGGCCGGCTCGGACGCCGCCTCGATGATCGACAACGGCGTCGTCACCCGCGGCACCTTCCGCGGCCGCGAGGTGCTCGGGATCAGGCTCAACTGGCACAAACGCTACATCACGCTCGGCCCGATCGCGACCGTGCTGGGCCTCGCCTTCAAACTCCATGATCCGGATCATCTGATCGGACAGGAAGACGACGTCGGGATCACGGTCGCGCTGGTGCCGACCAACCTCCCCGGCATCAAGATCGGCCGCCGCCATCTGCCGGCGATGCAGGTGTTCCAGAACGGTCCGAACGAGGGTCACAACGTGTTCATCCCGCTCGATCACATTATCGGCGGCGTCGAACAGGCCGGCAAAGGCTGGAAGATGTTGATGAGCGCGCTCGCCGCCGGCCGCGGCATTTCGCTGCCGTCGCTGTCGGCCGCGGGCGCCGCCTACACGGCGCACACGACCGGCGCCTATGCGCGCATTCGCGAGCAATTCCATCTGCCGATCGGCAAGTTCGAGGCGATCCAGGAACGGCTCGGCCGCATGGCGGCGGCCGCCTATCTGCTCGATGCCGCGCGCCGGCACACCTGCGCCGGCATCGATCAGGGCCATCACCCGGCGGTGGTCACGGCGATCATGAAGGGCCAGGCAACCGAGCGGCTGCGCATCTCGGTCAATGACGCCATGGACGTGCACGGCGGCAAAGCCGTGATCGAGGGGCCGCAGAATTATCTCGGCACGCTTTATCGCGCGGTGCCGGTCGGCATCACGGTCGAAGGTGCCAACATCGTGACGCGCGCGCTGATCCAATTCGGCCAAGGCGCGATCCGCAGCCATCCCTACATCCTCAAGGAGATCCTTGCGCTCGAAGACCCGGACCAGGCCCGCGGTCTCGATGCGTTCGACCGGGCGTTCTGGGGTCACGTCGGCCATTCGGTCGTGACAGCGTTGCGTGCCTGGGGCCGGGCCTGGACGCTCGGCCTCGCGGCGCCCGCACCCGATGCCGGCAAGGCGACGCCCTACTACCGGCAACTCGGCCGCTATGCGGCGGCGTTCGCGCTCGCCGTCGACGTGGCGATGCTCACGCTTGGCGGCGCTCTCAAGCGCAAGGAAATGATCTCGGAGCGGTTCGCCGATATCCTGTGCGAGCTTTACCTCCTCTCCACCGTGCTCAAGCGCTGGCAGGACGAAGGCCGACAGGATGCCGACTTCCCGCTGGTGGCGTTCTGCTGCGAGAGCGGCCTTGCCACCATGGCGGCACGGTTCGACGAGATCTTTGCCAACCTCCCGAACCGGCCGGCCGCCTGGCTGCTGCGATTCCTGGTGATGCCGCTCGGCCCGCAGCATCGCGGTCCGGCGGATAAGCTCACCATCGCCTGCGCCGAGATCCTGCTGGAACCCTCGGCAACGCGCGACCGCGTCACCGTGGGTTTGTTCCACCCGACCGATGACGGACCCATTGCGCGAACTCGATCGCGCCTTCAAGCTTGTGGTCGCTGCGCAGCCGCTGCGCGACCGCCTGCGCAAAGCGCATGTGCACGATGTCGAGAAGGCGCGGGCGCAAGGCCTCATCAACGAGAGCGAAGCGGCGCAGCTTGCGGTGCTCGCCAAGGCGGTCGCCGACGTGATCAATGTCGATGATTTCGCCCCCGAGGCGCTGACCAGACACGGAGGCGTGCCATCAACGATATCGCCCGCGAACGCAGCCTAGGCCGTCCGGTCTACGTCATCGACGGTAGCCGCACGCCGTTCCTCAAGGCGCGCGGCAAACCAGGTCCGTTCACCCCTGTCGATCTCGCCGTGCAATGCGGCCGACCGCTGCTGCTGCGCCAACCGTTTCCGCCGGACGCGTTCGATCAGGTGATCCTGGGTTGCGTCAACGTCATCGCCGACGAGATGAACCCGGCGCGGGTCGCGGCGCTGCGGCTCGGCATGGGCGAAGCGATGACCGCGTTCACCGTGCAGATCAACTGCGGCTCCGGCATGCAGTCGATCGACACGGCCTATCGCTACATCCAGGAAGGACTCTCCGATCTCATCCTGGCGGGAGGCGCCGAGTCGCTCAGCCACGCGCCCCTGGTTTTTCGCAAGAGCGCGGTCGAATGGTACGCGTCGCTGTTCGGCGCGCGCGATTTCGCCGCACGGCTGAAAGCGTTCGCGTCGATCCGTCCGAGTTTCTTCAAGCCGATCATCGGGCTCGAGCGCGGACTGATCGATCCGGTGGTCGAACTCAACATGGGCCAGACGGCAGAGATCCTGGCGCACGACTTCCACATTTCGCGCCGCGACGCCGACCAATACGCCGCCGAAAGTCAGCAGCGGCTGGTGCGCGCGCACCAGGAAAAACACTTCGAGGGCGAGCTCGAGCCGGCGTTCGGACGCGACGGACGCTTGTTCGACTACGACGACGGCGAACGCCCGGACACGACCGTCGACACGCTCGCCAAGCTCAAGCCGGCGTTCGAGCGCCCGTGGGGCAAAGTCACCGCCGGTAACAGTTCGCAGATCACCGACGGCGCCTCCTGGGTGATCCTCGCCTCCGAAGAAGCGGTGAGGACCTACGACCTCAAGCCGCGCGCACGGATCATCGACAGCGCCTGGGGCGCGCTCGATCCATCGATCATGGGGTTGGGACCGGTACTGTCCGCTACCAAACTGCTGCGCCGGCACAAGCTCGCGCTCGATGCAATCGAGCTGTGGGAGATCAACGAGGCCTTCGCGGCGCAGGTCCTGGCCTGCCTGGCGGCCTGGCAGGACGAGACATTCTGCCGTGACGTGCTCAAGCTGCCGGGCGCGGCCGGTGCGATTGCGCGCGACAGGCTCAACGTGGATGGCGGCGCAATCGGGCTTGGCCATCCGGTCGGCGCCAGCGGCAACCGGATCGTGCTGCACCTCGTCAACGCCATGCGGCGGCTCGGCAAGAAGCGCGGCATTGCGACAGAATGCATTGGCGGCGGCCAGGGCGGTGCGATGTTGATCGAGACGGTGTGAGACATGGCGACACCCCTGGACGTCCTCAAACCACGTGATCTGGAACTCGGGCCGTTTGCGCCGACGCTCGCGCTCGCGTCCGGCGAGGGCGGGATCACGGTCGATCAGCTCCGCAGCAAGATCGAGGCGCTCGGCCTGCCGCCCGGTCCTTGGAAGCATTGGCGGCTCGCGCGCGACGAGGACGGCATCGCCTGGCTGCTGATCGACAAGCAAGGCGCCAGCGCCAATACGCTGTCGGAAGATGTGATCAACGAGCTCGGCGACGTGCTCACCACCATTGAGAACGATCCGCCCAAGGCGCTGGTGATCCGCTCGGCCAAGCGCGGCGGCTTCATCGCCGGCGCCGATGTGAACGAGTTTCGCGGCAGCGCGGCGCCGACCGACATCGAGACGCGTCTCAAGCGTGCTCACAGCATTGTCGATCGGCTCGACCGGCTGAATCTGCCGACCATTGCGGTGATCCATGGCTACTGCCTGGGTGGCGGGCTCGAAGTCGCGCTCGCCTGCGATTACCGAATCGCGACCGAGGACGCGCGGCTCGGCTTCCCGGAAGTGCTGCTCGGCCTGCATCCGGGACTTGGCGGCACGGTCCGCCTGCCGCGCCTGATCAACCCGATCGAAGCGATGACCACCATGCTGACCGGCCGCACGCTGCGCGCCCGGCGCGCGAAATCGCTGGGCCTCGTCGATGCGGTGATCCCGGAGCGCCACGTGCGCGCCGCGGTCGCGGACGCAGCTGCCCGCAAATTAAAGACGGCGCGCCCGCAACTGCCCGTGACGTTGTTCAACAGTCCTCCGGCGCGTGCGCTGCTGGCGGCGCGCATGCGCAAGGAAACCAAAGCCAAGGCGCCGCCGGAACACTATCCGGCGCCCTACGCGCTGATCGACCTTTGGGAAACCCACGGCGGCGATCCAGTGGCGATGCAGAAAGCCGAGATTGCCTCGTTCGCGCGCCTGATCGTCACCTCCACCTCGCAGAACCTGGTGCGCGTGTTCTTCCTGCGCGAAAAGATGAAGGGCCTGTCCGACGGCGACTGGCACGGCCGCCGCGTGCATGTCATCGGCGCCGGCGCGATGGGCGGCGACATTGCGGCGTGGTGTGCCTGGCATGGGCTGACCGTGAGTCTCGCGGACATGAAACCCGAGGCGATCGCCGGGGCGATCAAGCGCGCGGCCGAGCTCTACACGAAGATCGGGCACAAGAGCACCGACATCCGTGACGCGCTGGATCGACTCATCCCCGATCTTACCGGGGACGGCGTGCGCTCGGCCGACCTGGTGATCGAGGCGGTGCCGGAGCGGCTCGACCTCAAGCACCGGGTCTATGCTGCAGTCGAGCAGCAGATGCGATCCGACGCGATCCTTGCCACCAATACGTCGAGCATCGCGCTCGAAGACCTGCGCGGCGGGTTGCGCCGGCCGGACCGATTCATCGGCCTGCATTTCTTCAATCCGGTGTCGCGCATGCAACTCGTCGAGGTCGTCAGTCACGACGAGGCCGCGCCCAACGTGCTTGCCGCCGCGAATACATTTCTGGGCCGCATCGACCGGTTGCCGACGCCGGTCAAGAGTGCGCCCGGCTTTCTGGTCAATCGCGCGCTGATGCCTTACATGATGGAAGCATTCATCATGCTCGATCAGGGCACGCCCAAGGAAACCATCGACGCCGCAGCGGAACGCTTCGGCATGCCTATGGGTCCGATCGAGCTTGCCGACGAGGTTGGTCTCGACATCTGCCTGAGCGTGGCCGACCATTTGCGATCCTCGCTCGGCCCGAGCCCCGATGGGCGCGACATGTTCGAGCGCGCCATCCCCGACACGCCGCAATGGCTGAAGGACAAGGTTGCCAAGGGCGAGCTCGGCAAAAAGACCGGCAAGGGCCTTTACGAGTGGAAGAACGGCAAAGCCGTCAAGACCCCGCCGGCCGCGAGCGGAGGATCAGCCGCGAGCACGCCCGCCGCAGCGGGCGCACGCGACCCGTATGATCTCGCCGAAATGACGGACCGGTTGATCCTGCCGATGGTAGACGCCTGCGTCACCTGCTTGCGCAAACGCGTCGTCACCGACGAGGAAACCATCGACGGCGCCATGATCTTCGGCACCGGCTTTGCGCCGTTCCGCGGCGGCCCGCTGCACTATGCACGCACGCGCGGCGTACCCAATGTGCTGGCGGCGCTGGAAGCGCTCGCAGCCAAGCACGGCGAGCGCTTTCGGCCCGATCCGGGCTGGTCGCAGCTTGCATGAAAGAGCCGGTACAGTTTACCGACCCTGATCGCCTGGCGGCGGCCATCATCGAGCGGGTCGGCAAGACCATCGTGCTGGGGCTGCCACTCGGCATTGGCAAAGCCAATCACGTGGCGAATGCGCTCTATGCGCGCGCCGTTGCGGATCGTTCGATCAATCTGCGCATCTTCACGGCACTTACGCTCGAACGACCCCATCCATCGCAGGATCTGGAGCGCCGGTTCATCGGACCCGTTTCCGAACGGCTGTTTGGCCGCTATCCGCAACTCACGTACGGACTGGCACAGCGGGCCGGGCAGCTGCCGCCGAATATCGAGGTCAGTGAGTTCTTTTTTCTGGCCGGCAGCCGCCTGCATTCGCCATCGGCGCAACAAAGCTACATCTCGGCGAACTACACCCATGCGCTGCGTTACGTGCTCGATCGCGGCGTCAACGTGTTCGCGCAGCTTGTCGCCAAACGCGTGCGTGGTGGCGAGACCCGCTACAGCCTGAGCTCGAACACCGATCTCAGCGTCGAATTGATGGCGCTGCGGCGTACAGCCGGGCTCAACGTGCTGACGATCGCGCAGGTCAACTCCGACATGCCGTTCATGCCGGGAGACGCCGATATCGGGACCGATGAATTCGACTTCGTGCTCGATTCACCGGCGACCGACTTTCCGCTGTTCGCACCGCCGCGTGAGCCAGTCGACCTGACCGAATACGCTGCCGGCCTGCATGCTGCGCTGCTGGTGCCCGACGGGGGTACCTTGCAGCTCGGCATCGGGGCGCTCGGCGACGCGGTCGCGCAGGCGCTGATCCTGCGCCACCGGTACGGGGCCGAGTTTGACAAGATCATCGACGCCCACGCCGGCAAGCGGGCGGCAATCGCCGGCGAACGCGCGCCATTCGTGGCCGGCCTCTACGGCTGCAGCGAGATGTTCGTGGAGGCCTTCGTCGATCTCATGCGCGCCGGCATTCTCAAGCGCGAGGTCGGCGGCACGCTGCTGCATGCCGGGTTTTTTATCGGATCGCGCGCATTCTATCAGGCGCTGCGCGACATGCCGGCGTACGAGCTCGACAAGCTGCAGATGAAGGCGATCGCGTTCGTCAACGAGCTCTACGGCGGCGAAGACGAGAAACGCCGGGCGCGCATCAAGGCGCGGTTCATCAACACCGCCATGATGACGACACTGCTCGGCGCCGTCGTGTCCGACACGCTCGCGGGCGGCAAGGTCGTGAGCGGGGTCGGCGGTCAATACAATTTCGTGGCGCAGGCCTTTGCGCTGGCCGACGCACGCTCGATCATCATGCTGCGCTCGACCCGCACCGTCGCGGGCCGCACCAAATCAAACATTGTGTGGGAATACGGCGAGACCACGATCCCGCGCCACCTGCGCGACATCGTCATCACCGAATACGGCATTGCCGATCTGCGCGGCAGGACCGATCGCGATACAATTGCGGCCATGCTGAGCATCGCCGACGCGCGCTATCAGGACGAGTTGTTGCGACGCGCCAAGGACGCCGGCAAGATCGAACCCACCTTCACCGTTCCGCCGGAATGGCGCGACAATACGCCCGAGCAGATTGCAAAAACCCTAAAACCCGCGCGCGATGCCGGGCACCTGCCGCCCTTCCCGTTCGGAACCGATTTTACCGAGATCGAGCAGATGTTGATCCCTGCGTTGCAGCGGTTGCGGGCCTCCTCGCCGTTCGGAATCGCGCATTTGGCGGTGCGCGGCCTGCGCGCCCCATCCGGGGCCGACGCGGACGCATGCCTCGAGCGCATGGGGCTCGATCAGCCGGCGGGGCTCGCCGATCGCATCTCGGCCCTTGTGCTGCGTGGCGCGCTTGATCAGACTTTGCGGACCTGACCCTTAGGATTTGCATCCATGCCGATCATCGCGGCCGAAGACCGCCACGCCATCGAAGACCTCTATGCCGAGTATGTCTGGGCGCTGGACAGCGGGGACGTGCCAGGCTTCTTGGCGCTGTTCACGCCCGATGCCGTGTTCGGCGATACTGCGGGCAACATCTACAAGGGTCACGATGCGATCGGCGCCTATGTGCGGACACTCACGACCTCTGCACCGTTTCGCGGCCGCCAGCACATCATCAGCCATCTGCGCTACCGGCCGAGCGTCGGACGCATCGGGGTGAAGGCCTATTGGCTCGTGACCAAATGGACCAAGGCCAGCGGCGCCAAGACGGTCGAAGTAAGCGGACATTCCGACGACGTGTTCGTGCACACGGGCGGCCAATGGCGCTTCGCCCAGCGCCTCGTGCACTACTGGAATGACACCGACCTGCCGTGGGCCGGGGGAACCGCACCATGAAGCTCGCGAGCTTTCGGTTTGGCGGCGGCGACCGGATCGGGTTTGCGCTCGACGACGGTTATTTGATCGACCTCGCTGAGGTTGCGGCGGCCATGGGTCGCGCGTCACCCAGCGATATGATCGGCCTGATCGAGCTGGGCGACGCCGGTCAGGCGTTGCTCGCCGACGCGCAGCGTTTCGCCGGCGAGCGTCCGGACAAAGTCAACCCGATTCCGATCAGCAATATCCAATGGCAGCCGCCGGTGCGCCGGCCAGCAAAGATCTGCGGCATCGCACTCAACAACTCGGCGAGCGACGCACGCAAGATCAGCTCTCCCGATCATCCGCTGTTTTTCCTCAAGCCCGCCTCCTGCCTGGTCGGCCATCGCGAACCGATCGAAGTCTACGACTTCTACGGCAGCGTGCATCCGGAACCAGAGCTGGCCGTCATCATTGGACGAAAGTGCCGGCATGTGCCGGCCGCAGACGCGATGTCCGTCGTTTACGGCTATTCGATCATGAACGACATGACGGGCAACGGCATGCGGGCGCAGGACATGGTGCATTACTACGCCCTCTATCCGTCGAAGGACGACCCGGCCAAGGTCGAGCAGCGCGAGCAGCATCTCTCCTACACGGCGCGCTACAAAGGCAGCGACACGTTCGGCCCGTTCGGCCCCTGGCTCACCACCAAGGACGAGATTCCCGACCCGCACGCGCTCGACGTGCTGTGCTGGCACAAGGACGAACTGATCGCTGAGGACTCGACGAGCTATTACAGCTATCCGGTTCCACAGGTGATCGCATTCATCACCAAATACCATTCACTCTGGCCCGGCGACGTGATCTCCATGGGCACGGCGTTCCGGCCGGGCAAGACCGGTCGCCGCAGCCTGCATACGGCGAATATCACCGAACTGGGCGGCCCGGTGCGAGTGTCGATCACCGGGCTCGGCGTTCTGGAGAACCCGGTGCGGCGGATTATCGGCGGAAAACTCGTCGCGGACTGACCTCAAACATTGGTGCCGGCCGCGCGCGCATGGATGCATCGCTTTGGTGTTGTTGATGCACGCCTTTATGAAGCGTGTCACGGCCTGCGTCGAAGGGACCGGCGAAGGACCCTGAAGGAGGACCACGATGTACGACAAGTCCGATCCTAGGTCGGCGCTTGCCGCCGCCCCGACCGTGGGGCCCAAGGCGACGGAATTCGCCGCGGCCGAGTATGCGAAGTTCTATGAGAAGGCACCGCAGGTCTCAGGTCCCGACGGCCGCACCTGGCTGGCGCGCGGACAGAACTTCGTCATCGCGTATACCGAGGCGACCGCCGGCGCCGCGCTCGGACGCGATCGCCAAGCCGACGAATACGTGGTCCTGCTGCCCGACCATGGCATCGAAGTCGAGATCACGACCCAGCAGGGCACGGTGAATGTTCCAGGTTATTCGCTCGCTTTCGTGCCGGCCGGGCAGAGCTTTGCCAAGGTGAAAAAGCCAGGGCGCGTCGTGCGCATGTTCACCACCCGCGCGACCGACCTCGCCGCGCAATGCTCGAACGCGGCGGCTTATGCGGATCCGCACCCGAATATCCCGCCGCTCGTGACTTGGCCCGACCCGCCCGGAGGCCCACGCGCGCGCGTCTACAGTCTCGACGTGCCGGAAGAGCCCGGCCGCTTTGGCCGCATCTGGCGATGCACCACCTTCATGGTCAATTTTTTGCCGGTTCAACACGGACCGCGCGACACCACCAAGCTGTCGCCCCACTATCACGACGACTTCGAGCAATGCTCGCTCGCCCTCGCGGGCGCGTTCACCCATCACATTCGCTGGCCGTGGACGACGAATCTCAAGGCATGGCGGCCCGATGACCACGAGTATTGCGGCTCGCCCTCGGTGACCGTCATCCCACCACCCGCGATCCACACGTCGCGCGGCATGGACCCCGGCGTCAATCAGCTGGTCGATATCTTCTGCCCGCCGCGGCTCGATTTCTCGCAAAGGTCAGGCTGGGTGTTGAACGCGCACGATTATCCCATGCCACAAGGGACGTCGTGATGACGCCATCCGGCGCGAGGCATATCGACGGGACGCCAGCCTGACGAACCTCCCCGCCTTGCGATAAGCTTGACTCCTCTACCCAGCAAAGGACGACGGCATGAACAAGCTCAAGGCGCGATCTGACGTCCGGCAAGGCCTGCCTCAACGCGTGGCTTGCAATCCCATCAGGCTTTTCGGCGGAAGTCATGGCGCAGTGCGGTTTCGACAGCGTGACCGTCGATATGCAGCACGGCGTGCAGGACTATCAGTCGATGGTGCAATGCTTCCAGGCCATGGACAAATACCCGATTACGCCGCTGGTGCGGGTCCCGTGGAACGAGCCCGGCATCATCGGCAAGGTGCTCGACGCCGGCGCCTGGGGCGTGATCTGCCCGCTGGTGAACACCCCCGCGGATGCCAAGGCGCTGGCGAACGCGTGTCTCTATCCACCACGGGGCAAGCGCAGCAACGGCCCGATCCGCGCTGCCGCCTATGGCGAGGCGAGCCCCTATCAATCGATCGCCAATGACGAAGTGCTGGTGATCCCGATGATCGAAACGCAGGAAGCGATCGACAACATCGACGCCATCCTGGACGTGCCCGGCATCAGCGGCATCTACATCGGTCCCAGTGACCTCGGCATGTCGCTCGGCCTCAGGCCTCTGCTCGACCGCGAGGAGCCGCAAATCCTGGCGATCTATGAAATGCTCCTCAAGGTCACGAGCCGGCGCGGGCTGTTCGCCGGGGTCCACAATCTCACCGGAGCCTATGCGGCGCGCATGATCGCCATGGGTTTCCGCTTTGTCACCCTGGGAAATGACAGCGGCCTGATGGCGCGGGCAGCGCGTGGTGAGATCGCCATCGCCCGCAAGACCGCCGGCGACATCGCGAGCTGAGCACCTCGTCATATATCGAACGCTGGTGCGTCCAATGGCCGCCCGAGGCGGAACGCCTCGCGGATGGAACGTCGCATGACCGCAGACAAACTCTCGCTTCGTGCTAGGGTTGCATAAACCGGACGGCACGAAGGCCGGTTGTCGTCCTGCTTATTTCCCGGCATTGGCTGGCAAGGACAAGGCAAGATGCTTCGCGTTTTGATGAGTTTGGGGGCGGCGCTGGTGTTGGCAGGCGCCGCAGCGCGTGCGCAAGACTTCCCGACCAAACCGGTGCACGCAATCACCGCGCTCACGCCGGGAGGCGCGAGCGACGTTTTCCTGCGGGCGCTGAGTGACCCGTTTCAGAAACGCACCGGCCAGCCGCTCGTGGTGGAAAACCGGCCGGGCGGAGCTCTGAACATTGGCGGACAGGCGTGCGCGGACGCGCCGCCCGATGGCTACACCATCTGCCTGCTGCCGGTCGAAACCCTGTCCTACAATCAGTTCCTGTTCAAGAAACTGTCTTACGACCCGAATGCGTTTGAGCCGATCACAAATATGTTTTTTGTCACCGCGGTGCTGGTCGTCAATTCGTCGCTCAATGTGCGCTCGCTCGACGACCTCGCCAGCCTGTCGAAAGCCAAACCCGGAACCCTGAGCTACATGTCACCGGCGATGCCGCTGGTCTACTTCATGGAAAACTGGCGGCGCACGAACGGCGTCGACATCGTCAAGGTACCCTACAAGGGCGGGGCCGATGCCGCTAACGCCATTCTTGGAGGATCGAACTCCGGTCGCGTTCAGCGGGCTCGCCAATTTCATCTCCCACATCCGCGCCGGCACGATGACGACGCTGCTTGTCGATACCGTGACCCGCTCGCCGCTGTTGCCGGACGTGCCGACCCTGCGCGAGATCGGCTACACGGGGCCGTTGGCCACGGCCTATTTCGGCCTGGTCGCGCCGCCCGGAACACCGAAACCGATCGTCGCCAAGTTGCACGACATCGTGGTCGAGATCGCTGGCGAGCGAGCTTTTGCCGAGCGAAACATGATCAGCCTGGGCTTGCCGCCAGTGCTCAACACGCCCGAGGAATTTGCTGGCTTTCTGAAGGAGAACCGCCAGATCGGCGCGCGCATGGTCAAGGAATCGGGGCTGGAACCGCAGTAGCCAGGGCGCGCCCCTGTGGTGTCACCTTACCTTGCGACAACACCAAGCCAAAAGTTCCTGCATGCTCGCATCTGCCGGCCTAGCTCGGTAAGACCGCTGCATGAGGTTCATGCTGGTCAAGTCCCGGTTCCTAAACGATGGCAGGTTTACGGATCGGCCACGTTGATGGGCGGTCGGTTGTGGCTTGGGACGTTCCGCTAGACCAGCTGCTTCAACCGCATCGCCCCGGACGACCCCAATAGGGCGGCATCCTTTGTCTGGTTGGCAACTGGTCATGCAAGCTGACCTCACCCTTCGGCAGACAATTTTTGAACTTGATTGCCAGACCTGACCGCCCGCGATGTTACCGAGATCAACACCGAGGTTCGTGCGGCGCGCAATGAGTTGGTATGAAGATGGGTTCCGAGAATGAAGTTGGAATGGCGCAACACCGAGCACGGGCAACTCGTTTTGCATACAGATGAACAACCGACCAGCGTCACCATCGAATTCAATCCTAATGAGACGGGCGACAACCAAGAGCCGTTTGGCTTGCGCTGCGGCCATCGCACCAAAATGTTTGCAACGCTGCAAGACGCAAAGACTTTGGGCATTACGTGGTGGAGCGAGATGCGCGAACTGGGAATGATTTGATTTCCTCGTTGGGCGGGCAATAGGGCGGCCACGATGGCCGCCCCGACCGTTGGATAGAGCCACGACCCGCGCGTTCCAGATCGCGGCGATCTTCTGCGCATCAGCGATCGACTTGCGCTTTGCTTCGGTGTGCCTGGACTCGGCGGCGGCTCAATCGCGCTATTGCGCTCGGCGGTTCGGTCCCATCGCGTAAGGCTTTTGGACCGATCACTATCGTCGAGGAATCTCCAAAGCGTCGGCCGGCGTCCAATAGCATCGCGTTTTACCGGGGACCTGCAAGCACTCGGTTCCGTGCTGGGCCGAATGCATTTCAACCTTGTAACCTTTTGACTTGGCGAGCACGATGCACTGATGCTCGACAGCATAGGATGAGGCCGGTTGTCTGTCGGTGTACGTGCGAAGAAGATCTCTGACTTTGCGAGCGACTTCAGGAAGTGGGCATGCGACGACATTCGCATTCATGGTCACCGTATCGCCAATATTTGGGAAAGATTGCGCAGGCGACTCTGCAGTTTTACGATCACTTCCCCCATCTGCTCTTGTCTTGTCGTAGATGATGTAGCCAATCCCTCCAAGGATCGTGAATAATACGATCACTCGCACACAAGCTAAAATGGCGCGCAAGAACCACATTCTCTACCCTTGTTCATTTCATCAATCCGACCCGCGAGCGCATCCCGAAGTCGCGCCTGAACTGACGTCTGCTTCGCAGTTGCTTCCCGCGGTCGTGTGCCGGGAAACGGCCAATGCGACAAAGGCTCACAATTCTTCAAGAACCAGCACCCCGCAGCCGGTGATCTGGGGGAAAGTGTAGAAGTCGTAGGCGCGGTGAACCTTGCGGGACAGCGCCGCGCGCATCGCAAACCACATGGTCAATTCGGAGGCTTCGGTGCCGCCGATGCGCATGATTTCGTCCTGCGGTATGGCGACCAACGTGTCGAGATCGTCCACCAGGTGTGCGAGAAAATAGCGATCCCACTCCTCGTTGGCCATGCCGAAGCGGGTACCGCTGATCTGATGTGACATGCCCCCGGTCGCAATCACCGCGACCCGCGCGTCGCCAGGGTAGCTCGCAATGGCAGCACGGATTGCTTCACCGAGCTTGCGCAGGCGCACCGAGGTCGGGATCGGATGGCGCACCATGTTCACGGCCAGCGGCAGCACCGGCGCCGGCCACGGCGGCGCCGCCACGTAGGGAAGCCACGAGTAGATGCCGTGATCGATCTTCATATCTTCGCAGATAGTGAGATCGAATTCATGCCGCACCAGGTGATTGGCGACGTGCCAGCCGAACTGCGTGTCTCCCGCGAGGCTCGGAAACGGGCGTAACCCAAAGCCTTCATCGGCCTGCGGGAACTCCGGCGCAACTCCGAGCGCAAACGTCGGATAGGCATCGAAGGTGAAATGGTTGAGGTGGTCGTTGTAGACAATCACGATCTGATCGGGGCGCGCGTCGGAGAGCCACTGCTTCACCGGCTGCATGCCGTCGAACCAGACCTTCCAGCGCGGATCGAAGCGACCGGCGATACCCTTGTCATACTCGTAGCCCATGGAGGGCGAGTGCGAGACCCCAAATCCGCCGATCACCCGAGCCATCATGCACGCTCCGGCAGGCCGCCGACGCGGCGCGGGCAGGCGGCGATCATGTCATCTACCGCGATGTCGGCATTGTGGGCACCGATGTGCCACAGATTTTGGCCGACGGTCGCGGCAATCTTGAGGATCGCCTGCAGGTGGCCTCCTGCTTTGAGCAGACCGGTCCAGTCGCGCGCGCGCACCAGGTTCTTCTCGGCGTCGCTCAGATCGAACTTCGCCATGTAGGTATCCTGGTCTGACAAAAAGGCGCTGCGGTTCTCGGGCAGTTTCAGGCTGAGCGCAAAGCGGTTGAGGCTGCGGCCGCGCGTCGACATCGGACCCGTGTAGATAAAGCTATCGGGCGGATCGAGGCTACGCGTAGGTGGGGACGTTTTCGTCATCGCTTTCACCCGGCTCTGACCAACTCGAACCGCATGGTCTGCGGCGGCGCCTTGTAGTAGGCCGCCCGGAATGCGGCCTCATCGGGGAATTTCGATGTTGCAAGCCGCCGGTGCGGCACGTCGAATACGAGCGACGGGAGATCGAACGGGTATGGGTCGATGGCGACTTTGCCGTCAGCACGCGGTTTCAGCGTGACACGCGCGCCCTGTCCGTCCGCATAGGACTTCGGCACCGGTTCGATGTATTCGTCGTACGGGGGCCGAACGCAGAAATAGAGCGAGAGCAGATCCCAGAACTGCAGCCATTGATAATTGATCCAGAATTCCTTCTGGTCGACGGTGTGTTCCTGCTGCTTCTGGCGTGCCTCATTCTCTGCGATGAAGGCTTCGACCAGCGGACTCAGCCCTCTGGCCCCGAACATTCCCGGATGCGAGATCGCTCCATAGCGGCCGCGCCAAAGACCGGTCCGGTGTTTGTTGATCAGCAGCCCGGCGTAGGGGTCGATCGCGGTCAGCCAGTCGGTGCCCCACTGAAAGGCATCGAGCTGGGTGCGATCGAGCGGCACCTCGATGAAGCTCGGCGTCTTGCCAGTCGCCGGGTCGTAGCGCGGGCTCGTCTCGTAGCGGTACCAGCCGCAATCGTGAAAGAACGCGGCGCGCACGGCCGGCTCATAGGGATGCGGCCGCTCGAACTCGCCATTGCCCCAGTGCGCCGCAAACAGCCCCGAGATCTTGGCGTGCTCGGTCTGGTTGATGAGGACGAGCGAGCCGTCCGATTCCTCACGTACGATCATGCGCAGCCTCCCGAACCCAGCCCCGTGTCACAACTTGAATATACGTTCCGCATTGCCGCTGCGCACCGCCTTGACGTTCGCCGCCGGTAGGTGCATCTGCCCAGCGCCCGGTGGTGTGGTCGGGTGCGCGAGCACCGGCAGGCCCAGCGTGTCGATCGCGCGCCAAATCGGCGCGAACGCCACGTCCGTGAGCGGCCGGCCGTCGTCTCCTGCCCTTCGAGCGAACGGCTGACCGTATATTTCGGCGCGCCCCGTTGGTGCAGGAGTGCGAGCCACTCGCTGTTAAGCATGTGGGTATGGACGTCGACGACCGGCATGCTCAATCCCCTGGGCTTCAATTGTTTGACCGGTAGCCCGGATGGAGCGCAGCGTGATCCGGGGCAGCCGTCCCGCATTCCGCTTCGCTCCATACGGGCTACAGCTGATCGTCAGCAGACCATAAACCCGACGATCACACCAATGCGAAGTAGGAAAAGATCGAATGCGTGCGGTGGCGGTCGGCGCCGCCGACAATGACGGTGCGGCCGAGCCAGTCGTGCGGTCCGGCCGGCACGTCGAAGGTGGGCGCCACCCTGAAATAGTAGCTCGCCGGATCGACCGGTTCGAACGCATTCATTTTGGCGAGCACGTCCGCTGGCGCGTGACGCAGTCCGCGATTATTGATCAGGATCTGTGTTCCGTCGGACGCCTCAAGCACATAAATCGCTTCGAAATACACGACGCCGTCCGGCATGAAATGCGGCCAGTCACCGCCGCTGTTGGGAACGACCGTGCCCTTGAGGCGCGGGCCATCGACGATGCCTCCCGCAACCCCGGTGTAGCCGCGTTGCACACCATTGCGCTCGCGCGCGAATTTCAGGCGGCCCGCAAAGTCGACGCGGACCTGGAAAACAAACTCGAGTGCCGCGTCCATGCGTCGCCCCTCACATGACCGCGAATATGCGAACCGTCGCGTTGGTGCGTCGCCGGTCGCCCTTGCCAACGAAGACCGTGCGGTTCAACCACGCGTGCGGACCGCCGGGGGCCTCAAACACCGGCGCGAGATGCAGGCTTAGGCTTGAGAACTCCGGCGCATCCACGCGCCAGGGTTCGGTCGTCGGCCCGGACGCGAAACCAGCGTTCGTCATCAGGATGAGTGTTCCGTCGGCCGCACGGATCAGCCACTGTCCACCGATGACGACACGCGCACCGTCAAGCATTGGCGCCTCGCTCCCCGAGCCCGCAACGATCGCGCCTTTCAGACGGGGTCCCCACACCGAGCCGCCGGTCACAGGATGGAACGCGCGCGTGTGCGCGAGCGACGTTGGGCCAAGCCGCAGCTCCTCTCCGAACGAGATGTGCAGGTCGAACGCGTGTTCGAGCTTGAGGGAGACCAGCGGGCCTATCATGACGATCAGTAAACCGCCCAATAGCGAAAGATCGAATAGTTCGGCCGGCGGTTGCCGGTGCCGACGAACACGGTCCGGCCTAGCCATTCGTGCGGGCCGGCCGGCACCTCGAACGAGGGCGTCATGCGCATGTAGTAGCCGGACGGGTCGACCGGCTCATAAGCCAGAAGCCGATCGATGACCTCCTTGGGTCCGTGCCGATAGCCGTGATTGCGCAGCCGCATTTTGGTGCCGTCCGACGCTTCCAGCAGGTAGTGGGCATCGAACTCGAACGTGCCGTCCGGCCAGATATATGGATAGTCGCCGCCGGTGCCCGGCAGTACCCGACCCTGTAGCCGTGGACCGGTGATTTCCCCGCCCCGCACCGGAACAAACCCCTGCTGCCCACCGCGCACGAGCGGGCCGAAGATCACCCGCTCACCCAGGTCGATCCGGATTTGAAAAACGAATTCGAGCCGCGGCGCCGATTGCTCCCCATGCTGATCGATTTGCGGATCCATTTGGGCACTCATGGCATTGCGTGCTGGCACGGCGCAGGCGATTGACCTATTAACGAAGCAAAGAGTTGCGCGTCAACCGCGAGAGTCTTGTATTGTCGGATTCTCTACGGAAAACAGCCTTTACTTTCCCGGAGATGCTCCGAGGGGGGAAATCACCTGAGCGAACGGACGACATGGCTGCTGCGCGTCATGCTGGGGCTCGCGCTCATCGCCGCGTGGGAGGCATTCGGGGCTTTCACGGGTGGGACGTGGACCAGCAAGCCAAGCCTGATCGCCGTGCGACTCGCGCAATGGGCCGAGCGTGATCTTGCCTGGCATATCGCCACGACGCTACAGGAGATCGTCATAGGCCTCGCCATCGGGGTCCCGCTCGGCATCGTGCTGGGCATCGTGCTCGGTCGCGCGCCCACCACCGCCAAGATCCTGCGCCCGCTGATCCTCACCCTCAACAGCATTCCGGTGGTTGCGCTGCGCCGCTCCTGATCATGTGGTTCGGTCTCGGCTTGCAGCCGAAGATCGTGTTGGTGGCGCTGGCATCCTTTCTGCTCCTGTTCTTCAACACGTTTGCCGGCGCGCAGGCGGTCGATCGCGACATGATCGCGGCGTTGGAAGTCATGGGCGCGTCGGCGCGCGAGCGGTTCCAGAAAGCGGTGCTGCCCGGCTGCACGACCTGGATCATGGGCGGGTTGCGCAACGCCCTGCCCTACGCCTTGATCGGAGCGACGGTCGGGGAGATGATGCTCGCCCGCAGCGGGGTCGGCTATCTGATCAGCAATGCCGCCGGTCAATTCGACATGGCAGGGATCTATGCGGCGCTCGTCGTTCTGATGATCCTCGGCATCATCGTCAACGAACTGGCGAACCGACTCGAAGGCTGGCTGCTGCGCTGGCGGCTAGTCGCAGCCACCTGATCCTAAGCAACGCGCGAAACCTGCAATGACCCAGAACGTGATAGAGCTCGAGCATGTCAGCAAGGAATTCGACGCCCGCGGCGTGCGAGTACTGGCGCTCGATGCCATCGACCTTGCGGTCGCGCCGGAAGAATTCGTCGCGCTGGTCGGACCGAGCGGCTGCGGCAAGTCGACGGTGCTCAACCTAGTCGCAGGACTACTGCGGCCGACGAGCGGCGACGTCCGCTATGACGGCGCACCAGTGCAAGGCGCGAACCGCCGGGTCGGCTATATGACCCAGAAGGACACGCTGCTGCCGTGGCGCACCGTCGAGGACAACATCGGAATTGCGCTCGAACTCAAATGCCGGGCGGTCCCGGCGCGCGAACGGCGCGAGCGCGTGCAAGCCATGATGGACTTCGTCGGTCTGACCGGTTTCGCCCGCCACTATCCGGGGGAACTCTCCGGCGGCATGCGCAAGCGTGCAGCACTGGCCCGCATGCTCATCTACGAGCCGGAAACGTT
The DNA here is from genome assembly GCA_963833605.1 of uncultured Alphaproteobacteria bacterium. Taxonomy (GTDB): domain Bacteria; phylum Pseudomonadota; class Alphaproteobacteria; order Rhizobiales; family Xanthobacteraceae; genus JAFAXD01. Next base: position 124,933 of record CAWHYZ010000017.1, read on the forward strand.
TCTGCTCGACGAGCCATTCGGCGCGCTCGATGCCCAGCTCAAGCTGATCATGCACCAGGAATTGCTGCGCATGACCAGGGCGCGGCGGTTGACGGTCGTGTTCGTGACCCACGACCTTGCCGAAGCCATAACGCTCGCCGATCGGGTCGCCGTGTTCACGGGCAGGCCGGGAAAGATCCGCGCCATGCGACAGATTCCGTTCGGCCGCGAGCGTGACGCCGTGCACCTGCGCTTCCTGCCCGAATTCGGCGCGCTGCACGAGGAACTTTGGAACGAGCTCAAGGACGAAGTGGGCAAGGGTACCGAAACGTGACCGCAGCACCTCCCCGCGATCGTTCCGGGCTCCCGATCCTGGCCGGACAGGTTCTGGTAATCCTGCTCGTGCTGGCCGCTTGGTACTTTGCCTCCGGAACGCTGGTGAAGAAGTTCATCCTGAGCGACCCGGTCCGCGTTGCCGAGACGATCGTGACATGGATCAGCGACGGCTCGTTGTGGCAACACCTTGCAATTACATTGCAGACCCTGCTGCTCGGCTACGGCATCGGCGCGGCCTGCGGTGTCGCGGTCGGCCTTGCGTTCGGGGTCTTTCCGCGCGTCGACAATGTCGTGTCACCTTTCATCGTGGCGATCTACGCGCTCCCCAAGATCGCGCTGCTGCCCCTGTTCGTCATCCTGCTGGGGATCGGCATCGCTTCGAAGGTTGCGCTGGTCGCCGTCGTGGTTTTCTTTATTCTGCTGTTTTCGACCCGCGACGGTGTACGCAACGTCGATCCCGACCTCGGCGCATCGCTGCGGCTGATGGGAGCCGGGCAGATGGAGATCAATCGCAAGGTTCTGATCCCCGCTACCCTGCCCTGGGTCTATACCGGCCTGCGGGTGGCGACCGGATATGCCCTCACCACGACGGTCGTCGGCGAAGCGCTCTCGTCTAACCGCGGGCTCGGCTTCCTGATCGAATCCTCGTCGGTGCGCTTCAATTCGGCCGGTGTGTTTGCGGCGATCGTCGTGGTCGTGGCATTGAGCTTCCTGATCACCGGCGTGCTCGGCCAATTCGAGGCCGCATCGTCGCAGTGGCGGAGCTAGGGGTCGATCATGAAGGTCGCTGTCCTCGAATCTGTCGGCTCGCTTGACAACATCAAGATCGTGGAGCGGCCGGAACCGAAGCCGGGTCCCGGCGAAGTGCTGGTGCGGCTGCGCGCTGCGTCGCTGAACTTTCGCGACCTCGTTGTGGTTGAGGGCGGATACGGGACGCGGCAGAAAAAGCAAAATCTGGTGCCGCTTTCGGACGGCGCCGGCGAGATCGTCGAGTTCGGGGCGGAAGTGGAGGGCTGGCAGATCGGCGACCGGGTGGTCGGCTGCATCTTTCCGGATTGGCAAAGCGGTCCCGCGCACGCCCCGCCGCGTCGCCGCAAGCCTCGGCGGATCAGTCGATGGCGTTGCGTGCGAGTACCGCGTCTTTCGACAAGACGCGATCGTGCGGGGCCCGCGGCATCTCAACTTTGTCAAATCTTCGACCTTGCCGTGCGCCGCCCTCACCGCCTGGGCAGCGGTGATCGCCGATGGCGGCATCGGGCCCGGCCAGAGCGTGCTCACCCAGGGAACCGGCGGAGTCAGCCTGTTTGCGTTGCAATTTGCGCGCGACGCCGGCGCACAGGTGATTGCCACGTCCTCGAGTGCGCCAAAGCTCGAGAAGCTGCGCACACTCGGCGCCACGCATGTCATCAACTATGTCGAGGACCCGAAATGGGGCCAGACGGCGCTTCAGTTCGTGCCGGACGGTGTCGATCTCGTGGTCGAGATCGGCGGCGGCGGGACGATCGCAGAATCATTTCGCGCCGTGCGCATGGGCGGCACCGTGGGCATCATCGGCGTCGTCGCGGGCGCCCGATCTGACCTCAACATAGCGGTCCTGATCATGAAGAAAATCCGGCTCCAGGGTACCTCGGTCGGCAATCGCGATCAGTTCGCGGCTATGATCCGGGCGATGGAGCAGAACGCCATCCGTCCCGTCGTCGACCGAACCTTTCCGCTGGCGGAGTTGCCCGCAGCGCTCGCGCATCTCAAGAGCCAACGCCACGTCGGCAAGGTCTGTGTCGAGATGTAACGATGCACGGCTACCTGAGCCAGGGGCTGCGGCGTGCGGTGCAGATCAATCGTTCCGGCACCGCCACGATCTTCGGCGAGCGCCGACGCACCTGGGGCGATGTGCTGGAGCGGGTGCGAAGGCTCGCGGGCGCCTTGCGTGCGCTGGGCCTGAGCGAGGGCGGGCGTGTCGCGATGTTGGGGCTCAACAGTGACGATTATCTCGAACTGCATTACGCCATTCCGTGGGCGGGCGGCGTGCTCGTCCCAATCAACACGCGGCTTGCCGCCGCCGAAGTCCGCTACATCCTCGACGATGCGACGCCCGAGATCATCGTTTGCGACAACGCCTGCCTGTCGCTCCTAGAGGCGGGCACGCCGCCGCCCAAGGCCATGATCCATCTGGGCGGCGATACCCCGCCGAGCGGCTGGCTTGCCTACGAGGTGCTGATCGCCGGCGCGACGCCTGCGGACGACGCCGAGCGACGGGACGATGATCTTGCCGGCATCTTCTATACTGGCGGCAGCACCGGCAAAGCCAAGGGCGTCATGCTAAGTCACGACAACCTCATCAGCAATGCCATGAATGCGATCGCGCTCGTCGGCTACGGCCGGACCTCGCGCTATCTGCATGCCGCCCCGATGTTCCACCTCGCCGACGGGATGGCGACCTTTGCCATGACCATGGTGGGCGGCACCCATGTGATGATCCCGAAATTCGACGCCGGCGCCTGTCTCGACGCGCTGGCGCGGCATCGGGTCACCAATGTGACCCTGGTGCCGGCCATGATCGCCATGATGGTCAACCATCCGGACGTGCGCGCGTTCGATTTAAGGGCGTTGCACCAGATCCAGTTCGGCGCCTCGCCAATGCCGGAGGCGACGCTGCGACGGGCGGTGGAACTGTGGCCCGATGTTCTGTTTCTGCACGGCTGGGGCATGACCGAGCTGGCACCGATCGGGTCGGCGCTGCCGCTCGACCTGAGGGTGCCTGCCGTTGCCGGTGCGCGCATGCGCTCGTGCGGCCACGGCGTGCTCAACTGCGAGGTGATGATCGTCGATGCCCAGGGCCGCGAGGTGCCGCGCGGCACGGTCGGTGAACTCCTGATCCGCGGCCCCAATGTGATGCTCGGCTACTGGAACAAGCCCGCCGAAACCGCGGCGGCGCTGCGCGACGGCTGGCTCCATACCGGCGATGCGGCGTCGATGGACGAGGATGGGCTCATCACCATCGTCGACCGGCTCAAGGACATGATCATCAGCGGCGGTGAGAACATCTATTCGACCGAGGTCGAGAATGCGATCTCGCTGTTCCCCGGTGTTGCCGAAGTGGCGGTGATCGGGATCGCGGACGAGCGCTGGGGCGAGGCCGTGCACGCGATCGTGGTCCCGCGCGCGGGCGCCACGCTCGACCCGGAGGCAATCCGCACCCATTGCCGTGGCCTGATCGCCGGCTACAAGGTGCCGCGCACTGTCGAGATCAGAACAACGCCATTGCCGCTGTCGGGCAGCGGCAAGGTGCTCAAACCGGCCCTGCGGGAGGGACATGCCGCGACCCGCAGCACGGCGACGAACGCGCCATAGCAGTTATGCCTGCTGGCGTCCGCATTGACCTCAAACCCACGCCTCCATAGAATCGCGCAAATCGGCCGCCCAGCCCAGCGACTTTCATACAGGCCGAACACGGCAGGAAACCATGCACATCATCGATTCGCATTTTCATTGGTGGCCGCGCTCGGTGTTCGAGAAACTGTGCAAGCGCCAGGGCTATCCCCGCGCCGGGTACAACAACAATGGCGGCTATGATTACTGGCGGCGTGAGGACGCCGGCGCCCATCTCAACAGCTGGGCCGAGTGGTTCGACCTCGACAAACAGTTCGAGCACATGGATGGGCTCGGGCATCAGGTCGACGTGGTGTGCTCGATCGGTCCATTCTCGGTCGCGTTCTCGGATATGCCGGCGGATGAGGGCCGCGACTACGCCCTGATGTGGAACGAGGAGATGGCGGGAGCGCAGCGCAAATATCCCGGCCGGCTGTGGGCCAGTGCCGCAGTGCCGCTGCAGGACACGCGCCTTGCCATCGAGGTGCTTGACCACGCGATCAACAAGCTTGGCCTGATGGGCGCCAACCTGCCGGGAAGCATCGGCAGCGATCCCAGGATCGACGCCGAGCGGCTCGAGCCGTTCTATGCCCGGGTCGAACAGCTGGGCGTACCGCTGTTCCTGCATCCGACCGACGCGGTGTTCCAGGATATGCTCGAGGGCTACAACGGGGCGCTGCATCTGAGCCTTGGCCGGGTAATCGAAGTGAGCGTCGCGGCGTCGAGGCTCATTCTCTCCGGCCTGATGGAGCGCCATCCCGGCCTCAAGGTGGTGTTGTCACACACGGGCGGCGCCCTGCCCTACCAGTCCGGCCGCATGGACAAGAACACCAAGGCCGCGAAACTGCCGCACCCGACTTCGACCTACATGAAACGCATGTACACCGACACGGTGTCCCCGCATTCGGCGGGCATGAAGTTCGCGATCGAGTACTACGGCATCGACAACGTCATGTACGGCACCGACTATCCGTGCTGGGATCCGGCGACCTGTCTCAAGCTCATCGACGAAATCGGCCTGTCGCAGGCGGACCGGCAGAAGCTCTTCTACGACAACGCCCGGCGCATTCTCGGGTTGCGCGATCCAGTCAAGGCACCGGCGCGCGAGCACGCGCTCGCCTGAACGGCGGGAGCACGCGAAGACTGATCAACAAGCCCGGCGAACGGGAGCCCCATGCCATCCGCGGCGTTCGATTTCGCACCGTTGTTGACCGCCGGATTGCCGGCGGCAGCCGCGAAGTGGACCGGCTTTCCGACATACAACTTCATCGGCGGCCACAACGACGCGGAGCAGGTTCCGGTCGCGGACTTGATCGCTGCAGCCACGGCGGTGCTCGAGCGCGAGGGCGTAACGCTCGCGACCTATGGTCTCAACAGCGGGCCGCTCGGCTACCAGCCGCTGCGCGAATTTCTGGTGGGCAAGCTCGCCCGTGACGCGGGGATTTCCTGCGCCGCCGACGAAATTTTGATCACATCCGGCTCCCTGCAGGCGCTCGATCTTGTCAACGGCATTCTGCTCGCGCGCGGCGACACGGTTTTGATCGAACAGGCGAGCTACGGCGGTGCGCTGACGCGTCTTGCGCGCCTCAACGTCAAGGCCGTCGGTATTCCGCTCGATCAGGAAGGTATGCGCATCGACGCATTGGCGGCGGCGCTCGACGATCTCAAGCGCCGCGGCGTCCGGCCGAAATATATCTACACCATCCCGACCGTGCAGAATCCGACCGGCACCATCATGGACGAAGCCCGCCGTCTCGAGCTGCTCAGGCTCGCCCAGGCGCACAGCGTGCCGATCTTCGAGGACGATTGCTATGCCGACCTGATCTGGGATGGCCAGCGGCCGCCCGCGATCTACGCGATGAGCCAGTGCGGCGGCGTCATCCACATCGGGTCGTTTTCCAAGTCGATCGCGCCCGCCTTGCGGGTGGGATACATCGTCGCCGACTGGGATGTGCTCTCGCGCATGCTCGCGCTCAAGACCGACGCCGGCTCCGGCGCGCTCGAACAGATGGTCCTCGCCGAGTACTGCGCGCGCCATTTCCACGACCATATTCCGATTTTGACGCGGGCATTGCGCCAAAAGCTCGAAACCCTGATGGATGCGCTCGCCGAACAGTTCGGAACTGCCGCCGAGTTCGATGACCCGCCAGGCGGCATCTTTCTGTGGGTCAAATTGCCCGACGTGGTCGACACGCAACGGCTCGCGCAGGCCGCGCTCGCGGCTGGGATCGCGATCAATCCGGGCCCCGAGTGGTCCGCCGACAAGGCATATGGCAGGAGCCGGCTGCGGCTTTGCTTTGCTCATCCCTCGCACGATACGCTCCGCCAGGGCGTGGCCGCACTTGCCAACGTCTGCCGGCGGGAGTTCGGCGTTCCGGCGCGGATTGCCAATGTGGAACAACGTGCGAGGGCCTGAGCACTTTCAAAAAAATCAACATCACAAGGGGAGGAAGTTGCAATGCCAAAAAAGCATCTCATCACACCATTCTTCTTGGCGGCGGCGCTTACGGCGACGACGTTGGCGCTTGCCCAGGCGGCGCCCTTGATGATCGTCGGCAACGACGAAAAGCTGCTGTGGGACGATGCCGGCAAACCGTTGCTGTCGCCGACCGGGAAGACTCCGTCCTGATCATCGACCTGGCCGACCCGGAAAACCCGAAGACCATCGCCAACCTGGCGCTCAAGAATTCGGTGGTGGGGCCGCCCGTCAACGTCGCGATCGATCCGACCAGTTCGGTCGCGCTGGTCGCCAATTCGGTCGAACGTCACCAAGGACGGCGACGCGCTTAAAATGGGCCCCGACAACAAGGTCTACGTCATCGATCTCAAGGCCGACCCGCCCAAGCTGGCGGGCACGGTGACGGTCGGCAAGCAGCCCTCCGGGCTCAGCTTCAGCCCGGCCGGCAAGCTCGCACTCGTTGCCAACCGCGTCGACAAAACGATCAGCGTGCTGTCGGTGAACGGCACTAACGTCAAGGTCATCGACACGATCGACATGGGCGACATCGTTTCCCACGTCGCCTTTGCGCCCGACGGGAAGCGCGCGCTCGCGGCCAAGTTCAACGCCCACAAGGTCGCTTTGCTCGATGTGAACGGCGACAAGGTCACCTACAACAAGCTCGACCTTCCGACTGGCCAGTGGCCCTACAACGTGGCGGTAGCGCCCGGCAGCAAAATCGCGCTCAGCGCCGACAACGGCAACGCCGGCGCCTCCGACGGCAGCGTCGACACGGTCAGCGTCATCGACATCGAGGCCAACCCGCCCCGGGTCATCGACCGGGTCGTGGTCGGCGACGGGCCGGAAGGGTTAGCTATTTCGCCCAAGGGCGACGTAGCCGTCGCGGTGATCCTTGCTGGTTCCAACATGAAGAATGCCTATTTCTACAATCGCAATGGAACCGCCGCGGTGCTGCGCATCGACGGCAAGAAGGTCACCAAGGTCGGCGAGGTGGAGGTTGGCGGGCTGCCGGAAGGCGCGGCGTTCACACCGGACGGCAAATATCTGCTGATCGGCAACTACCTCGATCAGGATGTTTCGATCCTCAAGGTTGACGGTTCGACCGTCACCGACACCGGTAAGCGCTTCAAGCTGCCCGGCCATCCGGCTTCGGTCGGCATGAGCAGCAAGTAGCTTTGCAGGCAAGGCTTGCGCGTTGCGCCTCAGGGCCAGCGCCAGGCCAGAAAAGCCGACCAGACCGGCGGCAGCGGTAAGATCTCGGCGCTCGCCGAAAGCGCCACCACGCCGAGGAATGAGATCGCGGTCGCGGCAACAACATCGCGGCCGAACACCTCGTGGTCCGGATTGAGCCAGTGCGAGAGGTGAATGCGAAACACGTTGGCAAGCGCGATGATCGGCGCGGTGAGTGTGATCGGCGCGATCGCGACCGCCATATAGGCAAAAATCTGCGACACGTAGACCAGAATGGCGGACGTAATGAACCAATTGGCGGATTGCCGGCTAATGGCGCGCACCTCGCGCCAGTGGCCGGGCACCAGCAGTAGAGCGAGGATCACGACTGCGGCGGCCGCTGAGCCGACAACGCCCCCCGCGAGACTAGTGGCCAGCCCTTGGTCGGCGGCCGCATAGCGCACCAATACCGGGCTCACGCCATAGCAGATCGACGCCAGCGCGGCGAACGCATAACCCTCCGCGAGCCGCGGAGTGAAAGCCAAAGAGTTCGTCTCGTGTAGTGGTTTGCGCCGGTTGCGGGATATGACCATCGGTCCGAACAGGATCAACACGATGCCGAGGATCCGCAGCGGCGTGAGCGTTTCGCCCAGAAACGCGATCGCGAGCACCAATGACACGACCAAGCTGAATTGCATGACCGGGCCGGCCAGGTTGGTCCCGATCGCCGCGAGCGCGCGGTAATTGCAGTAGCGGCCGATGACAAAATGGCTGATGCCCACCAGCGCAAACACCAATGCCGACCGGTTCGGCATCTCCGCGAGGCGACCAGGTTGCCCGCTGATCAGCAGCGCGGCCGCGAAGATCGGCAGCCCGATCGGGATTGACAGCGTCGTCGCCTGGACCGCGGTCCCGCTCACCACGCCGCGGCGTACCGCGGCATTGGTCCAAGCGAATGTGACCGCCGCCAACAGCGCGAACAACCCTCCCAGCACATCTTCCTCCCGCGATATCTTTGCAATGATGTGCAAAGACCCGCGATACGCCTAGTACCCCGCGTCCGCAGTTCGTGATCCACCGCCGGCACGACCAACCGAACGCTTTCCAAAGCCGCAGGCAAGGTATTCCAGCCCCCAGCCTTGACGCCATCACCTTACGGTGTGGTAGTTGCGCGCAAAACAATGGCGGCGACTGTGAGATATTCACTACTTTTCCGCCGATCGCCAACGAGGGCAAGGGAGGCCGCGAACGTCATGAACCGCATCCAGGACATTTCGCCCGACGCGATGACCAACGAACAGAGCGCCGTCTTCGAGCAACTCACTGCCGGTCGCGGCCGCATTCTCACGCCTTACAAGGTCTGGATCCACAGCCCGAAGGTCGCGAGCGGCATGGAGCAGATCGGGACATTCCTCAACAAGAAATCATCGTTATCGCAGCGCGAGGTCGAGATCGGTATTTTGATCATTGCGCGACACTGGTGCGCCGACTACGTGCTGCAGGCCCATATCCGGGGAGCCCGCGATGCCGGCGTGGCAGAAACGGCGATTGAGGCCATTTGCGCCGGCGCCGATCCGAAACTGACCGACCCGCACGAGCGCGCGGTCTATGCGTTTGCCGCCGCGCTCGTTGCCGGCGTCAAGCTGTCGGATGCCGAGTTCAAGGAAATTGAAGCGGTGCTTGGACGTGCCGGCATCGCCGAGGTGCTCGTGTTGCTCGGCTACTATACCTCGGTGGCACTCGCCATGCGGGTGCATGATGTGCCAATTCCACAGCGCTAACCGTTGTGCGCATTAGTCTAGCGCGTGAGAATCTCCGCCGCCGAGCGCTTTGCGAAGTCAACATTGATCATCTGCTCATAGCGCACGGTGATCGGCTTGGAATCGAGGATCTTCATCCACTGCAGCAGCCGGCCGTAATCTTCCGGAGTGATCACCGGCGATTTTGCTGCCGCCGGCCGATACGTCGGCTCGAAACCGGCGAACAGCTTTGCATCGATGTCCGGAAAGATTTTCCTTTGTAGCAGCTGTTGCGCCTGCTCGGGGTTCGTGTCCTCGAGCAGCATGGCCTTGGCGAGCGCCCGGGTTGCCTTTGTGATCAGCTCCGGATGGCGGCCGAGCGTCTCGCGCGCGGTGATCATGGCCGTGTAGGGCACCCCGTTGAGCTCGGGAACCTCGCCAGTCAAGGGATCGATCGCGGTCTGGCCGTAGCCGCCCGCCTCCGCGATCTGCGCCTGCGGAGCCGACAACATGGCGCCATCGGTCGCCCTCCTCTCGAGCGCCGCCAGCATGGCGACCGGACCGCCCATTGGCTGGATGCGCAGTACCTTGTCGGGATCCATGCCGCGTCCGAGGAACAGCGAGCGGATGACGCTGTCGCTCGAGCTGCCGACGCCGGTGATGCCGATGGTGAGACCGGCCAAGCGTTTGACTTTCTCGTCGATCGGCATGTTCGGCTTGAGCCCGATGCGCTTCATGACCTCGGGATGAACGACGACCTGGATCGGGTATTTGTTGAACAATGCCGCGAAGGCGACGAGCTCGGCGCCGCGTTCGCTCGCGGTAACGGCCGGCTGCATGCCAAGCATGGTCATGGTCGCACTGCCGCCGATGACGGACGCGACCTGCTTGGACCCGGCCCCCACATCGACCCACTCGACCTCAAGACCCTCGGCCGCAAACAGCCCGGCGGCCTCGGCGAGATGCGCTGGAAAGAAATGCAGTGCTGCCCCCGGCGTCGTGATGACAATCTTGTGCTTGGGCTTGTCCTGCGCTGGCGCCGAAATCGCAGTAACGGCCAGTGCCGCAAGACCCGCCATTACGCTGATGAGTTTCGAATGCACCAATTGTCCTCCAGGCTCTCGGGAATTGGCCCGCCGCCCACCATAACGCACGGCCGGTTCGCCACAATCAAGGGCGCTTTGCATGTGACGCCGGCGTTGCTTCCAGCACGGACATGACGGAGCTTGCGCTCGCCAACAGCGCGCGATCCTGCCCGCTTTCGAGCTGGGAGCGTGCGAAAATCAACCGTCGGCCGGAGCGCTCGACCATTCCGGTGGCAACCAGCGGGATCGCTCGGACCGCCGCCTGAAAGGATATGGTGAGACTGGCGGTCGCGGCCGTCTGCCCTTCCAGCAGCGTAGCGAGCGCCGCAAAAGCCGCGGCAAAGTCCAGCATGGCCGCGACGATCCCGCCCTGCACCGCGCCGTTGCCTTGCAGAAATTCCTCCCCCGGTTCGAAGCCGATGCGAATTGAGCCATCCTCGCGGCCCAGGAACTGGGCACGCAACGCGATGGCCAAGGGGTTGGAATCGATCACCTGCGGAGTGTGCGGATGGGCAAGAAAGCGCTTGAGCAGAATTTGATCGGGATTCACAAGAGCCTCGCATCAGTTCGCAACGAACGCAGCCGCGGCACCTCGCGTCATAGCACAATCGATTGGTGCGTGCCGCCCTGGCAAAGCCGGCCGTCCATTGCTAGCGTCGACCATGTCATAAGATTTGCCTGCGGTCGCCAGAGGAGCCTTCGATGCGCGCATTCCTGAGCGCTACGGTCGTGACCGTCTTGCTGCAATGTGGCACCGCTGCCGCCGCGGAACGAATTAATGTTGCAGTCATTGGTTCGATGGTCGACACGCCGTTTTACATCGCGCGAGACAAAGACTTTTTCAAGAACGAGGGTCTCGACGTCAACTTCGTCAGCTTCAACTCCGGGGCCAAGGCGATCGTGCCACTCGCCACCGGCGAGCTCGACATTGGCAGCGGCGCACTGTCGGTCGCTTTCTACAACGCAATGGGGCGCGGGGTCATGTCAGGGTCGTCGCCGACAAGGGTCACACGGCCCCCGGCCACTACTACCAAAGCGTTTTTGTGCGCAAGGATCTGATTGAATCTGGCGCCTTTCATCGTCTCAAGGATCTCAAGGGCAAGCGCATGGGCTTTGCGGCTGCCGGCGTGACCGCACTCTCGGTCCTCAATGAGGCCGCCAGATTTGCGGGCATCGCATTTGAGGACGTCGAGCCGGTCTACATGAATTTCCCGATGCAGATCGTCGCCCTCAAGAACAAGGCGATCGATGCATCTATTCTGATCGAGCCGGCCGCAACTATCGCGGCCAACCAGAGCTTTGGCGTGCGGTTCATGAACACCGAGGAGTTCTATCCCGACGACCAGGTCGCCGTCGTGTTCTACAGCGACCGCTTTGCGTCCACGCGTCCGGATGCCGCTCGCAAATTCATGAAGGCCTATTTGCGCGGCATTCGCGTCTACAACGATGCGCTGACCGAGGGAAGACTGATCGGAACGAAGGCCCAGAAAGTCGCCGACATCATCACCACCAACTTCAAACTCAATCCGGATCTGGTGGCGCAAGTGCATTCGCCAGCACTCGACCCGGATGGCGTGCTTCGGACAGAGAGCATCCGCAAGGATTTCGGTTTCTTCCAGAGCAAAGGTTGGCTGACCGGCGACGTTCGACTTGAGCAGGTGATCGACACGTCGTTCGCGCGGGAGGCTGCAGCGGAGCTCGGCCCCTACCGGCAGCCGCGAGATTAGGCTGCGTGCTCGTTAAGCAGGTCGTTTCTATCTTTAGGCATGTTGAAACAGCACCCAACCGCCCCCCAGCATGAACACGACTCCAGCAAGCCGCGCGACGCCACGGCCGAACGGGATGACTTTCTCCAGCAGCACAAGGATTGCAAGTGCGGCGATCCAGAAAAGATTCATGACACCAACAACGAACAGGAGCGCCATCAGCCCCCAGCAACAGCCGATACAGTAGATGCCGTGACGCAAGCCGAGCGTCAGAGCGCCGGCCAGATCGCCGCGAAAGCCCCCATGGTGCAAAATGAATGTGAGCGGCGCTTGGCAATGGAACAAGCAGGCGTCTTTAAGCGGCGTCCACTGATAGAGGCCGGCAAGGACCAATACAACGCCGCCAAGGATGGTGCTCGCGCTGGCCATCATCGGCGTGAGTAGGGTTGCACGTTCGAGCGCCCATTGCGCCGAAGTCGCCGCGAGCGAGAACGCTATCCATGCCAGCAAATAGCCGCCGACGAACCACGCGGTTGCGGCAAACGGCGTGCCGTCCATCACCGCCCGCCGCCCGACACGCGCGTAGATGAGAATCATCGGCGCTGCTGAGGGCGTCATCATGCCGACCATCATCACCGCCCACATGAGGAACACATAGACGAATTCGATTGGCGTCCACGGCTCGCTCGCCGGCATCATCAGGCTTTGGCCTGCGGGAATCATGCGAAAGCCGGTCATGTCCATGCCGCCCATCGACATGTCGTCGGTGAGCCAGACAAGATCGGCCCAGGCAAGTACCGTGAGCACGCCGAGCGCCCCGATGATGATCGCGCGGTCGCGACGCAATACGGCTTCAAGCACGGATGTGCTTGTCATCAGGAATGATTTGACCAGCGGATCGGTGCGTAATGCCCGTTCTTGCCGGAGTTGTCCCAACGCATCCCGTGATCGGTGAAAGTGTTCCCCGGTGCCCCCACCGCAAACGCGAGCCTGTCGGGGCTGACCGGATGGCCGGTGTTTGCCCACATCTCACCGCTTGGATGTGCGGTCGGCAGCGGATCAACCGTCATATGTAGGATGCCCGGAATTTCCGCGGAACGCTTCTTGCCCTCGATTCGATAGGTGAGGGGTACCTTGCTCACCCCAAGGTTCTTGGCAATCAACGGCGCCAGGTGTGCCATCGGGCCACCGGCGGCTCCGGTGAAAATTGCGCCCAGTGCTTCAGTCTGCTTATCGTCGGCGCGTTGATCGATGTAAGCGCCTACCGACCAATTTCCTTCCGCCATCGGCCCGGGCGTATGGACTGCGAGCGCAACGTTGAGGCCATCAAGGGCCGTGCCATCGTAGCTCCCGCTTTCGATGTGAAAAATCAACGCCACATCGCACACGCCTTCGGTTGGTCGCGAGGTCAGAGGCGCGGCCTTCGATACGAGACACGGACAAACGACGCTGCAATTGCAGTTCTCGAAATAATCCCCTGAGAAGTGCCACTGAGCCTGGGTTGCCATCGCTCCCTCCTTCGCGGATGAGCCAAATCACTTGAAAATGCTACAACGTTCGAAGGTTGGCCGGAAGTCGATTTTGATCTAACCGGGTCTGAGAAACGTGCCGTGAGTATCGCAGCAATCAAAGCGCCGAATGTCTCAGTTCGGGTCAACCGAAGCCGTAGCGAGCCGATATGTTTTGGCCCCTATCGTTATCGTGTACGCAATTTGGAGGAGCGGTATCTCAATAAGATCAAGCAATGCCGCGCATCGCCACCGGTGACGCGCTCGCAGCAAAACGACCTCGCCTTCGTCGAGCTCGTACCCATTGCTATGGCTGCGCGCTGATGAGTTCGCGCCCTAGTGCCGCCGATTTGAAGTTCCTGCACCAGCTGCGGCAATATCGTTCAGGAACTTCAAATCGAGAAGCGGCACTAGAATCATATACTTGCTAGGGCCCGTTTGTTTCCGAAGTTCGTGTCAGAGGTTGCCGGCATATATCACGAACTTCGGAAACCGGGCACTAGTCTTTGTTTAATGCACCCAGTTCAACCTCTGACGCGCAGCGCCGCGACACCGTCCGGATCGAGCGTGATCCCCAGCCCCGGACGTTTCGGCAGTTCGAGCCCGCCCGCTGCCGGCCAGATCGGCTGCTCCACCAATCGGTCGCGCAACGGGTTTGCGCCAACATCGAATTCGAGCAGGATTGGGTAGGGGACGTTGTCGGTGTGTGGATTGATCGGAATACTGGTGGCGAAATGCAAGCCGGCCATAATGGTCACCGCCCCGCCCCAGCCGGTTGGCGAGATCCGCAGGTTCTCCAACGCCGCCAGCGTTGCGATCGCCCGCGCCTCCCCGAAGCCGCCGCAGGTGCTGACGCCCGGCTGCAGAATGTCGAGGGCGCGCGCGTCGGTGAAACGTTTGAACGTGTGCGCGGTCTGGAACGCCTCCCCGGCCGCAATCGGAATCGGTGAGCGGGTGCGCAGTTCGGCGTAACCGCGCACGTCAGTCGGCGGCAGCGGCTCCTCGCACCAATGAATCCGAAAGGGTTCGATTGCCCGCAGGCTTTCAAGCGCGACATCGGGCGTGTAGTTGCCGTTGATATCGACCATCAGCAGGATTTCGTCGCCGAGGATTTGGCGAGCGATGCGCACGCGCTCCAGGTCGGATCTTGGGCTCACCCCTATTTTGATCTTGACCCCGGCGAACAGCTTCTTGTCGACTTGGCCAAGCTGGGTTTCGAAATCGTTGGTAGGATCCTTGGTCAGGTAGCCAGTCGTGGCGTAGCAGGGGACGCGCTCGGTCGAACGGCCGCCGAGCAGATCGTGGACTGGAACCCCGAGACTTTTGCCGATGGCGTCGTGGAGCGCGATGCTGATTGCGCTCAAACATGCGGTGTGATGCCCCTGCACGCCGAAATGATAGAGCCGGCTGTAGATCTGGGTCGCTATCAATTCAAAATCGAAGACGCTGCGTCCCAGGAAGAACGGGCGCAGCAGCGACAGATACTCCCCGATCGGCGCCAGCGGCCCCAGCGCCTCGCCGTAGCCCATGGAGCCGTCATCGGCCGTGACCGTAACCAGCGCGACCGTGCGGCGGAAATTCAAGCCGCGCGCCATCCCATAGGCCTGCTCGGGCGGCAGCACGTACTCCAGCGGCGTGAAGTCCAGGCCGATGATCTTCGGTGGCGCAAGCCCCGCTGTTTGATCCATCACCGCTCCGTCAATGACTCGTTCTTGTGACCCGACCTGCTGACACCCGTTCGTTGACACGCTCCCGCGGCAAGCCGATCATTACCACAAGAGCAGCAGACCCGGGGAGGAGACGATGAATAGAAGCGCCGCGCTTTTGAAAAGCGCGATTGCCGTGGCCATGCTGGCCGCAGGTATTGTTGCCGCGAAGGCCGAGCCCGTGCAGATCAGGCTCTCGTTCATCGTTCCGGTCTCGAACTGGGCGACGATGCTGTTCAAGACGCCAGGGCTCGCGCGCCACCTCGGCAAGTCCTACACGTTCCAGGCCGTCCACTACAACAATACAACCACGCTGCCGATCGCGCTCGCCGCCAACGAACTGGAAATCGCCAACTTCGGCTTCTCGTCGCTGCCAATTGCGATCCTCAACGCCGGGATGAGCGATCTGCGCATCATCTCGGACGAGCTGCACGACGGAGTCCCGGGCTACTATTCGAACCAGTACCTGGTGCTCAAAGACAGCCCGATCAAAACCGTCGAGGATCTCAAAGGTAAGGTATTGGCGGCCGCGGGCTACGGCACCGGCACCGACATTCCGCTGCGCGCCATGCTGGCCAAGCACAACATGCAGGACAAGCGCGACGTAACGATCATCGAGGCGCAAATTCCGACCATGCCAGCGATGCTGAAGGATCGCAAAGTCGACCTGATCGCGCTGCCACGGCCGTTCACCGCCAACCCGGAGGTGATCGCAACGACACGCACCCTGTTCACCCAGGGCGACGCTATGGGCGTCACCCAGCTCGCCATGTGGGCTGCACGCCAACCCTTCATTGAGAAGAACCGCGCTGCCCTGGTCGATTTCATGGAGGATGCGTTGCGGCAGGAGCGCTGGTACCTCGACCCCGCCAATCATGCCGAAGCGGTCAAGATCGCGACCGAGCTCACCAAATCGCCGCCCGATCGGTGGGAGAGCTGGTTGTTCAAGAAGGATGGCCAAAACGGCGACTACTACCACAATCCCGACGGGAAACTTGACCTGGACGCGTTGCAACAAGCAATCGAGGCCCAGGTCAAGCTCGGTTTCCTCAAGCAGACGGTCGATATCAGGAAATACACCGACCTATCGCTGGTCGAGGAAGCCGCAAAACGGTTGAAGTAACAGCTTGTCGTCGTCGCTGGGTGGGTTCCCGCACCAGGTGCGGGAGAAACCCACCCGGCGCGCTGTAACGCTTGGCAGATTCGACGCGTTGACACGCGGCGCGTTGTCACCAATCATTGCCACAAGAAACAAAATCCAGGGAGGACACGATGCGTTTAAGGACCATCATGGCCGGCTTGTGCGTCGCAGCCGCCGGCGCTGCCTCGGCGCAAGCCGAACCCCTGAAGATCCGGTTGTCCTACATCGCGCCGGTTTCCAATTGGGCGACAATGCTGTTTCAAAAGCCGGAACTCGCCCCCCACCTCGGCAAGTCCTACACATTCGAAGCGATTCACTTCCAGGGGACGCCACAGCTCATCACCGCCCTGAACGTCGGCGAGCTCGAGATTGCGAAATCTTGGCTTCACCACGCTTCCGATCGCCGTAACCAACGCCGGCATGAGTGATCTGCGCATCATTTCGGACGAGCTGCAGGATGGCGTGCCTGGCTACTACAGCAACGAATTCCTGGTGCGCAAGGACGGCCCGATCAAGACCTTCGAAGACCTGCGCGGCAAGATCCTTGCGACTAATGCATTCGGCAGCGGCACCGACGTGCCGCTGCGGATCATGCTGGCGAAGCACAACATGCAGGACAAGCGCGACGTCACCATCATCGAGACCCAGATCCCCGCAATGCCGGCGATGTTGAGCGACGGTAAAGTCGAGCTGATCGTGCTGCCGCTGCCATTTACCGCCAATCCCGCCGTACGCGCGGCGACACGGACCATCGGAACCACCGGCGACGCGGTCGGCGTCAACCAGCTCGGGATGTGGGTTGCGCGCCAATCCTTCATCGACAAAAACCGCGCGGCCCTCGCCGACTTCATGGAGGATGCCTTGCGGCAGGAGCGTTGGTACCTCGATCCCGCCAATCACGCCGCGGCCGTCAAGATCGCGGCCGCGGTTACCAAAACGCCGCCCGAGCGCTGGGACAGCTGGCTGTTCAAGAAAGACGGCCAGCGCGGGGATTACTATCGCAATCCCGACGGCAAGCTCAACGTCGAGGCCTTGCAAAAGGTCATCGAACTGCAGGTCCAGTATGGCTTCCTGAAGCAAGGCATCGACGTGAAGAAATACGTCGATCTCTCGTTGGTTGAGGAGGCCGCCAAGCGGCTGAAGTAGCTTACCGCCGCGGGTGCCGACCGTAGGATGGGTTCAGTCCTTGCGAAACCCATCATTGGCCTTGATCGCTGCGATAGATTGATGGGTTTCGCCCCGCTCAACCCACCCTACGCAGGTTAATGACGATACAGCGCCTTGGTGGCGAGCGCCGCGCCTTCCACCAAGGCTCGAAGCTTAGCCCACCCGATCTGCGGATGGCTGCGGCGGCCGAAGCCGCAATCGACGCCCGCCATGACGTTCTCTTTGCCGACCAGCTTGGCGAAGCGCTGAACGCGCTGCGATACCAGCTCGGGATGCTCAACCACATCGGTCGAATGCGTCACCATGCCGGGCACGATAATCTTGCCGGGCGGAAGCTTCACGCTCTCCCACACAATATACTCGTGCTCGTGGCGCGGGTTGGCGGCCTCGAACAGGTAGCACTGGGCGTTGACTCGCAGCATCACGTCGACGATGTCCCGCATCGGGATGTCGTAGACATGCGGGCCGTGCCAGCTGCCCCAGCAGAAATGATAGCGGATCTGCTCGGGCGGGATGCCCGAGAGCGCATGGTTCAACGCGTCGACCCGCATCAGGCAGTAGCTCTTGAACGCCGCCAGTCCCATCTTGATACCGATGCGATCCCACAGCGCCGGGATCCACGCGTCGTCGACCTGCACGAGAAAACCGGCCTGCGCGATCATCTCGTACTCGGTTCGCATTGCGTCGGCGATCGCGTAGACAAATTCCTCTTCGCTTTTGTAGAACTCGTTCTTGCGGTAGGGCTCGAGGCTCGCCGGTGCCGTGGTGGTGAGAAATGCATCGCCCGGCGAATGCCCGCCGAGCGCCGCGTGAAACACGGCGATCTCGCGCGCCATCGCCTCCTGCCCCTGGTAAGTGATCGGTCCGGTGCAGGCGAAGAACGAGGCGCCCCGCGATAGATCCTCGTTTGGGCGATAGAACAGGGTGCCGCGCTCGGTGGCGTATTTGTAGAACGAGGCGAATTCTTCCCGGTCCTTACCCTGTGTGAACACCGTCGACGCGACCGTGCGCGGCTCGCAGCCGGAAAGTCGGCTTTCGGCGTAACGCAGCCAATCTCCGTGCTTGGCGAACTCGCCCTCGTTGATGATGTCGAGCCCACAGTCGCGCTGCTTTGCTACAGCCTCCGCCACGACCGCCTGCAGCTTTGCCTCGTGATCGGGCGCGTTGAGATCGAGCACTACGAAATCCGGCAGGCTTCCGACGTGCGTCGTGAGGATCTTGTCGGTGCTGCGTCTCACGGGCGTCCTTTCAGTCCCAAGAGTTGCGCGGCGTTCTCCTTCAGGATCAGCGGCCGCACCTCCGGCCGGATATCAAGCTGCTGGAAATCCGCAATCCAGCGGTCGGGCGTCAGCGCCGGATAGTCGGAGCCGAACAGCACTTTCCGCCGCAGCAGCGTGTTGGCGTAGTGCACCAAAATCGGCGGAAAATACTTCGGCGACCAACCCGACAGGTCGATGTAGACATTGGGCTTGTGCTGGGCGACCGCGAGCGCCTCCTCCTGCCACGGGAACGACGGGTGCGCGATGATGATCCGCATCTCGGGAAAATCGACCGCCACGTCGTCGATGTGCATCGGGTTGGAATATTTCAACCTGATGCCGCCTCCGCCCGGCATGCCGGAGCCGACGCCGGTCTGGCCGCTGTGGAAGAGCGCGATCGCACCCTCTTCGGCGATCGCCTCATAGAGCACATAGGCACTGCGGTCGTTGGGAAAGAAGCCCTGCGTGGAGGGGTGAAATTTGAACCCCTTGACGCCGAACTCGCGCACCAGCCGGCGCGCCTCCTTGGCGCCCGCCCGGCCCTTGGCCGGGTCGATACTTCCAAACGCGATCATGATGTCGCTGTTCTCGGCAGCGACGCGCGCGACCTCCTCGTTCGGATAGCGGCGGTGCCCGCTCTCCTTTTCGCTGTCCACCGTGAAGATCACACAGCCGATCTTGCGCTCGCGATAGTAGGCGGCGATGGCTGGCGTGGTGAGCTCCTCGCCCTTCTGGCCGAAATAGGCCCGCATCGCCGCGCGCTGCGCGCGCTCTTCCGGATCGGCAGCCTCTGGGGGCGTATGCGCGTGGGTATGAATATCAATCGCGACGAGAGAATCGAGGTCCCACATTCTGCATCCTTTCCTGCACCAAATTTCCTAACTCGCAGTCTGTCCGCCGTCGACCGGAACCACCGCGCCGCTCATGTAGGACGCGGCGTCGGAAGCCACGAACGCGATCACATTGGCGATTTCGCGCGGCTGCGCGAAGCGGCCGGAGAGGACACGCGGACGCGTGCCCTCCGGGTCGTTCAGGTTCCGTGCCACGTAGCCCTTCACCCGTTCAGTCAGGGTCAGGCCCGGGCAGATCGCGTTGGCGCGCAGCCCCTGCGGGCCGTACTCGACACACACCTGGCGGGTGAAGCCGATGATGCCGGCCTTGGTGGTCGCATAGACCGGAATGGCGCGCCCGCCGATGAGGCCAAATCCCGACGAGATGTTGACGATGGCACCACCGCGAGGCGCCGCCAGCAGCAGCGGCAATAGCGCGCGGGTCATCAGGAACGCACCGGTGAGATTGAGCGTGATGATCCGGTTCCAGTCATCGAGCTTTAATTCGTGCGCGGGACTATGGAAATTCGTGCCGGCATTGTTGACGAGCGCCTTGAGCGCGCGGCCGTCGGTAGCAATACGTTCATGCACCAGGGCGGCATCCGGTTCGCGCGTCACGTCGGCCACGATGGCTTCGCAGTTGGCCCCAGCCGCCGAGAGCGACTCGACCGCGACGGCCAAGCCCTTGGCATCGATATCAACCGCATAGACGTGTGCGCCGAGCTCGCACAGCACCTCCGCGGTCGCACGCCCGATGCCCGCCGCCGCCCCGGTCACGACCGCCGCAAGTCCGTCGAACTTGAGTTCCGCCAGCACGCGCGTCACCTCCCCTTTGGTGGGAACCTACAGGCAATTTCCGGTGACGGCGAGGCGTCAAGCCTGCGTGGAATCTGCCGATCTGCCATTCGGCAGGCCGGTATCGCAGGACCGGAAATCGGTGTAGGTTGCGCCCGAAAAACCACCGGATACACCGATACCCGTTGCGAGAGGATCCCAAATGAGCCACGCGGCAATGACGTTGTCCGAGCGCGCGGACGAGCTCGAAGAACGGATGATGCACGAGCTCAACCAGAAGATCGCCACCAAGTCGGTGCTGTTCGGTATGGCCGATGGCAAGGTCGAAATCCAGAACGGCAACGACCTTCTCGCCAAGAATCCCGGCAAGTATTTCCTGATGGGCGCCGACAACCGTCTGCCCGAAATGCCGGACAGGCCGACCCTGATCGATTTCTTTCAGCGTCGCTTTGCTTCGACTGCCCACTTGCTGCAAAGCGCCAAGCATGCGCAGAAAAACGGGTTGTCCGAGAAGACGATCCTCGCCTGCCTCCTGCACGACATTGGCGTGGTGAGCTTCATCCGCTGCGACCACGGCTATTGGGGCGCGCAGCTGATCGAGCCTTATGTCGACGAGGAAGTGAGCTGGGCAATCCGCATGCATCAGGCGCTGCGGTTCTTCCCGGACGAGTCGGTCGGCTACAAGTACCCCGACCAGTACATCAAGCTGTTCGGCCCCGACTACCGGCCGGAGCCTTATATCGAGGAAGAGTACAAGCGGGCGCGCAATCACAAATGGTACATGACGGCGCGCATGATTACGGTGAACGACATCTACTCGTTCGATCCCAATGCAAAAGTCGACCTCGAGGAGTTCACCGACATCATTGGGCGCAACTTCCATCAACCCAAGGAAGGGCTGGGTTGGGACAACACGCCGTCGTCGCACATGTGGCGTACGCTGAACTGGCCCACGCGGTTCTTGTAAGCCCGTGATCCTGTAGCCCGGGTGAGCGCGGCGAACCCGGGATCGGCTGCAATCCCCGGATTTCGCTTCGCTCATCCGGGCTACGAATGATCAACGTATGACTGGTGAACGAATCACATGATCACCCGCGACCGCCTGCGCGCCGGCATTTTCCTCCCGCCCTTCCATCCCAACGACGAGGATCCCTCGCTCTTGTTCGAACGCGACTTTGAGCTGGTCCAGTACCTCGATCAGCTGGGCTATGACGAAGCCTGGATCGGCGAGCACCATTCCGGCGGTTACGAGACCTACGGCTCGCCCGAATTGTTCATCGCCACCGCGGCCGAGCGCACCAAACGCATCCGGCTCGGCACCGGGGTGATCTCGTTGCCCTACCATCATCCGCTGATGGTTGCGGACCGCATGGTGCAGCTCGACTACCAGACCCGCGGCCGCGCCATGTTCGGGTTTGGGCCCGGACTGCTCCCCTCTGACGCCATGATGCTCGGCATCAACCCGGATCAGCAGCGCGACCGCTTGGCGGAGGGGCTCGACATCATCATGCGGCTCGTGAACGGCGAGGTTGTCACCGCCAAGAGCGACTGGTTCGAACTGCGCGAAGCCAGGCTGCAGCTCAAGCCCTATACCCGCCCGCGGCCGCATATGGCGGTGGCGAGCGCGATCACGCCGTCGGGCGGCAGACTCGCGGGCAAATACGGGTTCGGCATGCTGTGCGTCGCCGCCTCGAGCCCGGCCGGCTACGACGTGCTCGACACCAACTGGCGCATTGCCAACGAAATCGCCGCGCAACGTGGCAGCCGCATGGATCCGCACGACCTGCGCCTGATGGCACCGATCCATGTCGCTGAGACCCGCGAGCAGGCGGTCGCCAATGTGAACTGGGGCTTCGAGAAGTTCCTGCGCTATTCCTATTCGCTGCGTGCCGAAGGCCCGGTCGCGATCGGGCTGCCCACGTCGATCAGCATGGACAATATCGAGGAGCTCAACCGCACGGGCAAAGCCTCGATCGGGACGCCGGACGACGCCGTCGCCATGCTCGAGCGGTTCTGGCAGAAGACCGGCGGCTTCGGCTGCATGCTGATGCTCGCCCACGACTGGGCAAACTTTGAAGCTACCAAGAAATCGTACGAGATGTTCATGCGCTACGTGCTGCCGAAATTCGCCGGCCGCAACGAAGCGCGCGAAGCCTCGCTCTCCTGGATCCGCAGCCATCGTGAAGAATTCAGCAGCGCCGGCAAGGCCGCGGCCATGAAAGTGGTCAATGCATACTTGGCGGAACAGGCCGCGAAGACCAAACCCGAAGCCGCGGAATAATCGTTCACACTGAGCACAGTTTGCGGTGGGGTCATGCAGTTACCTGCACTGCATGTGTCTTGACAATGTCGCAATTGCCGACCACTCGATGTGATCAAGCTATGGGTTGAACGTTGCGATTTGCTTGACAGTTTAACTCATGCGCCGCGCTCAAAATTTTCGCGATTGCAGCTCGCACAGAGCAACAGGATACCCGCGATGAGTACCACTCCCAGCGTGACACTGTTTCATTCCCCCAACAGCCGCTCCGCCGGTACCCTCAACCTGCTTGAGGAACTCGGCGCCCCCTACTCACTGCATGTTCTCAACATGCAGGCCGGGGAGCAGCGCCAGCCGGCTTACCTCGCCATCAATCCGATGGGCAAGGTGCCGGCGGTGAAACACGGTGACGCGCTCATCACCGAGCAGGTCGCGATCTTCATCTACCTCGCCGACCTGTTTCCGCAGGCCGGGCTCGCGCCACCCATCGGCGATCCGCTGCGCGGCCCCTACCTGCGCTGGCTCGCCTACTATGGTTCCAGCTTCGAGCCGGCACTCGTCGACAAGGCGATGAAGCGCGAGCCGGCGCCGCCGCGGATGTGCCCGTACGGCGACTACGACACCATGCTGGCAACCTTGCTCGGCCAATTACGCAAAGGGCAATATATTCTGGGCGAACGTTTCTCGGCGGCGGATGTGCTTTGGGGAACCGCGCTCACCTGGACGACGGCGTTCAACCTGGTGCCGGCCCTGCCTGAAGTCACCGATTATATCGGCCGTTGGAACAGCCGGCCGTCGGTGGCGCGCGTCAAGGCCAAGGACGCCGAACTCGCCGCGCAACATGAGTCCGCGGCAAAAGCCGGTTAAAGTCACTCGGCCGCGGTCCGGAAGCCCTCGTAGTTGCGGTCATCCACCGCCTGCAGGGCCGGCAAGACTTCGCGCGCGAACATACGAATGTTCTTCTCGGTCTTCTGCGCCGACAGCGAACCGAATTGCAGCAATGTCATGAATGTTGAAAAGCCAAGCTCGCGATGGGCGTCGAGGATGCGCTCGCGCACGGTTTTCGGGCTGCCGACGATGATCACGCCCTGCTTGTTGAGATTCTCGACGTTGCGGCCAGCGCCCATGATCGACTGTTTACCGGCAACAACCCGTTTCATCGATTCGACCGACGTATAGCCGGGCGGGAAGAACATTCCGACCGGCATCTTCAAGGTCTTGTTGAACAGGAACTCGATCGCCTCGCGCGCCTCATCCATCGCCTGCTCGTCGCTGTCGGCGACGTAGCACGGGGCCGCCCAGCCAAGCTGGCTCGATTGCGCCTCATAGCTGTATTGCTGCTCCGCCACCTGACGATATTCGTTGAGATACTTCACCGCCGCGCTGTAGGGGTTGAAATTCTGCATGTAGAGATACTTGCGATCCGGGTGCGCGGCCCAAACGATGGTCTCACTCGAGCCTTGCGAGGGGATCCAGATCGGCGGGTGAGGCTTCTGATAGGGCCGCGGCCACACGTTGACGTATTCGAAATGGTAGTGCTTGCCCTCGAATGGGAACGGTCCGGGGCGCGTCCACGCCTGCACCACAAGGTCGTGCGCTTCGAGATGGCGCTCCTGTGAATAGGTCGGGTTGACGCCGAAATTGGAATATTCGGCCCCGATGCCGCGCACGAAGCCGGTGATCAGCCGCCCGCCGGTGATGTTGTCGATCATTGCATGCTCTTCGGCGAGCGTGAGCGGATGATCGCGCAGACAGAACGCGCTGCCCAGGATCGCGATCTTGCCTCGGGTCCGGCGCGACAACGCGGCCGCAGTCACGATCGGCGACGGCATGATGCAGTATGGCGTCTGATGATGCTCGTTGACCGCAACGCCGTCGAAACCGAGCTGGTCACAGAGTTCGAGTTGATCGAGATAAAGGTTGTAGGTCGCGTGGCCGATCTTCTCGTCGTAGTGCGCGTTGGATAGCGTCACCCACGCGCTCTTGGCGTAGAGCTCGTCGGGCAGCGGCGGATAGGGAAATAGATGGAAGTTGAGAACCTGCATAGCTCGATCTCCTGGTCGCGCCTCGTGCGCCGAATTAGTGCGCGAACGCCATCACCGCGTCAGCAACGGCATTAGCCTTCTCGACATGCAGCATGTGCCCGGTATCTGGAATGATCGTCACCTTCGCGCCGGCGATCGCCTTCTGCAGTTCGGTCGCGTAAGCCGGCGCAAAGATGCGGTCCTGATCGCCCCAGACGATATGGGTTGGCACGTCGATCCTGCGCAGCCACTTGCGCAGCTTGGGATTGCAGAAGCGCGGATTCCAGCCGAGCCGTGCCGAGGTCACGCGGTTCCGGGTCATCGTGGTGATCTGCTCGGGCGTCAGCGGCGCGCTGAGCTGCTGCTCGATCAGTCGCTGGTCGTGGAACAGCGTGCGGACGAGCTCTTCCGGGTCCATCGCGAAGATGTCCGGCGGACCCAGGTTTTTGACCCGGATGCCGGCCGAGCTCAGCGCGGTCAAACTCTTCATGCGCGCGGTCGAGCGGGTCGCCATCTCGAGCGCGATCCATCCGCCCAGCGAATGCCCGATCACCCGCACGCCCGTCAGGTCGAAGCTCCTGAGAAATTCAAGATAGAACTGCGCGAGATCGGCGACCTCCTCCAGCCACGGCGGACTATCCGACTGGCCGTAACCGGGATGGTCGGGTGCGATGACGTCATAGTGATCCGCAAGCTGGGCCAGGAATGGCTGCCACCCGGGCAATCCGCCCGCACCGTGCAGGAACAGCACGGGCTGGCCGGCGCCGCCCCTTCGCACGAACGTTCGACAGTCGCACACCGTGACAAATGCTTCTTTGGCGTCAGCCATGTTATCTCCGTGCGACCGAGGTATTGGAGCTCGCTCAAAGCGTAGCAAAGCGGCAAATCCGCTGTCCAGCACCAGGACAACTGATCACGGCCGGCGCCGCCCGCCATCACAGCAGCGTGGGACGTGTCCTTGCCTAGTGCCCCGGTTCCGGAGTTCGTGACACGTCGCGGCGGGTTCGTTACGAACTCCGGAATCGAAAGGGCACTAGGAAATCCATGATTCTAGTGCGGTTTTGGATTTGAAGTTGCTACCCGAATTACAGCGACGTGATAGGAACTTCAAATCCACCGCACTAGGCGGCGCGCCGGTCATGCGGGCGCAGGCGAAAATTGGGGGCGAGATCGCCGATCAGCATCATTTCGCCGAGCGTCTCAGCTGTGATCAGCCCGATGAGCTGCCCGCCGGCATCAACGACACCGACCGCCGGCGCGGATTGCTCCTGCAAAATACGCAGCGCCTCGTCCAGCCGGCGCGCGCGGTCGACGACCGGTATGTCGGTGGTCATGGCCTGGCCGACCCGCGCATCCGGGCCCATCTGTTTGAGGGCGCGCACGATGTTGTTGCGACTGAGCAGGCCAACCAGGCGGCCGCCCTCGGTGACCGGGAAATCGCTTTGACTGGTCGACAGCAGCGTCTCGACCGCCTCATCGATGTGCGTGTCAGGCGCGAGCGTTGCAAAGCGTGTCATCATCGCGGACGTGACCGGAATGCCCTGGGACATCGCACGCAGTGCCGCCACATGCGCTTCGGACGACGCCGCGAAGTAGACAAACAGCGCGATGAAGATCAGCAGCGGATTGTAGAACAGTCCGACCGCGCCGAACACGAACGCCAGCGCCTGGCCAATGGAAGCCGCCACCTTGGTGGCGTGCACATAGCCGAGCCGGATGGCGAGGAGCGCGCGCAGCACCCGGCCGCCATCCATGGGAAACGCCGGGATCATATTGAACAGCGCAAGAAACAGGTTGACCACCGTCAGCCGGTCGGTGAGCGCGATCTTGGTGTTCTCAACCGAAGCTAGATGGGTTGGTTCAGCGTGGCTTCCGAACAGGACGAGCAACACGACCGCGATCACCACATTGACGGCCGGCCCGGCGAGCGCGATCAGCAATTCCTGATAAGGTTCTTCCGGAATGCGTGCGAGACGCGCCACGCCCCCGATCGGCAGCAACGTCACATCGGGCGTTTCGATACCGAAGGCGCGCGCCGCGAAAATATGACCGAACTCATGCGCCAGCACGCACAGGAACAGCAGGATGATGAACACCACGCCGTTCCAGGCCGCGGCCGGACCCTCGGCAAGGTAACTCGCCCCCCAAATCCATGCGACAAAGATCAGGAAGGTGATGTGGATACGGACCGCCGTTCCGGCGATCCGTCCGATCATCAGTGACCAACCCATGAGTGTTTCTCCTCTACCTCTCCCCGCTTGCGGGGAGAGGTAGGCCGCGTTCTGACGCCGAGCCGTTTCGCGCAACGCCTAGCAAATCGCTGCTCACGCCACCGCGCGTGCGGGCTCTCCGTCGCTCGGATGCGCGTCTTTCCGCGCGGGATCAAGTGCCGCGGCGACGGCTTCTTCCACCCGCTCCAGCCAGACGAACTCGAGCTCTTTGCGCACATCCTCCGGGATGTCCTCAAAGTCTTTGCGGTTGCGCGCCGGCAGCATGACCCGGCGTATGCCGGCGCGCGCCGCGGCCACGATCTTCTCCTTGATGCCGCCGACCGGAAGCACCAGCCCGCGCAGGCTGATTTCGCCGGTCATGGCCGTGTCACTGCGGATGGTGCGCTCGGTCATCAGCGACACCAGTGCCATGAACATGGCAACGCCGGCGCTCGGCCCGTCCTTTGGGATCGCGCCGGCCGGGACATGCACGTGGATGTCGCTCTTCTCGAACTTGCTGGCGTCGATGTCGAGCGCAGCCGCGCGGTTTTTGACGATGCTCAGCGCCGCCTGCACGCTTTCCTTCATGACGTCCCCGAGCTGACCGGTCAGGATCAGCTTGCCGGAACCCGGTATGCGGGTTGCTTCGATGAACAGGATGTCGCCGCCGACCGGCGTCCAGGCGAGCCCCGTCGCGACACCAGGCACGCTGGTACGCATCGCCACTTCGTTCTCGAACTGCGGCGGTCCCAGGATAGCGGTGAGATCGGCGACGCCGATACGGATCGGCCCGCTCTGCCCCTCGGCAATGCGCACCGCCGCGTGCCGCAGCGCCTTGCCGATCTCGCGCTCGAGGCTGCGTACGCCGGCTTCGCGTGTGTAGCTCTGGATGATCTCGCGCAGAACGTCGTCGTCGAGTTCGACCTGCCCGGCCGTAAGACCGTTGGCCTCCTGCTGGCGGCGCACGAGGTAGCGGCGCGCAATCTGCAGCTTCTCGTCCGCCGTGTAGCCGGCAAGCGCAATGATCTCCATGCGGTCACGCAGCGGACCCGGGATCGTGTCCAGCATGTTGGCGGTGGTGATGAACACCACGCGGCTGAGATCGAACGGCACTCCCAGATAGTTGTCGCGAAACGTGTTGTTTTGCTCGGGGTCGAGCACCTCCAGCAGCGCGGCCGAGGGATCGCCCTGGATGCCGGCGCCAAGCTTGTCGATTTCGTCGAGCATCATGACGCAATTGCGCGCGCCCGCCTTGCGAATTGCCTGAACGATGTTGCCCGGCATGGCGCCGATATAGGTGCGGCGATGCCCGCGGATTTCCGCCTCGTCGTGCACGCCGCCAAGGCTCACGCGTACGAACTTGCGGTTCATGGCGCGCGCAATCGATTGACCGAGCGAGGTCTTGCCGACCCCGGGCGGACCGACAAAGCACAGGATCGGCGCCTTGCCCTGCGGCGCGAGCTTGCGCACCGCCAGGTACTCGACGATGCGGCGTTTGATCTTGTCGAGGCCGTAATGGTCCTGATCGAGGATGCGGCGCGCCTCCTTGATGTCGATCGGCTGGTCCTCGGGCAGGTCCCAAGGCAGCTCGATCAGCCAATCGAGGTAGGTCCGCACCATGCCGTATTCTCCGGCGGCCTCCGGCATGCGCTCCAGGCGCCGCAACTCGCGCCGTGCCTGCTCCTCGATCTCCTTGGGCATCTTGGCCTTGGTGATCGCCTCGCTCAGCTCGGCGATTTCCGCGCTCTTGCCGGCATCGCCCTCGCCCAGCTGTTTCTGGATCGCGGCCATCTGTTCGCGCAGCAGCACTTCACGCTGGCGCTCGTCGAGCGCAGCTTTGGTCTGCCGGCCGATTTCCTGCGACAGCCGCAGCACCTCGATCCGGTGCGCGAGCAGGCGCGAAACCTTGTCGATGCGGGCGCCGATGTCGACCGTCTCGAGGATCTCCTGCTTCTCCTCGGGCGCAATATCCATGGTGCCCGCGGTGAAGTCGGCGAGCGCGCCCGCTGTGGGGATGCTTGAAATGGCGGCGACCAATTCCTCGGGTGCCTGCGGCAGCAACTGCACGGCCTCCACGGCCTGCCCGCGCAGGTTCACGAACCGCGCCTCGATTTCGGTCGAGCGCGGCTCCTGATCAGGAATGCGCAGCACCCGCGCGACGAAGAACGGCCAGCCATTGAGGAATTCCACGACCTGGAAGCGCTCCTGGCCCTGGCATATGACGTGATGGGTGCCGTCCGGCGCCGTGATATAGCGTACGATATTGGCAACCGTGCCGAACCGATGCATGTCGATCGCGGCCGGTTCCGCTGCCTCGGCATCCCGTTGCATCAGGATTCCGATCTGGCGCTGCTCGCGCACGGCCTCCTGGGCGGCCGCAATCGAGCGCGGCCGGCCGACGGTGATCGGCGCGACCATGCCCGGGAACAGCACCATTTTGCGAACCGGAACGATGATGAGCGCATCGGCCGGCAACGGCGGCGTGCTGCGCACCTGCTCGTCAGCCATGATTCGCCTCCGCCTTCAGCAGCGTGATCACCAGGCAGCCGTCGGCCGCGGATCGCGTGACGTCACGATAGCGGCCGGCGGGCAACCGCACCCGGCGCTCGAAGCGCCCTTGCGGGAGCTCGATCCGGTGGATCACCGCCGTGCGCAGTTGCGGTGGCAGCACCCGGGTCCCGGCAATGAGCAGATCGGCCCCCTCGATGACAGCCTCCACCTTGTCGAGGCCCACCCCAGGCAACGCTACGAACAGCAGCACCTCACGCTCGGTTTCCAGGATGTCGACCGGCGGCTCCCAGGTGCCCGGTCGCCGCGGCTGAAAGAATTGGCGATGCAGGCGCTCCGCACGCGCGAGCGTGTCGCAAGCCTCCGACCACATCCAATCAAAATCTCTGTTCATTCGGCTAATCCCCGGACAGCGCTGGTAAATGTGTGGATTGACCCCGCTTAATTCAATAACGATCCGGCCCGCGGAGAGGCGGTGGTCAGCCGAACAGGTGTTTCTCGATCTCGTGGATCGGTGTTCGTACGTAGTCCTTGTCCACCTCGGCCTTGAGTGCAGCGCGCAGGCGCGGCGAATAGGCATGCCGCAGCACGCCGAGCGCACGCGGTGGCGCGACGATGATCAAGGCCTTTGCTTCGCCCTTGCTCACCGCAGTATCGAGGTGGTGTGCCAGCCAGCCCAGAAAGCGCTGCTCGGACTGATCGTGCAAGTCGGTCGGCTCCACCGCGCTGCGCCCGGTGCCTACCGATGCATGTACGCGACCCGGAGGGGAGGTACCGAGGTCGTGCGTCGGCGGATCGGGGTGCTCGTGCTCCTCCCGGCAGCGCAGATTGGGGAACTTTTCGTCGCCGGCGTTCTCGAGGATCAGCGCCTTGCGGCCGTCGCAGACGACGACCCATTCGTGCGGCAAAACGTGCAGCTTTTCCATGCATCAACTCCCTAAATCATGTTCCTAACGTGCTGCTTCGCAGGAACGCGAAGCACGGCTTAGACTGGCGAATCTCGGTCTCGCCGCCTTGAGTTGCATCAACAAATCCCTTTGTGTTTTCGGTCGCGGTGGGGGATATGCAAAAGTGTCATAAGGGCGGCGTATCATGAGTGATACGAAGGGGATAGTAGAATGCCCGTTTCCACCTGCCATGGGCTCAGAAGCGCACCCGGCGCCGGCGCCTGCCTTAGCACCCTATGACACGGGCCGCCATCCGCGTGGTGGAATGCTCCTCTGACGCGATGCTTTTGGCGATCACCCGGCTGCGGGTCCTGGCCGTCACTGCGGGCTTGTGCGCCATTTTGGCCGGTTGCGGTCGGCATTCGATTGACGGCTTCGCGATCGTATCCGGGTCCGAAAATCGGACCCTGGAGCCGATCGTGCAGGAGTTCTGTCAATCGGAACAGGTCACCTGCAGCTTTGCCTACATGGGATCTGTCGACATCGGAATGGCGGTCGGGGAAAATCGCGCAACATTCGACGCGGTTTGGCCAGCCAACAGCTTCTGGATCGACATGTTCGACCGTGAGAAGCGCGTGCGCGATCTCACGCCGATCATGACCTCCCCGGTGATTCTGGGCGTGCGCACCGGCAAGGCACAGGAGCTCGGATGGATTGGCCGCGCCGTGTCGTCGAGCGACATCGAAGACGCAGTACGCGGCAAGCGGCTGACCTACTTGGCGAGTTCGGCAACCCAGTCCAATTCCGGCGCCGGCGCCTACATCATCATGCTGTCCGCCGCGCTCGGCCACCCGGACGTAATCGCGCAGCGCGATCTCGACCGCCCTGACGTGCGAGAAAAAGTGCAGGCACTCCTGTCGGGTATCAGTCGCACCGCAGGGTCCAGTGCCTGGCTGTCCGATCTCTACCTCAAAGGGATCAATCAGGGCACTCAATACGATGCGATGTGGAATTACGAGGCGGTGCTCGCCGAGACCAACGAAATCCTCAAGGAGCGCGGCCACGAACTTCTGTATGCGATCTATCCGAGCGATGGCGCCGCACTTGCGAACAGTCCGTTGGGCTTCTTCGATCGCGGCCGCCGTCCTGAGGTGTCGACTTTCTTCAACAAGCTGCAGAAGCACCTGCTCTCGCCGCAGGTACAGCAGCGCCTGGTCAAATCGTTCCGCCGGCCCGCAATAGGTGAGATCACCGCCGCAACGGCAGACCCTTCCTGGAACTACGATCCTGCCCGGCCGGTGACTTACATCCGTATGCCGGAACCCCCTGTCATGCGTGCGGCGCTCGAGCTTTATCAGGAAGGGCTGCGGCGGCCGTCACTGACCGTCTATTGCCTCGACTTTTCCAACGATATGCGTGGGCAAGGCGAGCAGTCCCTGCGCAAGGCGATGGACTTCATCCTGTCGCGGGATCAAGCCGCCCCACTGCTGGTACAGCATGCGGCGGGCGACGAGATCGTTGTCATTCCGTTTGGCGGCGCGCAGCGCCCGAGCATCCGGGGGTCGGGCTCCTCCGCCGATCAGGCCTGGCTGAACGATTTCGTCATGGCGCAGCAAGCAAGCGGCAGCGGCGACTTCTACGCGTGCGCAGAACGCGAACTCGCCGAGATCACGGCAACTCCGAACTCGCTGAGTTATCTGCCCGCCATCGTTCTCATGACCAACGGAAAGAGTGAGGATCGGTTGCAGCCGTTTCTCGTTCGCTGGCAAGCCATCCACCGGGACATTCCGATCTTCGGCATCACATTCGGCGATGGCGATGTCAGCCAGCTCGAACGACTGACGCAAGCAACCCGCGGTCGGGTGTTCGACGGCACCAAGTCGCTGACCGAGGCATTTCGGACCCTTCGGGGCTACAATTGACGCGCGTGGGCGTGTTGCCGCGCCAAGGCCGCGGCCGCATAGCTGCCAGCTATCGACCCTAAAGCCACTCGGCATTTCCGTCCCAGGGCGAACCGTCCGATGGTCCTCGCCATCGCGCGGCCGATTGCACCGGCCATTCGCGCCTCAGAGGAGCCGATCACATGTTCAACCGAATCCCCCGCGGCCGTGTTGGCCGCACCCTGGCGCTTGCCGGCCTCGTTCTCGGCTCGGCAGCCTTCATGTCCAGCGCGTTCGCCGGCGAGTGCCCGGCCGACAAGGTCAAGGCCAACGTCCGTGAGCCCGTCAACCTGCCGGCGACCGGCGTCACCGACACGGTGCTCGCCACCATCGACCTCGCCAAGGAGCCGATCAAGGCCGACGGCCGCATGCAGCGGGTGCGCAAGCTTGTCATCCAGCCGGGCGGTATCGTTCCCTGGCACAGTCACGACGACCGGCCGGCGCTGATCTACATCATCGAAGGCCAGATCAACGAATACAACAGCAACTGCTCGGTGCCGATCGTGCACAAGGCCGGAGACGTCGCGCGCGAGACCCGCGGCACGTCGCACTGGTGGAAGAACCTCGGCGACCAGACCGTGACCTTGCTGTCGTTCGACATCCTGCACGACCAGAGCGACCACCACATGTGAGCAACGCTCCCACGCCGGAGCGCGTCAACCTTACGTGGAGCTCACGACGTTGCCCCACCGCCACCTCTCCCCGCTTGCGGGGAGAGGTCGACTTCCAAGCGAAGCGAAGGAAGTCGGGTGAGGGGGACTTTCCCAGCACTCAGAAATTGCTGAGACGCCCCCTCACCCGGCTCGCTTCGCTCGCCGACCTCTCCCCGCAAGCGGGGAGAGGTGGGGCGCTGTGCCCCAAGACGACAGCCCCGCCTCTTTGGGAGAGCATGTCATGTCGCAGATGTCGCAAGCACTCGACCCGACGGCTGAACATCGTGCCCCGATCAGCGTCCTGTTCCGCTCCTTCGTCATCGCGCTGACCGCGTTCCTGACGGTCGTCGACCTGTTCGCAACGCAGGCCATTCTTCCATCGCTCGCGCGCCACTATGGCGTCACGCCCGGGCAAATGGGCTTTGCGGTCAACGCCAGCACCATGGGCATGGCGATTGCCGGGCTGGGTGTCGCCTATTTCAGCCGGCACATCGACCGGCGCCTTGGCATTCTGGTCGCGCTGGTGGTGCTGGCGATTCCAACGACGTTGCTGGCGAGCGCGCCCAACCTGACAGTCTTCACCCT
This sequence comes from uncultured Alphaproteobacteria bacterium, assembly GCA_963833605.1. Lineage (GTDB taxonomy): Bacteria > Pseudomonadota > Alphaproteobacteria > Rhizobiales > Xanthobacteraceae > JAFAXD01. The sequence goes on from CAWHYZ010000017.1 coordinate 158,248, forward strand.
GCTGCGGATCGCGCAGGGGCTCTGCATTGCATCGGCCTTCACGCTCACCCTCGCCTATCTGGGCGAGAACACCAGTTCCTCCGACACCGCGAGCGCATTCGCGGCCTACATCACCGGCAATGTCGCGAGCAACCTGATCGGGCGGCTCATCTCGGCTGCGGTCGCCGACCATCTCGGGCTCGCCTGGAACTTCTATTTCTTCGCGGCGCTCAACCTCGCGGGCGCCGTGCTGGTCTACTTCACGGTGCACAAGGCTCCGCCGATGCCGGCGAGCCGATCCAGTTCACCCTCCCCGCTCGCCGCATGGGCCGCGCACCTTGGAAATCCGGCGCTGCGGGCGGCGTTCGGAATCGCGTTCTGCATCCTGTTCGCCTTCATTGGCACATTCACCTACGTCAACTTCGTGCTGGTGCGCGAACCGTTCATGGTCGGCGCCATGATGCTCGGTTTCGTCTATCTGGTGTTCCTCCCGTCGATTCTCACGACGCCGCTGGCCGGCCGCGCCGTTGCGGCGCTCGGGACGCGCGTGACCATGTGGTCGTCGTTGGCATTGGCCGGCCTCGGGCTGCCGCTCATGCTGACGCCGAACCTTTTCGCCGTGCTGACCGGCATGGTGCTGGTCGGAGTCGGAACCTTCTTCGCGCAGGCGACCGCCACCGGCTTCGTCGGCCGGGCCGCCACCGCGGATCGCGGCGCCGCCAGCGGCATCTATCTCGCGTGCTATTTCGCCGGCGGCCTCGTCGGCAGCGCGGTGCTCGGCCAGTTCTTCGACATGTTCGGCTGGCATGCGTGCGTGGCCGGCATCGCGCTGGCGCTTGCGGTCGCTGTGGCGCTGACGTTCTGGCTGATCATCGACATGGAGCGAGCCGAGGCGCGACGGCCCGCGTGAAGGTCACCGCGCGCCGCCCTTTCGCGGCGTGGCGAACTCCGTCATGCTGCGCCGGCGCGGGGAATGCCGGACACCATGGATTTACAGACGCCGGTCGCAATCGTCGGAGGCGGGCCGGTCGGGCTCGTGCTGGCGCTTTATCTCAACGTCTATGGAATCAAATCGACGCTGTTCAATACCGAGACCGAGGCGCGCTGGCACCCCAAGGGCAACGGGCAGAACGCCCGCACCATGGAGCACTACCGGCAGCTCGGATTCTCCGACGCGGTACGCCGGCTCGGATTGCCGGGCGACCATCCGTTCGACCAGGCCTATTTCACCCGCCTGAGCACGCATGAGATCTACCGGTTTCCGATGCCGACCGGCGACGAGCGCATCGCCATGCGCCGCCAGATGCCGGTGACCGACCAGCTGCCGGAGCCGATGTTTCACGTCAATCAGATGTATGTGGAACGTTTTCTGCTCGAGCGCGTGCGCAAACTGCCCAACGTCGATGTCCGCTTCGGATGGGAGGTGGATTGGTTCACCCAGGACGAGACCGCCGTGCGGGTGCACGCGCGCAAGACCGATGGCTCCGCGGACGCGATCTGGAGCGCGCCCTACGCGGTCGCCTGCGACGGCGGCCGCAGCCTGATCCGCAAGACGCTCGGCATCGCCTACGAGGGCGACGTGCAGAAGAAGGACGCCTACTGGGCCGGGCAGTTCTTCTCGATCTACATGCGGATTCCTGACCTCTATCCGAAGTTCGTCGGCCACCGGCGGGCTTGGATGTACTGGGCCGTCAACCCCGACCCGCACACGCGCGGCGTCATCATCGCGCTCAACGGCGCCGACGAGTTCATGATGCTGGTCAAGCCGCAAGGCGGCAGGCGCGACGTCGATACCGACGAGGTCGCCGGCTGGGTGCAGCGCTCGATCGGCGCCGACATCCCGGTGCACGTGCTCGGCCACTATCCATGGAACGCCGGGCAGGCCTTGGTCGCCGAGCGCTACAAGGCGGGCCGCATCATGATCGCGGGCGACGCCGCGCACCTGTTCACCCCGACCGGCGGCTTCGGCATGAACACCGGCATCGACGACAGTTCCAATCTCGCCTGGAAGCTCGCCGCCATGCTGCAAGGCTGGGGCGGCCCAAAGCTGCTCGCAACCTATGAGACCGAGCGCAAGCCGATCGGCTATCGCAACACCGGCGCGTCGCGCAAATACGCCTCGCTGATGCATGACGCGGTGGTGCCGGCCGACGTCGAAGCCGACGGACCGGCCGGCGACGCGGCACGGCGGGCGGCCTCCGAGATCAGCTACGTGCGCAAGAATCACTTCGTGCGCCCCGAGCACACTGACGGCGTCGGCGTGCAGCTCGGCGCGCGCTATGACGGGTCATCCATCATCATTGCGGACGGCGAGCCGCCGCCCGATCGCTTCCCGGAAACCTACGACGAGTACACTGCGAGCGGCATCCCGGGCGGCCGCGCGCCGCATCTGTGGCTCGATGACGCGCGCGCGATGGGCAGTTCGCTGTTCGACCGGCTGGGGCGCGGCTTTACGCTGCTGCGGCTCGATCCGTCAGTGGACGCGGGCGCGCTCGAGCGCGCGGCGCAAGCGCGCAGCATTCCGTTGACGGTGCTCGATATCGACGTCCCGCAGGCGCAGGAGCTCTACGGCCGTAAGCTCGCGCTGATCAGGCCCGATCAGTACATCGCCTGGCGCGGCGATCAGGTGCCCGACGATGCGGACGCGCTGCTGGCCAGAATCACTGGGCATTAGTGGGTCGGCTGCAGGATGGGTTGACCACCGGGCTTGGCCGGTGGAAACCCATCGACAATTCCGTCATGGACTGGTGATGGGTTTCGCTCCGCTCAACCCATCCTACGCCCTCGCCCACAATTTCTTTGACGCGAGGCGCGCCCCCGCGACCAGCGACTTGAGCTTGCCCCAGGTCAGCTCGCCGTCCGGCAGCCGCGGCGCGAGACCGCAGTCCGTTCCGGCCGCGACGTTCTCACGGCCAACCAAGTTGGCGTAGCGGACCAGGCGCTGCGCCACCAGCTCGGGATGCTCGATGAAATTGGTGCAATGGCCGACCACGCCCGGGATCAGCACGCAACCGTCCGGCAGCTTCACCTTCTCGAACACCTGCCACTCGTGCTCGTGGCGCGGGTTGGAGGCTTCGATCGAGAATTCGCGCGCCGCCACCTTGAAGATGATGTCGACGATGTGTTCGAGCCCGATGTCGCCCTGGTGCGGACCGTGGAAACTGCCCCAGCACACATGCAGGCGTACCTTCTCGGCTGGAATGCCTTTGAGCGCGTGGTTGAGCGCCGCCACCCGCAGGTCGGCATACTCGCGATAGTCCGCAACCGACATGTCGGGATAGATCTGCCAGCCGTCGGGCAGATCCGGATCGTCGATCTGCAAGGTGAAGCCGGCCTCGACGATTGCCTGGTATTCGGGCCGCAGCGCATCGGCGATCGCGAACAGGAAGGCTTCGTCGTTGGGGTAGAACTCGTTCTGCAGCCAGTGCTCGATGGTGCCGGGTGTCACCGCCGGCAGATACGCGTCGGCAACGGTCCGGCCAGCCAGCGCCGCCTTGAAATTCGCGATGTCCTCCTTGACGAGATCGTGCCCGACGTAGCGCAGCGGGCCGATGCAGACGATGTTGGGCCGCTGCGCCGCCGGAAACAGGTCGATCATCTTCTTGTAGTAGGCGCCATAGCGGCCGACCTCGCGGCGGATCAGGCTGGTGAACCCGGTGTCCTGCCCGGGCTTGTAGGGCCGCTTCTCGATGCCGGCCAGGCGTTCATGGATGTAGTTGGTGAAATTCGACTTGCCGAGCTCGCCGTCATTGACGCTGTCGAGCCCCAGCTCGACCTGCTTGGCGACCGTCTGCGCCACGGCGCCGCGCAAGCTCGTCGCCAGCGCCGCCTTGTCGTAAGGCTCGCCGTTGGAGCGCGCGAACACCAGCGCCCGCAACGGCTCCGCGCGCGGCAACGCACCGGCGTGGGTGGTCATGATGCGATCCGTACTGCCCAGCATTGTGCTCTCCCTGGCGCAGGTCCCGGAAAAGTGGATACCGGTTTTCCGAAAAGGACCTGCGCAAAAAAACGATTCTAGAGCGCCTCCCAATTCCTTGCACCTCTAGGAACTGATATTTGCCAGCACGCGGTCGATGTCCGCATGCGCCGCATCCTTGTCGACCTGCGTCATCAGCGAAGCGTCAAAGCCGTTGCGCACGATTGCAATGATCTCGTCGCGCCCGAGCTTGAGCGCACCGCCGACGGCGAGAAAATTCTGGTTCACATAGCCGCCGAAATAGGCCGGGTCGTCCGAATTGACGGTCGCCTTCACGCCCTGCTCGAGTATGCGCCGCAGCGGATGGTGCGCAAGGTCGTGCACCACCCGCAGCCGCAGGTTGGACAACGGACACATGGTCAGCGCCATGCGCTCGCGCGCGAGCCGCGCGATCAGCGCGGGATCATCCAGCGACCGGTTGCCGTGGTCGACCCGCCCGACGCCCAAAATATCGAGCGCCTCCCAGACGTATTGCGCCGGCCCCTCCTCGCCCGCATGGGCGACCGGGAAGAAGCCGGCGTCGCGCGCGCGCCGAAACACGTGCTTGAACTTGCTGGGCGGATTGCCGACTTCGGCGGAGTCGAGCCCGACGCCGACGATCTTGTCGCGATACGGCAGCGCCAGATCGAGCGTCTTCTGCGCGTCAGCTTCATCAAGATGGCGCAGAAAACACATGATCAGGTGGGCGTCGACGCCGAGGTCGCGCCGTGCATCGCCGATCGCGCGGTAGAGCCCGTCGACGACCGTCGAAAACGCGATGCCGCGCGAGGTGTGGCCCTGCGGGTCGAAGAACATCTCCACGTGGCGGACGTTGTCATCGTGCGCGCGCTGCAGATAGGCCCAGGCGAGATCGTAGAAATCCTGCTCGACCTTGAGCACCGACATGCCCTGATAGTAGATGTCGAGAAAGTCCTGCAGATTGCTGAACTGATAGGCGCGCCGGAGCGCATCGACCAATTCATAGCGCAGCCGCACACCGTTGCGGGCCGCGAGCGCGAACATCATCTCGGGCTCGAGGCTGCCCTCGATGTGGATGTGCAGTTCGCATTTCGGGAGACGCTTGACGAGCGTGTTGAGGTCTTCCGGGTTTTCCATTCCAACGTCTTACAGTGCGCAGGGCATCAGGCTCAAGCTTCGACAGCTCACAACGTTGCCCCAGCGCTACCTCTCCCCGCTTGCGGGGAGAGGTCGGCGAGCGAAGCGAGCCGGGTGAGGGGGCGTCACCGCAAATCCTGAGCGCATTGAGAGTCCCCCTCACCCGACTTCCTTCGCTGCGCTCGGAAGTCGACCTCTCCCCGCAAGCGGGGAGAGGTGGAGCGCCTGCCAATGCGATAGCGTTGGCGCCGCCCTGCTCACTCCGCCGCCATCGCGAGGTTCGGCTTTGCCTCGTGCAAAATCACGCCCTCGAGCGGGTCGAATCCGCCCTGCCACGCCGCCTGCTCGAGCGCCCGCATGGTGGCGGTGTAACCCGCGTCCCTGCGCATGCGAATGCCGGATGGGCTGAAGTCGACGTCCTTGGTGTGGTTCTCGTTGTCGAGCCGCGGCGCCAGCAGCCGCACCACGTGCATGCGCGTGACGCAACCATAGCTCGCGAGTTCGCGCACTGCCGCGCTGTTGCGCACGTCGTCGGGCAATTTGCGCGCGAGTTCGGTGATGACGTGGCGCAGCTTGTGCGCCTGCTTCAGGCGCGTGATGTGGCCGGCGATGCGGCTCGAATACTGGATGTCCTTCTGCCGGTGCAGCACCTCCCAGATCGTGCCCGGCTCCGGCCCGTCCGGGTTCCACACGTGGACCGCAAAGATCAGCGAAGAGCGGCGCGGATTGTCCTCGAAGATCACCTCGGTCGGGGTGTTGGACATGATGCCGCCGTCCCAATAGAGCTCGCCCTCGATACGCACCGCCGGGAACGCGGGCGGCAGCGCTCCCGACGCCAGAATGTGGTCGATGGTGATCGGCTGCTCGCGGCTGTCGAAGTAGCGCATCATGCTGGTGCGCACATGCGCGGCCCCGACCGTGAGCCGTGGCGAGCACCGGTTGACCAACGTGAAATCGACCAGTTCGCCGAGCGTTTCGCGCAGCGGCGCCGTGGAGTAGAAGCCAGCGCGATCGGCCCCGAGCGGCACATGCGCGCCCAGGAAGGCGGCCGCGTTGGGACGGAAAAAGCCAGACACGCCGCCGAGCAGCGTCGTCCAGTACGACATCGCATCGCCGATGCCGGTCCAGGCCGGAAGTTGGTTCCAGACGTGATTGCACTCGACCCGGCACCAGAACTCGCGCAGCGCCTCGAGCCGCCGCTCTGGCGCGTTGCCAGCGATCAGGCTGGCGTTGATCGCGCCGATCGAGGTGCCGACGACCCAGTCGGGCTCGACGCCGGCCTCGTGCAGCGCCTGATAGACGCCGACCTGGTAGGCGCCGAGCGCGCCGCCGCCCTGCAGAACCAGAACGACCTGCCCGTTCTCGCCGTCGCGAAAGGCCGTCACCGCATCCAATCCGTTTGGCATTTTCGGAACCCTTCGCGCTCGCTCGAATTTGGATGGCGGTCGCGCACATTCAATGCGCCCCTCCATCGTCAACGGGCGTTCCAATCCCGGTCATCCGAGACCCTTCCTTGGACTGACCGGGCAGCTAGACTATTGCGTGGCATCACCGCGACATTCATCGACTGGTCCTGGTCGACCTGCGGACGACGTTTTGATCCAGATGTTGCTTGGCGCCGCCGCCGCCGGGAAATACTCGTTCGCTAGCAACTCGATAGGGAGGGGCTATGGAGATGCACCAAGTCCGCTACTTCCTGGCCGTGGCGCGCACGCTCAACTTCACGCGCGCCGCCGAGGAGTGCAACGTGGCGCAGCCCTCGCTCACCCGCGCCATCCGCCAACTCGAAGGCGAGCTGGGCGGCGACCTCTTCCGCCGCGAGCGGCCGCACGCGCAACTCACCGAACTCGGCCAGCGCATGCTGCCGTTGCTGCGGCAGTGCTACGACAGCGCGCTGGGGGCGCGCTCGCTCGCATCCTCGCTCAAGACCGGCGAGATCGGCGCGCTGCGGCTGGCGTTGTCGCAAGGCATCGATCTCGAGTTGTTGCTCCCGCACGTGACCGAGCTGAGCCGGCATTTCCGCCTGCTCGAGCTGAAGTTCCTGCGCGGGACCGCAGGCGAGGTCGCGGAATTCCTCAAGCGCGGCGACGCCGAGCTCGCCATTGCGGCGCCGATCGGCGAGGCCTGGGACCGCCTCGACAGCTGGCCGCTGTTTACCGAAAGCTTCGGGTTGATCGTCAACCGTGAACATCCCCTCGCCGCCCGTTCTGGTATAGGACTCGACGATCTGCGCAACGAGCGCCTGCTGGTGCGCACGTTCTGCGAACAGGCCGGCGAGTTTGGCGATCTCATGCGCAACCGTGAGATCAACGTCGCGCGCGGCCACGAAGTCACCTCGGAGCGCGACGCGATCGCGCTCGTTGAAGCCAATCTCGGCGTGGCCGTCGTGCCGAACAGCCTCGTCACCCCGGCGAACCTCACGCGCACCGCGATCGAGGGTCTGGAGCTGCGGCGGACGGTCTATCTCTACGGCGTCGCCGGCCGTCAGCGCACCGCGGTTGCGAGTGCGGCCATGAAACTGCTGCGCGCCTGCAACTGGTCGAAATACGCGAGCTAGCCCGCGCCGCGCAGCGCGGCCAACAACTCATCGACCGCGACGCGCCTGCGATAGTCGGGGTCGACGAAGCGGGATTTTATGATGCCGTCGCGGCCGACCACGAAGGTCGCCGGGATCGGCAGCATCCATGACTCGTTGCCCTGATAGGTGGGCAGCGTGCGGCCGATGCCGGTCATCATCCGTTGCATTTCCTCGCCCACCCAGATCGCCAGGTTGAGTGAGAGTGCGTAGCCGTTGTCGACGTCGGTGAGGACCGGGAACGTCGCATCGGCCTCGGTCTTGAACTCGGCCGCGAAGGCTTCCAGGTCCGGCATGATGGCAACGATCTGGCCACCACCGCGTTCGATCTCGTCTTGCGCCTCCACCAGCGCCTTGATGCTGATCCGGCAGTACGGGCACCAGTGGCCGCGATGGAACGTGACCGCCACCGGCCCCTTCTCGATCAGGTCTTCGAGACTGACCAGGCGACCCGACACGTCGGGCAACAGAAAATTCGGCATCGGTTCGCCCGCCCGGGGAGCCGACGCACCGGCATCGCTCGCGCGCAGCCGCGCCACCAGCCGGTCGACCGCCGCCTGAAACGCCGGCTGGCGCGCCCGTACCGCGCTCGCGAACGCATCGAGCCGCTCGTTCAGCGACGCGTCCATGTCGCGGCAGCGCTCAAACTCGCTTTCGAGAGATTGGATCGGCGTTTGTGTCATCAGCCTACCCGATGGCATCAGGCGGCGCCGCGCATCGGCGGACGCGTTTGTTGCTTGCTGGGCGTCGCCATGTCTTCCATGCGCGATCCGGTGACGCCGGTGATCAGACGGGTGCCGCGCTGGAACGTCACGTAGTTCCAGAGCCAGTGCAGCGCGACCGCCAGCCGGTTGCGAAAGCCGATCAGGAAATAGATGTGGGCGACGCTCCACAGCACCCACGCGAAAAAACCTTTCAGTTTGAAGCGGCCGATCTGCACCACGGCGCTCTTGCGCCCGATCGTCGCCAGTGACCCGTAGTCGCGATAGCGAAACGGCGGCAGGCTCTTTCCTGCGAAGCGCGCCCGCAGCAGCTTGGCGACATATTTGCCTTGCTGCTTGGCGACCGGGGCGACGCCCGGCAGCAGGTTGCCATCGCGCCCGGCAAGGTGCGCCGTGTCGCCGATCACGAATATGTTTGAATGACCGGGCACCGTCAGGTCGGAGTTCACCATGACGCGGCCGGCGCGGTCGGTCTCGGCCTCGAGCCAGCGGCCGGCCGGCGATGCCATCACGCCTGCCGCCCAGATCGCGGTGCGCGCCTCGATGCGCTCCGGGCCGGCCGAGACGCCGCCGGAATCCATCTCGGTCACGCTCGCGCCGAGCCGGATCTCGACCCCGAGCTTCTCGAGCGATCGTCGCGCCGCCTCGGATAGCGACGCATCAAACGCCGGCAGCAGCCGCGGGCCCGCCTCGATCAGGATCACGCGCGCGCTGCGCGGATCGATGACACGAAAATCCGCCGCCAGCGCACGCTTGGCGAGTTCCGCGATCGCGCCCGCCATTTCGACGCCGGTGGCGCCGCCGCCGACGATGACGAAGTTGAGCAGGCGCCGGCGTTCGGCCGGATCCGGTTCGGTCTCCGCTTTCTCGAACGCCAGCAGGATGCGCCGGCGCAGGTAGGTTGCGTCATCGATCGTCTTCAGCCCGGGTGCGTGCGCGGCCCAGTCGTCGTGACCGAAATAGGCGTGGCGCGCGCCGGTCGCGATGATCAGATCATCGAACGGAATGCGCCGTCCTTCCGCCAGCACCTCGTTGCGGGCAGCGTCGACGCCCGATACCTGCGCCAGGATGACGCTGACGTTGCGATGGTCGCGCACGACGCTGCGCACCGGCCCGGCGATATCGGCCGGCGACAGCGCGGCGGTTGCGACCTGATAGAGCAGCGGCTGAAACAGGTGATAGTTGTGCTGATCGATCAGCGTCACCTGGAACGGCGGACCTTTCAGGTCGACGGCGGCCGACAGCCCGCCAAAGCCGGCGCCGATGATGACCACGCGCCGCACGTTTGCGTTCGGACCAGGATCAGGCAACGGAACCTCCTTCGCATGAGCACCTGCCGATGTGACATTCCTCCGGCAACCGCGGTGCATCCCGGGTCGCAGCCACGAGACTCGCGCGTCTTGCTTCGCCACCAAACTGGCTTTGTGCGGGCGCCAGGTCCAATAGCGCGCAGCTATCGGTTCCATCGTGGATCGGCATTTCACCAATAGCAGGAATCCAGGTTTGTTTCAGGCTCGAAGCAGCTTCTAGAGATCCCGATGACATTCAACCATGCCCTTGAAATAGGGAGATATTGGACCGAGCGCATCCCCTACGCGGCGGTCGCCGCGCAGGTGGTGCCGGGGCCGGCGGCGCAGTCGTTCATGCCTTTCAGCGACACGCCGAAGCACTTCTCCTTGGTCGATTCCTGCGCCGACGCGGGCAGCGTCGCGAGCGCGGATGAGAGCGCGCCGGCAAGAGCAAGCGAGACGGCGGCAGATTTGGTGGTCATCGGGATCGCTCCTGTGTTGGATGCCCGCGACGCGGGCGCACGCGCATCAAAGCGAAACCGTTGACGCGCATGAAATACCGTTCGTCGATGAGTGCGATAGCCGGCGCGTATGGCGACGCGCCGCAACCCCGTCCTCATGCGTGGCTGCCGCGTAGCCCGGATGGAGCGCGCCAGCGCGTAATCCGGGGGCATCGTTTCGCCCCGGATTTCGCTTCGCTCCATCCGGGCTACGCGACCAAAAACAAAACGCCCCGCGGCCGGCCGGCTGCGAGGCGCATTGATCAACGTTGGCAATCCGACACACGTGTTGCTTATTATTTGTCAAGCGGGCGTTTCTGTTCGACCTCCGATCAGTTTTTGCAAACAGCAGCGCGATCAGCTTTGACCGCTCGCGATCAACCTCACACCACGTGTCATCGCCCGCGGGGGTGGCCGCGGAGCCGGTCGAAGGCGCGCCGGGTTATTTGGCGGTCACCGCCGAGGTGATGGAGGCGATCACCATGGACGCCATCTTGAAGGCGTCGTCGCGATCGGCGATGTGGTGACGGCGCGCGATCCAGGCAAAATCGGTGTAGACCGCCCAGACATTGCCGGCATCGTCCTGGTGGACCAGGAGGCGCACCGGCCAGTCGAGCCCGGCATCCGGATTCGACGTGAGGAACAGGGTGCCGAGCGGCGGGTTGCCGAACACCAGCAAGGTCGAGGGCCGCAATTTGATGCCGGCCTTGGCCGCGAGTTCGGATTGATTGATCTCGGAGAAGAACATGATGCCCTTGCCGGCCACGTCCTGCTTCAAGCGGGCGATCGTTTCCTCCATGCCGTAGGCGCTCTTGACCCGCACCACGCCATCCATTTCGTCGGCGCTCGCGCGCGCGATCGGGCCCAACGACATGCAGACGGCGATCAAACTCGCCAAGCCAAGCGTGCGAAACGGGATGCGCATCGGGTGCTCCTTTCGACGGCGACGTAGCGCCATGGTCCGGCCGCAAGAGTGCGGCGGCGCCGGCCGGAGTTGAAATATCGATTGGCTGCCGTTGCGATAGCGGACGGCTATTATGCGGCCAGCGCTGCGCCGAGGCGCTGCCAGGCCGACTCGTCGCCCGGCAAGCCGAACCGCAGCCAGTGCGGATGTTCGGCGAAGCGCCGCACCAGGATGCCGGCGCGCCCCAGCCGATCGAAGCGCGCCGCCGCGTCCGGCGTCTGCACCAGCCGGAACAGTGACGTGCCGCCGACGATCGCAAAACCGGCGCTGATCAGGATTTCCTCCAGCCAAGCCGCATTGGTCGCGAGCCGCACCCTCGTCGCCTGCGCCCAGGCGCCGTCGGCCAGCCCGGCGCTCCCGGCCGCAATCGCCGGTCCCGACACCGCCCATGGACCCAGCAACGCCCGCAACCGTGCGGCGATCTCCGGCGCCGCCAACGCAAATCCGAGCCGAAGGCCGGCAAGCCCGAAGAACTTGCCGAACGAGCGCAACACGACGATGTTGTGGCGGCCGACCTCGGGAGCAAGACTCGCATCGGGCGGTCCAACGTCCATGAAGGCTTCGTCGACCAGCAGCAGGCCGCGCCGGCGCGCGAGCGCGTCGGCGAGCGCGAGCAGCGTGGGACGATCGAAGATGCGCCCATCCGGATTGTTCGGGTTGACGACGACCGCGAGCCTCGCGTGCCGCAATTGCTCGATCTCAGTGGCCTCCTCGACGGCGTGCCCCGCGAGGGCCGCAGCGCGCGCATGTTCCGCATAGGTCGGGCCCAACACGACGGCACGCCCGGACGACACCAGCGATGCAACCCACGCCAGCATGATCTGCGTGCCCGGCGCCGCAACCACATGCGCGGCCGACGGCGCCCCGTAGGCGCGCGCCGCACAGGCGGCGAGCGCTTCGAGCGCCGCCGGTTCGGGCAGGCGCGTGAATGCGTCGGGCGCGAACGGCGGGACCGGGTAGGCATGGGGATTGATCCCGGTCGAGAGGTCGATGAAAGGTTCGGGGGCGTCCGGAAACATGCGCCGGGCGGACGCGAGATCGCCGCCATGGTCGAGCGGCGCAAGATCGCCCTGGAGAGACATGGCCCCCTCGCTCGCCTTCCTGGCCCTGCTGATCGAGCTCATGCTCGGCTATCCGGATTGGCTGGTGCGCGCGGCCGGCCATCCGGTGACCTGGATGGGCCGCGCCATCGCGGCGCTCGATCGCGCGATGAACCGGGCGCACGATCCCGCGGCTCCAGAAGACGCAGGGCCTCGCACCGCTGTCACCTCTCCCCGCCAGCGGGGAGAGGTAACGGGCCGTGCCATGTGGAATGCCGCTGTTAGCCAGCGGGTCGCGGGCCTCGTCGCGCTGCTCATTCTGATCGCGGCTGTCGGCATTATTGCGCTCGCCCTGCAGTTCATCGTGCTTCGCCTGCCGCTCGGTCTCCTGGTGCTCGCCGTGCTGGCCAGCACCCTGCTGGCGCAGCGGAGCCTGCATGCGCACGTGGCGCGCGTCGCCGTCGCGGTGGAAACCGCCGGCCTGCTGGCCGCGCGCCAAGCTGTAGCACAGATCGTGGGGCGCGATCCCGACGCACTCGATGAGGCCGGCGTTGCGCGCGCCGCGATCGAAAGCCTGGCGGAGAATTTTTCCGATGGCGTCGTCGCGCCGGCATTCTGGATGGCGATCGCCGGCCTGCCGGGCGCTGCGATCTACAAGGCGATCAATACCGCCGACAGCATGATCGGACATCGTACGCCACGTCACGAAGCCTTCGGGTTTGCGGCCGCCCGGCTCGATGACCTGGTCAATCTCCCGGCATCGCGGCTCGCGGCGGTGCTCATCATTGCGGCCGCGACGCTCGGCAAAGACACATCCGCGCGTGGTGCCTGGCGCACAGTCTGGCGCGATGCGTCCCGCCACCGCTCGCCCAACGCCGGCTACGCGGAGGCCGCGATGGCGGGCGCGCTCGGCCTCGCACTTGCGGGCCCGCGCCAATATGGCGGCGTGCTGGTGGCAGACGCCACCATGGGCGACGGCCGGCGCGACGCCGCCGCCGCCGACATACGCGCCGCGTTGGCGCTCTATCGCCGCGCCGACGCGCTGCTGGTCGCGTTGCTGGGAATCGTGGCCGCGATCGTCATCGCCGTTGGCTGGTAGGATGGGTTGAGGGCGGGCCGTTCGCCCGACCGAAACCCATCGCTCAGCCTTCCTGATGGGTTTCCCCCGCATCAAGTGCGGGGTCTACCCATCCTACGGCAGAACGCGCGATCGTCATCGCGACAGGCTGAGCAGCCGCTCGAGATCGATGTGCGTGGCGAGGTGGGCCGCGAGCCGGTCCAGCACGTCATCGACCATGTGATCATAGGCGAGCGACGACGGACCGGCCGAAAGCCGTGCGAGCCAGGCCGTGCGCTGGCGGTCATCGGCAAACAGGCCGTGGATGTAGGTCCCCGCCACGCGGCCGTCGGGCGAGATCGCCCCGTCCGGCGAACCGTCCGCGAGCCTGGCAAAGGGCCGCGCGCAATCGGGCCCGGCGGTGACGCCCATGTGCATCTCGTAGCCCGCGAACGGGGCGCCATCACTTGTTTCACCGTGCGCGGGCTCAAGCCGCTTGGGGGCCGCGAGCCTGGTTTCAACGCCGAGCAGGCCGAGACCGGCGACGGTTGCGGGCGGTCCCTCGAGCCCATCCGGATCGGCAACCGCGCGGCCGAGCATCTGAAAGCCGCCGCACAGGCCGAGCACCCGGCCGCCGCGGCGCGCATGGGCCGCGATGTCGATATCGAACCCGGCGGCGCGCAGCGCCGCGAGATCCGCAATGGTCGCCTTCGAGCCCGGCAGGATCACGAGATCCGCGTCGCCGGGAAGCGCGCTGCCCGGCCGCACGCGCAAAAGCTCGACCGCCGACTCGGCCTCGAGCGGATCGAGATCGTCGAAGTTCGCGATATGCGGCAGAATCGGAACCGCGATCCGGACGCGCGCGCCCGGCTTGGCGGTTCGCGGCGCATCGAGCGCGAGCGTATCCTCGGCCGGCAGCAGCCGCGCATCGGCAAAGAACGGGACGAGGCCCAGCGCCTCCCAGCCGGTGGCGCGCGCGATGCGCGCCATGCCGTCGGCAAACAGCGCCGGATCGCCGCGAAACTTGTTGACCAGGAACCCGCGGATCAGCGCCGCATCGGCGGGATCGATCACCGCCTTGGTGCCGACGAGGCTCGCGATCACGCCGCCGCGGTCGATGTCGCCGATCAGCACGACCGGCGCCTCGGCGGCGCGCGCGAACCCCATGTTGGCGATGTCGTTCGCGCGCAGGTTCACCTCCGACGCGCTGCCCGCGCCCTCGACCAGCACGAGGTCGGCGTCGTCCTTGAGGCGCGCGAAGCTCGCCAGCACGAACTCCATCAGCTCGGGCTTGAGTTGCTGATAGGCAGCGGCCTTGGCGACGCCATGCACGCGCCCCTGCACAATGATCTGGGCGCCGATCTCGCTCTGCGGCTTGAGCAGCACCGGGTTCATGTCGACGCTCGGCGGCGTCCGCGCGGCGCGCGCCTGCAGCGCCTGGGCGCGGCCGATCTCCCCGCCGTCGGCGGTCACCGCCGCGTTGTTCGACATGTTCTGCGGCTTGAACGGCCGCACCCTCAGCCCGCGGTTGGCGAAGGCGCGCGCCAGCCCGGCGACGATCAGCGACTTGCCGACATCGGAGCCCGTGCCTTGGAACATGAGGGCGCGGGCAATTTTCATTGGTCGCATTTTCCACGGAAAACCGGCGACCACTTTTCCTGAAAATGCTCCGCCCCGAAGGCCCTCCGCTCGTCATGGCCGGGCTTGTCGATGTCCCCGCCACGCCCGGCGATGACGAGGAGAAGTCATCAGAACTCGATCCCGGGCTGCGCCTTCACGCCGGCGGCGAAGTGGTGCTTCACCAGGGTCATCTCGGTGACGAGATCGGCGGCGGCAAGCAGCTCCGGCTTGGCGTTGCGGCCGGTCACCACGACATGCAGCCCGGGCCGGCGGGCTGCGAGCGCCGCAACGACGCTCGCGAGGTCGAGATAATCGTAGCGCAGCGCGATGTTGAGCTCGTCCAGGATCACGAGCCCAAAACTCGGATCGGCCATGAGCTCGCGCGATTTCGCCCACGCGCGTTCGGCCGCTGCGATGTCGCGTTGCAGGTCCTGGGTCTCCCAAGTGAAGCCCTCGCCCATGGTGTGCCAGGAGATCTGATCGCCGAACTTGGCGAGCGCGTCGCGCTCTGCCGTATGCCAGGCGCCTTTCACGAACTGCACCACGCCGACCCGCTTGCCGCGCCCGAGCATGCGCAACGCGAGCCCGAACGCGGCGGTCGACTTGCCCTTGCCGGGCCCGGTGTGAACGATGAGCAGGCCCTTCTCGACGGTCTTTTCCTTGACCTCGGCATCTTGCACCGCCTTTCGTTTCTCCATCTTGGCGCGATGGCGCTGCGCCTCGGTGTCGTTGATGGGTTTGCTCATGGGGTTCCTTTCATTCGCAGCCCGCACGGGTAAAGCATCCCGGATTTCGCTTCGCTCCATCCGGGCTACGGGAAAGTTGATGCGTAGTTCGTAGCCCGCATGGAGCGCCAGCGGAATGCGGGTGGGCAACTCCCGGATTACGCTTCGCTCCATCCGGGCTACAGGAAAGTTGATGCGTAGTTCGTAGCCCGCATGGAGCGCCAGCGGAATACGGGTGGGCGTCCCCGGATTTCGCTTCGCTCCATCCGGGCTACAATTGGCCTTTCAAAACAAACGGCAGCCCCGCGACCACCAGCACCACGCGGTCGGCGAGCGCGGCGATGCGCTGATTGAGCCGACCGTGTTCGTCGCGAAACCGCCGCGCCAGCGCGTTCTCGGGCACGATGCCGGAGCCGACCTCGTTGGTGACGAGGACGACGGCGCCGGCGTGGCGCGCCAGCGCCGCTTCGAGTTGTTCGATCTCCGCCGCAACATTTGCAGCGGCGAGCATCCGGTTGCTCAACCAAAATGTGAGGCAATCGACCAGCACAGCAGCGGCTGCCGAAAAACCTGAGAAAGCCCCGGCAAGATCATGCGGTGCCTCGATAATTTGCCATTCGGGGGCGCGCCGGGCCTGGTGCGCGGCGATCCGCTGCGCCATCTCGGCATCGCCCGCCTGCGCGGTCGCCACATAGACCCAGGGCGGCGGCAGGCCGGTGATCAGGCTCTCGGCGTAGCGGCTCTTGCCCGAACGGGCGCCGCCGGTGACGAGGGTCAGCCGGCTTTTGCCGGCGATAGCGCCGGCCATCGGACGCTGTTTTCAGGTCACAGGCTGAACACCATCGCCGCGAGGCCGACCACGATGATCAGCGCGCCCGCAAAGCGCGGTGCCTGCGTGGCGACGCGGGCGTCGAGGCGACGGGTCAGAAGTGCCACCCCGACCGTGAGTGCGCCCTGGATCACGACAAGGCCCAGCAGGTAGGAGCCGAGCGCGGCGCGGTCCGCGCCGTAGATCGACTCGCCGAGGGCGTAACCGTGGAACAGTCCAGCGACCGCAAACAGCGCGCCCCAGGCCAGAACCGGCAGCTCGACCCGCAGCACCAGCAGAATGCCGGCGAGCACGACCGACGCGGCCACCACGTACTCGGCCGCCGGCAGCCCGATGCCCTGGGCGTGCAACACGACGCCGAGCGCCATGGCGATGATGAAGGCGACCGGCAGCAGCAGGCTCAGCCCGGCGATCCCGACCACGAGGCCGATGGCGACCAGGAAGGCGAGATGATCAAGACCGAGGATCGGATGGGCGAGCCCAGAGAGAAGCCCCTCCATGAAGGTCGAGGGCGTGCGGCCACCCATGACGTGATGGGCGAAGGCGGGAACCGCGGCGAGCGAGAGCGGAACCGCCAAAGCGGCAGCGCGGCGAAGGCGAGCGATCATGTCATGTCTCCATTTGCCCTCCACCCGAGGGCCTTGGGTAGGTTGCGGTCGCCGGCAGGTCTCCTGGCTCGCGGTTCAATGCCTGACCTCGACCTTCCCGGAGAATTCCAGTGGTTCATCGAGGCGGCTCGCCGCTGACAGTTGCGGGGGCAGCCGCGGCTTTGCATTTGCGCTCACCGCATTCCCTTTTGCATCCCGCCCGAGTGCGGGAACCAACGACGCGCCGACTATAGGGCCTCTCCCGGCAAGCGCAACGCGGGATCGCCGGTCCGGAGCATGACCGGATTTATGCAAAACGCTCACGCTGCCTGCTCCATAGATGACATGCTCCCCATAGATGACATCGAAAACGCAAGTGATGGTCCGCGCTGCGCATAGTCGAAGTTCTGAATGACGTTCAGGCCGGTTTTCAGCATAGATGACCTCGAAAATCGGGTCATCGAGGCTTGGCCGCGCCCGCGTGGACGTTATCCCGGTCCATAGATGACCACATAGATGACATCCATAGATGACATGGCACCCGATTTGCTTGGCTCGGCAATTTCTGGCTGCCGCGGGCAACCCCGCGCGCGGGCGTCCGATGGACCCGGAGAGCGAACGCGGGCCCTGCACTGAGGATGGTTCCGAGGAGCCGAGGGAGCACCGTTTCATAAAAACACCGCTTGCCTTTCATAATTTTTCGTGTAATTCGTTTGTTTATGACAATTAGTACATCGCTATCTATGTGTCAATGCCCTTCGGGCCTTTTCGTCCAACCGCCCGCCAACCGTGGCCCTCAACCAAAGGATCGTCCATGACCACCCCCGCGACCCCCCTCCCCGCGTCTGCCGGTCAACCCGCAAATCCTGTCCACGTCCGGGCGCCGCACCCGAATGCCGCGCTTTCGTCCCAACATCCGGCCGCGGTCGCGCAGACGGTGCGGTTTGCGATGTCGAGCGCGGAGCAGCTCCTGCCGGAGCCGGTGCAGTGGCTGTGGGAGAACCGCATCGCGCTCGGCGCGCTCACGCTGATCGGCGGGGCGGCCGGCAGCGGCAAGTCCAAGCTCGCGAGCCATCTCGCCGCCGCGGTCAGCAACGGCGGCGCCCTGCCGGCAAGCCAGGCTCATGCGCCGCACGGCTGCGCACTCATGGTCGCGCAGACCGGTCCCGAGATCGAAAACATCGTGGTCGGCCTGATGGCGGCCGGCGCTGACCTCAAACGGGTCCAGCTGTTCACCGCCGAGAGTGAGGCGCGTAAACTGCGCCCACTCAATCCGAGCATCGATCTCGCCGCCCTGAAGGAGCTTAGCAGCGGAGTCGGCAATGTTCGCCTGCTCATCGTCCCAATCACGCCCCTGACGGTTGGCGGCGAACGCGGGCGCGGCGCGGATCTGCCGGACCAGTTGGCCGCGCTGGCCACGCTTGCAGCGCAAGCCGACATAGCGGTCGTCGCGCTGGTGCATCCACCGCAGGGAAACTACTTCAACCCGAATGACGATTTCGTCGGCACACTCGCGCTCAATGCCAACGTCAGAGCAGCGTTTCTGGTGCAGGCCGATCCGAGTGACGAGGACCGCCGGCTGCTGGTGCAGGTCAAGAACGATTTCGCCGCCGACCCCGGCACGCTTGCGTTTTCCATCGCGTGGCGCGAGATCAAGCCGGGTCTGAGCGGTGCAACCATCGCCTGGGAACGCGAGCCGATCGGGCTCAGCGCGCGCGCGGCGATCGCACAGCGCCGGACCAACGGTTCGGCGACCACCGACGCCATCGGTTTCCTGCTCCAGATCATGAGCCGCTCCCCCATGGCGCGGGTCGCACATATCGAGAACGAGGCGCGCGCCGCCGGCATCCTCAAACCGCGCCAGACGATCAGTCAGTGCCGGCCGCTGCGCGAGGCGCGGCTCGCGCTCAAGATCAAGGTCACGCGCGAGGGCTTCGGCAAGGACGGCCGGTGGGTCTGGGTCATGAAAGGGAAGAAGCCGGTGGAGGCGAAGACGCCGGTGGAGGCGAAGACGTAGAATGCGGAGCTCCGACGGGGGGCAGACCCGGTTGGCCTCGGCCTCGCCGCGCGTCTGACGCGGCCGGGCGGCAAGGGCCGTCGGACCAAGCGCCCGATACGAGTGAAAACAGCTGTTGCAGCCGGCTCCCGCTCTAAGCGGGGCTGCGCAGGACCGACGCGCCCAGCGAACGCATGAACAATTGCATGCCGTAGTGAAACGCAATGAAGGCTCCGAGCTCCATGATCTGTGCTTCGCTGAAGTGCGTCTTGAGCTCGGCATAGAACGCAGCATCTACTTTGGCCGGATCGAGAAACATCTGGTCCGCGTAGCGCAACGCGCATTTTTCCGCCGCCGTGAATAAACTGGAATCCTCATAGTCGTGGCAGCCAGCCTCGATCCGGCCCTCGTCGAGACCCATCTGGCGCGCCTTGCGCGAACGCAGCGCCGCGAAATATCGATCGTTCGCGAACCTCGCCAACTGGATGCGGATGATCTCCTTCAGACGATGGTCGACGTTGCCTTCGGCGTGACTCATCAGCAGCGCACGCATGAGCGGTTTGGCCTGCTCTGGCGCGCGGGCGACGATGCGGGGAAACAGATCGTCAGGCACGCCCAATTCCCTGGCTTGCGCCATGAGGTCAAGCACCTCCTGGTCGGAGATCGACGCAAGCGGCAGCGGCGCGACACGAGTCATTTCGCGACCTCCGCCGGATTCAGGGAACCAGGGGCAGCTCCGTAGATCTTTTCCAACTCGGCCTGCGTCAGCAGCCGTCCGTCGGGCGAGAACAGCGGATAGAACTTCAACGTTCCGAAGAACGTGTGATAGCCGAGATTGAAGCCGATGAAGGCGCCGAGCTCTACGATTTCTTCCTCGCTGTAATGCAGCCGCAAGGCGTCGAAGAACGCATCATCGATCGCGTCTGGATCCGTCGCCATCAATTCGCTGTAGCGCAATGCCAGCTTGTCGGCGGCGGAAAACCGCTCGCTCGAAGCGTAATTGCCGACGCCTTCGTCGAGCAGCTCTTCGGACAGTCCCTGTCGCTTCGCCGAAGCAGACCGAACATTCCCTCAATAGGTGCAGGCCGCCATCCGCGAGAGCTGGACGCGGATCACTTCCTTGATGGTGTGCGAAATGCGGCCCTTATTGAAGCACGCGTCCCAGGCCACGAACATCGCCTCGGCAAGATCGAGGTTGTGGCCCATCACGGCATGGAAACCGGGATCGGGTGCGCGATGTTCCAAGCACTTTTCGATGTAAGGGCGCAGCTTCGTCGTTCGAAGCTGCTCGATATCCAGCATCGTGATGTTGGCCATATCTCCAAAGACTCCTGTAGCAGCAGGCCGCCGCGGTTCATGCATGCATTTCAATGAGTTTCTTCAGGACTTGCCGACGATCCACGCCAGTGCGCGTTTCCACCAATGCGCCGTCCTTGAAGAACAGCAGCGTGGGTGAGGCTCGTACCGCGAAGCGCTCCGCGAGTATGGGGTTGTCGTTGACCTTTACGGTGCCGATCCGCACACCTTGCGGGATTTCGGCTGCGAGCTGCATCAGCACCCGCGTCAATTGCTTGCAAGGCACGCAACCTTGGGACCAGAAGTCGACGACCGCCAGACCTGGTCGCTTCAGGACCTCGGCGTCGAAATTCTGTTCGTCCCAAACAATAAAATCGCTCTCGATCATGGACTGGGCGTGTCCTGGTCAAATCGCATGCTGGCATGGCGCCCAACGAGGGGCAAGCGAGGTAGCCCACTGCCTCATCGTTCCGCCGGACGTCCGGTCGCTCAGCGCTTACGCTCGCGCTACTCGGCGGCAAGCCTGGTCGTCATATGCGGGCCAGCGAAACGCGGCGCCACCTCTTCCATGAACCGCTGCATTTCGTCCTTGGTCTGCTCATGATCCTTCAGGCCGATATTGACGTAGAGACCCAGTTCATCGAGTTCCAGGTCTACAAAACGGCCCACTGAATCGATGATCGATTGCGTACCGCCAAGCAGGACCATGCCCGACACCAGGTCCTCGGGCTTGAGTGCGCTCACCCGCGAAGCCATGTCGTGAAAATAGTCGTACGACTTGGTCTTTGCCTTGGCTGACGTCTTCATCGACGGCAGGCTGTTTTCGAGAAAGAACCTGACCTGCCGCTGCTGCGCCTCCCGCTCCTGCTCGGGCGTGTCGGCAAAGTGCAGGAAGATTGACGAGCTCACGACCCCGGCCTGGTGGCCATTGGCGATGCACTTCTCCCGGTAGTAAGCGATCATCTTGTCGACGCCGCCGAACGCGAGGCCTGCCGCGAACGGCGCAATCGACATGTTATAGCCGTAGCGACAGGTTACATCGACGGTTGGCTGCGAGAAGCAGGCAACGTAGATCGGCAACGGGCGCTGCACCGGCTTCGGCACGATCTCCACATCCTCGAAAGCGAAGAACTCCCCCTTGTGCGACCAGCGGCCGGTCTCCGACCATGCCCGCCGAATGATGTCCAAGGATTCGTCGAGCATCTGGGCATTGCTGTCGAAATCGACCTCGAATCGATCGTATTCGTGCTTGTCAAAGCCGCGTCCGCACGCAAATTCGACGCGCCCGTTGCTGATGAGGTCGATGGTCGCCCAGTTTTCCGCAACGCGCAGCGGGTGATGCAACGGCAGCACCGTGATCGCCGGCATCAGCCTGATGCGTTCGGTCTTGGCGGCCACGACGGTGAGCATGATTTCCGGCGAGGCATTCACCCCGAACTCGTTGAAATGATGTTCGCCTATCCAGGCCGAGTACATGCCGAGCTCTTCTGCATAAACGGCCTGGTCGGCGATTTGCATCAGCAGCTCGTTGGCGGTGCGCTTGTTGCCTTTGTAGGTATTGTCGGCATTCGAAAAATAACTGAACTTCATTGCAGCCTCCGCAAGGGGTGTTGTGGCGCAAATATGAGTGAATTTACACCTAAATTGATATGTGAAAAATCACCTATTGTCAACCTACCAGAACACCGTGTAAAACCGTTCCGGGTAAATCGCTCATCAAGGCATGAGCTCGAATAGAAGACGGCTCATGGCCGAAGCCATTGCGGTTCCCATGCCCGTGTTCAGGTCAGCAGTGTCCCCGCTCCTTCGGCCGCATCGCAACACGGCTCATTCATTTTTGACGTTGCCCGGAGCACCGCTCTGGCCGCAGTCGGAACATGGGAAGCAATGACATGATCGAGCTCTATCATCACCCCGTGTCACCGGCGTCGCAGAAGGTCCGCATCGTGCTCGCGGAGAAAGCCACCGATTACGTCGCCAAATTTGTCGACCTTCCCGCCAAAGAGAATTTGTCCGAGTGGTATCTGAAGCTGAACCCCGTCGGGGTGTTACCGACGCTGGTCGCCGACGGCGTGGCGATCTGCGAATCTTCAATCATTTGCGAGTATCTGGACGAACGTTTTCAGCAGACCCCGCTCGTACCCCGGGACCCATTGGTGGCCGCGCGTATGCGCTCCTGGATGAAGCACGTCGACGAGCGGCTGCACTACGCCGCCGGGGCCCTCATGTGGACCCTGGTCATGCGCCCCGGCATGCTGAAGAAGCCGCAAGACGAACGCATGGCGCTCCTGGAACGCATCCCTGACCGCGAAAGACGCAAACGCCATCGACGTTGGGTCGAGCAAGGCATCGATAGCGACGACTTTCCCGACGCCATCGCCATGTTTCGACAAACGATCGCAAATCTTGAGTCCACGCTTGCGAGCGGCCCGTGGATTGTCGGCGACAGGTTTACCCTCGCGGACGCCGCGCTCGTCCCCTACTTTCAGATGATCGATCAGTTCGGTTGGAACGGCTTCCTGGCCGATGCACCCGGGGCCGCAGCGTGGTTCGAGCGTGCCCGATGCCGGAATTCCTTCAAGTCGGGCGTTCTCGATCACTACGAGGCCGGTCAACTCGAACGCATGAAGGATATGGGTGCGGCAGAGTGGCCGAAGATCGCTGCCAGGCTCGCGGCCCGATAGGCCGGTGACCCGGGTATGAGGCGTGCCGAATGAGCTGCGGCATGTCGGGAAATGACCGCTTGCGCCAACGCTGCGGCTGGGCTTTTGTTGCGCGCCATGAGCAAGCCGAAACAGCCCACCGTACGCCCCTTTCGCATTCTGGATTATCCGCTCTTCGACATGGCGAAGATCGTGGCGTTGATACACGCGAACATCGTCAATACGGCGCCTGGCGACCTTACGCCCTCGCGATGGCGGGTGATCGCGCATCTGGGCGAACGGAACGCTCTGACGATCAACGAACTCGCCAAGCTGGCGGTGCTCGAACGCAGCGCGCTCAGCCGCGTAGTCGAAAATCTCGAGCACGAGGGATTTGTACGCCGCAGGCGCAACAGCGTCGACAGCCGCTCGGTCGAAGTTTCGCTGACGCCGGCCGGATGCCGGCTTTACGACAAGTGCTCGAAGATTGCGCGCGACGAAATCGAGCGGGCGCTGAGCACCTTAAGCGATGTCGAACAGCAAAAACTGCGTGAGTATCTTGCGCGCGTACGTGCCAATATCGTGGACGTCGGCCAGCGCCCGCGCCGCGGCGATGCGGCGGCGGAATGA
Organism: uncultured Alphaproteobacteria bacterium; assembly: GCA_963833605.1. GTDB lineage: Bacteria > Pseudomonadota > Alphaproteobacteria > Rhizobiales > Xanthobacteraceae > JAFAXD01. Next base: position 181,770 of record CAWHYZ010000017.1, read on the forward strand.
TCGATATTATCGTGCTGGGTGGGTTCCAGCCGCGTCAGCGCCCCGCAATGCAGCGCGTTTCAGTTCAGAGATGGCCAGGTGGCGGCTTTCTCCGGCTCACCCCACCGATTGACAATATATGATTTTTCACTTATTTTGGTGAAAACTCACTCAATAATCTTCAGCGATCTTTCCAAGCCGCGATGTCTACAAAGACAACAAACGCACCACGGAATCGCTGCCGGTCCAGGCAGAACAGATAGAACCGGGGCATAGCCAGGCCTTTTCGGCCAGGAGGGTGTAAACATGCCAAGCTATTTGGGACTTACACTGCCTCCGATTGTATTTCTGTTCACGATCGGCATGGGCATGGGTTTGACGCTTGATGACTTCAAGCGACTTTTCCAACGGCCGAAAGCAGTGCTGGTTGGCCTGAGCGGTCATTTGATCCTGCTGCCAGTCATTGGAATTTCGGTTGCCTGGTTGTTTCGCGGAAACCCAGTCGTTGCACTGGGTCTGGTTCTTCTGGCGGCGGCCCCTGCCGGACCACTTTCGAACAGCATGGTCTTCGTTGCATGGGGCCGCGTGGAACTGTCGATCACCCTTACGGCTATCAACAGTGTTCTGGCATTGTTGACCATGCCGTTCATCACTTCGTTGGGGTTCCAGATTCTCGCCGGCGAGGCAGCCACCGTAAGACTGCCCATACTGCCCACGATCGCACAGATCTTTGCGCTGACATTGGTCCCGTTAGGCATCGGCATGTTTGTTCGCTGGAAGTGGACGGATTGGTCGACCAGGAATGAGCTGTTGGTTCGGAATTTGATCGGCATCCTGATGCTGGTGACGATCCTTATCGTCTTCATTGTTTCCTGGAATACACTGATTGAAAACCTGGCGGATATCGCACTCGCCGGACTGATGTTTTGTGCCGCGCTGATAGTCATCGCGTATTTTTATACTGCGGCTTTCGGGCTGGATGCCGCCACAAGATTTACGATTGTGGTTGAAGTTGTAATCCAGAATGTCGTGCTTACCGCGCTGGTCGCAACGACGATCCTCAATAAGCCGGAATTGGCAATCTTCGCGGCTGCTTATGCCCCAACCATAGCGGTAGCAATGCTGGTCTGGGTGTTTATCCGGAAACGGCGCGTCGAGCGGGGAGATTCGCTTCCGCAGGACAGTCGGGTGATGCGCAGGGAGTTCAACGTGCTCACGTCCCGGTTCGCTGAGATGTCGCCCAGCTCAATCCAGGTCCTGCTGCCCCGTATCCAGTCATCGCCGCCGGAAGTCCAATGCGACGCTTCGAGGATTTGATCACGGGCCCGCTGCCGACGATCGATCTGGCCGGTCGCGTGATCGTCATTACCGGAGCGGGCCAAGGGCTCGGCCGAGCCTACGCTCATTTCCTCGCCCGCGGCGGCGCCCATATCGTGGTCGCCGAGCTGTCAAAATCGGCGGGGGCCGCGGTAGCCGCGGAAATCGCCGACCGCGGCGGCCCCCATTTGGCGGTCGCGACGGACGTAACCGACCCCAATGCGACGAACGCCATGGCCGATGCAGCACTCAACGCGTTCGGCCGCATCGATGCCCTGATCAACAACGCGGCCCTCAACGCGGCCGTTGCGCGGCGGCCGTTTTGGGAAATCCCCTCAGAGGAGTGGGACGCGGTCATGCGCGTCAATGTCGGGGGTTCGTTCAACGCCGCGAAGGCTGTGGCGTCCGCAATGCGGCGCGCAGGCTGGGGACGTATCATCAACATTTCATCGGTCACATGGCATCTCGGCCTGCCGAACTATCTTCATTATGTGACCTCGAAGGCGGCACTCGTCGGCATGACGCGTTCGATGGCCCGCGAGCTGTCGGGCACCGGTATCACGGTGAACGCGATCACCCTTGGCCAGATTCTCACCGAGGTCGACAATCCGGGCCAGACCGACAACGCGGTCGCCGCGGTCGTCGCGCGCCAGATCGTGCCCCGGTCAGGCATGCCGTCCGACGTCGTCGGTCTCATGGCCTATCTGCTATCCCCGGCGAGCGACTTCCTGACCGGCCAGTCCCTCCTCGTCGACGGCGGGCTGGCGCACCAGTAGCGGCCGCGAGCTGACGTTGCGGGCGACGTTCGCCGAGCTGCGCCATCAGAAGATCCGGCAGTTTCCTACTTCACCTTCTCCCGCACCAACATAGTGCCGCTCATCTTGCCGTCGCGGACGTTTGGCGCGGGATGGCTCGTGTAATCAATCGATCGCCGTCTCTTTTCACGTCTCTCAAATGCGTGGTGCCTGTCCACACCTCATTCCAGGAGATGTCGATGTGATGTTCCATTGTCTTCCCGTCGAACTTGCATGTCCCGTCGCAGGCGGTCCTGAGGCGATGCAACCTACGGACTTCCAGAGACGCGACCGCCATAGTTCAGGCTTATGCCGAACATGTCGCGCAAGCCAATTTGCCCGATTGAGGTCACTCGTAACGCCCGCGTATCACGGTCGCGCCTAAGCCAACCAAGCTCCAGACAGCGTCGCCAAATTTCCGCACCGATGAGACCTGCGACGTGATATCGGCGTTCGCTCCAATCGAGGCACGGTCGGCAGAAAATTCGCCTGCTCGGAGATTTCGATGTTAATTCAACACCGAAGACAGAAAGGAAATGTGCACCCGATTCCGTCACCTCACCACCGTCATCAGTGAGGACGACGTATCCTTTGGAAACAAGGGCGTCGGCGATAGCCACCCCCAGTTGACCTGCTAAATGATCGTAACAGGTGCGCGCGAAACGTAATCGGTTATCTTGCGTCGAACACGGCTGATAACGGGGTGGAACCTCAATGGCAGCCACGACCTTGATGCCTTCCAGCATCGTGGCCACCAGCGGCGATGCGATGCGATAATAGCGGTTGCGGCGTTTCGATGTCACCGCGAGCAGCCGGGCGCCGACCAGCTTCTTCAGATGCCCGCTGGCGGTGGATCTGGAAATTCGCGCGTGCGCGGCGAGCTCGCTGGCGGTCAACGCCTGCCCACCCATCAGCGCGGACAGCATGGTGGCGCGCGCGGTGTCGCCGACCAGCGCCGCCACCTCGACCATGTTTGCCGCCGCGACCATGGGCGATTCTATCGTGGCGCGATTAGGCTCGGCAAGCAGCGACAGTTCGGCATCAGCCGAACCATCCGAGAGGTGCGGCGCGGTAGCGTGGCGACCTCAATCGACAGGAGGCGCGACATGCTCAAGCGATTACGCGTGGAGCCAATATCGAGCTATCTGGAACGGCGCCGCAAAGGCCCGATCTATCCGGTGATCGTCGCCAACGGCCTTGTTTATTTGTCTGGCCTGCCGCCCTTTGATCCCGAAACCGGCGACATCAAGCCGCTGCCGTTCGAGCGCCAGGCTGAAATCGTGCTCGATCAGATGAAACACTGTCTGGAAACGGCGGGGTCCTCGCTGGCACAAGTGCTCAAGTGCAATGTCTATTGCACGCCTGATCCCTCGCACTTCGCCACGTTCAATGAAGTCTACGCGCGCTACTTCCCGAGCGAATCGCCTGCCCGCATTTTCCTGCATGTGCCGTCATGGCCCGGGCCGTTTGATGTGGAGATGGATTGTGTCGCCACGACAAATTCCGGGTCGTGAGATCGGAGAGCCGGGATGCTGTGGACGATCACCTGCGTCGATACGCGGGACACCGCCGTGCTGCACGAACATCACACGCAGATCCACCGGGCTTGTCCGGACCGTCAGAAATCCATCCTAGTGCTCGGCGGTGCGACACTGACCGATAGTGGCGAGCATGCTACCGGCAGCGTGTTCATCGTCAACGTGTACGCAATCGAGTTGACGCGAAGGCCGTTTCGAACAGCGATCCCCTTCATTCATCCTGTCGTCCAGAGAGCGCAAAGCTCGCCGCAGCGATGCCAACCGCAACCTCCGATATCCAGGTCAAGGCTATGGCAAAGCGGCAGCATGCGGCGGCTGTCGCTGCGCTTACGGTGAAGGCCAAGCTTTCAGGACATTGGGCCGATCGCGCTGAAAATAGAACCAGCAATGTGATCGATGCGATCAGCGATCGGCCCCTGACCCTCGCAGAATGGGAAGAGAAATTCTGCCGTCCAGCCGCTTAGCTGCCTCCGCAAGCGCCCTGTGCATCAACGCGATGGTTTGCGAAATCGGCAACTGCGCCGCCCGCACCCGATGCAAAAATCAATTGTCTTTTTGTTCGGTATGTTCGGCGAGAAATAGCCAGTGCTCGGCAATGTCGCTGTAGACGCGTTCAAGATAAGGATCGAGACGAGCAAAGCTCGTCGCTCGCACGAAACATGCGACCGCCTTGGTCAAGAATTCTCCCGGCTCGGAGGGGCGGCGCTGTGCCGCCTCCAACGTTGCTGTGCCGGTTTCCATGCTGTGCGTCCTTTACACTTTCTGATCAATCGTGATCGGAATTGTCTCAGTTTCAAACCGGAGCATTACTCCCTCATGGCGCTGTTTGCGCGTCGCGGGTAACACCGGAAGCATGAAGATAACCTTGCGAACGAGCTTTCCAGCGACGAAACCGAGGGACGTTACGAGCGTAAAAAACCCAAGATCGATCGCAGGGTCGCTCGTCACCGGCCAACCTTGTGCCTGATACCAGATCACCCAACACATCAAAACGGCGACAGGTCCGCTGCAGGCAAGTGGCCATGACTTCCGCCCTCCGCAGAGCGTCGCCGCCAGCGTCCACACCAAAAATAATGCCAGGAAAACGCGCATCGATTGCGGTCAGTCTGAGAAGCTCACCCCTTACTTCGAGTTTGGAACGCACTGACTGCGAGTTTGTTGCATGCGCGGCCCGTTTTTTTTACTAAGAGTTTCACAAAGGCATGAAATGGCGAAAGCCCGAGAGGAGACCTGGGTGCCCACAGGGTGAAACGACCAAAGAAACCCATTCGCGAAGCTCGAAGCTCTGACAGCTGAGCGGCCGGAGTAGCTTGCGGGCCTGATGAGCAGCGACGTGGTCGATGTCCGCTATGGCGCGCTGTGCAGACTTAAACCGGACATTGCGGGATGTCCGAGAAGTGCAGATAGTGTTGCAAAAGTCGGCAAGGAGTAGCTTGCGGGCAAAAATGCGCAACAATCGGTATGGGACGAGTTGATTGTTAAATCAATATTGCGTATTGGCGCCTGATCTTGAATCAATGTTGCTCGCTCGGACACGCAAAATCCTTTTGCAACATTATCTGCCACAAGCGGTCATGCCCGCTTCCGCCAATCGTGTAGTTGATGTAGCCTAACCCTCGAGCCGCCCCAGCGGGATGTGCCGAAGTCCCCCCCTTTTTGGCGGCAGGCTGATGCCGTCGGCGGGCATCCTACTCAGACCATCATTTGTGCGGTCTATCCACGCTCGCGCACCCACGCCCATTTACACGCGTGCAATAAAAGGCGATCAGGGAGGAGGATGCCAATGAAACTTCCCCACCGTAGGCAATTTCTGCAGCTGGCCGCGGGTGCTGCCGCGCTGCCAGCAGCGTCGCGCGTCGCTAGGGCACAAGCCTATCCGTCGCGGCCGGTTACCATGATCGTGCCGTTCCCGGCGGGCGGCGCGACCACTACGCTGGCGCGCGTCTTGGCCGAGCACATGAAGACCACGCTCGGTCAACCGATCGTGATCGAAAATGTCGCCGGCGCCAGCGGCAGCATCGGCACGACGCGAGTGGCGCGCGCCGTGCCCGATGGCTACACGTTGAGTTTCGGCAATTGGGCGAGCCATGTCGGTAGCGGCGCGATAATTCCGCTGCAATTCGACTTGTTGAAGGATTTGGAGCCTGTGGCCTTCCTGGCCAATTCGCCGCTCTGGGTGGTGGCGAACAAGGACCTTACCCCGCGCGACCTTAAGGAGTTCATCGCCTGGCTTAAGGCCAATCCCGACAAGGCCACTGCCGCAACGGTCGGCGTCGGCAGCGGCTCGCACATGTGCGGCATCTACATCCAGAACGCGACCGGCACCAAGTTCCAGTTTGTACCATATCGCGGCGGCGCGCCGGCGATGCAAGACCTGGTCGCCGGTCAAGTCGACTTCATGTGCGACTTTGCGGGGAACTCCTTGCCGTGGGTGCGCAACGGCCAGATCAAGCCCTATGCCGTGATGGCCAAGGCGCGCTGGTTCGCGGCGCCGGAGGTTCCGACCTTTGAGGAACTGGCCATACCCGGTCTGGTCATGGGTATCTGGCACGGACTCTGGTTGCCCAAGGGTACGCCCGCCGACGTTGTCTCGAAGCTCAACCGCGCGGTGCGTGAAGCGCTCGCCGACGCGACCGTCAAGCAGCGCTACTTCGACATGGGTCAGGAACTGCCGCCGCCCGAGCAGCAGACGCCAGAGGCGCTCGCCGCGTATCAGAAAGCCGAGATCGAAAAATGGTGGCCGATCATGAAGGCGGCGAACATCAAAGCGGAATGAGGCCACCAGTCGATGACTGGTTAGGGTCTTGGTTGTGTGAAAACGCCTTGGCAGAAGGACTGACAACTCGCGATTTTGGCGAAGTAGCCGTGTTTGGTCATCTTGCCGTGTTTAGCGGCCTTTTCTGCCTGGAGGGCTCCTGATACGGATTCCAGTTCCAGCGCTCTTGAGCGGCTCTGCGACCGGATACGGGCACATGTCTGCGACGATTATGCCTAAATCGCCGCCAGCAGCGGTCGGACACCCATCATGTTCATGACGCGCGTGAGATTGTAGGCAAGCACGTGCAGGGCCATTTCGGTGCTGACCCGTTTCAGTGTCTTCATCAGGAAGTGGGTCGCTCCCATCCGGGCCTTGATCGTGCCGAAGGGGTGCTCGACGGTCTCGCGACGTTGACGCATCTTCTCCGGGTGCTCGTCGAGCCGGCGCTGGACCGCCTCGAGAATGTGTTCGTGCTCCCAGCGGGTGATCCGTCGCTCGTTGGCGGTTGTGCAGCAGTGCTTGAGGGCGCAGCTCCGGCAGGCGTTGGTCCAGTAGCGGCGCAGGACCAATCCATTTTCTTCGTTCGTGTAGTGATAGGTGAGCCTTTCGCCGGCAGGACAAGTGTAAACGTCCTCCTCGGCCAGGGAGCGAAAGTCTTGCTTGCCGAAGCGCCCTTCCGCCTTTGAGTTCGAGGTCATTGGCTTTGGCAGCGTCACCGTGATGCCTGCCTCCTCGCACGCCAGGATCTCCTCGCCGCTGAAGTAGCCTCGATCGGCGACCGCTTCGAGCTTCTCCGTTTGCAGAGCAGTCTTCGCGTCCTTTGCGACGGTCGCGAGTTGTGAGCGATCCGAGCCCACATTCGTCACCTCGTGCGTCACAATCAAATGGTTCTCGATATCGACCGCGACCTGCACGTTGTACCCGACGACGCCTGAACCGCGCCCGCTCGTCGCCATCGAGCGGGAGTCAGGATCGGTGAGCGAGATCTGCTGGTCGGGCGAGGCCAGCATCCGTTTTTCGATCGCCGCGAGGCGCTGCATCTCACTTTCGAGTTTCGCGAGTTTCTCCTTGAGACGCGTCGTCTTGAGCGCGAGCGTCTCAGAAGGCTCCTGCCGATCGGCCGTGTCGAGCTGGCTGAGATACCGCGCAACGCTCTCTTCAAGCTGTGCCCGACGCCGCTCCACCTTGGCGCGTGTGAAGTTCCGATCGCGGTTGTTCACGGCTTTAAATTTACTGCCGTCGATGGCAACGCTGGCTTTCGTCAGCTCGCCCATCTCGCGGCAGAGTTCGACGAAGCGTACACACACCTTGCGGATCGCACCGCCGTTGTCCTTGCGGAAATCCGCAATCGTCTTGTGGTCCGGAGCCAAACGCCCCATCAGCCACATCGCCTCGACGTTGCGCCCGGCCTCGCGCTCCAGCCGGCGGCTCGACTGGACCCGATTGAGATACCCGTAGATGTAGAGCTTCAGAAGTACCGACGGATGATACGAAGGCCGACCGGTTATCTCGGGATCGACCCCGCCGAACCCAAGCTGCCACAGATCCAGTTCGTCGACAAAGACATCGATCACACGAACCGGATTGTCCTCGCCGATCCAGTCTTCCAGGCATTCAGGAAAAAGCATGCTCTGCCCACGATCCGCACCCTCAACGAAGCGCCTCATCGCATCCCCCGCAAATCGCGCGGGAATCATATCGCGCGAATCACATCAGGCGCAGCGTTTTCACACAGCCAGGGTCATTCGCGTCGTTTTTGGCCCGGTTGAAGGAATGTCCGCTCTCCCCCCACAAGCGGCACAAAAGCGGACCTTCGAGCACTTCGCTTCCGTGCCAATGGCCGACATGGCACTGAAGTCACTCGACATCACGGGTGTGTTTTAAGAAACGCTGACGGCGTGGAGCCCGAATCCAAATTTGAACGTACGATCGTCATCGCGTGGGCTTGACGGCAGTTACTCATGTGATATGATGATCATTACATTGTATTATCCTATATCATGATGAAGACGATCGAAAAAACCTCTGCCAGCATTGTCCAGATGGCGAATGTGACTCCGCCATGGCATGGCGTGCCGACCGCCATCGCACGGCGGTTTCACCAGCTATGTGTTGCCAAGACCTCCGAAGTTGTTGGCCCCGCCGGGCTCACTCCGCTGCAATACGGAGGGTTGATCCACCTAAGCAAGACGACGGGCAAGCCGGGTATCGAGCAAAGCGCGCTCGCCCATCGGCTGAATGTCGATCGTAATACCGCAAGCCTGCTGGTCGAACAGCTCGTGAAAAAGGGTTTGGTCGAACGCCAAGTGAATAACGCTGATCGGCGCGCGCGACTCTCTATGCCTGACTCCGAAAGGCGAGAAGCTATACGCGCGGATACGTCCGGTGCATCTCGCGGCCAACGAGAGCGTACTCGCACCCATTGCGCCGCATGAGAGAAAGATTCTGATCAGCCTGCTGATCCGCGTGATCGAAGGAAATCTGGCGCAGGAGACCCGGGATTCGGACCTACACGGTCAGGGATGCAAGTAGTCTACCGGCCATTCGACAGGGAGGCTGTCATGTTTGGAAAAGCGTTTGCTGTTGTCCGTCCTTGCCATTCCAGGCATTCTGGCGCTGTCAACACCGTCTTTCGCGCAATCGTGGCCACAACGGACCGTCCGGGCGATCGTCCCATTTCCACCCGGCAGCTCGCCGGACATCGCTGCCCGCGTGTTTGGGGAACGCCTGGCGGCGCGCTGGGGGCAACCGGTCATCGTCGAAAATCTTCCGGGAGCTGAGGGGCTCACCGGGACTGCAGCCTTTGCAGCGGCGCGAGACGATCACGCGCTGCTGTTCGCGCCGGCCGCGCCGATCGCGGTATATCCACTCCTTCAGGAGAAATTGTCCTATGATCCGGCTCGCGACATCGTTCCGGTCGGAGCGATCACGAACACGTTCGGCGCGATTGCCGTGCCGGCTTCCTTGCAAGCCGCGACCTTGCCCGAGTTTGTCGAATATGCGCGCGCCCGGCCCGGCAAGCTGAACTGGGCGACGGGTGGCGGCGCATTTCCAGTATTGATTTCCGGATTCCTCAAGGCCGCCACACTCGACATGACCCAGGTCCCCTACCGAAATCAAAATCTTGCACTTCAGGACTTGGCCGAAGCCCGAATTCACGTCTTCGCGACCGCAATGACGGCGCTGTCGCCGCTGGCACAAGCAGGCAAGATTCGGGTTCTAACCGTGACCAACAAGGCACGCTCGGCACTTTGGCCGGACATTCCGACCGTTGCTGAATCCGGATACCCCGACTTCACCTTTGAGGGGCTTATTGGTGTTTTCGCGCCGGGTGATATGCCGGACGACCGTCGGGAGCGCATTTCGAATGAAATTCGCCAGATCGCTGCCGATCAAGCCGTAGAGCAGCGGCTGCGTGCGGCGGGCCAACTGCTTCGCCAAAGCACGCCCGCCGAGTTCACCGCGGCCATCGAGGAGCAGCGATCCAGGCTAGCTGCCATCATCCGGATTGTCGGCAAACCTACGAACTGACGGCAAATCAGGACAACGGCGATGTTCTATGAACCGGACAAGGACAATCATGGCCTGCCGTTCAACCCCTACAAATCCATCGTGGTGCCGCGGCCGATCGGCTGGATTTCGACAATCAGCCGCGATGGAGTTCGTAAACCTCGCGCCGTATAGCCAGTTCAACAACGTGGGCTACGATCCGCCTTACGTCATGTTCTCCGGAAATTCGTTTCCCGACAGCGGACGTCGCAAGGACAGCGTCAGAAATGCCACCGACACCGGAGAGTTCGTCGTAAACATGGCGACGTACGAACTGCGCGATGCAATCAACATCACGTCGCAATTTCTACCGCCCGGTACCGACGAGGCAGTGGTGGCCGGCCTTGAGATGATTTCCTCTCGAATGGTGAAGGTGCCTCGCGTCGCCGCGTCGCCGGTTCACCTCGAGTGCAAGTTTCATGGCTCGTTGGCATTGCCAGGAAACGCGGTCGATCAGGTTCATCATGTCGTCATCGGGCGGGTGGTTGGTGTGCACATTCGCGATGACGTCATCACGGGCGACGGCAAGCTGGATCTTCTGAAAATTCGTCCGCTCGCCCGGCTCGGATACTTCGATTACACGACCATTGAATCCGTGTTCACAATGCTGCCGGAGGGACCGCACATCGAGGCGCGTCACGCGGGGCTGGAAGGCAGGCCGCGCAAGGGAAGAACTTACCCGTGAGGATACCGGCCTTCAGGGCTACGAGGAGCGCGGACCGGTCCGCTTCTTCTCGTTGACTTTCAATCAGTCGCGGCAAGCGGTATCCTTTATCTTCGCCGCGAACAACCGGGGTGGTGCCGTTTGTGATACATGTCTGCGACACGAGTTCTCGTAGCTGGTTCTGCATCGGCGGAGGGCGGCTCGTGGCGTATCAAAACGCGACATGCCTCACCCATTACTTGCGTAAATCTTGTCGAGCTCTCGCGTGCCTGCCCTGGTTCTTCAGGCAATCACAGGCGCATACTTGAAACATTCCGCAACGTCCGCCTGCCTTACCCGGTGTAGCGTGCGTGTTGCGTGGGCGTGCGAAGCAGGATGATGCGATGCGGGTCATCTGCGGGCGAAGGGCCGTTGTCACTGGCGCGGCATCCGGCATTGGCCGGGCGGTTGCACGCGCGCTTGCCGCCGAAGGTGCCACGCTGTTCCTCATTGACCGCAACGTCGAGGGGTTGACCGCCGCGGTCCGGGAGGCTGCTGCCTACGGCGTCGAGGCCAGGTTTGCGGTCTGCGATCTTGCGGTTGCCGAGGAGATCGCACGAACCATCAGTCAGGTGCTTGCGCTATGGGATCAAGTGCACATCCTTGCCAACTGCGCAGGCGTTGCGCGCTTCGGCGCGTTCCACTTTGCGACGGAGACGGAATGGCGCGAGGAAATGGCGGTTAACCTCCTGGCGCCGATGCAGATCGTGCACGGCCTGCTCGCCGCCTTGCTGAATGCCGAGGAAGCGCACGTCCTCAATCTCTGCAGCATCATGGGCCTCGTTCCGTATCCCAAGCTGCCGGTCTATCAAGCCAGTAAATTTGGGCTGGTCGGGTTCACCCTGGCCCTGCGCAACGACTATCATCGCGATAATTTCGGCGTGACCGCGCTTTGCCCGGGGGCCGTCAAAACGCCCCTGCTGGACAAGCTGACCGATCCGGAGCCCCACAAACGGGCTCCGGTGATTCCGGCGTTGCTCACGACTACTGCAGAAGAGGTTGCTGTCGCGGCGATCTCGGCGATCAGGCGCAACAAAGGTCTCGTAGTGCTCACGCCGATTGCGAAGGCCATGTGGTGGGGCGTTCGCTTCAGTCCGGCACTCGCCGGCTGGATCGCCCGCGAGGGATGGCGCCGGCGCGGTCGGATCGAACGAGCAGGCAAGGAATTGAGTGGCGGGTAGATGCGGGATGGTACGTTGGCGGCGGAGGCCCTCAATGACTTGGAACGGACCCTTCGCGGACCGATCCTCCATGAATTGCGCAGCCTTGCGCGATGCAGAGCCTGATCAACGGAAAAGGTTATCACGGTGGTGAAAAAGCGCGGCCGCAAGATACCGTTGTCCCTCGCGCGGAAGATGATTGGGGATTTCCTTGCCCTCAGCCAGCGAATTCCGTTGGTCCACGGCGAACGCCGCATCGACATTCGCGCGCTGCGCGCGGCCGTGATGGCCATGCCGCGCCGCCCTCGTCCCGACTGGCTGCCATTTTTTTTCAAGGCTTACGCGATCGTAGCCGCGGATCGTCCTGCTCTGCGCAGGCTCTTCGTCCGCCGCCCTTGGCCCCATCTGTACGAACACCCCGAAAACGTCGGCAGCGTTGTCATCTCCAGGCGCCTGGAAGGGGACGACGCCCTCCTCTACCTTCCGATCGTCGCTCCAGAAAAGCTATCGCTGCGGGAAATCGAGCAGCTTCTCAAGGACGCGCGCGAGAAGCCCGTCACCGAAATACCGGCGTTTCGCCGGCAAGTGCGCATGGGGCGGCTGCCGGGCTTTTGCCGACGCCCACTGCTGCGGCTGGGCCTCGACTGGACGACACGGCAGCGCGCCCGTCGGCTTGGTACGTTCGGCATGAGTGTGCTAGCCAGCATGGGCATCGCCAATCTCACCACATGGGTCCCGTGGACGACGATGATTCACTATACTCCCTTTGACGACGCCGGCTCGATGTGGTTGCGCATCGCCATCGATCATCGCGTACTCGACGGACTGGAAGTGGCCTACGCTCTGCGTGAAATGGAAGAGGTTCTCAACCGGCAAATCCTCGACGAAGTCGTGCAAATGGACTCTGCCCACAACGCCTGAACGCATGTCCCACTACGGCGGCCGCCCGACGTCGGCCTGCACTGCAACACAACGCGCATGGGCCTGTGGGGCAGCGTCGATCCGACGTAAACGGGAGCGGCCCGTCATATCCCTCAGGATCCCTGGCCATTCATCACGTAGCCCAATCCAAATGCTCAAAGCCGGAGAGCGGTGACGGGCCAGGGGGGAACGCGGAGATAGTCGTTTTCGTACCTAGTGGTCTGACCCCAACATTTGGTACCCAAATGTTGGGACAAGTCAGCCCACTAAGATATTGATTTTAGTGGGGCGACCTTTCCAAACAGATGCGAAGCATCTGTTTGGGTCGCACCACTAGCTGCCATTTTTTAATTTAGCACTACTCTACCCTCGGACCTCGAAGTCAGCATCGTGATGGCCATCGGCTGAAGCCCGCGGAAGGTGCGACCGTGAGAAACCGAGAACGCATGACGCGGTTTGATACGACCTTGCTCCGCCTGGAGAGTCCGACCAATTGCATGATCGTTACCGTCGTCTTGACGCTCGCTGGTCCGGTGGATGTGCCACGGTTCGTGCTGAGCCTCGCGGATCCCTTTCTTTTCCGGCGCTTTCAGCAGCGGGTCGAGCACCACGATGGCCGGTACTGGTGGTGCGACGATCCCGATTTTGATCCGACACGTCATTTCGAACGCATTCGCCTGCCCGGACCCGCCGGCAAGGCTGAGCTCGTCGCGTTGGTGTCCGAGCTCGCATCTCGCCCGCTCGATCGAACGCACCCGCTCTGGCAAGTCCACATCGTCGACGACTACGATGCGGGGATTGCGATCATTGCCCGCGTCCATCACTCGATCGCAGACGGCATGGCCCTCATGGGTATCCTGCTGTCGCTCGCGACCGGGTCGGCGGTCGAAGGCCTTCAGTCTCCTGGCGTGCTCCCGCCTTCCGAGGCCGCTGGGGTGATGGGAACGCGTTCACTGCACAACCGGGTTCGCCGGGCGGCCGGGATCGCCGCCGAGGCGGCGCGGGCCACGTTCAGGTCGACGGATAGCCCCAGCCGTTTCAAGGGTGTCGCTTCGATTGCAAAACGCGCCGCATGGTCCGAGCCGCTCGACTTTGCCGAAGTCAGAGCGCGCGCCCGTGCGCTCGGTTGCTCGGGCAGTGCCGTGCTATTTTCTGGCGTGACTGGGGCATTGCGGCGCTATCTGGAGGAGAAAGGCGACTCGACGGTTGGTGCTGAACTGCGTGTAATTGTGCCGGTCAACCTTCGGCCACCCGGTGAAGAGCATGCTCTGGGCAACAAGGTTGGCTCCATTACCGTACTTCTGCCGCTTGGTATGGACGATCCGTCCGCCCGCGGTCGCGAGGTTCACCGCCGGCTGGGCGCGCTCAAAGGGTCCTATGAGCCGTCTTTCATGCTCGGCTCGTTCAACCTCCTTGGCCATGCGCCGTATGTCATCCAACGAACCGTGCTGCCTTGGATGTCACGGAGCGCAACCGCGGTCATAACCATGGTCCCCGGCCCGCGGGGTCCACTCTATCTCGCAGGCTCGCACATCAAACAAGCAATGTTCTGGGCTCCGGTGTACGCTGATCTTGGCTTGGGCCTCTCAATCCTGATTCTAAACGGCAAGGTCACATTCGGCCTTATGACACATGCAGCATTGGTGCCGGATCCGGAGCGCATCGTCTCGCTTCTGAAGGAGGAATTTGCGCGGGCGTAGTACGGGATTTAGCGCGGCGTGAGCGGTCGGAATTCCAAACCGTGCAGGAGCACGAACCGGGTATCAAAATGGGTTCCCGCCGGAAACGCGAAGAATTTGAGAACTTAGAGCGCATCCCGATCGCAAGGAATCGGAATGCGCTCTAGAATCTTCTTTTTGCGCATGTCCTTATCGGAAAACCGGCATCCACTTTTCCGGGACATGCGCTAATTAACGCTTCGGCAGGCTTCTACCACCAGCCCGACGAAGAAAACGCACTCACGTAGACCATCAGGGCTGGCCTCGCGGACAAACTCCGCCATGGCCAGCGATGCACGCCAGCACGTTCTCGCATTTCATTTGAAGCCGCGCCCGTTCGCCGATCGTCGTTGCGGCAGGGCTCGGACCAGACTCGGTGTGCCCGCGTCTGAGGTCGCGAGCGGCCAGACTTGTGCCTATGTATTCTCCCATGTGATAACGTCTTGGGCGAGCGAACGTCGCGGGTACACGGCCGACCCTCATGGTGCTATCCGCCTGCTCGAGGCGCTCAGAGTCGTCACTCGCAAGCGACCATGAACTCAGTTCAGAAACTCATGCAATTTCCAGTTCACAAAGTGGGGCTCGGCGCAAAGGCCGGGACGCTTGACCTGATCGTTTCGCTTGTACGCAACGAATTTCATGCCCGCTGGCTAGGCTACACGACAGCGCTTGTGTTCATGGGAATCGCAGCCGGCAGCACCGCGGTAGCAACATATCTGGCTGGGCAAGCGGTCAACTATGGGCATATCAATCGGAGCTTTCGCGACGTAGCACTGATCTCGCTCGCCGTCATGGTGATCTTCATCGTCAGGGGATTTGCCGTCTACGGTCAGGGCGTAACGATGGCTAAACTGAGCAACCGTCTCGTAGCCGAGAGCCAGCGCCGCATATTCGAAGCGCTCATTCGCCAACCTGTTGCATATTTTGCCGACAAACATTCGTCGGAATTTGTCGCAAAGATCGGTTACGGCGCCGGCGCAGCCTCGAACGTCATGAATCTTGTGGTCTATGCGCTTGGCCGCGACGCTATGTTGTTGGTCGCCCTATGCACCGTCATGATGGTGCAACAGCCTGTTCTCTCGCTCGTTGGCGTCATTGTGATGCCGCCCGCGATCATCTCGGTCCGAACTCTGATTCGGCGAGTGCGGGCGATCACGCAAACCCAATTTGGCGGCAGCCTTAGAGTCCTGCAGACCGTGCAGGAGACGTTGCAGGGGTTCCGTCTGGTGAAGGTTCTCAACCTGGAAGATGAAATGTGCAGGCGGGTTGAGGAGAGCGTGGCCAGTATCGAGCATGCGTCAAACAAACTCGCGCGCGTTTCCAATCAGACCGCTCCTCTTATGGAGACCCTGGGTGGAATCGCGATCGGCTGTGCGCTGCTGTATGGTGGATATTGGGTGCTTGTGCTGAACGCTGCTCCCGGCCAGTTCGTATCGTTCATCGTCGCGTTTCTGCTTGCCTATGAACCGGCCAAACGTATCGCCCGCCTCAACATCGATCTGTCCAACCAATTGGTGGGCCTGCAAACCCTGGCGGAAATTACCGGTCTGCCGCCCGAGCCAGACGAGAGCGCCAAGCCAAATCTGAACGTTTGCGGCGGCGAGATCAAATTCCAGGAACGTCGTCTTTTCGTATCGGCGCGGTGAACCGGTCTTGCGCGGCGCTTCGTTCCGCGCGCAGGCCGGTCAGGTCACAGCCCTGGTCGGCCCTTCGGGAGCGGGAAAATCGACGATCCTCAATCTCCTGCTTCGGCTCTACGAAGTCGACGCGGGTCGGATCCTGATTGACGGGAACAGTATTGCTGACGTGTCGCGCGACTCATTGCGCAGCAGCGTGACCTATGTCGGTCAGAATGTGTTTCTGTTTCATGGGACGATCCGCGACAATATTGCCATCGGCCAGCCGCGAGCCACCAATTCCGAGATCGTCGCTGCGGCCCGCGCCGCGCACGCGCACGAATTTATCTCAAGCTTCCCGAAAGGCTACGATACCGCGGTCGGGGAGCAGGGCATTCAACTGTCGGGCGGTCAGCGCCAGCGCATCGCGGTTGCCCGCGCCCTTCTTCGCGACGCACCGATCGTGCTGCTCGACGAGCCGACCGCATCGCTGGACAGCGAATCCGAGCGCCATGTCCAGGCGGCGATCGCACGCCTGTTCGAAAATCGGACCATTGTCGTCATCGCGCATCGGTTGCAAACCATCGCGCATGCCCACACGATTCACTTCGTGGAGAATGGCGTGGTCGTCGAATCCGGAAGCCACGATCATTTACTGCAGAAGGGCCGGCGTTATGCCCGCTTTTACAAGCTTCAGCTGGAAACTCTTGAGAAGAAGCGTGATCGGATCTTCGATACGCTATGAGGCTACAAGCCGTCAAAACCGCCCTGGATGGCAGTCCTGGCGGTGCCGCGCGCAAGCCTTGTTGAGGTAACGATCTCCGACCATCCTGAATTCTGTCTTTGCGATTTAGCTAACCGTTCACACCCACGGGCAATTCTGCGATGACGTATGTCGCCCCTCAGGCTCAGCAGGCAACATCGTGTCGGCTCAAACGACTGCTTGGATAGGGGTTGAGAACGCATTCGCTACCGCAACATCAGAGATGGTGGCCGATGCTGCAGATGGGTCAAAAGGCGAAGAACTCGCATTGAGCATATGTTGTCCGCTTATCCCCCAAAACTCACTATCAGAGCGGGCGTCTCAGATCGGCCGTTCAATGCCAAAAGGCGACCTCGGCGCTCGCGAATTTCAATCGATCAACTCGTCAGCCCGAAGGAGGAAGGACTCGGGAATCGTCAACCCAATGGCTCTGGCAGTCCTCACGTTTACAATGAGTTCGAATTTTGTAGGCGTCTGCACAGGAAGGTTGCCTGGACTTTCACCTCTCAGAATGCGATCGACGTAGAGCGCACTGCGTTTGAACAGATCATTGTTATCAAACCCATAGGCCATCAAGCCACCGTCGGCCGCGTAGTGCCGAAAGGGATAGATAGCTGGGAGGCGGTGTTTAAGGGCTAGTGCAAAGATGCGTTCGCGGTACGTATGGTTGAGTGTGGTTGGTAGAACGATCAAACCTCCGCCCAACTCTCGTGCCACCTTCGCGATGATCGACTCAATGTCATCGCGACCATCGTGGAATGGAACGCTGGTGGCCTCTAACCCGAACCTCGTTGCGGCGCTCCCTATCGCGCTCCAGAGGGAGAGAAAACCTTTGAAGCCCGGGTCCCAAATCACCGCCACTCGCCTGAGATCTTGCGAAGCTTCTTTGAGCAACTCAAGCCACTTGGTCCCCATCTCCGGTTCGAAGGTGCTGAACCCGGTGATATTGCCGCCGGGACGAGCTAAATTCTGGACGTACCCAGCACCGACTGGATCCACAACCACCACAAAGACAACTGGTATCGAGCGCGTTGCTTGATGCAGCGCGGACACTGCGGGGGTCCCATTGGCCACAATCACATCTGGTGCCAGCTTCACAAGCTCCGCCGCATAGTTTGTCGAGCGGTCAGGTCCTGCTCCCCAACGATAATCGATCTGTAAATTCCGCCCCTCTATCCAACCAAGTGACTGCAGTGCATTTCGAAAAGCCCCAACACGGGCCTGTCCTTCTGGGTCATGTTCTTCGGGCGCAATCATCATCGCGATCCGCCGCGGGCGAGCCTCGTCCTGGGCACGCGCCTGGATTGGCGACGCGAAAAGCGCGCTGCCGAGAGCAATGAACTCGCGCCGTCTTAGCCTCAATTGCATTCGCGCCCCGAGAATCCAAAACCAGCAAGGCAGAATATCGAATTGGCCAACATCGGTCAGCCTGCATACGGAAGATTAAGGCCTTTGGTTCACCGGACTTTGATGTCTGTTGCGGGTCACAACCCGAAGAACTCATTCTAAGCATATGATGTCCGCTTATCCCCCGTTAGCGCCCAAATAGCGGACATTACGCAAGGTCTCAAAAGCGCCAAAGAACGAAACCGCTCGCGCGGTAGAGCGCTGCGCGCAAGGTGGGGCCTGGGACTGAGGGTCCACGGTAACGGGGCTGGCGCGTCCTGTCTGAAGATCGAGGGGTCAACGACCTCGGTTCAGACAGGAGTATCCCATGACCGATGAGTGCATCAGCCCGCTGCGGCGGCGCATGATCGAAGACATGACGGTCCGCAATTTCGTGGCCAAAACACAGACTGATTACATTCGGCGCGTCAAGAACTTTGCCGCTTATCTGGGGCGCTCGCCCGATACTGCGACCCGGGAAGATGTCCGACGCTACCTGCTGCATCTGGCATCGAGCGGAATGAGCGCGGGAACCGTCAACGGCACTGGCTCGGCGCTGCGGTTCTTGTTCGACATCACGCTCGATCGTCCTGAGATTGTCAGGCATCTGCCGGTTGCGCGCGAGCCGCGCAAAGCGCCGGTCATCTTGAGCCCGGAGGAAGTCGCCCGCATGTTGGAGGCGGCACCTGGCGTCAAGTACAAGGCGGCGCTGAGCGTTGCCTATGGGGCGGGTCTGCGGGTGTCCGAAGTCGTTGCACTCAAGGTGAGTGATATCGACAGCGCGCGAATGATGATCCGGATCGAGCAGGGCAAGCGCCGCAAGGACCGCTACGCGATGCTGTCGCCGCGGTTGCTCGACCTGTTGCGCGAATGGTGGCTGGCTTGCCGCTCGCGGGGCTGGTTGTTCCCAGGCCGCGATCCGCTCCAGCCGATCACCACACGTCAGCTTACCCGCGCCTGCCACACGGCTGCGCAGTCGGCCGGGATCGAGAAGCACGTGTCTCCGCATACGCTGCGGCACAGCTTTGCCACCCATCTTTTGGAGAAGAATGTCGATGTTCGGGTGATCCAAGTGCTGCTCGGACATACCAAGCTCGACACGACGGCGCGCTACACGCAGGTCGCGACCAATACGATCCGTAACGTCACCAGCCCGCTCGATCATCTCATAGGCAAGAAGGACGAGCCGCCCGCTTGACGCGCGGCGCTGATGGCCCGTCCAGTTCTGGAGGTTGCGGACATCTTCCGCGGCCATGGACCAGCTTGGCGCAAAGCCAATGCCGGCCACGTGAGCCTCGGCCAGCTCAAGGTGATGTCGGCAATCGAGAGCTGCCGCACAGCGGCTCTCGGCGGTCATGTTGCGCGTTGCCAAGACTGCTCGCACATGGTCATTGCCTATAACAGCTGTCGCAACCGGCATTGTCCCAAGTGCCAAGGCTCGCAGGCGCTCGCATGGATGGAGGAGCGCACGTCCGAACTGTTGGCCGTTCCTTACTTCCACGTCGTGTTCACGTTGCCGGTGCGGATCGGGGCCGTCGCCTACCAGAACAAGGCCGTCATCTACGATCTCTTGTTCAAAGCTTCTTCGCAGACAATGCTGACGATCGCCGCCGATCCCAAGCGCCTGGGCGTCAAGATCGGCTTCACGTCGGTGCTCCACACCTGGGGCTCCACGATGACGCATCACCCGCACGTGCACATGATCGTGCCGGGTGGTGGGATATCGCTCGACGGCACACGCTGGATCGGCTGCCGCCCCAAATACTTCTTGCCGGTGAAGGTGCTGTCGCGGCTGTTCCGCCGCCTGATGTTGGAGATGCTGTTCGCCGCGCACGACGCCGGCCGCCTGCAGTTCTTCGGCGACCACGCCCACCTCGCCGACATGGCCGCATTCAAGGCCTATCTCGCGCCGCTGCATCGGACCAAGTGGTTCGTCTACAGCAAGCGGCCGTTCGCCGGGCCGGAGCAGGTGCTGGCCTATCTGTCCCGCTACACGCACCGGGTCGCGATCTCCAACAGCCGGCTCATCGCCGCCGACCCGATCGGCGTCACGTTCAGGTACAAGGACTACCGGATCGAGGGGGCCGGCCGCTACAAGACCATGACGCTCAAGCCGGGCGAGTTCATCCGCCGCTTCCTCATGCACGTCTTGCCAAACGGGTTCCACCGGATCAGGCACTACGGTCTGCTGGCCAGCGGCACCAAGACCGAGACCATCGCCCGGGCGCGTGAGCTGATCGCTGCGGCCAAACCTGCACAAACGGCGCAGAAGCAGCACACCCCCGATAGCGCCGCGCCAACAGACAACCCGACCCAGCCGTGCCCATGTTGCGGCGGTCGCATGATCATCATCGAGACTTTCGAGCGTGGCTCGTCACCTCGATATCGAGCGTCGCCACAAACCGCGATCAGCATCGATACGTCGTGATCACGATCCCAATGTCACAAATCCGCAATGCCGATCTGCCTCGCCGGCCGTCGACCCGCCACGGCGTCGCTCGCACAAATGCACGCTTGCGATCTCAACGTCGCCATCGATCTTCGTGCCTTAAGGCAGATTCCAGCACCTGCGGCGGACCAATCATGCGCGGCAACGTCGTCAGCCATTGCACTCATCGGCGTTGCTCGTCGTCACGCAGCTCTGCCGCGCGCAAATCCCCATAGCGCCCGCGGCACCGTCGCCTGCCACTTCCCGCGGTTTCGTTCTTTGAAGGCTTTCGGACGCCGGCCACGGTGCAAGCCGCGTCGTCGTCATGGGCCGGCATCCGAAACCCTCAACAGCAGCCGACATCGGGTCGGTCTAGCCGTGTCGGTGCGAGTCAAATAAGCTGGTCGCCGATCTTGGTCGACGCAAGCGCGGAAAGCATTTCAACCGGGACATGGCATGGTCAATCAATTCATGACGGCGCAATCCACCGTGGAGCTGCGGCGTTGGGGGGGTCCCGCCATTGTGGCGCTCGCGGCGATAGCCGCACTGGCGGCGCTGACCGCCGACGCCGCGGCGAGGCAGGCGCGCCCCGCGCCCCCCACCGAGGCGAAGGCGCCGCGCGATGCAGGCGAGCCGATCATGGCGATCGTGTCGATCAAGACCCAGCAGGTCACCTTGTACGACGCCGAGGGCTGGATCCTGCGCGCGCCGGTGTCGACCGGCACCAAGGGACGCGAGACGCCTGCCGGCATCTTCGCGGTCATTGAGAAGGACAAGGACCACCACTCGAGCCTCTATGACGATGCCTGGATGCCGAACATGCAGCGCATCACCTGGAACGGCATCGCGCTGCACGGCGGGCCGCTGCCCGGGTATGCGGCCTCGCACGGCTGCGTGCGGATGCCCTACGGCTTTGCGGAGAAGTTGTTCGACAAGACGAGAATCGGTATGCGGGTGATCATCTCGCCGAACGACG
Source organism: uncultured Alphaproteobacteria bacterium (assembly GCA_963833605.1). Classification (GTDB taxonomy): domain Bacteria; phylum Pseudomonadota; class Alphaproteobacteria; order Rhizobiales; family Xanthobacteraceae; genus JAFAXD01. The sequence goes on from CAWHYZ010000017.1 coordinate 203,376, forward strand.
CGGCCCCGGTCGAGTTTTCCCACCCGGCGCTATTCGTGCCGAACGCGGAGGCCGTCGCGACTGCTCCGGCGCGTGCCGAGACGCTCGCCCGCGAGGCCGAGGAGGCCGCCAAGACGGCCGACGAGGCGAAGAAAACCGCCGCGACAGCGGCGCGCGAGACAGCATCGCTCACGGCGTCGCTGCGCAAGCTGGAGTGGCTCAAGACCCGCGCCGACGCCGAGCTCGCGTTCGCCGACAAGACGCTCGCCGCCGCAAAGACGGACCAAGCCAAGGCGCGGGCCGAGGAGCAGAAGCAGAAGGCCGCCCTCACGGCCGCGGAAGCTGGCACGCGGCTCGACACCGCCAAGGCCGATGCGAAGTCGAAGCTCGACGCCGCCGCCGCCGCAAAGGACGCCGCCAAAGCGGCCCAGACCAGGAAGGCCGACACCGCCAAGGCGGCGAGCGAGGCGAAGCTCGCGCTCGAGCCGGTCTCGGTCTACATCAGCCGCGCGACGCAGAAGCTCTACGTGCGGCGCAACACTCATAAGCAGTGGCCGGACGGGGGCGAGGTGTTCGATGCGACCATTGAGGTTCCGGTCACGATCCGCAATCCCGACAAGCCGATCGGCACGCATGCGTTCACGGCGATGGCGCGCAACGACGCGGGCCTGCGCTGGACCGCGGTCACGATCGACAACGGGGACGACGCCAAGGACGCGCTCGACCGCATCACCATCCCGCAGGATGTGCTCGATCGCATCGCGCCGACTGCATTGCCGCGATCCTCGATCGTCGTCTCGGACGAGCCGCTGAGCCGCGAGACCAACTATCGCACCGAGTTCGTCGCGGTGCTGAACAACCAGCCCCAGGGCGGCTTCGTGACCCGCCGGCCTACGGTCAATGTCCCCGTTGCGAGCGGCAACGACTGGGGCAACCGCGGCTTCGGCTTCCCTTTCCAGCGCAATTGGAACTCCCAACCTGGCAATACGCGTCCGCGCGCCGGCCATTACTATCAACCGATGCAACAGCGCTGGTGGTAAGACGCGGCACGCCGCGCGTAGGCCGCACGGTCGCTCAGGGTCAAGACCGGAAAAGCACGAGGCGGCATCGCAACGACCCACACGATGGCTTGGGAAGGGGACGTCCGTGCGCCAGGCAGATGAAAGCCGACGCCGCGTTTGGGTCAGGAGGCGAAAAACTCACCCTGAGCAGATGTTTTCCGGTATGCCGCGATAACCAGACACTCCGTGTGCGACCTCAGCAGGTCGGCTTCGTGCCATAGGGAGACTCGTGCGCCGGAGCAAACAACGTCCTTATTCGATGACCTCGTCGGCTCGGCCAAGCAGCATCGCCGGCATTTCGATGCCAAGCGCTTTGGCGGTCTTGAGATTGACGGCGAATTCGAAACGGGTTGGCAATTGCACCGGCAGTTCGGCAGGCTTTGCGCCCTTGAGAATGCGGTCGATATATGCGGGCACACGCCGAAACAGATCAACCTGATCGATCCCATAGGATACGAGCCCCCCGTCGCCGACCCAGAACCGGTACGGGTAGATCGTCGGGAGACGATGGCGTGCCGCAAGCGAAATTATCAAATCCCGATTCTTCTGCGTCGCCAACGCGGCGTCTGGCATCACTGCCAAGCCTGCGTCCGGCCGCTCGGTGAGGCTTGCGAGCACGCGTTCGATGTCTGCCGCCGTGCGGGCGGGGGCGGCGATCGGCTCGACCCCGCGCAATCGCGCGGCGACCTCGAAAGGCTCCAGATAATATTTAAAATAGGTCGCGGTATCCGGATTGAACATGAGTGCGGCGCGGGTGACGCTCGGCACGACCTCCTTGAGCACCTCGATCCACTTGCCGCCCAATGATGACTCGATGTTGATGAATCCCGTGATGTTGCCACCCGGGCGCGGAAGGCTGGCGACGAATCCGCTGCCAACCGGATCGGACACGACGAGAAACACGATCGGTATCGTCTCGGTCTCGCGTTGAAGCGCGGCGACTGGCTGAGTCGTGTGCCCAACGAGCAAATCGGGCTGCAAGCTGACGAGTTCTTTCGCAAGACCCGTCATGCGTTCGACATTCCCCGCAGCCCAGCGAATGTCGATCCTGATATTTTGGCCATCCGTCCAGCCAAGCTCCTTGAGCGCGTCCGTGAACGCCGCCAGTCCTACCTCGTTCTGCGAATCGCCTTTGGCGCCCCCCATCAGGATGCCGATCCGCCGTACGGGACCGGCTTGCTGGGCGCGCGCTAGGAGCGGCCAAATTGCCGCAATACCTCCGAGCAGCGTGATGAACTCGCGGCGTCTCATTTGATCATCCATTCAAGTTGGCACACCACGACAGGCGACATGCGCAAGCGAAAGGGGTATCGGGCACTATGCAGAATGCCCACCGTTTCCCCAACCAGCCGAATTGTCGTCATATTGCTCGAATACGGGGACCGCGTCCCCGCGCAGTGGCTAGACTAAAGGCTATCACACTTGCCACACTTGTCTTGGCACGATGCAACTTAGTCGGCTGACCCAGAAAAGGCGAACGGGCCTTTCGCAATGCGGCGTTTGACGATTGCGAATTTACGATATGGGTCAAAACGCGAAGAACTCGCATTGAGCATATGTTGTCCGCTTATCTCCCCGATAGCGACGATTTAGCGGAGACGCGCGATCGGCAGCGATGTGCCACGAGCCGACTCATGCACCGCAGCAAACAGCATCACTATTCGATGACCTCGTCGGCGCGGCCGAGCAGCGACAGCGGCACGGTCAGCCCGAATGACTTGGCGGTTCTCAAGTTGATGATTAGCTCGACCTTCGTGGTCTGCTGAATCGGCAGGTCGGCGGGTTTCTCGCCGTTGAGGATTCGGCCAGTGTATCTGCCCATCAACCGGTAGGCGGTTGCCAGACTACCGCCATAACTCATCAGTCCGCCCGACGACGTGAACTCACGATATTGATAGATCGTCGGGATTTGGTGGCGAATTGTCAGGGTGGCGAGCTGCCGGCTTTGGCTGGTGAAGACCGGATCGGTTCCGATCACGAGCGCAGCCGCTTTCCATTTGCTTAGGTCTGCAAAGACAGTATCAAAATCGCGCCCGCTGCTAGCCCGCACGATAACCACCTGCAGCCCCAGCATCTTGGCTGTCGCCTCCATGTCTTGGGAAAGTTTCTCCGCGTTGGGATTTTTTGGATTGACGAGCAGCGCAATCACGGTTGCCGTCGGAATCAATTCGCGGAGCAGTTCCAGCCGCTTTGGCGCCAGCTCAACGTTCAAGATACTGACCCCCGTCACATTGGCGGTTGGCCGATTCAGGCTGGTCACAAGCCCAAACTCAATGGGGTCGAATCCCGCTGCAAAAACGATTGGAATACTGGCAGTCGCCGCCATTGCGGAGCGAACGGCAGGGCCGCTCGCCGCAATGACGTTCACCCGCCGGTGAACAAGCTCGGCCGCCATGGCTGGTAGCTGGTCATATCGGCCGTGCGCCCAGCGGTATTCCAGGGATACGTTCCGACCTTCAACGAAGCCGATGTCTTTCAAGCCATGGAGAAACTCAACCAGCTCGTTGGCATAGCCCTCAGGTGATGCGCCGTTGAGAAAACCGATGACGGACACTGCCGGTTGCTGCGCGCGCGCCACCAGCGGCCACGCCGCCACGCCAAGTGCCACGATGAACTCGCGACGATTCATTCGATGACCTCGTCGGCGCGCGCGAGCAGGGTCGGCGGCACTCCTAGGCCGAGAGCTTTGGCGCTATTGAGATTGATCACCATTTCAAATCTGGTCGGCTGCTCCACCGGAAGGTCGCCAGGGTTTGCCCCGCGCGCGATCTTATCGACATAGGTTGCCGAGCGCCGCCACAGGTCGGCACGGTTCACACCGTAGGTACCGACCCCGCCGGCCTCGGCAAATTCGCGCACCTCAGAAATCATCGGCAACCTGTTGGCCAGGGCGAAACTTCCGATCTGTTGGCGGAGCGCAAGCATGAACCCGTCGGTGAAGGTGAGCAGCGCATCCGGGGGATCATGCCCGATTGCTGCCAATGCGCCGTCGAGCTCTTCGGGTGAGCGCGCCTCGAACGAGCGTAAGGTCAACCCGACGCTGCGTGCCGGTTCCTGCGTGTCCTTCCACTCGGCAACTTTCGCTTGGGTGCTCGAATTCCACAGCACCGCCACACGCACTGCGCGCGGAACGATCTCCTTTAGGAGTTCCACCCGCTTGCTAGCGAGATCGGGAGCGAGGGCGCTCATTCCAGTCACGTTGCCGCCGGGATGCGCGAGGTTGTTGACGAAGCCACTGCCGACCGGGTCGGGCGCGAGTGTCATGACAATCGGGATTCTGTCGGTTGCTTGCATGGCGGCACGAATCGATGCGTCGCCACCGACCACGAACATATCAACCGGCAAACGCGCGAGCTCTCTCGCAAGACCGGAGAGACTATCCGAGCGCCCGTCGGCGCTGCGCTGTTCGAGTTGGAAGTCACGTCCCTCGACATAGCCGAGGTCACGGAGCCCAAGCAGAAATTGGCGGCGCAGGTTGGCCACCACCGGGTCCGTTGGCCTACCTGCCTCGATGTAACCGAGGTGGACGAGTTTCGGCGGCTGGGCGCGTGCCGCGAGCGGCCATGCCGCCGCGCCGCCGAGCAGCGTGATTAACGAGCGCCGGTTCACTGCCCGATGCCTCCCATGCTTCCGATGGAAAGGATAGCACACTACGGCAGGAGGCTGCTGCGCTGCGAGATTTCAATCCAGCCGATGACCGGTCCAGGTCAAACCCGGCAAAGCTCAGTGCGAGCAAATGTTTTCCGGTTTGCCCACAATAGCCGACGTTACTGGGCTCGGTGAGCACGGCAGAAATGGCCGAGAGGAGACTTCGGCTGGCCGGCTTCCTCACCTGCTAGCGAGCGCCGGGCAGCCGCCATCGGCGAGCGGACGGAACGCGTCGTCGCCGCGGATCGTCGCCACCGGTTTCACCAGATCCCATTCCCCGGTCGACTCCGCGGGCGTCTTGACCTGAACCAGATAGACGTCGTGCACCATACGCCCGTCGGGGCGCAGGTAGCCGTTGTCAGTGAAGGCGTCCTGGATTTTCATGTCTCGCATCTTCGCGATGACTGTTTTGGAGTCGGTGCTATTGGCCGCTTCGATGGCTTTGAGATAGCTGCGTACCACCGAATAGGCGCCGACATGGAAGGGTCCCGGTGCCACCTTCCTGTGTTCGATAAATTTGGCCATGAAAGCCCTGCTCTCAGGGGTCAGATCGGGTGCCCAAGCCGATACGTACATCAGGCCCTGGGCAATCTCCAATCCGACCGACTTGGTGGACTGCAGCGAGTCGAGATTCGGCATGATCTTCTGCTTGGCGAACAGGCCGAACTCCTTTGCGGTCTTCACAGCGTTGATCGTGTCGTCGCCGCCGTTGAGGATGGCAACAACGTCGGCATTCGAGGCCTTCGCCTGCATGATGTAGGACGAAAAGTCCGTGGTGCCGAGCGGGTGGCGCAGCGACCCGACGACCTTGCCGCCGTTGCGCTCGACGGCCGCCCGCACAAATTCTTCCAGTAGCCGCCCAAAAATATAATCGACCGAAAGCAGGAACCAGTTGGGGCCGAGCTGCTTCACGGTGCGGCCGGTGGCGTTGCCGATCTCATAGGTGTCATAGACCCAGTGCACCACGTTATCCGGCGCGCAGGCCTTGCCGGTAAAGTCGGCCGAGCCGGCCAACGTCAGCAGCAGGGTCTTGTTCTTCTGCCTGGCGATGTCGAGCACCGCGAACGCCACCGACGAATTGACCAGGTCGGCGATGGCGTCAACCTTATCGATGTCGAACCAGCGATTGGCGATGGCAGCGCCTAGGTCGGGTTTGTTCTGATGATCACCGGCGAGAATTTCGATCGGCTTGCCATTGACCTTCCAGCCAAATTCCTCGGCCGCCATCTTGGCCCCCTCGACCGAGCCCGCGCCCGACGCCGCCTCGTAAGCGCCCGACAGATCGGTCAGTACCCCGATCTTCACCTTGTCGCCGGTGATCTGAGCGTGTGCGGCCGCGCAAGTGGCAAACAGCAAAGCGAACGACAATGTCAGGCGCAATGCGCGCATGTTTTTGCTCCCAGCGTTTTCATTCCCGCCATGCGGTAAGCGGGAACGGATCTCAAGCAACGCAGCGGCACCATTGAAACACAAAAGCACGAGCCTAGAAAGTGCGGTCGCTCAGCGCCTTCAAGGGGCCCTCTCGCCCTCGCGTCGTCAGTCAATCATAACAAGGTTCAAATCGACGGCACCACCGGAGAGACATGGAATTTATGTTTCATGCAGCTCACGCGCCAATGAAGCTGTTGCATACTCGGCTAGCTTATCAGCGCCGCGACCTCGCTTTGGCTCGGTGAAAAATAGACGAGGAGCTGCGCGAGATATTGCGACTCAAAGGTGCGCGCAACTGCAGGCCCTCGGCGTCAACCCATAGTTCTTAGATAAAAACGGTACGTGCCTGCAGAACTAATTAGACAAGTACACCTCGGCTTGCCATCAAGGAGAAATCAACCTCGCCTCAGCGATAAATCAATGGTTCCGCAAAGACTGCGACCAACCCCCGGACAAGGTGGAGCATGTCGGCGGAGCTGTGAAACCAACTTGCTGCTCGGATCGAACAGAAACGAACTGTGGCAACGGCTGCTGCGCATTGTTGTTGCTGTTCGCACATGGTGCTGCAAGCCTGCGCGCATGAAACCGTTTCGGACCAATCAATTTCACTGACCGTTCGAGCCTGTCATGCAGGTGATTTTCGCCATTTCCAACACGTCTGCAGGAGGTCCGGGTACCCTCCGAAACTCATCGTCAGCGCGGAACGTCCCAGATCAGCAGTTTCGTGCCAAACTCGGACGCCGGCGGCGATATGCGGACATGGAATAGCCGCACGGCGTTCAGCATTCGCCGCTCTGCCAAGCCGCCAATACTGCCCCATCGTTCGTCTACGAGCTTTCTTCACGCACGCAGAAATGAGCTGACAAGTGGATTGATCAAGTCCGGGCGCGTGAGCGGGGCCATATGACCGGCTCCCGGCACCTCCCTGCAGGTCCACCCGCGACAGGACTTACGCAGGATTGCATCGATCTCTCGGATCGGCAAAACCGTGCCGGGGTCGCATACCAGCAGAGTGGCACGCGGGAGTTGGGTGGCCCATTGCTCGGCGGATGTGGTCTCGTTCAACACCGCGTCCCACTCGAAGAAATTTGGCTTGAGCGCTTCCGCGAACGCGCTGCGTCGCTCCGATGACATGTCCCGCCATGATCCTGCGCCACCCCAGTAGTCGGCGAATTTCTCGGCCGCCATTGCCCATTCACCAAGCGCTCCGAATTTCTTGACGCAGTTACGCAAATCCATGGCCTCAGCGAATGCATCGACGCGTCCGGCTTGCGCAAGGAGGAAAAATGGATTGGTCTCAAGTAGAACCAGCTTGCTGACGCGGCCAGCCAGTCGCGCCGCAACCTTCATGGCAACAGATCCGCCAAACGAATGGCCCACCAGGTAGACCTCGTTGGCATTTGCCGGCAGCGCGGTCTCGACTAAACGCGCTTGATCGTCAAGGGACTGCGCTGGCCCGTCCGGCCATGGCGGAGTCTTGCCGTATCCGAACAGATTGACGGCGCGGACCCGAAAGTGACCTTGCAGGGCGTCCATGAGCCGGCGCCACTGGCGCGCGCCCGATACGCTGGAATGCACCAGCATGACCACAGGATCGGAGCAGCCCGTTTCGATAAAATCGGCCTTAATAGGTGGATCGGTGGTCACCGTGGTCTCACTGCAAATGATCGATCAGACTGATTTGCGTCACGCAACAGCACCGCTCCGATCAACTAAAACTGCGGGGCAAGCTCATTCCAGGGCTGGGCGGGATCCAGGAGAGAAAGGTCCTTCGTGATCTTTACCAGTCTGGCGTCGGCCACTGGTTCGGTCACCGCAAATCTGGTCTTGCGCGCCAGCGCTATCATTGCTTCGTTGGAGCGGAAGACATCGCCGACGAGATAACGAAGCCCGAGGGCCCTAACCCGGGATACGACAATTCCGATCAGCAGCGTTCCGAGCGTTTTGCGTCGCCAGGTCTCGTCCACCGAGACCGCGAATTCGCAGCGGAACCCATCGGGCGTCACCGCATAGCGCGCTTCACCGATCATTGTGCGATCACCGTCGACAATATTCTCCGCGATCAAAGCCGGATGGGTGTAACGATCGGCATGCGTCATGCGATAGAGTTCGTTCTCGGATACCTCATTCAAGGAACCCAGAAACCGATTGCGCCGCGAAGCGGAAGAGAGGCCACGTATATAGGACTGGATCATGCCGGTATCGTGCGGGCACGCTGGCCGAACTGTCACTTTTTCCCCGCACAGCAAATGCACTGCTTGACCGAGCTCGGGCGCATCAGGCAAAGCATCAAACTCATCGGGCAAAGCATCGACCGCCGATTGGATGTCCCGACTGATCGTTTGGGTCTGAGTCATGGTATCCTCCGCTCCATTGCGAGCACGGGAATCGCCGTCACATGGACCGAGGATGCCGAAAGAGCGGCCGCAAGACTTTGCCCACCACTTGATTTGTCCTTGAGGCGGGCTTGATTTATTGCTTGCGGGCGGGCTCGCAGCCGGGGGCAGCAACGTTGCTATTTCTCTTTGCGGATCATACGCTTGACACCGATCGGCGGGAGCTGAGGCGCGGTTCCGAGCCGGTTGCTGTCGAGCCGCAGGTGTTTGACCTGCTGATTTACCTGCTGGCGAACCGCGACCGCGTGGTGAGCAAGGACGATCTCATCGCCGCGGTCTGGGGCGGCCGCGTCGTGTCGGATTCCACGCTCGCGAGCCGCATCAACGCCGCGCGCAAGGCGGTCGGCGACAACGGCGCGCAGCAAAGGCTGATCCGCACCATTGCGCGCAAGGGCATCCGCTTCGTTGGCGCCGTGCGCACGCAATCAAGCGGCGCCGGCGCTCCGCCGCCCGATGTAATTGCGTTGTCGCTTCCCGACCGCCCCGCCATCGCCGTGCTTCCCTTCATCAACATGAGCGGCGACCCGGATCAGGAGTACTTTGCGGACGGTCTCACCGAAGACATCATCACGGGTTTGTCCCGGCAGCACTGGTTCTTCGTCATCGCCCGCAACTCCACTTTCACCTACAAGGGCCGAGCCGTTGACATTCGGGAGGTGGCCGCTCAACTCGGCGTGAGGTACATCCTGGAGGGCAGTGTGCGCAAGGCTGCCAATCGAGTTCGTGTTACCGGCCAATTGATCAACGTCGCCAACAACAGTCATCTGTGGGCGGAGAAATACGATCGCGAATTGACTGATATCTTTGCGCTTCAGGATGACATCACAAATCGCGTCATTGGCTCGGTCGGACCGCAAATTCTCGTGGCCGAGGCGACGCGTGTTCAAAGAAATGCGCCGCAGAGTGTCGACGCCTGGGACTTGGTCATGCGGGCGGTGCCGCACATGTGGCGCATGAATATGCAAGAGCATGCGCAAGCGCAGGAGCTGCTGCAGCGGGCCATCGCACTCGACGCCAACTACGCCCACGCGCACGCCTTGTTGGGATGGACCTATGTGACCATGTTCAATCTGGACACTCGCAGGCCGATCGGCGAATTCACCGACAAGGCGCTCGCTGCGGGCGCAAGGGCCGTCATGCTCGATGATGAAGAGCCCTGGGGCCACCTGGTGGTCGGACTCGGTCACGCGCGACGGAGGCGCCCCGAGCTCTCTCACCGGCATCTCTCAAAATCGGTGGAACTGAGCCCCAGCTTTGCGCTGGGCCACGCGGGGCTCGGATATGCGTTGGCATGCGGGGGTCAACCAGAGCGCGGGCTGCAGGCTCTCGAGCAGGCAAACAGACTGAGCCCGCGCGATCCGTTTCTGGCAATCTACGCACCGGTCGTGCGGTATATGGCGCTGTTCGCCCTCGGACGGTATGAAGAGACAATCGCGGTGTGCCGTTCGACGGCCGCGTTGCATCCGAACCACGCCGGCGCCTGGCGGCTGATGACCGTGTCTTTGGGGCTGCTTGGGAGGATCGACGAAGCCAAGGAGGCCCTTAAGCACACGCTCACTCTTCAACCGGATCTATCCAGCGCCCATGTCGCAAACGACACGGTCTACGCGGACCCGGCAGATCGTTCCCGCTTTTTGGAGGGGCTCAGGAAGGCTGGATTGAAAGACTAGTGGGCTAGAATGTGGCCGCCGCGCTCGACTTGATGCATAACGCTCCGCCGTCCAACAAATACCGGAGCAGTAGCCGACAAGGTGCGATGGGCTCCAATTCCGCAGGACACACTGACACTGTGATAACTGATAGTTCTAATTATTCGAACGTTGCCACTCCGAATAGAAGTGAGCGACAAACAAGCCATCCCCGGATTGGGTGGATTCGACCGAATTCACTCGCCACCGAATTCCAACGCTATCGCATTGTCCGCCGGTACAATCCCCATCCGCACCTCGAGCGCGGCAACGGCCAGGCTGAACAGAATTATTGCAACGAGCACCAGAGTTACTTTGACTCCCAGCCTCGCTGTCTCGTCCCGCTGAGGCTGAGATCGTGTCGATACGCTGATTGACATCGCGCCCTCCGCCGAAGAACAGAACGAACATATCGTCAAGTCACATCCGTTCGATGTGATCGACATCACGTGAGGGCAACGATTTGAGCTTTGCGGACAGGCAATGGCGGTAAGATGACCCGACTGATCCCCGAGCCTGCATTGCCGGAGATCTCCAACTAAAAGCGGGTGTTCCCGACGTGGGGTGTGCCTGTCCGGGGATTGAGGACTGGCACGCGGTTCATGATTCCCACGAGGCTGATACGGCGCACGCCCAATCGTTCCAGATCCGCTTGAAGACTGCCATCCAGTGAGGCGACCACCGCTATTAAGAGATCTCGACTAGTGCAACGCCGACACACCGAGAAGAAAATGGCCGGCCGCGACGAGGCTGATTGAATAAGCCCTGCGCTTGGACGGTGGACGAGCGGCCAATGTGCTAGCCTACCCCATCCTTTTGGGAGGGATGGCATGCGGCGGCGCGAGTTCATCGCGGCACTGGACGGTGCGGCAGCGTGGCCGTTGGTGGCGCGCGCACAGCAACCCGAACGGATGCGGCAGATCGGCGTGCTCCTGCGCGCAACGGCGCGTTGATCGACGTGTCAAGCTATCCAGCCGATACCGAGGTGCCGTAGTTTGCGCGTAAGGCTAAATGCGGCATGTGCGGCGGCAGGAACGTGGACGTGCGCCCGAATGGAAAGAGCAACCGCCGTCAGAGAGCCTGACCGGCAAGGAGTGGAAGTGATGATGTTTCGAGGCAACGCCGCGAAAGCTTATGGTGCGCTGTGCATTGCCGCCGCGACCGGGTTTCTTGCTTCGCATCTGCATTTCTCGACGTGGCAGGCAGTCATGCTGATGATATTGGCTGGTGTCGGATGTTTCCTTTTGACCGCATCCCTGCGGCAGTAGTAGGTCCGGCTTCGATGTAGAGAGGTACCTAAATTGATAAGCCGGGGACTGAGAGCTTGCTGTTGATGTGCGACAGCCATTGCTAATTTCAGTCGCCATGTTTGCACTGGCGAACGCACTCCAGGCATTTTCCCAGATCTGATCGCATCATGGACCAGGCGACCTAAATCGTGGCCGGCCGGTACAAGGCGTTCGGCGCCGATCGCAAGGACCGCAGCTCGGGCGGGCTCGCCGGCCCGTACCGGTGTGGTGGAACATCAGCAGGAAGTAGCCGCTGGCAGGTGGCGTTCTGCAACTTACGGCACGGCGGGCCGTTCGCCGCGATCCAGTCTGCGCGCCATCCGGGGCCCGGGACGTATCAGCGATATGACGCCGGCCAGGACGGCCAGGCAGAACAGCAACAGGATGACGTTGCGGCTGGCCTCAACTAGCAGAGTTCCCGGAGCATTGAGCGTGCTGCCATCGGCCCCGCCCAGGCCCAGTGCCAGCAGCGCCGAGGCACCGGCAATGCCCGCGCTGTTACCGAGCAGACGCACCACATTCAGCACGCTTCCCGCCGCGCCTGTCTGCTCGGACGGTGCAGCCGTCATTATCCCGCTGCTGTTTGGCGAGATGAACAGGCCCTGCCCTGCGCCGAAGATGGCCAATGCCAGCATCACCAACGGCAGGTTGGAAGCAGAGCCATCGAGAAAAACATAGAGCACCGCAAGACCGATACTGCAGATCAGCATTCCACCGCAGGTCGGCGCCCGCACGCCGAACCGGTCGTACAGCGCTCCGCCAATTGGTGCCAGCAATCCCAGCGTCACGGGGAGGATCGTCAGTCTCAACCCCGCTGCCAGCTCGGAATCCTGATAGGCGCGTACCAAGACGAAGGGGATGAGAAGGAACACGCCGAACAGTGCGGCATACGACAGGAAATTCGCTGCGTTGCCGAGCAGAAAGGCACGCTTCGCCAAAAGTCGAAGGTCGAGCAATGGTGTTACGGTGCGGCGCTCGGCGCGGACGAACGCGATCAGCAAGGCAATTCCCACCAGTAAGCAGCTGATCAGGGCTGGCGACGTCAGCCCCCAGGCCTCGCCCTGATTCAGCACCGTCACGAGTGCGGTGAGCGCCGGCGCGATCAGGATCGCCCCCTGCCAGTCGAACCGGCCGGCGTCGGGCAAAGGCTTGGTCTGGGGAATGACCAGCCAGCCGAGGATGACTGCGACCAGGCCAACCGGAACATTGATCCAGAAAGCCCAGTTCCAGCCGAGTGTGTCGAGGATCAAGCCGCCGACCGCAGGTCCGGCACCCAGCCCGATCGCCTGGGCCGCCGATTGCAGGCCGAGAGCGCGCCCGCGCTCCTCCGGGCCGGTGGCCATGACGATGATGGCAACGCTGTTCGACGTTATCAATGCGGCGCCAATGCCCTGCAGGACCCGAAAGACGATCAAAATCGTCAGGTTCGGAGCGAAGCCGCACAATGCGGACCCCATGATGAAGAGGAGGAAGCCGCTCGCGTAGAGGAGCTTGCGGCCGAACATGTCGGCGAGGCGACCGAAAATCGGCGTGAACGAAGCCATTGCCAACAGGTAGGCAATCGCAACCCAGCTTACGGTGCTCAGTCGGGCCGCAAAGTCGTTCTCGAGCCTGGGCAGAAGCACCTGCGTCATGCTGGCATCGACCTGCCCCATGCACGATCCGATGCACACCGTTCCGACGACGACCCAGCGATACCAAGCGACGCGCGCGATGGCCTGCGCCGGTGCAGGCTCGCGTCCCTCGAGCAGGGCTGCGCGCAGCGCCGCGATCGACAGGGGGCCAGGAGATGCTTCGGTCACCGCAGGCCTCCGTTTCTCGGCCTGAGGCCTTCCGATGCATGCAGGGTCGCGGGCACGCTCACCTCGATCACGTATCGCAAGCCAGGATTGCCTGTCGATGCCGTCACGCGCCGAATCCCCCGATCAGGCCGAACGTGGTTCGAAAATTCGGCGCAGGCTACACTAAAGCGGGCCTCGTTCATTTGGAACCGAAGCCTCTCAGCTCGTCATGGCCGGGCTTGTCGGGGTCCCCGCGCGCAAGCGCGCGGGGTGCCACGTCCCGGCCATCTCGCTTAGGAGGTTCCAGTGCCTCCATAAGCGGGATGCGCGGGACAAGCCCGCGCATGACGACAGAGAGTGTTGCGATTCAAACCGAGTGAAACATGCCTTAGTGTCCCGATTTCCGAAGTTCGCTTGATTCTGCCGCACTCTCTGGAGCGAACTTCGGAATCAAAGAGACACTAGCAACCTTATGATTTCAGTGCCGCCTTTCGATTTGACGTTCCTGGACGAGAGTGCGGCAGGTGGTGCAGGAACGTCAAATCGGCGGCACTGGCCTGACGGGAAAGACCGACGGCAGGGGTGATGATGGCAAGTACAGAGCGAACGGGCACGCGACAAGCGCCAACGCTGGAGACCGTCCGGGCACTTACCTTCGACGTGCAGGGCACATGCGTAGACTTCTGCCAACCGCTGCTGCGCATGGGCAAAGCCGTGAACCAGGCCAAGGGCCTGGAGATCGACTGGGCCGCGCTGTCCACTGAATGGCGCGGTCTTTACCGCGTGGTGCTCGACCAGATCATTGCGGCTGAGCGGCCCTGGCTCAGGGTGGACCACATCTACCGCGAAACTCTGGATACGTTGCTCGAACGGCACTGTCTGTCAGGGGTCTTCACCACCGTCGAGCGAGACGAGCTGAACCAGGTCTGGAGCCGCCTCGATGCCTGGCCGGACAGCGTCGAAGGCCTGGCGCGGCTGCGCCTGCGTTTTGTCACATCCACTCTTTCCAATGCTGGCATGTCGACGATGGTCGCAGTGATCAAGCATGCCGGTCTGCCTTTCGACGCCGTGCTGACGGCGGAGCTCGCGCACAGTTACAAGCCTGCGCCCGCCGTTTACCAGCTCGCGGTCGACTATCTCGGCTATCGGCCGGACGAGATCATGATGGTGGCCTGCCACAAGTACGACCTGAAGGCCGCGCGCGCATTCGGGATGCGCACAGCCTTCGTCGCGCGCCCGCTGGAGTTCGGTCCGAGCGCCAAACCGGATACCGCACCAGAGTCCTGGCTCGATCTCTGCGTGGACGACTTCATCGCGCTTGCGCACGCTCTGGCGATCTAGGCCGCGGCTACATCCACGACTTGTCATCTCAGACGGCGAGGAGATTCGCAGGATCCGCGGTATGGAGCAAATGGTTCAGGTACGTGCTGGCCTCTGAAGCTTGACCGACTGTCTGCGCGACATCGTGTGTTATGAGATAGGGCGTATGGGGATCGGTTGAAACCGAATCGATCTGCAGTTCCAGGCCGGTAATGCCGGTGGCCTTCAGCCCGTCTACCTGGAAGCTGCCGGCGTGGTGATCGTTGGCGGCCGCATTGAAGGCCGACACGACTTTGTGAAATTCGGCGATCAGAGCATTCTCGGCAACGGGGTTCTGATCGTTGATGATGAACCGCAGTGTCGCACCCCCTTTGCCGCCGGTCATCACCTCTTGTCCGAAATTGAAACTGTCGCCGTTGACGAGGACCGCGCTCTCCTTGAGGATGAAAAGGTCATGGCCTGAACCCCCAAGAAGTGTGTTTGTCCCGCCGCGATTGACGATCAACGCGTCCTCGCCGCGACCGCCGGTGAGGACGTTCGTGCCGGTCGAATTCGTTGCGAGCACGTCCGTTCCGTCGCCAGCATCAAGCGTGGCATTCCCCGAACCGGCGGCGATGAGGTCGCTACCCGATCCGCCGTGCACCGTCACATTGCCCGACCCCGCGAAGATCAAGTCCCGCCCCGAGCCTCCGTAAATCGTGTAGTTGTCGTTCGAGACAGGATGGAGCAGATCGTTCGTTGCAAAAATAAAGTTGTCTCCGTCCTGCGCGTGAACGGTGGTCTGCGTGCCGTCGAGGAATTGCACGTGGTCAGAGGTCAGCACGGCATCCGCGAACGCTGCAATAGCGCCGTGGCCTGCTGTGGTCGGATGTATCTGATCGAAGAATGCGACCTCGTTGGGCGCGAATTGCGTGGAGTGAGCCGCCAGCAAATTGACCCACGGTACGGTCAACGGATTGACGAAACCGAAGGCGTGCGGATCGGCGAACAGCGCTTCCGTGAACTGGAAGGTGTCAACGACCGAAACATTGGGATGGCTGGCGGCCACCTGTTCCAGCGCCGCATTGTTTGCATCATCCAGCGCGTGGGCAAGCGCAGCTAATCCACTCAATTGTACCAGTGGGGTGACGCCGGGGTCAGGCAGTGTAAACAGCTCGATCTTTTGAACGCCGACATTGGTCAGAGCGTCAATTGCCTGCCCAATGCTTCCCGCGACACTTGCCACAAAATCCGTAATCGCCTGAGGACTGGGGAGCGGGCCGCCTGGAGAAATGGATCCGAAAAAGCCCGAATAGTCATTGCCGCCGATATTGATCAGTGCCGTTGTGCCGGCCGCAGCGTCAGCCCCGTGCAGCTGAGCGATGTACGCGGCGACCTGAACGGACAAGTTGATTGGCAACGGTTCGTGGGTAACCGGGTTCACCAGCACGGGCGGTGAGCTGTCGCTTGCCTCGGCGGCCGCAAAGGCCAGATCGTTGAGCGGGACATTGAGCAATTGAGCGAGCTGCTCCACATAAACCGGGCCATCGGAAGCCCGGCCTTCCCAAGACGAAGGTAAAGTGATCCCGGTCAGTTTGAATAGGTTGCCGTTGTCCGACAGGCTGTCACCGAAGGCGACAAGGTTGGAAATATCAACGGCCTCGCTCTCGGAATGCTGGATCGCCGGGGTGAGCCGGAACTCGCTGACGATCGCCGGGGTGCGGGCAAGCACAGCACTGGGATCGGTGGCGAGGTCGCTCGCCGTATAGGCGGGGATACCGTAGGTCGTGACGGTCAGGCTCTCGTCGTGCGGGTCGACTTTGAATTCGGTCCAGCCAAAATCGTTTGACACAAAGTAGCTGCCCTGCAGCAGCTGCGCATGGTTGTTGAAGGCAGCAACCGGCAGATTGTCGTCGAGACCGATCGGATCGTAGCCAAGCGGCGCCAGGAAGGTTTTGTCGACTAGCGTCTTCAGAAAACCGTCCTTGCCGGCCGGCGGCAGCTGATTGTAGAGCGCCAATTGCTCAGGTGGCAGCTCTGCCCGCCTGGGTCAGCAGGGCTGGAATTAGCCGTGACGAGCAGCGGGGACGCAACCGCCATCGTATCGACCTCGATGGCACTGGTAGACGATCTGCGGTCCGCCGAAAAAGTCCTGATAGGTCAAATTGTTCACCGAGAACACGTGATCGTCGGCAGACACGAACACGACGTTCTCGATGTGATGATCGTTGACGAACTTCAGCAGCTCGCGGCGCTCCGCCGCATAGCCTTCGAAGCGACCCGCCGCCGCGAGTCGGGCCGAAATTCTCGATCGGCACGGAGATGTTGACGAACTTCCACGTGATGCCCTTGTTCTGGGCGTCGATCAAATCGTGTTCGAGCCGGATGAGCTGGACTCCGCCGAGCAGCGACCGGGTCGGGTCGAACGCGGCCGCCAGGAATTGCGGCGAGTTGATCGGCGAGGGTTCGGGAAGCTGGGCGTCGCGAAACGAGCGAGTATCGACCATGAAGATCGCCGCGTCGGACCCGTGGATGTCATAGCGATAGAGATCTGGTTTGCCGTCGAAACCGTGGATCCCCGGTGCCGCTGTAGGTGTTGCTCTGGATCGCGTTGTATTGCTCGAACGACGGTCACCCCATTTCGGTACAGTTGGGAGTCGTTGACATAGGTGCCTGAGCCGGCGAATCGCGGATCGGAGCTCGGCCAAGGCGCCGCCGGCAAAATCGTTGGCGACCTCGTCATCGTCCAATATCGACAAGACGGGCGTGGTTGACTGCAGGGCGGCCCAAGAGTTGATGCCGAGATGCGCGCTGTAGATCTCGTTGTTCTTGACCTCGAACTTAGAAAGCGTCTGCGCGGCAGGTCCAACCGGAGATGGTTCGTCGGCGTAAGGAATGTCCCCCAGCTTGATGAACACATCGAGCCCGGCGGTCGGTGCATTCGTGATCGAGGGGTACGGGGCGAGCGCGCCTTGCGCGTCTCCGGCAGCGCCGAAGGCGAAGCCCTCGTGCTGTCCGAGTTTTGGCGCAGTTTCAAGAGTGCCTTCGGCGATGTGCCCGACCGCATCTACGGCGCGATAGTAATAGCGCTGATCCGGGTGCAAGCCGTCTATCAGGACTTTGGCCGGAACCAGGCTGTCGGCGACGCTCACCGCACGCGAGCCGATCACATGGTGAAAGCCCGGATCGCTGGAGATTTGAAATGTTACGACTCCGGGCTTGTTTGCGCGCGCCCAGAGCACCGCCGACGTTTGCGTCACATCGCCGGATGAGACGCCGTCAGGGAAGGCCGTCGCATCGTATGGAAGAGGCGATAGGGATTCTTGTTGTTTTCGTCGTCGCGGCCGTCGCCCCTGTGGTCGGGGCGGTCGGCAAATCCAAGTATTGCGCTCGCGAAGGGGTCGTCAGTGTCGTCGAGATCAAACCGGTGGAAGGAGTTATCGGTGCTGTCAAGACCACGCCGGTGAATGCTTCGACGAAAGCTCATCTGGCGATCCTCCGTGGATTGTCGAGGGAGCGGCCGCGAGACTGACTGCAATTAAAACGTAGCGATATCGGCCACTCATATGCAAATCACAAAAGCAACAACCCGCGCCCTACTCCCGTACCAAATCTGCTTGATTGCTTTCTCGCCGATGATCAAGAGCACGAGAACAGGTCGCAGCTACATCAAGACCTGCTCCGTGAGAAACGTGAAGCCCGCAGAAATTTGTCTGGTATGGGTCGATCGTGTCGATTTCCGCCGTGTGCGCGTCACGTCTGCTTATCCCCAATCGCGACCGATGCGCCGATATTCCGGATCGGCAGCTTGGTCCCATAAGGCGACATCACTGTGCCGGCTCATTCGTTTCCAAGTCGTCTTTCTGTTCCACCCTTCAGGTCTGATGCGGATTGACGAGCCCGACTGATTGCTGATCGGTCTGCGCCGCGACCGTCCGCGCTGTACGGGAACACCCGATCGGAATGTCATGCGCCCCTGACATCGCCGGTTTGTAGTTTCAGCGCCTGCCGCGACCAGCCCTGAAGGAACCGAAAACCGGCTTTGCTGCCCACACCTATATCGAACGGTATATAGCCCGCACGTATCGGTTTCGTATGCTGGTTGTGCAAGCACAGCGTTTTGACGCGCGTCGGCCAAGCGAGAGTTGCCGCGCAAGCGCCGCAATGCAGGCGTGCTGCCGCGGTCCAAGCGCACCAATGGCGCACGGATTTGATCGGCGAGCGGCGAACCGCTGGATCCGGGTGACGAAGGCCAGTTTGCTCGCAAGCGCGCCGCGTCCCGCGCGCACGAACCGGCCGCGCCCAAAACGGGAGGGCTAGTACCATGGCGGCGGACGTGATGTCGGGCGTTGTGAACGGGGGCGCCGTCCTGAGCAGCAGCGATGAGGCAGGCTTGACCAGCGCTGCCAGCCAGCCGGTTGGCGGCGGCGCGATCAACTCGGGCAGGGCCACGGCGGCCGGCGCTGATGCGGCAGCAGCGGGCGCGGACAGTGCGCGGTCCGACGCGGATGCGCTCATCCCGGCCAACGTCTTCGGCACGATCGGCGCGACCGTTGCCCAGCTTCGCCAGGCGCTCGGCTTGGGCGGCATCGCCTACACGGGCGCCGGGATCACGGTCGGGGTGCTGTCCACGAGCTTCAACGCGCTCGGCGGAGCGGTCCAGGACGAGGCCGACGGCGCGCTGCCGCCAGCGTCCAGAATCACCGTGGTGAAGGACAACTTCGGATCGGGCGCCGACGACGAAGGCCGCGCCATGATGCAGGTGGTGCATGCCATCGCGCCCGACGCCAACCTGATGTTCTACACCGGTGTGGACAGCCCGGCTGACTTTGCGGCCGGCATCAAGAAGCTGCAGGCCATGGGCTGCCAGGTCATCGTCGATGACCTGGACGACCAGCAGACCGATCCGCTGTTTCAGCTGAACGTCGTCGGCGACGCGGTCCAGACCGTCGTCAACAATGGCGCGGTCTACATCGAAGCCGCCGGCAACTCCGATTCGAATGGCTATGAGGCGCCGTGGGTGCCCATGTCGGGGACCTTCGACGGCGTCACCTTGACCGATGCCGAGAGTTTCGGCGGCAGTCTGGTTCAAACCATCACGCTCACCAACGAAGGCGATGCAATTCCGCTTACGATCGGATGGGATCAACCCTACACCAACCCGGCTTCGACTTCTGGAAGTTCTCGTGTTCAGCGCCGGTGCCCTGGTGTCGTCAGCGACCAACTACGCGAGCGCCGGGACGACCTATTCCCTGGTGACCACGAATTTCAGTTCGGGCACCGGGACCTACCAGATTGCAATCGAAGTGCTGTCCGGAGCCGATCCCGGATTGATCAGGGAAGTCGCGCTCAAGAACAAGGACGGCGGCCAGATCACGATCAGCGGAGCGAATGCCGGCACGACCCGCGGCCACACGATGGCGTCCGGCTCAATCGCGGTCGGCGCCGTCAACACGGCGAACACGCCGACCTTTGGCGTCAACCCCGCCAAGAACGAAGGCTTCTCGGGGACGGGTGCGGGAACCGAGCTGCTGACGTTCGACAATTCCGGCAAGGTGACTGGGTCGGACATTCTCAGCCCGGTCGCGCTCTCAAGCCTCGATGGCATCGCCACCACGGTTCCGGGCGGCTTTCAGAACTTTCAAGGTACGTCGTGCGCCGCACCGACATTGGCCGGCATTGCCGCGCTGTTGCTGCAGGCGCATCCCAACCTCACGTCCGAGCAGGTCAACCAGATCCTGCAGGCCACGGCGCTGGCGATGCTGAACCCCGATGCGAGCGGGGCCGGTCTCTCGCAACCGGCCGCCGCGCTCGCAGCCGCATTGGCTACACAGACGTACACCACAAGCCAGACCGTCGCATCGGGTCAAACCGCCAATGGCGTCATTGTGTCCGGCGGCGGCACGCTGAACGTCGATGGAGGTACGGCGATCGCCACCACGATCGCCAGCGGGGGCACCGAACTCGTTCTGGCCGGCGGCACCACCAGCGGCACCCGCGTCAGCGGCGGCGGCCTCATGGAAATTCTGTCGGGCGGAACTGCGAGCAACACCACGGTCGCGGCGTCCGGCGGTCTGCAGATCCTCTCGGGCGGCACCGCGGTCGGAACCATCATCAACGGAATGTTCGGGTACGTGCCGTCGGGCGGTGCCTATTCCGCAACGACCATCAGCGGGGCGACCTATGTTTCTTCCGGCGGCATCGCCGGCAACACCATCATCAACAGCGGTGGTCTGCTCGTGCTGGCCGGCGGCGGTGCCCTGACGGGAAGCACGACGGTCAGCGCCGGAGGCATGCTGGCCTATGTGTCGGGAGCCATCGGCTCGGGATTTACCGCCACAAGCGGCGCAATCTATCTCGCAAGCGCCAGCGGTGCATTTCAGTCGGCCAAAATATCGGCGGGCGGCTCCGGCCTGATCGGATCGGGCGGCGCGGCAACGGCGGCGGTCGTCGGCAGCGGCGGCCTGCTGGGAGTGCTGTCGGGCGGGAGCGCGACCGGCACGACCGTGTCGTCCGGCGGGACGATCGAATATTTCGGCGGTGCCTCAGCCAATCAGACGATGCTGCTCGCCGGCGCGACCGTCGAGATCGGTTCCGGCTATCTGGTCAGCAGCTCGACGATCAGCAGCGGGCTCACCCTTGCGGTGGCGGCAGGCGGCAGCGCGGTCAGCAACACCATTCTGAGCGGGGGTTCGGCGGTCGTGCTGTCCGGCGGTACGGCCAGCGGCGATGTGGTGAGCAGCGGCGGGATCGAGACCATTGGCTTCCTCGGCAGCGCGAGCGGCACGACCGTCAGCAGCGGCGGCAGCGCGAGCGTGCTGGCGGGAGGCATCGCAATCGGTGCGCAGGCCGCGAGCGGTGGCGCAATCACGATCTCGTCCGGCGGCGTCTTGCAGCTTGCCGGCACGAACACGCTGAGCGGAATGACCATCCTGTCTGGCGGCGCGCTGCGGGTCGGATCCGGCAACACGTTGAGCAGCTATACGGTCAGCGGCGGCATCACGCTGGAAATATTGTCGGGCGGCAGCGCATCCAACACGACCGTGCTGTCCGGCGGCACGCTTGAATATCTCAGCGGCGCCACCGCCAGTCCGGCGACGCTCAGCGCCGGGGCAACGATCGAAGCCGGCTCAGGCTATGTCCTCACCGGCTCAGCGATCACCAGCGGCATCACGCTCGCGGTGGCGCCAGGCGGCAGCGCCGTCAGCGCTGCGATCCTGAGCGGTGGTTCGGCGGTTGTGCTCCCGTTCGGAACGGCGAGCAGCACGACCATCGGCAGCGGCGGCGAGCTGATCCTCTCGGCCGGCTCCGCGGTCAGCACCACCATCAACAACGGCGGTATGGAACAGGTCCTGGCAGCCGCCCTCGACCAGGCCGCGATCATCAACTCGGGCGGCAGCGAGATCGTGCTCTCCGGCGGCTCGACCAGCAATGCAAGCGTCAACAGCATTGGCACCCTCACGCTCGCCGGCGGCACCGCGAGCAACGCGACCATCAATAATGGCGGCGTCCTGGATGTGCTGTCGGGAGGCTGTGATTTCACCGCTATCATCAACTCGGGCGGCATCGAGATCGTTTCCGCCGGCGGCGAGGCTTGCGACGATACCGTCAGCAGCGGCGGCGTCGAGATCATCAGCGCGGGCGGTTCTGCCGACGGCGCCACGGTTCTGAGCGGCGGGTCATTGCTCGTTTTGTCCGGCGCAACGTACGCGCTCGAGAACGCGGGCACGATGAGCGGCATTACGGTTTCGTCAGGCGGAACCCTGCTGGTGAGTTCCGCCGCCACGCTGAGCGCCTATACGGTCAGCAGCGGCGTCACCGTCGAGGTCATGTCCGCCGGGAGCGCATCCAGCGTCACCGTGCTCGCCGGCGGGACGCTCGAATATCTCAGCGGCGCGGTGAGCAATTCGATCACATTGAACGCCGGGGCAACGCTGGTCGCCGGATCGGGCTATGTGCTCAACGGCTTCACGATCAGCAGCGGCGTGACCCTCGAACTGGTGTCGGGGGGATCCGCATTCGGTGCGTCGGGCGGAGTAGCCGTCGCCCCGACGATCCTGAGCGGCGGTTCGGCGGTCGTGTTCTCGGCCGGCAGCGCCAGCAACGCAACCATCAGCAGCGGCGGCGTTGCGATCATCAGCTCGGGCGGCGTCGTCAGCGGCGCAGTCGTGTCGAGCGGCGGGACTCTGACCGTGTCGTCCGGCGGCACGTTCGTGCTGCTCGCCCCGGATACGTTGAGCGGGGTCAACGTTTTGGCCGGCGGGACCCTGCAGGCCGGTTCCGGATATACCCTCAACACCTACACCGTCGCCAGCGGCGTCACGCTCGGTGTGCTCTCGGGTGGAGCCGCAACCAGCGCGACCGTGCTGCCCGGCGGCACGATTGAGTACTTCAGCGGCGCAACCGCCAGTCCGGCGATGCTCAATCCTGGCGCGACGATCGAAGCCGGTTCCGGTTACGTGGCGAGCGGCGCAGCCATCGGCAGCGGCCTGACCCTGGCGGTGGCCGTCGGCGGCAGTGCGGTCAGCAACACCATCCAGAGCGGCGGATCAGCCGTTGTACTCTCAGGCGGCACGGCGAGCGGCAATTTCGTCAGCAACGGCGGTGTCGAACTCGTCGCGTCGGCCGGAGTCACGGTCTGCACAATTGTTGGCAGCGGCGGCAGCGAAAGCGTGCTGTCGGGCGGCCTCGGCTTCGCCACCATCATCAACTCCGGCGGCTCCGAGTTCGTCCAGGCCGGCGGCACCGTGAGCAGCGCGACCGTGAGCAGCGGTGGAATGCTCACGCTCTCCGGCGGCACCGCCCTTGGCGTTCTCATCGCGGCCGGCGGTGCGGTCAACGTATCCGCGGGCGGCACGCTCGAACTCCTCGGCTCGGACACGGTGGCCGGCGCCGCCGTTCTGTCCGGCGGCACCCTGCAGGTCGGCTCCGGCGCCGCGGTGAGCGGCTATGTGGTCAGCAGCGGCGTCACCCTCGATGTGCTGTGGGGCGGAAACGACGGTGCTGTCCGGCGGTGCGGTCGCCTATTTTGTCAATGCAACCGCCATCGGCACGACGGTCAGTCCGGGGGCGACGATTCAACTTGGCTCCGGCTATGCGCTGAGCGGCTATACGGTCGGCAGCGGCGTCACCCTCGATGTCATGTTCGGCGGAACCGCCAGCAACACGACGGTGCTGTCCGGCGGCACCATCGAGTACTTCGGCCGCTCGATCGCCAGCGGGACCACGCTCAGTACCGGGGCGACGCTCGCAATCGGTTCCGGCTACATCCTGAGCAATTTTCTGGTCAGCAGCGGGATCACGCTTGCACTGTTGTCGAGCGGCGTTGCGACCGGCGTGAGCGTCCTGAGCGGCGGCTCGGCGCGCGTGCTCTCCGGCGGCACCGACATCGGCGCCCGCATCAGCTCCGGCGGCATCGAGAGCGTGCTCGCCGGCGGCCTCGCAAGCAGCACCACCCTCGCCACCGCCAGTTCCTATCAGCTCGTCTCCGGCGGCACTGCGATCTCGACCCTGGTCAGCGGCGGCGTCGAGGTCGTGTTCAGCGGCGGCCTCGCGAACGGCACAATCGTGCTCAGCGGCGGCCAGGAGAACCTGCTCTCCGGCGCAGCAGCGAGCGGCGGTTCGATCAGCAGCGGCGGAATTCCTGATCAATGCCGGCAACGCGAGCGGCGTGATGCTGAATGGCGGCGTCGCCTATGTGCAGGCCGGCGGCACTGCCCGCAACTTCATGGTGAGCAGCGGCGGCGCACTGGTGGTGCAGAGCGGGCACGCGAGCGGCACCATGCTGAGCGGCGGCGCAACCGCGATCTCGGGCACAGCTGTCGGCACCATGGTGGGCGCCGGCAGCGTCGACTACATCGCGTCCGGCGGGGTTGCGAGCAACGTCGTCGTGCTCGCGGGCGGACAGGAGAACGTCGGCTCAGGCGGCACCGTCAGCGGCGTCACGGTGAGTGGCGGCGGCGCGCTGCTCGATGCCGGCAAGGCGAGCGCGGTGCTGCTGCTGAGCGGTGCCGCCGCCTATGTGCAGTCGGGCGGGCTTATGTCGAACGTTGCGGTGCGGGCCGGTGCGGCCGACATCGTCTCTTCCGGCGGGGTTGCGAGCGGCACCATGCTCAGCGGCGGCGCCGAGGCACTCTTCGGCGGCATTGCGGTCGGCACGACGGTCTTGAGCGGCGGGGTCGAGTACGTTGCCTCAGGCGGGCTCGCGAGCGGCGGCTTGGTGCAGAGCGGCGGGCAGGAGAATGTCGCGGCTGGCGGGACTGCGGGCGGTGCGGTCATCAACAGCGGCGGGATTCTGATCGCTGTCGGCACGGCCAACGGGGTGATTGTCAATGCCGGTGCTGCGGCATTGGTCTCATCCGGCGGCAGCATCAGCGGGGCGATTGTTGCGGGCGCCAACGTCGTCGCGGGCGGAGGCCTTGCGAGCGGCACCATCCTCAATGCCGGGGTTGAGGTCTTGCTGGCGGGCGGGGTTGCGCGCAGCACCATCGTCAACTTCGGCGGCATCGAGCATCTGGCGTCGGGCGGCGCGGCGAGCGGGGCCATGGTCGGCTTCGGGGGCGAACAGAACATCGTCGCGGGCGGGGTTGCGAGCGGCACTGTCGTCGCCAACGGCGGGCTCCTGCTCGACGGCGGTGTCGCGAGCGGCGCGATCGTGAGTGCTGGCGGCGCTGGCTATGTGGAGACGGGCGGGATCGGGGTCGGCACGCTGTTGCGCAGCGGCGCTTCGGAAATCGTCCTGAGCGGCGGCATTGCCAGCAACACCATCATCAGCGGTGGCACCGAGGCGGTGTACAGCGGCGGCGTGACGGTGAGCACGCTGATTGGGAGCGGCGGGCTCGAATATGTGCGCTCCGGCGCCATCGCCAGCGCGGCGGTGATCAGCGGCGGCACGATCGAGGTCACGAGCGGCGGTGCGACCGGCGCCGGTGCGGTGATGTTCGCAACTAGCGGCGGCGGCATCCTGCAGCTCGACAACTCGGTCCACTACGGCGGACTGGTGGCTGGCTTCGGCAAACCCGACTTCCTCGACCTGCGCGACATTGCGTTCAACTCGGCGACGACGACCCTGAGCTGGACGCAATCCGGTACCAGCGGCACGTTGACGGTGGCGGACACCGTGCACTCCGCCAACATCACGCTGCTCGGGCAGTACGTGGTGGGTAATTTCACCAAGGCGAGCGACGGCCATGGCGGCACGCTCGTCGGCGACCCGCCGGTGGTGACCCAGACCGATGCGCGGGCCATCGGCCTCGTCAATCCGCACCACACCTGAGGGCGGTACGACGAGCCGCCTTGTCCAGATCTTTTACCCGTGTAGACGCCGACCAGCCGATAGGCATCGATAAATCCGCGGTCGGGGCCAGACTTGATGAGGCCGGATCGAAGTTACTGCACTTGCCGGCTTGCGAGATCGAAACGTGCGCCCGGTTTGAGGGCAAGGAACGGCGCGCCGCCATGGTCGGCGCCGTCCGTGATCCGCACCATGCCTTTGCCGATCACTCTCATGGCGTTGCCTTGCACGATCACAGCCGTGCTCTCGTCGATACCGACGCCGAGCAGGCCCGGATGGGCGGCGATCACGACCGACAGATCGTCCTCACGACCACGCTGGCTTACGTGTTGATCGATCGCAACATTGGAGAGGTAGCCAAAGCCGCGCTCATATCCTGGTGCCATCAGGATCTTGTTCGACCGAGGCGATCCGCGGACCAGGTAGGAGCCCTGAATCGTTGCGCCAGCCGAACTACCTGAGATCAAGCCATCCCGGTCGAGAACAGCGCGCAGCTCGGTTTCAGTGCGCGTACCTCTATAGGCATCGACCAGACGCCATTGCCGCCCTCCCCCGATGAAGACCGCGGTTGCGGCGCGCAGCGGCGCCGTGAAGATCTCGCTGTCGGCGACCTTGCGGTCGCGCGTATGGAGAATCGTGACCGTACCGCCGGATTGGCCGATGAAGGCCGGCGGCTCGGCTTTGGCCACGGCGGCCTCGCTCCCGGCCGTCGGTATGTAGACCCATCGTGACGGCTTCCCGCCAAGCCTGATGGCGGCGTTCTCGATCTCAGTCCCGCGCTCGCCACCCCCGATGATCAGCAATACGCCGCGCACTGGACCGCCCGATCGGGCCGGGACAGGCGCCGCAGCCCCCGCCAAGCGGGCGTCGACAAGCGCGAGCAGACCAAGCATCGCCAGTTCGCCAAGTGCCTCGCGCCGGCAAATCATGAATCACCCTTCACAAACGTTCCTGGTACCGCGTGGCGATCGCGACCGCAAACGGACGTGCGTTCACGCGTTTATGCCTTCACGTTCTCGCTCAGCCATTCGATTGCAGCCTCAACTCCGCCGGTGCCGTGCGCAATGCGCAGGGCACCGAGCGCCATCTCGATGACCCCGAGGGTACCGAGTACCATCGGGGCATTGATATGACCCATGTGAGCAATGCGGAAGGCTTTGCTGTTCAGCTTACCAAGGCCACGTCCAAGTGCGACGCCGCACTTGAAATTGCAGTAGTCGTGCAGAAGGCGAGGATCGCATCCGTCGGTCAGGAGCACGGTTGTCACCGTATCTGAACGCTCGCCGGGTTCTGCGACATTGAACTGGATTGCTTTTCCTTGCTGCCAAACCGAGACGGCACGGCGGACTGCCTCAGCCAGTAGCCGATGTCGCAGGAACACATTGTCGAGCCCTTCTTCGAACAGCATGTCGATGGCCTGGCGCAGCGCAAATATCAGTTGCTCGGGCGGCGTGCCGGCATACTTCTGATAATGCGAATCGCCATCGCGCGCGGTCCAATCCCAGTAGGGCGTTCGCAACCCAGCCTTCTGATGCGCATCGCGGGCACGACCGCCGGCGGCCACAAAGCCCAGGCCGGGCGGGGTCATCAAGCCCTTTTGCGAGCCCGACATGGCGACATCCACGCCCCAGGCGTCCATCTGAAACGGCACGCAACCGAGCGAGGCGACGGCATCGACCATGAACAGCGCATCATGTCCGACCGCTTTAATGACAGCTCCAATCGCCGGGATATCGGTTAGGACGCCGGTACTGGTGTCGATCTGGGCGGCGAGAATCGCCTTGATTGCGTGGCTGCTATCTTTGCGCAATCGGGCTTCGACTTGCTCGGGCCGCACGGCATGGCGCCAATCGCCCTGGACGACCTCGACTTCGACGCCGAGACGCTTGGCAGCATCACCCCAGGCAAGGGCAAACATGCCGCTTTCCAACACCAGGACCTTATCGCCCTTCGAAAGAACGTTGGTCAGAGCAGCTTCCCATGCGCCATGCCCGTTCGCGATGTAGATGTAGGGTTTGCCCGAGGTAGCGAACAACTTGCCGAGATCGTGCAACAAGCTGTCTGTGAGAGCGATCAGCGGTCCGGCGTAGATGTCGACGGCAGGGCGATGCATTGCCTGCAATACTTCGTCGGGTATATTGGTCGGCCCGGGGATTGCCAGGAATTGCCGACCCGCTCGAACTGCCATGTGTTGTCTCCTGCTCGCGGCCGTGGGCTCGACTGGTCAAAGTCAGGTTCGCACCGAATGGCCAGCCCTCGCCAGTTCCGGCATGGATCTACTCAGAAACGATCACCGGTTTTTGCACGGATGGCGATCGAAAGCGCTAGCCTGCCATTACCCGATCACAGGCAATGAGATCGCGATGAGGTTCGTGAAGGGGACGGACTAACTGCTCGAACGTCGCCACGTGGCTGGCGCCACACCGAACGTCTTCTTGAACGCGCGGGAGAATGCGGCCTCGGAGTTGTAGCCGACAACCTCGGCAACCTGTGCGAGGGACGCGCTGGTGTTGCGGAGCTTCTGCGTTGCGATCTGCATGCGCCAATTGGCGAGGTAGTGCATCGGCGGGACGCCGATCAGACGAATAAAGCGGTCCGCCAGCGCCGAACGCGATAGACCGACCTCGCGGCCAAGGTCATCGACCGTCCAACGCCGGGTGATGTCGCGGTGTAGCAGCGCCAGTGCCCGCGCGACGTAAGGCTCGCGCAAACCGGCGAGCCATCCAGTCTGGCCGTCCGGCAGGGTCTCCGCGTAACGCCGGACCGCCTCCACGAACAACAGCTCCGAAAGCTTTGCCAGCACGGTCTCCGATCCTGGACGGCCGGTGGAGACCTCCTGCGCGGCGTATTGGAATGTAGAGCGCATCCATTCCGCGGCGCCACCTGGCTCGACGTTGAGCTTGAGCAGGGGCGGCAGGGTCGAGATCACGGGATTGCCCTTGGCGCTGTCGCAACCGAGGAACCCGCAGATCATCCGCGTGCGTTCACAGGCCCCGCCATGATGGATGGAGGCCAGGCCGCCGTCGTTGGGCGGATGGATGATGTCGCGGCCCGCCACCGGCGGCAGGCTCAGATCGCTGCCCATCAGATGCAGGTCGTTGTGCGGCAACAGAACGACCTCGCCCGCCCCAATCACGAGGCCCTCTCCACTCTGACCCTCGACCCGGACATGAAGGTCGCCCTCGACAACATAGTGATAGACGATCAAGTGGGATGCTGGCCCGAGATTGGGCGCGCAATGCTCGGGCGCGATACGCGCCGACATGCACCACGGCGCGAAGAAGTCGGCGTGCAGGAACACGCCGCCCGTCAAATGCGCCACCCTCAAGACGTCGGATAAGGCGTCCATACCTGCTTTCCTACCAGCAAACGGTGCCTTGGTCATGTCTCGCGGCGGACCGGTCATAGAACCTCTGCCGCCTGTCGACTTACAAGCGGCCGCATCCGTCGACGGGTTTGCCCATCGGGCGGTGCCACACTCTGGGAGAGGAGCAGAACATGAACGCGATCAACAGAATTGCAATCACCGAACGGTATGCGCGCTGCGTTCAGACGTTCCAAGCGGGTGCGATGGGACGTTCGATCAGGACGTTATCCGGGGACGCCGCTTCGATGCTGCCAACAAGTTCTTGCCGGACGGGCTTTCTCTGGCCGACGCGTTCACGAACTCTGTCCGCCGATGAAAAGCGGTTTGTGAGCCAGATCCAGAAAGCCTGGAGATCGAGACCGACGGTGAGATCGACCTCCGCGGTTTCCTCGGAATCGATCCCGCCGTGCCGCCTGGCTACGAAAACCTGAGCTACATCGTCCGCATCAAGGGTACCGGCACCAAGGAGGAGTTCGCCGAGATCCACGAGGCGGTGATGGCGACCTCGCCCAACTTCTACAACGTGTCACGGCCTGTGGTTCTCAAACCGACGCTGGTCGTCGAGTGATCGACGGCCATTAGCGGCGGGGCGGCCGTGGACGGGCGGCTGCCTCGACCCTTGCGACCTTGGTGCGCTTCTTCGGTTAGGAGAAGGTCTATGATCGTGTGCTCTTGCAACGTGTTTAGCGACCACCAGGTTCAGTCCGCCGTTGCGACGGCTGTCCGGCGGCCGCAGTTGAGCCAGATCTATACCCGCCTCGGCTGCAGCGTCCGGTGTGGCCGATGCGCCCACGCAATCAAGCGGATTATCAACGAAACATCGAATTGCGCGGTTCGCTCGGGTTGCGGAAGCGGAAGCCCTCAACAGCACTAGAAACGTTGTCCACGCGCGTTGCTCACAATTGGGCGGGGCAAAAGCGTGTAATTCCAGTGCGGACAAACATCATGACTATCCGCGTCGTACACGACCCGGCGCACCCGGGACCGCGTCACAGGACATCGCACGCTGCCCTTGCCATTTACCTTCCGTTATGTATCTGTCATGAAATAGAAACGGGCGGTTGAGGCGCGGGATGTGAGTGAGCGCGAGGCTGCGTGGCCCCGCACAGTCCGCTCGACGACCCGGAAGCACAGCAAGCAAGGCGACTTAAGGAGCGTCAGGACCTGGTGCCTGGTTTGCGAGGAATTGGCTGCGCTCAGGAGGCGGACATGACAAAAATTACTGTTACGGTGCTCGTCTTTGCCGCCGTTGCGATTGGATTGCTTTCTGGCTTTCACGGCCAAGCCCAGACACCGCAGCAAACCTGGTCGACGTTTCTTGGCGACAAGCAAGCCGACTTGCAGCCAAACCGGATCCGCATCGTTTATGAGGAGCCGAGCAACGCGGAGTTGCAGCCCGTCTACTGGGTGATGCTGCGGCGCAAACCCTTGCAAAGGGTTCGGGAGATTTTCAGCCCGCTGCGATTGCCACTTGAGTTGACCGTACGGACGAAGGAGTGCGGAGTCTCCAACGCCTGGTACCAGCGCCCAACGATCACTCTCTGTTATGAATATCTGCGCGAAATGCAGCAGACCGCGCCAAAGGAAACGTCGCCAGACGGGATAACACCGATTGATGCACTTGTTGGGCAATTCCTCTACACGGCGTCGCACGAGATGGGGCATGCGGTATTTGATCTTCTGAACGTGCCGTTGTTCGGCCCACCCGAGACTGACGCGGATCAATTCGCCGCTCACACACTCGTGAGCATCGGCAAGCAGGATGCACGCCGGCTGATCGAGGGCGCCGCCTACATGTACAAGGACTACTTCAAGAACCCCACTGTTACCGTCCCTGTAACCGCGTTCGCCGACGCGCATGGTGCTCCTATGCAGCGCTTGTACAACCTGTCGTGTCTCGCTTATGGGGCCGACCCGGTCTTGTTCTCTTATGTGGTCGAAAAGAACTATCTGCCGAAGAGCCGGGTCCCTGGGTGCAGAATGGAATGGGCCGAGGTCGACTTTGCGTTTCACCAGCTTATTTTTCCGTATGTCGACCAGGAGCTGCTCAATGATGTGTTGAGCAAGTCATGGGTGCCGCGCCGCTCCCCACCGCCGCGGATGACTGACCTGCCTCAATAGTGCGGTAACCAGCATCGGTCGCGTGCCAATCAATCCCGGCGACGCGCGGTCAGCGGAACATGAATCGGGAGCGGCTTGGGTTTAGGGCGCACCGAGCGGTGTTTGTCGGCGATGCGCGCGACTTGCCCGTATTTGCATCCCCGGAAAGGCTCGTCGCGAGCAAATCTCGTCCACCTGACCTCACCGCCCGGAACTCATTCGCGCTTTCAAACACTTCCGGGTCGTGCCAAGAACGGACCTCAGTCGCGCTGGGCACCGTGATGCTGACGACCGTGCCGCCGTGGCCGTCTTTCGACGTGATGAACTGGGAGGCCATGTATTGGCCGAGCGGCATAATGTTGGCCGTAAGCGTGCCGTCGGTCACGGTGAGCATGCCGCCACTGAACGTAGGGACCAGACTTATGCACCGCGGCAAACGGCATCATCATCATTCGATCACCTCGTCGGCGAGGGTCAACAGCGCGGGTGGCACTTCTAGACCAAGCAACCGAGCGGTCTTGAGGTTAACGACTAACTCAAGCTTGGTGGACTGCTCAATTGGCAAGCTGCTTGGGCTGGCGCCTTTGAGAATTCTGTCGACGTAAGTCGCCGCACGACGGTACCCGTCCATCAGAGATTGGCCGTAGCTCATCAGCCCGCCCGCCTCCGCGTGCTCCCGGAAGGAAAACATGGACGGCAAGCGATACCTCTTGGTCAACTCTGCGATTTGTTGTCGTTGCTCAACGAACACGGTGTCAGCCGCTACGACAACCGCATCAGCTTTTTGCTGACTCATCGTCGAGAACGCGTTTTCGATTTCAGCTGCTTGGGTCGCTTCGACCGCCAGGCTTGCCACCTTCGCCTCCTGAAGCGCGGCTTGCAGGCTCTTGACGATTGCGGCATTGGAGGAGTTCGACGGATTTGTGAGGATGGCCACGCGCGCGACTTTGGGTGCAACGATCCGTAGCATCTCCACGACCTTGGGGCCAAGGTCGGTACTGAGACTTGAAAGTCCGGTGATATTATGCCCGGGCCGCCCAAGGGTGTCGACAAATCCGCTGCCGACTGGATCGTTCGCATTGGCGACCACGATCGGAATGGTGGTCGTTGCCCTTTGTGCCGCGCGAATAGCAGGCGTCGATCCAGCCACGAGGACATCGACTTTCCGCTTGACCAAGTCGTCCGCCAATTCTGCGAGGCTGTCGAGGTCCCTGCCGGCGAACCGCCACTCGATTGATAGGTCCTTGCCTTCGGTATAACCAAGCTCACGCATGCCGCGCGCGAAGGCACCGAATCGGCTGGACGCAACGGATTCAGGACGTTCTGGAAGAGCGAGGAAGCCAACGTGCCAGACGCGCCCATGTTGCGCAAAAGCTCGCGTCGCGGCCGGAATTGCCGACAGCCCAAAAGCTGACAGCAATATCCGGCGGTTGATCATTCGATCACCTTGTCGGCGCGCAGCACGAGGCTGGCCGGGACTTCAGCGCCGAGCGCCCGTGCGGCTTTGAGATTAATTGCTAGCTCGAACCGAGTGGGTTGCTCCACCGGAATTTCGGCTGGCCTGCCACCACGCAGTACCTTCGCCACGATCCGCGCGCGCTGGCGGTAAACGTCCGTGAAACGCGGGCCATATGCCAACAGCGCGCCTGCTTCCGCTGTTTCCGGCCACTGGAATATTGTCGGAATACGCATTGCCGCCGCCCGCTCCAGGACGATCTGATTGTTGCGACTTCCCGGGACGGAGAAGAGCGGCGTGGCGAGGAAATTAAGCGCTTCGGCATTTGATGTTTTTGCAGCGTCGATCGCCGGCACGATGTCCTCTGGTCCCTTGACGCCGAAAATCGAAACCTCAACGCCGCGCGATCGCGCTGCATGCTGTAACATCTGAAGGTGGTACGGTGGAGTGACCTTGAAATCGACCATTGCCGCGATTCGGCGCACGCCAGGGACTGCTTCGATCAAGATGTCTTGTCGTTTACCGTCGAGTTCCGGCGAGAGCAAACTGATCCCCGTAATATTGCCACCAGGACGCGCCAGGGAAGTCACCAGTCCCTCTGCGACCAAGTCTTCGCTCATTCCGATGAGCGGCACGGTGCGAGTAGCGGCCTGAAGCGTGCGCAAGGGACGTTCAGGGCCAGCTATGATGGCATCGGGTGCGGTTTTCACCAGAGCCGCCGCCACTTCAGCGAGTTGTTCGTCGCGAACTTCGAAGCCGCCTGGAAATACCTCAACGTTTTGGTTTTCGATGAAGCCATTGAGGCGGAGCTCATCGAAAAGTGCAACGACGGGCGGCCTGTCCCTGGGGCTGGGGATGAGAAAGCCAAGGCGATAGATGCGACCCGGCTCCTGCGCCCGCGCCACGAGCGGCCACGTTGCCGCACCGCCGAGAAGCATGATGAATTCGCGTCGGCGCATGTGCCCCCCGTTGATAAAGTGCCTTGCGCAGGCCCTGAACTATAGCAGCCTCCGGCCCGAGCCGCGCTCGTCAATTGAGTGCTCCCTTGATCATGGCTTGGGTCACCGGCAAGGATTGGAAGCGGTGACCGATGGCATCGTAGATGGCGTTGAGAAGCGCGGGGACCACGGGAATCATCACAACTTCGGCGATGCCCTTGGGCCGCTCGTCGGCATCAACGGGTGGCAATATCTCAACCTCGAGCCCGTTGAGCGGCAGGTCCGACCCCCGTGCGACGCGGTATTGACCGAGGTTCCATTTCCCGTTGCCGGGTCCATCCTCGTAAAGCGGCAGCAACTCGAGCAACGCATAGCCAACGCCCATCGCGAAGCCGCCCTGCGCCTGTCCCAGCACGACCTCGGGGACCAACGCCTGGCCGCATTCCAACACGCTGTATGCTTTTGCAATACGCAACGCGCCGGTCGCGCGATCGATCTCGATGCGGACCACCGTGCCGCACAACGCCGTATAGGTGGGTCCGCTTCGGTTGAGGTTGGTAGGCGGAAACTTCACGCTGGAACGATCGATGCGAACATATTTGCCGGCGCCACGGCGCACGGCCAGCGCATCGATGTCGGCCGTCCACGCCTGTCCAGCCACCGCAAAGGTCGCGCTCGACCATGCCCAGCGATTGAAGCCGTGCGCCATCGCCCCGGTCACGCCATTGCGCGCATGCGCCTTTGCGGCGATCGCCGGCAGGGGGAGCGGCGCCCGTCCCGGCATGAGCAGTTGCCCGTCTTTCCACCGCGCCTTCTCCCACTCGCTGGCCTTGGGATCGTTCGGCGCAATGCCCCACAAGTCGAGCGCTGCCGGCCACAGACCGAAGCGAAAGACGACGCGCGCGGCCTCGGCTGCTGGCTGTGTCCCGACATGAGCGCCGGTCGAGGCGGCGGTCGCTGAACTGATCGCAGGCACCCAGTGCGGATTGCGCGCCGCGGCGTCCTGCGTTTTTTGATTCATGGTGAAGGGGTCGCCGGAGGTCACGAGCGCGAGCGCGCCGAATGTGTCGACTTGCGCGAGCGCGATTTCGTGGGCGATCCCACCCAGATGCGCTGCGACCCGGTTGGCGGCCGCTGTCCCAATGCCGTTGCCTATCTCTACGCCGTCACAGCGGATGGTGATCCGGCCATCCGGCGCGATTTCGACCGATCCCAATGAACAGTCCCCTCCGGTGCCGTAGTTCTTGGTGGCACATGCGACGCCGGTACCGACGAGAGCTCCCGCCTGCTGTCCGCGTGCCTTCTCGTCGGCACGCTCTTTCCAGATCGGATGCTTGTCCAACTTGTCCAGGATCTCCGGGGTGCGGATCGACACGCCGTAAGTGTTTCCTGCCAGGATCCGGCCGCCGGGCTTGAGCGCATTGCGGCGCCGGAAGTCGATTGGGTCGAGCGGCAAGGCCGAGGCTACTTCGTCGATCAATACTTCGAGCGCGGTCGTCGTCTGCAGCGTCCCAAAGCCACGCATCGAGCCGGCGGTCACACCGCGCGAGTGGAATGCATACGTCGTCACGTCGACTTTCGGGACATAGTAAATGCCGAGCGCGGTGTTGGCGCCGACGGTTGCCACATCGGCCGAAAAATTGGCGAGACCTCCACCATCCAACGCGTGGTCAGCGGCGAATCCGACCATCTTGCCGGACGCCCGGTCGACGCCGATCCGTGTACGGATCTTGAAGGCGTGCCGCTTGATCCCCGATTGAAACTGCTCGAAGCGGTTGTTCGCGAGCCGGACTGGACGATTCGGGAAGAACATCGCCGCCAATGCGACGAAAAGCGGGAACGGCGTGTAGTCGCGTCCGCCGAATCCGCCGCCGCAAGAGGCAAAATTGGTGTTGATGCGCGCCGGCTTGAAGGCCGCCCGGGCGTTGCCGAGCAGATATGCGAGCGCGCCTGCTGCTTCGTAGGGCGACTGCACGCTGACAACGAGTTCGAGGTTCTTGCGACCGGCGTCGTACCAGCCAAGGCCGCTTTCCGGCTCAAGAGCCATCGGGTCGACCGACTGCGTCTCGAATTCCCGGTCCAGCACCAGAAGTGTCGGATTGTTCCCTGCAAGTTCCGCGCTGATCTTCTCGCCGTAAGTCGCAGCTTCCGCATAGGCTTGCCCGGTGGGGATCGGGAGGCGCGCCCATATCGGGCGCCCCGAGCTCTCGAAACGCCCCGGACTGACCCAACCGTTCTTGACCGGCGAGTAGACGTCGGGCGCGTCGGGGGTCGGGCCACCCACGCGCGTGAACCGAAACGCGCCGTAGTTCGGCATCTTGACCGGGCCGGTTTCTTTGCCGAACTGCAGGACTGCTACGTCGCGCAGGGCGAGTCGCGCCTGATCGAACGTGTCAAAATCCTCGAAGATCAACAACGCGACAGGCTGACCCAGATAGAGCGGCGTCTTGCCGACCGGACAGAGCAGATCGCCGGCATAGAATTCGGGAACGCGCACGCCGATGCGCGCGAGGTCGGCGGCGGTGACCACCACCGCGGGCTTCAACGCGCCGCTCAGGCGCGAGAGATCCATGCCGGTGTAAACGTGCGTCGCGTCCGCAGCCCGGATCAGCATGGCGTGCGAAGTGGTCTGCGGCCAGCCCGGGAGATCGGCGGCACGAAAGTCGGATGCGTAGAGCTTGGCACCGGTTACCTTGACGACGCCGTCGATGCGGCCAGCCCCGGTGGCGGCCGGGTTCCAGCCGTTCCGTCCCGGCAGCGTCTCGCGCGCAGCAAATCCGGGTTCCTCGGCGATTGCCAGGCGCGACATGCTGAGCACAATGCCGCTCGCCGTGACCGATGTGACGAACTCGCGTCGCGAAACTCTCATTGTGCCGCGCCCTTCATTGCCTGAACCGCCCACATGCCAGCATAACCTTACAGGGATTTGAACGGGGTCGAGGACCGAAGAATTGCGATGGGCAGTCGCAGTTTTCGGCCGCTGTGAGGAGCGCAAATTTTACGGCAGCATCACTTCAATTGATCGGCGACCTTGTCGATGCCCGCCTGCGAGCAGACGTCGTCCTTGCCCGGTGAGCCGGAAACGCCGACCGCGCCGACCACATCGTTGCCCACCTTGATCGGCAGCCCGCCTGCCAGCGCCAGGACACGGGTGTACTGTCGTGAGCCGACCGAGTTAGGATCGTCGAGCACCCGTTTGGTGAAAGCCGCCGAAGGCTGGCCAAACGTCCGCGCGGTGTAGGCCTTGCGATCGCTGCCCTCAGGTGTGTGCAGGCCGGCGCCGTCGCCGCGCAACATGACGATGGGCAATCCGGCGCGGTCGACGACCGTCACCGAGACTTTGAATCCCATGCTGTAGCACTGGGCGAGCGCGGCATTGGCGATGGTTTGCGCCATCGCCAGCGGAATGTTCTTCTCAGTTACCAGTCCTTGAGCACCGGCCGGCGACGAAAGCACGGCGGCAACCGCGCAGCGCGCAAGGCCCTTCAAAATCGGCGACATAAGGTAACCTCCCTGGCTATTTGCTTGGCCATAACAAGACCGAAGGCGCGGTCAGATATTTCAGCACGAAGTGGATAGCTGAACAGGTTGATGTCTGATGTACCAGGGCAGAGCGTACATGCTCCGCCCAATACCGCTCGCCGTGACCGACTTGACGAACTCGCGTCGCGAAACTCTCATTGTGCCGCGCGTTTCATTGCCTGAATCGCCCGCATACCAACATATCTTTACAGGGATTTGAACGGGGTCGAGGCTCGAAGAATGGAATGAGCACCGTTTGCTTGGTTCCGTAGGCCGTGGCGTCATTTGGGTCTGGTCAGCTATGATCGGTCGTCGAAGCCCAGCCAACGTGTGAATCCTTCCAGCGACTCGCGCGGCATATTCAATCGATTGACGGCGGCTTGCACATCCGCGTAGCCCAACGACATCCCGCAGGTCACCACTTCCTCGGGGCCGAGCGCCAACTGCTCGGCGATTATGGACTGGAAACGCACGAACGAAACCTGTGGACACGTCGCCAAACCTCGGACGTGCGCGGCGAGCATCAAAGTTTGCAAGAAGAGACCAAAGTCAAGCCAGCTGTGCTTCGTGAGCGCCGCATGGATCGTGAAGATAAGGCCTACCGGCGCATCGAAAAACACAAAGTTGCGGCCGGTTTGGCGCGCGCGAGCTGCCATGTCCGCGCGGTCGATGCCTAGCGCCGAGTAGTAGCGCCGCCCGAAGTCATCCAGCCGCGCCCCGCAATCCGGTGGCGTGGGTTGGGGAAAGGGCGAGAACGAGGGCACGGTATTCGAACTATGCGCCTGCAGGATTGCCTCGCCTAGCGCTCGCTTAGCCTTGCCGGTGAGCAGATACACGCGCCAGGGCTGGGAGTTGAAGTTGCTCGGCGCTGCGCGCGCAATTTCGAGAATTTCCATGAGCTGAGGTTTTGGCACTTGGTCGGACCGGAATGCGCGGATCGACTTGCGCGAACGGACCACGGCGTCGAGCATAGCAGCGGCATCGGCGGTCTCGGGATGCATGGAAGTTGCTCCTTTGGGCGGACACGCTAGGGCCGGGTGCGTCCCCATGCATACGCTCAAAATCTAATGTCGGCGGTTGACGCATTTCGCCCGGCTATCTCGTCCATAGCTGCAGCCAAAGCTCGCACCGCAACGGCTGCTCAGCAACTGTCGGCCGGTCCGGTTGGCAGGCGTGTTAAATGAAGTTGCACCGATAACGTGCCGAAAGAACGGCGGCCGTCAAAAGCGTCAGGCTCACGCCTATAAATCCGCGCACAGTGGCTCGATAATTTCCGCTCGCCCCAGAACCGGACCACGGCTGGCCGGGCTGCACCGACCCCGACCCAGGCCGAACAATCCCGCCGCCAATTGGCCTACGTCATGCTGGCGAGCTTCGTCACGCTGACGGTTGGCGCGGGGCAATGCCGACGCTTGACCCAATAACATCGAGCTGATTTACGTGGCGCGACGATCGGCGGCACTGGTTCGGGTGCTGCAGCTGACAAAGGCTGGTGCTCCGCCTGATAAAAACTAAAGACGGATTTTTGCACCAAGCTGCAGGGCGTGGAGATTACCAATGAACAGCCGGCTCATGACTTTTGCCGCCGATTTGAAGTTCCTGCACCGGTTGCCGCCAGCTCGTTCAGGAACTTCAAATCGAAAAGCGGCACTTGAATCAGATATTGCTAGTGCCCCTTTGCTTCCGAAGGTCGTGTCAGAGAGTGCCGCCATGTATCACGAACTTCGGAAGCGGGGCACCAGGCGTGGCTCGCGAAAGTCGGCCTCTGTCTCCATTTGTCTCTCTGTAGCGGTTCTGACATTGCATGGAGTTGCGCACGGGCAGGACTATCCCTCCCGTCCGATCGCGCTGGTTGCGCCTTCGACTCCCGGAAGTGCGCCCGACGTGCTCTCGCGCATCATCGCGCACAAGCTCTCCGAGCAGCTCGGACAGCAGGTGGTGGTGCTCAATCGCCCGGGCGCGGGCACCAACATCGGCACTGCGAGCGTCGCGCAGGCCGCCCCAGACGGCTACACCCTCTTGCTCGGCTCGATCGCCAACACGCTCAATCCTCACATCATGCGAACGGTCGGCTATCGCCTGGAGGATTTCGCACCGGTGTCGAGCGTGGCGGCTGCAGCCGACGTTCTGGTGGTTCACCCATCGACCCCCGCGGGGAGTGTCCAGGAGTTGATCGCACTCCTAAAGAGCAAGCCGGGAACCTCCGCAGGTCATGCCGGCATCGGCACCACACCCCACCTGTCGCTGGAACTCTTCCGCCGTATGGCGGGCGTCGATGTCACGATGGTGCCATTCAAGGGCGGCGGCCAGGCGCAACAGGGAATACTTGGCGCACAGGTGGCCTTCATGTTCAGCACCACCGTTGGCATCTTGCCGTTCGTACGCAGTGGTCAATTGCGTGCGCTGGCGGTTTCCAGCGCAAAGCGCATTGCCGCAGCGCCCGAACTGCCGACGGTCGCCGAATCCGGCCTGCCAGGCTTTGACGTCGTGGCCTGGTTCGGGCTGTTCGCTCCGGCCGGAACGCCGAAGCCGATTATTGATCGCCTGAGCGCCGAGACGCGCGCCGCGCTCGCCGCCCCCGAAGTGCGCAAACTCCTGATCGAACTCGGCGCCGAGCCCCTCGGCAGCACGCCCGAAGCGTTTGCCGCCTATGTCAAAGACGAATTCGAGCGCTGGGGCAAGCTGACCAAGGAAGCCGGCATCACGATCGATTAGACGATGACCCGAACGACACTGGTGCTGACGACCGAGGATGCACGCGGCCTGGTGCCGATGGCCGACGCCGTCGAATTGGTTGAAGCATCGTACCGCGACGCGGCGACGCAGAATTTGCCTCGCCGGCGCATCCAC
Organism: uncultured Alphaproteobacteria bacterium; assembly: GCA_963833605.1. Lineage (GTDB taxonomy): Bacteria > Pseudomonadota > Alphaproteobacteria > Rhizobiales > Xanthobacteraceae > JAFAXD01. The sequence continues at coordinate 243,474 of CAWHYZ010000017.1, forward strand.
AGTCCGCTTTCCCATACCGAAGAAAAGCGCTGGTCGATGCTGAATGTCATCGCGGGTGTCGTGCCTAGCCAGGGTGTGATCGCATTGCGCGTCGATGCCGCTCACTTGGCCAAACCGGTTCGCAACGGACAGGAACGGCTTGAGTTTCGTGGCGATTTCTCCGGCTTCGTGCTGGTGTGGGACGTGGCAACCAACGAACTCCTCGGCATCGTGCACGATCATGCGGTCTCGGCGCTGCGCGTCGGTGCAACCACGGCAGTGGCTGCGAAGTATCTCGCAAGAAACGACACTCGGACTTTGGGAATCCTCGGCTCCGGCAATCAGGCATCCGCCCAAGTCGAAGCGCTGGTTGCCGTCAGGCCCGGCATCCGAAAGCTCAAGGTGTTTTCGCCCTCAATCGACAATCGGCGCCGCTTCGCCGAGGCCATGGGCGCCAAATTCGGCTTCCTTGCGGACCCCGTCGATAGTGCGGAGCAGGCCGTGCGCGATTCCGACATCGTGGTCGCCGCCACCAACGCCACCGATTCGATTCTTTTCGGACGGTGGCTCGCTCCCGGCGCGCATGTCGTGGGGATGAAGTCCTCGACAAAGTTCTACCCGCAGCGCGAACTGGACGACGAATGCGCACAACGCGCCGACCTGATTGTCGTCAACCTGAAGGCCCAACTAGAGATCGATGAGCAGGCCGAACTGATGGAGCCGGTACGCAAAGGCTTGGTCGCCTGGGAGAGCATTCATGAGCTCGCCGACCTGTGCAGCGGCCGCATCGCAGGACGCACCTCTGACTCCCAGATCACCTACCACAACAATAACGGCGGCATGGGTAACCAGTTTGCTGCGGTCTGCAAGCGCGCCCTCGACGTCGCGCGCGCGAAGAAGCTCGGCACCGAACTTCCAATGGACCTTTTCATGACGCGCCGCCGCGGCGACGCATCGGCGCCCTAGTGCCCCGCTTCCGAAGTTCGTGATACATTGCGGCACCCTCTGGCACGAACTTCGGAAGCAAGGGGCACTAGCAAGTTGTTGATGCTAGTACCGCTTTTCGATTTGAAGTTCCTGGGCGAGTTTGCGGCAGGCGGTGCAGGAACTTCAAATCGGCGGCACTAGCGATGATAGAGCTTTGGCACGAATGGAACTCGGTGCAATCTTTCAAGGTGCGCGTGGTGCTGGCCGAAAAAGATCTCGAATGGACAGCGCGACCCGTAGAGCTGCTCAAGTTCGAGCACCTGCAATCTGAATATCTTCGTCTAAATCCGAACGGCGTTGTGCCGACCCTCGTCCATGACGGCAAGGTCGTGCTCGAATCGTCTGTGATTTGCCAGTACCTGGACGAGGCGTTCCCCAAGCCCGCCCTCATGCCTCTCGATCCTTTCGCGCGCGCACAGGCGCGCACCTGGCTGAAAGTCTTCGACGAGGTCGCGCATCCAGCGATCCGGCAAGCGAGTTTCGAGTTGCTCTATCGGCCACTTCTGGCGCTGATGCCGCCAGCCGAGCTTGAGGTGCGGCTTGCACGCCATCCCAACCAAAAACGCGCGCAGAGTTTCCGGGATGCGGCGCGCGGCGCTGCCGACATCGCGGCAATCAGAGAAGCAGTGCTGGTCTTTCGCCGCATCATCACCCGCATGGATACCGCGCTCGAACGCAACGAATGGCTTGCAGGCGCGCATTACAGCCTGGCGGACGTCGCCATGACACCGTTCGTAGAACGGCTTGAGCATCTTGACATGGCGGACTTGTCGGAGCCGTTTCCACGGGCGAGTAGATGGAGCGCCGCCGTGATGGCAAGACCTTCGACCGCCAGCGCGCGCGCTCCGCTCGATTACCGTCTGCCGGTGCATTTACCGGCGCGACTGGACGAGCTAACAAACTGTTGAAAAACCTCTCCGGCCTATTTTGGCACCTACCGGACCGCTGGAGCTCGCCGATCTACGGCCGCTTTGCGTCAATCTCGCGATGTTGCGCATTGACGACTGCTTGCAGCGTTTTCACACAGCCAGGGTCGCTTTCGACCGAGACGGTCCAGGTAGCAAGTCCCCGTAAGTCCGCTTTGCCTCGAAAGCGGACTTTCGATGGCCGGGCTAGCGGCATGCAGCCATGTTGAGATCGGTTGCCGGGCCGTGATTTCAAGCTCACAATCCGGGAGGCTCGAATCATGCGTTACGAGGCTGGAGCATGATCCTATGAACACCGCTTTTCCGGACCATCAATCACCCCGATCGCAACCCGCGCTGTTTGAGAAGCGGCAAGACTCGTTCGATGAAGAACGGAAGCTCCGCCGTGAAGTCGAAGAACGACAATGTGGTGCCGGCCAATCCGGCCGCGTGGAGGTTGCCCAGCTCGTCTGCGATTCGCTCCGGCGTTCCGATCAGCGGGAACGAGCCGTGTCCTCCGGCGAGGCGGCGCCGCATTTTGAGGACTTCCGCTGGGGCGGACTGTGATGTCGCTTGCTTTGCCTGGGTCCAATTCGCAATGCCCTCGTCGTCCGCCATCAGATCGGCAAAGTAGCCGTACACCGCGTCGGCCTCTTGCTGGGTTTCCCGGCACACCACGTGACTGATCGTGAACACGCCGGCATGCCGGCCGGCAGTCTCGGCGTTTCCGGAAACGCTCCGCACCAAATCCACGGCTTGCTCGAAGTCCTGGACGACACCGAAAAGATAGTCCGCCACGTGGGCGGCAAATGCCTTGCCCTTTGGCGAACCACCCGCCGACATGATGATGGGCCGTGGTTGTTGCAGGGTCTTTGGCAGACTGTAACCATCCTTGATGCGGTAGAACCGGCCCTCATAATCAAAGCGCTCGCCGCCGATGAGCCGGCGGAAAATCTCAAACCACTCGTAGCCCTGATCGTACCGCGCCTCATGGTCGACCATATCCACACTGAACATGTCGAATTCGTCCTTGTTCCATCCGCAGACGATGTTGAGGCCCACGCGGCCATGGCTGACATGATCGATGGTCGCGATCGCCTTGGCGGCGAATACCGGGTGAACCAGTGGAACGTGAACCGTCACAAAGATGCTGGTGTGCCTGGTCAAGGCGGCGAGCGCCGCGCCCTGGGTCAGCGTCTCGTATGACCACGCCGCATTGTCGATACTGCCGCCATACCCGCGCCAGCGTGCGAGCGGGAGGATCATCTCGAAGCCAGCCTCATCGGCGAGCTTCGATGCAACGACGATGTTGTCCCATTCGGCCCTCCAGCGCTCCGGTGCTTTGGTGATGGCCAATCCGCCGGCGCAATTCATCCGGAACAGGCCAAGCTTGAACTGGTTATCTCCTGGCAACTTGCCCGCGCTCGCAGCCACAGCCAGCTCCCATACTCGTCAAAACGTGCATTTGCACATATTTAGAATTAATAAGGACGCCGTCAACTCGGATGCGACATGAGTTGCTCGCCTGGTATTGCCATCTAGCACTAGGTCCCAGAGCGCAGCCCGATCGCAAGGAAGCGGGATGCGCTTTAGAATCTTCTTTTTGCGCATGTCCTTATCGGAAAACCGACATCCACTTTTCCGGGACATGCGCTAGGTTTGTCGGTCGTTTGGCGCTAAGAGTCGGCAACAGCAGAGCGGAACTGCCAATGAAATCCAACCGTGCTCCTCGTCTTCCAGCCAGGAGGTCTCGAAAAGGGCGCTTCAGCGTTCGCGATTATCCGTTCTTCTTCATGCACAAGATTGTCGTCAGGAACAATCTCAACATCGGCGAAGCGCTCAAGCCCATGCGTTTGACGCCGGCGATCTGGCGCCTTCTCGCACTCCTGCAGGAGCGGGACGGGATCACGATCGGCGAGTTGTCCGAGCTGAGCTCGATCGAACGCACCCTGCTGAGTCGCACCCTCGGGCGGCTCGAACGCAAGCGTCTGATCAAAAAGCGCGTTGATCCCGATGACAAGCGGCGGACGGCCATTTACATCGAGCGCGCTGGAATAGACTTGTTCAGGCAGATATTGCCGATGGCGCGATCTCAGATCGAACGCGCCGTCGAAGGACTGAGAAGGAGCGACCTCGCCCGGCTGCAATCGATCCTTCGGCACATCGTCGATAACGTGGATCGGCCGCGTTAGATTCGATCCGAAGTTCAGTCTCGGCCCGACAACCTTTCTGCTTCTATAAATCGATGCGCATCAGGTCGTGCGCGATCCGCAGCGGCCCCTTGTAGGTCTTGCGGATATCGACGACAACGTCTTCCATGAACTGCGGCCCGACCAGCTCGATCGGCATGTGTTTGGCGACGTGCTTGCGCAATACCGGATTGGTCGTATCGAAGTGCCCGAAGTGGGTTGCAACGAGGGACCGGGTACGTGACGCAACCGCGATCCTGCCGAGATCGAACGGACTGGTATGTGCCCATGTACCGATGCCGGCCTTGCTGCGGAAGTCGATCGCCTTCTGCGGAAACGTGCACTCGTGGATCAACAGATCGCAATCCTGTGCGAGTTCGATCAACCGGTCGCACGGTGAAGTGTCGCCGCTGAATACGACGGATTGCCCGTCGACCGTGTCCATCCTGAGCGCAAAACAGGGAGAAATCTCGCGCGGGATATGTTCGACATAGCAGGCAGTGACCCGCACGAGGTCATCCTCGAATACGCGGCCTGGCTTGCATTCGCGGACATCGGGTTGGAGAACGTTGAAGTTCTTCTGACGCTGTGGATATTGCGACCGCGCCTCGATATCCTTCGCGAAAGCACCGCCAGCGAACAAATGCTCGACAAATTTGTTGGTTTCCGGCGGTCCGATGACGACTGGAACATTGCGCCGGTCGAAAATCCACGTCGTCAACAAGAAATACGGAAAGTCGGCGATGTGATCGAAGTGGAGGTGCGACAGAAATACGGTATCTATGCCGACCGGATCGACGCCGGCCCGCATGAGCTGATGCGTGGCGCCGTGACCGCAATCGAACAGGTAATTGCGATCGCGCACCGCTATCACGATGGAGGAATGATTGCGGTTCGGATCGCAGAGCGCCGCACCGGTTCCCAACATGATGATTCGCACCGTCAACTCCGTCGGTTTGTTGCCACGCTCCGATTGCCTGCCGTCGTCCGGCGAGACGCCGGTTCAAACCGGAGGCGGGTCTTGTTGCAGCTCGATCACGATGCCGTCGGGCCCCTGCGCGTAGACGTTCTTGCCGCCTTTGCGCGGACCTGCCGCGACCACCTGCGGGCGACTGAAAACCCGATAGCCGGCGGCGGTGATCGCATCCGCCATCCGCTCGACATCGCGAACCCGGAATGCGATGTGGGCATAGCCTGGATCGCAATGACGACGGTCGAAGGAACGGTCCGACTTGGGGCGAAGGTAGTGGATCAGCTCGATGGTGTGCCCGCCGCCGGTCGCGAACGCGATCTCGAGCTCGGCGCCGGGCACGCCGATCATCCGCTCCACGGTCTCTCCAGCGTGCCGTGTCGTCGGGCTGATCGTGAAGCCAAGGACATCTCGGAAAAACGCGCAAGCGCGCGCCAGGTCCGGCACCGTGAAGCCGGTATGGGTCACAGTCACGACGCTGTCGTCTGGCATAGATCCTCCTTGGCGTTGGTCGCGGCCGTTGCGACGTGATCCGCAATGGCAAGACAGCCTGTCAGACCGGGGCTGTCGAACCCGAGCAGATGAAAGAGCCCGGGAACCCCATGGTCGACCGGGCCCAGAATGACCCAGTCGGGCGGCTGACCTGGTGCCGCATGCACTTGCGGGCGCATGCCGGCATAGCCGGGCCGAAGCGTATCGATGTCGGCGTCGGGATAGTAACGGCGGACGGCGTCAATGCACAATTCGATGCGAGCCGGATCGACCGCATAGTCGATATTTTCTACCCGTTCCACGTCGGGCCCGAATTTGCCTTGCTGGCCCATGTCGATCGTAAAGGCACCGCCCGCCGTGAGGGTCGTGCCGAACGGCATGATCACGCGCGAGAACGGCAACGGACCGGACAGGGCGAAGAAGTTGCCCTTGCTGTATGTGACGGTCGGTACCTGTCCCCCCGTATCGCGGCCCGAGCGCGCGATGGCATAGGCTCCGAGGCCCGCAGCATTGACGAACGTCCGACAGGAGAGCTCGTAAGGCTCGCCGGCTTTATCGATCGTGCGAACCACGATGGCGGGTGCACGGACCTCATATCCAACGACCCTGGTCTCGTAAGCGACCGCCGCGCCGGCGCTTTCGGCATCGCCGAGCAAAGCCGACATCAGCGCGTGCGCGTCGATGATCCCGGTGGAAGGTGAGTGGGCCGCGAACGCGCAAGTGAGCCGCGGCTCGATCCGCCGTGCGTCGCGGCCATCCAGCCATTCCAGGTCGGTGACGCCGTGCTGCCCAGCCTGGTCCACGAGAGCGCGCAGGATCCGGGTCTCATCGTCATTCGTCGCGATCAGCAGCTTGCCGATCCGGCGATGCGGAATGCCGCGTTGCAGGCTGTAGTCGTAGAGCAGATCGCGTCCCTTACGGCAGAGACGCGCCTTCAGACTGCCCGGCGGGTGTAGAAATCCGGCGTGAATGACCTCGTTGTTGCGAGAGCTGGTCTCGCTCCCGAACACCCTGTTCGCTTCGAGAAGCACGACGTCGCGATCCCGCAGCGCCAGCGCGCGCGCGATGGCGAGGCCGATGACGCCCGCTCCGGCAACGATGCACTCAACGTCCTGCATGAGCTACGCAGCCGAGCCGAGATGAGCCCGCAAAAACGCTAGCGAGCGCCGTTCAGCCAACGCGGCGTCTGCCGGCCGGTGGCTCGGCCCAGGCAGGTGGGCAAAGGCGTGGCCTGCCTCGTCATAGACATGGATGGTGACGAGCGGATTGGGCTGCAGGGTCTGCAGAATCTGCCTGCGCGCATCGTCGCTCGACAGCTGGTCGCGCCCGGCGACGTGCAGCATCAAGGGCTTCTTGATCTGTGCGGCTTCAGCCAGGAAGGCTTCAATATTGACGCCGTAATAGCCGACGCTGCAGTCCGCGTCGGTCCGCGTTGCCGCCAGGTACGCCATGCGGCCGCCCAGGCAATACCCGAGCACGCCGGCCTTGCCCGAGCAGCGGGGGTGGGCCCGCGCCGACGCGAGCGTGGCGATCAGATCGACGACGCCCGTGCCGTTGTTGAAGCCCGCATTCAGGGCGAGCGCCCGTTTCTGCTCTTCGGGATCCGGCTTGGCCGGGTCGTTGAGCAATTGGACGTTGGGCTGCTGCCGCCAGAACAGATCCGGCACCAGCGTCAGAAATCCCCGTGACGCGAAGTCGTCGGCGATCGCCCGCATCACTCGATTGACGCCGCAGATGTATTGAACGAGCACCAGCCCGGGCGCGCGGGCGGCTGCCGGTTCGGCCAGGTAGGCCGAGAAACGGCCATCGGTTCCGGTGATCGTCACATCCTGTGCCATCACGACCTCGATCCGGTGCTCAACAGCGCGAACTCAGGCGTCGCAATCCCCGGGTTGGGCTCCGGTCCGGAGCCGCAGGGCCATTCGGAGAAACCGAGCCGATTGACAATGACGCGTGCATGCTGCGCAGATGTTGGCCATGCCAAAACTGAAATCGATTATGTGCTTTTGCACATGATAGAGTCGCCCATGCGGATGGTCAATCGACGGCGCGGACCGGGTGGATCGCTGCTTGGCAGATATGTGCAAAAGTCATATAATTTGACTGGCGTGACAGACGTGCGCGCGGATCACTCTGCACGGCGCGAAAGACAGATGCTGGGTCTCACACCGGTTCCGACGGGCGCCGAGCAACGGCACCCGCGGGACCCGCAAGGGGAAATGCAATGCGGATAGCGACAGCGTTGATCCTGCTGATGCTCGGCACCGGTTCGGCTTTCGCCGAGACGATCACGATCGGCCACATGCCGGTCATCAATCAAAGCGAAGTGGTCGCCGAGGAACTGGGGTTTTACAAAAAATACGGCCTCGATGTGCAGCTGAAACTGTTCCAGACCGGCCCTGCCGCCCTGCAGGGCTTGTTGTCCGGCGATTTGCAGATGGTCGAAGCGGGTGGCGCGCCGATGCTCAATCTGGCGGCGCAGAATCTGCCGCTGTATTTCCTGGCATCCGGCGGCATCAATTCGCCCCAGAACCCGGCCGGCGCCATCATGGTGCGTAACGACGAGAAGTCGATCAAATCGTTTGCGGACCTCAAGGGCAAGAAACTCGGCCAGCTCGGCAAGAGTACCATCACGTATTTCTGGCTGTTCAATGCCACCGCGCGCTACAACATGCAGCGCAACGACTTCCAGGAAATCTTCGTTCCGTTTCCGCAGATGGGGGGCCTGCTTGCCAGCGGTCAGGTCGACGCGGTCTATGCGTGGCCGCCGTTCGATACCCTGATATCCGAAGCTGGGCAGGGCCGCATCCTCATCGACGATACCGAGTTCAACCCCTACGCGGTGATCAATGCCATGATCGTGCGAAGGGACTGGGCCGACAAAAATCCCGAAACAGTTCGCAACCTGATCAAGGCGTCGATCGAAGCCGGCCGCTGGATCGATGATCATCCGGATCAAGCTCGCGAAATCATCGGCAAGAAGCTGAAGCTTCCGGACGCCGTCTACCGGAAGATGCGAATGTTTCATTTCCCGCGCAACGGCTACCAGCTCATGCCGAGCATTTGGGACTCCTATTACCTCATGATCAAAGCCGGCGAGCTGCAGCCGTTTGCCGACCCCAAGGCGGTCTTTCAGAAATACTGGATCGAGCCGGCGCAGAAATTCATCACGCCGGCGCTCGCCGAACTCGGGGGGCAGAAGGATGCCGTCATCGAGAATGTACTCAAGATCAAGCTCCCGAACCTGTCCGGCGACTTGTCGCAATATCTCGCACCCTGGGAGCGCTAGCGCGCGATCAGCAAGAGTGAACACCGCTTTTACGCCCGATCGTGCAAAAATCGTGATTTGGCACGAGATCTAACGGCGAGCCGCGCACACTCGCCGGATCGTGCGCCAGCCGCGAACGTCGAAAGGGGCATCCCGTTGCGGGTCGAGGCACAAAATCTCGGAAAGCAATTCCGACTGGGGCAGAAGCAATTGGCTGTCCTGCAGGATGTCAATATCGTCATTGGGGACGGAAAGTTCGTCTGCCTGCTGGGGCCGAGCGGCTGCGGCAAGAGCACGTTTCTGCGCTGCGTGGCTGGGCTTGAACAGCCGACCAGCGGCCGGATTCTTCTGGACGGCGTACCGGTTCGCGGCCCCGGCCCCGATCGCAGCATGGTCTTTCAGGACTACGCTTTGTTTCCCTGGTACACCGTCGCGCAAAATATCCTGTTCGGGCTACGCCTCCGGCACAACCGGCATTTGGGCGCGCGCGACCGCCCGACGGTCCTGCGCGAACTGGTCGCGCTGGTCGGACTCGAGGGCTTCGAGTACGCCTACCCGCATCAGATCTCCGGCGGGATGCGGCAACGCGTGGGGCTCGCGCGCGCGCTCGCGGTCGAGCCTGGGGCGTTGCTCATGGACGAACCATTCGCTGCGATCGATGCGATTACCCGAGAAGATCTGCAGCAGCAGATGGTTGACGTGTGGTCGAAGACCAAGAAAACGATCCTGTTCGTGACTCACAGCGTCGCCGAGGCGGCCTTTCTTGGCGACGAGGTGCATGTGTTCGGGTCGCGTCCTGCCTCGATCCGGGAGTCCGTCACCATCGATCTTCCACGGCCGCGCGACCCAACCTCCCCGGATCTTGCTGCGATCGCGGCGCGTCTGCGGCGTGCCATTGACGCCGGCATTCGGGCCATCCCTGAATCCGCCACATGACCTCAACCGCACGGCGACTGGCTTCGGTCGTGATCCTGCTCGTCATTTGGGAAGCCGCGGTTCGCTGGCAGATCACGCCCAGCTTCGTGTTGGCGGCGCCGAGCGCGATCATTTCCGAAATCGTGCGACTGACCGCGAACGGCGAGTTGCCCAAGCACATTCAGTCGAGCATGACGCGGATGCTGAGCGGATATGCGCTCGCCCTGATCGTCGGTGTGCTCCTGGGTGCATTCATGGGCTGGTTCCGCTGGCTCGACGATGTGATCGATCCGATCGTCGAGCTGCTGCGGCCGGTGTCGCCGCTCGCGATCCTGCCGCTGACCATTCTCTGGCTCGGTATTGGCGAGGCATCGAAGGTCTTCGTCATCGCCTATGGCTGCCTGTTTCCGATCCTACTCAATACCTATGCGGGTGTTCGCGGCGTGCCGAAGTCGACCGTCGAGGCGGCGCGAACGCTGGGGGCCGATACCGACGAGACACTACGACGCGTTGTGTTCTATCACAGCTTGCCGCTGATCATGACCGGAGCGCGAATCAGTTTTGCCGTCGGCATGATCGTCATCATCGCGGCCGAAATGGTGGCGGCCGACAGCGGGCTCGGCTTCATGATCCTGACGGCGCAACAGACATTTCGCACCACCGAGCTTTACGCCGGGATCACCACCATCGCTGCGATCGGCTTCATCGGTGATCGGGCCATCCGGATCCTGAGAGCACGGCTGTGCCCGTGGTATGTTGAAATGGAGCAGTCCTGAGCCGCATCGGGAACAGGCGCCGAGGACGCCCGGTCATTGGCCAAAAGCGATCGACGGCAGCACCGATCGCCTATTTGGGAGGTTGCCGCACTTCTAGATCACTCCGCAGCAATCGCAGCCGATTTGCGTGGCCAGGACGGGCTAGGGACTGGTTGCCACCATTTCTGGATGCCAAGATCTTGAGCGATCACATTTGCAGCGTTGTAGCCAGGACTGCCCGACACAGCTCCGCCCGAGTGACTGCTTGCGCCGCACAGGTACAAGCCTTTCATCGGGGTGCTGTAGCCCCCTAGGTCCGGGGTGGGACGATTGCCCCCGAGCTGCTGCGGCATATAGGCGCCGACGTGATGACTTCCCCTGACCATGTTGATGCACGACCGCTCGATATCCAACGGCGAAAAAACCGCGCTCGCGATGACATTGTTCTCGGACAGATTTGGAGCAAACTCGCGCCATTGCGAAAGTAGTTCGTTTCTAATTTCGTCTTTGCGTCTGTCCCAATTCGCGGCATCGCCGTCCAACTCATAGGGTGCCCAAGGCCACCAAAACGCGACGTGCTTGCCTTTCGGAGCAAGCGTGTGGTCAAATCTTGAAGAGCATGTGCCGTTTCCAGCAAACTTGGTCGGTCGTCGCTTCTGATGTATTTCATCGAAGCAAACATCAAGTTCTTTGGTTGTATCTACGCCAAAAATCATATTCCAGGCGCGCCCTACATCCGGGTCGAATATTTCCGCCGCATAGCGGGGCGCCTCATGCAAAGCCAGGTGCAAAGTCACAAGGCTGTGCGAGCACCATTTGAAATTTCTGATGCCCTCGACCACGGTCGCGGGAAAATTTTCTTCGCCGGCAATTCTGATCGTTTGAGGTGCGTCGACGGCGCTGGCCACGAAATGCCTTGCGGTGAGCGTATCGCCATTCTGCAGGCGGACACCGGTCACACCCTTTGAATCCGAGGTGATGGCGCTGACGTGAGCGCCTCGAACGAGGGACGCGCCGTGATCTTCGAGCAGCCGCTCCAAGGCGAGCGCAACAGACACAGCGCCCCCGACCGGCAGCCCGAGCTTTGTCAGCCGGCTCAGGAGGCGAGGAAAAAATGAGCCGACACCCGGAACATTCTCGATGGCGATTGCATGGAGAATGCAGTTGAAGAACATCCGGACATGTTCGCTCTCGAAATTTCGCTCAACCGCCTGGTGCAGGGTCAACGGCATGTAGGAAAACAGTTCATCGCAATGCGGGCCAGTGAGCCGCTTCGCCAACTCGGCCGGCGGCAGCGGGACCGAATACATGAATTCGGTCATCAGCGGTCCCATCTCCGTTGCGAAACGCTGATAGAGGTCACGATAGCGCTTGGAGTTGGCCAAGGAAAACCGCGCTATTGCTTTCGCGGTACTGTCCACGCTGCGGTGAATTGTAAGGGCTTTGCCATCGCGGAATACCATGGCGTGTTGCACTTCCGGATAGATGTAACTCAAACCGTACTGATGAAGTTGCAGATCGCTCGGGACTGGTCCCTCGGCAAAGAAATGATAGGAGGAATGCGAGTTGTGTCTAAACCCGGGGGCCACGAATTCGCTGGTGGTGCAGCCACCGCCCATGGCCTCGTTGCGTTCTACAACCGCGACTTTCAGACCGGCCTTTGCAAGATATGCGGCGCAGATTAACCCGTTGTGGCCACCGCCAACGACGATCCCGTCATACTCCATGGCTGCCCTCCCTGCCCAAGCGCACATCGACCTGATGCGGTCTTACAAAAACTCGGCCGCGCCCACTGGACGTGTCAAGTCATAGCCACGCGCGATATTGGCGCGAACTATGCGGATCTCCGGCGGGAGCGGCCTCACGCGACCCAGCGTGGTGCTCAAAACAGCGGTTGGATCGCCTGGTTCGCTTTCGGCCACACGGTCCGAATTTCTCCCTTGATCCATTCAGCCAGCACGCCGGTGCCGTATTCGTTAAGGCCGTTGCTGCCGAATTTTATCTTCGTGGCTGGTAATGGTAGGTTGGTGAATTCCGTTGTCGCCAGGACATCGCGCAGCTTGGCCGGATCGCGGCTGCCCGCCTTTTCCAAGGTTTGCCCGATGATCCGCCCCATCGCAAAACCGCCGCCGAGCATCTCGTTGGCGGGCGGATAAGGCTGATTGGGTTGCGCCGCCTTGTAGGCTGCAACGAATTCCTTGTTTCCGGGAACGTCGATATCCCAATTCCAGATCATCGGCGCAAAGAACCGGTCTGACGCATCCCCCAGACCCTTCCCAATGGAATCGTAGCCCGCAGGACCCGCGCCAAAGATCGGTGCAGTGACGCCAACGCCGCGCAACGCTTTGATGATCAGGATGATGTCGTTGGTGAAGCCGCCGAGGAAGATGAGATCGGGCTTGTAGCGCAGCACCGGCGCAACCGCGACCGACGGGTCCGAGAGGCCCATCTGGAACGACTGTGAGAACGGCACGTCGAGATTGAGCGTCTTGGCATGCTCGGGGAGTTGTTTTTGCACCACGAGGCCGACGGCGTCGTTGCTCATGAAGATCAGCGCCGACTTAGGCGGGCTGCCCTTGTGGGCCTTCCACAGATCGTATGCGCTGGTCATCGACCAATTCCATATTCCGCCACCCTGAGGCGTGATCTTGAACGTGTACTTGTAGCCGCGGGTGACAATCCCGTCGGCATAGGAATTGGTGATGAGCGGAATCCCGGATTTCTCAGTCTCGACCTGCAAGGCGAGCGTCATTGCGCTCGCGGTGGCGCCGAGCAGCACGGTTGCCTTATCCTGATCGATCATCCGGCGCGCGACGCTCGCGGCCTGCGTCGGATTTTCCGACGTCGTGTCGGCGACGACCAGCTTGAGTTTGGCACCGCCTAACGACTTGATGCCGCCCTCGCGATTGATCTGGTCGATCGCGATCTGCAGGGCCCACACCGTGCGCTGACCGCCCTCGCCGATTCCGCCAGTGAGCGAATTCGGCGCGCCAATCACGATTTCCGGTTCCTCGCTCCGCACAATTCCGGGCATCGCCACCGCGGCCGCGCTCGCAGTCAGTCCCTTCAATCCGGCTCGGCGTGTAATCCTCATGACGCTCTCTCCCGTTATTTTTCGGGGGGTATCGTAGCATGCCGCCAGGCGGCAACGATAGCGATGAGTACCCCAAACACACCCATGTTGCCGCGCTTCATCGTCGGGCCGGCAGGCGCTTGAGATTCATTCGATCACCTCGCCGGCGCGCGGCAGGATCGGCACTGGGATCGTCAGCCTGAGCGCCTTGGCGGTCTTGAGATTGGCCACCAGCTCGAACTTCGTAGGCAGTTCGGCCGGCATATCTAGCGGTTTGCTCTTATGAAGCACCTTGGCAACGATGCAACCTGCTCGCAAAACATGCCGGCTTTGAGATTGCGACCAGAGCGCGCCGATACATCAGGCTGTTTGGACGCATGACGGGCCCAGCACCTATGATGCCATCATTCATGGAAAGCCGTCGGGAATGGACCAAGGTGAGATTGTCGCTCGTATTGGACAACTCATTCCCACCAACCATTTCGGTCTATCGAAGCTGTCGGCACAGGATATTGGATCAATGTCGCGCGATGGCGACACGCTCTCCGATTTCAGACAGAAGCTATCCCAAAAGGTCGATGATATGATTCCACTCACCGCGTCGCGCGGCCAGCATCGAAGGCATGCGGTTATGCGGCGCGCTTGCGCATCGAAAGCGCCGCGCCGAATGCTTGAAACAACGCGCGGTTCACCGGGTTGCGTTGCGGATCGTACTCGGCGTGCCATTGAACGCCGAGCGCGAAGCCTGGCGCGTCGGCGATGCGGATTGCCTCGATCGTGCCGTCTTCCGCCACGCCCTCGACGACCACCCGCTCGCCGGGCTCGAGAATGCCCTGGCCATGCAGCGAGTTCACGCGGATGGTCTCGCGGCCGAGGATCTGCGCGAAGGCGCCGCCCGGAACGAGTTTGAACGTCATGGCGGTCGGCGAAGATGACGGTCGTGATCCGGATGAATTTCACCCGTTTCCAACCGCGGCATCCGATGGTTCATGCGCCCGGGCAATTCGCGGATCTCGTGATGCAGCGAGCCGCCGAAGGCAACGTTCATCTCCTGAAAGCCGCGGCAGACGCCAAAAATCGGCACGCCTCGGGCGACGCAGACGTCGATCAGCGCCAGCGCCACGGCATCACGAGCCTCGTCGTAGGGTTCATGCCCGGGATGCGGTTCGGCACGGAAACGGGCCGGATGAACATTTGCGCGCGCGCCCGTCAGCAACACGCCGTCAACCACCTCCAGTAACGCACCGATATCCGTAATGTCCGGCACGCCTGCAAACATCAGAGGCAGCGCGCCCGCGACTTCGGCCACCGCACGAAGGGTTCTTTCGCCGACAGCTTGCACGGTAAACCGATTTTCGACGAGATGCGTATTCGCGATCACGCCGACCACGGGTTTCACCATTGCCTAGCCCTCATTGTCCCGGTCGCGAATCCCATATCTACTCGACGAGCCCTCACGCCCGCAAATCCTCAAACGCGTCCTCCAAGCGCGCCGAGCGCCTCCTCGAGGATCGGGCGCGGGGTGGCGAAGTTGAACCGCAGCCAGGTCTCGCCGCCCGGCCCGAACTGCTGGCCTGGGCTGGCGAAGATGCGCGCGCGGTTCTTGACCCTGGCGGCGACCTCCTCGGGCGGCAGGCCGGTCCTGGAAAAATCGACCCACGCCAGATAGGTGGCGGCGAGCCGCATCGAGCGGGCGCCGGGCGCCGCCGCCTGGATCCGCGCGTCAAAGAGATCGCGGTTCCCGGCGAGGTATGGCAGCAGCGCGTCGAGCCACGCCTCGCCGGTCCGCCAAGCCGCCTCGGTCGCGATCATGCCGAACCTGTTGTAGGAGCCAAGACCGCTCGCCGCGATCCGCGCGTCGAGGCGACGCTTCAACGCCGCATTCGAGGTGACGCACGCGCCGACATGGGCGCCGGCGAGATTGAAGGTCTTGGTGGCGGCGACGCAGGTGATCAGACGGTCCGCGATCTCGGGCGCGGCGGCGATCGTGGGCGTGTGCTTGGAGCCGTCGAGGACGAGATCGCAATGGATCTCGTCGGAAACCAGGATCAAGTCGTGCTCGGCGCACAAGGCGGCCAGCGCGCGGATCTCCTCGACCGACCAGACTGTCCCGCCCGGATTGTGTGGGCTGCAGAAGAACACGACCTTCGTCCGCGGCGTCAGCTTCGCGCGCAGCGCCCCGAGATCCATCGCGTAGCGACCGTCGGTCTCGACCAGCTGGGCGTCGAGAATGCGCCGCTCATTGGCGAGAATGATCTTGCGGAAAGCATGATAGGCGGGCGGGAAGACGACGACCTCGTCGCCGGGCGCTGCTCACCGCCTGAAGGATGAGACCCAGCCCAGAAACGATCCCGGGCGTCGGGCTCACCCAGTCCGGATCGACCCGCCAGCCATGCCGACGCGCCATCCAATCGGCGAGTGCGGCCGCCCAGCTGCCCGTGTCGGCGTAATAGCCGTGGGTTGCGCGCTCGACCTCGGCGGCGAGAGCTTCCGTCACGCCCGGCGGCGCGGCGAAATCCATGTCCGCGACCCACATCGGGATCGCATCCGGCGACTCGATGCCCGAGAGCCGCGCCGATATCGTCCCATTTCACGGCGTGCGTGCCGCGGCGCTCGATAACGCGGTCGAAATCGAACATGTGACTGCGGCTCTCCGATGGCGCATTGCGTGAGCGCCCAGTCGTCCTGGGGCCCGGGGCCGCCTCGCCTACTTCAGTGAACTTGGTGGGCCTCATCCGGGGTTCCTCGGTGAATTCTATGTTGAATAGATTCGGTTGGAGGATCCGCCATCGAGACAAAATCTTCAAGGCGATGACTTCGGCTGTGGGTCTTGGTGGCGTGCGAACGCGACGGGCGGAGAACACGACGCTGATGACGTTGCCGGCTGTCTGCGCTCCGTAGATGAGACGAAGTTTCCCCGGAGCCACACTCTAAATTACGTTGGCACGCGACCTTTGATCGCGTTGGCGCGTGCACTGTAGGTGACTCGCCCCGCGGCATCCGCCGGCAGGCGCGCCTGCACTCGCGCTTTGAGGATTTCGACATCGCGCGCCGCCATAGCAGCAACTGTCGGGCCGACACTCGACCCCAGCAGGCTGGTCGTCCAGAAATCGTCGAAATCGGCGAACGTCCGTTGCACCGTGATCTCCCGGGTTTCGACCGCATCGAGACCCGCACCCGTCCACAAGTCCCGTAGCGCTTCCATCCGCGACGCGCTGGAGCTCGGCGGGCTCAGGGGCGTAACACCCATTGCACGCATCTCGATGCGGATCGGTTCCAAAGGAAATCCGCCGCCCAGCATGTCCCACGCATAGGCCGCGACTGTGCCGCCCGGACAAACCACCCGCACCATCTCGGCAACGCCTTTGGCCGGGTCGGGAACGAAGAATATCACCAGCGCCATGACGGCTGCATCGAACCTGGCTTCGGAGAAAGGAAGCGCCATGGCGTCGCCCTGGCGGAACTCCGCTACGCGCGCCGCAGGTCGTGTGCGCGCAAACGCGAGCTGTCCTTCGGACGGATCAATCCCCTGAACCTCGGCTGGCGAGCACCGTTCGGCGAGCAGTTCGGTGAAGGCGCCGTTGCCGCAGCCGATGTCGATCCATCGCAGGCCCGAACGTGGTGCCAGCCAATTCAGGAAGATCTCACCCGCGAGCCGGCTCCAGCTTCCCATCATTCGCTCGTAGGCGGCCCCGTCGTCGAAGCGGATTTGATGTTCAGCCATCAGTTCCTTCCTTTGTTGCTCTATTTTTTTGAGTGGCCCCGGAGATATCGCCATAGACGGCACGGCTCGGCGGTGCGTCCCCAGGCCGACGCGATGGCGCACTCTTTATTTCGTCGGCATGCGCAATCGGTGAGACGGTACTCGGCAGCGGCACGCTCGGCAGGGCCGGCGAGATCAAGAACGTGAGCCAAGTGTTCCAGCCGTGCGCGCGGTGCGCGGCGTCGAATTGCTTGTAACTCTTCAGATTGACGGCTTATTCCAGCTTGATGCCAGCGGATTTGATGACTTTGGCCCATTTGTCGGTTTCGGCGGCGATGAATTTTTCGAATTCAGCGGGTGTCATCGGCATCGGCGCAACGCCCAAGTCATTGAGTCGTGCCTTCAACTTCGGATCGGCGAGCGCGACGTTCATCGCTTCGTTGAGCTTGTCGACGATCTCGCCGGGTGTGTCCTTGGGCGCTGCGAGCCCGTACCAACCTGCGGCCTCGTAGCCCGGCACAAATTCGCCTACCGCGGGAACGTCCGGCAGCGCCTCCAGCCGTTTTGCGGGGGTCGTCGCAAGGGCACGCAGCTGGCCGGTGCGAATCAACTCGAGCGCCTGCGGGATCGGACTGAACACGACCTGTACCTGTCCGGAGACCAAATCAGCCATGTAGGCGCCGCGATACGGGATGTGAACCAGCTCGGTGCCGGTCATGATCTGGAACAGTTCGCCGAAGATATGGGGTGAGGATCCGTTGCCGCCCGAGGCCATGTTGATTTTGCTTGGATTCGCCTTCGCATAGGCGATGAATTCCGCAAGGGTCTTGGCCGGGAATGACGGCGGGACCACCACGACAAACGGGGCGTTGGCAATGCCGGCGACCGGCACGATGTCGCGCCTGAAATTGAAACTGAGATTTGGATAGAGCGTTGCGTTGACCGCGTTGGTGGAGACCGGTCCCAGGAGCGTGTAACCGTCCGGCGGGGATCTCACAACGAATTCGGTCGCGATATTGCCGCCGAAACCCGGCCGGTTCTCGATGATGAATTGTTCGCCGAGACGATCCGACAACCATTGGCCGGCAAGACGCGCGATGATGTCGGGCGCGCTGCCTGCAGGATACATGACGATCAGATGCACCGGTCGCGCCGGATAGGCCTGCGCCCATGCGGTGCGTGAAATGACCGGGAGCGCGGCCGCGCCCGCGGCCAGACGCAGAACATTGCGGCGGGGAAGTTTCATGGCATTGCCTCACGAGCTTGATTGCCTTCCGCACATGCAGAAGGGGAAACGCGAACCGAAGCCTGTTCATTTTCGAATTGCGCGCCCGCCGCAGGCATCATCGCTGCCCTTAATGACTTCACGGAACCTCGGCATGTCCCGCTGGCAGCTCTACGACGCGGCTTACATTAATTGTCTGGCCGCTCGTTGCAAAGCCAATAGGGTCACGCCCTAAAGGTCGGCTTGCGCGCCGGCAACAACCATTGCCCCAATCTCCGCCCGCGAGCCGCAGGTACGCAATTTGCCGAGGGTTCGAGAGAACCCAGGCACGGCGGCGTCGACCCAATTCTCGTCTGCAAACGCGGGCGCTCGCCTGCCACCGCGCTGTCAGCCGCTCTCAGGTTTGGTGCGGGTTGACGAGCGTCGTCGGCCCCGGATCGGTCATCGCCACGATCGGCGGATTGCCGATCAGCGTTCCGCCATGGCCGTCGCTTGCCTTGGTAAACTGATCCGCGAGGTACTGGCCGAGCAACGATATCATTGCGCTGTGGACGCCGTCGTCAATCGTCAGCGTCCCCCCGCTATTATCACCGTTTGCCGAATAGCCGAGGGTCGTGTTCGCGGAGAAGTCGATGTCGGCGAGGTCGATTTTGTCCTCCCCGCCGAAATTCGCGATCTGACCTTGAAAGTTCTGCAAATCATCAAGCTTGAGCGTGCCGCTTTCGCCGGCAAACAGAAATTTTCTGATACCCCGGTTGCCAGCTCAAGCTGCGCCCCCTCGCTGATCGTCGAACTGCCGCGATCTTCATTTGAAGAGATCACTGAAGGATCGACGACGAGGGTCCCGCCATGGCCGTCGCTCGAAGCGGACCAGACCAGACCGAGATAATTCCCGACCAGCGCAAGCTGCGCCGTGTGGGTCCCGTCGACGACTGTCAGCGTTCCGCTCGCGGCATCGCCCGAATACGTGGCATGTGTGTTCGTCGCACTGAAGGCGATGTCCGACAGATCGATCTTGGTGGTCGGCGTGAGACCTCCCACATGGCCCGTGTAGGTCAGCGCATGATCCAGCCTCAGCGTCCCGGTCGATGCGGCGGCGAAGTTGACGTCGATCGAGGAGGACGCTCCGCCAACTCGCAGCAATCCACCTGCCGATATCAGGCCGCTGCCGCCCACCGATCCACTCACGAACAGGGTGCCGCCATCCGCTTCGAGCGTGCCGGTATTGCCGGTCGTGCCGCTCAGATTAAGCGTGCCGGCCTGGACATCGACGAGGCCGCTGTTGGTGAACGCGACACTGATCTGCGAGGTTGCCGCACTGCCGCTCTTGGTGAACGTTCCCTGGTTGTTGACCGCCGCCGTGGCCCCGGTATCGGCCCCGCCGCGATTGGTGGCGCTGACGGTCATCCCGCTGGTCGTCGTCTGATCGTTGAATGTCGCTCCGCTCGCGATTGCCAAAATGCCGGAACCGGGGTCCGTACTGCCATTCAGGTTGATGGTGACATTCGTCCCCGTCGCCGTGCTGCTTCCACCAAGCTGCAAGGTGCGACCGCCGTCGAGTGAAAAGCTCGTCGTGCTGAACGCTGCACCGCCCTGCGCGATCGTCGTTCCGCCACCGCTTTGCCTCCCGCCGGACAGCGTCGACAGGCCGGAAACCGTCAGCGTTCCGCCGCCGTTGAGCAGTCCGGAGGATTCGGCGAGCGCGCCGGCCGTCAGAGCGAACGGCAAGGTCAGCGTTCCGCCGTTGACTGTCAGGCCGCCGGGATCGGTGAAGGTCGCATTGATGGTGACCTGGCCACCGCTGACAATCGTATTCGCCACGGTGATGCTCGAGCTACCGTCCAGCGTGTGGGTGCCGCCGGTGAACTGCAGCGTGCCCGCGCCGGTATAGCTTGCTCCGACGTTGGTCCCCACGCCTGAGAGCTTAAGCGTCCCGTTCTGGATATCGACGAGCCCATTGTTGTTGAAGGCGACGCTGATGAATGACGTCCCGGCGCCGGTCTTGCGCAACGTGCCCAGATTGTTCATCGCCGCGCTGGCGCCGGTATCCCCGCTGCGATTGGTCGCAAACACATCGAACCCGTCGCTGCCGGTGGTCTGATCGAGCAATATCGCGCCGCTCGCGATGGTCAACGCACCCGAACCAGCCTCGCTCACGTGACTGTTTGGATTGATGCCGTTCAGGTTGATCCACGCGCTTGCACCGGTCGCGGTGCTGGTCCCTCCCAGCTGCAACACTCGCCCGCCATCGAGTGAGAAGGATGACTGAGTGGTGTCCGGCGTATTGAATGTCGCTCCGCCCTGCGCCAGGGTTGTCCCGGAACCGCCCTGCGTCCCGGCCGTCAAATTCGACAAGCCGGTCACCGTCAGCGTCCCGCTGCCGTTGATCTCGCCGCCGCGTTGCACCAGTGCACCGATGGTCGACGAACCGTTGAAGGTTACCGTGTTGCCGTAGGTTCCGTTGCTTGTGTCGTATACGACCGTGAACGTGCCGGTGCTGGTCGACCCGTTGATGGTCGCCTGGCCGGCGCCGAAAAGTGCGTTGCACTGGATGCTCGATCCCGCATCGAATGTGTGCGTGCGCCCGCTGAATTCGACCGTCCCGGCGCCCGTGTAGGTTCCGCCAACGTCGGTGCCGCCGTCCCATAGCTTCAGCGTACCTCGCTGCACATCCACGGTTCCGGTGTTGACGAACGCGGCTTCAATCTCCAAAAAAGCCGCCGCACCGGTTTTGCGGAACGTGCCCTGATTATTGACCGTTGCTGCACTGCCGGGGTCGCCCGTGTGATCATTGGCGAAGATCCGCAGCCCAGTCGTGGTATTGCCGGGATTCGTTGTCGTTTGGTCGTCGAATGTCGCGCCGGCCCCGATCGTGAACATCCCCGCACCAGTAGCGCTGAGGGAGTTCGGCGCTGATCCGTTCAGATCAAGCGTTGCAAATGCACCGGACGCCGTGCTGAGGCCACCGTCGAGCCGCAGCGTGCGTCCGCCGTCCAGCTGGAAGGCGGTCCCGGTGAGGCTCATTCCGCCCTGCACGATCGTCGATCCGGACCCGTTCTGGATTCCACTGGAAAAGCTGGCCGCCCCTTTGACGGTCAGGGCGCCACTGCCGGAAAGCACTCCGGCAGTCTGCGAAAATGAGCCAAGGCTTGTCGTGCCGTCGACGTTGACCTTGCCGGCTTGGAAGCCCTGATGCGGGTCCACCGCGATTGCGAGGGAGCCCTCGATGTCATAGGCCGACACGATGTCCAGTTTCGCCGTCCCGATGACCATCAACTGACCGGTGCCGGTGAACGAACCGGCCGTCATCGTGTAGGTCTTGGCGGAAAACTTGATCACGGACCCGTCGGCCACGTGGAAGATGCCGTTTTCGGTGCCGCCGCCCGTCAACTCGGCCAAGGGCCGCTCAACATCGAAAGTCCCGCTGTTGACGAACGGAGCCTTGATGGTCAATTGCCCCGTGCTGCCGATGGTCCGGAACGTACCGAGATTGTTGAACGAAGCGGTCGAGCCGTCGTCCGCGACCCCGCGGTTGCTGTCGTTGACAACCGTCAGATTGGCGGTCGCATCTTCCAACGTGGCCCCGTCTGCGATCACGAGCGTGCCCGCGCCCGGGTCCGAGGAATAGAAGGTGTCGGTCGGGCCATTCAGGTCGATCGTGGCGACCTGACCGCTGATCGAGCTCGAGCCTTCCAAGCGCAGCGTCCTGCCCCCATCGAGTGCGAAATCGCCCTCGAAAACCGCCCCTGCCTTTGCAATCGTGGTGCCGGCCCCGGTCTGCCGCGCGGATCCGAACACGGATAGCCCGGTCAACGTCAGCGTGCTCGTGCCATTGATCAGCCCGGCGTTCTCAATGAGAATTCTTGATGGTTGCGTTGCCGCCGGGCGTGAAGCTGGTGCCACCCTCGATCAGCAGTGTTCCGCCGATGCGGGTTTCACCGGCAACCGAAAGCAGGGACTCGAGCCACACTTTGCCATCCCCGTCTCGACGAGCTGTGCCACGTTGACGATGGTATCGATTGTCAGCGACGACGAGGCCGGCAGGGCAATGAAGACGTTGCTCTGCGCCGTGGGAACGCTCCCGGCACTCCAGTTCGCGGCGGTGTTCCAGGTCCCGGTGCTCGAGTTCACCCACTGGTTGGAGAAGTTCTGAACCGTGAAGTGCGTGGTGAGGACAGACGAGCCCATGACGTGGCCGGCAACGTCCTTGATTCGCGATTGGTCGATCTCGAAGCGGTCGGAGCCGGCCCCCAGGCCGGAATAGGTGACCTGGACCAGGCGTCCGTTCTGCTGCAGCGCAATCGCGGCGGGAGCAACAGCAGTGCCGTCAGGTCCAATCAACCGGAACGCCGAGGCCGTGACCGTGTTCGGGTCAAGCGCCTTGGAGAACTCAAACGTGAAGGTCTGGGATGACGTACCGACGATCATCCCTTCCGAGATCGATTTGTCGATCAGGCGTGGCGCCAACTCGCCCAGCACATCGGCCCCAAGCCATTCGATCGCGTAACCGTACAGCGCGGTACCATTGTCTGCGAACCACACCGTGTTGCTCTGGCCGACGGCACCAGACAGGCCTGAAGTAAACACGAACGGCCCCGCCGTGACCCAACCATTGTACAAACCGCCAACGCCCGAGCCCCCTCGGCCGCCGGTCCAGAACTGTTCCGACGGCGAGGTTCCGGCGTACCAACGCCAATCACCCGATATGGTTGGATTAGCAGCACCGAGCCAGAATTTCGGACTGTTCGCAACCGGCCCGCTGACAAAGATATTTTCCGTGCTGCTGTAGATGGTCGCAAGCTGACCCGTCACCCCGGCGAGCAGATGCGTGGGCGCGTCAGCAAGCGCGCCTGCCCATGTGTTGGTTGTTGCCACGAAGGCATAGAACTTGCCCGTGGCGAAGTTGTAGTGAACGCCCGGATTGTGCGCCAGAACGTCCTGTACCTGCGCCGCCAGCGGATCGATCCCCGTAACGGTGAAGTTTGTCACGATGGGAGCGTTACCGAGCGCGTTGCCCGCGCGGTCCACGATCTGCGGAGCATTGAGGTCAAGGTGATACTGCCCGGGCGCCAGATCCGCGTAGGTCAATTGAACCGTGTGGTTGTCTTGACGCAGTTGAATCGAGACGGGACTCAGTGCCGCTCCGCCCGGGTCAAACAACGCGAAGTTCAACGCATCGACCGCCGCCGCGTCGATCGCCTCCGAGAAGGTGAACGTGAATGCGCGGAATTGCTGGGAAATCGTCGCGCCGTCAGCGATGCTCCGGCTCACGAGCTGCGGCGGCGTGGTGTCGCGTACGAGCTGTACCGGAATGGTGTCAGATAGTTTGACGTTGCCGCCGGTATCGACCGCGCGCACCTGCAGCGTCACCTGACCGGAGCCGTTCGCCGCAATGGTGGGCAGCACCGCCGAAAGGTCCCACGGATATTGCACGTCGGTGTTCGCGACCTCGCCGTTGATCAGGAACTGCACATTGGCGACCTGCACGTCGTCGGATATTCTGGCCTTGAGGGAGACCATCCGTGCTTCAGTAACTTGAATGCCGGATGTCACCGGGTCGGCATCGGCCGGCATTTGGGTAATGGTGATGGTCGGCGGCACGCCCTGGGTGTCGAAGGCGCGATAATTGACGACTTGCAGCCCGCCCAGTCCGTCGGCGACGAACGCGACTCCGGACCCAATCGCAACGTCGTAAGGCTGTTGCGGCAAGGTATAGCGCGTCACGAACTGACCTGTGTTCACCGGATCGGAGGTGTCGACGACGTCGACCACGTTCACCACGCCGCGGTTGGTCTGGATCCCTGCGACCATCACACCAAGGCCTGATCCGTTGAGCGCAATGCCCGTGCCGGCGATGTTGACCGCATCGGGACCGCTGATGAGCGCCGGCGCATCCGGATTGCTCACATCGACGGTCAGATAGCCGCCGATGGTGCCGGTGATATCCGTGCCAACGTCGCCGACATAGACGACGCCATCACCGGCAAACAGCCCGGTGCCGGTGTGCGGCAGCGTGAGCGTTCCGCGCAACACCATGACGCCGGTCGAAACATCGACGACCTTCAGCGTCCCGGCTACATCAAGGGCGTAGAGCGAAGTGCCGTCCAGCGCCAAGCCGGCGAGCGCCGAAACACCGATCAACAGGTGTTGCGCGGATTGGCCGGTCGCCAGGTCGACGGCGTCGATCGCGGCGCCGTTGCCGGTATAGGCAACGCCGTCAAGCACCTGAACCTTCGAGGCATTGAGCGCAACCGTGGTGACCAGCTTCGGTTTGGTTGGATCGGACACGTCGACGATCTGCAGTCCGTCAGCGCCGCACGCGACCGCCGCCAACCCGAGAGCGCTGTCAACGGCAACGTCGACCGCCAGGCCCTGGAGCGCGATCTGGCCAAGGACTTTGGGTGCTTGGAAGTTGCTGACATCGACGATCGCCAGACCGAAATTGCGCGTTGCGATGTAGGCGATCTGCTGCGCGGGGTTGGCGATCGATCCTGCCAGAGCGATGGCGCGGGCTTCGCCGCGCAACGGCAGCGAGGCGACCACGCCGGTCGTCGTCACCAGCGAGGCCGTCCCGTCGAGCCCGGCCTGCAAGACGGCGAGGTCCGTCATGCCCGGCACGAGGTTGTCGCGCTTGTTTGGGTTCACGCCGACCACAAATGCAGCTGAGCTCGTGAGGCCGTCGGCCAGCGGTGTGCCGAGGTCGGCCGCCATTCCGACGACAGGAATCTGTGTTTGGGCGCCTGACGGTGCGCTCTTGAACAGGGTGGCGCCGACTTTGAGGTTGGTCGGGTCGAAGACGGTGAGGCGATAGGTCGTATCCGCCCGCAAGAAGTGATTGATCCCGTCGGCCGGATTGAACGTGAACCGCTCGACGGTTCCGTCGGGGGCCTCCAGCGCTGCATAGAGACGACTGCCGAATAGCGCCGGCGTCGACGCGTCGTCGTCCGTTGCCAGCGCGGTCGATGCCGACGCCGCGCCGGTCGTCGCGTCTGCGGAAGCAGCGACGGTCGCGCCCGACAGCGGTTGAGAAAATGTCCGTACCCCGACGGGTACGAACATGCCCGCGGCCATGAAGCTCGTGTACTGACCAAATGTATGGTCCGGCCGTGCGTCGCAAGAGGGTTTCGTCGATCTGGCGGATGTGCGGTCTTGCATCAATGTATCCGGCCTCTGCTCGGAGCGTGTCGTGCTCCCGGCCATCATGGATATCAGCGCGCGTGCGATCTCATTAGCGGATAGACCTCAGTGGGCCATTCGGGTCACCAGTGTTCGCATGCGCCGGGAAGACCGATCCTCCATCTCGTTTGATCCTCTCGCAGACCTCGGTGGGTTAGGGTTATCGGGCTATATCATCGTGGGCTCATCGGGCGGCTACCTCACTGATCTTCGTCGCCTCGAAGTTCCGGCCATGAGCCAGAACGCTCCAGGCGATGCGGGCCAGTTTGTTGGCGAGCGCAATCGCGAGCACGTTGTGGTGCAGCCGCTTCTTGGCCGCCTCGATCCAGGGCTTGAGCCCGTGACGCTCCCAGCTCTTCGGCTTGATCAGTACAACCCAGGCGGCCTGCACGAACAGGACGCGCAGATAGCGATTGCCGCGCTTCGATATCTTGCCGAGGATCGTGCGGTCCCCGGTCGAGATTTGTCTCGGAACGAGCCCCAGCCAGGCGGCAAAGTCTCGGCCTTTCGAGAACGCATCTCCAGCGCCGATCGCGGCCACCATCGCGCTCGAGATGATCGGCCCGATCCCCGGCACGCTCATCAGCCGCCCGCAACCGCCATCCTGGCGCGCCAGAGTCTCGATCTCGACCGATAGAGACTCGATCCGCTCATCCAGCCGGCGCCAGTCGCCGGCCAGGCCCTCGATCACCTGCACCATACGAGGCGACAGGACATCCGGCGGTGTAGCCAGGATGGCCGGCAGCTCGGCACGCAAGAAGCGTTGTCCCTGCCGCACAGGAATGCCGCGCTCCAGCAGGAAAGCACGGATTTGATTGATGATGCCGGTGCGCTGGCTGACCAACCGCTCACGCACGCGGTGAAGCGCCTGCAAGTCAAGTTGATCGGCGGTCTTGGTCGCGACGAACTTCATCGTTGGGCGCTGTACCGCCTCGGCGATCGCCTCCGCATCGCGGAAGTCGTTCTTCTGTCCTTTCGAGTAGGGACGAACGTAGTTCGCTGGCATCAGCCGCGCATCGTGGCCAAACGCCCTGAGCTTGCGACTGAGATGATGGGCGCCGACACAGGCTTCCATGCCGATCAGGCACCGCCGCATGTTCGCAAACCGTGTCTCCACCTGACCACGTGACCACTTCTGCCGCAACACGATCGCACCACGCTCATCCTGACCCACAATGTGGAACGAGTTCTTGCCGATATCGATGCCGACAACCGCAATTGAGGGATTGAGTCTCCGTGTCATGGCGTGCTCCTCGTCTTTGGCGCCCCTTGCCAGCTTCGATCGCTGGCGGGGCAGGAGCACGGCCGGACCATCCCATTAGCAGAAATCGCGGCATTGATGGTGGCGTTCAAATCCGGGCGGGCCGCAATCGTCTTCCCTTCGTCGATCATCACGTTCAGCTTGTCGACCAAGCTCTGGACCTGCGTCGCGGTGAGGCCGCCGGCGATGTGATTGTCGCGATCGATCGTTTTTAGGATCGCGGCAACGTCGAGCCACTGCTGCGACAGGTCAAGCCAGATCGGCTTTTGTAACGTGAACTCCGCCAGGGCCCTGTCGGCAGCGTCTTCGAAGGATTGCTGCAATCCGCCGATACCTCCGACCACTCCCGTAGCGGAAACGGCGGTTTCGGGCATTGCCGACGAACTGTTCAGACACTGCTCGTACGCCTGCCGCATTTTCTCGGCATCAGCCCGCATCGTGTCGATGTCGTTTGTAAGGTCCCAGACGGCGAATGCGGTGCGAGCGCCGCCAGCCGGATATGCCAACTCCGGGACAAATGACAAGACATCGAGAGCGATATAGAGAATATCTCTCTCGGCCGCCGGCGAGTCCAGCTTGTTAATGTGGTTGGCCAGAGCGAGGACATCCGTGCCGAGCGCAACGTAGTTCAGCTTTTTGATCAGATCGGTAGCCGACGGCGGTAGTCCAAGGGACTTGACCAGCAAATCCTTGCCTGTCGCCAGACCAAGAAGCGCCGCTTCCAGACCGTAAGCGTCGGCGATAGCAAAGAAGCTATCCTTCATCAAATCCTGGAACTGTGAATTCGCCGCGTCGCATGGGTCCTTGTTGTTGTTGTTGCCATGGCCGCCCCCGACGTTTCCGTGTCCCGAACCACCGGGCGGCGCCATGCCGTGCCAGCCGGGCGCGGTGACGCCGGAGCCGGGATCGCTGACGACGGTCTGGCCGTCCGCCGACACCGTGCCGGTGCCGTCGATGACGAGACGGCCGGTGGTGTGGTCGAAGGACAGGATGTCGAGCTTGGTGCCTGGTGCGGCGCCGAACACATTGGGCATCGTCAGGACGGCGGGAGTCGTGAAGGTTGCGCCGTTCGGAACCTGGATGGTGATGTCGAACGTGTGCTGCATCAGGCCGGGCGGCAGCATGTCCATCACCAGCGATGCCGGCACCGGGCTGATCCCGACCTGCGCGTTCTGCACCGGGTTGCCGTTCTCGTCGACGATGCTCCCGGGCTGCACGGTCAGCGAAAGCTGGTTCAGTTGATCCGGCGTCAAATTCGTCCCGCCGGTGCCGGTGTCGCTGGGCGCGGTAACAACCGTCGGCGCGGTGTCGCTGACGGTGGTGAGGATATTGGTCGCAAGCCGCGGCAGGTAGACGGCCGGATTGTTGGTATTGGCGGCTTGCACATCGGGCGAGCCCATACTCCCCATGATGGTATTGGCAATTCCCGGCCGGATGGTCGTGTCCATGACCATCACCGGGAAATAGAACCCGCTCGGCGCGTTGGTTGCGGCGGTGCCGTCGAACTCGATCTTAACGTCACCGGTCGGCACGTTGCTGAGCGTGAAACGTCCCTGCGCATCGGTGAAGACGGGCTCGTCCTCGTGTCCGAGGACGAACACCTTCACGCCGGCAATCGGCAGCTTCCAGGTGTCGTTGGCGAAGTCGGCGAGACCATCGGGCGCAGCTTTCACGTCGTCCGGCGTCATCGGCGCGCTGTCGGGACCGGGATCAACAACAATTCCAGTGATGCTGGTGCCTGGGACGAAAGCGGTGCTGACCGTGGTGAAGGTTTCGGTCAGGTCGCTGCCCGGGGTCCCGCTCCCGGTCGCATCGAGCAGTGTGCCGTCGGCGCCTTTGATCTGATCACCTTGCAGGTGGAGCGTGATCGTTGAAGCGCCAGGCAGGGGATCGGTAAAGAAAAGCCACGCCGCCGTGCTGTCGGCGAATGGAACCACGGTCGCCGGCACCACGGCGCCGGTCGAAATCCGTCGCAAAGAAGCTCGCACTCGTGAGCGTCGCTGGATCAATCGCACGCGAGAACGTCACCTTCGGACGATAGGTGACGCCCACATCAACGGCGCCGGCGATCGGCGTGACATCCGTGACGGTCAGAGGCGGCAATGCCGGCAGCGAAACGTTGAGTGCCTGCGTCGTGCTGTTGCCCGCGGCGTCTGTCGCCCTGAGCGTCAGGACGTGGTTGCCGCTCGCGAGCTTGCTGAAATCGAGCGTCTGATCGAATGCGCCGGTTGCAGGATCGAACGCAAGCGGCATCTTGATGCCGCCATCGAAGTCGTAGGACAGACCGGTGAGGCTGTCCCCCGCCTCCACCGAGATCGTGCCGGCCAGGCTCTCGGTGCCGGCAAGTGTGTTGCCGTCGTGGACGCTGTTTTCACCCAAAGTGATCTGCGGCGCGCGCGTTGCCAGCGTGAAACCGAATGCGACCGGGGTGCCGACATTGCCTTGCGCATCGGTGGCCGTGAACCGCAGGGTGTGGGACCCGTCGGCCGTGCCATCGAGCGGCAATGCGAGCGGAACCGAGAATGTGCCATCACTGTTGAACGCAACGTCCATCACGCTCGTCGTGTCGAGCGTCACCTGCAGCCCGGCCACTCCCGACAGGTTGTCAGTAACAATTCCGGTGATGGTCGGGTCGTGATTGATCACCAGGCCCGAGGTCTGATCAAAGCCGATCTTGGGCGGCACCACGTCTTGCGAGATGTCGAACGCGCGCAGGGTCCAATCGCCAACTTGTTGGCCGACGGCGAGACCGTCGGTGTTGGAGAACATGAAATGAATGCCGCCGTAGATACGGCTGATGCCGGCTTCCTGCGCGGCTTGGTCGAAGCTGGTGTAGCTGCGCGTGACGCCGGCAAGGCTTGATGAGTTGGTCGTGAATTCGTAGTCCGTGCCAAAGAATTGCGTGAGGATATCCGCTGCTGCCGCGCTGAATGTGGAGTGGCCGGATATGTATTCCGGGAAATTCGGCGTCACGATCAGCGGCTGCCAGGTCGTATCCTGGATGATGCCAGCATTGGCAAAGCTGTCAGCGTTCTGAATGACCGTGATCGGGCGCCAGGTGTTGAGACTGTATTTCGTGTTCCAGGCTGCGATGCCGGCATCCGCCAGCGCGACATTGAGCTCGGCGAGGAGCCGCGCATTCTGCGCGAGACTGTCGCCCTGCTGCTGGGCGACCTGATCGGCGATGTTGTTCCAGTGTCCGGGCGGGGTGAACGTGCCGGTCCCATCCTTCCAGAAATTGGCAATTTGCGTCTGATCCGCGGTGCGCGTCGTGCTGTTGGCCGCACCGAGCAATTCGGTCTGGTTGACCGCATCCGCGTAGGCCTGGCTCGACAGAGCCGGCGGTCCAGCCGGATCGAACTGGTTCGAGGTCGTCATAGCAAAGGGCGTCACATCGCCCCACTGCGGCGCCAAGGCCGGCATGAAGCTTGGTCCCGTCGGCCTCCACTGCCCGGTCGCCGTGCTGCCCTCGTCGAAGACGGTCGCGTTCCATCCGTCGTTGGCGCGCAGCGCAATGAACTTCGCCGCCACCAAAGCCCCCAAGGCCATTCCATCGGTCTGCGATTGGCCGTCCGGGATGGCGTCGAGTTGCGCACTGAGGTCAGCGTCAAATGCCGCTTTCTGCGCCGGGAACAAATAGGCGAGCGCGTCATGGGCCGCCTGGGCCACGGCCGCGCTGACATCGGCATCGGCCGGGGCCGATAGATTGAGCAGATATCCGGGAGTGCCGTTGAGGGCGCTCACCGCGTCAAAAACCGCAAGACTCTCGATCGCGAGGGCGCGCGAGGCGAATATCGGTGTGGAGGCGTCGGTTTTGATCGCGTTGAGCGCGATCTGGTTCCACTGGACCGCCAGGTCGGCGGACCCCGTCGCCTCTTGCCGATCTACGGTCAGCGAAAAGGTGTTGGTATTGCCGGCAAAATCCGTCGATTGCACCGCGAGTGGATTGGCGCCCAGAGCCAGATCGAACGTCGGCAAACTGAAACGCGCCGGTCGTACTGGCAATCGTGGTCTGACCCGTTGACAGGAGTGAAACGGCATCGCCGGCACCGGTCGCTCCGACGAGGCTGACCCTGCTCGATTGAGTCTCGTGCGTCTCCGGTGAGCCGGTCTGATCGCTTTTGGAGAGGTCGAAGACCGGTGTGGGGGGCGGCGTTTCGTCTATGACCAGGGCACGGGTTGCTTGGATCGCACCGCCAACGCTGTTTACCCGTGCCGCGACTTGGTAGCTGCCATCCGGCAGTGTCTCGGTTGTCAGCGCGCCCGACGGCACCGTGGCCGACCACGTACCGTCGCCGGCAATTTGCGCCGCATATTGATTGCCATTGAACGCCACCATAACGGTCAGGCCACCGAGGCCTGTGGCGGTCCCCCCAATGGACAGGGATTGCTGCGCTTCAGCCGCATTCACCACGTCGTCACCGGCAATTCGATTGATCGCAAGCGTTTGCAGTATTTGCTGTACCGTGACCAGGGTGCCGGCGTGGCCGTCGGTAGCTGCCGTGAATTGGTCGGCAGCGTACTGACCGAGCAGTGTGATGTTGGCCGTGTGACTGTTGTCAGTCACCGCGAGGGTGCCGCTCGAGGTGCCGCTTTGCGTCCACGTCGCACTTGTTGTTCCAGCGATGAAAGCGATGTCGCGCAGGTCGAGCAAATCCGGCAAGGCGAAGCCGGCCACCAGCCCGCCGAAGGTCAATGCGTTGTCGAGCTGCAGGATGCCGCCACCGCCAGGTGCAAACGTCACCGCGTCGGTCCCGATCGACCCCCCGCTCGTGATCTCGAGCGTCCCGCCGCTGATCGTGGCCGCACTGGCCACGCCGCCGCCCGTGACGTATTCAAGGCCGCCGCTTCCGACGAGCGCGCTCAAGGTTACGCCGCCGCTCAGTACGGCTTCAATGCCGCCGCTGCTGAAGGTCGTTCCGCTCGCCACGCCGCCGCCAAGAACGACCTCCGTGCCGCCGCTGCGCAAAATCGTGCCGACCGCAACGCCCCCGGACTCGACATAGGCCGCCGCGCCGCTGCTCAGCACGGTGCCGCTCGCCGTGCCTGCATCGAGCATCAAACCGCTGGCGCTGACGGTCGTCCCGATAGCGACGCCGCCGGCTGCGATGTTCTCCTGGCCGCCGAAGCTCACCACCGCGCCGCTGCCAACGCCGCCCGATGCCACGTACTCGACGCCGCCGAAGCCGACGGTGGCCCCACTTGCAGCGCCGCCCGCAAACACCACCTCGACGCCGCCGCTGAGCATCGTGCCGCTCGCCACGCCACCGCTCGAGATAATGTCGGCGCCCGCCACCGTCGTGCCGGTGATGCTGCCGCCCGAGAGGATAAACGCCGCCGCACCGCCGCTCACCGCCACGCTGGTCGCCTTGCCGGCATCCATCAGGACCGCGCCGCTCAAGATGGTCGCGCCGACACCGGTACCACCGGCCGCGATGTTCTCCTGGCCGCCGCTCGACACCAGCGTGTTGCTGGCGGTGCCGCCAGACCCGACGTATTCCACGCCGCCGAAGCCGCTGACGGTCGTGCCCACGGTCGTGCCGCCGAACACAGCTTCGGCCGCGCCGCTCAGCACGGTGCCGCTCGCCACACCGCCCGACGACACGATATCGGCCGCGCCCGCCACCACGCTGAGGCCGGACGCGACGCCGCCGGACGTGATGTAGGCCGCAGCGCCGCTCAACAACAACACGGAGCTCGCGCTGCCGCCATCGAGCAGCGAGCCGCCGCCGCTCACCGTCACGCCGCTCGCCACACCGCCGGCGCCGACGTTCTCCTGGCCGCCGCTCAGCACCGTAGCGGCATAGGCGATGCCGCCGGATGCGATGTAGTCCACGCTACCGCTGCCGACCGTCGTTGAGACCGCCGAACCGGCGATCAACGTAGCCCCGCCGCTCAGCGTCGTGGCGCTGGTGGCGCCGCCGCTACGCACGACCTCGGCGCCGCCGCCGAACACCGTCATGCCAGAGGCAGCGCCCCCGGACTGGACGTACGCCACCGCACCGCTGCTCAGCACCACGCTGCGCACGAGGCCGGCGTCGATCAGCTGGCCGCCGCTGTTGATGGTGCCACCGCTGGCAATACCGCCGGCACCGACGTTCTCGGTGCCGCCGTTCGACACCACGGTGCTGGCCGCAATGCCGCCCGAGGCCATGTACTCCAGGCCGCCGCTGAAGACGTTCGTTGCGATGGCCGTGCCGCCGCTGAACACGACCTCGATGCCGCCGCTCGACACCGACGCCGAGAGCGACGTGCCATCGATCAAAACGTCCAAAATATCGCCGCTGGTGACGACGAAGCCGGAATTCACAGCGCCTGAAGAGACAAACACAGTCGTCATGACACTTCCCCCCGCATGGACGCGGACGTTTGTTATGATTGTTATGATGTGTTGTTGTTACTCCCGAATTCTGGGAGGCCTTGGATGATGATCTTCACGCGATCGATCACGATGCGGCGCTCGCGCTCGACATAGCGCGCACGGCATCAAGACGTAGGCAGTGTTGCAAGAGTTTATGATCGAAGTTGCGGTCCGAGTGTGCCATCCCCGTTGAGCGTACGGCATCGCGTCTGCCGCTTGTTGGGAGAGCCCCCACAGGGGACCGGGATCATCCATTTCAAAAGCCTAACCTTCCTCCCCTTGGTACACAACGATACTGCCGCGTGTTGTCACCAATACTGCTGCGTGTGACCGCTTCTGCGGAATTTACGTATGGAGTCGGCACTCTCGCCGCGCGTGTAGTTGATGATCGACCGCAAAGTTCAACGACGAAATCCTCAACCCTGGCGAAGCATAGAAGCGGAAGACGAGTTGTAATTCTTGACATTGCTCTCAGCGAGCGTCGCTCCGGAAATTCTGCCAAGGCCCAGGCCCGGCGATGCAGCGACTCCGATGTGTTGTTCATCACCGACGCATGAACAGTCCTGCGAAGCCGGCGTCTCGAAGGCCGCGCGACCGCATTTCTCGTCGGAATGATTGATTGTCGGCTATCGCGATACTGAACCGCGCCGGCATGCGGACGACCGCACGCAACTCACATTGTCGGCTATTCAACTTTCTCGTTATACTGACGCCGGGGTGCTAATATGGCCGTTGCGTGCAATCTCCAAGGAGACATCGATGATGCGACCACAATGGCGGTCGACGACAGTGGCGGGCGTCGCGATGGCCCTGCTGACGGTCATCGCGACCGCGTCCGTCGTCTCGGCGCAAACCATCAAGATCGGCTTGATCAACAGTTATTCGGGATTTCTTGCCCAGGCCGGAGACCAGATGCAAAAGGGCATCGATCTCTACGCCAAAGAACATGAAAAGGATCTGCCGTCGGGAGTCAAGATCGAGATCATCCGCCGCGATGATGCCGCCTCACCCGACACTGGCAAGCGCCTGGCCCAGGAGCTGATCGCGCGCGAACAGGTTCAGCTGTTATTGGGTATCGTCGGGTCCCCGATTGCGGCCGCGGTAGCACCGCTGACCGCGCAGGCCAAAATTCCGCTTGTCATTACCAATGCAGGTGGCGTCGCCATTCCGCGCATGTCGCCGTATGTGGTGCGGGTCGCGTTCACGCAGTGGCAGCAGGCCTATCCGCTCGGCCAATGGGCGGCGAAGCAGAACTGGAAGACCGCCTACACGGCGGTCAGCGATTTTATCCCAGGGCACGACGCCGAAGGCGCCTTCACCAAGGGCTGGACCGATGCCGGCTTGAAAGTGCTGGGGGCGGTTCGCTTTCCAACCAGCAATCCGGACTTCACGCCAATCATACAGCGCATCAAGGACACCCGCCCGGACGTGGCGTTCATCTGGGTGCCGGCACAGGAACAGGCGACGGCGGTGCTCAAGACGGTGCAGGATTTTGGCCTTCGGCAGGCCGGAATCAATGTCGTGTCGACGCAGGACCTCGTTCCGGACGAACAACTGCCGATGATGGGGAATGTCGCGCTCGGCATCGTCACCTCCGGCATCTATTCGGCTGCCGCTGATCGGCCGGCCAACAAGGCTTTTCTGGCGGCCTGGGATCGCGAATATGCTGGCAAGGCGATCCCGAACTTTCTATCCGCTGACGGCTGGGACGGCATGACAGCGATCTTCGACCTGATCAAGGCGACCAAGGGCAAGTTCACCGGCGACGAGGCGATGGCTTTCCTGTCGCATTGGAAGACTGCTGATAGCCCGCGCGGTCCGATCTCGATCGATCCGGCCACGCGCGACATCATCCTGAACGTCTATATGCGCAGAACGGAGATGAAGGACGGCAAGCTCGCCAACATCGAGTTCGAAACGATTCCGAACGTGAAGGACCCGTGGAAGGAGTTCAATCCGCAAAAGTAACGGTTGCGTTCAACAATCGCCGGGCGTCCCTCGATCGGCCTTTCTCCGCTGATGGTGCAAGAGGTTTTCGCGGTCTTGAAATCGCTGCGCGAACAGGGGGTAACGGCCCTTCTGATCGAACCGAACGCCAAGCAGGCTCTGCAAATCTCGGACTACCAACTCCCGATCCGCGTCGGTCCGCGATGAGCTCGCGGTCCGCTTCTGATGCTGTAGGCGGCTTCTCCGCCGCCATTAGCGACTTGGCAGCTCGTGGCTGCGCGCAGCGCTCCGCGCGGATCCGCCACATCGGGAGACGGTACTATCGCCGCGGTGCTGCGATAGTACCGCCAGAACCCGTCCCGGAATGACGATGAAGGATTACGCCCTCACTTCAGTTGATCGGCCACCTTGTCGATCCCGGCCTTGACGCAAGCCTCATCCTTTTCGCCGCCCGGCGCACCCGATGCGCCCACAGCGCCGATAACCTCGTCGCCCACCTTGATCGGCAGTGCGCCCTGGTTGGCTATGACATTGGTGAGATGGATCAGGCCGAGCGTCGGTTCGGCCTTTACGCGCTCGACCACCGCGCCGGACGGCGAACGAAACGTGCGCGCGGTGTAGGCCTTGCGCATGCTGTTCTCTATGGTGTGTGGACCGGTGTTGTCGCCGCGCACCTGCACGATGATCTCGCCATAGGTGATTTCCTCATCCTGGTCGCGGCGGTGAATGTTTGCTTATGGCAACTCAGCCCTACCCGGATCCAGCGCCGTGGGGTATCATCCGCAGCCGTGGGATGTTTGTCCCGCGCTTGGGGAAAGCCGACATGAGGCGTCGCGGCCTCAATGTATCGCGCGCGCCGAAGCGGACATCGAATGGAGCCCGAGAACTCGCTCTGGCTCGCCAATGACACGCGGCAACAGGCGTGCGCTCGGGGTAGCGCCGGGCGTCAATGGCCGACCAGCCGTGACATCACATACGCGTGGACGAATGACACCCAACCCGAGTCCTTGCATCAACAGGAGCAGCCATGCAGCGTCGTGAATTTCTCAAGGTCGCCGGTGCCGGGATGGCCGCATCGGCGGTTGCTTCGCCGGCCATCGCACAGTCGATGCCGGAGGTCAGGTGGCGCCTGGCCGCGAGCTGGCCGAAGTCGCTCGACACGCTCTACGGTACGTGCGAGACCTTCGCCAAGTACGTCGCCGAAGCGACCGACAACAAATTCCAGGTTCAGGTCTTTGCGGCGGGCGAGATCGTACCCGGCCTGCAGGTGCTCGACGCCGTGCAGAATGGTACCGTCGAGGTCTGCCATACGGCCACCTACTATTTCATCGGCAAAGACCCTACCTGGGCGCTGTTCTGCGCGGTTCCGTTCAGCGTCAACACCCGGCAACAGAATGCGTGGTACTACGACGCTGACGGCCTGAAGTTGATGAACGAGTTCGGCAAGAAGTTCAACGTGTACTCCCTGCTGGGCGGTAATACCGGGGCGCAGATGGGCGGCTGGTTTCGCACCGAAATCAAATCCGTCGAGGATCTCAACGGCCTCAAGTTCCGCATCGGCGGCTGGGCCGGCAAGACGCTGCAGAAGCTCGGCGTCGTGCCGCAGCAGATTGCCGGCGGCGACATCTATCCCGCGTTGGAGAAAGGCACCATCGACGCGGCCGAGTGGGTCGGCCCTTACGACGACGAGAAGCTCGGCTTCTACAAGATTGCGCCGTTCTATTACTATCCTGGCTGGTGGGAAGGCGGCACCGCCAACCACTTCATGATCAATCTGGAAAAATGGAACGCGTTGCCGAAGAACTATCAGGCGATCGCCGCCGCGGCCGCGGGCCTTGCCAACATCGAGCAAACCGGGAGATACGACGCCCGCAACCCGGCGGCGTTGAAGCGGCTGGTGGCGGCAGGCACGCAGCTGCGCCCATTCTCACAACCAATCATGGAAGCTTGTCTGAAGGCCTCGAACGAGGTCAACGCTGAGAACGTCGGCGACCAACCCGGACTACAAGAAGGTCTGGGAGTCGATCGTGGCATTCCGCAACGACGAGTATCTGTGGTGGCAGATCGCAGAATTCAGCTATGACAATTTCATGATTCGCACGCGGGCAAAGACGTAAAGATGTTGGTCATTGGGTCGAAAGGGCCCTGTGCCCTTTCGGCCCCACACGTCTTACTCCCCCCACGTGGTCCTGCTAATTCTCACCCCTTTTGCCGAGCCTTGATCTCGTTGAATCTGGACAGCGCTCGTTCAAATTTGTCGTTGAAGAGCCACATCGCATTGAGAATTTCGCGAAAGGTTGCAGATGTCTTTGCCCTGTCACCCTGTCCAAAGGTGAAGATGCTGTTGTTGCGCAAATATCCCATGATCTTCGGGTCGGAAATTTCATACTTGAGCAAGTTGCCTGAATTGAGCGCGGCCTTGGTCGGACCGGGAATGATCTGGATGAGCTCGAAAAGCTTCATTTGATCAATTGGATTTGGCAGCGCTTTCGCGATCGTCGGTATTCGCAGGAAAAGCTCTGCGTGTGAGTTCATCAGGGCGTCCCTCACCGCGGTCCAGTGATTGAAGCGATGATCCAGATTGCCAACCCGCGCCTGTTCTCGGTCGTCGCGGGCGCTCAGGGCGGGATCGAAGGCTGCGATCGACCTCTTCGTCGCCGCCCATTTCTTTTGACCATTTTGATCTTCGGACACACCTGTTTGAAAACTTCCCTTGTACTTATTCGAGCGTGCATTCCCAATATTTTGATTGCCGTTGGTCTCGGCAAAGAACAGGCCCAAGCTGATGCGACCTGCCACATCAGCGTTTGCTGCATCGAGGCCCTTAGCGCGCGCAATAGCGGTTCCCAAATCAACAACGTCTTTAAATGGAGAATCTGAATTTTGCGCATTGACGGGTGGCGCCTGCATGATGCCGAAGAGATTCGTATATTCATCGAGCAGCGGCTCATTGTCGGCGTCGAAGTACGCCGGAGGGATTCTGAATTTATTGGGCCTGCCGATCTTGGATGGAAGCGCGTCGGTGAGATCCTTATACGCGCTTATCATGTTGTTGCGCGCAAGATAGAGCGCTTGTCCCGGCAAGTTCGGCAGCGGCTGCTTCGAATTGATCTGGGCGCGCCGCTGGCTCAGGATCGACTTAAATTGATTTACGGCATTGTTGTACGTGTTGAGCGCGTCCGACTGCGATTTCGTGAGTGTGGCCGGTTGAGCCTTTGCGGGTGAAATGAAGCTGAGACTTCCTATGTTGGTCAGGGCGCGGGACGTGACGATGTTGGTGATCGTATCGATGGCGTTGGAAACCGGCGGCGCGAAGAAGAGCCCGAGAGCAAGAACTGCCGCGCGCGCGGTTGCAAGCGCGCTGCGGGAGACTGCATCAACGCTGCGCGCCGCGGCGCCGGCACGCGCGGCAGTCAAATTTAGTATCGGTGGCAACGCGATGTTCTCCCCAGACTGAGACGGCGGCGCGGCAGTATAGCTTGCTGTCCCCACGGCGGTCGAATTGCCTCAATTTTCAAGAGCCACACGCATCGGATCGTCAACAACGGGCGCCCAGCCTGGTGAGATGATACGACAACATTTCTACAGCCGCGTTCTCCCCATCGATAGCGAGCAGGTATCTGGTTCGCAAGGAAGCTATTCGGCACGGATATTGTGCGTTTTGATAACGGCTGCCCAGCGGGCGGTGTCCTCTTGCACGTATTTAGCAAAGGCTTCCGGCGTCATGGGACGGGCGACGAGCCCGGTCTTGGCTGCGCGTTCGGTGATTGCATCCGACGACAGCGCCGCATTTACGGCGCTGTTGATATCAGCAACGATCTCGGGCGCTGTTCCTGCCGGGGCGAACAGGCCGATCCAGAATGGCGCATCGAAGCCGGGCACGAGATCGGGCAGGCTCGGCACATCGGGAAAATTGGCCGCCTTGATACGCAACGTCTGCGCCAGCGCGCGAATCTCTCCCGCGCGGATCTGTTTCTCGAAGCCCTGTGCATCGACGATCGCGAGGTCAACCTCGCTTTGAAACAGCGCCTGCATGGCGGGCATATTCCCGCGGTAAGGGATATGCGTCATCTGCACGCCCATGAGGTCGGCCAGATATTGCAGACTGAGATGGGTTGGACTGCCGATGCCACTCGTTCCATATCTGAGCTTGCCTGGATTGGCCTTGCCGTAGGCAACCAGTTCCTGAAACGTCGTCGCCGGAATGCCGGCACGGACGCCGAGCAGTGAACCGCCTTCCAGCATGAGCGCAACCGGGACGAAGCTCGCAATGCTGTAGGGGGCGGGGTTGTGCATCAGTGCGGCCGGGAGCGTTCCCGGGGAGGCCGCGAACAGGGTATAGCCGTCGGGCTTTGCTTCCGCGACCGAGCGCGCGCCGATCAGGCCCCCGGACCCCAGCCGGTTTTCCACGATCACCGGCTGCCCGAGCTTCTGCTGCAGTGGCGCCGCCAATAGTCGCGTATAGATATCGATAAGCCCGCCGGCGCCGACTCCGACCACGATGTGAATGGCTTGCTTGGGATAGGTGGCCGGCGCTTGCGCGCGCGCTGGAGCGATCGGCAGTCCCGCTCCCAACGCCAGGACCATTATGTAAAACCGGGTAATCCCCGCTTTCGCGCCCATGTTTCCTCCTGCATCGGTGCGCCCCATTTTCCCGGACGGGCGCATGCCTCTTGGTTTTCCATCATAGCTTGGCGCCGTGTCGGCGGTGTCGAGACAATTCCAGGCGCGGGAGGCGTTCCCACTGCATCACCGTTCAGCGCACCGGTTTACGAGCCACAGGCAAGCCAAGCCTTAGTTTCGATAATAGTCTAGATTTTCGAAAAAATGTGAGGCCTTGCTTCCAAACGATCGGAATCCGCTATTGTTCAAATCAATCGCCGAATAGGTAGTCGCCATGTCCCCTCGCCTATACGTCGCCACCAATGGCCTTTCCGTATGGTACAGCGACAATCTTGGCGACGAGCTGCAGCGGACGCAGACAGCCCAGGGAATGTATTCGGGAACCCAGGCGTGGGGCCTCGCCTGTCATCCTGCAAATACCGGCGAAGTGTTGTGCGGAACCGAGCTCGGGCTGTTTCGGTTCGATCCCGCGGGCAAGATGTGGTCGCACGTTCCGAGCGCGATGGACCGAAGACGGCTCGTGACTGCGATCGCGTACTCGCCCCATGCTCCCGGTGTCGTTCTCGCGGGAACCCAAACCGCCA
Organism: uncultured Alphaproteobacteria bacterium; assembly: GCA_963833605.1. Lineage (GTDB taxonomy): Bacteria > Pseudomonadota > Alphaproteobacteria > Rhizobiales > Xanthobacteraceae > JAFAXD01. The sequence goes on from CAWHYZ010000017.1 coordinate 283,887, forward strand.
ATCTCTATCGTTCCGAGGATGGCGGAAACACCTGGGTGGACTTGCGCGTGCCAATGCACGAATCGGTGGCGCTCGAGTTCCTGGGCGGTGTCGACAGCAACAACAATCCAAAGGTCCGGGTGGAGCGCGGCAAACCGTCAGACCCTGTCAAGCACTGGACGCGCGTCTGCCAGATCACCTTCGATCCCGACGATCCCAATCTGGTGTGCGCCTGTGTCGAGATCGACGACGCCTGGGTCAGCCACGACGGCGGACGTACGTTCGAACGGCGCAGTAAGGGCTTGCATGCCGCTGCCGCCGACGTGCACGGCATGGCCGTCGTGAACAATGGCGGGCGCAAGCTGCTCGCGACGACCGCGTTCGGGCTGCATACGAGCGATGACGACGGGCGCCACTGGACATTTCACAAGCTCAATTCGCCCTGGCAATACACCCGCAGCATCGTCGAGCGCCCGGATCGAGTGGGCGTGATGTTTCTCACCAATGGCAGCGGCTCCCCCGGATGGCACGGGCGGCTTTATCGCAGCCGAGACTATGGCGAGACGTGGCAGGATGCGGGCCTGCCGGGGTCCGTGCAAAGCTCGATCTACTTTCTGGCGGTCAATCGCGCCGATCCGATGCTTGGGTTCGCGGCCGGATCGCTGGGCCAGCTTTATCGCACGACAGATGGCGGCGAGACCTGGGGCGAGCTGCCCCGGCGGCTGGGAGAAATTCGCGCCATCGCATGGGCCTGATCCGCCGGAGGGGCTGCGCAAGGTGCTCGGCCGCACGCTTCGCGGGCCGAAGCGGTCGGGGGTCGGGATCGGCACGCCGGTCCCGAGCGGTGTCACGCGGAGTCGGAAGCTGTCATGGATTGATCTTGATGGCGGCTTCCTTCACGACCTTGGTCCAAAGCTCCGTCTCGCTGCGCACCAGCGCGCCGAATGCCTCCGGCGTGCCGCCACCCGGATCGACGCCAAGCTTGGCCAGCGCCTCGCGCACCTTGTCGGTCTTGGCAGCCTTGTTGACTGCCTCATTCAGCCACAGGCGGCGGCACCGAGACCAATCGCTGCTCCTCCTGTCGACAATGCTCGCCTGTCCATGGCTTCCCTGGTTTGGTGCTCGTCTAATCGCAGCGCTTTGATTGGTCTTTGAGGTACTCCACGCATCCGAAGCTGAACGAAGGCAAGCACAGGGTCTCCACCAGCGGACAACCATTGCGACCTAGGTGGCTAGCGCGCCAGCGGCTCGGCTGTTGGCCGAGGTGGTGGCTTCCAGTGTCCTTGACACCGCCTTTGCATGTTTGATGAACAGCTGTGCAGCGGGTCCAAGTGTCCTATTCTTCAAAGTAAGAATCGCGACCGGGGGAGGCTCTATAGCGAGATCGATTGGCAGTGCTTTGAGGCCCCATCGTCCGCCACCGTGTCGCAGCGCTGAGCGGGGCATCATGCCAATAAAGCGCCCCGTCGCGAGCAAATGATTGCGGACGTGGAGCGAGACAGTCGTTACGCTCTCGCGCGGCATTTCCACTCCCTGTGCTCGGAATGCCTCAATGATCAGCGGCATGAGCAAGTTGCTCTGGGGCATGAAATCCATCGCTCATTGACCAGATCCGACAACTCAATCTTTCGACGGCCGGCCCAGCAATTCTTGGCTCCCACCACCACATAACGCTCGTCGAACAGCTTTTCTGCCTCGATGTCGTTCTCCACCAGCGGTTTCATCAACCGTCCCAGAAGAAGATCGACGCTGCGGTCTCGCAACCCGCTCAGCTGCATCATCGCGGGTTCGGTGGGTACCACTTGCACGACGATCTGCGGATGTTGTCGCGACATGCGATCGATGATCGTCGAAACGACGCCAGCCAATGTCTCGGGACATCCAACCCGCACTTCTCCCTTTGCTGGATTGGTCAGGAAATCGATCTCCTTGATTCCTTCTCGCAACTCGTCGAACACGACAGACCCTCGTTTGAGCAGCGCTCGGGCATAGATTGTCGGCTCGATGCCGCGCGGGCCGCGATCGAGCAGCCGGACACGCAGCGTGTTCTCCAGCTTGGCGATCGCTTCCGAAATGGACGGTTGCGACATGCGCAGCTGCGTTGCCGCCTTCGCCATGCTGCCGCGTTCGACGACCGTCGACAGGATGTATAGATCGCGCAGACGGAAGCGGCGCCCAAGGCGGCTCTCCCATTCCATCACCGGCTGAGCCATAGGCAGATCCTATATGGCTAAAGAACAATTGCCCATTCTCCTATATCATGCCGCGTGCTGTAGTGCGCGCAAACTTGGCTTTGGAGTGCGCATGAGGAAAGCCATGGCAGGTCGCTGCCTGTTGGCCACCGTTGCGGCCATCATCCTTGCTGCAATCTTTGGCGCGGTGCCGACGGTGTCTGCCCCGGCCTATCCAGCACATCCCGTCACGATGGTGGTGCCGTTCAACGCCGGCGGCGTCACTGACATCCTCGCGCGCATTCTGGCTGAGCGAATGAAACTTTCGCTCGGTCAGCCGGTCATCGTCGAGAACGTCGCCGGCGCAAGCGGCGCCATTGGCGTCGGCAAGGTCGCGCGAGCGGCGCCCGACGGCTATACCCTAAGCATCGGCGACAGGACGAGCCACGTCGTGACATCCGCCCTTGTTCCCGTGCCATACGACGTGCTGAGGGATTTCCAGCCGGTAGCGCCGCTGACCACGTCTCCACTGTGGATCGTGGCGAAAGCTGGAATCCCTGCCGGTAGCCTGAAGGAGCTGATCGCGTGGCTCCGGAGCAATCCTGATCACGCATCAGCTGCAATCGCCGGCATCGGCAGCGCCGGGCATCTTGGTGCGATCGAATTCCAAAACCGCACGGGTACGCGGTTCCAACTCATACCCTACCGGAGCGGCGCCCCTGCGGTACAAGGATTGATCGCCGGGCAGATTGATTTCGCCATTATCGAGGCGTCGCAAACCCTGTCTTGTGTGCGCGCCGGACAGATCAAGGCCTTCGCCGTGATGGCCAAGGATCGGTGGGTTGCTGCTCCAGAGATTCCCACGACCGACGAAGCGGGCGCGCCCGGACTTTACCTTTCGCTCTGGCGCGGACTTTGGGTCCCCAACGGCACGCCTCAGAACATCGTCGACAAGTTGAATTCCGCGGTCGTCGATGCGCTTGCCGATCCGCTCGTACAGCGACGACTTGGCGACTTGGGCCAAGAGATTCCACCGATCGGACTGCAGACGCCGGAAACGTTACGAGCTCTCCACAAGACCGAAGTCGAAACATGGTGGCCTATCGTTAAGGCCGCTGGTCTAAAGGCGGAGTGATCTCGTCTGGTAGATCTGAAGTTGCCTTCAAATCCAAAACCACATCAGAACCGTAAGCTCGCCAGTGTCCCATCGACTCTGAAGCTCGTGTTGAGCGTTCTGCAAGGTTTGACGACCTTCGGAATCGAGACATCAAAGCGGCTTCCACTTAAATTGACCTCGGGTGGGCATCGTGCGCCTGCGCGTTCGTGATCCTCGCCACGCTTCAGCACGACATCCACGCATCGACCCCGTTGCGTCAGCAAAGCCTGTGCCCGAGAGCATCGCACTCACGCACCGCCTCAGTCTGTTCATGTTCGCCCATCACCAAGCACCGACATCATATTACCTCTGACACAAGGCAGTATCAGTTGCGGTTCAGCCGACAGCTGCACCATAATGTCGTTGAGACGTCATTGCTGCTAGGAAGCCTTCCATCAAGGACAGCGTGCAATGTTTTGTCGCCAGCTACAAATAATCATTGAAGATGACCGCACCGGTTTGGGCAACCGCGAGCTTTTGGCGAACGGGTCCGTGCATGGGAGGCACGCACATGGCCATCATCAGCTGGATCATACTTGGCCTGATTGCCGGGTTCATCGCAAGCAAGATCGTCGATGAGCAGGGCCAACGTCTCGGCCACAAGATTCCAGATCCCTTCAGGTCCAGCCGGTTCTCATCCGCCTGCCGCGGAAAATGGCGAAGACACGTGAGGATACCGGTCCGTTTGACACAGCTTCTGCTCTTGTCGGTGGCGTCGCTTGGTCCGGCGTTGGCCTATGCGGCCCTGTCCGCCCACCTTCAACGCGGTGAAAAGATCGTGGATCTTCCGGTGCCGGGCAGAAGTGCCGAGGTCTGCGTAATTCCGAAGCATTTCGATGGTGGCCGATATTTCGCCAGTGACATCGAGGTCGAGACTCAGCTTTGCAATATAGATGTGCATACGAACGCCGCGGTTTGTGCCAAGCTCAACAGCACGAACCCGGGTCTGGACATTCATTCGCTCCCTCAAGGAAGCACCCCCCAACAGGTCGAAGCCGCGCATTGCAAGACTGCCGGCGCCAAAAAGATCGCCAAATACAAGCTGAGCACGAGCTGTAGCTATACACCCTCCATCCTCGGATATTACCATGTATCGCGCATGCTCGGTGGCATCGCAGATGTTCCTCCAGCGGTTCTACGCACGTTCGATGTACAAAATCACATTTCCATCGGTCGTGCGGCTCTGGCCGAGACCCCGTCGGGCACCCTCATTCATCAGACCTGGGCAAGCCTGATGGCCCAGCTGACAGCCGGCGCTACCAGCAACAGGCGGGATCTTCTGCTGACCGACGATTTTGGCCAATCTTATGGCGCACTCAGCGAGAATCCGACGACAGAGAGCTTCTACAAGGAGTTCTTCAATGGCGGCGCAAACAATGTCGCCCGGGCGCGGAACTTTCGTGACAACAACCCGATCGTTGGAATGCTAGCCCGCAATGTGGACATCAGTACGCTCGTGGGGCGAAACTTCACGATCGACAATGTTCAGAAGATGGTGCAGCTCAAAGATGCTGCGGACTTGATCGTGATTGACACCCTCATGAACCAGCAAGACCGCTTCGGCAATATTCACTATATCGCGATCTACTACTATCTCGATGCCAAAGATTTGGACCAGGGCGGCAGCGCCAAACTGAAGTCAAGTAAGAGCCTGCCCCCCGAGGAGGCTGCGCGGCTTGGAGCCGTCCAGGTCAAGAAGTTGCTCCTAAAGGATAATGACTGCGGCGTTGCCAAAGAGAATATCGCAAAGCAAGCGGGCTTGGCTGATCGTATTGCGCACATTGATTTAGAGACCTATCGCCTCCTTCTACGTCTTGATGCTATTGCTGATTCGGCGGAAACCAGAGAATTCTTCGTGCGAGAAATGGTCTTCACCGCCAACGATTACGCGAACGTCCGCAAGAACCTGAAGGATCTTGCGACCAAGCTGAACCAAGCCTGTTTACAAGGCCGATTGAGGCTTGATTTGGATCTTCAGGCACACTTCTCAGCTCAACCTTTGAAAACCCAGAGGTGTGACCTATGACACCTTGGCCCAGTGCCAGTGACCTCTCAACAGCAGCATAGCATAGAGTGTGCTTCTGAATCGTCAGCGGAGAACAGGTTGGAACCAAGCTATGGGTACCAGCGCCAGCAGTAGTCAATTCGATCAGGTCGACGTCTCCAAGAACCTTTCGCAATTGATCCGCAGCAATACGCCCCACTATTGGACGTACATGAAACAGCGGGCAGATCTTGGCAGCTTGAAGCACTACCTTTCTTTTGACGGCATCCTGGCCGGCGACCCCCATACGGGGAACTTCAGCGTCTTCCCGCTAAAGCCGGTTGGCGGATCGAGACAGATGAGATTTGTCAACGTCGACTTTGACGATGCCGGCCGCGGACCGTTCGTACTGGATGTGGTTCGCTACCTGGTCGCGGAGAAGTCCATAAGCAAACAAGTCAAGAAGCGTCCGTTGGAAAGGGGCTATCTTGCAGGCCTCGCCGGGAGGCAGTTGGATCCGCCAAAGGAAGTACGCGCTCTACTGACCATCTCTGTCTCCGACTACGACGACATGGTGGCAAAATACGCCGAGAAGAAATCTTCAAAGCATGGCTTTGTGCTCAAAGCAGGGGAGATTGAGGCGTACAACGCGAAGATTGCTCGCGCCACAATCGAACGCCTGTTCAGCACCGAGAAAGTCATCGATCTGGCAATCCGGCCGGAGCAACGGGGCGGGAGTGTCGACCAGCTGCGCATCTGGGTCCTGGCCGAAGATAAGAGTTCCCGGCGCCGCATCGTGGAGCTTAAGCAGTACGCGAAGCCGGCAATCGCCAACTACCAGCCGCAACCCCCGGTTCATGAATGGTTGAGCGACGTTCGCCGAGCATTTTGGCCCGGCTTGGATGGTTCTGCCTATGACCTCGTTGAGCTTGCCGGTGCTGGCCTGTTTTGGATTCGCGAGAAGCACGTATCCCTTATCGACCTGCCTTATTCGAGCAAGAAGAGCAGCGACATCGCGTTCCTAGAGGCCCTCGCGATTTATGATGCCAACGTGTTAGGTCTCGCCCACGGACGTCAAGCCCAAGGCGCTCCTTACCGCGCCATCGTCGAAAGGGACACCGAAGCATTCCACGACGCAACGGAAGCTGTCGCCAAGGCCTATCTTGAGGTTGCTCGCGAGAGTTTTCATGATAAGTAGCCGCTGAGGTCGAGTTTGGCCACGCCAAAGCCGACTTCGTACGCGGGATGGCGCGCTCCGGGTCGATCGACTTTGGCCTTTGGCCTGGCGCGGGCCTTAGGCCTTGAGGAATCACCACCCGTTTGCAAGCGTTTCTGGACAAGCAAGGGACGAGCATGGCGAACAGGATCTTTAGCCTCATTTTTTTGGCATCCACTATGTCGCCGTCGGCCATGGCCGCAGGATTCGATGCGGACTACTATCACCAGCGCTATGGGCTGAGCGACCCTTACCAAAAGCGCGTCGATGATCATGGCAATGGCTATGAAGCGCTCTATGGCGTGCGCAATTTCCGCGAAGTCTTGAATGGAGTGTTGTTCCGGGGCGGCGCCAACAACAGCTACAATCGCGATGGCCTGCGGCGCAACAAGAACCCTTTGCCTAAAAATGGCTTGGCGGATCTTTGCGCCGGGGGCTTCCAGACCGCAATTTACCTTTACTCTACCAATTACTCAAAGGCCGCCTCGCAGACCTCCTGTGCTTCGCTGCGCGGGAATAACACATTGCACTACTTGCAAATGGGCTATGGCTCTAAGTCGCGCCAGATTTCGAGATGATTTACGCCGCGATTTTGAACCCCGCCTTAGGACCGATTTATGTTCATTGCTGGAATGGCTGGCATGCTTCCGGATTCATCTCGGCGCTGGCCCTCCGCCAATTCTGCGGCGTCAGCGGCAACGATGCTGTGAGCTATTGGATTAGAAACACTGACGGCGACGCCAATTATCCTGAACATAAGAAGGGCATTCGGAATTTTGACCCCTACAAGGATCTAATGATCGACCCGCAAACTCAACAGCGCATTTGCCCGCAACTTTAGCGGGCCGTAAAATAGGTTGCGTCGCCATGCTGCGCGGCCTGAGTGCGAACGAAAGCCAATAGATTCTGCGCGCGGTTGAGCAAAAAACGCGGGTCCGAACTCAAGTGCAACGCCGCCGTCAACTGGGTGGATTGATCGCGGTCGCTCAGCAGCTGCACCAACTTCTCCAAGCGCTCGATCTGCGCGCGGTCAAAGCGGGTGACGATGCGTGAATATTTGGCGAAAGCACCAGGGCCATTCATGCTCGCACCGCCGTTGTCTCGGGCCGTAAAATAGACCCGTGACCCATCGGTGGTGGCCTCGACGTTGCCGCCGCTCCACCGGTCCCATTGTCCCGTCAAAATATCGAGCGCCATGATTTGTGAAAACTCACGGGCCAGTTCCAGCTCGCTCTCACTCCCGCCTTTGATTCCGCGCAGGCTCATGCGGCGGGACGCGGAGGGCACTGGTCCGTCGGCACGAATGAAGCGGGCGATGGGATCCGCGGAATTGATGGTGTTGGCCGACGGATTGGCCAGGCCGATGACTTCCTGCGATTTGGGCTCAAGGGCGGGTGTAAACACGCCCATAATCCCCGAGGGGTTCTGAGCGATATCGGCCAGGTTGGTATCGCGGTTTTCGCGGCGCCAGCGGTTTCTTTCCGGCGCGCCTTGCAAGAGCTTTTTGAACATGGAGAGGGCGGTGCCATCCAGTTTGTAGTAGGCCGACGGCATCACCAGCTCACTCATGCCGAGAAAACGGCCGAGTTGGTAAGATACGACTTGCGCTTCCGGATTTCCGGCGCTGTTGCGTGGCAACCACTTGCCGAATTTTTCATCGCCCCGATCGATTTTCAAACCGACCGAGGTCCCGCCATCTTTGTAGGCCAGCTTGATGCCTTCGGCATTGAGATTCAGTTTGGCCATGAGCTCGGCAAACTCCCTGTCGCGCGAAGTGGTTTGGAACTCCGACGACAGGTCGGCGGCCGAGGCGGTGGTTAGGCTGAACGCGAAAACGGTGAGCAAGAGGGTTTTCATTGTGGATCTCCGCGCCTCTGTTGCGGCCAGGCCGAGCAAGGTTCGCGACGGGACCGTAACCTCCCGGGTCATTTATACTCGCATGACCGTCGGGATGACGGAGCACCTCGCGGGCTGCCGCTATCGTCGTGACCATATTTGCGCGAGAAGATCTGATCATCAACATCCACACTCCTTGGTCGGTCCATCAGGTAATTGAGTAGTGAACCCGACGCCGCAGGTTGGCGCGCGAGCTGCCGATCTAGGGAGTGACCGGAAGCGCTTGGCACATCGCTCAGATGACGCGAACGACCCGAAGCGGCCCCTCTCGCGCGCGGAGCAAAGCCCGTGAGTCGCCAGCGGTCTCGATCAGGCGGTCAGTCGGCAGCGTGCGTCCGGGTGCTCGGCCGTCGCGGGAATGCCTGGCCGGGATGACGAATCTCTATCGCCGTGTCCCCGGCGTCCTTTCTGTACGACGGACTTCCCGTCATCAGGCGTAGAATGTAGGGCGTCATCTTGACGACAGTCCAAATCATGGCCGCCATCCCCGCCAGTTGATAGCCAATGCGCCGGCGGCGCAGCGGGGATCCGTCGCGCTTGTGCGCCCGCACCAAGTTCACTGGATTGTAGAAAGCGGCATAACCGCCGATCAGTTTGAACTGACGCTTCCATGCGGCTTCGACGGCAACCACGATCACGTGGTTACCGTCACATTTCGATTCCGGGATGACGTAAATGCCGACGCGGTCGAGGACCTTGCCTCTGGCGTAGGTGGCTTCCAATTCCCGCGTCCCGACCGCCGGGATGTGTACCGTGCATTGCACGCTGACCGCACCCGCTGCGCGGAGAAACCTGATCTGGTTGTACAAGCCGTAAAGCGCGCCCGGTGTGTAATACGGCTGGCCGTCGTGAAACATCATCATCGCCATCGGCGATATCTTGTGCTCGCGCAGCAGACGAAACAGTTCGACCGTCTGAGCTGGTTTCTGCCCCTTGTTGATCAGCGTTGCAGTCAAATCTTCGATGCCGAACCACAGTGCGTGCACGCCCCCTCGCGCGCCAGCGGGAGCAGGTCGCGGTTTCGGTAGGTGTCGAACTGCGTCGCTTCAGTGGCAAATCGAATGCGCTCGCGAAAGGGCCGGTTGCGTGCCGTGGCCTGCGCCATCGCCGTCAGCAGCGCCTCGGCGGTCTCGCGCCGATTGAAGAAATTGTCGTCCGCGCCGAAGAAATACTTGATGTTGAAGCGTTCGAAAATTGCGGCAATCGTCCGCGTCAGGCCCTCCGGACTGCGATAACGCCAACTCCTCTGATTGACGGCGGGAATCGGGCAACAGGAACAGTTGAATTTGCAGCCCTGGGTGACGAGCAAGCTCACTATTTTGGCGTGGCGACCGACGCGCGCCGCGTCGAGCGGCCGGGGCGACAGCCCGGTGCCGCGATGCGGTGGTTCGAGCAAATCGAGCGCCGTCTCTTCGCCCGGCAATTCATCAAGGTCCCGCACCAATCTCTGCAGTCCGGTGTCGATCAAGACCGGTTCCCGCACGCTGGCACCGGGCGCAAGGTAGACGAGCCCCGGAATCGTTTCGAGCGCGCCCTCGCCGCGCGCGCGCTCGAATGCCGCACGCATCGTGCCGCGAGCGCCGCGATAGTCGAGCAGCGTGTCAAGCAGTTCGAGCAGGACGTATTGCTCTCCGGTAACCACCACGTCGGGGGCGGCCCGATCACGCTCCCCAGGTTCCGGCCAGAAGTTATATGGCTCGTAGATCGCCTTGGACCCTCCGGCGATGATCAGCGGCCGCTCGGCGCCAACTGACCATGCCTCGCTGATTGCATCAAAGGCCCGCTGCGAATGGATCTGCATGCTGGATATCAACAGCATCTCGAGCGCGCGCCCTTCAAGACGCGCTCGACTTGCTCTGAAGTTGGGATTCCAGAGCTGAAACACGGCCCGCGTGCGAGCGAATCCAGCCTGATGCATCGCGTTGGCGATCGCGCTCGCGCCGGCAGGAAACATCAGCGCGTCGTAAAAGATGAACGGAAGCAGGCGCGTGCTTCGGTCGAACGCCGACAGGACAACCGTCGGAATCTCCGCCAGCGTGGCAGACCGGCTCCTCAAGCGCGCCTGCAACGCGCGGTAGGCGCCCTGTCGAACGAAACGATCGGAAGCCTTGCGGACTGCCAATTCCATAGCCGCGCCTCCGATCGACGAGTCGTGCCGTCAGGTGCAAAGCGGGTCCCCGGCATCCTAGCGCATGATCCCGCGAAGCGTGAGCGGTTCGCCGAAAAGATCACGCGCCAAATCAATATTTTAGCGCGCGATCGAACTCAAAACCGGTGCCCACTTTTGCTGCTCGCGCGCTAGTGTCCCGATTCCGAAGTTCGTCACACGCTGCAACACGCTCAACACGAACTTCGGAATCGAAAGGACACTAGCAAATCTATGATTTTAGTGTGGTTTTGGATTTGAAGTTCCTATACGAGCGCGCGGCAACAATGATAGGAACTTCAAATCCACCACACGAGGGCCCGCTCTGCGCAATTCCAACCCGCGGCCTGATTGCGTTATGCGGATGTTGCGATCTCCGACGCCGCGCTGTCGGGGACATGCATGATATGATCGCCCGATGCAAGAACCTGCAGTATCCACGGCAGTGCTCCTGAAGGACGGTCTTGAGTTGCATCAAGCCGGCCGACTTTCCGATGCGGCAGCCGTTTTCGGGCAGATCCTCGAGGCAGATCCCGGACATTTTGAAGCTCGGCATTTCCTGGGGATCGTGCATTGCCAGCAGGGCAGTTACGCGCAGGCGCTGCACCATATCGATCTTGCATTGGCCTTGAACTCTCAGGTCGCCGCTACGCACTATGCTCGCGCGATCCCCCTCCTTGCGCTGAAGCGTTTCGACGAGGCGCTGCCGAGCCTGGACCGGGCAATCGCGATCAATCCGACCTTTGCCGAAGCATTCAACAACCGCGGCGTTGCGCTGCTGGAACTGGAGCGGTTCGAGGACGCGCTGGCGAGCTTTGATCACGCAATCGCCCTCAATTCAACACTGACTTTAGCATTCAACAACCGGGGCAACGCACTGCGCAGCCTCGGGCGGCCCGACGATGCGCTGGCGAGCTTCGACCAGGCGATCGCCCTCAAGCCCAACTACGCCGAAGCGTTCAATAGTCGAGGCGTGATCCTGCAGGAACTCAAGCGTGTCGACGAGGCGTTGGCCAGTTACGACCGGGCGATCGCCCTCAGGCCGGATTACGCAGAGGCGTTCAATAATCGCGGCGTGACCCTGCAGGACCTCAAGCGGATCGACGAGGCGTTGGCGAGTTACGACCGGGCGATCGCGCTCAGACCTCACTACGCCGACGCGTTGACGGGCCGAGGCTTGTGCCGCCTGCTTGCCGGCCGATTTATCGAAGGCTGGGCCGACCACGAATGGCGATGGAAATCAGTAACATTCGCGCACCACAAGCGTCCCGGGTTCCCGGATTGGCAAGGTGAAAACCTGGAGGGACGGCATCTGCTGGTCTTCAGTGAGCAAGGTCTCGGTGATGTCATCCAGTTCGCCCGGTATCTACCTTTGCTGCAACGGCAGCGATGCCGGCTGACGTTTCAAACCTATCCCACACTGGTTCGCTTGCTTCGCCCGCTCACGACCGCAATCGAGGTCGTCACCGTTCTCGACCGGAAACAAGAATTTGATGTCCAAGTCGCGCTCATGAGCCTTCCGTATCGGTTTGGCACCGGCCTGTCGTCCATTCCGAACGCGGTGCCATACCTGCGCGCGGAAGCCGAATTTGTTGCACGCTATCGGCAGCGGATCGGCGTGCATGGCTTCAAGGTGGGTATCGCCTGGCAGGGCAACCCGCACGCCAAGGTCGATCGCGGACGTTCGATCCCGCTCAGGGAATTTCTGCCGCTGGCGCGACTGCCCGGCGTCCGCCTGATCAGCTTGCAAAGGCAACACGGCCTGGAGCAACTCGCCCAGTTACCGGCAGATGCGAACATCGAGACGCGAGGCGACGACTTCGCACCTGCCCCGGATGAGTTCATCGACACAGCTGCAGCAATCGCCAACCTCGACCTCGTCATCACCAGCGATACCTCTGTCGCACACCTGTCGGCAGCGCTGGGTTGCCCGACCTGGGTTGTTCTTGCGTACGCAGCGGACTGGCGCTGGATGCTCGATCGGGACGACAGCCCCTGGTATCCGTCCATGCGGCTATTCAGGCAGCCGCATCCAGGCGACTGGGGCTCAACGTTCTCCAACGTTGTGAGCGCCCTGGTAGCTTTGCGAAACCGGATGCTGCCGTAGAGCGGACGAAATGGGCTCCACTTCCCACTCCGAGGTCAGCGCACCGCGATTAAGTTTGGGCAAGGATTCCTCGGCTGAAAAGCCCTTCCCACGCCTCTTCTACGTCATCCGCGAAACCAAGCGTTTCAAGGTCCGAGCGCTCGATCATGCCGTTCTCGGCAAGCGACTGAAAGTTGATGACTTGGGTCCAGTAGCTTCGGTCGAAACATAAGATGGGGATCGGTGGGGCCCGGCGTGTTCGCACAAGATTTAGAATTTCAAACAATTCATCCAGCGTTCCAAAGCCGCCGGGAAATACGACAAGCGCACGCGCGCGCTTTGCCAGATGCAACTTTCGCATAGCGAAATAATGAAACTGAAACGTCAAATCCGGCGTGCTGTAAATGTTTGGTTCTTGCTCATGCGGAAGTTGAATATTGAAGCCGACCGACGGCGCGCCTGCGTCGGCCGCACCCCTGTTGGCTGCCTCCATAATCCCAGGTCCCCCGCCCGTCGCAATGACATTGTGTCGCAAACCGCCTACCGGGGTGAGGGCTCCGCCGCGTTCGGATGCAATGCGAGCGAATCTGCGTGCCTGTTCGTACCATCGGATCGTGGGCAAACGATCAGCGTCGTCCCGCAACGGAACAGAATTTGAAACTGGTTGGCCGTTAGCGGTCTCGGAAACCCGGGCGCTGCCGATCACAACGATGGTGGACACTATGCCCCATTCTCGTAGTCGTTCTTCAGGCTTTTCGTATTCCAAAAAGAATCGGATCCCACGCGTGGAATCTCCTGAGAGAAAATCCGGGTCCAGTGACGCAAGTCGATATGCCCCCGTTCGAGGACGCAGGTCCATGCTCGTCATAAAACATCTCCTCGGTACCCCATAGCGTGGCAAGCAGCGGCAGTCATGTGACGGCTAGAGCCACGCGCCCCTGGAGGAAACTCCTGCGCATAGAAATCCTAATCAATCGTGACTAAAAGATGGTGAGAGCTCTCGGCGTTTGTCCTGCGAGGTGATCGGAATAAGGGGCCGGCTATTCCCCGGTTCTGGCGCGAAGCTGTCGATCTGGAATGTCCGCGCTTTGGTTGCCATTGGGGGATAAGCGGAACTGGCGATCGGGCCGATCCGCTAGCGTTTCGACAAAGCACAGGATCTTCCGGCGATCGTCGCCGAGTTTCCGATCATCCCGCATGGGCCTGCTGTGCGTGAACCGCGCTGCAAGCCCGCTCTTCAACTCCGCGGGTTCCGACCTATCGAGAATCGCGCAGACGCGTGCAACGAACACGGTGCCCGCCGTTCGCGACGAAAATCCGCTCAACAACCATGGTGAACTCATAACTGCCGAATTCCTGCTGCGCAATCCCATACGCAACAGGAGCAGCAGGGGCCCGCACGAAGGATCGTGCGGACGTCTTTGGATATTGCGACAAGCCGTCGCCGAAACGATGAACGGCTGCGTCCGATCAGGCGGCCCTGAGAAGGCCGAGTTGGGTCAACGCCTTCACGCCGTCATCGAGACCGATCTCCTGCGCGATCTGGCCGTTATGGATGCGTAGAACCGTGGTGCCGGTGAAATGCATTTTCCGGAGGGTCGCGGCGGGCAGTGAGCCCATCAGGAAATCACTGAAGGCCGGACCCGTGTGCGTGCCGCCGCCTTCCCACTGACCGACGACATAGTCACCTTCGGCAATCAGGTCCGCAGTACCCCAGAAGTTGAGATCGGGGAACGCCTTGCGGAAATCGATCATGAACGCCTTGATATCGTCACGACCCCGACGCGGATCGTGCAAGGAGTACTGCAGGAGCATATCGGGCGCCGCGAGTTCGTCCACGACGTCGAGATTGCAGGTCTTGCCCCAGAATTCGGTGAACCACCGGCCGACGATGGCCTTGTTTTCGTCCTTGCTCATTTCGGATACCCTTGCTGTCTGGTGTCGAAAGTCACCGACCGCAGTCGATGACCTGCGCGATGGGTAATCCGGGATACGGCGGCACAAACTCCGCTTCTTGCTGCGGCATCGAAATTCGTCACCCATTCGGTGCCGAGCATAAGGTGGCGCTGATGCGCCAGACATCGCTATTGTGCTACACCTTCGCCAGCCCTTCGCCTCATCTCCCGCCCACGGTGTGACCCATCGGCACGAAAGCAACCAGTCTGTCTGCAGCCCCTCGATCGCGCGAACTGGTCGGCATCGCACTGGCCCTGGCGTCCGCCGTTGCGTTTGCGCTCGCAAATACCTCGGCGAGTCTCGCCTATCATGGCGGCAGCAACCCGCTGACCGTGGCGGCAATCCGCTTTCTGCTGCCGACGGCCGCGCTGGTCGCCTGGTTGTCTATGCGCGGCGTGCCGCTCCGCCTGCCCGGCCGGGACGGCGTCGTTGCCGCAATGCTCGGCGTCGTGACCGCCGTCTATACCTGGGCATTGCTCAGCGCCATTGGCGCAATCCCACTTGCCCTGGCGATCCTCGTTTTTTACCTGTTCCCGCTGGTCGCCACTGTCATCCTCGCCGTCTTTGGCTGGGAGAAGTTCGGCTGGCGGACGATCGCGGCGATCGTGCTCGCATTCGCCGGCCTCGCGCTCGCCCTCGATCCGCGCGACGACCGCCTCGATTTTGAGGGCGTTGCGCTGGCGTTTGCCGCCGCGCTCGGCCTTGGTATCGTCATCGCCGCCTCCAGCCGCGTCTTTCGCGCCGGCAATTCGCGGCCGGTGACACTCTATATTGCGGCCGTCGCCGCCATGGTACTGATCGTGCTGTGCGCCGCGCACGGTGAATTCGTGCTCCCGCAAACCAGCGTAGGTTGGCTCGGCTTCATCGGCACCTCGGTGTTCTACGCCTTCGCGATGATCGCTTTCTTCATCGCGATCTCCATGATCGGGCCGGTGCGTGTCTCGCTCCTATCCTACGCCGAGCCGGTGGTTGCCGCAGGAACTCGGCGTCACCCTGCTTAGCGAGGCGCTGGTGCCACTCCAGATCGCAGGCATCGTGCTGGTCATCGCAGCGCTCGTCGGCGCGACGCTGTGGCAGCCGCAGGGGCGTTAAGCGAAACGGCGTCGCTTTGCGGAGATGGATCGCTTTATGGTGGCTAGATCGTGCAATTCCTGAAACGCCTGTTACGCCGCTTGCTGATCCTGGGGCTGGGCATCCTGAGTGTCTGGTTGATCGTCTTTGTCTTCGAATTGACGGACCAGAGGTTGCCATGGGTGCTGGCCTTGGCCCTCACTTATGGGATCGCGGCATATATCGTCCTCCCGCGCGCCGTTCGCATGGGCCTTAAAATCCTCCGGCGCAAACATGTACCTCGCTTCACAATTACCGCGGACGGTTTGCCTGGTGATCCCGTCAATCTCGTGCTTATAGGCACGCTCAGACAGCTTCGTACTGCCTTTGCAGTCCCCGGCTGGTCGGAGGCTGATCGCTTGGGCCTGGCAAGCTCGTGGCGCATGATCCGAGCATTCGTATTCAATTTGCCCTACCCTACGGCGCCGTTTAGCACCCTCTATCTTTTCGGACGTGGCCAAGACATCGGTTTCCAGAAGGCAATTGATAACAGCCCACGGAAGCGTCATCACATTCGATTTTGGGCTTTGAGTCCCGCGCACGCCGAGGCCACGTTGGGAATTGCCAGCTTTTGGCAGACCACAGACCGGCCGCCGGTTGATGCAAGCGTTCTTTGGGTCGGAGCCGGCACCAAAGATACCGGCTTCTCTTTGACCCAACTCACATTTCAGATCACCCACGCCACCAATTCGGATACGAATGCCGAACGGGACTATATCATTGCCGAGCTGCGTAAAAATCGAGTCATCGGGGACGTGAACTCATATCAGTCCGGCCAACAATTGCGGGTCAACCACTACATCACCGATGGTGAGGTTGTGGTGGCGAGCTTGACGGTGGAAGCCTGATACTTGAGACGTTGCTCAGCCACACAGGTACGCCAAGTGCGCTGTAGACGCGGCGATAACAACCGACATCTCGACGTCTGACGTCGCTAGGATGGCCCTCCCCGTCACCGATCCATCGCCACGATGAATTCAACCGGATCGTCGATCGCGGCACCCGGGGACAACACGACGCCGCCGGTTTGTAAATCGCGCCAATGCAATGGACCGTCGACGCCGTTGAGGACGAGCACCACCCGCCGCTTGGACCTTTCGACCCGTACTTCCATGAAACTCTGGAAGAAGGGCGCGCGGTTGAAATCGAAAATGCCGGACAAGGCCTCGACGTTGAAAGGCCAGGCTTTGAACCACTTGATCCAGTACCAGAACGGCAACTTCCACACCGGCGTTTCGGCGTCCATCTTGGCGCGAAGTTGGTCCGTCTTCGGATAGAAGGCCCAATCGACGACGGCCGGCTGTTTGGCAAAATCGAGGGCGGTGCCGATACTGAGATAGGCCCCACCGCCGCCATTGACGAAGTGGTGCATCACGCGCGCGCCACCGTCGCCGGCAGTGTTCTCTTTATAGTACTCGAAGTCATGCGTATCGCCCGCCATTGCAATGGTCACGTTGTGCGCCGCCAGCAGGCGGTAGAGAGCAGCGAAGTTTCCCGAAAATTCAGAGACATCATGGCCTTCAGCAAACAGCGGAAAGTCATGGCCGCCGGCAAAGCGAGGGTGCCCGACGATGGCCATGATGAACTTGCCGCGGCTGCGCGCGAGCGCCCGCTCGATCCACGCCCACTGTCGTCCGTCGACCGTGCGCAGGATCCCAGTATCGATTGCGAGCAACGCGAAGTCCTCGGTCTGCAATTCGAAGAATGCTGCGCGCTGTGCACCACCGTTGACGCCGTACAACTGGCGCAGGCGCGCCGCTTTCGCCATGAGTTTGTCGATGCGACGAGTATTTAAACCAGTAAGCCCATAATCGGCGACGACGCGCGCTTCGATCGCAGCGTGTGCCGCCTTCGGTTCGAGCAAGTTGGCGTTGAACCCTTCCAGCGCGTCGTACCAGTCGTGATTACCGGGAATTGCGTAGACCAGCTTGGCGAACCCCTGGAAGGGAAGATAAAAATTGGACTCGTAATCATCGATTGACCCGGCCGGATAGATGACATCCGACGATATCACGAGAAATTTCACGTCATCGCGGCGCCCGAGCTCCAGATAGCGCGAGATCAATGAATATTGCGAAGCGTCCCCTTCTCCGGGATCGCCGACGACGAGAAAGCTGAAGTCCCCAGCCCCTTCTACGCCCTCGGGACGGATGCGGAAAAGATCATCACCGCCACCGCCATATGCGCGCGCCATCGCGTCGATCATGCTGACGCGCCAGGCGTCGACGCGGAGCTCCGTCATCTTCTGATAGATGCCGGTCGCCCAGCTTTCCGTATTGAAATACCAACTGAAGCCCCAGATCGGATTGAACGCCACGAAAAAGGCGGTCATCGGCAAGCCCAGTCGCAGCATGAGAATCAATGCGGCGGCGAGTGAGATGCGCGCTTCGAGCAGCCGCGTGTCGAAACTGAAGCGACCTCTGAGCCAATGGCCGATCAGCCAATCAGCGGTCCTATTCAATGGCGCAAGCGCGGTCTTCGCATTGAGGTGCAGCGACCATGCCAGACGCTCGACGGGCCTTGTCAACCGTCTCCAGAGGAGGCGCAGGGGAAGGATAAGGAGCGTCGCCAAAACGAGGGTCATGAGCAGATCGCCGGCGACCGCAACGAACGGAGAGGTGATACCGAGCAAGCTATCCGACAACGGCATCCGGCCGGCGTGAATTGCCAGAAACACGCCCCCGAGAGTCAGCATCCAGATGAGATCAGTCGCGCGCACGCTCTGCGACGCGCGCTGGGCTTCAGCGCGCAGGCGGGCAAAGCTCTCGTTCGGAGGCAGGCCGAGCTTGGGGTCCGGGTGCGCGGTCGCCGTCTCATCAGCAGTCGCAGCGGGCGCCTCGGGTTCTGTCGGTGCCACAAGCATCCGCCATCCTGCGGCTGCAATATAGGCGCCGACGATGAAGCCTACGGCCTGCTCGGTTCCGATGATCCGACTGAGGAACCAAAGAAGCGCCGCGCATCCGAGATCGATGAGCCCATTGACGATTGACGGAACACGCGTCGAAGGCGGGCTACTCCAGAAAGCCAGGATCTTGTTGAAACCACCAACCACCAGGACCGCGATCAGCAAAATGAGCAGGCCGCTCAGGACGAGCGCAGAACTCAAAAGCATGACATTTCCGGCGAGCATGGCGAGCAGACTTGGCAGATAAGCGCTCAGCTTGGCTCGCTGCGGCGAGGCAAAGGCCGCGTATGCCTCGGCGACGCTCAACACCAACAGGGGGATCCCGAGGACCGCCAGCGACCACCGGCCCATGGCCGCAGGCGCAGCGAGAGCCAAAACACCCAAGGCCACTACCAGGGCGCCCAAGACGCGCTTCATGATGCCTCCGCGGGCTGTTTCATTGATCGATGTTCTTTGCAGTCTACAGGGGTGAGCGCGCTTCGGAATGCCGAAACCCGGAGAACGTGGTCGATCAAAGGCAATCGATGGTCGCGACAAGTCTGCATGATCGCGGGTTGGGGTGCGGACGCCTGGCTCGCTTGAAGTCGTGCTCGATCCGCGAAAAATGTCCCGAAATGTAAAAGCATCTGTCCCCAGCGGTTAAACGCCAGTGCGCGCATTGCTCTATCTTTCCGCGCAATGTCGTCGCCGTCCGTGCCGGCGCCGAAGAGGGAAGCCCACAATGCGGACCGCTGTAGCCACCCACGCGTCAATGACCGCCACGCCTCGTCCGGCAGCGCCCTCGCGGCGCGCGTGCCGTGTCGACATGTCTCGAGTGGGTTTCATCGGGCTCGTGGCGGGATGGAGCGGCGCCCTCATCCTGGTTGTTTCCATCTCGGCCGCTATCCGATTCGTCAGTTAGGAGAAGGTCGATGATCGTCTGCTCTTGCAACGTCTTCAGTGAGCATCAGGTGCGATCCGTCGTGGCGACCGCCGCGCAACGGCCGCGTATGAGCCAAGTCTACGCCTGTCTCGGCTGCAACGCCCAGTGCGGTCGATGTGCCCGCACCATCAAGCGGATCATGGACGAAACGTCGAACCGCTCCAGTCCCGCGGCCGCGAGCGCACACAAGCACTCGTGAATACGAGAGACCGAGCAGCGCTTTTGACTCGGCCAGGGAATTTGACATCTCATAAATTGCACAAGTATCGGAAATACCGGGTCTCATCCGCGGTGCGGTGCTCAACCGCTACGGCGACGTAGCGCTTTTGGTCGGATCCGGCCCCTCCCCTTAGGGCATGCCCATGAGGCGAATGAGCCCGTAGCTCATGACGCCGAGAACGAAAAGAGACGCAGTCACCGCGAGCGTCACGCGAGTTCCGGTGCGCGCCAGAACGCGAACATCAACACCCAACCCCAGAGCCGCCATCGCGACCGTCGTCAACAACGCGGCGACGCCGGTGATTGCCGGCAGCAAGCTTTGCGGAATCATGCCGATCGAGCGGGTGACAAGAACAGCCAGAAAGCCGACGATGAACCAGGGCACGAGCTCGCGCAGACGCGGGCGACGGCGATTTGGTCGAACGTGAGCAGGCTGAATGCGACCCGCGAACAATGAAAGACCGAGGACCACGGGTCCCAGCATCAGCACGCGGACAAGCTTGATGACCGTCCCGACCTGATTGCTCAAAGCCCCGATTGGCAAGGTCGCTGCGAGAACTTGCGGCACGGCGTAGACTGTCAATCCAGCAAGCACACCGTACTGGGTCAAAGACAATTGCAGGATCGGGACGAGAAGCGGCAAGCCCAGGACAACGACAACTCCCAGAATGGCCGTGAAGGCGATCGACGACGCGACGTCGTCGCCATCCGCGCCGATTACCGGCGCAACAGCCGCAATCGCGGAATTTCCGCAAATCGAATTGCCGCAGGCGATGAGAATCGCCATCCGTTGCGGCAGGCCGAGAGAGCGGCAAAGCAGGTAGCTCGTGCCGATGGCTACCGCGACGATGCACGCGATCCCGACGATCAATGCCGGGCCAAGGGCCGCGATCGTGGTGGCGCTCACCGACGCACCCAGCAGGACAATCGCAAATTCAAGGACAAATTTTGCGCTGAAATTGATGCCGGGATTCCAGCGCGGGCCGGGCTTCCACGCCGTCCGGATTGCCACGCCGAGAAGGATCGCGATCACAAGGGCTTCCAGATAGGGCTGACCCGCGAAATGAACTTCGATCGCCTGCAGGAGTGTTGCAGCTATGGTGATCGCAATGCAGAGAAGAACCCCCGGCAGCTGATTTTTCAGATGATCAATCAAAGCAAATCCATGACACTTGGCGAACCGCGGATTTGCCTTCGCGTATAACACCGGCGCTCGCGTGTTCATGGCTAGTTCCGCCGCGCAAACCCGATGTGGCAGCCGCTGAGCCTAGGCGAGCGCCTTGGCGGCGGACGGTGCCATCGCGGCCCGATCGGAGTACGGCTCATTGGCGCGTTGCTTGTCGACCTCATAGCTGCGTGCCGCGACCAAGAAAGCGGCTGCCGCCAGCAGACCAAACACCGGCATGGCGGTCAGTGCCGCTTCCAAGCCCCAGGCGTCCGACAGCACACCGGCGATGAAAGGGCCTGTGGCGAGACCGAACAGATTTTGGAACAACGCCAGCACCGAACATCCGGTGGCGCGCACACCAGGGTGGACAACATCGATCACGATCGCCGACACCGGGCCCACCGTGCAGGTCATCAGAAAACCACCGAACATGATGAGCGCAAATTGCGACGGCGCGGACAGCGTGAAACCGAGTCGCGGCGCACCGAAAGCCAGCATCAACACGACAAGGGCCGCGATGCACAACAGAGCCAGCACGGCGAATTTCGTGCGCGACCGTCGGACGCCAGCGCGATCCACCACTGCGCCCCACACCACGCTGCCGACTGCGCCGGCCAACACGACGAGTGCGGCCTTCACGCCGGCCTGCGCCGGCGCGACGCCGTGCACGCGGTTGAGAAAGCTCGGCAGCCAGACCCACACAGCTGAAACCACGATCAGCTGCGCGGCACCCGCCACGCACACCCAAAGTACCGTGCGCGAGCGAGCCAGCACTTTGACGATGTGCCAAGCCACCTCGCCGATCGAGCTCGTGGCCCGCTCCAACGTGGGCGTCAGCTGCACCGTCTGATAGTCCCGCACCTTCAGGTAAAGCAGGGCCAGCACGAGACCGGGAAAACCGACCACCCCGAAGGCGGCCTGCCAGCCCCAGCGCGCCGCGATCACGCCGCCAAGCATGACGCCGAGCACCGAGCCGACCGATGCGGAGGCGAAGAACGCGGCCAGCAATGCGCCGCGCATGCGCGAGGGAAAGTGGCTCGCGATCAGGGCCGCGCCGACCGAGCCGTAGCCGGCCTCGCCGAGGCCGATGATCGAGCGCGCAGCCAGCAGCTGGCCATAGCCGCGCGTGAACATGCACGAGATCGATGCCAGGCTCCAAACAACGGCCATGACGACGATGCTCTTAACGCGGTTGGTGCGATCGGCGAACAGCGCCACCGGAATTGCACCCAGGGCGACAGTCACCGACACAGTCGAGGCGAGTGAGCCGAGTTCTTTGTCTGATAGTCCCCAATCGGACTTGAGATAGGGGAACAACGAGACGATGACCTGACGGTCGATATAATCGAAGATCATCAACCCGAGCGTCATCGCCAACGCGAACCAGGCCTGGCCGCGGCCGAACAGGTAGTCGTCAGCTCCCCGCCCATGGGCGTCGATCGAATGCGGATTCATAGCAGCGTTCCATTGTGGTTCGAAAACGGGTTTCAGGGTATCAGCACCGTGGCGCCGACCGTCTTGCGCGACTCGAGCGCGCGGTGCGCCTCGGCAACATCGGCCAGTGCGAAGGTCTGGTTCGGCTCGCCGGTGATCTTGCCGGCCAGTACCAGGTCGAACAGTTCCTTCGCCATTTCCAGCATGTGCGAGCGTGGCGTCGCGTAGTGCACCATCGCCGGGCGCGTGACCCACAGCGAGCCCTTGACGGCGAGCAACATCGTGTCGATGACCACCGGGCCCGAACTGGTCCCATTGCTGACCAGCATGCCGCGCGGCTGCAGGCTGTCGAGCGATGCCGACAGCGTGTCCTTGCCGACAGAGTTGTAAACCACCGGCACGCCTTTGCCGCCGGTGATCTCGCGCACGCGCTCGGCGATGTTCTCGCGCGAGGTCACGATGGTGTGCGCGCAGCCATGCGCACGGGCGATCGCGGCCTTCTCGTCGGTACTGACGGTGCCGATCATCGTGACGCCGAGCGCCCGCGCCCATTGACAGGCGATCAGGCCTACGCCGCCGGCCGCCGCATGGTACAGGATGGTCTCCCCGCCTTTGAGTGGGAAGACTTGGCGGAACAGATACTGCGCCGTCAGGCCTTTCATCATCAGCGTCGATGCGGTGCGATCGGAAATGCCTTCCGGCAGCGGGATGAGCACCGCGGCCGGCATGACGCGGACATCCGAATAGGCACCCTGCGGGCCCAGCAGATAGCCGACGCGGTCGCCGACGCGGACATCGGTCACCCCGGGGCCTACAGCCTCGACAACACCCACCGCATCGGAGCCCAGGCCGTTGGGCAGGGGCGATGGATAGCGGCCGGTGCGGAAGTAGATGTCGATGAAGTTCACCGCGACGTAGGTGTGCCGCACGCGCGCCTCGCCGGGTCCCGGTTCGCCGACCTCGACGGTCTCGAGCTTGAGAACCTCCGGGCCGCCAGTTTGGTGAAAGCGGATCGCGCGCGACATGTTGATCTATCCGTAGATTGCGAGGGCGAGATTTCGGGACGCCAATTCAGGAGCTTCAGCAAGTTCGGCGATGAGGGAATTGGCACGCGGCCAATCTCCGTAGCCGGACGCCGGGTTGAGGTGTCCGACTTCGCCGAGGTCTACCAGCTGGCTGCCCCAGTCGCGCGCCAGCCCGGCCACGCGCTCGAAGCGGCCCAGGGGATCGTTGCGGCTTGCCGCGACGATGCTCGGGAAACGCAATTTGGCGCGCGGCACCGGCAGCCAGCCGCCGGCCCGCAGGGCGTTCATCGTGGGGTACCCGGCGGGCATCGGCTGCTCGAAGTCCGGCGGGGTGGCCAACAGTGCACCTGATACCGGACGACGGGTCTGCATTGCCCAATGGGCGACCATGATGACGCCACCGCTGTGCGCCACCACGATCATGGGGCCGTCGATCGCGTTCGCTGTGCGCTCGATAGCATCCACGCGCGCCTGGCAATCGAGATCTGCCCGTCCCATCGGCGGTACTGTGCGGGCCCGCGGCAGCCGCTTGCCGAGCAGGGTTTGCCAATGCCCGGCAACGTGGTCGCGCAAGCCCGGCACGATCAGCACCGTCGTCTTGCTCATCGGGTGCTCACGCAGCCTTGTGTTGCAGGAAACTGCGCTGGCCGGACGTGCGGTTTGGCGCAAAGCCGTTCTTTGCGAGCGTCTCGTCAATGCTGCCGTAGAAGGTGTCGATCTTGCAAATTCGACGCGCTTCCTTTCCATTGGCGACCTCGCGGCCGATTTCGCGCGAGATGCGCACGAGCTGTTCGACCTGCTTGACCGTGCTCATCTTGCTCTTGCGATCCTGCGTCCAGAGGTTGTCCTCGATTCCGCAGCGCACATGCAGCCCCATCGCGATGGCCATCATGTTGATCGGCAGCACGTTGCGCATGGAGCTTTCCAACGTGAGCACGGCGCCGTCGGGTGTGGCGCGCACGAAATTGGCGAGGTTGTAGATGTTGGGTGCGTCCATGCCGCCGCCGATGGCGACCCAATTCATGACCAGCGGGCCCTTGTAGACGCCGCGGCGGATCATGCGTTCGACGGTCTCGAAGCTGTTGATATTGTAGAACTGGAATGCGCTCTGAATGCCGGCCGCCGATAACCGTTTGACGTGCTCCTCGGCCCAGCCCGGCCCGCCGGGTACGACCATCTCGCGATATGCATTGTAGAGTTCCGGCTCGGACAGCGACGTACCAGCAATGTCGGCGGGCTCCATCTGCTCGACCACGTTCATTTGCGAGGTGTTTACGGTGACGGTCACCTGATCCGGCTTTGGCTTGAGCTCGGCCAACATGTGGCGGGTGTCGTCGGAGAGCCACTTGGCCTTGTCGCCCTCGCTTTCCGGCGCGAAGGAGATTGATCCGCCGACCTGCAGAACCATGTCGGGCACGGCTTTGCGCAGGCGTGCCAGCAGCTCATTGAACTTGGAGAGGCGCTTGGAGCCTTTCCCGTCTGGTTCGCGCACGTGCACATGCAGCACCGTAGCGCCCGCGTTGTAACAGTCGACGGCCTTCTGTACGTGTTCGTCCATGCTGACCGCGATGTCTTCGGGGAAATCCGACGGTATCCACTCCGGACCGTAGGGTGCCGCTGTGATCACAAGCTTTTCCTGATTCTCCGGGAAAAGTGCTCCATCGAGGAAGTGCATGACTGTGTCCTTTCCGTCAGTGCGGTTGAGGTAGAATTTGATTGCTGTCTCGCGGTATCAGAACGTGGCTTCGCCTTTGATGCCGGCACGCTCCATCTTTCGGTGACAAGGCGGGTAGTCCATGACCGCATAGTGCTGGGTCGCGCGGTTATCCCAGAACGCAACACTGTTCGGCTTCCACCGAAAGCGAACCTGATACTCCGGGATCTGTGCCTGGCTGATCAGATACTGGAGAAGTTGCGAGCTACCAGGGGCGTAATCCTGGCCGTAGCGGACATTGGCAGCGGTGTGGAAATTCGTGAAATGCGTCGCGAAAGCGTTCACGAAGAGAATCTTTTCGCCGGTCTCCGGGTGCGTACGCACGACTGGATGCTCTGCATCGGGAAACTGCGCCTTGAGGGCAAGACGCTTTTCGATTGGCATGCCGGCACCGAAGGTCGCCTCGATGCTGTGGCGTGCGCGCAGGCCGTCGATTTGGGTCTTGATATGGTCCGGCAGCTTCGCGTAAGCGAGCGCCATGTTTGCCCACATTGTGTCACCGCCAACTGGTGGGCATTCAACACACCGCAGCACGCAACCGAACGGCGGCTTCTCGCGCCAGGTCGCGTCGGTATGCCAGGCGTTCTCGTACCGGTCGTTGGGCGCGTCGGGCGATTTGTAGATACGCACAAGTCCGGGATGGTCTGGGTCGCTGCCGGCGACAGGATGGTCTTCGAGGTCGCCGAAGTACTTTGCAAATGCCACGTGCTCGGCCCGCGTGATGTCCTGATCTCGGAAGAACAACACCTTGTGCTTGAGCAGCAGCGATCGGATCTCGGCCATGAGACCGGGGTCACGCGATGCAGTCCCGAGGTGAATGTTGCTCACCTCGGCGCCAATGGCGCAGGTGAGCGGTTCGATCCTTGGGGTCGATTTCAGGACTGACGCGGGTACATGGGCTGTTGCCTTGCCCGCTGATAGAGCCGTCCTCGTCATGGCGTGTCCTCTTCCCTGGCGGGTTTGCATATTGCGTCGCAGCATCTGAACCGTGCTTTTGATGTGGCAAACCTATCGGACGCCGGCGAGCGGCGTTTGACCGATTGGGACAGGAAATTTAACATCTGGGGACATTGGAGCCTCAGAAGCCTCCATGCCCCGTCTTATCCGCAGTGCGGTGCTCAACGGCTATGTCGAGGTAGCACGAGCGGTTGGCCTCGACCCCTACCGCATGATCGCGCGCTGCGAGCTGCCGCCCGCGTGCTTGACCGATCCGGAAGTCAAAGTATCGGCAGCCGCGGTCGGGCGCCTGTTGGAAGAATCCGCGCAGCGGTCTGGAAAACTCGATTTTGGCCTGCAACTGGCGGAACGACGAAGCCTTTCCAATATTGGCGCACTCGCGCTGCTGGTCCGAGAGCAGCCAACGATCCGACGAGCAATCGAGGTCCTCATCGGCTATATGTACCTGCATAGCGAGGCCATTCTTCTGAGTTTGGAGGAGCACGAGGGAATGGCGATCCTGAAACTCGCCATCGACGTTCGGGCGTCCGGCGCCAGTGCGTCAGGGAGTTGAACTCGGCCTCGGATTTCTTCATCGCAGTCTGCAGCAACTGCTTGGTGAAAGCTGGAAGCCTCGCGCGATCTACTTCGCCCACGAACCATCAGATCGAAAGGGTGCGTATCGGCGGTTCTTTGGAACAGCGATCAAGTTCAACCAGGATTTCAACGGCATCATTTGTTATACCCGTGATATCGACGCCGCTGTGCCTGCGTCCGACCCCACAATGGCGCGCCATGTTCAGCAGTACCTTGACACACTGTCATCGCGTCCACATGCGACCACCGGCGCCAAAGTCCGCGAATGCATCTACATGATGCTCCCTTCCGGTCTTTGTTCGGCCGATCAAGTGGCGAAACGGCTGGGAACGGATCGCCGGACGATCCATCGTCATCTTGCCAAAGAGAGTCAGACATTCTCGGCGCTACTGGATTCGGTCCGGACCGAACTGGTGACGCGCTACGTCGATAATCGTGATCGGTCACTGACCGTGGTCGCTGAGTTGCTTGGATTCTCTGCTCTCAGCGCGTTCTCACGATGGTTCCGCTCAAGATTTGGGTGCAGCGTGAGTGAATGGCGCGCCACGCAACCCGCTGCCGCCAGGACGGACATCCGCGACATCAGCTTGTCGTGATCTTGGGCAGCTTGATGGGACGAAATGCCCTGGATCGCGGGGAAAATGTCGTCAAGTGCTAAAAATTTGTCGTCATAAGGCAAACACCGGCGACAGTCTTTGACTAGCAAAGCGGCCCGCGCACAGCGCGTTACATCATTACGCGCGGTCCCCGGCCATGACCACCACCACCAAATTTGAGTTCGTGATTATCGTTGCCCTGGTTGCGATGGCAGCCTTCCTGGCGCTGTCGATGGTGATCTCATCATGAGACCCGAAGAGAATTTGCGCCGGGAGCACCATCATGAACAGGATCCTAACCCGGGGATCGACCGGCAAGTTATCGTTTTGATGCTCATAGTCGCCGTGCTTGCTCTCGTGCTCGGCACCGCGGCGCTCTGGATCGGGCTGCGCGGAGGCTGACTGAAACGGCCCCCGAAAATCTCTTCCGCCGCGCAAGTTCGTCATGAGATGAACAAACAATTATCGCACGATGCAAAATGCAACCTCCTTTTCATCTGTTCGCCGATTGAAGCGTAACCGCTGGCGCGCAGGTCGTATTGATTGAGATCGAGCTATTTCATTGTCCGGACCGAAGCGTCTCGCAGGTGTTTAGATCGCCATTGCGACGGCGGTTCGCTGAATTCGGTAGCGAACCAGCGCGTAAAGGAGCTCAATTGCGAGTACCCGAGCATTTCCGCGACCTGGAGCATGGAGTAGCTCTTGTTGGAGAGATAGCGCACCACAAGGTCGCGGCGGACCTCGTTCACCAGGTCTGAGAAGCACGTTTTCTCTGTGTCGAGCCGGCGCTGCAGGGTGCGTACATTGAGCCCCAGGCCGCTGGCGATCTGTTCGATCGATGCGCTTCCGAGCGGTAGCGACAGATAGATCGCCTTGCGCGCATCGAGCGTCGCGGACCCGAGCTCGGCCTTGGGCAATGTCTCCAGGAACTGACGTGCATAGCTCGCCATCACCGGGTCCGCCCCGGGATTGGGTTGGTCGAGATCGGCGGCGGCACAGACCATACCGTTGAAGTCGCTGGCGAACCTTACATTGAGACCAAACAGCCGCCGATGCACGCGCAAATCCTGCGGCGCCGCGTGCGTGAAGTGCACGCTCTCGGTCTGCCAACGGTCGCCGAGAAGTCGCGCGAAACATCTGAAAAACCGTGCCGACCGCTAATTCATAGCTCTGACGGCTGGCGAGATTGTCTTCGCTGACCAGTTCCTCGCGGATGATCACCAGATCATTGACCTCCTCGATGTGGATCGCCAGCGCCTCGTTGAGCAACTGCCGATAGCGGGCAATGATGGCCAGGATGTCCCGGAGGGTTCGTTGATGCTTCAGCAGCAGGCTGATCGCGCCGAAATCAGACAGCCGGCGAGATTCCGCCATCCGCAGGCCGAAGCTGATGCAGCCGGACTGTTCGGCCGAGGCCTCCAGAAGCGCAGCAACCACCGCGACCGAGATGCGCGAATCCGGGTTGTTCAGCACCGCCGGATCGAGGCCCACCCGCCGGAGCATCCTGTTCGGATCCAATCCGACTTGGCGGGCCACCTCGGCATAGTTCGACAGTGCGGCTGCGCGAACCAGGATCGTCATTGGAGGCTCCGCAAGGCCAACCTTCCCGTGCGAGAGGCCGGAGCAAAGCTGTCATGAAATGAAAAATTGGTGTCGTCAAATGAAAAGCGAGCCTCCCGCAGTCCAGGATCGTACGATCGGTGGGATTCGAATTCGCAATGTCCCAAACTGTCAAAAATTCTGTCCCGTTTAGTCAAACATCGCACGTCGTGAGTTGGTAACACGTGGCGACGCTTGGCAAGCACCCGCCTGCCGCTGCGCCAGCGTCCAACAAAAGCGCGAAACCGTTCGACGAGAGGTGGCAAAAGCCATGAAGCGGAAATTCAATCCCTGGCGCATCGATTACGAAACGGCAGTCCGCCGCCTCACCAAGCGTTGGCACGAGCAGGGCGAACAAATCCCGACGACGAAACAAGAAATGCCACTGTCAATATATATCCGCGCTAACGCGTTCACGGTGATGCGGAACGATCTTTTGCGAGCTTACGACTGACGCGGCGCAGCTTTCCCCACAACCTTGATTTACGCCTATGATCGCGATCCCGATCGCCATCGTGGTCGCGTCACTCGGTGCCGGCATCTACATGGCATTCGTTTGGCGTTCTTGAGGCGTCTGACCCTGACCCGGCATGGGGAAGTGAGACCTGCCAGACCCCGAACCGGTACCAGCGTACAATCAACCTCAAGACCGCAAAGGCGCTCGGCCGTGCTAGTACAGGCGCCGCTGCTCGCGCGCGTCGACTTGGTGATTATTCTAAACGGGCTTCGCATTCGATCTCCACGAGGAAATCAGGGTGCGGCAACCCGGCCACTACGACAGTCGTGCGGGCGGGATATTGTCCCTGCGAGAAATACGAACCATAGATGCGGTTCATTTCTGCAAAGTCGCCGGCCCGTACAAGGAACACGTTCGTTTTCACAACCCGGCTCCAATCGCCCCCAGCGGCGGTCAAGATGCGGGCTAAATTATCCATGACCTGCTTCATCTGAGCAGGGAAGTCGCCAACGGCTAATTTGCCATCGCTATCGAACGCTGGCATGCCCGACACAAATACCGACTTGCCCTCCCTCACCGCACTTGACACTGGGATACCGCGTACCGGTTGTCCAATGTATTGCAAGGGCTCTGCGCTCGATTGACGCGTGAGGAGCAGACTTCCTAAAAGCGACAGCACAACTACCGCAATCCTCATGGTCTCCGTTCCCTCTGCCACATCGGATCCTGAGCTCATCGCTACTTTATCGGAAGAAATCTGTAGCGAATGACCCATGTGTGACATGCGCGGCTCACGATTTTTACCGCGCAACTTGACCATTGCCCCCATTTCGCTGGTCGCAATTTCCTGTTTTTGATATCCTGAGCTGGAAGTCAAATTTGGCGGTAAATGCCGGATTTGGCGAAGGCAGTGAGACGACGCGAGTTCATCATCCTCCTCGGCGGCGCGGCGGCGGCCTGCACTTACCGACGAAGTGATCGAATGATCTCGCGCTTTATAGGAGAGAGTTATGGATGATGATCGTCCTTTGTTGGAAAAACAAATAGGACATGAACCTTACAGAGATGTACCAAGGTTGGGGAAGATTGCAATCTGGTTAGTATTGATTGCTGTAGCGTGTGGTTTGGTTTTGTATTTGGCCGTGTGGACAAATTTGATCCGGTAGCGGGCTGAGGCGACGAATAGCATGCCGAGGAGGCTCTCGGTGTGCTGCGGTGCATGGTTCTGGTTATGACACCGCACTCCATCGCTGACCTCGACCGCCTAAATAACGACCGGGTTAGCCTGAGAAGTGCACCAGATTTTCCGCCGTCCTAATGCCTTCTCCTCACAAGCTGCAATTGTTGGTCGAATTGTACGGCACGGATCTAGCATTCTTGTTGCGCGCAGCTTTTTATCATAAACTGCCAAGGTAGTCCTATCCTGGTGCGGTCGTCTGGAGGGGCGTGATGATCAATGCACACGATCGATATCAGTCCAATCACACGGTGGCATTCATCCGCTGTCCGATCGAATTGGAACGGGGATCGATGTGAGTGATTGCTGTCTGCGCGCTGTCGCGATCGCGGCGCTCATTGAGCTGTCGCTCACGTCAATGAGCGGTAGTTCCGCATACGCCCAGGCTTCCGACGACAACACGGTCGGTTCGATCAATCTTGGTGCTCGCGCCGGGCTTGCAGCCGCAGCGCCGGTTGCCACCCCCAGCCAGAACCTGTCGGTCGGTTCCGTTGAGTTTAGTGCAGGCGCTGCATTTGCGTCCGACTACATCTACCGCGGCGTCACACTCTCCGACCGCAAACCAGCGGTCGGAGCTGGAACTTGAAGCGACGCTGGGTCCTCTCTACGCCGGAAACACGTTCACCAGCGTCAAGCTCCCGAGCCAGCCTTCAGGTGAGATCACGGTGAATACCGGCCTGCGTCCCAAGTTGTGGAATATCGATTGGGACTTTGGTTGGACGTACTTTCTTTACCCCGGCGAGATCCCTGGCAGCCCGGGCATCAACTACTGGGAAGTCGGTACGCGCGCCGACACCAAGCTGACCGAGTCGCTACGAGTTGCCGCCGGCTTCGCCTATTCGCCGAATTTCTCGAACACCGGCGCCTGGAGCGAATACGCTGCGTTCGGTCTTGGCATCGACTTGCCACGCAAAGCGTTGCCTCAGGGCATCACCGCATCGTTAACCAGCGGCACGGGCTATTATTGGTTCGGGAGCCAGTCGGCCGCATTGGGCGGGTTTCCGTTACCCTCGTATCTCAACTGGAACGCTGGCGTGACCTTCACGCGCAAGATTTTCAATCTGGATCTGCGCTACTACGACACAAATCTCTCCAAGGAAAACTGCTTCATCTTTACCGGAGACCCTCATGCCACGCCGGGCGGCCACATCAACCCTGAGACAAATCCGGAAGGCCTCACCTCGCGCTGGTGCGGCGCCACGTTCGTCGCAAAGTTCTGGTTCGAACTAAATTAGGCAGTTTGACCTCCAGGCGGAGCTTTTCCGAGCTGTCACGAGCCAACAAGACAGCAGCTCGTGAGGCGCGGCCAGCGCCTCATCCGCCAAGGGCTATCGCGATGAGGACCAATGCGCCTCCGACAGCAACCGATAAGAGGCCCATAATCCACGGTCGAAGTCCGGCGTAACCCGCGAACAAATAGCCACACAGGAACAGCATCACGATCGCGACCGCGTTGGAAATCCGCAGTGCCAGCCGGGATCATTTGTGAACATGAACGGAAGCGCGACCGGAAATGTGGAGAGAAAAACGAGCAGGCAAACTGCTAATGCACCAATCCAATCGTTCCTCGTTAAAGAAGGGCGCAGCGGCGGTTCAGGCAACTGACGCAGCCTTGCGCGCATGAATTCCAATTGCTCTTGCGGCAGGGCGGATGCCAGGAGTGGCGGCAATGCGTTTGCAATGGCGCGTCGTGCCGCGTCTGGATTGGCCGTGTCGCGTGCAGTGCGCAGAATCAGGATATTGCGACCCTGATCGTGCAGCCGAGCCATTAAATACATCCCTGCGTCAATTATTCCCCAGGCCAAGTTGCAGCCGAGTGCTCCAATCAGCATGGTTCTGATTTGGATCCGGTCTGCCGTCACGACACTGAGTGTGCCGGTATAGGTGAGGACCATAATCAGACCGAACAAGACCTCCGAGATCCGCTCCATGGGTTCGAGGGCTCGGTTGCTCGCAGTATCTGGATCATCTGCCATTGGACCAGTTGCTCGCTTGAAATCAACGTGGCTTTTTCGATGGGGCGATCACGTTTAGCTGCCGTTACTTTTGAGCAGCGTGTCCAGTGTTATCCCATCGAGGCGCCCCGTCGTTTCGCTTATGCCGTCGGCACGCAGCAGGTCGCGCACCCGCCCGTGCGCTCCGATAATGCGTAGTGCAATGCCGAGATCGGCGAGCTTGCTGTGCAGTTCCCGCAGCATGCGCGAGCCGGCAAGATCGATATAGGGAGATGCTGAAAGATCACAAACGACCATGTGGAGTTCAGATTGATCAGCTGCCTGGACGCGGCTCAAGACAGATTCCAATACCGCGTCAGCATTGACGTAGATCAGCGAAGCTTCAGGCCGGAACGCGATCACTCCTGGCAAAGCTTCATTTTCTGGATTTCGGGCCATATCGGAGTAGGCGTTGGTTCCGGGAACGCGGCCGAGAAATGCTACATGTGGACGCGATACATCGACGAGCAGCAGTAGTACAGACGCCGCTGCTGCAAGCAGGATGCCTTGCAGTATTCCGAGGAGAAGCACGGCAACAAGCGCGATCATCGCAGCGTAGAAATCCAGCCGGCTTGCTCGCCACATGTGCAGCAGCGCCCGAAAATCCAACAGTCCGGACACTGCGGTCAACACCACCGCAGCCAGTATCGCCTTTGGTAGATTTTCCAAAAGGCCCGTGAGATAGAGCAGGCAAAATGCGAGCGTAATCGAAGCGAAGACAAGCGCCAGGGGCGTACGTGCGCCCGCCTGGTCGTTGACTGCGGATTGAGACAGGCCGCCTGCTACAGGATAGCCGTGACCCAACGCCGCCGCGAAATTGGCGGCGCCGATGCCAAGGAGTTCCTGTCTCGGGTCCAGCACATATCCATGCTTTGCAGCGAAGGTGCGGGCGGCGGAGACGCTTTCAATATAGGCGAGTAGCAGGCATCCGCCGGCTAGCGGAAAGATCCCTTCTATATCGCGTAATCGCAGCGATGGGCTTTCAAGGGTGGGTAGGCCGGCCGGGATCTCTCCTGTCGTGGGCACCCCAAGGGCAGGAAGGCCCAACACGGTTGCGGCAAGGATTGACAGTGCGACCACGCCGAGAGCGACCGGCGTTCCCGGAAGCACGCGCTCGCCGAGCACGAGCAGCAGGATCGCAATGATACTGATGGCCAGCACGACGTAGTTTGTCTGTCCAAGTTGCCCGATCAACAGCACGGCCCGTTCAAAGAAATCGTGCCCGCCACCGGTCACACCGAACAGGCTCGGCAGTTGGGTCATCGCGATGGTCAAAGCCGCCCCGGCTTTGAAACCCACAAGAATACTGTCGCTGATCAACTTGACGAGCGCGCTCAGTCGTAGGATCCACGCGATCAGGCAGAGCACCGCTACCGTCAAGCCCGCAACGCTCGCGATCTGTGCATACCGTTGCGCATCCCCCTCTGCCATCGCTCCGACCGTACCGGCAATCATGAGTGAGATGGCGGATGTGGGTCCTATCGCCAGCTGACGCGACGAACCAAATAGGGCGTAGCCGAGTCCGCCGAGCAAATAGCCGTAGACGCCGACTTGCGGAGGTAAGCCCGCGAGGCCAGCATAAGCGAGAGACACCGGGATCGCATATGCGGCCAGTGTCACTCCCGCGACGATATCATTCCGCAACCAGGCGGCACGGTAATCCGCCAACCAACGCGCTGGTGGGAGCCCGCGAAGCCGTGTCGGTCCGATGCGGCTATCCGGACGATCCGTCATGCCTGGCGCCCCACTTCCAACCTTTCAGCACGCCACGCGTTTCTGTCGAATTGAACGAACAGCGCAATCTCTCGAAAACAGCTGCTTGGCGCGTCAACACTGACCTTAGGCAGTCCGTGTTCGCTTGGCTATGTTGCACCGCGGCGCTCGGATCGGGCTGCGCTGAGGCTGACGGAAACGGCCCCCGGAAATCTGGTGCTCTTCGTAAGTCCGTCATGAAATGACAAACAATTGTCGCCAAATGACAAATGCATTTTGGCAGGGGCGTCCTAGACCTTTTGGCAAAAATCGGGCCGTTGAGCCGACTTCGGGGGCAAAAGTGCCACGTCACGTTATCGCGGTCGTCGCAGGTGTCCTGGGCAGGGGTGGGCTGAAGCTGATTTTCTTCACGGCTCTAACTGCTCAAGCGGACTCGCTCGCCATCAAACGCGTGGGCGTGGATGTTTCTCAGTTGCATCAGAACGTTAAGAACCTTCCGACGCAGAAATTTCGCGACCTGTCATCCGTCTTTCCCCGCGGTGATTGATCTGACGCCTATGTACGCCTTCGACAGCGCAATATCGCGCGAACATTGGCACGCCAATTGATCTCCCCCGAACTCACCTGATCGCAGCTACCTCATCGCTGTTATCAGGCAACTGAACCCCGGTGTGGCCACCGGGGTTTTCTTTTGCATGTCGAAACGCGGCCCGGCCGTAAGGGAGCCCACCTACGGCGACCGGGGGCCGCGGACGCATCAATGACCGTACGCACCCGCGGGGCGGCGTTTGCAGCACCCGAAGTGAGCAATATTGAACAGATTTGCTCGACTGCGTGCCGTAGCATTACACGGCCGACTGAGTGAGAGCGGCCTCTCCCCGACGGCAGGGACGACGGCCCGCCAATGGCCCGGGCCGGGGCTGCAATCAGCGAAAATTAAAGGAGCCGGGACATGAGTGAGAAAATCAACTCGGAAATGATCTCGCGTCGAGGAACATTCTCGTTGGTATGGAAAGCCGCTGCGGCGAGCCTTGCAGTACCGGCTGTTGTGATGTTGGCGACCTCTGAGGAAGCCGAAGCGCAGACCCAAGGCCAGCAACGCCGCGATACGCGACAAGGTGGCCGGCAGGATCGGCGTAATCAGCGCCGTAATTAAAGATAGAGCCTCGGGGAGTGGTCGAACGCACTGACGACCGCTAGCGAGCTGCGATGGCCGGGAATCAGGTGCCGTCCCTCGCCCAACTGATGTCGATAAGAAGCCGACGCTTGCGAAATCTGTAAGCGCGCTGTTCTCGTTCGCACGGAGAAGGAGATTCAGTCATGAAGGCTTGGTCAATCATTGGTCTGCTGTTCGCCGCCGCAATTCTGGCGACGGTCCCGGTGTCGCCGCAAGTGACGCCGCGTGGCAACCTCGAACTGACTATCGATAAAGCCGAGGCTTACACCTATGGGCGGGCCCGGCGTGTGAGCCGGCGGGTGTACCGGCAGGACTATCGCTATACCCGACGGGCTTACCGTCGCGGTTACTACTGAAGTGGCGCGTCGTCATCGACAGCGAGAGGTTAGCAGACGCCTAGTTGGGCAGGCCTCGCGCGCGAGCTGCGAAAACGGAGCCGAACCGGCCGGGATCGATAAACCGCGCCGATAAAAAACCCGGGTGCCGGAGACCCCGGTTTTTCTAATCCTACCCTCGCCCAAACCGGTATCGATCAAAACTTGGCTCACCCATCCATCGAATCAGACGGCACTTCCAGGTGTGCCAACGGATCCCATTGATTTTTGCAAGACCCGGTCAAATTTGATTGCCTGGGCGTCGAAGTCGTCGCACCGAGTTGCAAGCGCCTCCCACGGGACGCCCGCCGGTGACTACGGGTCGCATAAGGCGAGCGACTTGTTTCACTCCGGCATTTGCACAACACGCTCAGGGACGACGAGCTCCGCCTCGGTATTTGCGATGACATCTTGCACCGTGACGCCGGGGGCGGTCTCGACCAAAGTCGCACGATTGCCGGGGAACGCGATGACCGCGAGCTCGGTGACCACAAGGTCGACCGATCGCATTGAGGTGAGTGGCAGGGAGCACTGCTTGACGATCTTCGGCTTGCCCTTGGCGGTATGCTGCATGGCAATGACAACGCGTTTTGCTCCCGAGACGAGGTCCATCGCGCCTCCCATTCCGGGGACCATTTTGCCGGGAATCATCCAGTTCGCCAGCTTGCCTTGCACGTCGACCTGAAGGCCGCCCAGCACTGTCATGTCGACATGACCACCACGGATGAGGCCGAACGACAAGGCGCTGTCGAATGTGCACGCGCCGGGCAGCGCCGAAACGGGTCGTCCGCCCGCGTCAGTGAGGGTCGGGTGCGCCATTCCCTCCTCCGGGATCGGCCCAGTGCCGATGAGCCCGTTTTCCGATTGAAAGAACACATTCATGCCGGGCGGGACATGGTTGGCCACCAGCGTCGGAATGCCGATGCCGAGATTGACCAACATCCCCGGGCGAAGTTCGCGTGCGATACGCTTGGCGATGATGGTTTGTGCATCCATGGGCGTCACACGTTTGCGATCAGGTAATCTACGACGGGCGCAGGTGTCACGACGTGATCGGGCGAGATGACGCCCACCGGGACGATGTGTTCGGCCGTCACCATGACTGTATCGGCTGCCATCGCGATCACCGGATTGAAATTGCGCGCCGTAAGAGCGTACGACAGGTTGCCCAGGTAATCGGCGAGAAACGCGTGTACCAACGCGAAATCGGCGCGCAGCGCGGTCTCCAGAAGATAGCTTTTTCCGTCCACCTCAATCCTGCGTTTGCCCTCCTCTACGACGGTGCCGACCCCTGTGGGCGTCAGGACACCGCCAAGCCCGAACCCGCCTGCACGAATGCGTTCGATCAGCGTGCCTTGCGGGACGAGCTCGACCTCGGTTGCACCGGTCATCATCTGTTGCTGGGTTTCTGAATTGAGACCGATATGGCTCACAATGGCCTTGCGAAGAAGCTTTGCGCCGACGAGCTTCCCGATGCCGACGCCCGGTTTTGCGGTATCGTTTGCAATGACCGTCAGATCGTGTTTTCCCTGCCGCACGATTTCGTCCATGAGGCGTTCGGGCGTGCCAACGCCCATGAAACCTCCAACCATCAGAGTCGCACCATCGGGAATCGCAGAGACTGCATGCTCGAGCGCGATCGTTTGCATATTCGAGATCCGGATGTTGCTGCACCATCCTCGCAAGTTTTCGTGATCTCAACAAGATCGCCGAGCGCTATCTGGAGGGGCAGATAGTCCCCTCTAAAAGAAAAACAACATGTTCCATGATTCGAGGCCAAACTCCTATAGGCAAGAAAGGCCCTATCGGTGGGGTAATTGAAGGCGGCTCGATTAGAGAAGTTGAAGTGCGACGTGGACGACCCCATCCTCGCTCTTCCTGATTACGTTGAGTTCCGCTTTTATCAAACACTTTCAGCATCGGGGTGTTTTCCGGAAGGACCTCCGCAATCAATTCTGTGAGCCCGGCGTCGCGGGCAAGCGTAGCGAGATGGCGCATCAATGCAGTGCCGATGCCTTGTCCCTGGTATTTGTCGACCACAGTGAATGCCACCTCGGCTGTCCCGGGGCGCACGACGACATAACGGCCGCCGCCAACGATTGCGCGGCGGCCACCATCTTTCATCACCGCCACCAGGGCGACATGGCTGGCGAAATCGATATTCAAAAAGAAGTCAATTTCCTTTTCGGAAAAATAGCGTCTCAAGCCGAAGAAGCGACGATAAAGCGACCGAGCGCTGGTGCGATCCACAGCTGCGACGAGATCGGCCCGATCGCCAGGCGTAAGCGCGCGGATTTCAATCCAGCGTCCGTTGCGGAGCTGTTCGACCGTCGAAAACTTACTCAGTTCTGCTGCCGAACGAGCCAATTGACTGACCTCGATCGATCCCGAGCCGTCGCAATCAATCGCCCCAAGCGGCCACGCAACGACTTTCCGCCTCACGCCATTGATCAGTACGTCCGATCCTACCGAGCCAGGGCTTCATCCAGAATATCGAATTTGCCGCAATTAGTCAGGGGGTATGAGAAGCATTGCACGACCTACAGAGCCACCGAAGCCGCCTCGGGCCACGATCAGCAGCCAATTTTGGAAATCTTTTTGGAGCCGCTTTATACCGCCCGCATGACGACTTGGTCTTGAAAGCGTATCTGATTACCTGGATGCGTAAATTTTTCGATTAGTTTGATTCACATCACGATTAGTTTTAATTCGTATCGATGGAAGGCGTAGAGCGAAAGCAGACCAAATAGGCAGACTAATTGTTGTTGCCCCTTAAAGACCGGACATGTTTTCCCGGTTTGAGCGCGATGCGATGAACTCGCGCGGAGAACGATATCCGAGAGCTCGGTGCGGGTGAACTGTGTTGTAATGTTCGAACCAGTGCGGCAACGAGCGCATCACCGTTTCAGCATTGGGCGAAGGCGAGACGCGGGCGTAGTCTCGCTTGATTGTGCGCACGAAGGCTTCCGCCATTCCATTTGATTGCGGGCTCTCCACTGGCGTAGTTCGGGGTTCGAAGCCGATCTCTCGCGCAAAGCGCTTGGTCTCATGCGCGATGTAACCGGAGCCGTTGTCGGTCAACCATTCGATGGTCTCTGGCAACCGGTTGACCGGTCCGAAGCGATAATCCACCGCTGTGACCATGAGATCGCGCACGTCCTCGCTTTTGATCCCCTCGGTGGTGGCGACAAAACCCATGGCCTCGCGGTCGCAGCAGTCGAGCGCGAATGCGACCCGGACCTTCTCGCCGTTGTCGCAGGGCAGTTCGAAGCCGTCCGAGCACCAACGCAAGTTGGAACGGTCAACGGCGATGCGACCATTGTGACGACGCTTGTCGCTGCCGCCCGCGTGGCGGTTGAGCAGTAGGCCGTGGGCCTTCATGATCCGATAGATGCGTTTGTGATTGGGAGGTGGGAGCCTTTGGGCCCAGGCCGCGCGCCGCAAGACAGCCCAGACCCGGCGATAGCCATAGGTTGGCGTCTCACCAATCACCGCTTTGATCTCGGCAACCAGATCGGCGTCGGGCTGAGGTGGCCGTCCAAGAGGCTTGGCGATGGGCGCTTTGATCTGGACCGCGATGTTCGAGCGCGCCAAGTCGAGTGCGTCGCAGACCGTCTTCATCGCAAACCGTCCCTGGGCCACGACAGCGACCGCAACAGGTGTTTTTTTGAGCCCGCGGCGACTTCAAGAGCCTCCTTGAGGATCTCGGCCTCCAGCGTCTTCTTGCCGAGCAGCCGCTGCAGTTCGCGGACCTGGCTCTGCAGCGAACGGTACTCAGACGCGGGCACCACGGCCTCTTCGGATTGCGTCGCCGTCAAAGCGCCCTGTGACGCCAGCCGCCGCCAAAGGAACAACTGGTTTGGCGCGATGCCGTGGCGGCGGGCCACCAGACTGACCGTGACGCCCGGCTCATAGGTCTCGCCCACGATCGCCAACTTCTCCGCCGGTGTCCTGCGCCGGCGGCGCTCAGGCCCGCTCAGGACCTCACTCTTCGGGATGTTACCAGTCATAGTCACGACATTACTCCTACCTCTTATCGAAGTGGGAGAACGTGTCCGGTTAATTAGGGGGCCGCTTCAAAATAGGCAGACTAATTAGGTTTGCCACAGGGAGGTTAGACATGAGTGAAAAACCAAAATCGGAAATGGTCTCGCGTCGAGGGACATTTTCTCTTTTAGGATTAGCAGCGGCCTTGAGCTTCGTCGTACCGGCCACGATGCTAACGGCGTCGGATGCCGAGGCCCAGACAGCCGGTATGCAACGGCGTGGGGAGCGGCGCACAGGTCGCCAGGAGCGACGTACGACACGACGCACCGGTCGCCAGCAATAAAGGTCAAGCGTTGGAGTGGCCGCACCAGCGGCCACTCGTGGCGATGTGCTGCCGCGTAAGACGCGGGCGGATTAGTTTTGTTGCACGATCGCTGCGAACGATCACAACGCATCCATCCTTTGACGTCCGCTTACAGTCGACAGAAAGCGCAGAACCGAAACGACGCAAGGCGAACATCGCTGGTGCGCAGGGGCGGATTATCCTTCGGACGGGTCGGAGGCTTCACCGAGCTTACGGACCGCGACATTGACCGACATGCCCAGGAAATCCTGGGCTTTACCAATCCACGAGCCGGCTAGCGGAACTGCTTGGCCTGGATGGCGGCCAATGGCCACCGGAATCAAATCAAAGCCGGCGCTGATGCGGTTGGTGGGATCATAATGCATCCAGCCAGCACCGGGGAGAAACACCTGCAGCCACGCGTGCGTTGCGCCGGAGCCGATCATGCCCACCTCGCCGCCATCCAGCGCGGCATCGTAAAGGTAACCGCTGACGAAGCGCGCCGCGAACCCCAGCCGGCGCAATGTCTCAATCATCAGCCAGGCATAGTCCCGGCAGGTGCCTGACCTCGAGCGCAAGGTTTCCCCGGGAGACTGCGTGCCTTCGGCTTCCCTGGCATTGTATCTGAACGTATCGCGGAAGGTATCCAGCATCCGTTGAAAGACATCGGTCGTTCGATCCTGGTTATCGACGACAAAACTCTTCGCCCAGGCCGCAACACTGGCGTCGGGGTCCTCGGCATGGGGGCGCATGTAGACGACCAAGTCAGTCCACTCGTCCGGGGTATATTGCACCGGCACTTGCTCCGCCCGAGTCTCCAGCGGAAACTCCTCTACGTCTTTTGCACCGAAATGGATTCCCCGAAACTGAAACGTAAATGTCAATTCCTTCGCGGGTTCACTAAATTCCAATATCGTAACGTTGTTGGAGAGGGCATCGCTAACCCAGCGAATCTTAGAAACAACGTTGGCTTTTGCCGACCAGTTGAGGAGGCGACCGCGCGCGGCAGGCCTTGGCAAGAACATGGCGCGGTGTGTGCCCAACGTCACGGGGTTCGCATACTTGTAGGTGGTGACATGTTCGATCTCGAAAAGAACCGCCATCGTTCCCTCCTACGCTCAGTGTGATTGGTCGACGCTTCAGCATAGCAGCGTCTGGAATATCCACTACTTTCATCAAGTACTATCGTGATCATGAGCCCTGGCCAGCAAAAGCTCTGCTTCCAGTGCCCTTAAGCCGAGCACATCTCCCCAATAGCTCATCGAGTGTGCGGTATTCGAAAGCGACGTCGTGAAGCGGACCCGTCCAGATCGGCCGAAAGGCCAGGGAAGGCCGCGAAAGGCGAAGCGGTGATTGGCTTCGTCATTGCTGAGCCAGACGGCGTTGACCGGCAGCATGTGCGGCCTAGCTCACCGCGCCCGTACCCGAAGATCCCAACCCCTGGGAATCAGGGATTCGGGCCAGGGCAAGGTCCTGCGGAAAAACGTAAAGTTTCTCGACCGCGAGATCGAGCAGGTGGAGTTCATGGCGCAACGCCGCGTGACGAGGCTCGGGCAAGGTTTGGATGAGGTTCTCGATCATCGCGCGCAGGCGGCGCGCCACTTGAATACTTTCCGCACCGTTGTGCCGTATTTCGGTGCAGGCAAGATGCACGAAGTCTTCCCAATTCGGCGTTCGGAAAATCAAGCGCAATCGTCCCGCGGCATCGGTGATGATGTCATTGCGCAAGTGTCGGTTGCCCACCCTCTGCAGGAGACGTTGAAGCTGGTCGATGGCAAGGACGGCTGTCGTCGGATCATTGATCGCCTTGGACAAGGCTTTGAGCGCAATGTCGATCAAAATCCGAAACGCAAACATCGGATCCTGCTCCATGGTGCGCTCGGATCCAAAGGCGACGGCCCCCCGCAGCTTGCCGGCGTCGACCGCGCGGGCGCCGCCGTATAACCGAAACAGCGGTTCTTGCGCTCCAACAAAATCGCCCACCTGCGGCACGAACTCGATGATCCCGTCCGATCTGGTTGCCTCGGCTGCCAGCGCCTCTAGATTTACGGCGAGCACGATTTGCGAGGGGCTCTCATGCAGAACAACCTTGTCCGGCATGCCGAGCGTTTGAGCCGCGCCATCCGCAAGATGCAAGTTCGCGATCGGATGCGGATAGACACCGTCGATGACGGCGAGCCCGCGCTGTCCCACACGCGCCACGATGCTGACGGGGCGCAGCAACTTTGCCGCATAGTCGATCAGAAACAAAAAAATCGCGATACAAGAAAACCCCAGCACAGCAGCAACAAATATGACGAACTGGTGAGCAATGCTGCTGATGCGACCCAGCACCCCTACGGCGAACAGCAACACAAACACAAAAAGACCAACGCTGTACTTGACCGCGTTATCCTGCAGCAACGTGGTTGCGATGATGCGGGGCGTCAACTGTCCGCCGGCGACCTGAATTGCAACGAGCAGAGAGCCAAATGTGAAGACGATAAACGAAAGCGTCATTGTAACTATCGTCTGCAACATCGCTTGCGCTTCCGCGACGCTCAAGCCCAGTAGCGTCCATCCAACCCGCCCATCGACAAAATAGATCAGGCGAAGCGTCACTTGCTCGAACAGCATCGCAACGACTGGAACAACCCAGAGCGCGGATTTGACATAGCTCGTCAGCCGGTACCACTGATTCCAGGTCATCTGCAGTCCTCGGATGGGGTATGGAAATGGTTTTAACTATCCTGAGCCCGGCGTTCTCATTCCTCCGTTTCGCCGCTATCCGCTTGGCGATCGAAGATTTTCAAGCAGAATATAGATGCTGAGCAAAAGAACCCACAATGGAAAAAGCACGAAAACCCAATTGACGTAATAGCTTCCAAACAACAGGAAAACCGCCAATGCATAGCCAACCAGCGCCATCCAACGTGGCGCTACTCCAGTGTAGATTACCAGCGTCGATGTCGAGATCAGAAATGCGCCGGCTATTTTCGCTGCATAGATATTGATGATATTGTATGCGACGGAGCGGGCAAAATGGAACGTCATTGAGTCGACGAACGCGTCGTGATCAATGGCGAACGTTGCGAGTATGCCTCCTACAACGGCGGCCGCAGCGAACAGCATCGCAAGGAATAGAAGGCCGCTGCCAAGAAATACCGTGGCAAAAAATCGATCTTCACGATTGCCCAGCCGATCACGCAACACGCCAATGAACCACAGGAAGGCGAGCCCAGCGAAGGGGATCAGGTTCAACGCCAATGCGACTCGGCTTGCGCTTGTTCTAAGCCACTCTCCCGGCTCCAGCGGATCCGTCGGCACGGAAATCCGCAGCAACCAAAATACCGTCAATAGCAGGATACAGAACAGGATGCCGGCGATCGCCGCTGCCTTCGGCGTCTTGAAATTTGCCCGGGTCAGCGTCTTGTCTTGCGTCATCGCCATCAATCATCTGGTCGCTGCCGCGCGGCGCCCGCATGTCGGTGTCGCGGCCGCGTCGGGTACGCCTCGCCTGCGGATGGTATTGTCCGCCCTTACCTTGCAGCAATGCATTTCCCAGCGCTTCATCGACGGTCGCCCGGCGTCCTTCGAACACGATGATGATGCGCAGTGCCTTGTCTAATTCTGCAGGCGACAGAGCCCGATCTGCAGCTTGCGCAACTCCTTTTCATAGATCTTGCACTTCATCCTTGATTTGCCGGCGTCAGCTCTGGTCCGTTTTTTTCTCA
This sequence comes from uncultured Alphaproteobacteria bacterium, assembly GCA_963833605.1. Taxonomy (GTDB): domain Bacteria; phylum Pseudomonadota; class Alphaproteobacteria; order Rhizobiales; family Xanthobacteraceae; genus JAFAXD01. The sequence goes on from CAWHYZ010000017.1 coordinate 327,697, forward strand.
TCGAACGCATTCCCCGAATTGGTCGCCACGAACAGCTTCAGAGCTTCAGTCAATGATATGGTACCCACCGTCGACATACAGCGTTTCACCGGTGATCAAGCGGGCGGCGTCATGCGCCAGGAAGGCGGTGGCTACCCCTACGTCATCGATGCTGACGAGGCTGCGGGCAGGCGCTTTTTTCTTGGCTTTGTCGAGCAGTGCGTCGAATTCCGGGATGCCGGACGCCGCGCGCGTCGCCAGAGGTCCCGGTGAAATGGCGTGAACGCGAATGCCCTTCGGGCCGAGCTCCGCCGCCATGTAACGCACGGCGCTCTCGAGCGCTGCCTTGGCGACCCCCATGATGTTGTAGTTCTTCACAACCATCTGGCTGCCGTAATACGTCATCGTAAACAAGGTCCCGCCCCGCTTCATCAGCGGTTCGGCCAAATGGGCCATGCGGATAAAGGACCAGCAGGATACATCCATGGTAGTGAGAAATCCGTCTTGCGGCACATCGATGACGCGTCCGCCCAAGGCGTCCTTTGGTGAGAAGGCAATCGAGTGCACGAGCGAATCGAGCCGCCCCCATTCCTTGTCGATGCGTGCAAAAACCGCCTCCATCTGTCCCGGCACACGTACGTCAAGCGGCATCAGAATGCGCGCGTCCACTTCGCGGGCCAACGGCTCGACGAATTTCTTAGCCTTGTCGTTGAGGTAGGTCACGGCCAGCTCCGCCCCCAGTGCATGGAACGCCTTGGCGCAACCCCAGGCGATCGACTGGTCATTGGCAACGCCGACGATGAGAACGCGCTTGCCCTCCAGCAGCGGCGCCTTGGCCTTGGGAATCATTGTATCCTCCAATGCCTGCCGGTCAGCCCCTATGACAGGCGGTGAGCAGTGCCAACGTGTGCCGGGCGATCATCAGCTCTTCATCGGTCGGCACCACATAGAGCGCCACCCGGCTTGCGCGCGATGATATGATCAGGGCGTGCGCGGAGTTGGCCGCGGGATCGAGCACTGCTCCCAGCCACGCAAGCTTCTCGGCGATGCGCGCACGCAGCGCGACCGAGTTTTCGCCGATCCCGGCGGTGAACACGAAGGCATCGAGGCCGCCGAGCGCGGCCGCCAGCATGCCGGCATAGAGTCCGACCCGGTATGCGAAGTAATCGAGTGCGAAGGCAGCCCGCGGGTCGCTGCTTGTCTCGAGTTCGCGCACGTCGTTGCTGATGCCGGAGAGACCTTTAAGTCCGCACTCCTGATAGAACAATCGTTGCAGCTCGGCCGAGCTCATTCCCATCTGATTGATGAGAAACAACACTGCTCCGGGATCAAGCTGGCCGGGCCGCGTGCCCATCGGCAACCCGTCGAGCGCTGTGAAACCCATGGTGCTTTCGACGCTGCGTCCATCCGCCAAGGCGCACATTGAGGCACCGCTGCCCAAATGCGCGACGATGACGCGTCCACCGGCAATGTCCGGTGCCACCTCCGGCAAGCGTTGCGCGATATATTCATATGACAGTCCGTGGAACCCATAGCGTCGCACGCCTTCCGCGTAGAAGCGCTCCGGCAGGGCGTAATGGTCGGCGATCGCGCTGTGGCCGCGGTGAAAAGCGGTGTCGAAACATGCGACCTGGGGCAGACCCGGAGAACGACCGAAAATCGATTGGATCGGCGCCAGATTGTTGGGCTGATGTAATGGCGCGAGTGAAACGTACTGTTGCAGGGTCGCCAGTACCTCGGCATCGACCAGGACCGGACGGTCAAATTTGGGTCCGCCGTGCACGACGCGATGGCCAATCGCGATCGGATCGATGTTGTATTGCTGGCGTAGCCAGGCGCCGGACGCCTGCAGCGCGGCCGGCACGTCGGGTATCTGTTTGCGGTCAAAGCGGCGGTCGACAAGCTCGACCCGACCGGGCCCGCGCGCACGCAATCGCGGCTCCGTGCCGATACCGTCGACCTGTCCCTTGATCTGCAGTGTGAGCTCGTCGGACCCTTCGATCGCAAATATCTGAAACTTGACGCTTGAGGAACCGGCGTTGACGACCAGGATCGGTTCCATCGTCAGGCCGGCGGCAACGGCGCGCCAGTGCGGCGCGCGTGCGCGTAAAGCGCAGCAACTGCACAGGATGCCATGCGGGTGCGCACCGAGTTGGCGCGCGAGGTCAGAATGATCGGCACCCGGGCGCCGAGCACGATGCCGGCCGCATCCGCCCTGGCGAGGAACGTGAGGTTCTTGGCCAGCATGTTGCCGGCCTCGAGGTCGGGCACAACGAGAATTTGCGCGTGGCCGGCGACCGCGGAGGTGATGCCTTTGATGCGGGCGGCCTCAGGGTCTATTGCATTGTCGAAGGCAAGCGGGCCGTCGAGCAGGCCGCCGGTGATCTGGCCGCGCTCCGCCATCTTGCACAGCGCTGCTGCCTCGATGGTCGATGGGATTTTCGTGGTCACGGTTTCGACCGCCGAAAGGATCGCAACCCGCGGCGTGCCAAGACCAACCTGGGTGTAAAGATCGATCGCGTTCTGCACGATGTCGCGCTTGGCATCGAGATCGGGAAAGATATTGATGGCCGCATCGGTGATGAACAGGGTCTCGGGATAGGTCGGCACATCCATGACGAACACGTGGCTGATCCGGCGCGCTGTTCGCAATCCGGTCGATGCCGAGGTGACGGCTCGCATCAGCTCATCGGTATGCAGGCTGCCTTTCATCAACAACTCGCCCTTGGCCTCGCGAATCAATTCTACCGCCCTGGTGGCGGCAGCGTCGCTGTGTGGCACATCGACGATTGCGAAGCGCTTGATGTCGAGGGCGTGCTCGCGCGCCACCGTCGCGATCTTCCCGGCTGGCCCGACCAGGACCGGGACAATGATGCCGGCTTCTGCCGCCTCGGTCGCCCCGCGCAGGGAAGTCTCGTCGCAAGGATGCACCACGATAGTCGTTGCCGCCGGCACCGACTGGGCGCGCGCGATCAGGCGGTCGTACTTACTGTCGGGCGCATGGGTCATAGAGCCAAGCGCAGCAACGGCGCTGACGCCGCCCGCTTCAACTGGCATGGCCTCTTCTCGACGCAGGGTCCTCTACCTGGCTGCTTGCCCCCGATGCCTTGACCTGTGGCTGCTTGCGGGGAAACGGCATCGCCACCGCACCCCCGGCAGCCTCCGATTGTTCCTTCAGCTCGAACAGCCGATTGATCCGGGCGAGGCGCGCCTGGCCTTCGGCGTCGACATCGCCACTCGCGCTCAAGACACGCTTGAGCAGGTCGAATGCCCGCCGCCGCCCTTCGCTATCGTCCGGCAACATCCCGGGAATTGCCGCGAGTGCGGCATCCTGGTCGATCAGCAGCATGTAGAATTGTTCGCGCACCAAGGCTTTGAAGGCCGCAAGCGGCAGGGCCGGCATCTGATCCTGCTCGCGGCGTATGCGGCGCACGCTCTCAAAGCCGCGCTCGTCCACTGCACCTCGCGCCATGCCGACGTACAGCAGGGCACGGATCAGAGCTTCGCGCAGCCCACCGACCGGAATGCGCGATTTCAATTCGGCGATCCGCATACCCAACAATTCTTGATGCAACGGGTTTTTCGCCGGCCGCCGCAATGGCTGCGAACTCGTCGGGTCGATCCCGACGGCCGCTTGCAGTTGCGGCGAGCCGTAGACCGCGAAGAAGGCTTGCTCCGCCATATTGTCCCGCGCGTCGCGCCAGGCGTCGAGCGTACTGATGATTTGCTTGGACACCGTCTCCTGCCAGGCGACGAATGGATTGTCCTGGGCCGCCGGGCGGCGATGGCTGCCTACCCAGTTGGTCATCGGTTTGAGCATCGCCATCATCGGGTTGGCATCGGAAAACAGCTCGTAGGTGATCCGCAACGGGTGAAGCTTCTGCATCCACTCGCCCATTGGCGCCGTGGCAAGCGCGCGGACAAACGGTTGCGCGTAGGTGCGATACGCCGCGAGATTGAGCTCCGAAATCCGGGCGGCAGCCGCAAAGCAGCGATCGTCTGCCGGAGTCATTGCCGCCAAGCGCGCGAATATCATCCAAGCTGCGCTCCTCGCAGCGCATCACCCACTCGCCGCTTGCGAGATCGGGATTTGCCGTATCGGCTCCTTTACGCTCGAACGTCGCCTCGTAGAGCCCGGGCGGCAGCAAGTCGATCAAATCGATGTTGCTCGAGAACTCGCTGTGCTCCTTGCGCGCCACTCCGCCCGATACGAAGATCCCGAGATGGCCGATTTTCTGGTGAACCGAATAGACGATCGTTTGGCCGTGGGAACGAATGTCTTCGACGCTGTCGTAGACATTGAGAAGCCACCCCAACGCCTGCGGCGGCGGCGTGATGTTGTCGCCCTCGGAGCAAAAGACCACGATCGGCGAGCGAATATTGCGCAGATCGAGTGCCGTGCCATCGGCCGTCTCTATCTTGCCGGCCGCGAGATTGTTGCCGACGAACAGCTGATCGACGATGAACTGGATTTCATCGGCATTGAGCGTGACGTGACCGCCCCACCATCGCTCGAAGTCCAGATAGCGCGGGGCTTCCGTATCGATCTTGGCATAGAGATTGTATTGTTTGGTCCAGAGCGTGTTCGACGGATTGAGGTTCTCGAAATTCTGCACCAGCCAAGCGCCGTCGAATTTTCCCGCACCGAGATCGCTGGTGAGCGCCGTTAACCAGCTGCCGCCGAGCAGGCCGCCTGTGTAACGCATGGGATTGCGCCCGCGAACTCCATCCCAGTAGGAAAGTGGTGACCCGGCGATGATCAGCGGGCCGAACAGTTCGGGGCGCGCCGCCGCCAGCATCATGACCGCCCACCCCGCCTGACAGTTGCCGATCACGCAGGGCTTGCCATCGGCGTCGGGGTGGAGCGCTATCACTTTTTCAAGAAAGGCCGCCTCGGCGCGCGCGATGTCGGCAAGCGTCTGACCGGGCACGGGGTCCGGCAGGAAGCCAATGAAATAGCAGGGATGGCCGGCCTTGAACGCTACTCCGATTTCGCTGTCGGCCTTGAAGCCCCCGATGCCGGGGCCATGCCCGGCGCGCGGATCGACGACGACGAACGGCCGGCGTCGCGGGTCGATCTCAGTGCCTTTCGGCGGAATCACGCGAGCGAGCACATAGTTGACCGGGCGGATCGAGCGTGCGGCCATCGATCACCAGTTCGACAGAGAATTCGAGCACATGGGGCGCGGTTTCGGCGAGGTGCTCGCGGTATTGATTGCCGCGCTGACGCATCACGTCCCAGAACAGGACCCAACGCTGGGCGGCGTCGGTCACATATTCGATTGCAGGTAGGACCATAGGCCTCCTCCGGACAGTCGGACGCTTGCACACCTTAGGAAGATTTTATGACTAGTCAGCGACCGCAACAGTTGATCGGAAATGTGCGCGATAACAACAAATGCCAATGTTTTTCACCCGCTCCATTGCGTTGGATCAATTCTGGATCCTATTAGGCACTTCTATCACGGATTGCTCTTACCGAGGAGATAATATGGCGGTAAACATATCCGCTCATCGGTGCCGTGTTCCGTCAATTCACAATCCCAATAGGGGTGCTCGGCGGCAAGGGCGGTAACGTGGCGATTCCTTCCGGGCGAGAACCGCTCTAGGATGAAATTCACTCAGGCGTGAGGGCCCACAGCATGGATAGGTTGCACGGCGTGTCACGTCCACGGAATGAGGCTGTGCGTCGGTCGGTCGCAAAATTGACGTGGGGGAACAGCACGACCGGCATCATCATCTTCATCTGCGCGCTGGTGCTGGCCGGCGGATCCCCTGCGAATGCGGTCGATATTTCCGGTGCCTGGGCGTCGGATGCGCGCGCCTGTGACACAATCTTCCAAAGGAAGGGTGCCGTCGTTTCACTGACCAGCCGAGCGAACACCTCCGGCAGTGGATTTGTCATCGACGGCGATAAGATCCGCGGCAAGGTTGCCAATTGCAAGATAAAGACCAGGAAGGAAGAAGGAGACTTGGTGCATCTGATTGCGGCTTGTGCGACGGATGTCATGCTGTCTGACATAGAAATGACCCTGAAAATCATCGACGACAACAAAATCGCGCGCGTGTTCGCAGGAATGCCGGAAATGGAGACGCCGTACTACCGATGCCCACGATGATTTGCATCCGCATCGGGCGGCGCTGCCTCGCGCTTTGCGTGGCGCAAGCCTGCGGATTGCTAACCCCGGCTATGGCATTCTACCTTGGGCCGCGGAGGTAGCTCGATGCTTCACAGGATCAGCGAATGGATTTTGGACACGCTTGCATCCGTTCCGGCTTTGTTTACCGAGCAAGGCTCGCAAAACTTCATGCTTGTTCGCGCGATGTTTGGATTACTCTTCATCACGCTGGTCGTCTACTTGATTGCAATGCGTCCGTTTCGTTCTGCCATTTCATCTATAATGCGTAAGGCATCCGACATCTTCACGCGGCGGAGAACGTGATGCCTATCACGAGGCTCCCGGAATCTTCGTTGCATCGGGTCCCATTTGCCCGCTTGTGCGACAGATGAACAAATAGGTTGGCACCATGGGTGACCCGTTTCTGAACTATTTCGCGCTCTTTCTCTTGATTTTCGTGGTCGTTGTTCTTTTTTACGGCATCATTGCCATTCACGACATCCCTCATAAGATTGCAGAGTCACGCCATCATCCGCACCAGGACGCGATCTACGCAGCCGGATGGGTAAGTTTGTTCACGCTGCACGCTTTATGGCCCTTTCTTTGGATTTGGGCGATGTCTTACCGGCCGGAGCGCGGGTGGGGCTTTGAGGCTGGCCCTGCCAAGGCTAGTGCTACAACGGAGCCCAAGGCGGCCGAACTGGATGAACTTCGGCGGCGGATCACCGAGCTCGAGAGCAAGCTTGGGACGGGAGGCCGATAATGGAACTCCTGCTGATCTTGATCTACGTTTCAATCTGCTACGTCGTTTTCAAGCTCTTCAAGATACCGGTCAACCAATGGTCGCTCGCGACGGCGACGTTGGGTGGGATCATCGGTATTGCGTTGCTCCTGTTGATCATGAACTACAATCATCCGTTCACCACCAATGCGCGTATCTATTTCTCGGTCACGCCCATCTTGCCCGGCGTGAGGGGGCGCGTCATCGAGGTTCCGGCCCAGGCGAACGTTCCGCTCAAGGAAGGGGACGTTCTGTTTCGCATCGATCCCAAGCCGTACGAATATGTCGTTGACCAGAAGAAGGCGTCGCTCGCAGAAGCCGAGCAGAACGTGAAGCAGCTAAAATCCTCCCTCGACCAGGCGACTGCGGGCGCCGACCGAGCCAACGCGCAGCTCGAGCTGGCGCAGCAGAACTACGACCGGCAAGCGGAGCTGTTCGAGAAGAAAGTCATTGCCCAGGCCACGCTCGACACCTATTCGCGGAATCTGGAGACATCCAGGCAGACGTGGGTTGGGGCCAAAGCCGAGGAGGAACGGGCGCGGCTCGCCTTTTCGTCGAATATCGACGGCGTCAACACGACGGTCGCTCGTCTGCGCGCCGAGCTGGGGGATGCCGAGTACGACCTCGCCCAAACGACGACGCGTGCGCCCGGCAATGGGTTTGTCACGCAAGTGGCGCTGCGGCCGGGGGTATATGTCGTCCCCCTGCCCTTGCGACCGGCGATGGCCTTCGTCAATACGGACGTGCGTGACCAGGGGCTTGGCGCGGCGTTCCAACAAAATTCACTGCAAAGGGTCCGAACCGGCGACGAAGCCGAGGTCGCGTTCGACGCGGTGCCGGGGCGCGTGTTCAAGGGCAAGGTGAGAATCGTCCTCGATGCGATCGCGGCGGGTCAGATCCAGGCGACGGGAACACTGATCGATTATGGAGCACGGACAGAGGGTGGCCGGGCGCTCGCCCTCATCGACCTCGAGGAAGATGTGTCGCGCTATCAAATCCCGGTCGGCGCCGCCGCGCAGGTCGCAATCTATACGCAGTACTGGCATCACGTCTCGCTATTGCGCAAAATCCTGCTGCGCATGCGCAGCTGGGAAAATTATGTCTTCATCGAGGGTCACTGAGCGGTCAAACTTGGACGAACATTCCCGACAAATGGCAACGCAAAACAGGGCGTCGACGCCCTGCCCGCTCAGCCGTTGCAGAATGTAGTCGGCGACGGTGAAAGCCACAGTCCCACCCCGATTGATCGCTACCCGCGCTCCCCTCGAAAGATCTCACACCCCCGGCACGGCCGGGTTGACGATCGGCGCATGATCCGGATGGTGGATATGGATCTGCGACATCGGCCTGACCGGCGCCTGTCCGAACAGCGACGCGATGTGATCGACAAGCCCCTGGCAAACCGACTTATCGACCGTCTCATCGTTCACGCCGAGCTCGAATGTTCCACCGATCACGACGTGATCGGCGCGCGGAAACATGTATCCGTCCTGACCATAAAGATATTGCAGGTTGGGCTGCGCCGGCAGCATCGCCAATTGACCCTTGATGGGAACCACCTTGGGGTCGCTCCACAGCTTCATCGCACCGAGGCCCGTGCAATTGACGATGATGTTCTCCGTCAACGACGCGAGCACGTCGGACTTGCTGGTAAATCTCCTCTGCACGAAAGCGACCCCGCGTGCGTTCAGATCCGCTTCGAGTCGCGCCAGAAAGATCGGCGGCTCGATCAGCAGCGTCTGATATTCGAAGCCGGGTTTGGTGTGTCCCTCGAACGGCATTCGCGCCAGGTGGACTGGCGGCGGAATGAGGCCGGGCGCCAACGTCAGCACGACATCAAGATTATGCGATCGCGTGGCTGTGTAGTTCGGCTGTTCGGACACGCCGAAACCCTGGCCGATACTGTTCTTGAACGTCGTGTAGGCGGTCCTGATGATGCCGCCGAGTTCCTGCTCCTTGCCCTGAAATTCGATGACCGACACCGCCCATTGCCCGCCGGCCTTGAACGACGTGGTGTCGGCCGGCCTGCGCTCCGAATAGATCGTAACGTTCAATCCGAGATCGAGCAGCCGCGTCGCGGCGGTCATGCCCATCACGCCGGCGCCCAGCACGGCGGCCTCGGTGTCCTGCGAAGTAACGAGATGTTGCTGGACGATGTCGCGCACCTTGGCGGCGCAACCCCAGCTCAAGGTGATGCCGGCACCGCCGTGTCCGTAATTGTGAACGATGAATTTGCCCGCAGTCGTTTCGGCGTCGAGCCGATACGAACCGTTGCGAAAAGGCCGCACGCCGGCAATGCATGCCCCCGGCACGTCAGGGTCAAAGCTGAAGTCGGGCGTCGGCAAATTGGGCGTTGTTGGCATAACGATGCCCCATCGCAGAGGATGAACCCGTTGGTGCAGCCATCAAATGGCTGTTTTGAAGCCAGGCGCTTACAAGAGATTCTTCGACGTGATGTTCGCGTGACTGCGGCGACGAACTTGGGCGATCAGATATCCACAGCCTCGGATCACTAAGCGACAAGATCGAATCTACGCCATGCCACGATACGGTTTTATGAACCGGATCACACGGAGATCAGTTTGAACGCTCACCGCCTCGCCGAGGACGCGCCCTACTCCGACACCGTCGCGCCGCGCCGAAGGCTGGACGATGCACATCGTTATTGAGGCGGTATCTCATCGCTCGAATTCACAGCGACGATCGGCGGCTATGCCATGCCCGTGGGCGGGCTCGCGGTGCCCACAACGCGAGCATGAGCACGCAAGCGCCGCGAAAAGCGAAGGCGCGAAGCCGTCGCAACCGATGAGGACAGCGTGCGAGCAGGATCCCGCCACGCGGAAAGCCCGCACCGGATGATGCGCAAGGCATGAAGTGCTCAAGCCGGTCGATTGAAATGGGCAAACGGTCCGCTCGATCGGGTTGGAGAGCGTGCCGCCCGCGACCGATGCTATCGAGATGCCGTCCACACGAGCCGGGCTGGCATGTCGGCCGATGCAGAAGCGCACGCTCGGCGCTGCCGGTCCAACCGGATCTCATTGCATAATAATCGTAATAGACGATTTAATAGTTATTGACACGAGCTAAAATATTTATTATGTCACTTTGCTAACGCGTCGGACTGCGGCTGATGCGTTCCAGTTCGGAACCGTCACGACCGCGTCGGACCAGGAACTTGATGGGCGCTCACCTGAAATATCTCGACAACTCTTCGGCTTTCACACCCGGTGCTGAGGACCTCGTTGAGTCGATCCGACCTCGTCCACAGGAGCGAGCGTCGTTCGATGTCCGGCCTCATCCTGATGAGGAACCTGCCCGCAGGACCAGGCGTCCCGAAGGATGGGTCCCTCAGAACGAAGCGGCAAGCCGCTGCGAAGTGCGGCGGCCAGACTGGACAGCTTCCGCGCTTGGTCTCGTTCGAAGCCTCGCGGCGAGGTCTTTGGTGCGGGGCCGAACGGCGGGGAAGCAAACCGCGTGCCATGGCAACTATGGAGGGCAACTATGTGGGCAACTATGGCCGCGAGGAGCATCGTTGGCGCGGCCTTTAGCGCAGGCGCAGAATTTTTTGCGCCGGCGCGGCGATTTTCGATGAAACTCATCTCCAAAACCGCCCTTGGAAATGGATTTTCAACTACGATTCAGGTTGATGCGTCCACAATTTATGTTTTGGATGGCAACTATGGGTGAAATGGCAACTATGGAGCGACAAGTCTTTCCGTTTTGCAAAAAGTTTGGCCCGAACCGGCCGGTCCGGGGTTGGTTGCAAAGGGCGCGCGTGCGGCGGAGCCCTTGTCCTCGCCCGCTGCAGCGCTAGAGGAGCACAGAACTTTGAAGCTATATTGGCAGACGGCAATCACGCCATGCCGGTGCTTGGCCGGCGTGTGGAGGGTGCATGCTTACGCTCGCTGAACTGGATCCGGGCAAGGTCGTCGATGTCGACCTCGGCGGCTCCGAATTCAAGCAAAATGCGCGAGCTGCTCTCGCCGAATGGGCAAAACGCCCGCCCTTCTATGTCCTGTCCAATGGGCCGCCGCAGGTCATCTGCGGGCGCTACGCGGACGTTCATGAAGTCTTCTCCGACCCGCTGCGCTTCTCCTCGGAAGTGCCGCGCACACGGCGAGGCTACGAGCAGTTCGACAAGTTCATGGGCGTGGAGATCATTGCGCAGATCGACGGCGAACGACACGCACGTCTCCGCCGGCTGCTGATGCCCGCCTTTTCGTCGCGCAGCATGGCCCGGATCGAAGCGCGCATCACGGAGATCATCGATGGCATGCTCGACGCCATCGAACGGCGGGGCAATACGTTCGACGGCATGGAGGACTACGGCGCACAGCTCGTGGTCGGCGCCTTGCTCACCGCCATGGTGAACCTCGACGAGCGCCGCAAGGCAGTGTTCCTGGCGTTTCATGAGGTGCTGCCGCTGACCACCTACACCAAGCCGGGCGAGAATTTCCCGCCTGAGTGCGTGCGCGCCTATGACAACGCCGCCGAGCTGGTGCACGAGATCATCGCCGAGCGCCGCGCCAAGCCCGGTTCCGATATCATCAGCGCGCTCATCCAGGCGCGCGACCAGGACGACAAGCTGAGCGACAGGGAGCTGTTCGATCAGGTCTTCACGCTTTGCGGGGCGGCGCTCTCGGCCACCAGCCGCGCCGCCGGCGGCGCACTGTTGATGCTCTATACCCACCCGCTGCAGCTGGCCGAGCTCATCCGCCAGCCCGACCTTATCCCGGACGCGGTCGAGGAGTGCCTGCGCATTGCCAACAACGGCTACTTCACGTTCCCGCGCGTGGCGACGCGCGACACCGAGGTCGGCGGCACAAGGATTTTGAAGGGCATGGTGGTACGGCCGTCGCCGCAGGCCGCGAACTACGATCCCGACGTGTTTCCCGACCCGCTGCGCTTCGACATCCATCGCCACCCGAAGCGGATTCTTTCGTTCGGCGCGGGCCCGCATCACTGCATCGGCAACATCCTCGGACGCACCGCCATCACGATCGCGATCCGCCGCCTGCTTGCGCGCTTCCCCGGTGCGCGGCTCGCCGATCCGGATTTCACGCCGGTCTATGGCGGCGCCGTTGGAGAGCTGCGCCTCCTACATCTGCCGATGGTGATTCAATGATCGGGTGGCATCGACATGCAATGATACCGCCGGCGCCGCGAGCGATGGTGCCGTCACGGCGCGACGCGCTGCTTGCCTTGGCCGCCCTCGCGGGCTCGCTGGCGTCATGGCCAGCGTCCGCCCAACCGTCTTATCCCACGCAAAGCATTCGCTTCATCGTGCCCTATGCGGCGGGAGGCGTGCCCGACACGGTCGCGCGTTTCGTTGGCCTGCGATTGCAGGATCGCGTCGGGCAAACGGTGGTGGTGGAAAATCGCCCCGGCGGAAACGGCAGCGTCGCCGCGGCCGCGATCGAGGCAGCGCCGGCAGATGGGTACACCCTTTTGGTGACCGATAGCGCGATGCTCTCAGTCAACCCGCTGTTCTTCAAACAGGTCGCCTATAGCCTGGAGAAGAACTTCGTGCCGGTTGCGCTACTCGCCCGCGCACCGCTTTTTCTCGCCATTCATGAAAACCTGCCCGTCACCACGCTGCAGGAGTTCATCGACTACGTGAAGGCGCGGCCGGGCCAGGTCAACTACGGCTCATCGGGCATCGGCAGCTCGCATCATCTGACCATGGAGGCGGTGAAGGCGGCGCTGCACCTCGACATGACTCATGTGCCGTACCGCGGCGCCGGACAGTCGGTTCCCGCGCTGCTGGGCGGCCACGTTCAGGCGTTGTTCTCGGCCTATCCGTCGCTCAAAGGCGCGGTCGAAAGCAACCGGGTGAGATTGATCGCCACCAACGGCCCACAACGTTCTGCGCTGGCGCCCGATGTGCCGGCCCTGGCCGAAGTCATCCCCGGCTTTGACCTGATTACGTTGGTCGGCATTTATGCTCGCATCGGCACGCCGCCTGCGATCGTCCAGAAGATCGCGACTGAGACCATCATGATCGTCCAGCAACCGGACGTGGTCCCGCAGTTCGCGGCACTCGGGCTCGAACCCGCGGGTGAAGGACCCGACGCGTTCGCGCGCGCCATCGCTAGCGAGATCGCACGCGTGACCAAGGTGGTGGAGGCCGCCGGACTCAAGCCGGAGTGACGGCCGGGAAACGGTGTCACCGCTATGCGAAGAACGCGAAAGCCGGCGGGCGCCGTCGCCCGTCCGGCGACATGGAAGCGATGCCGGTCGACGCCAAGTCACGTCTTGGCCGCAAATGCTCTCGGGTGTGGCCGCTCGGGTACAGCGTTCGGCGCGGACCCGTTGCATAGTGTCCCTCACCATCGCGCGGGGGCGGGATGATGCGAAAATTCCTTCTCACAGCGGCCGCGCTGATTGCGCTGGTAAGTCCAGCGATCCCGGCCGACATGCGCGTTTCAGTCTATAAGGCACCGCCGCCGGTCGTCCCGGCTTGGAGCTGGACCGGCTGCTATGCGGGCGGCTATGCGGGCGGCCTGCGGGACAAGGAGAAATGGACGGACCGGACGCCCGGCGGCGATTTTTTCGGTCAGTTCCTCGGCCAACATACTGTGGGTCACGGACTTGGCGGTTTGCAGGCCGGTTGCGACTATCAATTTGCTGGCAGCTTCGTGATCGGCATCCAGGGTGATTATGGCCTGACGGATGCCGAGGGCAGCCATGACAGCGTGCACGAATTCGGTGTTGCGTATCACAGCAAGGTCAACTCGCTCGCATCCGTCACCGGTCGGGTCGGCTATGCCTGGGATCGCTTTCTCGGCTACGTCAAGGGCGGTGGCGCCTGGGAGCGCGACAACTATTGGGCTTCAACGATCATAGCCGGGACCGTTTATACCGCGCGTGTGACGCGCTCCGGTTGGACCATCGGTGTCGGCGGTGAATATGCCTTCACCAACTTCCTCTCCGGCTTCGTCGAATACGGCTATTACGATTTCGGTGCCTCCCAGATTGGTCTCACGCCGCAGCTCGCCGGGTTGCGCCCGGGCTTCGTCGATATCAAGGAGACCGCGAGCGTCGTACGCGCCGGTCTCAATCTCCGGTTCGGCGGTTACGGGGCGCCGGTCGCCGCCAGATAGCTCCAAGCCTTGATTCTTTGATCACGTCCGTGGCGGTACGCGGGCCACACGCGTTTCTCACCGCCCTTATCGCTGCCATTCGAGGGACATCGATGCGCGAAATTCCAGCACCAAATTATTGTGCGAGTGAAATATACGGCATTGAATCATCAGCGTTGATGTCTTCAAACTTATGGACGCAAGTTATCATGCCTCTTTTTCTGCCTCTCGGCGTCGTCCGAAGATTAACTTTTCGTAACAATTGCTTCGGGACAACACCGGCCAAATTGCATCGCTCTTGGCAGTGAATTGTGCTTGTGGTTATTGGAACCTCCCACGCGCATCGGCTTCCGGCGGTGCGTTTGTTTGGAGGCTCTCGCACAATCCAAGATGCTGTTAAAAAAATCCAGGGAGGTACGCAATGAAATCGGAAATTCTGACGCCACTGAACCGCCGAACGCTGATCAAAGCAGCGATGGCCGCTGGTATTACACCTATCGCCTCGCCTTTCGTGATCACCGCGCGCGCTGCTAATGAAGTGAGGATCGGTTTCGACAATCCGCTCACTGGAACCTATGCGGCGCTCGGCAAGAACGAGCTGATTGGCGCCCAGCTCGCGCTCGAACAGATCAACGCCAAGGGCGGCATCCTTGGCCGCAAGGCCGAACTTCTGGTCGAGGACTCTACCAGCGGCGACGCCGGTACCGCAGTCCAGAAGGCGCGCAAGCTGATCGACCGTGACAGTGTCGACTTCTTGGTAGGCAACATCAACTCCGCGCTGGCGCAGGCAATTGCCAACGTGGCCTTCGAAAAGAAGGTGTTTCATGTCGTGCCGGGTGGACATACCGACTCGGTCACTGGCTCCAATTGCCACTGGAATGTGTTCCGCATCTGCAACACGACGCAGATGGAAGCAAATGCCGTGGCGAGTACACTGATCAAGACGGCCGGCAAGAAGTGGTACTATCTGACACCCGACTATGCCTTCGGCCACACGCTGCAGGCGGGCCTGGAGAAAGCGGCGGCAAAGCTCGGAGGCATCAAGCTCGGAGGTGACTTGACCCCGCTCGGCACCACCGATTTCTCGTCCTACTTGATCAAGGCGCAGGCGGCGAACCCGGAGGTCATCATCTTCCTGCAAGCAGGCGACGACGCGGTCAACGCATTGAAGCAAGCTGTGCAGTTCGGGTTGAACAAAAGGTATCATCTCGCGGGAGCGCAGCAGGAGCTCGAAGTGCTGCTCGGGCTGCCGCCAGAGGCGCGTGTCGGCACCTGGGTGTTTGAGTGGTATTGGAAGCAGCCGGCTGTTCCGCACGTAAAGGAATTCGTGGCCGATATTCGCAAGAAGAGCGGCGGGCATGTCCCGACGGCACGCACTTGGTTCGGCTATGCCGCTATCTGGACCTGCGCTCTGGCGGCGGCACAGGCTAAGTCGCTGGACGCGGTCAAAATGGCCAAAGCCATGCAGGACTTCAAGCTACCACCGGAAGTCGCGCTGATGCCGGACGGCGCCTTCTTTCGCAAGGAACAGTGTCAGCTCATCCCTGATCTGTATGTCGGCCAAGCTCAATCGAAGGGCGCCGACGATCCCGAAGATCTCTTCAAGGTAGACGAGGTTGTCAAAGGCGCGGACGTCGCCGGCACTTTGGAAGACACCGGTTGCAAGATGACGTGGCCGGCCTGATGATCGGACTGGTCGGGCGCTGCGCCAATCGCGGCGCCCGCAACTCCATCGGCCGCGGGTTCTCCAGTAAATCGAGGTGAAATTGGCTCATCGCAATCGCGCGGTGAACGTGATTGCACAGCATTGTTGAACCATTATGGCACCGTCCGAATATGACCCAGCTTGTTCTCTTTAATGTTTTCAACGGACTCATCGTCGGCGCTTTCTATGCGCTGATGGCGCTCGGACTTTCGCTCATCCTCAATCTATCTGGTGTGATCAATTTCGCGCATGGCGGATTTCTCGCAATCGGCGGCTATCTCGCCTACATGCTCATCCCATACGTTGGATTCTGGGGAGCGCTCATTGTTTCACCACTCTTGACCGCAATCCTTGGGTTGATTGTCGAGCGATTGCTGATACGCCGTGTCTATGGCCGCGATCCACTTTACAGCCTGCTTTTGACTTTCGGCCTGGCCTTCATCTTCGAGGACGGAACGCGGTTCATCTGGGGGGCGCAAAGCCTGCCCTTTCAAGTGCCCGGCTGGCTGGTGACGCCGCTGAGCAACGATTATTTCTTCCTCACCGGCTATCGGCTGTTCATGGTGCTCGTTGTCGCGGTCGCGGTGATCGGATTGTTCCTTATCCTCACCCGCACCCGGCTCGGCATGCGCATCCGCGCCGGGACGCTCGACCTCGAGACCGTATCGGTACTTGGCGTCAACGTTCGTATCCTGCGAAATCTCAATTTCGGTCTGGGCGTCTATCTCGCCGGCCTTGCGGGCGTTTTGGCGGTCGGCCAGCTTGGGCTACAGCCGACCATTGGTTCGTCGCTGATTATGCCGAGCTTCGTCGCCATCATTGTCGGAGGCCTCGGCAGCTTGCCCGGCACCCTGCTTGGTGGATTGCTGATCGGTGTGGCCTCCGGGGTCACCTCCGTGTTCTTTCCCTCCGCCACTGAGGCGGTGATCTACGTGATGATGGCCGCGGTGCTGCTGGTTCGCCCACGTGGTCTTTTGGGCGAGGAAGGGCGGTTCTAGTGCGCGGTGTCAACTCCTACGGGCAAACCTGGAATGTCGTCGTCTGGCTGCTGCTGCTGGCGATGCCATATTGGCTGCCGGCGGTGGGCGGCTATTCCGAGCTCGGCACTCGCGTTGTCGTCCTCGGCCTGGCCGCGATGGCGCTCAATTTCCTGCTCGGCTATACCGGCGTTCTGTCGTTCGGCCACGCGGCCTATTTCGGACTCGGCGCCTATGGCGTCGGCATGACCATCCGATATCTCGTGCCGAGCACCAGTCTCGGCATACTGGTCGGTACTTTGGTCGGCACTGCGGCGGCTGCCATCATCGGCCCGATGATCATCCGTCTGCGCGGCGTCTACTTCGCCATGGTGACGATCGCCTTCGGTCAGGTGTTTTTTTTCATCGCATTCCGCTGGAATTCGGTCACCGGAGGCGATGACGGGCTGACCGGATGGACGCGCGTGCCGCTGGACCTGGGCTTTACCAGTGTCGACATCCAGAACAATCCGCGCGCGTTCTATTATTTGGTGCTCGCGCTCTTCGCCATCTCTGTCGGTGTCATGGCATGGCTGTTGCGCTCGCCGTTCGGCCGCACGCTGATTGCGATCCGCGAGAACGAACGGCGCGCGCGCTTCCTCGGCATTCCGGTGGACCAGCATATCTGGATTTCGTGGGTGATCTCTTGCTGTTTCGTAAGTGTGGCCGGCGCGCTTTACGCGCTGCTCAATAATTTCGTCGATCCTCGTGCGCTGTATTGGACGCAGTCCGGCGATTTCGTGATCATGGCCGTGCTCGGCGGAATGCGCTCGTTCTGGGGGCCTTTGATCGGGGCCGCAATCTACGTCGTGCTGCAGGACTACCTGTCCAGCCAGACTGAAAACTGGATGTCGTTCATCGGCCTGTTTTTCGTGCTTGTCGTACTGTTCTTCCCGCGCGGTGTGCTCGGTATGATTCGTCGGAAGCCGGTGTCATGAGCCTGCTGCGGGTTGAAAACGTAACGAAGCTTTTCGGCAACCTGGTCGCGGTCAATGGCGTGTCAATGACGGTGGAACCGGGCGAATTGCGCGCAATCATCGGCCCGAACGGCGCCGGTAAGACGACCTTCTTCAACCTCATCAGTGGCTTTCTGACTCAGACTTCGGGCAAGATCATTTTCAACGACGAGGATATTTCCGGACTACTGCCGGCGCGGCGGGTGTGGCGCGGAATCGCCCGCACCTTCCAGATCACAGAAGTGTTCCCGGAGCTCGCCGTGCGCGAGAACCTGCGGATCGCGGTGGAGGCCGCCGCCGGCGGCCGGTTGAGACCGTGGCTGTCGCGCAGCGCCGACCAAGCAATTCGCGCCCGCGTTGCGGAGCTTATGGAAATGGGGGGGCTTGGCGGCAAGTCCGACCGGCTGGTCGGCGAGCTCGCACACGGCGATCAACGCGCTACCGAAATCATGATGGCGCTGGCTCTCAAGCCGCGCCTGCTCTTGCTGGACGAGCCTACCGCCGGCATGGGCGACCACGAAACCTACGAGATCACCCAATTAATCCGCAAATTGCACCGCGACCAACAGCTGACAATCATACTGATCGAGCACGATATGCGGGTCGTCTTCCACCTCGCCGACCGGATCATGGTATTGGCTGAAGGAATGACGCTGGCCGAGGGCACCCCGCAGGAGATCGCATCTAACGAGGCGGTACAGGCGGCGTATCTGGGAAAGGCAGCGGCATGAGCGCCATGGCGATCGAGGCCGACGGCCTTCAAGTCTTTTACGGCAAGAGCCACATCCTGCATGGGGTAACCCTCCAGGTTTCCGAAGGAGAGATCGTCGCGCTGCTGGGACGCAATGGCGCCGGCAAAAGTACTACCTTGCGCAGTCTCATGGGTCTCACGCACGCCCGCGAGGGGGCGGTGCGCATTTTTGGCCGCACCACGACCGATTGGCAGCCTTATCGCGTTGCCGCGCTCGGGGTCGGCTTTGTACCGGAAGGACGGCGCATCTTTTCGAATCTGACCGTTGAAGAAAACCTCAAGGTCCCTCTGGAGCGGCGGGGGCCATGGACAATCGAACGCATCTACGAACTCTTTCCCCGCTTGGCAGAACGCAAGACCAATAAAGGTCGGCAGCTTTCTGGTGGTGAGCAGGAAATGTTGGCCATCGCACGTGCGCTTATTCTTAACCCAAAATTGCTCTTGCTTGATGAGCCCTCGCAAGGCCTCGCCCCCCTGATTGTCCAAGAGGTGTTCAAGGTCGTGGCTTCCGCGCGTCAACAGGGCATTTCAGTACTATTGGTCGAGCAGAATGTTCGAGCGGCCGTTCAAATCGCAGATCGAGCGTACGTTCTCGACGATGGACGAATGGTTTATTCCGGCATCGCCGCTGAGTTCGCCAAAGATGAAGAACGCGTTCGGATGCTGGCCGGCGCCAGCGCCGAATCCTGGGAGCCGCATGGTTTATCGACGTGACTGCGAATTTGTTGGCAACACTGACGGGCCCACAACAACTCGACCGCAGCCGACATAGAGGCAGCTTCTGGATGACCTGGGCAACGGCATTTTAAGAGCAACAGGGAGCTTGGCGCCAAACTCGTGCGGCGGAGGGATCAACCGAATTCATCTCCTCTCGGCATAACGCTGTCGAGCCGATCAGCGAAATGTCCATTCGTTCGGGTGGCGCGGTCACGCCAACGTTGCGCTCGAAATCCCGCGACTAAGTTGACGCGACCCTACCCTGGTGCCTCATTTTGACAGGCTCACCAGCGGATCCTAAGCTCGCAATCAATCCACGTTCTGTCAGTAAGGATGACTTTATGTGGAAGGCACGCGGTGGATTTGGCGCCGTGTTGTTTTGTCCCTACGCGACCGCGTTCTTGAGCGCCATGGTGATTTGGCTCGGGCTCGGCTCGGCCCTGGCGCGAGGGCCGTACGAAGACCCGAATACCGCTGAAGGCTGGGCGTGGCCCCAGATCGCGCGCAACGAAATGCCCGACTTCAATGAGCGTTGCCACACGTCCACGCTCGACCCCATGAACGAGAACGACGCGCGCTGGCACGACGATTGCCGCAAGCTCCCGGCTACCTTTCTGAAAGACTTGTTGACGCGGTCGCCGTGGCGGGAGGCGATCCCGGTCGCTGGCCTTCAGATCAAAGGTGCCCGAATCGTCGGCGAGCTTGATCTCGACAGCGCGGCCCTCATTCGATCAATCTCGATCCTCGCCAGCCGGATCGAAGGTCCGATCACGCTGCTGCACGCGCGCACAAACGGCTTGATCTGGCTGGAAGGCTCGCTGATGAACGCCCCCTTCAATGCCGAGAGTTTGCATTCAGAAAGCGACCTGTTCCTGCGCAACGGCAGCGTCTTCAAGGATGAGGTCAAGCTCAACAACGCTAAAATCGACGGAAACGTTGAGCTCACGGGCGCCCGGTTCGACCGCAAGCTCAATGCGGGGCAGCTGCACATTGGCGGCTATCTGTCGATGAACTCCGACGGTCGGAATAAGGCGAGCTTCCACGAAGTGGATCTGACCGACGCGAAGGTTGCGGGACAGATCAACTTGTTTGGCGCCAGCATCGACGGCCCACTCATGGCCGGCTTGTTGAAGGTCGGCGGCAATCTTCTGGCGGCATCCAAAGGCGAGATCAGAACTAGAATTCCGCAGCGTATTTCTGGTCGGCGCGGAGGTCGAGGGACAGGTCTCCTTCATTGGCACCCGTTTCGACGGAGACTTGGAGGCCGGCCTCATGCGGATTGGCGGCAACTTGGCCATGGATTCCGACGGCCAGAACAAGGCCAGCTTCAAGTCCGTCAATCTAAGCGGCGCGAAGGTTACGGGAAATGTCGCCATGGGCGGCGCCAGTTTCGATGGTGTGCTGGAGGCTGGACTTCTGCAGGTTGGCGGCACCCTGGGCATGGGGTCCAAGCCGCCAAACCTGACCAACTTCAAGATGGATGTGAATCTGAACGGCGCGAAGATCACGGGAACGTTGAACATGGACGGCGCCAGCTTCGCGGGCAAAGTGAACGCCAACTCTTTGAAGGTCGGCGGAGATTTGTTCATGCGTGTCGCCTGTCACGCCGACAAGGCCGTCCTGGTTTTCGCAAATGTCGGCGGCAATCTTGATCTGCGCGGGGCCAGCTTCGTTGATGCTGATCTTTCCGGCGCGTCGGTTGCAGGAGAGCTGCAACTCGACGGGCAAAGGTTCGCGGGTTGTACCAGGGGCAACGCCACGTCCAACGTCCTGAACCTGCGAAACGCCAAGGTAGGCAATCTGATGGTTGCAAGCGACGCGTCGACTGGCTCGCGACGGCTCCGCTTGGACGGATTTACTTTTGGCCACGTCGGAGGATTTGAAGGAGATACCGAGTCGCAATTGCGCGAGCGTTCAATGAAGTGGTGGGACAATTGGGCAAGGCTCGATCCTGACTACAGCCCCACACCATACGCCCAACTCGCCGCTGCGTTCACGAATGCAGGCGACCGCGACGCCGCCGACGATATCCGCTATCTCGGCCGCGAGCGCGAACGCGAAGTGGTGTGCAAGGAGAGCTGGCTGCGGGGATCCTGTCTGCTGCAGACTGCACTCGGCTCGGTGGCTGGCTACGGCGTTGGCTCCCATACGTTCGTCGTTCTCTATTGGGTGCTTGGGTTCTGGCTCGCCGGCGTGGCGCTGCTCTGGTGGACCGTCCCGGCGGCAAAGCACAATGGCGCAATTTGGTGCTTTTGCGCCAGTTTGGCGCAGCTGTTGCCCGTGATCCCGATCAGCAAGGAACTCACCGCATTCTTCGATGATCCCGACCGCGTGCGCCTGAAGGGCTGGCAGGTCTTTGTGTTCTCCGCCCTCGGCGTGGTCGGTTTAGCGTTGGGCACACTCCTGCTCATCGCCGTTTCGGGGTTGACCCACAGCTCGTAATGCGCGGGAGGTAACGAAGTCCAGACAGGCCGACGCACGGCCTTTGGCATGAATTCGAGTCATCAGCGCCCGGCCCGAACGTCAGCCAGAAGTTGTTCATAGGTCCGCAGAATCGCCGCGCCTTTGGGTGTGCTCTGAGCCCATGCCTGGCGCACCGGCTGCAGGCGCTCGCGCAGGCCAGCCGATTGCTCTGGCGACAACGTCACCAACGTGTGGTCGGGCATCGCGCGCACGGCCTCGCGGCCGCGATTGTTCTCGCTGTCCCAGAACGCGCCGAAGTGCCTGCTTTCCGGCTCGACGGAGTTATCCATGATGACTTTCTGTGCCGCCGGCGCCAATTCGGCGAACCGCTTCTTGGACATGAAGACGGCGCCGACATTGCTGCCGAGCTCCGTGTCCACGTGATAGCGCAGCACTTCGTAGAGTTTGAACGGCAAAATCGCGGTCCAAGGAGTGACGATACCGTCGACCGTGCCGCGCTGCAGCGCTTCGTAGGTATCGCTCAGCGGGATGGAAATCGGTGTGCCGTTGAGCCGTGCGATCACGTCGCTGATGATCCTCGAACCGGTCGCGATCTTGAGATTGGCGATGTCGTCGGGTTTTTGCAGCGGGCGACGCGTGTGCAGGCTCGCTTGCGAAAATACGCAGACGAACAGCGGCACGATATCGGCATATTCATTGTCGAGCTGCCCGGATTTGAGCAGGCGCCAATAGGCCACCGACGCGGGTTCCGCCAGATCCGAGGTAAACGGGAGGCTGGGCGCCAGCGAGCCGATGAACTTGCCGGCGACCAACGACTGTATGCCCCAACTGATCTGGACCGCATCGGCAATCACTCGATCGTAATAGTTCATGAAATTGGCGAACGTCGGCCCGTCCCTGACGTCGATCGTGACGATACCCTTGCCTTGCTCGTTGATACGCTTGGCCCACGGATGCATCACCAGCACATTGACGGGAATTTGCGGTGTGTTGGTTGTGCCGAAGAGAAGCGTCGCCGCCTGTGCCGAAACGGGCGTCACCGATGCGGGCAGTGCGAGGCCGAGCCCGGCCGCACCGGCCGACGCGGACAGGAGAAATTCCCGGCGATTCTTGGACATGTGATCCTCCCTCATATTTTGAGCTCACGATTAGCGCGATCGCGCACCGGAAATTGTGACACGCTTCAATTCACCATGGTGGATGGCAACCAGAGACTGATCTGCGGAAACAGCACGAGAATCATCAGCGTGATCACGGCCGCCACGCAGAACGGAATGACGCCCTTGAAGATTACCGACAGTGGCACGTCTTGGATGCTCTTCAGGACGAACATGTTAAGTCCGAATGGCGGAGATATTCCGCCGATCTCCACGACGAACAGATTGATGATGCCCCACCAGACCAGGTCGTAGCCGGCGCCGATCACGAGCGGGGTCACAATCGGAACGGTAGTGATCATCACGGCATAGGAGTCCATGAACGTGCCGAGTACAATGAAAATGGCGATCAGCACCGTGATGAGAACGAGCGGGGGCAGCGCGAGGTCGGCGATGTAGGTCGTCATCAGTTTGGACAGCTGCGAGGCTTCGCAGAAGAACGAGAAGATCAGCGCCCCGAAGATCAGGCTGTAGACCATTGCGGTGACGGCGGTGGTCTCTGCCATGACCGCGAAGAAGCCGCGCTGGTACAGCTTCCCCCGCAACAGCGCTATCAAGAACGCCATGAAAGCGCCGATCGCGGCCAACTCCGTCGTCGTGAATACGCCGAGGTAGATTCCGCCGAGCACTACCACGAACAGCGCGAGCAGCGGAACGCAGCGTCGAAGCGCGGCGCGCAGTTCACCGGATCGGCGCCGCGTTGCCGCCGGCGCGGACGTCGGCACCACACGAACAAAGGCTGCGATCGTGATCAGGTAGGCGACGACCACCAAGACCGCGGGAAGCACGGAAGCGATGAACAGTTGCCCGATCGATGCTTCGGTGAGCAACGCGAACAACACCAGCGGGCCGGAGCCTGGCGGAACCAGGTTGCCAAGGGTCCCGCCAGCAGCCACGCTGCCGGTCGCCAGCGCTGGCGAATAGCCGCGCGCGTGCATCTCCGGCAGCGCGACGCGCCCGATGGTGGCCGCGGTCGCAACCGAGGAGCCGGTGACGGCTCCGAATCCGGCACAGCCGCCGATCGTCGCCATGGCCAACCCACCCCTGAAACGCTGCAGCACGACGTTGGCAAATTCGTAGGCGTCGTCTGCGAGGCCCGCGACAGCAGCGAAGCTGCCCATCATGAGGAAAAGCGGCAAGACGGCTACGTTGCTATTGGTCAGAAATCCGGTCGTCTCCGTCGCGAACACGCTCAGGCTTGGGATCAACCCGATGAACAGCGCGCTTCCGACGATGCCCATGAGCCCCATCACCGCGGCCAACGGCACGTAGGCCAACAGGATCCCCCACAGCAGGGCGCATGCGAGCGTTACGGTTGTGCCGGGGTAGGCTTGCGCGAACTGCGCAAACATCCGGAAGTCGACGAAGCCAACGATCATCAAGGCGACCGTCATCAGGCCGACGAGCAACACGAATGCCTTGACCGGCACCGACGAACGAGTGTCAGCTGATACGTCGGCGGCAAGCGCGCGTTGGAACGAGTTCAAGGTGATGGCGAACTGGACGAGCGCGCCGGCGCCGAGGAGAACAGCCGCCGCAAACATGAACGGTGCCTGCGGCCAACGCAGGATGATGGTCGTGCGCGCCTGACCGCCAAGTTCAATCGCATAGAGCGCCACCCGCCAAGCCAGGATCAGGAAGAACACGGTGAGCGCGATGTCGCCGATCGCGGTCAGCCACGCCCTCCAGCGCGCGCTCAGCTTGGTCTCGAGCAGATCGACCCTGAGGCTGACCCGTTGCGCTAGCCCGGCTGGCATGCAGGCGCAGACCGCGACCGCGAAGGTCATCGCAATGACTTCGTTAGTGGCCGCGATGCTCTGATTGAGGAACCAGCGCGCCACCACGTCGATCATGGTGAGACCCGAGACAACCAACATCCCGAAGACCCCAAGGAAGGCAATCGGGCGGGTCACGCGAACACAGGTGGAACTCGAGGCGATCGAGCGGATGCAAAGTGGATTTCGACGAAATCGCCTGCGCCGTCATCGGGTCCTCTGCAGGCAGCTCGTGAGCGACGTGCAGTTGATGTCGGCGCCAACCGTAGGGGGCTTTTGCTGCACGACGGCCATGCGACCGGCCTCCCATCCGGGTGCATGAGGTGCTTGAATTGGACCAGCACGATAGACGGATCGATCCGCGGGCTTCTCGTATCGAACCGTGACGCGGATTCGGATACGCTCCGTCGCAGTTTGATTATTGTTGGAAAATTGATATTCCTTTCGCAGGGAATAGTCAATGTTGCGGGAACACGGCGTCGGGGCGAGCCGGCGAGTCAAATGGGGAGGAACATCATGACGGCATCGGCTCCCGAGCACGTGCATCTCGTGGGTAGTATCGGTCTCGACAGCGTTCCCGAAGTCTTTCGCACGCTTGGTCGCGTCTTGGGCCGGCGTCTGCGGCGGGTACCTGATGGCGAGGTGGGCGGGCGGCGACTTTGGGTGAGCTGGCAGTATCCACTCTTTCGTGCCAACCCTTTCCTAGCCGCCACCAACACAGCACGGCCACTTACCGGGTTTCTGGAGTTGCGGCTCGGCGACGGCGTTCGAAGCGAGGACATCGTGTTCGGCGAACTCGGCTACGCGCGCGAGGCACGCGCGTCGTATCTGGATTTCATCCGTGCCCAAGAACGAGGCGAGCTGCCCCAGGACGTGCGCTTCCAAGTATGCTTGCCGACTCCATTCGCGGTGGTGAACTCATTCTGTACAATGGCGGACGCGGCGGCGATCGAGCGGGCTTACGAGGAGGCGATGCTGGCCGAGGTCGACGTGCTGTGTGCGGAAATTCCGCACGACAAACTGTGCATACAATGGGACGTATGCATGGAGATGGTGTTTTGGGACGGCCAGGACTATCGCGGCCGGACGCAGCGTGGAGACGTTTCGAAGGATGAGATCCTGGCGCGCATGCGGCGCATCTGTGCGCGGATTCCGGCCGACGTCGAACTGGGCATCCACCTCTGTTACGGCGATTTCGAGGCCAAGCATTTCATCGAGCCGCGCGATGGCGGCAAGATGGTCGAGTTTGCCAATGCTTTGGCCAAGGTCATCGCGCATCCGCTCGCCTTCATCCACATGCCGGTTCCCGTCGAGCGCACCGACGAAGCCTTCTTCAGGCCGTTCGACGACCTGCGCCTCGACCCGAAGACCGAGCTCTACCTGGGAGTGGTGCATGCCAAGGATGGTGCCGATGGCACTCGCGAGCGTATTGAAGCGGCGAGCAAGCATGTCATGCGTTTCGGCATCGCCTGTGAATGCGGCATAGCGCGGGCCCGCCGGCCCGACGTTCGTGCAAAAGCTCCTGGAGATTCATGCCCAAACGACGCGGGAGCCGAACTAACTGGGTTTGTGATTGTCACACCGGTTCGGGATGCCCTATCAGTTTCGTTGAAACCCACGATTGAGCAAACTTTCATGCCTGCACGCCCGCAAGCCCCGCGCAAACGACGCAGGCAAGGTCGACCGCAGAAGGACATGCCGGCGATTGGGCGCGCGACGCTCATCTCCGCGACGCGCCAGCTGATGAAGATGACGCCCCCGGCGCAAATCACCCGGCTTGATATCGCGCGGGCTGCCGGTGTCGACCCCGCGCTGATCCGCTATTACTTCGGCGACCGGTCGGCGCTGCTGGTCGCCGCCGCGCTGCAGGCTGGGGCCGAACTTCGTGATCGTCAGCTGTCGAACTCGGCGCAAGCCGTCTCGGTCACCGACAAGATCCGGCGGCGGATAGTGGTTCTGCTCGAAACGCTCTACGAGGATCCTTCGCTGCACCACTTGATCATCGAACGGATTATCCACAGCAAATCCAAGCAGGCTCGGCAGCTACGCCAGGACATGGTCTATGGAACTTGCAAGGAGTTAGCCTCGATCATCGAGCAGGGCGTGGCATCCGGAGAACTGCGCCGTATCGACCCGCGGCATCTGTTTCTGGCCATGATCGGTGCCTGTAGCTTTCCGATGGCGGAGCGCGCGCTGTTTGCGGAGTTGATGGGCGCTGAGCCGACTCGGAAGCAACTCGATGCCTACACCGAGTTCGTCGCCGAGCTATTCCTCAACGGACTCGCTGGTGGCGCGCGCAAACGCAAGCGTGAGCCGCAGCGGCTACTCGAGGGCACCGATTCCTGAAGATTGCCCCTCGGGCTCCGCCGCACGCGAAGAGGAATGGACAGGTTGCGACCAAAGAGACTTCCCATGACACGCAGATTCATCGACATTTCCGCGCCCATGCGGGCCGATATCCCGAGCGATCCGCCCCACATGCTGGCGCAGATCGAATATCAGGACCATCACCAGACGGCGTCGCGCATAGCCGACTACATGGGCGTGCGCATCGACCAACTGCCCGACGGCGAGTACGCCGCGACCGAGCGATGCCGCATCAGTACTCACAACGGCACGCACCTTGATGCGCCGTACCACTTCTTCTCGAGCATGAACCACGCGCTCAAGCCGGGTGGTGAGCCGTCCTGGCGCATCGACGAAGTGCCGCTTGAATGGTGTTTCCAGCCGGCGGTCAAGCTTGACTTCCGGCATTTGCCCGACGGCTACGTCGCCACGCCCGGTGACGTGGCTGCCGAGCTCAAGCGCATCGGTCATGAGCTGCGCCCGCTCGAAATCGTTGTCGTCAACACAAGCGCCGGCGCGCGCTATGGGCAAGAGAACTATCTCGACAGCGGTTGCGGGATGGGCAAAGCCGCGACGTTGTGGATGCTCGAGCGTGGCGTGCGCCTCGTTGGCACGGACGGCTGGAGCTGGGATGCACCGTTTTCCTTCACGCGTAAACGCGTGCAAGAGACCGGTGATGTCGGGCTGATCTGGGAGGGACATCGGGCCGGACGCGAAATTGGTTATTCTCACCTCGAGAAATTGCACAATCTCGAGGTCCTGCCGCCGGACGGTTTCGAGATCGCCTGCTTCCCGGTCAACGTTTATCGCGCCTCGGCCGGATGGACGCGCGCGGTCGCGATCCTGTCGAACTGACCAACTAAATCAGTGACGCCAAACACGCTAAGGGCTGCAGGTCGCGCCGTTTACTGCAGGCGCGAACGGGATAATTCCCGCGAGAGAGAAATTATGTTGACAGCACGCGGCCGAGCCGCACTAAATCCTGCCTGAGCCCGCCACGGGCACCTTTGAGGCAAACTGCCGATGGCCGTACCACGCAAAATCCTCATCGTGGGCGCAGGGATCGGCGGGCTCTCGCTGGCGATCGGCCTGGGCCGCGCGGGCATTCATGCGGATGTGATCGAGATCAAATCCACGTGGGCCATGCGTGGCGTGGGCATCATTCAGCCGGGCAATGCCATCCGCGCATACAAGGCTCTGGGTATCGCCGATCGCTGCATCGAGCGCGGCTTCGTCTACAAGCGGCAGCTCTACTTCGACGCCGACGGCATTTTGATGGGCGAGCGAGTCATGCCTGCGATCGAAGGGCTCGATCTGATTGGCCATTGCGGTATTCCGCGTCCGGTCCTGCAGGACATTTTGGTGTCTGAGGCGACCGCGCTCGGCGCCTATATTCGTCTTGGTGTAAGCGTCAAAACGCTGCACGACAGCGGCGCGGCCGTGGACGTTGCGCTCACCGATGGCAGTAGCGGTCGCTACGACCTTGTAGTCGGCGCAGATGGCACCTATTCCAATATTCGTGAGCTAGTGTTCGGCAACGTTTACGTGCCGCGCTTCTCCGGCCAGGGCTGTTGGCGCTTCAGCACGGAGAAGTCGCCCGACATGGATTACAGCGCCACATTCTATGGTCCCAACAAGGCCGGGCTGATCCCGCTGACGCAGAACTCCATGTACATGTTCCTGACCACCGCGGAACCGGGCAACCCCCGGATGCCGGAGCATCGCCTGCATGAACTTATGCACGAACGCCTGCATGGACATCGTGGCTTGGCAGCCGATGTGCGCGAGCGCATCGTTCGCTCAGATGACGTGGTCTACAAGCCGCTCGAGACCGTGCTTGTTCCTGAACCTTGGTATCGTGGCCGCGTTGTGCTGGTGGGCGATGCTGCCCACACTACTACGCCGCATCATGCGCAGGGCGCCGCTATGGCGGTGGAAGATGCCGTAGTCCTTGCCGAGTTGCTGGCGAGCGACGGGGATATTCCCGATCTGCTCGAACGGTTCATGACGCGGCGCTGGGCGCGCTGCAAGCTCGTGGTCGAGGCGTCGGTCCAAGTCGGCGATTGGGAACTCAACCCGACGCCGACCTCGATCACCGATGCCATCACGCTCGGCAATCGCGTGCGGGCAACGCTGGCACATGCCTTCTGAGACTTTGTAAGGAGGGACAGATGAATATCCGCGGAGTCGACAACGTTGTCCTCGGTGTCGAGGAAATGGCCGATGCGCAGCGTTTTTTCCGTGACTTCGGTTTGAACGAGACTGAGAAAGGTGCGAGCGGAGCGACCTTCGAAGCTTTGGACGGTACAAGCGTCCTTTTGCGCGGAGCGGCGGACCGATCGCTGCCGATGGCGGTGGGATCGGACACCAATGCCCGTGAGATCGTCTGGGGCGTCGACGATGCGAACGAGCTGCAGAGGATCGGCACCGAACTAAGTAAGGATCGACAGGTGGTGATGGGCACGGAAGGCGTGCTCCGAACGATCGACGCCACCGGCTACGCGATCGCGTTCCAGGTCACCAAGCGCCATGCTTATGATGCCAAGCCGGCCTTGATCAACGTGGCGGGACTGCCGCCGCAGCGCGCTCCCAACCAGCGTGTGAATTTTCAAGCGCCTCACCAACCGCGCAGCATCGGCCATATCGTCCTCTACGTGCCCGACCTCAACCGGGCACGTGACTTTTATATCGAGCGGCTGGGCTTTCGCCTCACCGATGCCTATCGCGATCGCTCTTGCTTCCTGCGCGCGCAAGGCTCGCACGACCATCACAACCTGTTCCTGATCAAAAAGGAAGACGTTCCCGGCGGGCTGCACCACATCGAATTCCATGTCGGCGATTTCAACGAGGTGATGATGGGCGGCCGGCGTCTGACCGAGAAGGGCTGGAAGACCTATGTCGGCCCTGGACGTCACGTGCTCGGCTCTAACTACTTCTGGTACTTCAAGACGCCGTGTGGCGGGGCCATGGAGCTCGCCTGTGACATGGATTATGCCGACGACAATTGGGAGGCCAAGGAGTGGGACTATTCAACAGATGTCATCGCCGCGTGGTGCACGAGCTATACACTCTACGGACACTGATATCACCCGACTATGGAGGAAGTGGGCGCCGACCTATTTGACCGGCAGGAGTCGCTCGAATCCGCGGGCGAAATGCCCTGTCTCGCGCAACGGAATACCGTGGATGGTGTTGCGGCAAAAAAACTCATGGCTGGTGCCACTAACCAACAATCGATTGCCCGCCCGGCGGATTGCGCGAGCGGTAACGGGTTGAATTGGGCGCCAATGCCTTGGTGTATTCCGCAATCTCATTATTGCGTCACTGCGCCGGAACCAAAAGGTGATGAGATCGTTTCGTCGAATGCGCTTGGGCGAGTCATGCGCAACGTTCCGCTCATCCTGGGCTAATCTTCTTTCATGCAAAGGTCGGTTGTGCGGAGCGAGCTTACGCGGTCGATTTCGGCAGACGCGACACGGGATCGTGCTTTTCTGGAAGGCGGCGGCCAAGTGGGAGCGCTGATGCGCGCCCACGATTGGTCCAATTCGCCGCTTGGCGTGCCCGAAACTTGGCCCCAATCCTTACGCGCGATCGTTGCCCTACTTCTTCATTCGAAATTTCCAATGTTTGTGGCGTGGGGAAAGGACCTCGGCTTCCTTTACAACGACCCATACGCGGAAATTCTCGGCGCTAAGCACCCGCGTTCGCTGGGGGCGCGCTTTTACGATATCTGGTCGGAAATTTGGCCGGATATCAGCCCGCTGATCGATACTGCGCTTTCCGGCGAGGCCACTTATCGCGAAGACCTGCCGCTCGTGATGAACCGGAAGGGCTATGACGAGCAAACCTGGTTTACCTTCTCATATTCTCCGGTTCGCGACGAAAGCGGCCAGATTGCCGGAATGTTCTGTGCGTGCACAGAAACGACAGAACGCAAGCGGGCCGAAGAAGCGCTGCTGCACCGCGCGGCGCAACACGAAACACTCTTCAACCAATCTCCGTTAGGGGTCTACCTGATCGATGCCGACTTCCGCATCCGGGAGGTCAACCCAGTTGCCCGACCCGCGTTTGGCGATATTCCGAACTTGATTGGCCGCGATCTCGACCAGGTTGTCCACATTCTTTGGGAAAAGAGGTTTGCTGACGAGGTCGCCGAAATCTTCCGACACACGCTGGCCACCGGCGAGCCATACGTCGCGCCAGAGCGTGCCGCGTATCGCATTGATCGCAACGTCACCGAGTATTACGAGTGGCGGTTGGACCGTATAACGCTGCCCGAGGGACGCTTCGGCGTCGTCTGTCACTTTCGTAATATTGCGGCTCAGGTCCAGGCGCGGCGCACCCAACAACTGCTGATCGAAGAACTCAATCATCGCGTCAAGAACACGCTCGCAAGCGTCCAGGCGATTGTGCAGCACACGTTGCGCAGCACCAGGGACCCGGCTGTCTTCGCGTCGAGTTTCGCGGGGCGCATTCAGTCGATGGCACGTGCTCATTCGCTGTTGACGAGTACGGTCTGGAAGGGCGCCGATCTTCGCGACGTCATCCGCGATCAGCTGCAGCTTGGCCCGATCGACAAGTCGCGGCTCACCGCATGGGGACCACCAGTCCACATGCAACCGCAGATGGTGCAGCACGTCGCCTTGATGCTGCACGAGTTGGGGACAAATTCAGCAAAACATGGTGCGCTCTCGACGGACAAAGGGTGGGTCACGATCAATTGGACGATCGAGGACGGGCTGCTCCATCTGAAATGGGTTGAGCAAGGGGGCCCACCGGTTTCAGCGCCTATCACGCGAGGATTCGGCACGACATTGATTGAGCAAAGCGCCCGCAGTGAGGGCGGGAATTCGCGCATGTTGATCGGAGCGACGGGCATCGCCTGGGAGATTGTCCTACCGCTTCCTGCGAGAGTGTCGCCTTCTGAACCGCCGGCAGCAGCGCGTTTTGTCGAAGCAGAAGTTCCTCAAATGGTCACTGTTGGAGCTAGGCCCGCTTTGCGGCTGGCGGGCTTTCGCTTTCTCGTGGTCGAGGATGAACCACTCGTCTCGCTAGACCTCGTTGATGGCCTGGAGGAAGCAGGCGCCGAGGTCATCGGCCCGGCCGGCACTCCTGAGGAGGCACTCCAGCTCATCGAAAATTCCGCGATCAGTGCGGCGCTGCTTGATGGGAACCTGCGCGGCAGTCCGGTCGACAAGATCGCTGCTGCGTTGACGCGTCGAAAGATTCCTTTCGTTTTTGTAACCGGATACGGTCATGAAAGCCTGCCGCGCGCATTCGCAAGCACGGCTATACTTTCCAAGCCGTTCAGCCGTGAACAACTGCTGGAAGCCGCCGTCCAACTCGTCGCGCGGCCGGCGGGCACGGTTCGATTGAGGGGCGACGGCCGAGCAGCACCATAGAGAGCTGCTCAGCGTTGCACGCAAACCCGTCGCGGACGCCCCTGTCATTTGCAGGCCACGTTACGAAGCAAATGAGACGAGCGCGAGTCGACGCAGTGCGTTTCTGCGCAGCCATGCTGCTAGAGCCCGGAGCCGAAGCGCCAATCGCCAGCACGTTTCGCCGACCACCGTGCTTCGGGCTCGGTTCGAGGCGGTTGCGGCACGGTCAAGGCTCGCGAAATTATCGTCGGGCGGTGTGATCCCAATCACAGGTACGCTTTAACCACCGGCATTAGGGTTTGTTTATACCCCCAGTTTGGCCTTCTAGTCTGGCGGGCCGAGCCTGGGGATGGTGAACGCAGAGTTGAATCAACCGATACCAGCCCGCTGCACGGGAGCACGGCCCGCCAACCCAATGGCGGGCCCGTCCGGAGCAGCAAGCGCATGGGGGCGCCGCCATGCTGAGTGTTGGACTGCTCGGAGTTTTCCGAGTTGCAGGTGTGGACAATCGCACTTGGTCGGAACTCGGGCCGGCCGGACGGGGACTGGCCAGTTTCCTGTTCACCTATCCGGGACGGCCGCACCGGCGTGAACGCCTCGCCGATCTATTTTGGCCGGAGCTTGACGCCGAACGCGCGAGGCGCGCGCTCAACTCCGCGATTTGGCGGTTGCGCAAGTTGTTGGGGACGCAGCCAGAGAGCGAAGAGGGACAGGGCCTCCTTACCGTCGGCTCGGAGACAATCCTCGAGTACGCACCCTGGCTCGATATCGACGCATCGGCGTTACAGGAGGCCGCGACACTTGCACTCAAGCACCCCGACGCGCTGCTCGATTGCAATCAGCTCAATTATGTCGCCGCAGTTCTCCACCGCTACGAAGGGCCGTTCCTGGACGGCGATGACGGTGACTGGATCCTCGAGGAACGTGAGCGGCTGCATTCACTCTTCCTGCGTACAGCGACGATGGTTGTTCGCCGCTTGGGGGCCGTCGAGCTTTACCACGATGCAATCGGCTTGGCCCGGCATGCGCTCCGCTTCGACCCTTACCGCGAAGAGTTGGTGCGCATTTTTTTGACGCTGCTCGCGCTCGACGAGCGCCGTTGTGAAGCCATCCGATATTACGAGCAGTGGTGTAAGTTGCTCAAAGCCGAACTCGACATCGCCCCACTCCCTGCCACGCGGCGGGTTGTCGATGAGATTCGGGCCCTTCAAACCTTCGATGCATTTCAGGCCTTGCGCACGCGGCTTGCCGATCCGCGGTCGTAGAACGTGGCTAAGTCGGCACACTTGAGTGCCGTCCGCCAAGGATGGTCCGCGCCGCCTGCCTTGCAAAAGATCCTTGTCGCCGGGAGCTCTTCAGTTAGCGAACTTTCGTTCCGACCGAATCGATTCGCTCCCCTCGCCAAACGGCTTTGCTTCGAAACGAGCGGGAAGCTGTTTTGTGTTTTTAGCGTGACTGAGGCGTGAGCGCTCCGTGACTCCCCACGGATTTCTGCGCCGATAACTTTTAGATAGAGCCGCAGACAAAATCGCGTCTCGTCGATCGTAAGCTCAATGCAGGATGAGGGTCCCGCAGGTGAATTCGCAACGGAAGGCTCCCGATCAGGTCTTTATCCTTCGCTTCTGGCAGGAGGACCAGGGTGCCGGCCGTGAACTCCGCTGGCGCGCGCAAATTCGCAATGTCAACACACGGCAGCGGCACATCGCAAACGACATTGAGCAGGCTTTTGCTGTGTTAGAGGCAAGGCTCCGAGTAGCCGCTTTGGCTGCCGAAAGATGTACTGACCAATGACTGCGGCAGGATGGGAAGCGCGCGCAGCAGACATTGACCCTCGACCATGACCTCACGCCGGGACTTCCTTCGCAGGCGGCGACTGCCGGCCTGGCGTGCATGCCCGCCGTCGCGCGGAATGCGATTGCGCAAGACATAGACGCGGATGTTGAACCACTGCGCGGGGGAGAATCCCGGTGCGTGGCCCGACCTCATCGACGAAAACATCGGCGAACCCGAAATCCTGCAGTCTCGGTTGCCGCGCGAACTCGAAGCGGTGCCCGGTCAGCACGTTGCCGGTGTTACTGAGGACAAGCTTGGCGCTCCACGCCCGCATTGACAATCATCCTCCTGCGGCCCTTAAGTCCACCCACCAACGGTCTCTCAATCAGAGAGCGAACAGGGAATGCGGTGCGGAACCCAGGTTCCAAGGCCGCAGCTGCCCCCGCAACTGTCAGCGGCGAGCCCGAACCACGACGTCACTGGGTTAACCCGGGAAGGCGGTGACGGGCAAAGACCCGCGAGCCAGGAGACCTGCCGTTGGTTCGGGCGTGGCCGGGCGGGGTGCCTCGGCGCTTCTCGATCTGCGCGGCACCCGGCGAGGCAGAGGTTTGTCGCGAATTTTGCGAAGCATTTCAGCAATCCTGGGCACCGGAAGACCCAACCCGTGAGGACGGGCCCGACAATATATATCTGCGTCACTTGCCGGCGGGCGGGCGAACCGGATGAGCCGCGTCCAGGCGCGCTGTTGGCGACGGCGACAAGCGCGGCCGCACACGGTAGCGGTATCACCGTCCAACGCGTCAAATGCCTCGCTAACTGTACCCGTGGCGCTAGTGCCGCCATGCGCGCCAATGGTTCCTGGACTTATATATTCGGCGGGCTCGATCCAACCTGCGGGGTAGCACTGATCGACGGTGCGCGGATGCTCGCGGGGGCACCTGATGGCATTCTGCCGTGGCGCGGCCGGCCGGAGGTGCTCAAGCGCGGGCTCATCGCCCGCATGCCGCCGATCGGGTTCGTCGAGGAGCAGGGATGAGCTCGCGCCCTGATGACTTGACCCACCGTTCTCACCAATCATCAACACGTCGGTTTGCGCAATGACCAACAACGCTTCGCTCGCTCGGGTCCCCTGCACCATCGTCACCGGCTTCCTGGGCGCCGGCAAGACGACCCTGATCCGCCACGTGCTTGCCAACGCACGTGGACGACGGCTGGCGGTGATCGTCAACGAATTCGGCGATGTCGGCATCGACGGCGAGATTCTCAAAGGTTGCGGCGATGATGCCTGCCCGGAGGAGAACATCGTCGAACTCGCCAACGGTTGCCTGTGCTGCACGGTGGCTGACGAGTTCGTGCCGGCGCTCGATCTTATTCTCAAGCGGCGTCCTGCGGTCGAACATATCGTTATCGAGACCTCGGGGCTCGCTTTACCCAAACCGCTGGTGCAGGCGTTCCATTGGCCGGCGATCAAAAACCGTGTCACCGTTGACGGCGTCATTGCGGTGGTCGACGGGGCAGCGCTCGCCGAAGGTCGGGTTGCCAACGACCTTGCGGCATTAGCGCGTCAGCGCGCCGCCGACGGCGCGCTCGATCACGACAACCCGGTCGAGGAAGTGTTCGAGGATCAGATCGTATGTGCCGACCTTGTCGTTCTCAACAAGCGCGACCTCGTATCCGACAGCAAAGCCGACGAGGCCACCGCCAAGATTGCGCGCGCACTGCCGCGCGCGGTCAAGATCGTGAGTGTTGCCGACGGAAAGGTCGATCCGGCGGTTCTGCTGGGGCTCGGCATCGGCACGGAAGAGGATATCGAGAATCGGCGCACGCACCATGATCTTGAGCTCGAACACGATCACGACGACTTCGCGAGTTTCGTCGTGCCGCTGCCTGAGGTCGCCGACCCTGCAAGCCTCGCGGCGCGGGTGACGCAAGTCGCCGAAGCCTTTGACGTCCTGCGTATGAAGGGCTTCGTTTCAGTTGCCGGCAAGCCGATGCGGCTCCTGGTTCAGGCCGTGGGGTCGCGCGTGAGCCATCAATACGACCGGCTGTGGAACGCGGGCGAGGCCCGCAATGGGCGGCTGGTGGTGATCGGCCGGAACGGTTTGGATCGTGCAAGCGTGGTGCGCGCGTTGTTGGATTAGGATATGTTTCGATCGATGGCACTCACCCATGCACCTTCTCGCCACCACATCGACGACCCTCGATGAGATTGTCGAGCCGGTCGATCTCGGCCAGTCGCCGGGTGACATCGTGGTGCTCTCGTTTGCAGACAGCGATCTCGCCGGCCTTGCCGCCGCGTGGGCGGCAGAGCGCAACGCATTACCGAGCGTGCGGCTTGCGCATCTGCGCGATTTGCGCCATCCGCTCTCCGTCGATCTATGGATCGACAGGGTCGGCGCCCACGCCAAGGTGATTTTGGTGCGCCTTTTGGGCGGACTCGACTGGTGGCGCTACGGTGCCGAGCAGCTCGCCGCCTTGGCATCTACGCGCGGGATCGCGCTCGCGCTCCTGCCGGGCGAGGACCGCGACGACCCGCGGCTCGCCGATACATCGACATTGCCCGCGGATGAGCTCGCGACATTGCTGCGCTACTTTCGCGAGGGCGGGCAAGGCAATCTGCGCGCCCTGTTGCGGCGGCTGGCACGACACGCGGGCGCGGCGCCGGAGTTTCGCGAACCGGAGCCGGTGCCGCGGTTCGCCGGGTACTTGCCAGGCGAGGGCGCGGTCAGTGTCGGGCGATTGATCGCTGCACTTTCTGCCTTTTTGCCCGAGTCTCGCAGCGAGACCGCCTCTTCCTGCAAGCGGAGAGAGGTGGATGCCATACCGAGGCGCCCGGTCGTCTCGATCATCTTCTACCGCGCAGCGCTGCTCGCCGCCGACACGGCGCCGATCGATGCGCTCTGCGATGCGCTTGCTGCGCGTGGGCTCGCACCCGCGCCGCTGGTGGTGACCAGCCTGAAGGAGAAGGACGCGGCGAAATTCGTGCGTGATGCGCTAGCGCAGATCGACCCGGCGCTCATCATTACGACCACCGCGTTCGCTGCCGGTTCACTGCCCGGTGAATCCACCCCGCTCGACGGACCGGACGTGCCGGTGCTGCAGGCGGTGATCGCGACCACCAAGCGCGCCGCTTGGCGTGACAGCGCGCGCGGACTTGGCGCTGCCGATCTCGCGATGCACGTCGTTCTCCCTGAGCTCGACGGGCGCGTGCTCGCCGGCGTGATCTCATTCAAAGACCCGCTGGCGCTACACGAGAGCCTCGCATTTACGGCGCTCGCCAATACGCCGGAACCGGATCGCATCGATGGTGTTGCTGATCGAGCTGCCGCGCTGGTGCGGTTGCAAACGCGCGCGCGCGCCGATCGGCGCCTTGCTATTCTGATGCCGGATTATCCCGGCGCGCCCGGCCGCACCGGATACGCGGTCGGCCTGGACGTTCCGGCGAGCGTCGTCGCGCTGCTCGCCGATCTCGCGGCGGCGGGCTACACCGTGAGCGATGCGCCGCCGACTGCGCGCTCCCTGCTTGACGGTCTGGCCGAGGGCAGCAGCGCTGAGGCAACGCTGTCACTCGTGGATTACACGCGCTTCATTGCTGATCTGCCCGCCAGCGTCGTGGCGAAAATCGAGGCGCACTGGGGCGACGCTGCCGCCGATCCGGATGCGCGCGCGGGTGCATTCCGTTTCCGAGCGCGCTCCTTCGGCAATGTGCTGGTCGCACTGCCGCCCGACCGCGGGCGTGCGACCGAACGGCGCGCCGATTATCACGACGCGTCGTTGCCGCCGCGACATGCGCTCCTCGCATTTGGACTCTGGCTGCGCCACGTCGTAAGCGTCGATGCGCTGGTACACATGGGCGCGCACGGTACGCTCGAGTGGCTCCCCGGCAAGGCGGTGGCGCTGACCTCATCGTGCTTTCCGGACGTTCTGGTTGGTCCACTCCCGGTAATTTATCCGTTCATCGTCAGCAATCCAGGCGAGGCGGCGCAGGCCAAGCGTCGGATTGCGGCGGTCACCATCGGCCACCTGCCGCCGCGGCTAGTGAACGCCGGTCTTTCCGGCGACGCGCGTGCGCTCGAGCGCCTCGTCGACGAATACGCGCAAGCTGATGGGCTCGACCGTAAGCGGCGCGAGCGACTGGCGCGGCTGATCGTTGAAACCGCACAGGGCAGCGCGCTGGCGCGCGAAGCGGGCGTTGCCAGCGACAGCGGACCCGACGAGGCCCTGCGCAGGATCGACGCATGGCTGTGCGACCTCAAGGATCTCGCGATCAAGGACGGGCTGCACGTGTATGGCCGCGAGGCCGCGCCGCACGACGATGCTGATCCGGCCTGGTCGGCAAGCGCCGGCGCGGAGCGCGATGCGCTGATCGCCGCCCTCGACGGCCGTCGGATCGCGCCGGGGCCGGCGGGCGCGCCGGTGCGCGGACGCCGCGACGTGCTGCCGACCGGGCGCAACCTATTCACCGCCGATCCGCGCACTCTGCCCTCACCGACCGCGGTGGATTTCGGACGGCTCGCTGCGGAGGAGGTCTTGCGCGGCCACCTGCAGACCCATGGCGAGATGCCGCGTGCGCTCGTGATCGACCTGTGGGGCAGCGCAACCTTGCGCACCGGCGGCGAGGAGATCGCGCAAGGACTTTGGCTGATGGGCTGCCGGCCGATCTGGGATGGCGCAACCGCGCGAGTCACCGGCGTCGAAGTGCTGCCGACGGCCGCCATCGGCCGCGCGCGCGTCGACGTGACGTTTCGCATCTCCGGTCTCTTCCGCGATCTTTTCCCGGGTCAGATCGCGCTGCTCGATGCGGCGGTGCGGGCGGTAGCCGCGCGCGAGGAGAGCGCCGACGAAAACCCGCTCGCTATTGTTCGGCGCAACGGCGACACGGCGCTTGCACGCATCTTTGGCACGGCGCCTGGCGCCTATGGCGCGGGCGTCGCGGATCTGATCGCACGCGATGCCGACCGCGCCAGCATCGGGGCTGCCTATCTGGCCGCAGCTTCGCACAGCTACGGCGGTCCGGACGGCGGCGGTCTTGCCTTGCCCGGCCAATTCGCGCAGCGCGTCGCTGATGCGGACCTCTTGCTTCACATCGGCGACGACCCAGGCCACGATCTACTTGATGGCGCGGAAGACGCCGCGTTCGTCGGCGGCTTTGCATCGGCAGCGGCATTGCTCGGACGCGCCGTCGATTTGATCATACTCGACGCGACCGACCCACAGCGTCCGCGCGCGCGCCCGCTCGGTGCAGCGTTGGCGCGGCTGGTGCGCGGTCGCGTCCATCCGCGCTTCATCGCCGGCCAGATGCGTCATGGGCCGCGCGGTGCGGCGGAACTCGCCGAAACAGTCGACCGGCTGGTTGCGTTCGCGCACACGACCGACGTGGTCGAGAGCGCATTATTTGATCTCGTGTATGCCGCGTACCTGGGCGATCAGACGGTGCGCGAATTCTTAGTGCGCGAGAATCCTGAAGCGGCCCGTGCGATCGCCGATCGCTTGGCGGCCGCGCGCCGACTGGGCCTTTGGCACCCACGCAGGAATGATGTCGGTGCCGATCTGCTGCGCGGCGTCGCCGAGGCATCGCTATGACCAGCCGCTGCGGCGCATGCCCCGCCTTGTTCACACCGATGCAGACCGGCGATGGATTGCTGGCGCGCATCGTGCCGGCGGACCGCATCCAACCGACGGCATTTGCGGCGTTCTGTCGGGCGGCGCGCCGACACGGCAACGGCACCATCGAAGTGACCGCGCGCGGCAGCGTCCAGGTGCGCGGATTGACTGCGGCCACAGCGCCACGCTTTGCGGTCGAGGTTGAGGCACTTGGGATCGCAGCGCTCGGTGTGCCGGTGATCACCGACCCGCTCGCCGACGATGCGGCGCTGGTTGATGCCGCAGCAATCGCCGCACAGCTGCGCACCGCGATCGTCGATGGAGACATTGCGCTCGCGCCGAAAGTGTCGGTGGTCGTCGACGGCGGCGGACGCCTGCATCTTGATGGAGTCGCGGCCGATGTGCGTTTGCGCGCTGTCGCGTCGAACGGCGAAGCGCGGTTTCATGTCGCGCTTGGTGGCGACGCCGCAACCGCGATACCGCTCGGATCGATCCCGATCAACGCTACGGTTCATGTTGTTGTTGGCGCGCTACGAATTATCGCTGCTCACGGCGACGCGCGCGCGGCCGACGTGCTACGGACGTCAGACATTGCCGCTTTCCGCAAAATTGGGCACGTGCAGCCTGACCAAGTGTCGCCGACGCCGCGTCCACCTGCAGAGATCATTGGGCTCCATCCTCTACGCGAGAATCTTGTCGCCCTCGGAATTGCGCTCGCCTTTGGACACGCCCACGCCGATGCGCTCGAAGAACTGGCCTCTTCGGCGTCCGCGCACGGCGCCTGGGCGGTACGGCCCGCACCGGGGCGCGGCCTGTTGCTGCTCGGTATCAGCAAATCCGACGCCCTGGCGCTCGCGCGCGACGCCGAAAGGCTTGGCTTCATCATGCGCGCCAATGATTCGCGGCGGCGCATCGTGGCTTGTCCCGGCAAACCCGCATGCGGGTCCGGACTGATCCCGTCGCGCGTACTCGCTGGCGATATCGCGAGCGTCGCGGAACTGCCCGACAGCGGGGTCGCAATCCACGTCTCGGGCTGCCGCAAGGGCTGCGCCCACCCGGCGCGGGCCCCGCTCACCATCGTGGGAACCGAGCGTGGCTACGGCATCATCCAGGGGGGGTCCGCGCGCGCAACGCCGAGCGCCTATGTGGACCCGCAAAATCTCGCCGCCGAGGTCGCCCGCTTGACCCACCACACAAGCGAGCCCGCCCATGCCTGAAGAGCGCGCCTATCTGCGCGACGGCGCCGCCATCTACGCGCGTTCCTTCGCCATCATCAGGGCGGAGGCTGACCTCGTGCGCTTCTCCGCCGATGAGGCGGCGATCGTCGTGCGCATGATCCACGCCTGCGGGCTGGTCGAGGCTGCGAAGCACGTCGAGTTCGCACCCGACTTCGTGGCGGCGGCACGTGCCGCGCTCGTGCGTGGCGCGCCGATCTATTGCGACGCCGAGATGGTGGCGCACGGTATTACACGGAGATTTCTACCGGCGGCAAACGACGTGATCTGCACGCTCAACGATGCACGCGTTCCGGCGCTCGCGGAACGAACTCGGCACCACCCGATCGGCGGCGGCGCTCAATCTGTGGGGCGATCGCCTCGATGGCGCGCTGGTCGCGATCGGCAATGCGCCGACCGCGCTCTTTCATTTGCTGGGGATGCTCGATCGCGGTGCGGCGAGGCCGGCCGCGATCCTCGGCCTTCCGGTTGGCTTCGTCGGGGCAGCGGAATCTAAAAATGCGCTGGCGCAGGATGCGCACGAGATCCCATACCTGATCGTGCGCGGGCGGCTTGGCGGCAGCGCGATGACAGCCGCCGCGGTCAACGCGCTGGCGCGGCCCGCATCATGAGCGCCGCGCGCCTAATCGGGATCGGCGTCGGCCCGGGCGACCCCGAACTAGTGACGCTGAAAGCCGTGCGCGCGCTGCAGATCGCCGACGTGGTCGTGCATTTCGCCAAGACCGGCGAGATCGGCAACGCCCGCTCCATCGCGGCCGGTCATCTGCGCGCCGGGGTCGAAGAACTGGCGCTGCGCTATCCGGTCACGACCGAAGTGGCGAAGGATTGCGACGCCTATCGCGACGCGATGGCGGCGTTCTACGACGGCGCCGCCAAGGAGATTGCCGCTCATCTCGATGCCGGCCGTCGCGTTGCGGTCATCTGCGAGGGCGACCCGCTGTTCTACGGCTCGTTCATGCACCTGCAGGTGCGGCTCGCCAGCCGTTACCAAACCGAAGTGATCGCCGGCGTGACCGGGATGTCCGGATGTTGGTCGGCGGCCGCGACCCCGATCGCTCAGGGCGACGATGTGTTTGTTGTTCTGCCGGCGACCCTGCCGGTCCGCGAACTCGAACGCCGGCTCGCCGACGCGGATGCGGCGGTGATCATGAAAGTGGGCCGCCACCTCGCAAAGGTGCGTGCCGCGCTCGCGCACGCCGGACGGCTGGAACGCGCGATCTACGTTGCACGCGCCACCATGGGCGACGCCGTCATGCTGCCGCTGATCAAGAAGTCCGACGACACCGCACCCTATTTCGCGATCGTGCTGGTGCCGGGCTGGGAGCAGCAAGCGTGAGTGGACATCTCACAGTCGTCGGCATCGGTCCGGGTCCCCTTAGCCAGATCACGCCCGAAGCCGTGGTCGCGCTCGCCGACGCGCACGCGCTCTACGGCTATGGTCCTTATCTGGAGCGGACGCCGATCCGGCCCGGACAGACGCGGCACCCCTTCGACAATCGCGAGGAAGCAGAACGCGCCGCAGCGGCGCTGCGTCATGCGGCCGACGGCAGCCTTGTCGCGATCGTGTCCGGTGGCGACGCCGGTGTGTTTGCCATGGCGGCGGCAGTGTGCGCCGAGATCGAAGCGGGCCCGCCTGCGTGGCGCGCACTGGACATTACGATCGTGCCCGGCGTCACCGCCATGCTGGCGGTAGCGGCGCGGGTGGGCGCCCCGCTCGGCCACGATTTCTGCGCGATCTCACTGTCGGACAACTTGAAGCCGTGGGACGTGATCGAGCGCCGCCTGGACGCAGCCGCCAACGCAGGGTTTGTCATCGCACTCTACAATCCGGTGTCGCGCGCGCGTCCCTGGCAGCTTGGAAAGGCGTTTGAACGGCTGCGCGCGCACCTGCCGGACGCGACGCCGGTCATATTTGGTCGTGCAGTCGGCCGATCAGACGAGCGCGTCAACCTGACGACAATCGCGCAGGCTGACCCGACCAGCGCCGACATGGCAACGCTCGTGATCGTCGGCAGCGCGCAAACCCGTGTGATCGCCCGCCCGGGACGCACACCGCTGGTCTACACGCCACGCATCAATCAAACTGCGCCCTCATGATCAAGCCAGGCCAATACCGCATCGACCGTGTCGACCGCCTGCATTTCGGGCAGATCAGGCCGCTTGATCATGATCACCTCGATGCGCAGCGAGCGCGCTGCCGCTATCTTGCCGTAGGTCGCCTCGCCGCCGCTGTTCTTGCAGACGATCGCATTGATTTTGTGTTTACGCAGCAAGGCGCGATCCTCGGCTTCGCTGAACGGCCCGCGCCCGGTCACGTAGGTTGCGTGCGGCACCGCGAGCGGCGGCGAGACCGGATCAACGCTGCGGATCAGATAATGATGCTGCGGCGCCTGGCGGAACGGCGCGAGTTCCTGGCGACCGAGGGCGAGAAACACGCGCCGCGCCTCTTTGCCAAGCGCCGTGACGGCGTGCTGCGCATCTGCAACTTCGATCCAGCGATCGCCGGCGGCAGCGACCCATGCGGGCCGACGCAGCGCCAGCAAGCGAACATCGATCAACTCGGCCGCGCGTGCAGCACTGTCGGACATGACCGCCGCATACGGATGGGTCGCGTCGATCAGAACATTGATGCGCTCGGCCGCCAGGTACTGGGCCAGCCCCTTGCTGCCGCCGAACCCGCCAACTCGCACCGGTACGCCCTGCGGCGCCGGCGTAGCGGTGCGGCCGGCAAGCGACAGCGTCACCGCCACATCGTCGCGACCAGCCAGCTTTTGCGCAAGCTGGCGCGCCTCCGCGGTGCCGCCGAGGATAAGGATGCGTTGCATGGCGTTCGCCGACCCCGTGT
The DNA here is from genome assembly GCA_963833605.1 of uncultured Alphaproteobacteria bacterium. GTDB lineage: Bacteria > Pseudomonadota > Alphaproteobacteria > Rhizobiales > Xanthobacteraceae > JAFAXD01. Next base: position 371,343 of record CAWHYZ010000017.1, read on the forward strand.
TGCATGAGAATGCCGCGCCGAGGCGCTGGCTGTCCATCGTCGGCATCGGCGAGGATGGTATTCCAGGGTTGAGCCCGGTTGCGCGAGAGCTTATTGCGCGCGCTGAGGTCGTATTCGGGGGTCAGCGCCACCTTGCGCTTGCGGCCGTCCTGATTCGGGGGGTTGCGCGGCCGTGGCCGAGCCCGTTCGCGGGCGCTGCGGACGCCGTGTTGGCCGAACGCCCCCGCCAGGTTTGTGTGCTCGCTTCCGGCGACCCGTTCCACTACGGGATTGGCGCCTTGTTGGCACGCCGCGTCGACCCGCAGGATATCGTGGCGGTGCCGGCGCCCTCGGCCTTCAGCCTCGCTGCGGCGCGGTTGGGCTGGCCGCTGGCCGAGACAACATTGCTCGCGCTCAACGGGCGCGCGCTTGACCTGATACGGCCGCACCTGCAGCCACACGCGCGCATTCTGGCGCTCACTGCGGACGGCGCAACGCCGGCCGCGCTGGCGCGCCTGCTGGCGGATGCTGGTTTTGGAACTTCGCGCGTGACCGTTCTCGAGGCGCTCGGCGGCGCACGGGAACGGGTGCGCGCCGCAACAGCCGAGGCATTCGATCTCACCGCGATCGATCCGCTCAACACCGTCGCAGTCGAGGTCGTAGCTGCCCAAGATGCCCGCATCATCGCACGCGCACCCGGCCTTCCCGATGCAGCGTTCGAACACGACGGCCAGATCACCAAGCACGAGGTGCGCGCGCTGACGCTCTCCGCGCTCGCGCCGCGGCGTGGCGAGCGCCTTTGGGATATCGGCGCCGGCGCTGGTTCGGTCGCGATCGAATGGATGCTGATCGATCCGACGCTGCGAGCGACCGCGCTCGAGGCGCGCGCCGACCGCGCCGCACGTATTGCCCGCAACGCTGCGGCGTTGGGCGTGCCGGGACTCGAGGTCGTGCATGGCCAAGCGCCGGCCGCGCTGGCGCAGCTCGCGCCGCCCGATGCGATCTTCATCGGCGGCGGCGCCAGCGAACCGGGCGTGCTCGACCACGCCATCGCAGTCCTGCGCGCGGGCGGGCGGCTCGTGGTCAATGCGGTCACGCTCGAAACCGAAGCGCTGCTGATCGCGCATCATGCGGCGCTGGGTGGCGAACTGGTGCGGATCGCCATCGCGCGCGCCGAACCAGTCGGCGGCAAGACCGGCTGGCGACCCGCCATGCCGGTGACGCAGTGGACCTTCGTGAAGTCATGATCATCGCCGGTATCGGATGCCGCAGAGGCACAGCTGCGGCCGAGATCGAAGCGGCGATCGCGGCGGCGCTCGAGGACAGCGGCATTGCGGCCACGTCGCTCGGTTTGATCGCAACCGCGAAGGCAAAGGAGACCGAGCAGGGGATCGCCGCTGCCGCGACGACGCTCGGCGTCGAGCTCGTGTTCGTGCCGCAGGCCGAGCTTGCTGCGGCGGCCGCGCGGACGCTCACGCAATCGGAACGCGTGCAAGCACATATGGGTGTGCCGTCCGTGGCCGAGGCGGCCGCGCTTGCGGCCGGCGGTCCGCAGGCTCGCCTCGTCGCGGCGCGGACCGTACTTGGCCCCGCGACCTGCGCGCTCGCGGTGACCAGAGAAACATCGTGACCATCCACTTCATCGGCGCCGGCCCGGGAGCCGCCGACTTGATCACCGTGCGCGGGCGTGACCTGATCGCACGCTGCGCGGTCTGTCTTTACGCGGGCTCGCTGGTGCCGGCGGCGCTACTCACCCATTGTCCGCCCGGCGCCCGCATTATCGACACCGCACCGATGTCGCTCGATGAGATCGAGGAGGAATTCGTCAACGCGCACGCGGCCGGGCACGACGTGGCGCGGCTGCATTCGGGCGATCTCTCGATCTACAGCGCGCTCGCCGAACAGACCCGCCGGCTGCGGCGGCGTGGCATTCCCTATTCGATCACGCCGGGAGTACCGGCTTTTGCGGCCGCGGCGGCGGCGATTGGACGCGAGCTCACCGTCCCGGAGTTGGCGCAGAGCGTGGTGCTCACGCGCGTGCCCGGCCGCGCCTCGCGCATGCCCGAGCGTGAGCAGCTCGCCGCCTTTGCGGCGACCGGGGCAACGCTCACAATTCATCTCGCCATCCAGGCGATCGAGCGCACGGTCTTTGAGCTGACGCCATTCTACGGCTCGGACTGCCCCGCCGTAGTGGTGGCACGCGCGACCTGGCCGGACGAGAAGATCGTGAGCGGCACGCTTGGCGATATCTCCCAAAAGGTCGCGGCCGAACACATCGACCGCACGGCGCTCATTCTGGTCGGACCCGCGTTGGCGGCCGAGGATTTCCGCGAGAGCGCGCTCTACGACGCGGACTACCGCCGGCGGTTTCGCGGAGGCGGATCGTGATCGGGAGCGAATGGAGCCCGCCCAACCAAGTGTCCCTCGCGATCGAACATGATGACTTCGATTGCGACACCTGCGCCCGCGACCACGCGTGCTGCAGTATCCTGCGCGGCCTCCGCGATGCGATCACCGAGCATAACCCCTTCCGCGGCGGCGAGCGCAAAGGCTTCGGCCGCGGTGTTGGCGGTAATAATCCGTTCGCACAGCTCGGGAGACGCCGCGGAGACCTGGGCAGCGTGGGCCAGTGCCGCGAGATCGACGGCACCGCGTTTCGAATGCAGGTCGAGCAGACCCTGGGCCAGCTTGCTGATCTTGGCGACGCCGCCCGCGATGGTAACGCGCGGCACCGGGTGAGTGCGGACATACTTGAGCATGCCGCCAACGAAATCGCCCATGTCGATCAGCGCAATCTCGGGCAGATCATAGAGTTTTTGTACGCAGGCCTCCGAGCTCGAGCCAGTCGAGCCGGCGATGTGGGACAATCCTGCGGCGCGCGCAACATCGACGCCGCGATAGATCGAATGGATCCACGCCGAGCACGAATACGGCACCACGATTCCGGTGGTTCCGAGGATCGACAAGCCACCCACGATGCCGAGGCGCGGATTGAGGGTTTTGAGCGCGAGCGCCGCGCCGCCCGGGATCGCGATCTCGATTTCAACGTCGGCGGCCGTACCGGTGCGCGCCGCAACCTCGCCGACCGCATCGCAGATCATCCGGCGCGGTACCGGATTGATCGCGGGCTCGCCTGGCGGGATCGCGAGCCCCGGCCGGGTCACCGTGCCAACGCCCTCGCCGGCCCGAAACGTCACGCCGCTCCCGGGCGCACCCGCGCGCACGGTGGCGAGCACAAGAGCGCCGTGGGTCACGTCCGGATCATCGCCGGCATCCTTGATCACGCCGGCGGTCGCGGAACCTCGCTCGGTGTGCGCAACCGCGAGCGCAAACGCCGGCGTCTCGCCGCGCGGCAGCGTGACTTCTACCGGATCAACAAATTCACCGGTTACCAGCGCCCCGAACGCCGCCTTGGCTGCCGCGGCCGCACAGGTTCCGGTGGTCCAGCCTCGGCGCAATGGCCGATCCTGCTTGGTCATGGCACGGCGTATAGAGCATTTTCCGGAACAGTGGATACCGGTTTTCCGTCAGGAGATGCGACCAATCATCAATTGATGCGCCCTAGGAGTGCCCGGTGACGGCCCGCGGCCTCATCATCGCGGCGACCCGTTCGGGCAGCGGCAAAACCACGGTCACGCTTGCGCTCCTTGCGGCGCTGGCGCGGCGCGGCATCAAGGTTCGCGCCGCCAAGGCCGGGCCGGATTACATCGATCCTGCGTTTCACGCGGCCGCAACGGGGACGCCAAGCATCAATCTCGACAGCTGGGCGATGCCGCCGGCGTTGCTCGATGCGCTGGCCGCACAGGTCGCCGACAGCGCAGAGTTGCTGGTGATCGAGGGGGTGATGGGTCTGTTTGACGGTGTCGCCGGCCCGGAAAGCCGCTGCGGCACGACCGCCGACCTCGCGCGGCATTTTGGTCTCCCGGTGGTGCTGGTGCTGGACGTGCACGGGCAATCTCAATCGGCGGCAGCGGTGGTGCGCGGGTTTGCGTCCCATGATCCGGCAGTGCGGATCGCCGGCGTGATTTTGAATCGGGTCGGCAGCCCGCGCCATCGCGCACTCGTCGCGGATGCTCTCGCGGTTCTCGATATCCCGTTGCTCGGCGCGCTGCCGCGCGATCAACAACTCACACTGCCCGAGCGCCATCTCGGCCTCGTGCAGGCGAGTGAGCACGATCAACTCGCTGCGCGCCTGGCCACACTCGCGGCTGCTGCGGAACGCAGCTTCGACTGTGATCGCATCCTGGCGGTAGCCGCACCGCTTGCGTACGCGCAGGTGACCCGGGTTCCAGCCATCGATCCACCCGGCCAGCGCATCGCGCTCGCATCGGACCAGGCGTTCACTTTTATCTATCCGCACCTAATCGATGCGTGGCGGCGCGCCGGCGCGGAGATCCTTGTGTTCTCACCGCTCGCCGACGAGGCGCCGGCAGAGAGTTGCGACGCGTGCTGGCTGCCGGGCGGCTATCCGGAGCTCTACGCCGGCGCGTTGGCCGTCGCTGATCGCTTTCGCGCCGGATTGCGCCGTTTTGCGCAGACCCGGCCGGTGCATGGCGAATGTGGAGGCTACATGGTGCTGGGCGAAGGCCTCGAAGATGCAGCGGGCATCCGCCACGCCATGACGGGGCTCCTCGGCCATGCCACGAGCTTTGCCCGTCGCAAACTCCATCTCGGCTATCGCGAGGCGCGGCTGTTGGCGGACGGCTCGCTCGGAAAAGCCGGCAGCGTCATCCGCGGCCATGAGTTCCACTATGCGAGCCTGATCGAGCCGGGCGATGACGTGCCGTTGGTCGAACTTGTAGATGCGCAAAGCGCTTCGCTCGGTCAGGCCGGCGGCCGGCGCCACCACACCACCGGCGCCTTCTTTCACGCGATCGCGCGGTCCGGAAACTGAGATCGTCAAAGCCAATCAAAATTGGCGCGTGAAGGTATGGAAGGTCCTCGGTCCTGGCAAAACGTTACCCGCCCTTCCCCCAAAAAATGTCATAAGGCCCATCAAAGGCGACGATCATCAGACACGCGGCCTTGCCCTGGCAGGTGAACTGATGCGCCATGCGGCCTCCCATCATGGCAAACCCGCCTGGCCCGAGGCGTGTCGACGGATGACCAATCATCTCCGCCAAGACGGTGCCGCTGATGATCGTCAATTGCTCCTCGGCCGTATGGAAATGCCACGGAACCACGCAGCCGGGGGGTGCCTTCAAGATGAAGGTTGAGCGATCGGTCGCCGGATCACCGGTTTCGAGCGCCGACGACAGACACTTTACATCCTTGTCTGGCGCGAATTGCACGGATGAGAGCGGCTTGATGGTGCCTTTTGCTTTGTCCTGTGCAAGGACCGGCCCGCCGATCAGAACAGCAAGGCATGCGATCAATGTCCAATCCGTCGGCTGTTTCATGCGGGATCTTTGACCCCGCCTTAACTGGCTTGCGTCTCACCCGCTGAATCCGGCGGCTTGTCCGACACCCCCGCTTGCGCAAAGGTTGCCATCCCGGTGTGGCACGCCAGCGCCGCCCGCACGAGCTGGATTGCGAGCGCCGCACCGGAGGCTTCACCGAGCCGCATGTCGAGATCGAGCAGCGGTTTCAGCGCCAGTGCATCGAGCAAAAGCCGATGACCGGCCTCGGCCGAGACGTGGCCGGCGAGCGCATGGCCGAGCGTATCGGCGCGCAGCCTGGCGAGAGGTGCCACCGCCGCAGTGCAGACGAAGCCGTCGAGCAGGAGCGGAATCCGATGCCGGCGCGCCGCCAGCGCGGCACCGAGGATGGCCGCAAGTTCGCGCCCGCCAAGCGCGGCCGCGATCCGCAGCGGGTCGCCGAGCGACGGCGGCATGGCGTGAAAGGCCGCTATCGATCACGGCGCGCTTGTGGATCAGCCGGTCATCGTCGACCCCCGTGCCACGCCCGGCCCAACGTGTGCCACCACCGCCAAACAGCGCAGCCGCGATGGCGGATGCCGCGGTGGTGTTGCCGATCCCCATCTCGCCCAGGCACAGGAGTTCGGTTTGCGGACGCACCGCGTCGTAACCGGTCGCGACCGCGGCGAGAAACTCGCCCTCCTCCATCGCCGGCGCCTGCGTGAAGTCGGCCGTCGGGCGATCGAGCGCGAGCGGTATGACCCGCAGCTGCGCGTTGGCCGCGCGCGCCAGCTGATTAATGGCCGCACCGCCGGCGGCGAAATTCGCCACCATCTGGATCGTGACTTCGGCTGGATACGCTGAGACGCCCAGCGCACTCACCCCGTGATTGCCCGCAAAGATCAGAACTTCAACGTCGTCGAGGCGCGGTGGATGTCGCCCCTGCCAATAGGCGAGCCAGGCGCAAAGATCCTCCAGGCGGCCGAGGCTCCGCGGCGGCTTGGTGAGCTGCGCTTCATGGCCGGCGACGGCTGCCGCTGCCGCCGGATGTCCGGTCGGCAGGTCGAGGCAGGCGGCGCGCAATTCGGCGAAGGAGGAAAACGTCGTCATCGGTTGTCCCTCGTTCGCGTGCTCCGGCCAAACACGCATGGATCACAAGCTCGGCCAAAGTCCTTAGTATGGATCAGCGACCCGGGCAATTGCGGAACGGCAGGCGGAACAACAATGACCGTGCAGCTACCGAAGCTCACTGACCTCGCGGCCGATCTGATGGTCGCGATCAGCTTTTCGACCCGGCTCCCGATTGCTCACGCCACCCCAGTGACAGGAGCCGACCTGGCGCGTGCCGTTTGGGCACTACCAGTCGCCGGCGCATGCGTCGGGCTCATTGGCGCGCTGGTCTACTGGCTTGCTTATCGGGCCGGATTGCCGGCGTTGCCCGCCGCAACGCTGAGCCTCGCCGCGACTGTGGTCACAACCGGTTGCCTGCATGAAGACGGTCTCGCGGACGTGGCGGATGGCTTCGGCGGCGGCAGCACCCGCGAGCGCAAGCTCGAGATCATGAGCGACAGCCGGATTGGAACCTATGGGGCCTGCGCGCTGATGCTGTCGATGCTGCTGCGAGCTGGCGCGATCGCGAGCCTCGCACAACCAGCGCTGGTCATAACCGCGCTACTAGCTGCACACATCGGTGCACGCGCGATCGTGCCGGCGTTCATGTGGCTCGTGCCGCCGGCGCGCCAAGAGGGCCTGGCGGCCGCCGCGGGGCGACCGCCCGAGCCAAGCGTGATCGTTGCAGCCATTCTCGGTGCCGTCGTCCTTGGCGTCGGTCTTGGGCCGGTGACCGGCCTGATCGCGTTCACGATTGTCATCATCGCGGCCCTGATCATCGCGTGGTTGAGCCTGCGGCAGATCAACGGCCAGACCGGTGATGTGCTCGGCGCCGTTGAACAGGTGAGCGAAATCCTGATCCTGCTGATCGCGGCACGGATCTAGTGTCCCGATTCCGAAGTTCGTCACACCTTGCAGCACCCTCAACACGAACTTCGGAATTGAAAGGACACTAGCATATCTATGATTCTAGTGTGGTTTTGGATTTGAAAGTTCCTATGCGAGCGCGCGGCAAGAATGCTAGGAACTTCAAATCCACCACACTAGGGCGCGGCCGGAGCAGCCAGAATTTCGAGTCGACCCGTTGCGCTCCTGGACGTGGGAACGCAAGATACGCCTGGACGCAAAGCGGACCGCACGTCCAAGCAAGAAAAGCTCGGAGGAATGCCGTGCTCAACAAGGAACAAAACGACCTCGTCACGCTCACCGACGCCGGAACACCCGGTGGCGAGTTGATGCGGCGCTATTGGCAGCCGGTCGCGTTGTCCGAGGAGCTTTCCGCGGACACGCCGGTGCCGACGCGCATCTTCGGCGAAGACCTTGTTCTGTTTCGCGACCCGAGCGGCCATCCCCGACTGATCGGTCGATATTGTCCGCATCGCGGCGTCGATTTGAGTTACGGTCGGCTCGACAAGGGCGGCCTGCGCTGCATCTACCACGGCTGGCTGATGTCGGGCGACGGGCGCTGCCTCGAGCAGCCCGGCGAGCCAGCGTCAAGCGACTACAAGGACAAGATTCGCCATCCGGCCTATCCGTGTCATGAAGCCGGTGGACTGATCCTGACCTACATGGGCCCCGGAAATCCGCCCCGTATCCCGGCTTTCCCCTTCATGACGTGCCCGCCGGAGCAGACGTGGTGCACCAAGATTTATCACGCCTGCAACTATTTGCAGGGCAACGAAGGCAACGTCGATCCGCAACATCTGTCATTCCTGCATGTCGCCTTCGGCGCACAGAATTCGCTCGATCCCTCGATCAACGATCTGGTGGCCGGCGATGTTGCCCCCCAACTCGACCTTGAGGAAACCCCGTACGGCTATCGCATTTTCACGATTCGTAAAGTCGGTGCCGACCAGAAGCTTGTGCGCATCACAAATTTCATCATGCCGAATTCATCGGCGTTCGATGGCGTGCCCTTGTTCAATCCGCGTAATGAGTTGTATCAGCCGAACCTCGGCTATCAAATGCATTGGCACGTTCCGATCGACGACGGCGCGCATTGGAAATACACCGTGGTCTATCGCTATCGTGGACCGATCGACAGGAAATTGATGACTGGCGTTTTCTTTGGCGAGCTTGACAAGTCCTATCATTCGCCGCGCAACGCTCAAAATCGTTATCTGCAAAGTCGCCAGGAGATGAACACCACGACCTTTGCAGGGGTCGGCCGCAATTTTTACGATCAAGACCTGCTGGCGGTGGAAACCCAGGGCCGGGTGATGGACCGCTCCCACGAACATCTCGGTACCACCGACCGCCCAATCATCCTGATGCGCCGGCAGTTGCTGAAAGCGATCGAGGATGTTCGCAACGGGCGTGATCCCGTGTTCGTCGAGCGGGATGGTCATCCAAATGCATTGGCGGAACTATTCGTGCGAGCCAATACGCTGCCGGCATCGATCGATGTGCGCGGCGGCTGGTGGCGCCAGGGAACAACGGCCGATCAACAACGAGCGCAGGTTCCGGCTGAGTAATCGATAGCTGCGCCGAACAAGACTGGAGGGAGGGAAGCGATGAGAGCAACGCGATTTCTCGGCACGCTCACCGTTTTGGCCGCACTCACGAATGTCGCCGCCGCCGGTGAGAAATCCGTCAAGATCGGGGTGCTGACCGATCTCACGAGCTTTGCGTCGACCGCGATGGGGCCCGGTTCGGTCCTGGCCGGACAGCTTGCGGTTGAGCATTTCGGCGGCAAGGTTTTGAACAAGCCGGTCGAACTCATATCGGCCGATATGCAGTCAAAGCCCGATCTCGCCGTGCAGATCGCGCGCCGCTGGTATGAGGCCGAGAATGTCGATCTGATCGTCGACGTGCCGGCCTCCGCCGCTGCGATCGCGATCCAAGCCATGGCTACCGAGAAGGACAAGCTGTTCATGGCCACGGTGGCCGCGACACCGGTACTTACGCTGAAGGGCTGCTCGCCCAACGCCGTGCACTGGGTCAACAACACATCATCACTTGCGCGTTCGCCGGTGAGTGCCCTGATGGCGGACGGCGCCAAAACCTTCTTCCTGATCATGCCGGACTTTCAGCTCGGCAAGGATCTGGTCGCCGAGGCGACGCCGCTGATCGAGCAGCTCGGCGGGAAAGTGCTGGACGTCGTCTATTTCCCGACCGGCAGCGGCGATTTCACCCAATACCTGCTGCGTGCGCAGGCCTCCGGTGCCGATGTGATCGGCTCCGGCGGCGTCGGCCTCGACCTGTCCAATCTGATCAAGCAGGCGGTCGAATTCAATATCCTGCCGTCATCGAAGCAACGCCTCGCCGCCTTCGTGCTCAACCTGTCGGACGTGCACGCGGTCGGGCTGCAGACGATGCAGGGTGTCTACGTGATGCAGGAATATTATTGGGATAAGAACGACGTTATGCGCGCCTTTGCAAAGGCGTTCTTCGCGAAGTTCAACCGCATGCCGAACTTCACCCACAGTTCGAATTATTCGGCCATCACCGCTTATTTGAAGACGGTGCAGGATATCGGGACCGACGAGCCAAAGAAGGTCGTGGCCCGGATGAAGGAGGTCGGCGCGCCGCGCTGGGGTGAGCAGGTCAAGGTCCGCGCCGACGGTCGTGTCCTGTTCGGGTCTGAGCTTTACCGCGTCAAGGCGCCCGCGGAATCGAAGGCGCCATGGGACTATCTCAAGCCCATCGCCGCGATCCCCGCCGACAAGATGTTCCTGCCGGCCGATCCCAGCCAGTGTCCGCTCGTCCATTAGCTTGACCTGTTGGCGCGTGCGAGCGGCAGCCGGATATGACCATTTCGCTCCCGGTATTGTCGGGGCAATTGCTGGTCGGGCTGATCAATGGCTCGTTCTATGCGATTCTTAGCCTCGGCTTGTCGATCATCTTTGGGCTGCTCGGCATCGTCAATCTGACCCAGGGCGCCTTCTATATGGTGGGGGCCTTCTTCGCGTGGATGCTGCTGCAATGGCTCGGCATCGGCTATTGGGGCGCACTGATCCTGGCACCGCTCGGCGTTGCGGTCGTCGGCGTCGTCCTGGAGCTTGTCCTGATCCGGCGTATCTACCAACTCGACCACTCCTACGGCTTGCTGCTGACCTTCGGCCTGCTGCTCATCATCCAGGGCTCGTTCGTCTACATCTTCGGCACCGCCGGACAGCCTTATCCGATCCCGGATGAGCTGCGCGGCGGCTACAACCTCGGCTTCATGTTCCTGCCGAAATACCGGGTGTGGGTTGTCGTGGTCGCGCTCGGCCTGTGCTTTGCGACCTGGTACACGATCGAACGCACCTGGCTTGGCCGCACATTGCGCGCGGCAACCGAAAAGCCGGCGCTGACGCGGGCCTTCGGCATCAACGTGCCCCGGCTGGTAACAGTCGGCTTCGGCATTGGCGTCGGACTATCCGGCCTCGCCGGAGTATTGGCGGCGCCGATCTACGCCGTCAGCCCGCTGATGGGCGCGGACATTATCATCGTGGTGTTTGCCGTCGTCGTGATCGGCGGAATGGGATCGATCCTGGGGTCGATCGTGAGCGGGGTCGCCCTCGGGCTGATCGAGGGCCTGACCAAGGTGGTTTACCCGCAGGCATCGAGCTCGGTCATTTTCGTCATGATGATCCTGGTCCTGCTGATCCGGCCGACCGGCCTATTTGGTTGGGAGAAATAGCGGTGCGAGACCGGCGGATGGCCATTGTGTTGGCAGCGGCCGGCCTCTTGGTCATTGTGATCGCGCCGTATCTTTTTTACCCGCTCTTTCTCATCAAGGTGATCTGCTTTTGCCTGTTCGCATGCGCCTTCAAGCTGGCCATGGGAACGGCAGGGCTGTTGTCCTTCGGTCACGCGGCGTTTTTTGGCGGCGCCGCCTACATTGCGGCTCACGCCGCCAAGGTTTGGGGGTTTCCGTTCGAGTTCGCCGTGCTGGCCGGCACGGCGGCGGCGGCGCTCCTTGGGTTTGCCTTCGGCGTCATCTCGATCCGCCGCCACGGCATCTACTTCGCGATGATCACGCTGGCGCTCGCGCAGTTGATCTACTTCGTCGCCCTGCAGGCGCCCTTCACCCACAGCGAGGACGGTATCCAGGGCGTGCCGCGTGGCTACCTGTTCGGCCTTGTCGATCTCACCGGCACGTACGCCATGTACTACACGGCGGCGGCCATCTTTGTCGCCGGTTATCTGCTGATCGTGCGCATCATCCATTCGCCGTTCGGCAAGGTGCTCGATGCCATTCGGGCGGATCCGGCGCGCGCGCTGTCGCTTGGCTACGACATCGACCGCTTCCGGCTGCTGGCCTTGGTGCTGTCGGCGGCGCTATCGGGCCTCGCCGGGGGCACCAAGGCGATCGCCTTTCAATTCGCCTCGCTGACCGATGTCCACTGGGTGACATCGGGCGACGTGATCCTGATGGCGTTGCTGGGCGGGATCGGAACGACCTTCGGACCGGTCGTCGGCGCCGTCGTCATCGTCAGTCTCGATGAATTCCTTGCCGAGTCGGGTTTGCCGATCCAACCCATCATCGGAACGATTTTCGTTCTATGTATTCTGCTGTTTCGCAACGGCATTGTGGGGACGCTCGATCGTTGGTGGACACGGATGGCGCCCCGCCCCGCAGACACCGTGGCGACGACGTGATGTGCAAGGAGGCTTCATGCCGAAGGCTTTGGTAGTCGGCGCGCTCGGCGTGGTCGGACGTGCCAACGTCGAGTATTTCACCACGTTGCCGGACTGGTCGGTCGTGGCGCTGTCGCGCCGCGCTCCCGATTTTGTCACGCCGGCGCAGTTCATCTCCTGCAACGTCACCGACCCCAGTGCGGTGCGCACCGCGCTCGCACGCCATCCCGACATCACCCACGTGGTGTTTGCGGCACTCCACGAACAGCCGGCCGGGCTTGTGGCCGGTTGGAGTGAAGCCGATACGGTGCGCACCAACGTGGCGATGCTGGCCAATGCGCTCGACGTGCTCGATGCGGTCGTTCCGTCGATGCGTCATTTCGCGCTGATGCATGGCGGCAAGGCCTACGGCGTGCATCTTGGACCGCCGCCGAGCATCCCCTCGCGCGAGACCGATGCGCGCACCATGCGGCCGAACTTCTATTACGATCAGGAGGATCTGCTGCGCGAGCGCCAGCGCGGTAAATCGTGGAGCTGGACCATTTTGCGGCCGCCGGCGGTCGTCGGCTTTGCGGTCGGCAGTCTGCTGAGTACCATCCTGGTGCTCGGCGTATTCGCGGCGATCAGCCGCGAGCTCGGGATTGCGCTGCGCTTCCCGGGCGCGATCGGTCACCTCAAGGACGCCTGCGACGCGCGGCTCCTCGCCAAGGCCGTGCACTGGGCGGGCCAGACGCCCGCGGCCGCCAACGAAATCTTCAACATCAGCAACGGCGATTGCTTCCTGTTTGAGCAGGTCTTTCCGCGGATTGCCGAGGTCTTCGCGATGCCGTGCGGCGCGCCGCATCCCATGTCGCTCGCCCGCGTCATGGGCGACAAGGGCCCGGTGTGGGACGACATCGTGCGCAAGTACCAGCTTCGTCCCTATCGTCTGCGCGACCTCGTTCCCTCCTGGGAATATGCCGATTTCACGTTCCGCTATCGGCAGGCGCCGTTCGAAATCGCTGCTTTCCACCATCAAAGTCCGGAAGGCGGGTTTCCAGGAATGCACCGACAGCGAGGAGATGTTCGTGAGGCAGCTTCGCGACTTGCAGAATGAGCGCATCTTGCCGCACTGATTGGAGGTCACCGCAAGCGCGCAACAGCCCTCCCTCAAGGAGTATCCTGGCAGAGTCCACGAAACGCACGCCGCCTACTTGCGCCCAAACAGTGCGTCGAGCGACCATGTGCCTGCGCCGCGTGCCGCCAAGACGAGGAAGCCGCCGGCGATCGCCAGGTCCTTCTCGAAGTGCAGGAGTTCGCTGCGGACGCCGAACTTGTTGTGGAACAGAACAGCTGTCGCGATGCAGAACAACGCCAGCGCCAGCGCCGCCGGGCGGGTGTAATAGCCGGCCAGCACCATCACGCCGCCGCCGAGTTCGACCGCGATCGCGAACGGCAGCAACCAGCCCGGCAGTCCGAACGCCTCCATGTAGCTCACGGCCGCACCATAGGCCGTGAGCTTGGCCCAGGCCTCGTGCAGAAAGATTGCGGCCAGGAGCAGGCGGCCGAGCCACGCGCCGGCCGCCTCGAGCTGTTGCATGTCGGACCTCAGTTGGTTTTCGGCGCGTCGGCGATCGCTTCCTGAAGGTCGCTCAGTTCTTCGCAGCCAGCAGGGCAGATTTTCTGTAGCAGCGCAACGTTTTCCTTGGCCTTGTCGAGCTGTCCGGTCTCGACGTAGAGCTCGCCCAGGTATTCGAGCGCGCCCTTGTGCTCGGGATTGAAATCGAGCGCCTTGCGATAGAAGGTATAGGCCTGCTTGTAGTCGCCGGTCTTGCGCAGGCTGAACCCCATCAGGTTGTAAACGTCGGCGTGCTGGTTGGTGGCCAGCATCGGGGTCAGCTCGGCGATTGCGCCTTTGAAGTCCTTGGCCTTGATCTTCGCGCGCACCGACGCAAGGTCCGGCGCATCCTTGGAGACGACGTTGTCAACCGCCCACGCTGTTGGGGGATAGGCCGCCGCTAGCGCGAACAGTGTACCGGCGGCAAGGCGAAGCGCCGTGGTTTTCATGACGAATTTCCTTTCACGTTCTCGCGACCGGACCAGGCGCGTCGAATTCTTGATCCGCGCGGTTGCCACGGAAGACCGGCACCGAACCCCGGATCGAGTCCGGGGTCAGTTTTGTCCGGCGGATGGGTCTAGGCCTTCATGATGGTCAGCGCATAGCCGCTGCCGTCCTTGGCAATCTTGCCGGCGGCCGGGAACGGGAAGTGATAGCCGCAGATCATGAGGTTGTCGGCGATGACCCGGTCGAGCAACTTGCGCCGCGAGGCTTCCGCCATGTTGGCGTCCTGGTCGTATTGTCCATGCCATTCCGGATGGGCCACCACCAGCGCCGGCACATAGGCGGTGTCGTTCGAGATCATCAGCTGGCTCGATCCGGACGACAGATGGAACGCACGATGGCCAGGCGTATGTCCGGGAGCACTGACGAACCGAACCCCAGGCGCGACTTCGGGTTCGCCCTCGACCTGGCGGATATTCTTCCAGGTCGGGAACACGGCCTGGATGCGCCGCGCCAACCCCTTGCGGGCTTCCGGGAGCCGATCGATCACCGCCGGGTCGGTCCAGAATTTGTACTCCACATCCGATACGATGATTTCGGCGTTCGGGTACACCGGCTTGTTGGTCTCCTTCTCCATCAGGCCAAAGATGTGGTCCGGATGGAAATGCGAAATCAGGATCGTATTGACCGACGCCGGGTCGATGCCGGCAGCCTTCATGTTGCTCATCAGCTTGCCGGCGGTCGGCTGCACCTGACCGCCGGTGCCGCTGTCGCACAGGATGGTCTTGCCACCGGTCTTCACCACCACCACGGTGAACGGGATGGATACAAAGTCGGGGGGCAAACCCGCCTTCACCATCGCCTGCTTCACGTCATCGACCGACGCATTGGCGATGAACGCGGGATCGTGCGGTTTTTCCCAGATGCCGTCGTAGAGTGCGGTGACGTCGGCAGCGCCGACCTTGTAGGAAACGAACCCCTTGGCCGGGTCGGGGGTCTTCTGTGCGAACGCCGGTACCACGAGCCGGGCATTGAGGCCGAGCGCGGCCGCGAGCCCGGTCGATACCACAAAATCGCGACGTGACATATTGAGCATGGCCATTCTCCCTGCCGAAACCCAAAGAACCGCGGCCCAAGTGCGGCCGGTTGCGGCTTATCCCGACTGGAACTCGGCGCCGGCTCGTTTATTCCGCCCCGAGGCGCTGCCCCGGAAATCGAAGGGATGCGGGAATAAGGTCCCGGTCCCCGGAGTCCAATGTCACGAGGTAACCCGTAACTGGAGGACTTGGGCCGGCATGAGCCCACGAACGGCGTTTGAGCAAAGTGCCCTGCCGCACCTCGATGCGGCCCACAACCTGGCCTACTGGCTGGTGCGCAGCCGGCCGGACGCGGAGGATATTGTCCAGGACGCGTTCGTGCGCGCGTTTCGGGCATTTGGCACGTTTCGTGGCGGCGATATCAAACCGTGGCTGCTCGCCATCGTGCGCAACGTCGCCTATCGCTGGCTGTCGGTACGCAAACGCGGCAGCAATGTGGTTTCGATCGAAGAGGCGTTCGCGCCACGCGCCGGCAATTCCGTTGGCGAAGCCTGGATCGCCTCGGAAGAGCCCTCCCCCGAGGCGCTGCTGATCGGCGCCCAGGAGCGCTCGTTGGTCCTCACCGCGCTTGCCGACCTGCCGCCCGCGTTTCGCGAGGTGCTGGTGCTGCGCGAGATCGAAGAACTGTCCTACACCGAGATCGCCAGCATCATTGGCATCCCGGTCGGCACCGTGATGTCGCGCCTGTCGCGCGCCCGCGCCGAGTTGCGGACCCGGTTCGGCACATTGACTGAGAAGGAAGAAAAGAATGCGTTGTGACGAGGCGCAGCAACTGATCAGCGCCGGAATCGACGGCGAGCTCTCGCGGACAAACGCCGAAGAGTTGCGCGAACACACCCAGGCGTGCGCGTCCTGTGCCGGCGTCGCGGCCGACTTTCGCCGGTTGAGCCAGCAGCTCAAGAGCGCCGGGCGCGAGATCCTGCCGGCCCGGCTGGAATCGCGCGTGCGCCTGGCGCTGACCGAGGTTGCCGGCGATGGACCTTCTGCATTGGTTCGCCACCAGCCCTGGCTCCGGCAACTTGCCGCCATGGCGGCGGTCTGCCTGATCGCCGTATTCGGCACCTGGACCATCACGCGGCACGTCGACAGCGAACTCGCCTCCAGCAGGACGTGCTGTCCGCGCACGTGCGTTCGTTGCTGCAGGAGAGCCCCATCCAGGTCGCCTCCGGCGATCCGCACAGCGTAAAACCCTGGTTCAACGGCCGGATCGAATACGCCCCGGAGGTCAAGGATCCCTCTGCCGAAGGCTTCCCGCTCGCGGGCGCACGCCTCGATTACATCGGCGGGAAACGCGTCGCTACGCTGGTCTACAAACGCCGCCTGCATGTGGTGAACGTGTTCGTGTGGCCCGCGCCCAGTGCTGACGACACGGCGCCGCGGCTGATCCCGATCAACGGCTACAATCTCCTGGCCTGGAACCACGGCGGCCTGACCTATTGGGCGGTCTCGGATCTCAACGGTGCGGAGCTGCAGCAGTTGAAGGCGCTGCTGTAGTTGTTGTTGCCGTCATTCGACATGCGAGCGCTGCGCGCCTCGCTCCTCAGGATGAGGGCAGAGTGTGTTGCTGCTTCGTAGCCCGGATGGAGCGAAGCGAAATCCGGGATGCCAGAGGTCTGGAACGCCCGACCCGCATTCCGCTGCGCTCCATGCGGGCTGCGCTCCTGCTGTAGTTGTTGTCGCCGTCCTTCGAGACGCACGGCCTGCGGCCGTGCTGCTCAGGACGAGGACAGTGTTTGTTGTTTGCCCTGGCGCAGCGCCCTCCCCTATTCCGCCACCCCGATCAGCCGATCGAGCAGGACGTGGTCGTGCAGCAACTCCTTGCTGGCGCAGCGATGCACGATCTCGCCGTGGTCCATCACCAGGCAGCGGTCGGAATTGGCGAGCGCGATCTCGAATTTCTGCTCGACCATCAGGATGGCGAGATCGCCGGCGTCGCGCATGCGGGCGATCGACGCCACCAGTTCCTGCACCACCAGAGGCGCAAGCCCCTCGACCGGCTCGTCCAGCAGCAGCAGCGACGGGTTGGTCGCGAGCGCACGTGCGATCGCGAGCATCTGCTGCTCACCGCCCGAGAGTTGATGGCCGGCGTTGCGGCGGCGGGCGGCGAGGCGTGGAAAAAGGTCGTAGAGCGTGTCCGGGGTCCAGGTCCCGGGCCGCGCCACCACTGCGAGATTCTCCTCGACCGACAGTGACCCGAACACTTCGCGTTCCTGCGGCACCCAGGCAAGCCCAAGCCGGCTGCGGCGATGCGCCGGCAACGCCTCGACGCGCTCGCCGTGCAGCGAAATCTCCCCGCCATGCAGCGTTGTCAGTCCGCACAGCGTTTCGATCAGCGTTGTCTTTCCGACCCCGTTGCGGCCGATGACGACCACCATTTCGCCGCGCGCGACGCTGAAGTCGAGGCCGTGCAGGACGCGCGCCGGACCATAGCCGGCCCGCAGGCCTTTGACCGAGAGCGCCGGCTGCTCAGGCGCCAAGGTAGACCTCCCGCACGCGCGCGTGGTTGCGCACGGCCTCCGGCGTGTCCTGCACCACCAGGGCACCGGCCGCGAACACCGATACCCGATCGGCGTAACGAAACACGAGATTCATGTCATGTTCGATGAACAGCACCGTGGTCTCGCCGGTCAGGATCGCGAGTTGCCGAAACAACTCATGTCCCTGCTCGGTTGACAGACCGGCAGCCGGCTCGTCGAGCAGCAATAATTGCGGCTGCAACGCCAGCGCCAGCACCACCTCCAACAGCCGCTGCTTTCCGTATGGCAGCGTCTCGGTCACCACCAAGGCGTCGTCGGCGAGGCCGAACTTCGCGAGCAGCGTGCTCGCTTCGTCGATCAGCCTGGTTTCCCGCCCCACCGCGCGCAGCGATACGCCGCCTTTGCCCTCGCGCTCGGCGAGCGCAATGACGAGTGAGGCGAGCGGGTTCAAGGCTTTGAACAGTGAGTTGATCTGGAACGTGCGCGCGATGCCGGCCTTGACGCGCTGCTGCGGCGACGTGTGGGTGATCACCGCCCCATTGAACAGCACATCGCCCGCGGTCGGCCTGAGCAAGCCGGTGACCAGACTGACGAACGTCGTTTTGCCCGCCCCGTTGGGGCCGATGATCGCGTGCCGCTCGCCGCGCTGCAGGGCGAAATTGAGCCGTTCGAACACGACCAGGCCGCCGAACGCCATGTGCAGGTCGCGGGTCTCCAGCACCGGTTGGTTGGAGGCGGCATCGATCATCGCCGGCGCAGGCGGCGCGCCAGGGTCTCGACCGACGGCACGATGCCTCTCCGAAAGAACGCAACCACGATGACCAGCAGAAATCCGATCCAGAAGTACCAGTACACGGGGCTGAGCGCCGCCAGCCAATCGCGCAGGAACAGAAACACGAACGCACCGACAAACGCACCATAGAGTCGGCCAGTGCCGCCGATGATCAGAATCACCAGCACATCGGCGGAGCGCTGGAACGACAACGTTGCGGGCGACACGAATTGCGTGGTCTGGGTGAGCAGCGCGCCGGCGCCGCCCGCCATGGCGGCAGCGATCGCGAACACGGCGGACACATCGCGCTCGATCGGCGTACCCAGCATGATCATGCGGCGAGGATTTTCGCGCGCACCGAGCAGGGCCAGGCCG
Organism: uncultured Alphaproteobacteria bacterium; assembly: GCA_963833605.1. Lineage (GTDB taxonomy): Bacteria > Pseudomonadota > Alphaproteobacteria > Rhizobiales > Xanthobacteraceae > JAFAXD01. Next base: position 390,116 of record CAWHYZ010000017.1, read on the forward strand.
AACGGGGATTTGACCAACGCACGCGCCACCAGGAACAGGACGAACGTCGCCGCGAGCGCATACAGATACGCGGTTCGGCCGAAAATATCGAACCGGAACAAGCCAAGCACCGGGGCGATGACAATACCCTGCAATCCATCATCGCCTCCAGTGAGTTCGCTTTGACGATGGACGATGTCATAAAGAATGAGATTGAGGCCGAGGGTCACCATCAGCAGCGCGATGCCGCTTACCCGGTGGATGAGGCGACCCGTGAGCCAACCGATGATCCCCGCGAGGATCATCGCGAAAACCAACCCGCTGATCGGCTCGGTCCACCCGAACTTGCCGAGATAGCCCGCCGCGTAGGCCCCGATGCCGAAGAAGGCCGCATGGCCCATGGATGGGATCCCGCGATAGCCGAGCAGGAGATCGAGGGACATGGCGAACAGGCCCCAGATCACGATCTGGCCGAACAGCGGAAGATTGGCATCCGGCACGAAGAAAATCGCCAGCAGGACCGCCCAGAAGACGATCTCGGCGGGTCCCCAGCGCGCCACCGACGCGAAATATCGTTTGCCCGCAGCAGCCGGCGTTTCGGGGCTGGCCACACTCATGTGCGCCGCCCCATCAGGCCGTGCGGTCGCCACAGCATGACGATGACGGTAATCGCGTAGATCACGAGCCCGCCCAGCGTCGGCACGTAATACTTGCCGGCCACGTCGGCGATGCCCAGCACCAAACCTGCGACGAGAGTGCCGGTGATCGTGCCCATCCCGCCGACCGAAACCACGATCAACACGTAGACCAGATAGCGCAGCGGAAAATTCGGATCGATCCCGAGAAGATTGGCCGACAGCGCGCCGGCGAGACCGGCAAGCCCGCCGCCGACCGCAAACGTCACTGCGAAAACGAGATCGGTGTTGAGGCCGCACGCGCGCGCGACCCGGCCATTGTCGACGCAAGCCCGAACGATGGCCCCGAACCGGGTGCGCTCCAGCCCGAACACAAGCGCCAGCGCCAGCACGCTACCCACGATCACCAGGAAAACACGATAGCGCTCAAGTGTCAGGCCGAGCATCTCCTGTTGACCGGTCAACCAGGGCGGCACGCTGACGCGCTGGTAAGTGCCGCCCCAGAAGTAGGTGACGATCGCGATCGACATGAACACGAGGCCAATCGTCAGCAGCACCTGGGTCAGGTCGTCGGTGCCGTAGAAATAACGGAAGATGGTGCGCTCGATCGCGAGCGATACGATGCCGACAACCACGAAAGCGATCGGCAGGCTCGCCAGGAACGGGATCCCGAACTGCTGGGTGACAGCCACCATGATGTAGCCGCCCAGCATGGAGAAACTGACCTGCGCCAGATTGACGAAGTTCATCATCCCCATCGTGACCGACAGGCCGACCGACATGATGAACAGCAGCATCCCGTAGGCGATGCCGTTGAACAGCACCGTCACCAGCGAGGCGACCATCGGCGCCGTCCTGCGACGCTATTTGAATCCTTCGTTCGGCAACGTCGCGATTTCGACGTTCTGCAGCACGCCGTCGACCTTGTCGGTGCGGCGGATATAGACGTTCTGGGTGATGTCGCCGTTGCCCTTGTCGAAGGTGACCGGTCCACGCGGGCTTTCCAGCGAACGGCCACGTACGAACGCCATGAACTTGTCTGGATCAAAGCTGCCGCCCGCCTGGGCCGCCAAGCCGCCATAGGTCAATTGCAGGGCGTCCCAGATCGACACGTTGACCCAGCCGATGCGCGGCGACTTGCCGTTCAGTGCGGTGAAGTCCTTGACGAATTCCTTGTTCATGGAACTGTCGTGCTGGGTCGAGTAGATACCGGTGGTGATGGTATCGAGCGCCGCGTCGCCGACCGCGTCGACATAGGTCTCGTCCGTGATGTCGCCGGTGCCGGTGATCTTCACCCCGGCTGCGCGCAGGCCGGAATCGGTGACGGCCCGCAGGCTGCCAATGCTGAGCTCGCCGATCGGCATGAAGATGAAGAGCGCGTCGGGCTTGGAGTCCTTGATCCGCTGCATGTAGGCAGAAAACTCCGGGTTGCTGAGCGGAATGCGGATATTGCCGGCGATCGTGCCGCCGGCCTCGGTGAGCGCTGAGGTGTAGTACTTTTCACAATCGTGGCCGGGCGCAAAATCCGCCACCATCAAGTAAACGCGCTTCCAGCCGCTTTTCACCGCATAGGGCGCAAGCGGCTTGCAGAGCTGCGGGATCGCAAAGAACGTGCGCGTGAAATAGGGCGACTTCTCGCCGATGATGCCGGTGGTCGCGGCGCCGATGACGAACGTCGGCACCTTGGCTTCGGTCACGATCGGTGCCGCCGCCAGCGTGTTGGGCGTAAAGTCGGGACCGATCGAGGATTTGTGCCTTCTCGCGGGTCACGACCTCCTGCACCAGGCGCTTGGCAACCTCGGGATTGGGCCCGGTCGTGTCGCGGCGGATGAATTCGATCTTCTTCCCGCCTGGGGCGGCGCCATAGCGTTGCTGGAACAGCTTGATGGTGGCGTCGGTCTGCTGTCCGGACAGCGACCCCATCCCGGAAAAGCTCACCAGCACGCCGATCCGGATGCTGTCCTCGCCGAAGGCGGGCGCGCTCAACACGGCGATCACGCCGGCGGCGGCCACGGTGCAAGCCAACCTCTTCATCGATTTGTCCTCCCAAGCGCGCGGATTGCGGCAGTTCATTTGATTTTTGTCGAGTATACTCGATCACAAAGCTGGAACCGTTGTCAAAACCAAGGGAGGGCGGCATGCCCGAGGTGCTGAGCGAGGCGCAGGTCCGAAGCTTTGAGACCGACGGATTTGTGTCTCCCGTATTCGCCATCTCGCCGGCGGAGGCGGCCGATTGCCGCCGGGCGCTCGAAGCCTATGAGGCCGACACCGGCCGTTCGGCGGTCGAAACGATCCATATCAAGGGGCACCTCTACTTCGACTGGGCCTGGCGGCTCGCCCGCCACCCTCGCCTGCTGGGCGCCATTGCGGATCTGGCCGGGCCCGATCTCTTCATCATGGCATCGCGGTTCTGGATCAAGGACCCGCAGGACCGCAAGTTCGTGAGCTGGCACCAGGACCATGCCTATTTCGGCTTGAAGCCGCCGACCCTGATCACGGCCTGGCTGGCGCTCAACGAGGTGACGCGCCACAACGGCTGCATGCGGGTGGTCCCCGGCTCGCACCGCAGCGGCACGCACAAACACCTAGAGACCTACGACAAGGACAACCTGCTTTCACGCGGCCAGGCGCTGGTCGCTGTCGACGAAACCAAGGCGGTCGACATCGTGCTCCAGCCGGGCGAGTTCTCGATTCACCACGGCCACCTGTTTCACTCCTCCGAACCGAACACCTCGGATGACCGCCGCATCGGCTTTGCCATGATGTTCATCCCGGCACACGTCGAATCGACGATCGGCCGGCGCGCCGCGACGCTGGTGCGCGGCGAAGACCGTCACGGCTACTGGGACCACGATCCGCTCCCGACCCGCGACCGCGATCCGGTGATCTGGGAGCTGATGCACCAGGCCGACCGGCACTACCGTGACCAGACGCATCGACAGGATGCTGAGGCGGCGCCGGCGAAGTAGAATTGATCTGGCTACGCGCCCGGCTTTTTCGCCGCGAACAAATCCTTGGCGCCCGGCTTGAGCACCACGTAGGCGCGCCGCCACGGCTGATCGTCGATCAGCCGCCAGCGGTGGCCGCTGCCGACGTTGTCGTCCGCAATCAGCACGTCGCCGGGGCGCAACACGAACTTCTCCCCGTCCCGGGTGATGAACTCGAGCGTGCCTGACAGCGTGATCACGTATTGCTGCTCGGGCGCCGTGTGCCAGTCGTAGGAGGAATGTGCCGGGGTCTCCTGGAAATGGATGGAGACAACGTCGGTGTGAATGTTGTCATCGATCGTGCCTTCCAGCACGTGTGACGCATTGTCCGGCCCGGTGATGAATTTGAACGCCCGCAACATGATCAGACCTCGGTTGAACTTCTCGGAAACCAGCGCGCCTGCAGCGCGGCGAACCTGCCGTTTGATCTGAGCCGATCAAGCACCGTGTTGACCGCATCGCACAGCGGCGCTTTGTCCTTGGCAAACGCGATCCCAAGCTCTTCATTGGTGGGAACCTGCATCACAACGGCGAGCTGCGGGCGGTCCCGAACCAGCCAGGAGATCACCGGGAACAGCTTGATCACGAGCCCGATGCGGCCGGCCGCGAGATCATCGAGCGCCGAACCGATACCGTCATACGGATAGTAGCGGATGTTGGCGATATGGCCTTGCGCAAGGAGGCGCCGCGCCACGAAATCCGACGTGTTGCCCTTCTGGATTCCCGCCACCAGGCCGCGCAAGTCGGCGACCGAAGCCACATGGGGCGTGCGCTCCCTGTTGATCGCGATCCCCTGATTGAACACCAGGTAGGGCTGCGAAAACAAAACCAGCTTGGCACGATCGGGCGTAATCGTCGTTCCGGAAATCACCGCGTCATAGCTGCGATCGGCGAGGCCGGCAAAGATCCCATTGAAGTCGCTGCCGGTATAACGCTCCGGCCGCATGACGAGCTTGAGCTCCCGGCAGATGGCGGCCATCAGCTCGAGGTCGAAGCCGCTGGGTGTTCCGTCCTTGATCAGGTCGAATGGGGGATCCGGATACGCCGAGGCGACGATCAGCGTACCGGGCTTCAGGGTCAGAACCATTCCGATCTCGGCGTCGATGTTTGCCGCAAGACATTTGGGCCACCGGGCGCGATGATGCAAGCAGAGGCAATCCAGGCTTGCTTGGACTATGATGTTGCATCGATCAGCCGCTCCGGAGCGAGATCCGTGGCCCGCATCGTCAGCCGCCGCCGCACCCTGAAGGGAATCGCAGCTGCCGCAATTCTGTCGCCGGCGATCGCGCGCAACGCCCCCGCGCAGGATCCGCCGCTGCCGCCGCTGCCGAACCTGTCCATGAGCGACGCGCGGCTGCTGCAGCCCGGCGATGCCGCATACGAGACTTTCGAGCCGGCCTTCAACAAGCGCGTATTGCAGCGGCCCAAGCTGCGCGCGCTATGCAAGACCACGAACGCGGTTGCGGTCATGGTCGATTGGGCGCGCAGCAACGGTCTGCCGTTCGCATTGCGCAGCGGCGGGCACAGCTACGAAGGATTTTCGCAGAGCACGTCCGTCGTCATCGACACGCGGCTGATGAACGAGATCGAGGTCGATCGCACCGCTCGCACCATGACCGTCGGCGCAGGGGCAACGCTTGAACCGGTGTACGAGAAAATCGGTGCCGCCGACTTCGGATTTCCGGGCGGGACCTGCCCGACTGTCGGCGTTGCGGGCCATGCGCTCGGCGGCGGCTTTGGCCTGATCGGGCGGCCGTTCGGCCTTGCCTGCGACAGCCTGCGGTGGCTGGAGCTGGTCGATCCGCAAGGCAACATCATTGAGGCCGACGCCGGGCGCAACCCCGACCTGTTCTGGGCCGCACGCGGCGGCGGGGGCGGCAGTTTTGGCGCGGTGACCCGGTTCCGGTTTGCGATCTATCCGATCAACCAGGTCATGGTGCTCGGCGTCACCTGGGTGCTGCCGAATGACCGCGCCGGCAAGCTTTTTCGAGCCTGGCAGGCGTGGGCGCCGAACGCACCGTCAACCATCACCACGTTTATGCGCGTGGGCCGCGCCTCCAGCACCGAGATCGACCTGCATTGCGCCGGCCAATCGATCGGCTCGGAGAGCGAGCTGCGCCGTGAGCTGCGCCATCTCCTCGACGTCGCGCAGCCGGTGAGCCCGCCGCGCATTCGAGCGATGTCGGTTCTGGCGGCCGCCAGGTTCTTTTTCGGGCCGCCGGAGCAGCCAACCTTCTCCAAGGCCAAATCGGATTACGTGACGACGCCGCTCGGCGACGACGGCGTCGCGACCTTGCTGTCGCAATTGCAGCGCACACGATCGGTTGTCGCGATCTGCGACTCCTATGGGGGCGCCGTCGGGAGTGTGGCGAGCGATGCCACGGCGTTTGCGCACCGTGCCGGAACGCAGTTCTGCATTCAGTATTTTTCCGAATGGACGAACGCGGCCGATACATCGCAGCGGGTTGCCCGCATCCGCGATCTCTACGCCGACATGCGGCCATTCGTCTCGGGCGGAGCCTATGTGAATTACTGCGACCTTGATTTGGTAGACTGGCCGCAGGCCTACTGGGGCGGGAACCTGGATCGGCTGCGCCAGATCAAGTCGGCGTTTGATCCGGACAATGTGTTCCGGCATGCTCAAAGCATTCCCCCGATTTAAGAGCGGGAAGCGGGAGCGACGTTGAGTACGGGAGGAGTCATGGTCACCCGCCGCACATTCTTGCACTCGGCCGGGTTGGTTTCCCTGGCGTTACCGGCGTTAGCGACGCGAACCTTCGCGGGAACCGCCGCGGAGGTCGAGAACTATCCGACCGGCCCGATCAAGGCGATCTGCCCGTTTGGACCCGGCTCCGGTGCCGACATCAAGGTGCGATTCTATTCGAACAAGCTCAGTATCGCGACCGGCAAGCCGGTCATCGTCGAGAACAAGCCGGGCGCGTTCGGCAATATCGCGACCGAGACGGTGGCGCGTGCCAAGCCGGACGGCTACACGATCTACATCGCACCCGGCAGTTCGACGCTTGCCGCGGCCCCGAGCCTGTTCAAGACGTTGGGCTATGATCCGATCAACGACTTCGAGCACATTACGACGCTGAGCGCATCCGCCTTTGCGCTGTGCGTTGTGGGCACCACCCCGTTCAAATCGGTCCCGGAGCTGACCGCTTATTTGAAGGAAAAGGGCGACGCCGCATCCTACGGCTCGATCGCGCCGCCCAGTCTTGTCAGTGCCGAGATCTACAAGGCTGCGTTCGACCTCAAGACCGTTGAGGTCAAATACCGGGAGCAAGGGCCGCTGCTCAATGATTTGTTCAGCGGCCAGCTTGCATTTTTCTTTAGCGACCTGACCACCATCCACGGCCAGCTCAAATCCGGCCGCATCCGGCCGCTGGCGGTGACCACGGCCAAGCGGTTGACCTCAGCACCGGAAATTCCAGGCGCGCAGGAGGCCGGCATTCCAGGAATGGACGTCATCACCTGGTGGTCGGTACACGTGCCGGCAAAGACTCCAAAGCCGATCTGCGACAAGCTCGAGGCCTGGTTCAACACAATCGCGGTCGAGCCCGACGTGGTGGCCTTCAATGCCGCAGTCGCGTCCGACGTTCTGCCGGGCAATTCACAGTCGCTCAAGGCCTTGTTGCTGAAGCAGACCGAGGCCTGGCATGAGTACGCCCGGCTCGCGCGCATCGCGCCGGAGTAAGGATGCCGTAGGATGGGTTGAGCGCAGCGAAACCCATCACGATGCGCCACGGGGCGAACACACTGGGTTAGAGGTAGAAGTGAGAAGAAATAGATGTGAAGTAAGAAGATATGATATAAGATATAGTAGTAGTAAGGAGAGAGAAAAGAAAGAGAAGAAGAATGTTAGAGAGTGAAGTTAAAAAAAAAAAGAATAAGAAAAAAGATGATAAAAGAGATAAGAAAGAAGAAGATATAGAAAATAGAGATAAAATAGAGAAGATAAGAAAGGTAATAGTGAAGGAGAATGGAAGAAAAAAGAGAAATGAGATAAGATATAAAAAAAATGTAGAGAAGAGAGATATAGATATAAAAGAAATAATAGATAAAGTTGATAGAGATAAGTATAGAGGTGAGTATTGATGAGAGTGATATATTAGTTGAGCTGTAGAAGAAAGTAAGAAGTAAGAAAAAAGGTAAAAGAAGAGAGTAAGAGAGAGAGAGGATATAATAAGAAGATGAAGAGAAGGAGAAGATAAAAGAAGAAAAGATATAGTAAATATAGGAGAGATGAAAATGGAAATAGGAAAAAGAGAGAAAATGAGAAGGTAGGAATAAGAAGAAAAAAAAGAGGTATAAGAGAAAAGAAGAGAAGATAGAATGAGAAAAGAAGAGGATAGATTAGATGAGGAAAAGTTTAAAGAGGTAATGGAGAAAAGAAGAGGATAAAAATTAAAGAGTTTAAGATGTGTAGTCGACATGAAGACGGTTTTCGCTGGATCAAGCGCCACATCGAGCGTACGAGTGACTGTTTCGCTGCTAGCTCAACCCATCCTAAGTATGATCAACGTAGTCGATGTTCTATGTGATGAGAATGTTTGGTTATTTGAAACATGAGGGATCCGCTGAAGCGCTGAACGCGATCTAGCTACGATAAAAGTTAAAAAGGATGAGATGGGTTAAGATAAGAAGATAGGAGGTAAGGAATGGGTGGAAGCGAAGGAAGGAAAGTAACTCACGGAACGTCAACACAATAAAGAAAAGAGATAATAAAAAAATGAGTTAAATAAATACTGATCTCATCCTGGAGCACGCGCACACTCGTGCGTGCGTCTAGAAGGGATGGCTAGGGGCAACGAGCTCATGATGGCGTTTCGACTGCGCGTCTTGGAACCGCATCCTAGCGAGATGTTTGTTGCTCGTAACCGAACAAATTAACCGCGCCGCGCCACCGACTCGCGCACCACCAGGGTCGCCGGCAGCATCCTGAACGGCGGCGGTGCGCGTCCATCCAACAGCGCGAGCAGATTGCCGACCGCGATTTCCCCCATCTCGGCGAACGGCATCCGCACCGTGGTGAGCGGCGGGTCGACATATTGTCCCATGTCGGTATCGCCGCAGCCGATGATCGAGAGATCCAGCGGAACCCGCATTCCACGCGCCCGCGCCGCGCTCACCATGCCGAGCGCCAGAATATCGCCGGTGCATGCCACCGCGGTCGGAAGATGGTCGAGCGCAAGCAGCCGGCCGGCGGCTGCCTTGACGGTCGGCCCGCGGTAATCCTCGGCAACCGCGAGCCATTCGTCCGGCAACGCCAGCCCGTACGCCCTGATGCGGCCGATTGCGCTGCAAAACCTGTCATTGATCGGCGGTGTGTTGTGGACCGGTCCGGTCAACACCGCAATCTCGCGATGCCCCCTCGCATAGAGGTGATCGACCGCGATCCCGAGCGCCCCGGCATTGTCGAGCGCGATGCTGGGGCCGAGCGGCCGGCCGACCGAAACATCCTGGGAGATGTACGGCAGCTTGTTGCGCGCCAGCAGCGGCGCGAGCTCTGGCACATGCACCGAGCCGGTGATGATCAGGCCGTCGACGCCACGCTCGATCAGCGCCCTCGCCTGCCGAAACTCGCGCTCCGGATCACGCTCGCAGCAATGGATGAGCACCGCGTAGCCGGCGCGGTCGAGCGCGCGCTCGATCGCCTCGATGGTCGGCGCGAACACCGGGTTGGAAATGGTCGGAACCAGGAGCCCGATTGCATTGGAGCGGCGCGAGATCAGCGAGCGCGCCAGCTGGTTGGGAATGTAATCGAGACTTGCTAGCGCCCGCTGTACCAGAAGCTGCTTCTCCGACACGACCAGTTCGGGATTGTTGAGCACGCGCGAGACGGTCGTGATTGACACGCCGGCAGCGCGCGCCACATCCTTGACCGTGGCCTTGCCCCGCTTACCGGGCGCGCGCAGCGCGGATGTACCGTCAGGCGGCGGCATTCCGATATTTCTGCACGTCGCGGAAACGGCTCAACAGATAGTCGCCCGACTTGATCGGCTGATATTTGGGCGGGTTGTCGACCGACTGGCAGGTCGGCAGGCAGGACACCATCGTGTGATAATCCAGATTGAAGAATGTCGGGATCGAGTAGCGTTCCTTGCCGGTGCGGTTGACGACGCGATGCAGGTTCGAGCGGTAGATGTCGTTGGTCCAGCGCTGAAACAGGTCGCCGATGTTGATCACCAGGGTGCCGGCAACGAACGGCGCGCCGATCCACTCGCCGTCGCGCTTGCGCAATTCGAGCCCGCCGATCGGATCCTGCGACAACAGCGTGATCATGCCGTAGTCGGAATGCGGCGCGACCCCGAACGCCTTGTCGTCGGTCACCGGCGGCTGTGGCGGGTAGTGGAACAGCCGCATCTGCACCATCGGCTTGTTGCAGAACTGCAGGAAATAGTCGGGCGGCATGTCGAGGCTGACCGCGAACACCCGCAACAGGCGCTTGCCGAGCGCGAGCGATTCCTCAAAATAGGACCAGGCGGCTTCGCGCAGCCAAGGACAGTCCGCCGGCCAGCGGTTGGGGCCGTGCAGCGGCAGTCCCGCAATCACGTCCGGGTCGGTGAGCGGCAGCTCGGTCGCAATCTCATAGCTCTCCTTGAGGTCGGGCGCGTAGCCCGGGTGCTGGTTGATTCCCTGGGGCATGAACCCGCGCCGGAACCGCTCGTCCATCCGGTGCGCCAGGCGTTGGGCTTCTGGTAGTTCGAAATAGCGGCGGGTGGCATCGAACACCCCGTCGAAAATCGCGTTCGGAATGCCGTGGTTCGCGACATAGAAGAAGCCGATCGTCTCGCAGGCGCGGCGCAGCTCGCGCGCCAACGGGCGCAGATCGCCGCCCGCGTTGACCGGGCCGAGGTCGAGCACCGGGACTTCATCCGGCCGTGCCGCGCGAATTGTTTGATGCATGACGTTCTCCTTCCGACCGCCGTCTCACGAAAATTGCTCGGGCCTCATCCTGAGCGCAACAACCGCCGACCTCCTGTCCTGAGGAGCGCGGCCCATCAAGGGCCGCGCGTCTCGAAGGACGGCCACGGGGAACGCGCTCACCCTTGGCCATCCTTCGAGACGCCCTCGCGTTGCTCGGGCTCCTCAGGATGAGGCCCGACATTGTTGCAGCCCTTCTTTCGTTCACATGTCCCAAATTCACGCCCCGGTCACGTGCTCGCCCGCCATGTCCATCCAAAAGACGATCCGCCGCTGCGCAATGCCGATGAGCGCATGCAGGCCGACCCCGATCAGCGACAGGATGATCAGGATCGCAAACGTCCCGGCCATGTCGAAGTTGAAATTCTTCTGCAGGATCAGATAGCCGAGCCCGGCCTTGGCGCCGACAAACTCGCCGACGATGGCGCCGATCACCGAGAGCACGATGGCGACGTCAAGCCCGACGAAAATATAGGGCAGCGCCTGCATCAGCCGGACCATCCGAAAGACCTGCCAGCGCGACGCCGTGTAGGACACCATCATGTCCACCTGGTCCTGGGGCGCGGCGCGCAGGCCCATGATCGTGTTGGCGAGCAGTGGAAAGAACGCAATCGTTGCGGTGATGACGACCTTGGAGGCGGCGCCGTAGCCGAACCAGATCACGATGATCGGCGCGATCGCAACCTTCGGCACGGTCTGGAACGCGACCACGTAGGGATAGAAGATCCGCTCCATCAGCGGCGACAGCGCGATAATGAAGCCGAGCACAAGACCGCCGGCCGATCCGACCACGAACCCTGCGAGAATTTCGTAGAGCGTCACCGAGAGGTGCCAGCCGAGCTCGCCATCGGCCAAGCTCTGCCAGAACGCAGCGACGATCGCCGACGGTGGCGGTAGCACGATCTTGGGGATGGCCAAGGCCCATACAATGAGCTCCCAGCCGGCAACGAAGATGCAGAACGTCGTCGCCGACAGCAGCAAGTTGCCGGTCCAGGCTGGAAGTGACCGCGGCGCCCGCGTGTCGTTTTGTTTCGACACCGTTCGAGAATCTTGATCTGCCGCGCCCTCGGACGGCGGAGTTCTCGGGCCCGGCCCGAGGATATCCACTTCGCCTGGGAACGCGTTGGCGCTCATGCGTCGAGGCTCCCGGTCGCGCTGAAATGGCGGCGGATGCCGGCGACGAAACGGCCGAATTCCGGCGTGTTCTGCATGGCAAGCGTGCGCGGCCGGGGCAGATCGACATCGATCACGTCGACGATGCGCCCCGGTCGCGGCGTCATGACCACCACGCGATCGGCCAGATAGACCGCCTCGGGAATGCTGTGGGTCACCAGCAGAATGGTCTTGCGGCTCTCGCGCCACAGGCGCTGCAGCTCTTCGTTCATGCTCTCGCGCGTCATCGCGTCGAGTGCCCCGAACGGTTCATCCATCAGCAGGAATGACGGGTCGTGCACCAGCGCCCGGCAGATCCCGACGCGCTGCTGCATGCCGCCGGACAGCTCGCTCGGGTATTTGTTTTCGAACCCGGTGAGGCCGACCATGTCGATCAGCGCCCGTGCGCGTGCCTCGAATTCGGTGCGATTGCGCCGCTGCACCTGCACCGGCACCATCACGTTCGCCAGCACGGTGCGCCACGGCAGCAGGACCGGAGCCTGGAATACGACGCCGAGCTCGCGGCTGGGGCCGCTCAGGCTGCGGCCGGCCATCATCACCTCACCGGCGGTCCGACGCAGAATGCCGGCCAGTATCTTGAGCAGCGTAGTCTTGCCGCATCCGCTCGGTCCAACGATGCTGATGAACTCGCCCGTCCGGATCTCGAGATTGATATCCTTGAGCGCATGGATGTCATTGCCGTCGCGGGTCTTGTAGATCTTCTGCAGGCCCGCGATCCGCACCAGGCCCGGCCCGCCAGCGCCAGCGACGGCTCCCGGCGGCGGATGCCGCGGCGCAACCGATACGGCCGGCATGGCGACGGTCACGCGGCGCTAGACCTTGCAGGCCTTGGCGCTCGCTTCGACCGCCTTTGCGTCAAAGTCATTCACCTTGGCGTAGAAGTCCGGGATTGAAACGATCAGATCCTTGACCGGCATGGTCTTGTCGATCTGCTTGGCGGCGGCCAGGAACTCGATCAGGCGATTGAACGCGGCCGGATCCGCGTAGCCCCAAAGCTTGCCGCCGTTGAGCCGGTAGGCTTCCTCGAGCGAATCGAGCTGCGCCTTCTGGTTGTTGAGGTCCCATTTCATCAGCGTTGCCTCGTCGGCACCGCTCGGTTTGGTCGAGGGATACTTGGCCCAGTGCAGCTTGAGGGCGCAGTCCGGATTGGTGAGGGCGAACAGCGTCGCCTTGGCGTTGCCGCGCGCGATCGCGATCACCATGGCGGGGTTCTTGTTGATCGTCTCCTGCATGGTCGCCATCGAGTAATCGGGATAGGTGCGCCAGTCGTCGCCGACCAGCTTGCGCAGCTTCAGCCCGGCGTTTTCGAAGGTGGACACCGCGGCGGCCCAGTAGAGCAGCCCCTGCACCTTACCGGTGCGCAGCGCCTCGACCGGCGGCGCCCCGAGCCCGAGCGGGACGAATTCCACGTCCTTGGCCGGGTCGATCCCGTTGGCGCGCAGATAGGTGTTGAGATAGGCGATGCCGCCGGTCGCGAGGCTGAACACGCCGATGGTCTTGCCTTTGAGGTCCTTGATCGATTTGATCGGGCCGTCGGCAAGGACCGCAACCGACCAGTCGATGATGCCGTTCGACAGGACGACCCGCACCGGCAGGTCGTTCTTCGTGTTCGACTGGATGATGGCGCTGGCGTTGACCTCGGCAAATTCCGCGTTGCCGGCGACCATCTGCTGAATCGCCTGCAGCGACGCGCCGACCGGCTGCACGTCGACGTCGTAACCTTCCGCTTTCCAGTAGCCGAGCGTCACCGGCAGCGTGACCATCGGATAACCGACGTTGAGCACCGTGGTCCCGACTGCAAGGCGAACTTTCTGCAGCGGTTTGTCCTGGCCTGACGATGGGGTCGGCGTGTGCGCGGCCGCCAGTGCCGCCACCGTGGCAACGATCCAAAGGAAGGCGCGCCGATGCTGCATGGGATCCCTCCGTTTTGCCGCAAGTCTAATGCGGCATAGCCTTTGCTGAAAACGTTTTCAGCAAGCCGCGTGCCATGCCAGGATCGGCTTGCCAGGAGGCGCAGGAAAGGGCCGAGATCGACCCTAACCAGCTGAGATAGCTTCGACTTTGATCGCCGCCCCCGTGCGGGCCACCTCCCCTCAGGCACCTCGCGGGCGGCGGCGTTTCCCACAGCGCTCAAAAAATGGGCGCCCGCACCCATCGAGGAAGCACATGGCCGAGGTCGCCGTCTCCCCGTTCATCGCCAACCTGCCCAAGGCCGAGTTGCACATGCATCTCGAAGGCTCGCTCGAGCCGGAAACCTTGATCGCGCTGGCGCAGCGCAACGGCGTCAAGCTGCCGTACGCGGATGCGGCCGCGTTGCGCCGCGCCTATGCGTTCGACAACCTGCAATCGTTCCTCGAGCTCTACTATCTCGGCCTCACCGTGCTGCAGACCGGCGCCGACTTCTATCTGATGACGCAGGCGTATCTCGATCGCGCCGCGCGCGAAAACGTGCGCCACGCCGAGGTGTTCATCAGCCCGCAGGCGCATCTGCGGCGCGGCATCGCAATCGAACCCATGATCGACAACATTCTGGCGGCATTCGACGACGCCCGCCAGCGCCACGGCATCACCGGCGGCCTGATCGCCGGCATCCAGCGTCAGTTCGACGAGGATGACGCGCTCGCCATGATCGCCGCGCTCAAACCCTGGCGCGACCGCCTGATCGGGCTCGGCATGGGCGGGCCCGAGCTCGGTCATCGGCCTGCGAAGTTTCGCAAGGCCTACGACCGCGCGCGCGGTGATCTTGGTTGGCGCACCATGGCACATGCCGGCGAGGAAGGCGGCGCCGATTATGTGCGCGAAGCCTTCGATGTTCTCAAGGTCGACCGCATCGATCATGGCGTTCGCTGCGAGGCCGATCCCGATCTGGTTGACCGGCTGGCCGAGCGCGGCACGCCGCTGACGGTCTGTCCCTGTTCCAACGTCATGCTGCGGGTCTTTCCCGACATGAAGTCGCACAATATCCGCCGCCTGCACGAGGCCGGGCTCTGCGTCACCGTCAATTCCGATGATCCGCCCTATTTCGGCGGCTACATCAACCAGAACTTCGCCGCCATCCAAGCCGCGCTCGGGTTCAGCGATGACGAGCTCTGGCAGCTCACCCGCAATGGCTTTACCAGCGCGTTTCTGCCGGATGCGTTGCGCAACAAATATCTGGCGGAGCTCGATCGGTATCGACCTTAGCGCATGATCCGGCGAAGTGAGCGGTTCGCCGAAAACAGCATGCGTCGTCGCCAGCGTCGAGGCGATTGTGCGCGACACCCCGGCCCGCCGGTTGCCGCCGATCGACGGCCCTGCAACACTCGACGGAATTCGCGACCGCAAGACCCTTCGGGTTGGTTACGGGCGCGCGGCCAGTAGCGGAGCCACCTCACCGATGCGTGGGCGTGTGCTGCGCATCGGTCGGTGCGTTCGACAGCACGAACGTCAGCCATCCGCTCCAGCCGTGCGCACGATGCTCCCAGTCGAAGTCCTTATACCATTTGAGGTTCAGGGCTCCCTGCAGATCACCCAGCGGGATCACGTAGGTAGCCTGCGGCCCGACCCCCAGGACGCGCAACTCAAAGCAGCCGAGCTGGTCGCCCAATCCGTGGTCGCATGACGCCTGATTGTAGAAATAGCCGGCCGCTCCGAAATTGAAGTCTTTGGTGAAGAATCGCGACAGGCTCCAGTCGAGATGCACGTCGACCCCGTTCTGGTATTGGGTCGCGGGGTTGGTGAGATTGTAGGTGAAGCCGAGCACAGCGGAAAATTCATCGCCGGTCTTCGCATTGAAATAGGTGTAGCCGCCGCCCCCGTCGACCGCCCCGTGTCCGTATCCCACGTTCGCGAGCGACAGCGAATTGTAGAGCCCGACTGGAGCATCGCCGGTCGCGTAGACCATGAAGTTATGCGCGCCGAAATTCCAGCGCAGCGAGGCCTGCGGCTCGAAATCGCCGATGCCGCTTGCCGAACCGGTCATGGGCGGCCCTCCAAGCACTCCTTTCGGGCCAAGGATTGTCTGATCGACGGAGACCTTGTTGCGTCCATAGGGGATCAGCATGCCGATCTGGAGCTGTCCACCGAAGACCGGCGTTGCAAACACGTAGCTCGGGATGCTCAGCAGCAGGTCGTTTTGCACGCCGATGTGAATTTCCAGGGTCGAGGGTACCTTGGTTGTGACACCCGCAATCGGGACCTGGCGCGCGATGGCAACGTCGCCACCCCCCTTGATCGGCGAGTGATAGTAGATCTCGGCGATCGAGAACCCCTGCGGGAGGGGCGCAGCCGCGAGTGCGCCGTAGGTGCCGGGGACCCAGAAGCTGATGCCTGCTTCGTCCGCAGACGCGACTGTCGCGCCGCCCATAAGGGCCGCGCATGCAAGTGCAAGCGTGCCCCGCAGCCGGCGATGCGCCGGTTGCGATGCCCCCGAAAGCGACACAGCCATCCCCCAATGCCTGATCGGACGCCTTACCCCGATTTCACCCTACACCGGTCGCGCCTTGCGTAAAGCCGTCACCTTGTGCCGCGCTTGAAATCTCCAACAGTGTCACCTGACCAGCACACAATCTGCTTGCTCCGTGCTGCAAATTGCGGCGTCGCGCCCGCCACCGGCAATTCGTAACGCGGGTCAGCGGGGAACCGAACTTGTCGCTTGCCGCCGGAGTTGATCAATCAGCGCGGCCAGATTGGGATCGCCGGGCATGAGACGCGCCGCACGCTCGGCGTAGGCGAGTGCTGCCGCAAAGTCGCCCGCGTCGCGACTGTAGCTCACGAGCGCCAGCAAGATGTCGCGATCATTGGGGTGTCGAGCAAGGCCCGATTTAAGCAGATCCATGGCTTCTTGCGTGTGCCCGGCCGAGTACAAGGCAACTGCATAGACGTAGGCATAGCGCGCGCGGTCTGGATCGAGGTCGGTGGCGCGGCGCAGCTCGCCGAGCGCCTCGTCACGGCGCGCGAGACGCGTCAGGGCGAGACCGAGTGCGTGATGCAGCCCGGCATCGCCCGGCGATGCAACAATCGCCGTGCGCAACACCTGTTCGGCGTCGGCTTCGCGACCACGCAGGCGATCAAGCTCCGCCAAGTGAACCGCCGCGGGCGCAAATTGCGCATTGAGCCGCAGCGCTGCCCGGTATTCCACCTCGGCTTCGCTATCCTGGCCAAGGCGGACATAAAAGTTCGCGAGCGTCGTGCGCGCCTCCGGTCGGTCGGCGTTGAGACGTTGAGCGGCGATGAATTCGCTCACGGCGCGCTCGAACCGTTCGCGATCCGCCGGCGCCATCCTGGCGGTCGGGAGCTCGGCCATGAGTTCGACGGCCCGCAGCCGTACGCCGCGCACCGGATCGGTGAGTAGCGGCGACACCAGCGGCCAAAGCGGCGAAGCCGGCACGCCTGCGAGCATATCGAGCGCACCTATGCGCACCATCGGGTCAGGATCTGCGAGCCCACCCTGGGCCAGCTTGATGTTTGCCGGAGAGAGACGCGACGCGAGCTCGGTCAAGGCACCGGCGCGCGCGAAGGCTGGCGCATTGCCGTTCGCGGCCACCGCCGACAACAGGGCTCCCGCATCGGGCTCAGCGGCCCAGGCGGCATGGAACGCCGGACCGTAGGTTTGGAAGCCCGCTGGCGCGCCGCCATGCCAAGCTTCGATAGAGGCCGTCGCCCACTGCGCCGACCGGTCGCTGTGGCAAGCATTGCACGCGTTGGGAGGACCGAGCTTCGCCGACTCATCGGGCCGCGGCACGCGAAAGCTGTGATCGTGCCGCACATCGACTACCATGTAGGTCCGCTTTGGCATGTGGCAGGACGCGCAGGCGAGCGGCGGACTGACTGCTTCATGGTGATGATGCGATGCCGCGGCGTAAGCCTCACCGGAATGGCATTGCAAACACACATTGTTGCCTTCCATGCGCAACTTGGCGGCATGCGGCTCGTGGCAGTCGCTGCACGTGACGCCGGCAGCGAACATCCGGCTCTGTTTGAACGACCCGTAGTTGTACACCTCGTCCTGCATCTGTCCGTCGGCGAAATACAGATCGCGCGCGAGGGGTGCGATAAAGTGGGTGTCCGAGAGCCAACGACCCGGCACCCGGTCCTCGCCAAAGGCCGCGCGCCGGGCGTGACAGAGCCCGCAGGTTTCGACCTCCTTGCGCAGGATCGCCGGTGCGATCCGCCGTTGCGGTTTGCCGGTGCGCGGATCGGGCAACCAGGTGATTCCGGTGCGCTCGTCGAACACGACCAGCAGGCCCTTGGCAGGATCACGCGGCTTGCCGAACGGCCACCAGCCCTGCTGCGCGCGCCCCCAGGCCACGTGGCGAGAACCTTGGCCGTGGCAGGCCTCGCACCCGACGCTGATCTCCGCAAAGCGCGTGGCGAACGTGTCGTTTGCCGCGCTGTAGTTCTTGGCGATCCCGGTCGAGTGACACTCCGCACACATGAAGTTCCAGTTCTGGTTCAGCCTGGTCCAATGCAGCACGTCATCATGCCCAATCGCCTCGTTTGGATAGAGGTGGAACCAGCGCTGGCCGCCGGCATCCTTCGGCCGCGTATCCCACGCGATCGAAAGAGCCTGGATACGCCCATCAGGGAATTCAATCAGATATTGCTGCAGCGGATCGACGCCGAACGTGTACTTGACCTCGAAAGGCGCGAGCTTTCCGTCCGGCCCGTCGGTCTCGACCATGAATTTGTTGCCGTCGCGGAAAAAACGCGAGCGTACACCGTTGTAGTCGAAGCTTGCGTCGGAGAAATCACCGAGCACGGTCTTGTCGGTCGCGTGGTCCATGGCGTGCGCGTGCTGCGAGGCGAGCCACAGCCTCGCCTCCGCTTGATGGCACTGAGCGCAGGCTTTGCTGCCGACGAAGCTCGGCTCCGCGGCTGGTTGTGCCGCGTCGGACCCCAAGGTCATGCGGAAACCGTTGTTGAAGATCGCAACGACGAAGCCAACCGCAATGAGGAGCACGGCCACCGCAGCAAGCATCGCCACAATCCGGCTTTTGCTTTTCGCAGATAATCCGGCGGGTTCAGCGGAATTGCCCGGGGACATTTTCTCCGGGCGAACGCGTTGCGGTCGTCGGACGTTTCGAGTCATTGGTTATCCGGG
Organism: uncultured Alphaproteobacteria bacterium; assembly: GCA_963833605.1. GTDB lineage: Bacteria > Pseudomonadota > Alphaproteobacteria > Rhizobiales > Xanthobacteraceae > JAFAXD01. The sequence goes on from CAWHYZ010000017.1 coordinate 408,901, forward strand.
CCGGCCGCGAACAACCGCGCCACCGTGCCAAATCCTCGGCAAATGATCAAACCACTACGCGACACCGCGCACCTGCTCGTGATTCTCAATCCCCTTGACCCTTGAAGTTAACTATCGCACCGTTGCGAAAGCACGACGCTGGCGCACCCGATCTCGAAAGCTGCTGACCCAATCGGAGTATATCGCGCATGAGACTGCGATGGATGACGCTTTGCTTTGCCGTCCGTACTCTTTCACTATGGACCATCGTTCTAATATATGCCGCGTCAAACGCGTGGGCTCAATCCGCGGGAGCCGGTGGTGCGGCCAAACCTCCTTACAATATTATTTTCATCATTTCCGATCAGGAAGCAGATCACCTGCTGGTGACCGGCGATTTCGAGCTGCCTGCCCGCGCCGAGCTTCGGCGACGGGGATTTGACTTTCGCAATCACTACACGGCCGCGGCGATGTGCACGCCGTCGCGCGCTGCCTTCTTCAGCGGCACGCCGCCGCAGGTCAATGGCGTCTTCGATCAGATGGAGACCGGCTATGTACCGAGCCTGAGGACCGACCGGCCCAATATGGGTTCGGTCTTGAAGCGTCTCGGCTACGCGACCGCCTACTTCGGCAAGTTCGAACTGAACAAGGACCTTCTCAAGGTCAACCCCGCCGTCGATTATCATGCGGCGCTGCAACCATATGAATTCGATGTCTTCAATTTTGACGGCGACAAATTCGGATCGCCGGATCAGGGATACCAGGTCGATCGCTATTGGTCCGGCGAAGCGGTTCGCTGGCTGCGCACGAACGCAATGGCACTCAACCGGCAAGGCCGGCCGTTTTTCATGGTGGCCAGCTTTCTCAACCCGCACGACATCATGTATGCGAACGCCAACCTTCCGGGCCAGCCGCCGGTGCAAAAAGCGTTGACGAACAATCTGATCACGCCTCCGCCGGACAACACGATCTATCAGAAGACATGGAGTTTCAGTCAGGTTCCCGGCCTCACGCAATCGCTCGCCGCGTCCGGAATGCCGCCGGCCTTTGGCGAGTATCACAAGGGGTGGGCAGGTTCGCTGGGCTTTATTCCAACTGATCGCCCGGATATGTGGAGCTATTTCTACAACTATTATCTGAACCTCATCCGCGACAATGATCGCGGCCTCAGACTGCTTCTGGACGCGATGGACGACATAGAACTGTGGAAGAACACGGTCGTCGTGATGACGGCGGACCACGGCGAAATGGCGGGTTCGCACGGCGGCTTGCGCGGCAAGGGTCCGTTCGCCTACGAGCTCAACTCCCATATTCCGCTTTTGATCGCTCATCCGGGCTACGCGGGCGGCCAGAAAGTCACGGCACTCACTAGCCACCTTGATCTGCTGCCCACATTCGTTGGGCTGACGGGTTTGCCGGGGCAGCAGCGCCAGGCGGCCGTGAAAGGTCTCCCGGGACGCGATTTCTCTGCGCTGTTGGGCAATGCCCAGTTCGCCGATATCCACGCCAACCGCCCCGGGGTGCTGTTCAACTACGTCGGCATACAAACCATCGACGGGAATTATCTACTCGCCGCCAATAAAGAGGTGTTCGGCGGCAAGCCACTACAGCCGCTCGCCAAGATGCATCCCGATCTAAGCAAGCGCGGCTTCCTGTCCTTTGTATTTGATGGGCGTTACAAATTCGCGCGCTACTACGCGCCCGCCGCGTTCAACGTTCCGCAGACGCTGGATCAAATCTTCAAATACAACGACGTGCAGCTTTTCGATCTTAGCGAAGACCCCGACGAGCTGCACAATCTCGCTTTGGAGCCGGAGAAATACAAAGACACGATTCTGCGAATGAATGGCTTGCTCAACGAGCTGATGGCGAAAGAAGTCGGCAAGAATGACGGGGCCTTTCTTCCCGCAGCGGTCCGTCCCAAGCAAACGGTGGTCTTCGACAAGCAGTGATCGCTGGCCGTCATGCTTGCGGTTGCCGTGACATCGTGTGAGACGCCGGCAATCTGGGCGCAAGTCCCTTGCGAGTTAGCGATGTCCGCTGTGGGTCTCAAAACCCGTAAAGCTCAGAACGAGCAATTGCATTCCGGTCTGCCGCCGAAAGCGGACCTCGGAGCTGCACGTTAACGAGTACACCCCCCGGCGCGCGATCGAACGCAAAACCGGTGACCGCTTTTGCTGATCGCGCGCTAGCGTCCCGATTCCGAAAGTTTCCAACCGCTGCCCTAAGGCAGCACCTCGCGGCGATCGCGCAGGCGCGGCTCCAAGCTTGCCTTCAGGTCGCCAAGCAGCCCGCTCTCGGCAGCTGTGACGATCTCGATCAGCTCGTTCGCCTCGGCCAACCGTGCGACCGTGACGTAGTCGGCCCCAGCCGCGTACAACCTGTCGACCTGCGCGAGCACATCGGCGGTTGCGACGATCTTTGCCGCCGGGTTGACGGAGCGGACATGGCGCACGAGCTTTTCGTTGGTCGTGCCCTTGAGCAGGGAGTCGGGCACGCTGGAGATCACGATCTCGGCGTGGCCAACTCCGGCATGGGCCAGTGTATCCACATGCGCGATGTCCCCGTAGAAGACCCGCACCGGGCGCTCCCGCAGGGCATGGTAGACGAGCGGATTGAAATCCACGACGCAGACCCGCTCCAGCAGCGCAGCATGGCGCCGTTCGAGTTCACTGAGGAAGGAACTGGCCGCCCGATAAAATCCCAGAAGCACGATGCCGCGTTGTTGATCGTGCCCATTTAGCTCAGGCGCCGCACCCGCGTGATCAAGATCGCGCATACCGATCCGGCGCAGGCCCGTGACCGCGTTGCGCGTAATCGAATCGCTGTTCACCATCATGAACGTGCTCGCGACTGCTAGAATCACGAACGCAAACGCCACGGCACTCCCGGTTTGCGCCGTGATCTGGCCGGCTTGCACCCCGACCTGAATCAGCACCAGTGAAAACTCGCTGATCTGCGCGAGGTTGATCGACGGTACGATGCTGGTTCGAAGGCCCTGCCGGAGCGCATAGAGCGGCACGAACACCGTCACGACCCGGCTCACGAGCGTGAACGCGACCAGAATCATCGCCATGCCGATGACGGCCGCGGTCGGCAACGGGATCAGCATGCCCAAGGCAACGAAGAACAGGGTGATGAAAAAATCGCGCAGCGCCGTAACCTTGGCGGTGACATCGAGCGCATAAGGAAACGTCGACAGCGACACGCCCGCAATCAGCGCGCCCATTTCGCGCGAGAGACTGAGCAGCACCGCGAGCTCGCTGACGAAAAAACACCACGCCAGAGCGCCGACCAGCACCAGCTCCGGCAGGCGCGCGATCCGGTGAAACAGGAACGGCAATACGTATCGGCTGATCAACAAGGCCGCGGCCACCAGCACCCCGACCCGCGCAATCGAGAGCACCACCACCGCGAGGTGCAGATCGTTCAGGCTGGGCTGGACCGCGAGAAACAGAATTGCGAACAGGTCTTGCAGCACGAGCACGCCCAGCGTGATGCGCCCTGGCAAGGTATCGAGCTCGCGCTTGTCGTAAAGCACCTTGACGATGATGACCGTGCTGCTCAGCGACACCGCCGCACCGAGGTAGAGCGCGTCCCACCTGCCGCCGCTCAACGGCAGCCCAAGCAGCCAGAACAGCAGCACGCCCAGCGCACAGCAACCCAGGATCTGGGTCGTGGCCGTGACCGCGATGACCTTGCCGGCGCTGATGATCTTCTTCAGATCGATTTCCAGCCCGATCATGAACAGCATGAAGATCAGGCCAAGCTCGGAAATGGTCTGAATCGATTCCTGCGATTTGACCCACCGCAACCCTGATGGGCCGAGCAGGAAACCTGCGACCAGATAGGCGAGGATCAGGGGCTGGCGCAGCAGATGGGCCGATACGCCGAGCAGCCACGCCAACAGGATGGACAGCGCCAGATCGCGGATCAGTTCGTGCATGGGTCCCCCACAGCCGATCCAGCGTTTGTATCGCCACTCGTACTATGCGCAATTGCCACATCGTCGCGGCACGAAGCGCGCAACATTGAGCGCGTGCGGAACCTGCATCCTTCACGCGCAAATTGACTTGCGCTCCGCCATCATCGTTGCGATGGGTGCCTGATGCCGACGATCCAGATCCTGGTCGTGCTGCTCGCCGTGACCGCTGCCGCCGCGGTCGTCGCCGCGCGTCTGAAGATACCGCCAGCTATCGTGCTGGTGCTGACCGGTGTTGTGCTCGCGCTGGTGCCCGGCCTGCCGGTGGTTGAGCTCGCTCCGGATCTGGTGCTGCTCATGGTGCTGCCGCCGGTCATCTACTCGTCGGCAGTGGCCATGAGCTGGCGCGATTTCCGTTTCAATCTGCGCCCTATTTCGCTGCTGGCGGTGGGCTGCGTCATCTTCACCACGCTCGCAGTCGCGGCCGCCGCCCATGGCCTGCTCGGGCTGCCGTGGTCCGTAGGCTTCGTGCTCGGTGCGATCGTGTCGCCCCCCGACGCGGTGGCGCCGCTCTCGATCGCGCGCCGCATGCAGATCCCGCGCCGCATTCTCCTCATCCTCGAGGGCGAGGGTCTTGCGAACGACGCCACCGCGCTGATCCTGTATCGCTTCGCCGTGGCGGCCGTCAGCGTCCATGTGTTCTCGTTCGGCAAGGCCGCCGGACTGTTCGTTGCCATTGTTGCGGGCGAGATCGTCTGGGGTATCGGGGTTGGTTGGCTGATGCTCCGGCTGCGGCGCTGGGTGCGCGATCCGCGCACCGAGATCACACTGTCGGTCCTGACGCCGTTTCTGGCCTATTGGCCGCCCGAGCATCTCGGCGGGTCGGGCGTGCTCGCCACGGTGACGGCCGGACTCTACATCAGCTGGAATGGTCTCGTGCTGATCAGTTCGGCGACCCGGCTGCAGGGCATCTTCTTCTGGGATTTCTTCATCTATCTGATCGAGGGCATGGTATTCCTCATCACCGGCCTGCAGGCGCGCACGTTGATCGATCGCATCGGTCATTATCCGATCACGCAGCTGCTAGCTTCCGCCGCTATCGTTGGCGCCGTGGTGATCGTGGCTCGCTTCGTATGGATGTATCCAGCCACCTACATTCCACGCTGGCTGTTCCCCCGGCTCAGACGCACCGACCCATCGCCGCCCTGGCAATGGCCGTTTGCGCTGGCGTTCACCGGCGTGCGTGGCATCGTCTCGCTCGCGGCGGCGCTCGCGATCCCGTTTACCGTCGCGGACGGTTTGCCTTTTCCGGCGCGCGACCTCATCCTGTTCCTTACGTTTTCGGTGATCCTCATCACGCTCGTAGGCCAAGGCTTGGCGTTGCCCACGGTGATCCGCATGCTCGGGCTCGCCCAGGCGGGACGCGATGAACGCGAGGCCGATCGCGCCGAGGAGTACAAGGCGCGCCACCAGGCCATCGAAGCCGTCATCGAACGGCTCGACCAGCTGGCGGCGGAACGTCGGTTGCCCGACGACGTGATGCGCCCGCTGCGGGCGCGTCACCGCGACCGGCTCAAGCACATCAAGCACGGCAGCGACGGCGATGACGGCCACAAAAAACTGACCGAACTGGACGATGAGATCGAGCTGATGCTGATCGCGGCCGAACGCGATCACGTCAACAACCTTTCGCGCAGCGGCGAGCTCAAGGACGAAGCGCGGCGGCGGATCGAGCGGGAGCTCGACCTGCGCGAAGCCCACATCGCCAACCAGCGGGCGCAGGACTGAGGTCGCGGGCGCCGATGTTGCCGCCCGCGAGCGTGCGCTTATTGACCGGCGCAGTCACCCTGACATCGTGGTCGGCATCGAGCGCCGTTCGCTTCATGGCCTGCGTCCGCACGAGGTCGCGACCTGGAACCACGCACCCATCTCGGTGTCATGTCGCTGGAAATCCTGCGTAAAAGGCTGATCGGCCACCCACCGCAGGTCCTGTTCGAGTGCCGGTTTTCGATTTGAAGTTCCTTTACGAGCTTGCCGCAAGTGCTGTAGGAACTTCAAATCGGTGACACTCGTGACGTATTGTCCTGGGGAGGATGCAATGAAGTTCGTCTGCTTCGATGATTTCAAGCTCGGTGTACTCAAGGGCGCCGATGCCCTCGTCGATGTGACGCCGGTCGCGCGCGAAGCCGCGCAGGGCAGCCCGCAGACTCTGATCAACGCAGTGATCGAGAAATTCGCCGACTACCGCAAGCGCATCGAGGCCGCGGTTGTGGACGGAAAGACCATTCCGCTGGCGTCGGTCAAGGTGCGCCCCCCGGTCCCGCGGCCCGGTAACATCGAGTGCATGGCGGTCAACTACATCGAGGAGATGATCCCGGCGCCGCCGCCGATCAACGGCTTCCACAAGTCCCCCAACGCTGTGATCGGCCAGGGCGACACCATGATCCTGCCTGACGCGCCGGCCTCCATTTTCGAAGGCGAAGCCGAGCTCGGCGTGGTGATCGGCAAGCGCGCGGCCAATGTCCGCGCCGCCGATGCCATGAGCCATGTGTTCGGCTACATCAATTTCATCGACGGCTCGGCGCGCGAACTGCCGCCGCCCGGCAACACGTTCTATCAGACGAAGTCGCGCGAGACCTTCGCGCCGATCGGCCCCTACCTGGTGACTGCGGACGAGATCCCGGATCCGCACGCGCTCAACATCAAGCTGTGGGTCAACGGCACGCTCAAGCAGGATTTCAACACCGCCGACATGGCCAACAAGATCCCGCGCTGCATCGAATGGATTTCATCCATCCACCATCTCGATCCAGGCGACATCATCGCCACCGGAACCAACCACGGTGGCCTCAATCCGTTCATGGATGGCGACGTGGTCGAGATCGAGACCACGGGGCTCGGCCGCCTCAAGATCAACGTGCGCGACGATCTCAAGCGCACCTGGGCGCGCGACACGCGGCTCGAGCGCCACCGCAAGAAGCTGCCGCCGATCACCCCGCAGCTCACCGGCAAGTACGCGCCAGCGCCGAAGTAGCCTCCACGAGGGGCCAACCGATCCCCTTCCCAGGGTGACGCCCCTGCGAGCGGGGCGTCGAGTGATCACGGTAAGAGAGGACCGCGATTCAAAAATCGCTCGGAGATATTTTGTCCACGGACGTCAACGACTCAGATCGATCGCATCCAGTCCGCGGCCGCCGAGGCCCAGAGATGGCCCCCGAGCCGCATCACCTGTTGGCGATAACGCGCGCCGATTTCGGTGAAGGTTCCTGGGGAGGATAGTCTTGTGGACGCATGAGGCTCAGACCGAGATAGTAGTAATGGTTCCATCGGAAACTCTATCGCAGAAAGCCGCGGCGAACTCATGCCCCAGCGAGTTTGCCTTTTTCTGAACGATTCCAAAGCCGAATTTTCCCAAGCGGCCGGCAATCGTCACGTCCGAAGCGTAGCGCACCTCGGTGACCGCGTCGCCGATTGGGCTCAGTCGAATGACGCTTTCGGCAGTGAGGATGGATGCCTTTGACCCCTCCTCGCCACGCGTCACGACCCGGATCTGTTCGAATGCCTGCAGTTCCGTAAGCTCGACGACCACATTGAACAGCGCCTTTATCGGACCGATCTCGATGCGGATCGCCGCCCTATAGCAGGTGGGCGAAATCTCCTCGACCGACGTGCACCCTGGTACGCAGGGTGCAACCAATTTCGGATCGATCAAAGCCACCCACACAGCCTCGCGAGCAGCAGGAACAACGAATTTGTCTTCGATCCGCATCTTTCAACGCTTCGGTTGGGCGGCTCGCAGTGCACGGAGGACCCGCTCCGGGTCAAGCGGCAATCGATCAATCCGCACACCGGTCGCGTGATGCAGCGCGTTATTAATCGCTGCGGCGATACCCACGATCGGGGGCTCGCCAATACCCTTGGCGCCAAAGGGGCCATCCGGTTCCGGCTTTTCGATGATGATCGAGTGGATCGCGAGCGGTACATCCATGGCAGTTGCAATCTTGTAATCCATGAATGACGGGTTCGCGAGCCGCGCGCCGTCCCAAACCATTTCCTCGAACAACGCAAAGCCGAGGCCCTGAACAACGCCGCCTTCAATCTGGCCCTCGACTGCGCTCGGGTTGATAGCTTTCCCCACATCGTGGGCCGACCAGACGGCGAGAGGGGTGATCCTGCCGGTGGTCTCGTCGACTTCGATCTCGACCACCTGCGCGGCAAAGATCCAAGCACCCATCTTTCCAAATGGAAATCCGTTGACGACCGATCGCTTGGGGTCAAAGCCCTCACCATCGTAGACAAACGTATCGCGGCCGACGACGGGACCTCCGGCCACCCAATGGGCAAAACCGGATATCGCCGCGAATGTCAGCTCTTTTCCCGGGACCCCCGCGATTCCGAGTTTGCCACCAGGGCGGACTTCCAGATCCGACGCAGCGCATTCCAGCAGATCTGCACCGATCTTCTTCAAACCCTCGATGGCATCGCTCGCCGCCCCCACGACTGCGCGGCCGGCCGTGTAGGTGACCCGGCTCGCGGTTGTTCCCCAGTTGTACGGGGAAGCGTCGGTGTCCGGCGTGGCGAAGCTGATCCGATCGATCGGTATCCCAAGGCTCGCGGCAGCAATCTGGGAAAGCACCGTGTCGGATCCCTGTCCATTATCGACCGCCCCCGTGTTCAAAACAGCGGTGCCGTCTTCCAGAATCCGAATGATCGCTCCTGATGCCAGCAGACCCGAGATGTGGGGTAACACGGCAACGCCGATCCCGCGGCGCTTGCCGGGTGGGGAGGAACGTTTTGCGCTTGTTATCCCAGTCGCACGCCGTGCGAACCTGCTGCAGGCATTCAATCATCCCCCCGGATCTCAGGGTTTGGCCCAGCAGGAAAGGCTGCCCGGGCTTGGCCGCGTTCCAGATTCGAATATCGATGGGGTCTAGCCCGATCTTGTGGGCGACCTCATCGATCTGGGTCTCGCCGGCGAAACAGGTTTGCGGTCCGCCGAAACCACGGAATGCGCCCGAACGCAGCTTGTTCGTGTAGACCGCACGCGCGCGCACGCGCACGTTTGGTATGCGGTACGGCCCGCGAGCAACCAAGCCGCCGAACCCCGCGACGCCGGGACTGTCGTCCGCGTAGGCGCCGCCGTCGACCAGAAAATCGATATCTCGCGCGACGATCGTACCGTCCAGCTTGGCGCCCGTCTTCATTTTGATCCTGGCCGGATGCCGGCAGCGGATCATCTCAAGATCTTCTTCGCGCGTGAGGGTCATCCGTACCGGTTGCTGGGCCTTGAGTGCAAGGAGCGCGGTCATCGGTTGAAGCGTCGATTCCATCTTGCCGCCGAATGCGCCGCCGACCCGCGGTGTCACCGCGCGCACGCGCGACATCGGCAGGTTCAAGGCTTCGGCCACGTTGGCCTGAACCCGAAAAACCGACTGATTCGAGGACCAGATCGTGAGCTTGCCGGCGGCATCGACCTCGGCCAGGGTCGAGCACGGCTCCATATAGGCGTGATACTGCGCGTGCGTGTGGAACACACCTTCGACGACGACATCGCATTCCGCGAAGGCTTTATCTACGTCCCCCTCGACCATGAGGATGTCGGCAAAGACATTGCCCTTGCGTTCGCACTGGAATGTCGCGGCATAATGGGCGACGCGCTCGTGAATGACGGGCGACGCTTCCGAAAGCGCCGCCTCCATGTCGATCACAGCCGGCAGAACCTCATAGTCCACCTCAATCAGCAATGCCGCACGACGCGCGGTTGCCATGTCGACAGCCGCCACGGCAGCCACGGGTTCGCCGATGTATCGAACCTTTCCTTTCGCGAGCGCCGGTTCGTCCTTGATGAAGGGCCCCATGCAGTGGTGGCCAATATCATCGCCGGTGATGATAGCTTTCACGCCTGAAATGGCTTTGGCCGCCGACACGTCATAGCGCAGGACGCGAGCGTGAGCGTGCGGGCTGTGCAGAATGGCCCCGTGCAGCATGCGTGGCCGAACGAGGTCATCGGTGTACTCGGCCCGTCCAGTGAGTTTTTCGAGCGCCTCAAGGCGCGGCAATGACTGACCAATGGGATCCGGTAGCGACGTCATGTTGCACGCCCACCTGCGCGTCGAACCGCCCTGACGATCTTGACGTAGCCGGAGCACCGACACAGGTTGCCCGATAGACTCTCCCGAATGTCGTCATCATCTGGCTTGTCGCGGCGCGACAGCAACGCCGTTGCGGCCAGCACCATACCGGGCGTGCAGAATCCGCATTGGACGGCGCCCTCTTCCAGAAATGCGCGCTGCACTTTGCTGAGCTCGCCGGACGCAGCCACCCCTTCTATCGTGGTGATTGCCTTCCCCATGCAATTAGCCGCAAGCGAAAGACATCCGCGCACCACTTCCCCATCCACCAGCACGGTGCAGGCCCCACAGACACCCTGATTACACCCGCGTTTGGTACCGGTCAGGCCGATCACGTCGCGCAGGACATGGAGCAGCGTGTCATGGGCACCCGCGAAGACGCGGTGGTCTTCGCCATTGATCTGCAGCCGCATCGGAACGTCGCTCATTGCCCCTGCTCGCTGCGCGCGCGGGACAACGCCCGTTCGATCAGAGCTGGAATGAGCATCCGGCGGTAGTCCGCGCTGCCACGCGTGTCGTCCACCGGGTTGCACGCCGCCGCCAGCATGGCTCCGGCCTCCGCAACGTCCGACGGCACCAGCGTCGTGCCCAGCAGCCGCTGCTCGGCGGCGGGCAGCCGGATCGGACGGGCGTCGCAGCCGCCGATTGCAAGCCGTACCGTAGCACATACGCCTTCACTCATCCCCAGCACCAGGCCGACCGATACGGTTGCAAAGTCGCCATGCACCCGCGCGAATTTTTCATAGATCCCGATCGACCGCCCCGGCATTGCTGGAATGCGAACAGCTGAAACGATCTCGCCGGGCCGCAGCGCCGTCTCCAGATAATCGATAAAGAAATCCTCGGCGGCCAACTCCCGGGCTCCCTCGCGGCCCGCGATCTCGACTATCGCACCGAGCGCGGTGATTGCAGTTGGAAAATCAGCGGCCGGATCCGCATGTGCCGTGGATCCGCCGATCGTTCCCATGTTGCGGATTGCAGGATGACCGATTTGGCGGGCAGCGTCGCGGATAAGCCGCTGCCCGTCGATCGGAGCATCGCTGGTCGCGATGTCGTGGTGCCGGGTCATCGCGCCGATGCGGAGCGACCCGTCGGCAGTGCGAGAGATCCCCCGCAGACCCGGAATGTGTCCCAGATATATCAAATCACTGACGTCGACCAAGCCTGCATTCATCATTGCGACCAAAGTAGCGCCGCCTGCGAGGCAGCGCGCGCCGGGCGCAGTCAGAAGCTCGAGTGCTGCTTCCATGCTTTCAGGCGAGTGCAGCACTGTCCGCTCCTCCCTGTCGGCTTCAATCAGTGTTGAACACGCGCAACAGTCATGGCGGGATCGCAGAAACCGCCGCGATGATCGGCATAACCATACTGACTCATGATTGGGCCGATAGTCGGAACGCCCACCTTGGTCCAGCCCGGAATCATGTTGACTCGAAGCTCGTATGCATCTGCGGCTAGCGACTCCGCGGCGGCAAAGCTTGCCTGGATGTACTCCGGGCGCGTTCCGACATCCGAAACGCGCGCCAATATCTGACCCTTCGCGACGCTGCAGAGTCGAAACTGCTTCGCAAACGGCTCTGTGAGCTTGCGGGGTTCATCTCCTGGGTTCCGAGACCTCGTGCGTTTCCTCGGAGTTGTGAAGAACCTTCCGATATTATGTGTATAATCATGTAACTTTACACGTGATTTAGCAAGTGTTATTTAAAACGCTGCGGCCCGGCAGCCGCCACAGGGTCAATCGCAATGCCTCCGACGATCTTCCCGACCGGGGTGACTATTCACCTTCCGGAGAAGGCCCATGACACGCTGGTTCTCTTCGACGGACGAGATTCCTGCTCCTACCTGATCGATTCATCGGGCGAAGTCGTGCGCAAATGGAGCGGTAAAGGCTTCCCGTCGGAACTGATCGATCCCGAACTCACAGGGGGCAAGAGGGGTCACATCTTCATTCAGAAGGAAGACGCCCTTTTCGGCAACGAGACGCTGCTCGAGCTTGACTGGGACGGACGCGTCGTCTGGGAATGGGGACAGGATGCACCGGGCGGAAAGGCCGCTCAGGCCTGGGACCAGGCCCGGCTTCCGAACGGGAATACTCTGGTTTTGGCGATCCACGCTCATGCGCCCTCCCGAATGGGTGGATCGCAGATCAAGGACCAGGCCATCTACGAGGTGACGAAGGCCGGCGAGATTGTCTGGAAATGGCTGGCATCGGATCATCTCGACCAACTCGGATTTGATGTCGAGAGGGTGGACTTTCTGCTTCACAATGCAATGCCCCGGCGGCCGTCCTTTCTGGAAATCAATAACATGCATCCGATCGGCCCCAACCCGCACTTCCAGGCCAGCGACCGGCGCTTTGCACCTGACAACATCATGATCGATTCTCGCTGCGGCAACGTCGTAGCGATCATCGAGAAGCCGAGCGGCAACGTCGTCTGGCGCCTCGGACCGGATTATCCGGGCGCCAGGGATTACGCGAAGAAGACGTTCTCGGGCTGCGTTCCTCGTCCGCTGGACGCGATCTCCGGGCAACATGATGCGCATCTGATCTCCGCCGGCTTGCCTGGGGCCGGCAACGTGTTGCTCTTCGACAATCAGGGCTCGGCCGGAATCCTGCCCTTCTATTCGGAATTTCTGTCGGGCTCGCGCGTTCTCGAAATCGATCCGTTGACGCGTGAGATCGTTTGGCAATACGACGCTTCCAGTGGTGGTCGCGATTACTGGACGTTTCACAGCTGTTTCATCAGCAGCGCAAGGCGCCTGCCGAATGCTAACACGCTGATTTGCGAGGGGATGTACGGTCGGATCTTCCAAGTCACACCGGCCGGAGAGACTGTTTGGGAATATGTCAATCCGCACTTCGGAACCTTCGTGACCCATGGGGTTCCTACGGGAGGCGATCGAAGCAACTGGATCTTTCGAGCACAACCTGTTCCGCACGAGTGGGTGCCGCACGCTAAGCTCAGCAAGCCGCGGCGCCTGCCTCCCGTCGATGTTTCTCAATATCGCGTCGCTCGGACCTAGCGGGTCTGTATTTTACGAGTTCAGCGTCCTCGCCCGACGCGGGATGTTCGGCAGGCCTTCGAAATTTCCGATGATGCGGTCGAGGGTGTCTTGGAACGTCTTGAGTTCCTGGCGCGAAAGGCCTTGCAGGGCCCATTCGATCTGGCCCTTGGCCATGGGAAGGATGTCTTCGAATTTTTCCATCCCCTTCGCGCACAACATGACCTTCGTATATCGCCGATCCTTTCCATGGGTTTCTCGTCGAACCAGCCCGCTGGCCTCCATGGCATCGATGACGCGGCTCAGGGCCGAGCGCTCGACGAAAATCGCATCAGACAACTGTCCCAGCGTAAGGCCCTCCGTCTCCTGCAAGATCGCCAGCACCCGCCACATCGGGATCGAAACACCGCTCGGCCGCAGTGCGATCAGCAGGTTCTGGTTAATTCGAAAGATGATGTCCGCCATGGAGATGAACGGATAATCGCGCAGGCGAAAACCGTCCCGCTTCGGCCGACTGTCCCGCACGCTATGCCCTTTTGCCATCGCCTCACCATCCTCATTCTCGCAACCCGCGCCAAAGCAGTCGATCTTCCCCGCACCAAGTCGCAGCCAATCTTGCGTAATTTGTTAAATCATGTGATTATACACGTGTTTTTGAACATAGCTGCAGGGTTCCGCAAAGGTCGCCTGCATTCCGTAGCCTCATGGCTCGAAGGGAAAGGACCGATGCTAAGACTTCTGACCAGATCTCTCCTCATCGCTGGACTGTCGACCTCTGCCTGCGCAGAAACGATCGCCATCGGATATCTACCGGTCACCAACCAGGTCGAAGTCGTTGCTGCAGAACTTGGCCTCTACAAGAAGTACGGCCTCGACGTCGAATTGAAGTTGTTTCAGACCGGCCCGGCTGCCTTGCAGGGGTTGCTGTCGGGCGACTTGCACATGGTCGAGTCCGCTGTCGTGCCGTCGTTCAACCTGGCCGTTCAGAAGGTGCCCCTTTATTACCTTGTGACGGGGGGGATTAACACACCTGACACTCCGACCGGAACGATCATGGTCCGACCCGATGAGACCGCAATTCGCACGTTCGGGGATATCAAGGGCCGAAAGATCGGACAGCTGGCGAAGGGCACAATCATGCACCTGTGGCTGTGGAACGCCGCGCAGCGCTTTGGACTGGGACGTGAGGACTTCCAGGAAATCTTCGTTCCGTTCCCACAGATGGGTGGCCTGTTGGCGAGCAAGCAGGTCGATGCAGTCTATGCTTGGCCCCCTTTCGATACCATCATTTCCGAGGCGAAACAGGGGCGCGTGTTATCGACCGATGAGGAGTGGAACCCATACTCGGTCGTGAATGTGATGACGGTGCGAAGGGATTGGGCTGACAAGAACGAAGCCACAGTTCAGAAATTGGTCAGGGTCGCGATCGAAACCAACCGTTGGATCAACGACCATCTTTCCGACGCACGTGCCATCATCGGCAAACGCCTGAACCTGCCGGAGCCCATCTCCAGCAGGATGCGAATGTTCTACTATCCCCGTAACGGATATCAACTGATGCCGAGCGTGTGGGATTTCTACTACCTCATGGTCAAGTCCGGTCAATTGAAGCCGCTAGATGATCCAAAAACAACCATTCAGCAGTATTGGCTGGACCCGGCAAATCAATTCATCACACCAGTCGTGCAGGAATTGGGGCGACAACCCGATGCGGTGGTCGAAAAGACGATCAAGATCAAGCTGATAAATTTACCGCAATCGCCCGAGGCGTACCTTGCGCCTTGGGAACGATAGAGACGCCTCCCCCGTAACACCCGACGGAGTCTCTGGTCGCTTCGTCCGCCTGCTAGGACCGAGCGGCTGCGGCAAAAATACGTTTCTGCGCTGCATCGCCGGCTGGAAAACGCATCCCTTGCCGGTGTCATTGCGCGCGCAAAGCGGGCGCCCCACGACCATTGGTGATCAGATAACGCGGAATGCAGCGGTTCAAAAAACCGCTTGCTGTTCCCTGGATTGCCCCCTTCGGCGCGGGCAATGACATTTAGGCCCGTCGGGGTTGTTACCGCAGGCTCAGCATCTCTGACGGCGCGACCCGATCCAACAACCTCATGTATGCCTGGCCGCCAAGGTGACCGGATCGGTCTGTGCGACGACCGGCGGGTCACCCACGAGCGTGCCGCCGTGGCCGTCGCTCGCCGAGGTGAACTGACCCACCACGTATTGGCCGAGCAGCGTGATGTTGGCGGTGTGGGTGCCGTCGCTCACCGTCAGCGTCCCGCTGGTGTTGCCGGCAGCCTCCACAAACGCCAGCGTCGTGCTCGACCCGAACGCGATATCGCGCAGATCGATGAAATCCGGCTTGCCGAAGCCGGCCACCTGGCCGGTGTAGTTCTGCGAGTCGTCGAGCCGCAGGATGCCACCGCCGCTGGTCGCAAACGTCACGCCGCTGGTCGCGCCACCGCTTGCGAATTCGAGCGTCCCGCCGCTGATCACGGCCGCGCTCGCAACGCCGCCGCTTGCCACGAACTCGAGGCCGCCGCTCCCGATCAGCGCGCCGATCGTCAGCCCGCCGCTCGACACGGTCTCGCTGCCGCCGCCGCTGAAGATGGTGCCGCTCGCCACCCCTCCGCTCTGCACTACGTCGGCGCCGCCATGCAGCGTCAGCCCGACTGCGATGCCGCCCGCCTCGATATAGGCGCCACCGCCGTTGCTCAAAACCACCGCGCTTGCGGTTCCGGCGTCGAGCAACAAGCCGCTGGCACTGATGACCCCGCCGCTCGCCACGCCGCCGGCCGCGATGTTCTCCTGGCCGCCGAAGCCCACTGACACGCCGTTCGCAACACCGCCGGACCCCACGTAGGCGATGCCGCCGAAGCCGACCACCGTACTGCTGGCGACACCACCCTCCAACACGGCCTCGACCCCGCCGCTGAGCTGGTTGCCGCTCGCCACCCCGCCGCTCTCGACGATGTCGGCGCCGAGCACGGTCGTGCCACTCAGGCTGCCGCCGGACAGGATGAAGGCGGCGCCGCCATCGCCCAGAACTGCCCCGACCGCCTTGCCGGCGTCGATCAGGATGCCGCCGCTGCTGATCGTTCCGCCGCTCGCCGCAGCGCCGGCCGCGATGTTCTCCTGGCCGCCGCTCGACACGATCGCGGCGCTGGCAACGCCGCCCGACGCGACGTATTCGACCCCGCCCTTCAAGACGACGGCGCCGACTGCCGTGCCGCCAAACACCGCCTCGGCTCCGCCGCTCAGCACCGTGCCGCTCGCCACGGCGCCACCCGACACGACGTCGGCCGCGCCCGAGACCACGCTGATGCCGGACGCAAGACCGCCGGAGGTGATATAGGCCACAGCTCCGCTCATCAACAACACGGAGCTCGCGCGGCCGGCATCGAGCAGCGAGCCGCCGCCGCTGACCAGCACATTGTTCACCAGCCCGCCGGCAAGCACGTTGTCCTGCCCGCCGCTCAACACCAATACGCCATTGGCGACACCGCCACTCATGAGCAGCTGGACGCCGCCGCTGTCGACGGTGGTGCCGCTGGCGCGCCCGCCGGCATACACGACCTCACCACCACCACTCACGATCGTGCCGAGCGCGCTGCCGTGGAGGAGCTCAAAGGCGCCCGAGCCATTGAGCACCGTGCCGCTCACGCTGCCGCCGACGTTGACGTACTGATTGGCGCCGCCCTCGACCAGCGTGCCGCTGGCGTTGCCGCCCGACGCGACGTTCTGCTGGCCGCCGCTGGCCACGTCGGCGCCGTTGGCCCGGCCGCGGCGGCGATGTACTGCACCCCGGTGTTGCTGATGGTCACGCCGCTGGCCAAGCCGCCGCTGTACACGTTCTCGCCGCCGCCGCTGATGACGGTGCCGATGGCGGTCCCGGACACATACTGGTACGCACTCGCCGTTGTGAGCGTCGTCCCGATCGCGGTGCCGCCGGAGGCGACCGTGACGAGGCCGCCGGCCTCGACCGCCGTGGCGCTTGCGATGCCGCTGGAGGAGATGGCGGCCGAAGCTCCGCTCTTCACCAGCACGGAATCGGCGACACCGGCATCAAGCAATGAACCGCCGCTGCTCACCGTCACGCCGCTGGCGGTTCCGCCGTGTCCGATATTTTCCTGGCCGCCGCTCAACACCGTGGCGGTCGACGCCGTCCCGCCGGATGCAATGAAGTCCACGCTGCCGCTGCCGACCGTCGTCATGACGGCGGTACCCGAGATGGCGGTCGCGCCGCCGCTCAGTGTCGTGGCGCTGGTGGTCCCGCCGCTGCTCACCACTTCGGTGCCGCCGCGGAATATGGTTACCCCGGAAGCACTGCCGCCGGACTGGATGTAGGCTACTGCCCCACTGCTCAACACCACGCCGAGAGCGCTGCCAGCGTCGATCAGCTGGCCGCCGCTCAGGATCGTGGCGCCGCTGGCGATGCCGCCGGATCCGATGTTCTCGATGCCGCCGTTCGACACCACCGCGCCGGTCGCAATGCCGCCGGATACCATCGATTCCATGCCGCCGCTGCGCACGATCGTGTTCAGCGTTGCGCCGGACACGACCTCGGTAGCGCCGCTGCCGCTGATCGTCGTGCCGGTGGCGGTACCGCCGGTTTGGATGTAGGCCACAGTTCCGCTGTTGAGCGTAATGCCGCTGATGTTGCCGGCATCGATCAGGAAGCTGCCGCTGTTGTTGATCGATCCGCCGCTCGCCGTGGCGCCGAACGCGATGTTTTCCTGGCCGCCGCTGAACACGGTCGTGCCGATCGCCGTGCCGCCGCTGGACACGACCTCGACGCCGCCGCTCACCACCGTGCTGACGACGGTACCGCCCGACACCACCTGATAGGCGCTGGTGGTGGCGATCGTCGTGTTGCTCGCGACGCCGCCCGAAAGCACCGTCTCGATGCCGCCGCTCGACACGCTCGCCGACAGCGAGGTGCCGCCCGACGCCACCGTGTCGTTGCCGCCGTTGAGGATGCGGGTACGGATCTCGCTGCCGCCGGCGAGCGTGGTCTGCGACCCGCCCGCGAGCGAGGTGGCCGACGCCACCCCGAACACCTGCTCAATGCCGCCGGTCGAAATCGTGGTGCCACTGGTCACGCCGCCCGACATCACCAGCGCACTGCCGCCCGCCAGCACCGTCGCCACGTTGGCGGTGCCGCCCGACAGGACGTCCAGCAGCACGCCATTGCTGACGACGTAGCCGCTCAGCGTGTAGCCCGGTCCAAGCTCCAGAACGCCGCCGGACAGAACCGTGAGCCCGCTCACCTTGTCCGCGCCCAGCAGTTCGAGCGTGCCGCCCGAGGATACGTTGACGGCGCCCCCGCTGGAGATCAGTGCATCGGCCGCAAATCCGCCGGCGCTGATGTTCTCGACCCCGCCGCTGCTGATCACGCTGCCGCTCGCGACGCCGCCGGAGGAGACGTTGAGCACCCCGCCGCTCGAGACGTTCAGATGATTCGCTGTGGCGCCGTTGAGCAGCTCAACCAGGCCATCGATGGTCACGCTGGTCAGCGAGCCTAACACGTCGGCGGTTCCGCCGCTCGACACGACGGTGCCGCTGGCGAGGCCGCCGGCAGACACGACCTCGGTACCGCCACTGAGGATCGTCGATCCGGAATCCCGGCCACCCGACAGAACAACCGCACGGCCGCCGCTGCCGATCAGCGCAGCAATGTTGGTGCCGCCCCCGGAAACGAATGCGAGCCCGCCGCTGCCGATTGTGCTCGCGCTCGCAATGCCGCCTGACAGGACGACGCCGGTGCCACCGTTGCCGACGCTGCCGCTGATCGACGTGCCGCCCGCCGCGATCTCACCAATCACGCCGTTGCTGATCGAGAACCCACTGGCGACGAAACCGGAGCCGATGATGCTGATGGCTCCCGAATTGAGTGTGGTCAGGCTGGTGACGCCGCCGAAATATTCGACCGTGCCGCCGCTCTGGATCGTCGCACTGACCGCCTTCCCGCCCGAGAACAGCTCCAGCAAACCGCCGCTGGCAACCGTCGTCGTGCTGGCGACACCGCCCGACGAGATCACCTGTACGCCGGTGCTGTTGATCGTCGCGCCGCTCGCCAGGCCGCCGCTGTAGATCACCTCGGCGCCGCCGTTCACGGTCGTGCCGCGCGCAGTGCCGGTGAGGAGCTCATAGGCGCCCGAGGCGTTGAGCACCGTGCCGCTCACGCTGCCGCCGGCAGCGATGAATTCCATGCCGCCGCCGTCAACGATGGTTCCGCTGGCGTTGCCGGCCGACCCGATATTTTGCTGGCCACCGCTCGACACGATCGCGCCATCCGCGCTTCCGCCTGATCCGACGTATTGCACTCCCGAATTGCTGATCGTGGTGTTGCTCGCGACGCCGCCGCCGGAGATGACTTGGGAGCCGGCGCTGACGACCGCGTCGACCGCGGTGCCGGTGACGTATTGATAGGCGCTGGCAGCGGCAAGCGTCGTGCCGCTGGCGGTGCCGCCGACAGAAACGGTTTCAGCGCCACCGCTGAGAACGGTCGCGCCGGAATCGAGGCCGCCCGATGAAACGACGGCGCTGCCGCCGTTGCTGATAAGTGCGCCGGTGTTGGCGCCGCCCCCGGATACGACCACGAGGCCGCCGCTGCTGACCGCCGTCACGTCGGCAGTCCCGCCGGACAGGATTTCCAGGATATCGCCGCTGACGACGGTGACGCCCGAACTCACGACACCGGAAGAAACGAATTGAATGGTCATGGGGCTCTCCCTGAATGTCAGTGACGGGTTGGGGTTGATTTGTTGTTGATGGTCGCCGCTCCGGAGTGCAGGTCGGCGCCGGCGAGGGTGCGTGTGTTGTTGTTGATCGCGCCCGCCAGTGGCGCGATCGCGCGATTGCAGGTCACCGGTCGCGCACAGCGCGCGCGCACGGCCGCGTCAGGTGCTTTGGCGGCGCACGCCGGCCGGTCGCGACCAATGGCATCCGAGACGGGCCGAGAACGCGTTGGACGTACCTGGTTCGCGCGCAGGCAGCGGCCGGACCGCAACGTCCGCGCGGCAAGCGCAACGTTCACCTTCGCTGCAGAAAGAATGTTCAAGACCCCACCCTTCAACCTGACTGGCCGCCCCCGGCCGCGGCCCTCCCCCGGCAAATGCCCGCTCACGGGCCGCGCCGGTTGAGTCCGTGATCGGATCACACTATCAGGAGTTGAAGAGAAATATCAACTAGTGATTGTATTTATACCGTATAAGATTGTTGAACTAGCATAATACGGGTATAATTCTTCTTACACGTGTTGACGAATTCAACCCGCCGACACAGCCTCGGTCGAGATTTGGTCAGCCCGCGGCCCGCACGCCGACTACCTGAAGGCGCGCGCGGAGCCGCTGCACCAGGAAGAATGGCGGCCTTCCTCAATGCGGTCGGGCGCGAGCATGCGCACGGCTGATCGCCACCTCACCGGACCATCGTGCGACTTGCTCTCATGCCGCATCTCCGCGATCAGCCAGGACAGCAGGCCAGCGCGCGACGCTCATGCGGTGCTCTAAGCGTGTGATTGCAGAGACCACGATTGCAATCCAGCCGGGCTTGCGCCGCATGGAGCGCGTTCTGTAGGGCGGCGCACGTGATAAAGTGCATCGCCGCCAGCGTTGCCAACGCGGAGGCGGAGCCGGGCGGCGTTGTTGCCGCCAAAGCCAAACAGGACATCCTGTTGAACGCATGACCGTGGCCGGACCGATCGACATCATTCCGCGCCCTCCCGAGGACGCACTGCCGTGGCAGAAACTGTCGGTTGCACTGATCGACATCCTCGGCGGCATGCAGCAGATCGTGACCGTGGACGAGTTGAAGCGCGCTGACGCGGTGCTCGGCGAGTCCGCTCGCGGTCTCTCGTCGTTCGAGCGCCTCGCACAGACAACGCTCGACGTGCTGGTTGCAAAGGGGGTGGTTGACGAACGCGATCTGCGCGTGCGCATGGCGCGCCTTGCCGTGACGCTCGTGGGGGACAAGGACCACGCGCACCCGAAGACGCGTTTTTCCAACGCCGGGATCAATGATATCGGCGGGCTGCCGGGCGGCCCGATCGACCAGCGCCCGCGCGAGGAGGCCGGCTGGGAGAAGCTGATCGTCGCGCTCGGGAGCGTGCTGTCCCGGCGCCGGCTCTGCAGCGTGCACGAGACGCGCCGCGCGATCGAGGAATTGGGCGACGACTACAACCGCCTCGCCTACTTCGAACGGACCGCGCAGGCGACCGCGAACCTGCTCTGCGAAAAGGGTATACTGAACCGTGCCGAGGTGATTGCCCGAATGGATACAATCCGGCGGAGGTTGCCCAAATGATCATCGGGCCCGACCTGTCGCGTGCACGCGCGCACGATCTTGGCGGCCAGCCGGCCGGCCCGATCGATCGGGCCGACCATGAAGCCGAGCCCTGGCAGAACCTCGTGACCGCGCTCATGTACCTCTTGCGCGACCGCTGCCACCTGGCAAAGACTGATGAGATGCGGCGTGCGATCGAGGACATGAACCCCGAGGATTATCGACGGCTCGGATATTTCGACAAATGGGCGGTCGGCATCGCCACCCTGGTGGTGGAGAAGGGCTTGATGCGCCGGGACGAGATCGAGCGGCGCATCCGGGACATCTCGGCGCGCCCTGGGGCGACGCCATGAGGCGCCCAAATGACGTGGGCGGCCTTCCCGCTGGTCCGATCGGACCGCGCGGCCATGAGCCTGAGCCGTGGGAGGTCCTGCTCACCGCATTGGTATCGACCGTCGGCCCAGCCAAAGTGAAGCTTTATCGGACCGATGAGTTCCGCCGCACCCGCGAGGATCTGGAGCCGGGCTCCTACAACTCGCTGACCTATTTCAAGCTCTGGACGCAAGGCTTCATCAACCTGCTGGAGGAAAAGGGTGTGCTGACCCGTGCAGAGGTTGAGGCGCGCGCTGCCGCCATCAGGGACCGGCTCAAGAGGTCTGCATGACCGACGCTGCAACTCCGAAATTTGCTCCCGGCGACCGGGTGCGCATCGCCAACTCCAATCCGCCCGGCCACCGGCGCGTGCCGGTCTATGCGCGCGGGCGCGCGGGCACGGTCGAACGCTTCTGCGGATCCTTTCCGAATCCCGAGGAGCTGGCCTACGGGTTCGACGGCTTGCCCAAGCGTCCGCTCTACCGCGTGCGCATCCGCCAGACCGACATCTGGCCCGACTACAAAGGCAGCGACAAGGACGTGCTCGAGCTCGAGATCTACGAGCATTGGCTGAGCAAAGTTTGAGGAGACCGCAATGGCGTCAACCGATCCCCGCGCTCACGATCAGCACCACGATCACCATCATCGCGAGCACGATCATCACCATGGGCACAACCACGACCCGATCGAGGTGAGCGAGGGCGCCAGCGAGTACGAGATCATGGTGCACGCCATCAAGGAACTCTTGCTCGAGAAGGGTGTGATCAGCGGCGAGGACATCCGCAAGACCCTCGAGTTCATGGACACGCGCGGCCCGGCGCTGGGCGCCAAGGTGGTGGCACGCGCCTGGGCCGACCCCGAGTTCAAGAAGCGGTTGCTGGCCAACGGCACGGCTGCGGTGGCCGAGATGGGCATCCCCATGGGCGACGCCGAGCTGATCGTGGTCGAAAACAGCAAGGACGTGCACAACATGATCGTCTGCACCCTGTGCTCGTGCTATCCGCGCACCGTCCTGGGCTTGCCGCCGGACTGGTACAAAAGCCGCAACTACCGCTCGCGCGCGGTGGTCGAGCCGCGCGCCGTGCTCAAGGAGTTCGGGCTGGATCTGCCTGGCTCGGTGACCTTGCGCACGCACAATTCCAATGCGGATATGCGCTATCTCGTGCTGCCCGAACGCCCGGCCGGGACGGCGGGCTGGTCGGAAGCGCAACTCACAGCCATCGTGACCCGCGACTGCATGATCGGCGTTGCCGTCGCGAAGGCAGGGTAGCCCTAGTCGCTCGCGTTCAGGCAACAATGCCGCTCCGACGCGGCATCTCCGGCCGGCGCCGGAATACCGCAACGCCCCGGCCAGCTGAGGCATCGCAATCGCACGGCCTGTCAATCAACAGCTTGGGCTGATTGACACCCCGGCAGCGCCCAGGCGTAGCTCGCACTCGCCCCGAACCCGGAGCGCTTCACCTCGATCCCCAGTGCGGCCCGGGCGTCGCGCAGTGCCCAGCACTGGCTGATCGGCTGGCCCGCCCTGAGCAGCCCCGCCGCCCGCGCCGCGTGCTCGAGATCGGCGACCGCAACGGCCGCGCCAGCTTGCAGCTGATCGCGCAGAAAACCTTCCGCTTCCGCGCGCTCGAGCCGGCGCGCGGAACGCCCAACAAGCAGATCGCGCACCGAGAGCGGCGCATGATTGGGTTCGAAGATCGCGTACAAGCCGTTGACGTTCGGCGCGACCTCGCGCTGCGCAATACTAAATGCCAGCGTTCCGGCCTCGGGACTGAGATTGTTTTTCACCTGCAGCAGCAGGCGGCGATAGGTCTTCAGCGGATCGCGCTCGATCAGGAACGAGGCGCGCGCTGCCGCGTTGAAGGCGACCGAGCCGATGAACTGGTCGCGCGGGTCCTGCGACCGCCCCTTGGGTGGATGGGTAATGACGATCATCGCGACCCGGTGCTTGGCCGCCACCGCAGCCAGCGGATCGAGCAGTTCGCGCATGCGGTCGTTGCGATGGGAATTGGCGCCGCCCAGGTAGGAGCTGATCGGATCGATCACGGCCAGCCGCGCATCCGGCAATGACCGCAGTTTGTCGGCGAGCAGCGCCACGTCGGTGCGCAGGTTGAACGTACCCTCGTAACTGCCCTCACCGACGCTGACATAGTGGACGCGGGCGAGATCCGCGCCCGCCGCCGCAAGCCGCGGCGAGGTCGTGTTCGATGCACTGTCCTCGCTGGAAAACATGAACACGCGTCCCTGCGGCGCGCGCCCCTCGCGGCATGGCCAGAGCCCGCCCGAGGTCACGGTCGCGACAATGTGGGCGACGAGCGTCGACTTGCCGCTGCCCTCGGCACCGCCCAGCAGCGTCAACGTGCCGAGCGCAACCCGGCGCGGCCACAGCCATTCGACCGGCGCCGGCGGGCAGTCGCTGGCACGCCGCAGGATCAGTTGCCGGCCGCCGCCCTGATGGCTGCGAAGCGGCGCCCGGCTGACCGGTGGCGGGCGGGCGACCGGCGCTGCGGCGACCGGTTCGGAATCGGGGTCGGGCTCGACCGGTTGCGGCTCCAGGTATCGCGGATGCCACGGCGGCAGGAAACCTTCACCCCGCAGCGCCGCGGCGCGCTGCTCGGCAGAGAGAGTGCTGAGGTATTCGAAATCAAGGCGATTGCGCTCGTTCATGCCATCCCACCCGCAACAGCGAGCCCCAGAACGTCAGGGGTCGATATGCAATAACAAATATACATTATATTAGTGCTATAATTCTAATCAAGCACATTTATTAGGCAGGTCATGTCTCGGAAAATCTCTCATCCATGATGGTCTGGAGGCTCAAAATCGCAGATTTTTCAAAGCGTTGCCCATGGATGAGAATTTCGCGCGAAATTCTCATCCATGGAGCAAAATCCCTCATCCATGGGGCAAATTCCTCATCCATGGCGAACAGGCCCCCATGGCGCCCTTCCCACCCATGGATGCCCTATGCGCGTGCGCACAAGGGCATCCATGCAAGCATGGGCGCGCATGGACCGGGGTTCGCGCCGCGCGCGGCGGCGCCTGACGAAACCCTACGCCTTCATCCCGAACAGGCGCGCCGCGTTGCCGCCGAGGATCGCCGCCTTCTCGTCGTCGGAGAGCGTCGTGGTGGCAAAGACATGGTCGACCGGGTGCTGCTCCCACGGGATCGGATGGTCGGTGCCAAGCATGATCTGGCTGGCGCCGACCTGCGCCACCAGGTGGCGCAGCCCTTCCGGGGTGAACACCAGCGCGTCGAAATGGAGCTGATTGAGGTATTCGCTCGGCTTCTTCTTGAGCGCGATCTCCGGGTTGCAGTTTTGCGGGGAGACGAAACAGGCGTGGTCGCCGCGCGCCGCATAGGACGGCAGAAAGCCGCCGCCGTGAGCGGCCAGGACCTTCAGGCCGGGAAACTTGTCGAGCGTGCCCTCGAAGATCAGGTGCTGCAACGCAATGGTGGTGTCGAGCGGATTGCCGATGGTGTTGGAGAGCCAGCCGTTGCCCTTGAACCGCTTGGCGAGTTCCGGCGTGCTCTGCGGGTGAATGAACAGCACGGTGCCAAGCTCTTCGGCCTTGGCCCAGACCGGGTGAAAGCGCGGCGAGGAAAAATCCTCGCCCACGACGCTGCCACCGATGGCAGCGCCGACGAGGCCCTGCTTTTTCACCGCGGTCTCGAGCTGCTGCACGGCGAGATCGGGAAACTGCAGCGCCAGCGAAGCAAATCCGGCGAAACGGTCGGGCCGGGCAGCGCAGAGTTCGGCCAGCTTCTCGTTCTGCACCTTGCAGATCTCGGCGGCGAGGTCGCGCTCCCTGCGGTACCAATACGGATTGATGGAGAGCACCTCCATGTCGATCCCCATCGCGTCCATGCCCTTGAGCCGCTCCTCGATGACGATGAAGTGCTCTGGGACGCCCTTGACCGGCGGCAGGATGCGCGCAGCCTCGTCGCCCAGAAGGTTGAGCGCCTCGTGGAAGTAGCAATGCGAATGCGCGTCGATGGTCTTGACCCGTTTGCCCGCGACCGTCACCGGCAGGCGTGCCGGGGCGCCCTGCTGGGCGCGCGCCGCATCAAGCATGAAACAGCTGCAGAAGCCGATACCGGTTGCGGCGCCGGCGCGCTTCAGAAAGTCTCGACGTGTGGTCATTGCGTTTCCTCCCTCCTTTGTCGCATCCGCATTCAAAACGGCTCGAATTCCCGCAGCCGCGGGATCACCTCCCGTCCAAACAAACCAATCGAACGCATCAGATCTTCCTCGGCAAGATTGTGGAAATTGAACTCGCCCATGAAGGTGTTGAACAAGCCCTCGCGCGCGGCCTTGCGCAACTTGGCCGCGACCGTGTCGGGCGAACCGATGAACACCAGATCGTTCGCCAGAAGATAATCCGGATCGAACAGGTTTTGCATGATCGCGGCGGCACCCGGCTCGCCGCGCCCGACGAAGCGCGCCGCATGCTTGGCGACCCGCAACTCGAAGGTCTCGCCCGGCGCCGGCGGCGCCAGAAAGCCCTCGTAGGCGCGGCTCGCGCCAAACAGCGCGGTATCGAGCGCCTTGCGGTCGGTCTCATCCACGTAGACCACGGTCGAATAGGCGATGTTGGGCTTTCTGGTCCAGCCGGCCGCCGTCCAGTCGTCGAGATATTTGCGATAGCGCACCGCCGCCTCGGCGCGCGGAAACACGATGAAATAGCCGGTGTTGAATCCCTCGCGCGCACACAGCGCGAGCGTTTCCGGATCGCGGCTCTGCATCCAGATCGGCGGGTGCGGGCGCTGCGCCGGCGGCACCGCGAGCGTGGTCGGCGCCTGCTTGTGGTACTTGCCGGCAAAGCTGAACGGTTGCGGCCCGTAGGCGGCGCGCAGGAAGTCGACGAACTCGGCCGTGATCGGCTTGCGGGCGTCGAAGTCGATCCCGAACGGGTCGAAATAGTCTTGTTGATCCCAGGCACGAGGCCGAGCTCGAGCCGGCCCCCGACCATCTGGTCGGTGAGCGCGATCTCTTCGACGAGCCGGAGCGGATGATAGAGCGGCACGATGTAGCCCATGGCGCCGATCCGCATGCGCCGTGTGCGCGCCGCCGCCCCGACCACATAGAGCCCGGGCGACGACATCCAGCTTTCGTCGGGCCGGAAATGGTGCTCGACGCAGAAGCAATAGTCGAAGCCGAGGTCGTCGCAGAGCGCGAGCTCGCGCCAGAGCTGCTCGTAGCGCTGGTGCGGGGTCATACCGGCCTTGCCCCAGACATGGGCGAAGTGCGCGAATTTCATGGGTTGCTCCGCCTCGTCATGCGCGCCCCCGGCGCGCAGCGACCGGGGATCTTCCCCGCGCGCCCCGCTTAGGGCAAACACTACGCTCTCATAAGCAAGCTTGCCGGGACAAGGGTACCCGGCGCGAGCGTGCCGGGACCCGGACAAGCCCGGCCATGACGATGACGCGAGGGGGCCAGGAGGTCCGTTTGATCGAAACGCAGGTTCTCATCATCGGCGCCGGACCGGTCGGGCTTTCGCTCGCGGTCGATCTCGGCCAGCGCGGCATTCGATGCGTCCTGGTCGAACGAAAGAATGCGCCGGCGTTCCTGCCCAAGATGGAGCGGGTCAATGCCCGCACCATGGAGATCTACCGCCGCATGGGGCTCGCGAAGAAGATCCGCGCCGCCGGCCTGCCGCGCGAGATCCCGATGGACGTTTATATCGTGCTCGACCTGACGCGGCCGCCGCTGCTTCGCCTGCCCTACCCCTCGGTCGCAGAAGCGCAAGCCGCGATCCGCGCCACCACAGACGGCAGCGCGCCGCTCGAACCCTACCAGCTCATTTCCCAATACACGCTCGAGCCGTTGCTCAAGGCCGAGGCCGAGACCCTGCCGTCGGTCACCCTGCGCTGGTCGTGCGACTACATCTCGCACGCGCAGGACCCCGCCGGCGTCACCACGACGGTGCGCACGGCCGACGGCGCGACCGATCAGATCCGCGCCGCCTATCTGGTCGGCTGCGACGGCGGCGCCAGTGCGGTGCGCCAGGCGCTCGGGATCAGGCTCTTCGGCGAAGCGAACCTGCGCGGCTTCCGCCAGGGCCTCTACTACAGCGAGGACCTGTTCGGGAAAATCCCGATCGGCAACGGCCCCGGCCACGGCCGCCACTACCACGTGGCGGACGAAGAGGGGACGTTCCTGATCATGCAGGACTCGACCAAATACTGGACCCTGCATGCCTCGGTGGACAGCGACGCCGAGATGGAGCGCCAGTTCGAGAAGGTGATCGGCGTCCCGGTCAACTATAAAATGCTCTCATGCAATCCCTGGCGGCAAAACCTGCTGCTGGCGGAGCGCTACCAGGATCGCCGGGTGTTTCTGGCTGGCGATGCGGTACACCTCGTGATTCCGACCGGCGGGCTCGGCATGAACTCGGGCGTCGGCGACGCCATCGACCTTGCCTGGAAGCTCGACGCCACGCTGAAGGGTTTTGGCGGACCGAACCTCTTGTCCTCGTACGAATTCGAGCGCCGCCAGGTCGGCGACCGCAATGTCGGGGCATCGCGCTACGCGGCGCTCGGCCGGCGCAAGTGGCGCTCGATGTGGCGGCCCAACATCCGCGACGACACGCCCGAAGGCCGGCAGACCCGCGAGATCATGATCACCATCGCCGACGTGGAGCAGCGCAAGTCGAACGAGATGATCGGTGCCGAGCTCGGCTATCGCTATGTCGGCTCGCCGATTATCTGCGACATCCCGGGCGGCCCCGAGCACCTCTTTCGCACCTACGAGCCGACCACCTGGCCGGGCGCGCGGCTGCCGCATGTCTGGCTCGGCGACGGCGCCGCCATGCAGGATCGCATTTCGACCACGGGCTATACCGTTTTGCGGCTGGGCAAAACGAGGCGCGACAGTTCGGCGCTTGCCGGCGCGCTCAAATCCTACGGCGCGCCGGTGACCGAACTCGATATCCCGGACCAGGTCGCGCGCGAGGTCTACGGGTTCGATCTCGTCCTGCTGCGTCCCGACCTGCATATCGTATGGCGCGGCAACACGCCGCCCGAGGACGCGGCCGAAGTCGCGCGCATCGCCACCGGACATTGACCGGTGGGCGGGCAGGCCCGACAATCCCTTGGTCTATGTGATCGTGCATCTTTTGGACCTCATCCTGAGCAGCGTGACCGCAGGTCACGCGTCTCGAAGGATGGCCCAGGGGAACGCCCTCGCCTTTGGCCATCCTTCGAGACGCTTCGGCCCTGCGGGCCGCGCTCCTCAGGATGAGGCCGAAACAAGCTGCCAGGCTCGGTAACGCCAAGCGACCGGTCGCCCGCGACGCTGGCCGCCGGTCTGCCATCAGGCTGATCGCCGCCGTATTGTTGTCGGCCTCCCCGGCGCTCGCCCAGGCGCCCGATGCCTACCCGTCGCGCGAGGTGCGCGTGATCTGCGCATTCCCGCCCGGCAGCGGCGCCGACGTGTGGGTGCGCTTCTTCGCCGAGCAGGCGCGCGCGCGGGCCGGCAAGCCGATGCTGGTCGAGAACCGGCCTGGCGCCAACGGCAACATCGCGGCCGAATACCTGGCGCGCGCCAAGCCCGACGGCTACACGATCTTCATCCACTCGCCGACCTCGGTCGCCGCCAACATGTTCATGTTCAAGAACACGCCGGCCGATCTCGACAAACAGATCCTCACCATCGCGACCCTGCTGCGGTTTTCGTTCTACCTCACGGTCGATGCCAAGCGGTCATGGAAGAACGTGGAGGATCTCGTCACCTACCTGCGCCGCAAGGGCGACAAGGCAAGCTTTGCCACGACCTCGCCGCCCGGCCGGCTGATGGGCAACCTGTTCAAGGAGATTATGGGACTCAAGGCGGTCGAGGTTCCCTATCGCACGTCGCCCGACACGCTCAACGACCTCATCAGCGGGCAGCTCGACTACTCGTTCACCGACGGCGTCTTTGCCCACGCGCAGGAGCGCGAGCAGCGGCTGAAGATCCTTGCGGTGGGGTCGAAGGAACGCATGAAGGCCGATCCCAACATCCCGACCATGCAGGAACAGGGCGTGCCCGGTCTCGACGTTCCGGGCTTCTTCGGCGTGATGGTGCCGGCCGAAACACCGCGGCCGGTGATCGACAAGATCAACGGCTGGATCGTCGACATCGTGGCGCAACCGCAGGCGCAGGAATTCATCAATAACTTCGGCGGCGATCCGCTGAGCACCACGCCGGACCAAGCCCAGCAGATGTTTCTCGACGGCATCAAGCAATGGCAGCGGCTGGTGAAGCTCGCTAAGATCAAGCCGGAAGGCTGACATTCACCTCATAGAAAATCCATCGTCGGCCCGGTGCCGGTCGCCTTGAGCACCGAGCGCAAGGTCGAGGCGAACATCTCGGTGCCGGACACGCCGACCATCGGCTGCCGCTTCACAATGGTGAGGTAGGAGCCGTCCCGGCCCCAGGCCTCGACCTCCGCGACCGCGTGGTCGAGCGCGGGATCGGCGATCATGCGCCCGCGGCAGCGGTCCAGCCCGATGGTCGCGAGCGCGCAGGTCACCATGGTGTTCACGTTGCGTGGAAACAGCGGCGCAATCGCCCGCACCGGACCATCGAAGATCACCGTCTCGGTGGTGATGTCCTGGGCGCGGCGCTTGACGGAAGCAAGATCGATGTTCGCCGGGTGCTTGCGGAACGTGATGGTCACGTCGCGCCACATGTGGCGCCAGGCGAGCAGCGCGTCGGCGCCGACCAGCGCGCCGCGCGGCAGGATCAGGTGGTGTCCGCTGCGCTCGGCCGCGTCGACGAGGCGCGCGCGCAGCGCATCGTCTGCGAGCGCCGTCACTGACAGCGGCATGTAATCGCAGCGCTCCAGAAACGCGGCTGCGTGGGCACGGCTGATATCGGGGTGCGCGGCTTCGACGATCAGATCGGGGGCGCGGCGGCCGAAATCAGCGAGGTCGTGCAGGATCAGATCTTCGCGCACGCCTACGAGCTTGTCGGCGGAGCGATTCCACGCGAATGCGATCTCGAGCCCCGGGCACTCCCCGCCGCTGATCGCCCGATAAAGCCCGGCCCCGATGAAGCCAAAGCCCGCGAGCCCGATCCGCGCCATGTCCGCCTCCGCAGCTGTGCCACCGCTCTGGGAGGCGCACGAATTTTCCTATATCACGGGACGCCCGGAGACGTGACGATGCCGCAGCAACTGACGCGCGAAGCGCTCATCGCCATGGATCGTGCCGATCCGTTGCGCGGATTTCGCGATCAATTCGTCATCCCCGATGGTCTCGTTTACCTCGACGGCAACTCGCTCGGCATGCTGCCGCGCGCCTGCGCGGCGCGAGTTCGTGACGTGGTCGAGACAGAATGGGGGCAGACGCTGATCTCGAGCTGGAACGATCACGGCTGGATCGACCTGCCGTTGCGCGCCGGCGCGAAAATTGCGCCGCTGATTGGTGCGCACGGGGACGAAGTCGTGGTTTGCGATTCAGTCTCGGTCAATTTGTTCAAAGTGCTGGCGAGCGCGCTGGCGATGCGGCCCGGCCGGCGCACCATCGTCACCAACCAGGAGAACTTTCCGACCGATGTCTACATCGCGGAAGGGCTCTGCCGGCTGCTCGGCAAGGACTACGAGCTGCGCTTTGCCAATCCGGATGCGGTTGGCGCGGCGCTTGATGACACGGTTGTGGCGCTCAGCTTCAGCCACGTGGATTACAAGAGTGCCCGCATCGAGGACATGGCCGCAATCACTGCCGAGGCCCATCGGGCCGGCGCGCTTGCGATCTGGGACCTGAGCCACAGCGCCGGGGCGCTGCCGGTTGACCTCGATGGCGCCGGCGCCGATTTCGCCGTCGGCTGCGGCTACAAATATCTCAACGGCGGTCCGGGTGCGCCTGCATTCCTGTTTGCGGCGCGCCGGCACCACGCCGAGATGCGCCAGCCGTTGTCGGGCTGGCTCGGCCATGCCGCGCCATTCGCCTTCGGCAGCCGCTACGAGCCGGCCGCCGGCATCGCCCGCATGATCACCGGCACGCCGCCGGTGGTGTCGATGGCGCTCCTGGAAACGGCGGTCGGCATCATCGCCGATGCCGGCATCGACCGGCTGCGGGAAAAATCCAAGGACATGACCAGCCTGCTGATCGATCTTGTCGCGCAGGAATGCGCGGGTTGCGATCTCGCCCTTGCCTCGCCGGCGGATGCGAACGTGCGCGGCAGTCACGTCATCTTTGCGCATCCGGAAGGCTACGCCGTCGTGCAGGCGCTCAAGGCACGCGGCGTCATCGGCGATTTCCGTGCGCCGCATTTCGTGCGGCTGGGCATCGCGCCGATCTATTTGTCCTACGCAGAACTGTGGGACGCGGTGCAGCACCTGAAAACCGTGATGAAGACGCGCGAGTGGGATCAGGGACGCTTCCGGGTACGGGCCGCGGTGACGTGATGACTTCGTGCACACAATCCTCGTCTGAGGAGCTTCAGGCCAGCGCAGCAGCAAATTCCGACCTCATCCTGAGGAGCCCGAGCGTTGGCGAGGGCGTCTCGAAGGATGGCCCAATGCGAGGGTATTCCCTCTGGCCGTCCTTCGAGACGCACGCGCACTAACGTGCGCGTGCTCCTCAGGTCGAGGGCCGAGTAGTTTCACGGACTTTTGAAGATAAACCAGGGTCACCAGAACATGGATCACTCGACACTGAAAGGCCGTGTGGCCGTCGTGTTGGTGTGTGTGCCGTTGAGCCTTTGGCTCCTACCGGCCACCGCGCAACCCGGACCATCCAACAACATGCTCACCGCCGCCGGCTTTGTGGTCAAATATCCAAACACGACCGAGCAGCAGGACATCCACAATTCGCTGCCCGCGAACCGGTTGGTGAAACGAAAACGCAACGGCAAGCTCTATTACGTCTATTCCGATCCGGGCGGGTGCGGCTGCGCCTATGTGGGCTCACCGAATGCTTACGCGAACTACCGCAATGGCGGCTTCCGGGCCAACGACAACAATGATCGCGTCGTCTCCGAAATGATGCGCGACATGGACCAGGAAGATTCCCCCGAACAACCCGGTTCGCCGAACGGCCTCGACTACATCTTCGGCGGCGCCGATTTCTGACTGCGCGAGCCGCGGCCGCGGCGCTCCGGGAGGCCCGCGCCCGTTGCCTAATCTATGGCAGCGGGGCATGCTGGCGCCCAAGAACAAAACCATTGGGAGGACCACATGGCCGACGCACCGGTTGTCGCGGTTTCACGCCTGCTCGACGAACGCGGGCTGTCCGCGTTTCACATCAAGCTGCTGGTCTGGTCGCTGTTCATCGTTCTGATCGATGGCTACGACATCGGGGCGATCGCATTTGCGGCACCGTCACTGGTCCGGGCCTGGGGCGTCGACCGTGAAGCACTTGGGCCGGTATTCAGTGCCAGCCTGGTCGGCATTCTGTTCGGATCGGCCATCTTCGGCTGGGTGGGCGATCGCTACGGCAGGAAAGCCGCGCTGATCGGGTCGTTGCTGTTGTTCGGTGTCTTCACCTGGATCGCCGCCTACAGCACGACGATCACGCAGATGTTCTGGCTGCGCCTGATTGCGGGGATCGGGATCGGCGGCGTGATCCCCAATGTCATTGCCATCAATGCCGAATCTGCGCCGCGCAAACTGCGCGCAACGCTCGCCCTGATCGCGGTCGGCCTCGTCCCCATCGGCGGTGCCATCCCCGGCTTCGTGACCGCGACCCTGGTGCCGCAACATGGCTGGCAGCTGCTGTTCCTGATCGGCGGCATCGGCCCCATCATCATCGCGCTGGCCGCGATGTTTGGGCTCCCGGAGTCGATCAAGTTCATGGCGCTCCACGAAAGCCAGCGCGGAAAGATGGAGCGGCTGATCGCTGAGATCCGGCCGGACTTCAAGGTGCCCGCAAATGCGAAGTTCGTAATCGAGGATGAAAAGCAGTTTCCCGGGTTCAATCCGGCGTATCTGTTCCACGACGGGCTCGCGCTCATCACGCCGCTGCTGTGGCTCCTGTTCGCGCTCAACCTGATGGGCTTCTTCTTCCTGCTGAGCTGGACACCTACCCTGCTCACCGCCGCACACCTGCCTCCGGCAACCGCGGCGTTGGCGGGCGCATCGTTGCAGGTCGGCGGTACCGTCGGTTCGCTGCTGATGTGCGGGTGGCTGGCGAAGCACCGCTTTCTTGCCATTACGCTGCTGTTCGTCATCGCGGTGCCGATCGTCGGCTCGATCGGCTACACCGGCGTCACGTCGCAGACCGCATTGTTGATCGCAACCTTCTTTGCCGGCTTTTGCGTGCTCGGCATCCAGTCCGGCATCAACGTCGCGGGCGCCCTGGTCTATCCCACGTCGCTGCGGGCCAACGGCTCGGGCTGGCAGCTCGGACTCGGCCGAATCGGATCGATTGTCGGCCCGCTGGTCGGCGCGCTGTTCGTCGCCATGCCGGTGCAGCAGCTCTACATGTGGGCGGCATTGCCGTTTGCGCTTGGCGCGGTGGTGTGTTTCGCCATCTACCGCCTCAACGAGGCGCGACTGGCGGAACGGCCCTGGTTGCGCGAAGGAGGGACGGTCGCGGCCGAATGAGCCTGAACGGGCGCCCCGGCGGTTTTTATTTTGTCGCATTTTCTCCGGAGAACCGGGACCTCCGGACAACCTCCGGCGGGGGCGCCTCGCGCAAGGAAAGGCCGTATGCCGACGATCATCAACCCTGACTGGCGAGCCCTTGGGCTCGTGCTCGCCGTCCTCATGGCCGCGACTGGAGCGGCGCCTGCACAGACACGACACGATTGCGGCGGCGCCAAAAAGCAGCTGTGGATCCCGGCCTGCACGATCATCATCGACAATGCGCGGGAGAACCCGAAGGCCCGCATCAAGGCGCTGAAATTCCGTGGCGCCGCGCACCACTTCCAGGGCGACTTCGACGCCGCGATCGTGGATTTCAGCGCGGCGCTGGCGCTTGATCCCAACGACTTCGAAGCCCTGAGCGACCGTGGCCTCGCCTACCAGGCGAAGGGCGATTCCGATCGCGCGCTGGCCGATGACAGCAAGGCCATCGCCATCAACCCGAAGTTCGCCTTCGCCTATTTCAATCGCGGCATCGTCGAGGAATCAAAGCGTGATTTTGCCAAGGCGCGGCAGGATTACGACGAGGCGATCAGGCTCAAGCCCGAGTTCCCCGGCTTCTACAAGAGCCGGGCGCTGCTGCGTCAGCGGCAAGGCGACGTCGAGGGCGCGGTCGCCGACGCGAGCATCGCGATCGGGATCAACGACAGCGACCCCGACCTGTTCGTGGGCCGCGGCAACGCCTATCGGCGCCTGGGCGCGCTCGACAAGGCGCTCGCCGACTACGAGGCGGCGATGCGGCTCGCGCCGAATGCGCCGGCGCCCTATGTGGGGCGTGGCAACGTGCGCGGCATGCGCGGTGACTACGATCAGGCCATCGCCGACTTCGACACCGCGATCAAACTCAATCCCAGGGATGTCGCCACCTATCTCAATCGCGCGATCGCGCAGTCCGAGAAGGGCGATTTCCCCGGCGCGGTTGCGACCTACGATGCGGTGCTGCGCCAGTGGCCGGACGACGAGAACGCCTACGCCAACCGCGGTTTTGCCCGCTTTGCGGCTGGCGATTTCACCGGTGCCGCCGCCGACCTCGAGCGTGCTGCCAAAGCTCTGCCGACGAACGCCTATGTGCCGCTCTGGCACTATCTGGCGCGTGCGCGCGCGGGCGAGAACGATACCGCCGAGCTCGAGCGCAACCTCAAGAGCGTCGACCGCAATGCCTGGCCGGCGCCGGTGTTCGCACTCTTTCTCCGTCAGGAAAAGCCGGATGCCGTGCGTGCGGCCGCCGCAGGCGGTGACGCCGCGGGAGCGGCCGAGCGCGACTGCGAGGCGGCGTTCTATCTCGGCGAATTCGCGTTGCTGGCGGGCCAGCGTGACGATGCCCTTGGCTTGCTTCGGAGAGCGGGCGAGCGTTGCCCGACCGGCTTCACCGAGCGCGCCGCGGCGCGCGGCGAGCTCGCGCGCTTGGGCAAGTGACGGTCTGAGGGCGACTTGCCCTCAGCAAAACCAGCGTCAAATCGCGATATGCCGCCCGATCTCGACGACCTGATCGCTCGGCAGCCGGAAATATTCCGTGACGTGCGCGGAGTTGCGCTCCATCGCCACGAACAGAGCCTCCTGCCAGCGCGGCAGCCCTTTGCCATCGGCGCGCGCCGTGACGGTCTCGTGGCCAACGAAATAAGTCACGTCGGCGAGATCGACGGCGCAGCCGCGCGCCTTGAGCTGCTCCAGGACGTGCGGGATATTCGGCCGCTCCATGAACCCATAGCGAACGATTGCACGGTAGAACCCAGGCGCAGGTTCGGTCAGCGTGATCCGCTCGTCGTCGTCGATGAAGGGAACCGACTCGGTCAAGGCCGTGAGCGCGACGATCTTTTCGTGCAGCGCCCGATTGTGCCGGAGATGCCAGACCAGCACCGGGGAGTATCACGCGTGGCACGGGTCAGGAAAACCGCCGTGCCCGGCACGCGCGCGACCTTCTCGCCAGCGACCTTTGCAAGGAAGGCATCGATCGGGATGAGATGATCGTGCACGCGTTCCGCCACGGCGGCCGATCCGCGATGCCACAGGTACATCATGCCATAGACAATCGCGGCCAAGATCAGGGGCACGTAGCCTCCGTTGAACACCTTCATCGAATTGGCGGCGAGGAAGGTTACGTCGACGATCATGAACACCCCGACCACGCCAGCACTTGCGAGTGCGCTCCAGTTCCGGACCTCGCGCAGCGCGATCAGCAACAGAGCCGAGGTCAGGAGCATGGTGGCCGACACCGCGAGGCCATAGGCCGCCGCCAGATTGCTGGATTTTCCAAACCACAGCGCGAGGCTGAGGGTTACGACCATCAGAATCCAATTGACCGGCCCGACGTAAATCTGCCCGTAACCCCGCTCGGACGTCTGAACAATGTGCATGCGCGGAAACCAGCCGAGCTGAATGGCTTGGCGCGTCATCGAGAACGCCCCGGTGATGATCGATTGGCTGGCGATGATGGTCGCCACTGTCGAGAGCACGATCAGCGGCAGCAGGAGCGGCGCCGGGCACAGGCGATAGAAGGTGCTGTCGGTACTAATATCGCCGCCGAGCGCGATCGCAGCTTGGCCCGCATAGTTCAGGAGCAGGGCCGGCAATACGATCACATACCAGGCGATCCGGATTGGTCCGGCGCCGAAGTGCCCCATGTCGGCATACAATGCCTCGGCGCCGGTAACGCACAGAAAGACGCCACCGAGCACCAGGAAACCGCCGAAACCGCCGTGCATCACATAGGCGAGGGCATAACTCGGGTCGAGCGCTGCCAGAACGGACGGATGCTGCATCACGCCCCACAGGCCAAGAGCGCCGATCACCAGGAACCAGACCGCCATGACAGGGCCGAAGGCACGGCCGATGCGCGCCGTCCCGAGCGGTTGGATCGCGAACAAAGCCAACAGAATGACGACTGTCAGCGGAAGCGCGTACGGCGTGAGCGCAGGGGTTGCCAGGTGGAGCCCTTCGAGCGCCGAGAGCACCGAGATCGCGGGCGTGATCGCGCCGTCACCGTAGATCAGCGCGGCGCCGAACAGCCCAAACGCAATGATCGCGGGACGGCGTTTGTGCTTGACCCCGAGTAGCGTCATCAATGCGAGAATCCCGCCTTCCCCATTGTTGTCGATACTCATCGCAAAGCTGACGTAGTTGATCGTGGTGACGAGGATCAACGACCAAATGATCAGGGAAAGTACGCCGAGCACGGTGTTCGGGCCATGGTGACCGCTGAGTTCAAGAACGGTCTTGAATGCATAGAGAGGGCTGGTGCCGATGTCGCCAAACACCACGCCAACGGCACTCAACGTCAACCCGGCAAACCCGGACGTGAGGACCCGTCGCTTGTTGGTTCTCAGGACCATCGGCGTTCAATGTTTGTCAACATGGGCATGGTCGATTGCGCGCGTCTTTCTTTTGCCAGCCTGTTATGGACACAGACCCACCCACAAATAGGCCCGCGGCATAAGTGTTTGTCAGGGATGTTGCAGTTTTGTGATGCCGATGCCTCATGTCAGCGTCACCTCGCCGAGATAGGATTCGCGCACGCGCGGATCGTGCAGCAGGTCCGTGCCTGAAACCACGATGCGGCCCGTCTCGATGACATAGGCCCGCTCGGCGAGCCGCAGCGCAGCGTGCGCGTTCTGCTCGACCAGCAGCACCGCCACGCCGGCCTCGGTCAGCGTCGCAACCGTCCGGAAGATCTCCGCCGCGATGAGAGGCGCGAGACCAAGCGAGGGCTCGTCGAGCAGCAGGAGCCGCGGCCGGGACATCAGGGCGCGCGCGATCACCAGCATCTGCTGCTGACCGCCTGACAGCAAACCAGCCGGTAGCGACAACCGCTCGGCCAACGGTGGAAAGCGTTGCAGAACACGATCGAGATCGACCTGGATTTTGGCATCGCGCCCGCGCGAGAACGCGCCCATCAGGAGATTTTCGCGCACCGTCAGCTGCCGCAATGTGCCCCTGCCCTCAGCAACATAACCGATGCCTAATCCGGCGCGTTCATAGGTTTGGCGATCCAGGAGCGAGGCACCAGCGAACGCGATGGTACCCCCCGCCACACGCACAAGCCCCATGACGGCTTTCATCAACGTGCTCTTGCCAGCGCCATTGGTCCCGATCAACGCAACGATCTCGCCTTCGCCGACGGTGAGTGAAACGCCGTCGAGCGCGACCACGTTGCCGTACGCGACCCTGACCTGCTCGATTGTCAGAAGGGTCATTGCGCTGTGCCCAGATAGGCCGCGATCACGTCTTCGTCCCGCTGGATCGCAGCGGGCGGTCCGCGCGCGATCACGCGACCGGCGCTGAGCACCGTAATCGTGTCAGCAATAGCCATGACGAACCGCATGTGATGTTCGACCAGCAGGATCGTGATGCCCAAAGTCTTGATCCTGCGTACCAGTGCGGCAAGCTCATTCACGTCCGCCGGGTTCATGCCGGCCGCTGGCTCGTCGAGCAGCAGAACGCGCGGCGTGCTCGCCAGTGCGCGTGCGATTTCAAGGCGACGTTGATCGACCAGGGTCAGCTCACTGGGGGAACCTCGTACCCGGTCGCCCATCCCGACCAACTGCAACATCTCGAGCGCGCGGGCGCGCGCCGCGATTTCGGTGGCCGGCCTCGGTGAGACGATGTTGAGCGCGTCGCGCAGCAGTCCTCCCATGCGGGCGTGACAGCCAACCATCACGTTCTCGACCACCGACAGGCCGTGAAACAGGCGGACCTGCTGAAAGTTGCGCGCGACGCCCATGGCGAGCACCTGATCGGCGCGCGATCCGGTATAGTCGCGGCCCTGGTAGATCAGCTTTCCGGCGGTCGGGCGCAGGACACCGCTCACGATATTGAACAGTGTCGTCTTGCCAGCTCCGTTCGGGCCGATGAAGGCGTGGATGCTGCCGATTTCGACCTCGCACGAGACATCGCTCAACGCCGTGTACCCGCCGAAGGTCTTGGTGACACCTTCCGCCTGCAGGAGCGCGGTCATTTGAAGGTCGGCGCGCGTAGGAGGCCGTCCGGCCTCCAGATGGCTGCAAGAACCAGGAGGGCGCCGAAAAACGTCATCCGCCAATCGGCTACGATGCGCAGAAATTCCGGCAGCA
Source organism: uncultured Alphaproteobacteria bacterium (assembly GCA_963833605.1). Taxonomy (GTDB): domain Bacteria; phylum Pseudomonadota; class Alphaproteobacteria; order Rhizobiales; family Xanthobacteraceae; genus JAFAXD01. The sequence goes on from CAWHYZ010000017.1 coordinate 448,224, forward strand.
AGGTCACGACGACGGCGCCGACCATCGGACCAAACGGATTGGCAGGCCCGCCCAGCACCACATAGAGAAATGTCAGCGCCGAGCGCGAGAAGTCGAACTGATTGGCGTCGATATAGAGCGCCTGATGCGCGTAGAACGCGCCGGCGACCCCCGCCAATCCGGCTCCCAGCGCAAACGCAAACAGCTTGACGGTCACAAGGCGAATTCCCATCGCCTCGGCGGCAATGTCGTCTTCGTGGATCGCAATCATGGCGCGGCCGAGCCGCGAGGCGCGCAGCCGCCACGCCACGAATACCGCGAGCGCACACGCAATGACGACCCACGGCAACTGCGTCAGCGGCGCGATGCCGCCAAGCCCGGTCGCCCCGCCGGTGGGTTCGAAGTTGAGAAAGAACACCCGCACGATCTCGCCGAATCCGAGTGTCAGGATCATCAGATAGATCCCGCGGATGCGCAGCGCCGGCGCGCCGACGATCAGCCCGGCGACCGCAGCCAGCGCGGCTCCCGCCGGCAGCGCAATCCCGAGCGACCAGCCCTGCTTGGTCAGCACTGCGCTGGCGTAGGCCCCGATTGCCATGAACCCGCCCTGGCCAAGCGATATCAGCCCCGCCGCCATGGGGACGTAGAGACTCATGCCCATGAGAATGTTGATGCCGACAAAGATCGCGACCAATTCCCAGTAGCCGCCGAGCATGGGTTCAACGCGCTCCGTCGATACCGGTCGAAAACAACCCGCGCGGGCGGACCAGAAGCACGACGATCATCAGTCCGAAGGCAAACGCGTCGCGGTAGGACGACGCGAGGTAGGCGACACTGAGCACTTCAACGACACCAAGCAACAGCCCGCCGGCCATCGCGCCATAGATGCTCCCCAAGCCGCCGATCAGCATGATCGCCATGCCCTTGGTTGCCATATCGATGCCCATGAAGGGTGAAACGGCGTTGAAGTTGAGTCCGACCAAAACCCCCGCGATACCGCCGAGCGCCGACGCGATCCCGAATGTGAGCATGACGACGGCGTCGACATTGATGCCGAGCGTGCTTGCAATTTCCAGGTTCTCAGAGGCCGCCCGGATCGCTACGCCGAGGCGGGTACGCGCGACAAAAATGTGCAGCGCAAACATCGACGCAAATGCAATTGCCATGATGAAAATCTGACTCGAACTGACGGAGATCAGCCCGAGATCATAAACCGTGCCGGCAAACTGGCGTGGAAATCCGACCTGCTCGGCACCGAACAGCTTGGTCATGACTTCCTGCAGGACCAGCCCGGCGCCGACGCTGCTCACGATCGGTGCCAGATAGTTGCCCCCGCGACGCCGGATTGGACGAAACGCCAGCAGTTCGAGCACGACGCCCAGCACACCGGCCCCGACGAGGCCGCCGAACACCGCCGCCAGCGGACCGAGACTGAACCACAGGGCAATGACGAGTCCGGCGAACGCGCCCACCATGAACACTTCGCCGTGGGCCAGGTGGAGGAGCCGCAGAACACCGAAGATCAGCGAATATCCGATCGCGACGAGTGCGTAGGTGCTTCCCAGCATGAGCCCGTTGGTAAGCTGCTGCAGAAGCACGAGCGCGCCTCAGAAGAGATGAATATTTTCGACCTCGTCCTGAGGAACGAGGCCGAAGGCCGAGTGTCTCGAAGGACGGCCAGGAGGAAAACGCTTTCTTGTTTGGCCATCCTTCGAGACGCCCGCGCGGCGCGCGGGCTCCTCAGGATGAGGTCCGAAATCGCTCTGCGTCACGCGCCTGCGTAGTCACTTTGCGACGGCGAAGCGACCGCCCTTCACTTCCAGCACCACCGGTGAGCGCACCGCATCACCCTTTTCCATGCTGGTTGCGCCCATCAGCGGCGCTTCGCAATTCTTCATATTGGCCCAGCAGTCGCGCATCTTGACCCGATCCGCCGCCACGTTGCTGCCGGTGATGCCGGTGCTGATGATGCAATCGCGCATCAGATAAAGCGTATCATACATCAGAGCGGCGGCGTTACTCGGCTGCGCCTTGAACCGTTTCTCGAACTCGGCCGCCCAGTTCGCGACGGCGGGCTTGGGATCGTCGACAAAGAAGTCGAAGCCCGCCATCGTGCCCTCGACCGCCGGTCCACCGATCTCGATGAAGCGCGGATGGTTGATGCCAACGCCCGCAACGATCGGTTGGGTCATCCCCTGCTTGCGCAGCTCCGAGGCCACGTGACCGGCCTCGTTGTAGAGCGCCGAGATCACAATCCCGTCAGGATTGAGGCTCTTGGCGCGCGTCGCCTGCGCCGAATAGTCGATATCGCCGGTTTGAAATGTGATCGTGTCGAGAATCTCAAGTCCGTTCGCTTTCAGCACGGCCGGAAACACCACCTTGCCGTCGTTGGCGCTGACCGCGTCCTTGCCGTCCATCAGGATCACGACGGTCTTGATCGGCTTGGCCTGGCGCTTGACCCACGCGGCCACCAGCGGACCGTAGTCATTCTCCGAGGTCAGCGCATAACGAAATGCCCAGGGCTGGTTCGCACTGGCAATCCCCGGCTTGGCCGCCATGGGGGTGATGATTGGCGTTTCGCCACGCACCGCCAACGGAAAGGCGACCTCCGCTTCGGCGCTGAATTGCGGCCCGACGATCGCCACCACGTTGCTGCCGATCAGCTTGCGCGTGAGGTTGATCGCTTCCGGATTCTCGCCCCGGGTGTCGTAGATGTCGAGCTTCAACTTTCCGGCCGCGCCCAGGTCGGAATATTTCTCCATGAACATGTCGATGGCATTCTGCTGCTGGGTCCCATAAGCAGCGCCCTTGCCGGACGACGGGATGAGCACCCCAAGCGTCACGTCCGCGCGCGCCCCGCCCAGCGTCACCGCGCTGGTGAAGATTACCGCGGCAAGTTGAATAGACAGTGTCAATCCAAGACCGCTCGACGACCGAGCACGGCGATACGGTTGCGACGAAAAAACGTTCGCCATGTCATGGCTCCCCTGCATTTCGGAATCCGGCGGCCAGCAATTTTTCGGGCCATCTTATTCATAGCGAACGCTAATTTGCGCTTCCCGCAAAGTCAATTACACAACCCAACTATCGCGGCGCGCGTGAACTATTGCGCATCAGTGTGCGTTAATTACGTGTATATGTGTCGCCAGCCGGATCTGAGATGGTATTGATGGTCAAGAAAGCACAACTCCCCGGTGCGATCCGGTTCGATCTCGAACAGCGCAGCACCTACCGCTTCTGGCTGCTGGTCACGCAGATGCAGAAGTGTCTCGCACACTTCTACGTTGCCCGGGTTGGCCGGCCAGCCAACGCCTGGAAAGTCGTCATGGTGGTCGGTCGTCGCCCCCATGTCTCGGCGGCCGAGATCGGCCGGCAGACAAATCTCGAACCCGACAAGATCACGCGAATCGTCGACCGGTTGGTCGAGCAGGGATTGATGCTGCGCGCCCAGGAGAGTGCCGATCGCCGACGCGTTCGCCTGTCGCTCACACCGGCGGGCCGCCGCGTTTATCGGCAACTGGATGATATTCGGCGCGCGATCGAAGTCGATTTTCTGGGAGCGCTGTCACCTCAGGAACGCGACACGCTCTATGGTCTCCTCGACAAGTTGCAAGCGCGCGCAGTCACCATGTTCTCGGGTCAGCGGCCGTGGAGCAAATACGAGACTGCAGGCGATCAGAAAAAACCGGGCCCAGGTGACGTGAGGCGCCCGGCGTCAGCGGACGGGGCGCTCGCCGCCTCCGCCGGTTCCGGTGAACTGTGACCGGTACCAGGCGGCAATCTCGCCGGTCGTCGTGCGCCACAGGCCGCTTTTGTGCGCTATCCGGTCCAGCAACTCGGCCAGGTAGGTCGATCGGAATGGATGCCCGATCAGCCAGGGATGCAGGTTGAGCACGAGCAGGCGGCCCGACGCCTCCGCGATCAGCTGGTCGATACCGTCCTCGACGCATTGCGCCCAGCGCTCGACCGTCAAGCGGCGATGAACCTGCGCGTACACGTCGTCGAAGTCGATCAGCATCGGAATTGACAGGAGCGACCCGCGCGGCGTCGTCATCGCGACCGGCTGCTCGTCATTCGGCCAGTCGAGCACATAGCTCACGCCGAGTTCGGCCAGCAAAGCAGGCGTGCGCGAGGACTCGCCATATTCCGCGCCGTGCCAACCCGCCGGCCGGACGCCGCACGCGTGTTCGACCGCGTCGAGTGAAGCGCGGATATAGTCACGCTCTTCCTGTTCCGACATGAGGCCAGAGATCACGCGGTTGACGCTCTGGCCGTGGCCGGCGATTTCATCACCGCGCCGCACAATGTGCCCGACCATCCGTGGATTGAGCTTTGCGCTGAGCGCATCGAGCGCGACCGTCGCGCGTAACCCCGAACGTTCGAGCGCCTCGAACACACGATAGATGCCGACCCGGTTGCCGTAGGCGCGCGCCGAATAGACCCGGTAGTCGGGGTAAGGCCCGCGTCCAAATCCGCCCGGCACATTCGGCGGCATGAACGCGCTGGCCGGCGGCTGCATCTCGTAGTATTCGGCGCTGACCACGATAGCGAACGCGGCGTGCGCGCCCGCTGGCCACGCGAACGCCGCCCGTCCTGCGATCGGCGTGCGTGCGTAGTAACCATGTCCGCCCGCGTTGTGGGCGATGCTCACGCGGCGCCCCGGCGGGAGTCGAGACGGCGAACCGCAGCATCGTAGTGGTGCGTCATGTAGTATTGCGCAATTTCAGCGCCGGTTGCGTGCCAGACGTTGGGAAATGACGTGACATACTCAAGCCAACGTTCGAAATATCGGATCCGCTGCGGCTGGCCGATCAGCGGCGGATGCAACGATACACACATCACGCGTCCGCCGTGCTGGCCTTCCCGATAAAGGCAATCGAACTGACGCCTGGCGTACTCAAAAAACAAGTCGGCCTCGGCGGTGGCAAGCGCGCTCACGTCGTTGATCTCGACCGAATACGGCATTGCGATGAGCCGGCCGGAGCGGACCCGCAACGGAAACGGCTGATCGTCCATGAACCAGTCTGCATGATAGAGAAAACCGGCTTCGGCCAGCAGGTCGGGCGTGTTCTCGGTACCGGATTGCGGGCCCGGCCCGCCCATCCCCAGCATGCGCACCCCGGTCAGCGTCGCCACGGTATCGAGCATCTCGCGGTAGTAGGCGCGCTCGCGCGCTTCGTCATAGTCATAGATGAAGCGCGTGTTGGACATGCCGTGACCGAGGATGTCCCACTTGCGCTCGACGATAGCCTCGACGATCGCAGGATAGAGCTTGAGCGCCTCCACATTGACAACCGCGGTCGCCGGCAGGTTGTAGCGATCGAACAGCTTCAGCACTCGCCAGAAGCCGACACGATTGCCGAACTCCTGACGGCAGTAGCCGAGCACATCGGGTGGCGCAGTACGCGCCCACGGGTTGAGCCACGGGTCGTCCGGTGGGACGAACTCGTAATCGAGGATCGCGGGACAGAGCCACAGCGCCAAGCGCGCATTGCCAGGCCAGCGCAGCGGCGGACGATCAATGATCGGATCGTCGTCGACCCAGGTCTGATCTTGCGCACGGGTTGATGGCGTCGCCGGAGAATGCGGTCGATAATTATACTGCAGCAAGCGACACCTCCGTCGTTGCAGCCCAGCGTTGCCGAGCCGAATTGTTGCAAATCGCAACAAAAATCGTCAAGATGCGGCCACTCAGCAAGGAACAGGGAGGAGCGAGATGGCGCCGGCGCTCGATGTCATGACGCTCACGCGGGTTGGCCCCGGCACCCCGATGGGGAACCTGCTGCGACGATACTGGATCCCCGCGCTCACCAGCGAGCAGCTCCCCGACGCCGGTGGACCGCCGGTGCGCGTTCGCCTGCTGGGTGAAAATCTCGTCGCCTATCGGGCGCCCGACGGCCGCATCGGCCTCGTGGAAGAAAACTGCCCGCATCGCGGCGCATCGCTCGCCTATGCGCGCAACGAACCCGGCGGACTGCGCTGTCTCTATCACGGCTGGAAGATCAATGCCGACGGCGCGGTTGTCGAAACGCCGGCGGAGCCTGCCGAAAGCACGTTCGCCAAGCGCATCTGTCACCCGGCCTACGGAACACGCGAAGCCGGCGGAATCGTGTGGACCTACATGGGACCACGCGAGAAGAAACCAGTGTTTCCGCGCTTCCCCTGGTTCAATCTCAAGCCACCGCATCTTCTGGTCGCGAAGATCTATCAGGACTGCAACTATTTGCAGGGGTTGGAGGGCGACATCGATCCGGCGCATCCCAACTACCTGCACAAGGATCTCACGATCGAGGACAACGCGAGCTGGCGCGGCGCCGGCTGGAATTCGATCCACAGCCTCATGTACGACGGCGTCCCCGAGATCCATTGCGAGGAGACCCCCTACTCGATGCGGGTTGCGGCGGTGCGCAAGACGCCTGACCCTAGTCAGAAGTATGTGCGCATTTTCGAGAGCTGTGCCCCATTCTACTCGTTCGTCGCCGCCGGACCGCACGAGTTGCGCCTGTTCAAGGCCTGGCATCCAATCGACGACGAGCGCTGCTACACGTTCTACATCCACTTCGACCCGCACCGGCCGATCGATGCCGAGGCGGCCTACCGCAACTGGGGCCACCGCACCGCGCCGCCGGACTACAAGACGCCGTTCAACAACGCCAACATGCACCAGCAGTCGCGCCGGACCATGGCCCGCAACAATTCCGGAATTGAGGGCGCGGCCATCCAGGACATCGCCATGCAGGAGAGCATGGGCCCGATCTATGATCGCAGCAGAGAGCATCTCGGGATGAGCGACAGGGCCGTCATTTTCTATCGACGGCTGATGCTGCGTCTGATCCGGGACAACGAGGAAGGCCGTCCCCTGCCCGCTCAGGATCCGGCGCTCGATTTCGGCCTGCGCGGGGTTTCCTGCAACGTACCCGCCGACCGGCCGTGGCAGGAAGCGCTGAAATGGCAGGAAGAGTACGAACGCAGCCATCCGCTGGTGACGGCGGCGTGACCGGCTGCGGCGGCGGTGCGGCGCAATCCGGGCATTCTCGACGGCAACCCGTTCAAGCTCGGGTTGTTCGGGTCGAACTGCTCCGGCGGCCTTGCCTTTACCACCGTGCCGGAGCGCTGGACCGCCAGCTGGGACAATAATCGCGCGCTGGCCGAGGCGGCCGATACGGCCGGCATCGAGTGCCTGGTCCCGGTCGCCCGCTGGAAGGGTTTTGGCGGCGCGACCAATGTCAACGGTTCAAGTTTTGAAACCATCACGTGGGCCTTGGGACTCCTGGCAGCCACGCAACACATCAACGTGTTCGGCACCATCCATGCCCCGATGGTGCACCCGATCTTCGCCGCCAAGCAGATGGTCACCACCGACCACGTCGGGCGTGGCCGGTTCGGGTGCAACATCGTCTGCGGGTGGAATGAGGACGAGTTCACGATGTTCGGCCTCAAGACCCACGAGCATGAGGCCCGCTATGCGTTTGCGCAGGAGTGGTGGGACATTGTTCGGCGGGTATGGTCGGGCGATTCCGGCTGGGATTTCGACGGCGCGTTCCACCATCTGCGCGCGGTCGAGGGTGAACCGCGCCCCTATGGCGCGGCCGCTCCGGTGATGATGAACGCCGGTGCCTCGCCGGCCGGGCGCGACTTTGCAATCCGCAACTCCGACCTTCACTTCGACTATTGCCGCACCCCAGCCGAAAGCATGGCGCGCATCCGCGAGACAAAGGAGCGCGCGCGCAGGCACGGGCGCAGCATTCAGGTCTGGATTCCAGCCTCGATCGTTTGCCGGCCGAGCGAACGCGGGGTCGGTGAGTTCACGCGTTACGTCGTCGAGAATGCCGACTGGGATGCGCTCGATCACCAATACGCGCTCTACACCGGCACCTATGGATCGCGCGGCCGATCCGCCGAGGAAAATCGGCAAAATCGCGTCCATAACCAGGAACGCGCGGTTTTGAGCTACGGCGGAAGCTACTCGATCCGCGGCACGCCCGACCAGGTCGCTCGCGAGTTGCAGATCCTGCAGGAGGCCGGTTTCGACGGCGTCGCCATGGGCTTCGTCAACTATCTGGCGGAGCTTCCCTACTTCGCACAGGAGGTGCTGCCGCGGTTGGAAAGGCTCGGGTTACGAGCGCCGCGCGCCGTCACCCCGCCGTGATGCCGCCGTCAACGGCCAGTTCCGACCCGGTCGTAAATGCGGATTTGTCCGACAACAGCCACACCACTGCTTCGGCGACTTCCTCGGCGGCTGCCAGCCGACCAAGCGGAATCTGACGCTGCATCGACGCCAGCGCCCGATCGGGATCCGACGCCTGCGCCAGCATATCGTCCACCATGGCGCCGGCAACGAACGCCGGGTGCACCGAGTTGCAGCGCACTTTCGGCGTCATGCGGGCTCCGTTCAGCGCCACGGACTTGGTCAGCATGCGAACTGCGCCTTTGGAGGCGCTGTAGGCGGCGAGATTGTAGCCGCCGACGAGGCCTGACACCGATGACATGTTCACGATGGATGGCGCCGGCGCGCGCCGCAGCAAAGGCAGCATGTGACGGCAGCCGAGAAAAACCCCATCGACATTGATATCCATGACCCGCCGCCACTGCGCGAGTGAGGTTGCCTCAACGGTGCCGATGAAAGCGACGCCGGCATTGTTGACAAGCCCGTCGAGCCGGCCATGGCGGCGTTCGATCTCATGGGCGGCCGCACTCCAGGCCGCCTCGTCGGTCACGTCGAGAGCGAGGTCAATGCCGGCGCTTCCGGCAAGGTCCGAGCGCAGTGCGCGCCCCTGTTCGCGCTCGATCGCCGAACAGATCGCCTGTCCGATCGTGCCAAGCGCGCCGGTAACGAGAACGACGTAATCCTTGAGCGATCCGCTCATGCGCCGGGCGCTCGATCAGAACATCGTGCCCACACCGGGGTGTCAGCTCCCGCGCGTGATCGGCATCTCCGGGACGTCGCCGGTGCGGAAGTTGCGCCGGTTGTCGTGCTTGCGCAGCTCGATCTTCGCGATGGCGGCGCGGTGCACCTCATCCGGCCCATCGGCGAAGCGCAGCGTGCGTTGGTACGCGTACATGTAGGCCAGCGGAAAATCGCCCGACAGGCCGCCGCCGCCGTGGGCCTGGATGGCCCAGTCGATGATCTGACCAGCCATGTTGGGCGCGATCACCTTGATCATGGCGATCTCAGCGCGTGCCGCCTTGTTGCCGACGGTGTCCATCATGTAGGCGGTTTTGAGAGTCAGCAGCCGGGCCTGGTCGATCATGCAGCGCGCCTGGGCGATACGCTCATGCCAGACCGACTGTTCGGAAATCGGCTTGCCGAACGCAACCCGCGATGCGAGCCGCCGGCACATGAATTCGAGCGCCCGCTCAGCGGCACCGATCGAGCGCATGCAATGGTGGATGCGGCCTGGACCGAGCCGCCCCTGGGCGATTTCAAATCCACGGCCTTCGCCGAGCAGGATATTCGCCGCCGGCACCTCCACGTTCTTGAGCAAAACCTCCATGTGCCCGTGCGGCGCATCGTCGTAACCGAAGATTGACAGCGAGCGCTCGACCGCGATGCCGGGCGCGTCGGATGGCACGACGATCATCGACTGCTGTTTGTGGCGCTCGGCGTCAGGGTCGGTCTTGCCCATCACGATATAGACCTTGCACCGCGGGTCGCCTGCTCCGCTCGACCACCATTTGCGCCCGTTGATCACGTAAGTGTCACCACGCCGCTCAATGCGGGCCTGGATATTGGTGGCGTCGGACGAGGCAACGTCGGGCTCGGTCATCAGAAATGCCGAACGGATCTCGCCGCGCAGCAGCGGGTCGAGCCATTGGCGCTTGAGCTCCTCCGAAGCATAGCGTTCGAACGTCTCCATATTGCCGGTATCCGGCGCCGAGCAATTGAATACTTCCGGGGCGAAGTGTACGCGGCCCATGATTTCGCACAGCGGTGCATAATCGAGATTCGATAACCCGCCGTTGGGCGCGCGCGGTGAGCGCGGCAGGAACAGGTTCCACAGGCCGGCACCGCGCGCCATGGGTTTGAGTTCCTCGATCACCCTGGTCGGTTGCCAGGCGTTGCCGGCGCGGCGGTTCGCTTCGATCTCTTCGTGGAACCGGTGCTCGTTCGGATAAATATGGGCGTCCATGAATTCGAGCAGGCGCTCCTGGAGCTCCCGGCTGCGCGGCGAATGCTCGAAATCCATCGGCGTTTCCTTTCTTTGCCATCCGCAATACGGTGCGGCCGCTTGACGGAATGGGTGCGCTCGGGAAACTCTGACCAATTCGGTGCGCTGGCGCAATCCAGCTTTTAGCTTTGTCGCATTTTCTATGGAAAGCGGGCATCCACTTTTCCGGAAAATGCTCCGGTCGGGATCGAAACACGATGTTGAGTGTCGAAAAGCCGCAAGACCTTGCACGCTATGTGGGCCAGAAACTCGGCACCAGCGATTGGGTGTTGGTCGATCAGGCCATGATCAACGCCTTCGCCGAGGTCACGGGCGATCAGAGCTGGTTCCACGTCGATCCTGAACGCGCGCGCCGCGAGATGCCCGGCGGCAATCCGATTGCGCACGGTTTTCTGACCCTGTCGTTATTCGCTCGCATGTCGTCGACGATCTATGAGATCCGCGAGCGCCGGCGCGGCGTCAACTACGGACTGAATCGCCTGCGTTTCACTGCGCCGGTGCCGGCCGGCACGCGCGTTCGGCTGCATGAGACCCTGAAGGCAGCAGAGCCGATCGAAGGCGGCATGCGCCTGACCTTGGATTGCGTGGTCGAGATCGAGAATGCGCCGCGGCCGGCGCTGCTCGCCGAGATGATTGTGCTCGCGTTGGAGTAGGTGAGATCGATGTGGAACAAGGCTGTCAGGCGTTCCCGTCGTGAATGTCTTCGCCTTGCTGCTGGCGTCGCTGCCTTCGCGAGCGCAGCGGGCCTCGCGCGGGCGCAGACCTACCCGGCCCGACCCGTGCACATCATCGTCGGATTTCCACCCGGCGGCGCGGCTGACATCACAGCGCGACTGATCGGCCAGTGGCTGTCGGAGCGAATGGGGCAGCAGTTCCTCATCGAGAACCGACCTGGCGCAGGGACCAACATCGCCACCGAGACAGTCGTGAGGGCGGCGCCCGATGGCTATACGCTCCTCCTGGTGAGCGTCGCGAATACGGTCAACGCGTCACTTTACGAGAGGCTCAACTTCGATTTCATGCGCGACATCGCGCCGGTCGCGGGGTTGATCCGCGGGCCTCTGGTGATGGAGGTCAATCCATCGGTGCCGGCCGCAACGATCGCCGAGTTCGTCGCCTATGCGAAGGCCAACCCAGGCAAGGTCAACATGGGGTCGGCCGGCATCGGGACCCCGGGCCACATGGCGGGCGAACTGTTCAAGCTGGCGACTGGGGTCGACCTCGTACATGTGCCTTACCGTGGCGCGGCGCCGGCACTGACCGACCTGTTGGCCGGGCAAATCCAGGTGGCGTTTGATAACCTGCCGACGTCGCTTGAGCATATCAGAGCCGGGAAGGTGCGACCGCTGGCCCTGACAACGGCTCACCGGTCGCAAGCATTGCCGGACCTGCCCACGATCGGCGAATTCGCGCCCGGCTACGAGGTCAGTTCCTGGTTTGGCATCGGCGCTCCCAGCGGCACACCGGCGCAGGTTGTCGACACGCTCAACACGCAGATCGACGCCGGATTGGCTGATTCGACGATCAAGGCGCGGATCGCCGAGATGAGCAGCGTGCCGCTGCCCCTGACACCGGCGCAATTCGCCAAACTGATCGCAGAGGAGACCTCGAAGTGGTCCAAAGTGGTCAAGTTTTCCGGCGCCAAGCCGGGATAAAGCCTGCCGTCCAGGCTAGTCGACAACGATTGTGGCCTTCATGCCCGCCCAATCGTGATCGGCGCACCGCGGGGCAAACAATCCCACGTCTCGCGCAATGAAATAGATGTCGGTTGTCTGTCCGGGATTGAGGAAAATCGAAGTCCTGTCCTGGCTGAGCGCATCGACATTCTTGACCTCCACCGAGGCGAAGAAGTCTCCAGCGGTAAAGTCATGCCCCTCGTTCCCGGCGTTGACTAGGTGCAGCTGGTACGGCATGCCGCGGTGAAACCACAGCTCGCTTGGAACGAACTTATATTCGACGAGCTCAACATCAACTCGCTGCGCACGCGACCAGTCGACAGGCGCCGCTGCGTTGCCATAGCCGGCAACCATCAGTGCGCCGATCATTATCAATGCGCCGGTTAAAGCTCCGATCGGCAGCGCTTTCATGCAACAAACTCACACGCTCCGCGGACGTGCGCGGAGCGCATCCTTGTCGTTCGCCGACGATTTCAAACTGCGCTGCGGCAAGTGAGCGCCGCTGCACCTACTTGGTCACTTGACCGCGGATTTCGCCGCCCTTGTTGGCGTCGGTGTGTACGTTGACGTACCATTTTCCGGCCAGCAGATCCGCCGCCTGGGCGTCGGTGAGCGTAGCAGAGCCCTCGAATGGACTTGCGTTCGGGCTGATTGGAATGGCAACGCCGCCATTCTTACCGGCCTCGCCCGCATGAAAATGCGCGGCCGTGGAGGGCCCGGACAGTCCCGAATAGCTGCCCTTCCAGGACAGTTTCTTGCTGCTTGTGTCGTAGGTCGCCGTGAGCGTGCCGGTGCCCTTGCTGGGATTCGGCGGCACTTCGCTGTTGGCGTTCATGGACGCCTTGAGATTCACAATTTCTGCCTTCACCGGCCATGCGAGCGAAACGGCTGCCGCGCAGGCCAACCCGGCCACTGCCAATCGCAAAATCATCGGATGCATTGCTGTTCTCCTCCCCTACCAGGCTGTTATCACTTTGCGAACACCTCGATCTTGCGCCTATTCCGTTGCCCGGTTGACGGCCGTGCGCGCCAACCGGCGACCGACCCGACCGGCGCGTTACTCGTCATGACGCAGTCGGACAGCCGATGGCCAAAGCACGATTGATTTCGGCTTATCCACGCAGGGCAGGCTTTGCGGCATCGCCCCTGTCCTTTGCCTCGTAGTACTCGGCGGAGAAATTAATGGACCACCTTGCGAAGAAGTCGCGGACCGCTTGGCTAAACTTTTCCGGATGCGGCCGGTGCGCCTCCTCATAGTGCGCGGCATAGCTTTTGACGATCGCACCGACAAGCGGGACGTTGGACCAAGCCTCGACCGCGCGAACGGTTGCGGTGCGCGACGCTTTGCCAATCGATGTAGCGAGGTTGCTGAGTTCGCTAAACAATGCATCGGATAGATCGGCAAGGACGATCATCGGGGCGGTGCGCCCCAGCGCATTGGCGAGTGCGATGACACCACGTTCCATCTGCCGGTAGCGATAGCGCGCTCGCTGCGCGAGCTTGAGGCGCGCGCACCGTCGGTAGAATTGGAAAACTGCCTGCACCGACGGATGTTTCTTCGCCTGCGGCCAGGCGGCCGGATAAGCCGGCAGTACCAAAAGCTTGCTCTTGGCAATGAGGGTCGCCACCGGATGCAGAAGCTGCATCCAGGCTGGCAGCGACGTTGCCTCCGCAATCAGTATGGCGTGCATGGCGGTCGCGAGCCCGAACGATATGGGAAGCCACAGGATCGCGCCGATGATAACCAACAGGGCGGTGCCAGGGGTCAGGGTCCGGCAGGTTCGAAAGACCCACGCCATTCCGCCTTCGAATGCGTGATGCAGCGCTTCTTCAAAGGCCCGGTAGCTCATCCACCGCCGCAATGACGACCATTGCCGGTGCATCGCGTCGCGCCACGAGTCGCGTTTCGCCGGGGAAACCGGCAAGTATCCGACGATGCCATCAGCAAGGGCGGCAATTGCGTCGCCCAGGATGCGGAAGGTGAACAGCGGGAACCGCACCAACTGCAGCAGGATCGGAAAGGCGTAATCGAGGATGTGGATGAGAACCGTGAGCGTGAATTGAAGCAGGTTCTTTGCGACCAGAACGACGAGGGCCAGCGGGAGGGCCAAAACGTCGCCGATGCCGGCGTCCAATTCCTCCAGCGCCATTCCCGGGGCACGATCGCCATTTTCCATACCCAATGTCCGCTCCGGGGCGCTATTCTGTCGGGTGCACCAGTGCCCCGAACCCGAAGCTCGCACATCTTTGCCACGAGTCCGATTGCGAACTTCGGGTTCAAAAGGGGCACTAGAATTGTAGAGTCGCTAGTGTCCTTTCGATTCCGAAGTTCGCGTCGAGCGTGCCGCAATGTGTGGCGAACTTCGGAATCGGGACACGAGCCCCGATTTTATCCCTTAACGTCGGGGCAAGTGTAGGGCCGGACGCGCGATCACTTGGCGCGGATCGGTTCGATCGAGCACGGAGCTGGCATCTTGGAATTCGGCATTCAGTTCTTTCCGTCGGTCGGTCCGCAGGAAAAGGCGGCCGATCGCTATTGGGGCGAAGCCCTCTACCTCACGCAACTTGCTGAGCAGCTTGGCTACACCAGCGTACGCACAGTCGAGCACTACTTTCACCCCTATGGCGGCTATAGCCCCAATCCGCTGGTGTTTCTGAGCGCCGCAGCCGCGGTGACCCGCTCGATCCGGCTGATCACCGGCGCGGTGCTGCCGGTCTTCAATCATCCACTCAAGCTCGCCGGCGAGATCGGCATGGTCGACGCGATTTCCGGCGGTCGACTCGAAGTCGGCTTCGCCCGCGCGTTCCTGCCGCACGAGTTTGCCCGCTTCGGCATATCGATGGATGAAAGCCGTGCCCGTTTCGAGGAGGGGCTGGAGCAGGTCCGCCGCCTGCTCGAGGAAGAGCACGTCAGTGCCGACGGCCAATTCCATGCGTTCAAGGATGTGACCTCGCTGCCGCGCCCGACCCAGAAACCACGCCCGCCGTTCTGGATCGCTGCCTTGTCGACGGCTGAATCGTTTGAAAGCTGTGGCCGGCGCGGGCATTACATGATGGCCATTCCGCTGGTGGGCTCGGCCATGGCCAAGCTTCTCAACCTCTACCGCGACGCCTGGGTCGCGGCCGGTCATCCGGGCCGTGGCAAGGTCATGCTCGCGTTCAACATGTATTGTGCGCCGAGCAGCGAAGCCGCGGTGGCGACAGCGAAACCGCATCACACCCACTATCTCAATCAGATCACGGCGTCAGCGGCCGAGTGGCGCACCGGCATTTCTTCGCGCGACTATCCCAACTACCAGAAAATGTTCGACGCTCTCGCGGCTGAAACCTTTGAAACCTCGGTCGAGAAGCGCTCCGCCTGGATCGGAACACCGGACCAGATCCGCGCCGCCATCACGGAGTACAACGACGTGGTCGGCGGATTTGACGCCGCATCCCTTCAGGCCAATTTTGGTGCCATGACGCTCGCCGACGCGGAAGCTTCGCTGCGACTGTTCGCGCGCGAGGTCATGCCACATTTCGCAAAACGATGAGGTATCCGGCGCCTTCCGCGTGAAGGTTCTATTCCGCAGCCTGTCGCCAGGGCGTGACGTGCGCCTTTGGCTTGGTCTTCAGCCGCAACTCGGTGAGCTCCTCGCGCTCGCGAGCGCTGTTGCGGAACAACTGTTCCATCCCCGACATATATTGCGGTGGGCAATGAATCGACTGCGCCCCGTACCACGCCGCCGCATGCATGGTGAACGAGGGGTCGACCAGATGCGGCCGCGCCAGCGCCACGAGGTCGGCGCGTCCCGCCGCCACAATGGTGTTGACCTGGTCGGCGCTCGTGATGGTGCCGACGCACATGGTCGCGAGCCCGCCCTCGTTGCGAATCTGGTCGGAAAACGGCGTCTGGAACATGCGTCCATAGATCGGCTTCGCGTCGGGAGTGGTCTGACCGGTGGATACGTCGATCAGGTCGCAGCCAGCCTCCGCGAACAGACGCGCCACGATCACGGCATCGTCGCCGGTGAGCCCGCCATCGACCCAGTCGGTCGCGGAAATGCGCACCGACATCGGTTTCTCATCGGGCCATACGGCGCGCATGGCACGAAATACCTCGAGCGGAAAGCGCATCCGGTTTTCGAGCGAGCCGCCGTACGCGTCGGTGCGCTTGTTGGTGAGCGGCGAGATGAAGGTCGCGAGCAGGTAACCGTGGGCGGCATGCAGCTCCAGCATGTCGAAGCCGGCGCGCGCTGCCCGCTTGGTCGCCGCCACATAGTCGGCGACAGCCTCCTCCATGTCGGCACGCGTCATCTCGCGCGGAACCTGGCTCTGCGGGAAATATGGCAGCGGCGATGGCGCGACGATCGGCCAGGCGCCCTGCTCAAGCGGCTCGTCGATCCCCTCCCACATCAGCTTGGTCGCGCCCTTGCGACCCGCATGTCCGAGTTGCATGCAGAATTTCGCGCGCGAATTGGCGTGCACGAAATCGACGATGCGTTTCCAGGCGGCTTCGTGGGCATCAGAATAGATTCCGGCGCAACCGAGCGAGATACGCGCGTCACGCGACACGTCAGTCATTTCGGTAAACAGAAGCCCGGCGCCGCCGATCGCGCGCGCGCCATAGTGCACGAGGTGCCAGTCGCCCGGCAGTCCGTCGACCGCCGAATATTGGCACATCGGGGAGACCACAACGCGGTTCTCGATCGTCATTCCGCGCAGGCGGAACGGCTGGAACATGGGCGCGGTCGGGTTTGCAACGTCGGCGTCGAATCCCTGCGCGCGGACCTCGCGCGCCGTCACACGATCGATTTCGTCCACGAATTCAGGCGCGCGCAAGCGCAGATTGTCGTAGGTAATCGCCTTCGATCGCGTCATCAGGCCGAACGCGAAGCGTGACGGGTCCATGTTCCAGAACCGGTCGATGTGCTCGAACCAGACGAGCGACACGTCGGCGGCATGCTGGGTCTTTTCGACCTCCTCGCGGCGTTCGGTCTCGAAATGTGCCAGCGCCTTGCTCACGTCGCGGCCACCGACCGCGCGGAACGAATTGAACAGCGCGCCGGCGTCCTCCATGGCAAGCTTGGTGCCCGAGCCGATCGACCAGTGGGCCGTAGCCTTGGCGTCTCCGATCAGGACGAGGTTGTCCTTGACCCAACGCTCGTTCGACACGCGGGGAAAATTGCGCCAGAGCGAGCGATTGATCAAAAGCGGGTGCCCCTGCAGCTCCTTGGCAAACACCCGTTCGAGGAAGCGGGCGGATTGTGCCTCGTCGAGCTTGTCGAGGCCCGCCTTTTGGAAGGTGTCGGCCTGGACCTCCATGACCCAGGTGGAGCGGTTGGCCTCGTATTGGTAGCAATGCGCGATGAAAATGCCGTACTCGGTCTCACGGAAAAAGAATGAGAAAGCGTCGAATGAGCGAGTCGATCCCATCCATGCGAATTTGTTGGGCCGATAATCGATCTTGGTCCCGAAATGCTCCTGATTCACGGTGCGGATGGCGCTGTTGGCGCCATCGGCCGCGACAATGAGATCGGCATCCCGATGGGCTGCCAGGTTGGGATCGGCCTCGGTCTCGAACCGCATCTCGACGCCGAGCGAGCGTGCACGCTGCTGCAGCAGATTGAGGAGCGTCATGCGCGAGCAGCCACAGAAGCCGTTGCCGCCGACCCGCTGCACCAGATCCTTGAAATGGATTTCGATATCATCCCAGTAGGCGAAGTTGTTGGTGATGGCGCGATAGGTCTCGCGGTCATATTTCTCGAAGGTCGAGAGCGTCTCGGCCGAAAACACCACGCCGAACCCGAAGGTGTCGTCGGCACGATTGCGTTCGAATACGGTGATTTGCGTATCCGGCCAGGCATGCTTCATCAGGATTGCGAAATAGAGCCCGGCTGGCCCACCGCCCACGATGTGAATCTTCATGACCTGTCTCCGCTGGCCACGCTCACATTAGTCTGATTTCTGCAGCGCTCCATCCGCGCGGCTGGCAAATTGGACTCGCAGATTTATTTTAAGCTTAAAATATATCGCGGACAATGCGTCGGGCTGCTTGAAGTGAAAAAACTTTAAACTTAAAATATTAGAGTTCGCGTTCCGATTTCCGAAGTTCATCGCACGGACAGCACGATCGAGCGAACTTCAGAATCGAAAGAATGCTAGCAAACGTATGATTCCAGTGCGGTTTTGGATTTGAAGTTCCGGTGCGCGCTGGCCGCGAAGGCTGCAGGAACTTGAAATCCACCGCACCGGGTGGAGGCGACGGAGTGGCGGCACTCGCGGGTCATCATGCCGTAGTCACTGGTGGCGGTCGAGGCATCGGCCGTGCCGTCGCCCATGCGCTGTCGCATGCGGGGGCCGCGGTAACCATCGTCGGCCGAACCGAAGCGAGCCTGCATGACGCCGTCGCGCATGGTGATGCCGGCGGCTACGAAGTGGCCGACGTTACCAATGCAATCTCGATCGGCGCGGCCATGAAACGCGCGGGCGAGGCACGCGGTGCCGTCACGATTCTGGTTGCGAATGCGGGCGGGGCTGAAAGCGCGCCGTTTGGGAAATCGAGTCCGGATCTGTTTCGTCGCATGTTCGAGGTCAACACCATCGGCGCCGTGCACGCGATCCAGGCCGTGCTCGGCGGAATGATCGCGCGCGGCTTTGGTCGCATCGTCGCGGTTGCGTCGACGGCCGGTCTTAAGGGCTACGGTTACGTCTCAGCCTATTGTACCGCCAAGCATGCGGTTGTCGGCCTGGTCCGTGCGCTCGCCGCCGAAACAACGAAGACCGGCGTAACGGTCAATGCCGTGTGTCCGGGCTATACCGATACCGACCTGGTTGGCGAAAGCCTGGACCGCATCGTGCAGGCGACCGGGCTTTCGCGTGAGGAGGCGCTCGCCGGGATGCTCAAGGCAAGCCCGCTAGGTCGTCTGATCCGCCCTGAGGAAGTTGCCGCGGCGGTGCTGTTTCTCTGCCTGCCTGATGCGGGCGCGATCACCGGAACGGCGTTGCCGGTTGCCGGCGGGGAGATTTGACTGCGATGGAAGACAATCTTGCCGTTCCCCTCGATGCCGAGACCAAGGTTGCCGAGCGGCCCGGCGATCATCAGGCCGAGTTGCGCCTGTGGTTGCGACTGCTCACCTGCACCAACCTGATCGAAACCGAAATCCGCCGCCGCCTGCGCGAGGTTTTTCACGTCACCCTGCCCCGCTTCGATTTGATGGCGCAGCTCGACAAGAACCCGGGGGGCATGACGCTCGGCGAATTGTCGTCGCGGATGATGGTCTCGAACGGAAACGTTACCGGACTGGTGGAGCGGCTGCTGGCGCAAGGGCTGCTCGATCGCCGGCCGTCGCCGAGCGATCGCCGCGCCCAGCTGGTCAGTCTTAGTGGCGACGGCCGCCGGGCATTTCGCGCCATGGCGCGCATCCACGAGAATTGGATCGCGGAGATTTTTTCAGAGCTTGATGCGGGCGACATCGACACGATGATGCGGCTGCTGGCCAAGACCAAAGCGTCGACCGCAAAGGTCGTCGCACGCAAGGACGCCCCATGACCGCTGCCAATCCGGTCACCTTGCCGCTGCGGACCTATAAGGCCGCTCACGTGCGGCTCGAAGTCGATCACAAGGTCGCGACCCTCACGCTCGATCGGCCAGAGAAGAAGAACCCTCTGACGTTCGAGAGCTATGCCGAGGTCGTCGGCATTTTCCGCGCCGCCGCCCACGACAAGGAGGTCAAGGCGATCGTCGTGACCGGCGCGGGCGGCAACTTCTCTTCGGGCGGCGACGTGTTCGAGATCATTGGGCCGCTGATCAAGATGAAGACCGCGCAGCTGCTCGAGTTCACCAAAATGACCGGCGATGTGGTCAAGGCCATGCGCGGATGTCCACAGCCGATCATTGCGGCGATCGACGGGGTGTGCGCCGGCGCCGGTGCGATCATCGCCATGGCGTCCGATCTTCGGGTCGGCACCGCAACCGCCAGGGTGGCTTTCCTGTTCAACCGCGTCGGTCTTGCGGGCTGCGACATGGGGGCGTGCGCGATCCTGCCCCGGATCATCGGGCAAGGCCGCGCGGCTGAGCTCCTGTTCACCGGCCGCGCGCTCGGGGGCGAGGAAGCGCATCGGTGGGGCTTTTTCAATCGCCTGGCGGCGCCGGACGCGGTGCTTGCCGATGCCCGCGCGCTCGCCGCCGATCTGGCCGCCGGGCCGACCTTCGCCAACGCCATGACTAAGCGCATGCTGGAGATGGAGTGGGCGATGTCGGTAGAAAGCGCGGTCGAAGCGGAGGCGGTGGCCCAGGCGCTGTGCATGAAGACCGAGGATTTTGCACGCGCGTATCATGCCTTCGCTGCCAAGCAGAAGCCGGTGTTTGAGGGCGACTGACATGCTCGGTGACACGCTCGATTGGCCCTGGTTTACGGATGAGCACCGCCGCTACGCCGTGAAGCTCGCGCGCTGGGCTGAGCAGAACCTCGCCGACCTGCCTCATGAGGACGTTGATCAAGCTTGCCGGGCCCGAGTCCGGCTGCTGGGCGAAGCCGGCTTCCTGAAGCCAACCGTGCCCAGCGGATATGGCGGGCTCCACGATACGCTCGATGTGCGCACGCTTTGCCTGAGCCGCGAAATCCTCGGCTTCCACGACGGGCTTGCCGACTTCGCATTTGCGATGCAGGGCCTCGGCACCGGCGCCATCACGCTGTTTGGATCGGAGGCGCTCAAACGACGCTATCTGCCGCAAGTCGCCGCCGGCAATGCGATCGCGGCCTTCGCGCTCTCCGAGCCGGAAGCGGGATCAGATGTGGCTGCGCTCGCGATGACAGCTCGGCCGGACGGCAATGGTCACGTGCGGCTCTCCGGCCGCAAGACATGGATCTCCAACGGCGGCATCGCGGATGTCTACGTGGTGTTCGCGCGCACGGGCGAAGGCCCCGGCGCCAAAGGCCTATCCGCCTTCGTGGTGGACGCCGATGCGCCTGGATTCTCGATTGTGGAGCGCATCGAGGTGATTGCGCCACACCCGCTGGCAACGCTTGCGTTCGACGGCGTGCGGGTGCCGGTCGAGAGCCGATTGGGACGGCCCGGCGAAGGCTTCAAGGTCGCCATGGCCACGCTCGACATCTTCCGCTCGACGGTTGGCGCGGCGGCACTCGGCTTCGCGCGCCGCGCGCTGGCCGAAACCGTGCAACGCGCGGCGACCCGCAAATTGTTCGGGGCGCCGCTCGCCGAGTTACAGCTCACCCAGGCAGCCATCGCCGACAGCGCCACCGAAGTCGACGCCGCCGCACTGCTGGTCTATCGCGCGGCCTGGACCAAAGACGCGGGCGCCGCGCGGGTCACCCGCGAGGCCGCCATGGCCAAGATGTACGCCACTGAAGCAGCGCAGCATGTGATCGATCGCGCGGTACAGATCTTCGGCGGCCTCGGTGTCACCAAGGGCGTGAAGGTCGAGGAACTTTACCGCGAGATCCGCGCCTTGCGGATCTACGAGGGCGCCACCGAAGTGCAGAAGCTCGTCATCGCGCGCGAAACGCTCAAACAGCATTCCGCCAAATCTGCCCTCGCCGCCGAATAGTCCTGGAGCCAGCCATGACCACATCCGGCCATGTCGATTGTTTCACCCGCGACCATCTCCCGCTGCAGGCGCAGCTGCCCGAGTTTCGGTTCACCCTGCCGGAACTGCGTTATCCGGAGCGGCTCAACTGCGTCGTCGAATTGCTCGACCGCTGGGTCACTGGCGGCGAAGGCGATCGACCATGCCTGATCACGCCGACCGAAACACTCACCTACGCGGCCCTGCAGGAGCGGGTGAATCGGATCGCCAATGTGCTCACGCGCGATCTCGGCATGGTCGCCGGCAATCGGGTCCTGCTGCGCGCGCCCAACAACGCCATGATGGCGGCAGCCTGGCTCGCGGTAATCAAAGCCGGAGGGGTTGCGGTCGCGACCATGCCGCTGCTGCGTGCCAAGGAACTCGTCTACCCGATCACCAAGGCTCGGATCGCGCTTGCGCTGTGCGATGCGCGCATCGCCGACGAACTGGAAAAGGCCAAGGCGCAGGCCGGCGAGCTCGGGCGCATCGTCTACTGGGGCAGCGACCGCGCTGATGATCTGCGCAAGCTGATGGCTACACCTGGTTACGAGCGGTTCGTGGCGGCCGATACTGCGAGCGACGATGTCTGTCTGATTGCTTTCACGTCGGGAACCACCGGTGAACCGAAAGGCACCATGCACTTTCACCGCGACATGCTGGCGACCTGCGACAGCTATGGTAGATACGTGCTGCGCCCCGCGGCCTCCGACCGCTTTATCGGATCAGCGCCGCTCGCATTTACCTATGGCCTGGGTGGACACTTGTTGTTTCCGATGCGGGTCGGCGCCGCTTCGATCCTGATCGAGCGCGCGTCCCCGGACGAATTGTTCGGTGCGATCGGGACGTATCGCGCTACGGTCTGCTTCACGGCGCCCACCGCCTATCGGGCGATCCTGCCAAAGCTTGCCTCACACGACATCTCGTCGTTGAGAAAATGCGTGTCGGCGGGCGAGACGTTGCCGAAGGCCACCTTCGAAGCTTGGCACAAGGCGACCGGCATCCGGATCTTGGACGGCCTCGGCTCCACCGAGATGCTGCACATCTTCATCTGCTCGCCCGAGGAAGAGGCGCTGCCGGGTGCGACCGGGCGTGTCGTTCCGGGCTATGAGGCGCGCATCGTCGACGAAGGCGGTCGCGAGCTGCCGCCCGGCACCGTTGGCCGGCTGGCGGTGCGCGGACCTACCGGTTGCCGCTATTTGGCCGATGTACGCCAGCGCAAATATGTCGAGGATGGCTGGAACCTGCCGGGCGATACCTACCTGATGGATCAGCAAGGCTACTTCTACTACCAGGCGCGTTCTGACGACATGATCATATCGGCTGGGTACAACATCGCGGGGCCAGAGGTGGAAGCCGCGCTGCTGACCCATCCCGCGGTGGCCGAATGCGGCGTCGTCGGCGCACCCGACCAGGATCGTGGCATGATTGTTAAGGCCTACGTGGTGCTGCGGCCCGACCGCGCAGGCGATGCGGCACTCACCAAGACCCTGCAAGACTACGTGAAAGAGCAAATTGCGCCGTTCAAATACCCACGTGCGATCGAATACGTGACCGAGCTGCCAAAAACACCTACTGGCAAGCTCCAGCGCTTCGAGCTTCGGCGTATGGCCGCCGCCAGTGCCGGCCAAAAGCTCGCCTCCTAACCAACCTCAGCCGGGAAGTGCAAATGTCCGATCAGCAAACCAAGTCGCGCCCGCGCGCCACGCACCTGTTGCCGGCCGGCTGGCCCGCACCAAAAGGGTACGCCAACGGCATCAAGGTTCGCGGGGAGCTTATCTTTGTTGCCGGGCAGGTCGGCTGGGACACGCATGGCCGCTTCGCCCACGGATTTGTGGCGCAGGCGCGCAAGGCGTTGCAAAACATCGTCGATGTGCTCGCGACCGGCGGCGCGAGACCGGAGCACGTGGTGCGAATGACGTGGTATGTGATCAACATGACTGAGTATCGAGCATCGCTCCCCGTCCTCGGCGAAGCCTATCGTGACGTGATGGGACGCAACTTCCCGACCATGACGTTGGTCGAGGTCAAATCGCTGGCCGAGCCGGACGCATTGGTGGAAATCGAAGCGACGGCTGTAATGCCGGATTAGTCGGCCTTTACCTCGTTCCCGCGCGATCGCGTTGACGCAGCGTTGCTTTGAACTCGCGCAGATCGACCGTACCGGAAGCCTCGACCAGACGCGCTGCCATCGCGCGGGTTTCGGTGCGCTGGAGCTTCTGGGTAGCGGTCACCGGAAGCGTGTCGACGAAGGCGATATAGCCCGGCACCTTGAAATACGCGAGGCGTTCGGCGCAGGCGCGGGCAATCTCCTGCGCGAGGTTCCGCGCGGCCTCGCCGCCACGGGGCTGCGGATCGCGCAACTTGATGAGCGCCAGAACCTCCTCGCCGCGAAGATCGTCGGGTACCGGGGCGACGGCGGCGCCGGCTATGGCCGGAAGCGTGTCTAGTACACCCTCCACTTCGATCACGGCGATGTTTTCGCCGCTCCGCCGCACGATGTTCTTCTTGCGGTCCACGAAGAACAACAACTCGCCATCACTGCGCACAACGTCACCGGTATGAAACCAACCGCCGGCCCAGGCTTCACGCGTGGCCGCCTCGTCCTTGAGGTACTCGGTGAAAAATCCGCGGCGAGGATTGGCTCCGCGCGTTCGGACCAACAATTCGCCGGGCTGACCCAACGGGACGTCGGTGGCGGCGTCGTCGACGATGCGGTACTCCATGGTCGCAGTCGGCCTCCCCATGCAGCGTTGGCCAATATGACGGGGACCCTGCGCGCTCGAAGTCACTCCACCACCGCCAGTCTCTGTCATCGCCCAGCCCTCGATCAATGGGAATCCGAAGCGGCGCTCGAACACCTCATGATGGCGCGCATCAACCCCCGACCCGAATCCGAACTTGAGCCGATGCGCGCGCTCGGCCGGCTCTTCGTCGAGCTTCAGGAGCACCGCCGGCATCACCCCCAAATAGTGCACGATGGTTGCACCTGAATCTGCAACAGAGCGCCACCAGCGCCTCGCATGGAAGCGATCGAGCGGCACGATGGCGCCGCCGTTGAGAATCATGGCGACTGTCGAACAGGCGAGCGCGTTCATGTGAAACATCGGCAGTGGCGTAAGCAGTATTTCCGCGCCGTCCGTGACGGCAGCCATGCCGCCTTGTGAGATATACCAGCGCCCGACGCCGAGAAAATATTCGTTGGATAGAACGCAGCACTTTGGTTTGCCGGTGGTGCCCGACGTGAACAAAAACGCGCAGGGATCGTCCTCCTGCGGTGCGTCGGCCGCCACGGGCCGGGTGGAAGGCGGCGGGCTCTCGTCCGCCGTCATGATCGCAAGCCCCGCATGCGCCGCATGGATCAGCCGATGATGCTCCGGCAACGCAATTGCGAGTTCGGGCTCGACGATGGCGAACTGGTGAACCAGATCCGCGCTCTGGAGCTCGGCATTGATGGGGTGGATCGCAATACCCAGACTGTTGAGCGCCAGCCAGACCCAAAAGAATTCCGGCCGGTTCTCCAGCAGCATGGCGACGCGGGATCCGCGACCATATCCAGCCTCCGAAAAGACGCGCCGGAAGGCCTCGACGCGGCTCAACACCTCGCCATAGGAGTAGGTAAAGCCCGCTCGCGCGTAGGGAAGTTCGGCGGACGCCGGCGCAATCAAAAAAGGTGCCGACGGCCGCGCCTGCGCGCGGGTGATAAACGCAGCCGCCGGAGAAATCATCGCACCGTCCCTTATCATGCCCTTGACCCGCCACAGCGTGTGCTTCTTATCGTGTAATAGGCATATTCAACAACAAGCAAGGCTGGTACCGCATCATGGCTACACCCGTTCATCCTCTGCGCGGGCCCAACCGGCTCAAGCTGGGCGTATTTTCCATGAATGCGGACGGCGGGCTGACGCTCACCCGCGTGCCGGAGCGCTGGCCCGCGCGCTGGAGCGAAATCGTCGAGACTGCCCAGATGGCGGATCGCGCCGGTATCGAGTTTCTGCTGCCGATCGCGCGCTGGAAGGGTTTTGGCGGCGAGATGAACAGCCGCGAGTGGTCGTTCGAGACACTCACCCACGCGACCGCGCTCGCCGGTGTGACCCAGCGCACCGGCGTTTTTGCCACTGTCCATGTGCCGATGGTGCACCCGGTGTTCGCCGCCAAGGCGCTCGCGACCCTCGACCATGTATCGAACGGACGCGCGGGGTTGAACATCGTGTGTGGATGGAACCCAGAGGAATTCGCAATGTTTGGGCTGGAGCTGATCGAAGATCGCTATGCCCAGGGGCTCGAATGGTTCGACATCATCAACCGCATCTACGCGAGCTCGGAGCCCTTCGACTTTGACGGCAAATTCTACCGGCTCAAGAATGTGTCCGGCCAACCGCATCCGCTGCAACGGCCGCGTCCGGTCACCCTCAACGCTGCATTTTCGCCGCCGGGTCGCGAGTTCGCCGCCAAGGCAGCGGATTTTCTGTTCACGGCGTTCGTCGACATCGACAAGGGTCGCGAGCACATCGAGGACATGCGCACGCGCGCCGCCGCGCAAGGCCGCACCATCAGGGTCTGCACCACTTGCCATGTCGTGTGCCGGCCGTCCCAGGCCGAAGCCGAGGATTACTACGAGCACTATGCGGTCAGGATGGCCGACAATGTCAGTGTCGACCATTACATGGGACAGAAGGAGAAGTTTTCCGGCTCGCACGAAGCGGAAGCCTATCGGCTTCATCGCAAGCGCTTCGCGGGCGGCGCCGGGACCTACCCGCTGATTGGAACGCCGAGGCATATCGCGGAGGAATTGATCAGAATCAGCCAAGCGGGGTTCGCCGGCGCCACGGTCTCGTTCGTGAACTTCAAGAACGAGTTGCCGTATTTCATCGAGAGCGTGCTCCCGTTGCTACGCGAGGCCGGCTTGCGGGAGTCATAAGTCGAGCTTGATAACGGTTTTGCCGCGCGCGTGCCCAGTTTGGGATCGCGCCTGCGCCTCATCAAAATCGGCTAGCGGCAGGACGCGATCGATCGATGCCTTCAGTCGCCCCGCGGCGGCAAGGTCGACCAGCGCGGCCAGTGCCGCTGGATCCGGCATAACGCGTGCCATCCTGACCTCGACCCCATAGGCAGCGCCTTGATCCTGATATGGCGCAGCGGCTAGGCACGCCATCACGCCCCCGCGCTTGAGTACTCTGTAACTGCGCGCGTGCACCTCGCCTCCGATCACGTCGAACACAACATCGAGGTCGTGCACCTTCTGCTCAAAGGGAGCGCGATCGTAGGCAATCACCTCGGACGCGCCGAGGCCGCGCACAAATTCCACATTGGCGGCCGAGCACGTCGCAATCACATCGGCGCCGCGCGCACGTGCGATCTGTACCGCGAGATGGCCGACCCCGCCCGCGGCCGCATGCACGAGAACCCGCATCTCAGCGCCGACCTTGGCAGTCTCGACGAGGCCGATCCAAGCACTGACGCCCGCCAGCGGCAGGGCTGCCGCCTGCTCAAACGACAGGCCCGCAGGAATTCGCGCCAGCAACGCCGCAGGCAGTGCAATCTGCTGGGCCCAGGTCCCGACCCCGCGCGGCGCCATGAAACAGACCCCGGCACCGATCAGCGACGCGTCAACGTCGGGCGCGGTCGCGATCACGGTTCCGGCGCCGTCACGGCCGGTGGTCGCCGGGAACGAGATTGGAAAGAACTTCTGCAGCATGCCCGACCGCACCTTCCAATCGATCGGGTTGACGCTCGCTGCTTCGACGCGGACGACTGCTTCGCCCGGACCCGGCAATGGCGGCGCGATCCGGCGCAGTTGCAGAACCTCCGGTCCGCCGTAGGCGTCGTATTGGACCGCAAGCACAGCGGCAGTCTGCGTCATTGGCTTGATCCTTCCGCCCTACTCCGCCGCCTCCGCGATCTCGCGGCGCTGCTCGTGCGAGCGCGGTTTCGCAGCCTGGCGTAGCGCCTGCATTTCCACCTGTTGGCGCTGATAGAGCCGGAAGGCCTGATCCTTGCCGGCCAGATAGGGTAGCGGCCACATCTGATCCTCATAGCCGTATTCGGCCGATGCGACGAGCGTGAAATGCGGATTGATCAGATGCGGGCGCGCGAGCGCGCACAGGTCGGCCCGGCCGGCGGCGATGATCGTATTGACCTGATCGGCGGTGGTGATGTTTCCGACCGCGATGGTTGCCACCTGCAGTTCGTTGCGGATCATTTCCGAGAACGGCGTCTGAAACATGCGACCATAGACCGGATTGGCCCAACGCAACGTCTGTCCCGCCGACACGTCGATGATATCGGCACCGTGGGCGCGGAACATGGATGCGACCATGAGCCCGTCTTCCGGCGTGATTCCGGTGGCGACCCAGTCGGTGGCAGAAATGCGCACCGATATCGGCTTGTGCTTCGGCCAGTTGGCGCGCACCGCGTCGAAGATTTCAAGCGGGAAGCGCATGCGGTTTTCGAGGCTGCCGCCATACGCATCGGTTCGCACATTGCTGAGCGGGGAAATAAATCCGGACAGCAAATAGCCGTGGCCGGCATGAACCTCGACCATGTCGAAGCCGGCGTGCTCGGCGTTGCGCGCCGCCTGCGCGTAATCGTCGCGCACGCGATCCATCTCGCTGCGCGTGATCTCACGCGGCACGTGCATGAAATCATGGAACGCAAGTGGCGACGCGGCGACAAGATCCCAGTTGCCACCCGGCAACGGATGATCCATGCCCTCCCAACCGCGGCAGGTCGAACCCTTGCGGCCAGAGTGGCCGAGCTGGAGGCAGAATTTGGCTGCGCTTTGCTCGTGCACGAAATCGCTGATGCGCTTCCAGGCGGCGACCTGTTCGGGCGTGTAGATCCCGGGACAGCCGGGCGTGATCCTTCCGGGCTCCGACACCGCCGTCATCTCGGCAAAGACAAGCCCGGCGCCGCCCATGGCGAATTGGCCGAGATGAACGAGATGAAAGTCCCCGGGAATCCCGCCCGGTTTCGCCGAATACATGTTCATCGGCGACACCACGACCCGGTTTGGCACCACCATCTTGCCGACGCGGAACGGGGTGAACATCGGCGCCGGCGGGTTGTCCTGGGGAATATCAAAGCCTTGCTCGCGTACCTTGTCGGCAAACCAATGCTGGACCCGAGCGACGAAGTCGGGATCCCGCATGCGTAGATTGTCGTAGGTGATAGCCTTGGCGCGCGAGAGCATGCTGAAGCACGCCTGGATCGGCTCCATGCGCCAATAGCGCGCCGGGTTTTCGGTCCAGATGGCGCTGACATTGGCGGCATATTGGGTCTTCTCAACGTCCTCGCGGCGGGTCCCTTGATAGTGCGCAAGCGCCTCGGGAACCGAACCTGTTGCCTCGAATGCCTTGAACAGCTGAATGGCGCCTTCCATCGCGAGCTTGGTGCCCGAGCCGATGGAGAAATGCGCGCTGTGCAGCGCATCGCCCAAAAGGACGATGTTGTTGTAGTACCAGTTGTTGTTGCGGATGACCGGGAATTGCCGCCAGCACGAGCGATTGGCGATGAGCCGGTGCCCCTTGAGGATGTGCGCCCACATCTTTTCGAGGTAGGCAACTGTCTGCGTCTCGTCGAGCTTGCTCAGGAACAACTCGGCCTTTGCCCAGGTCGCTTCGGGCGCCTCGATTACCCACGTGCTCAGGTTCTGCCTGTATTGGTAGGTGCAAAGGTCCCAGATGCCAAATTCGTTGGTCGTGAAGAAGAAAGAGAACGCCGGCGTGGGCGCCGTGCTGCCCAGCCAGATGAAATGATTGCGCCGCAGTTCGACCTGCGGCTGGAAATGTTGCTTGTAGCGTTCGCGAATCCCGCTGTTGATGCCGTCCGCGGCCACGATCAGATCGGCGTCGGCGAACCGGTCGAGATCGTGAATCTCAGTGGAGAAATGCAACCGCACGCCGAGCTCGGCGCAACGGTCCTGCAAAATCATCAGCAGCGCCCGCCGCTCGGTGCCGCAAAATCCGTGCCCAGTGGAGCGCACCACGCTGTCATGGAAGTGGAAATCGATCTCATCCCAGTACGAGAACTCCCGTGTGATCGCGTCATAGGATTCCCCGTCATAGTCCATCAGGTTGTCGAGCGTCTCATCCGAGAACACGACGCCGAAACCGAACGTGTCGTCGCGGCGATTGCGCTCATACACGCTGATGTCGTAGGCGGGATAACGCTTCTTCATCAGCAACGCGAAATAAAGACCGCCGGGCCCGCCTCCGACGACGACGATTTTCATGACGCTGTTTCCTCGACTGAGCCGGGTGAAAACCGGCCGCCGGCCGGCCGCCCATCGATCCCAAATCGATGCTGCAAACTTCAGCGCATTTTGCAATGTAATTTCTACCAGTCAAGCGCCTTGCCCGTTGAATAATCGCACCCCACAGGCTATCCACGGGCTTGCAACGCAGAGAGCCGGGGAGAATCGCATGTCAGTCAGCCGGGCCGTCGCCAAGCCCCGTCAACGGGCTAGGTATCCGGATCCTCCGCTTGGCCGAAGCGAGCGCGAGCGTTTGTTTTTGGAATTCGAGCAGGCGTTGATTTGCGCCTCGGAAGCGTTCTACCGCTTCGCCGGCATCATTCTGGGGCCGGAGGGCAAGGCCAACAACTTGACTGGCCACGAGAACGTTATTTTGCAGCAGCTGATGTTCATGCCGAAGCCGCGCAGTGTCAGTGATCTGAGCCGCTTCACCAACCGCGACGACATTTCGAACATTCAGTACAGCTTGCGCAAGCTGGCCGCAGCCGGCCTCATCGAAAAGGTACCGGGCACGGCCAATCGCGATACCCGCTATCGCCCGACCGCTGCGGGCCAGGCTATCACCGAGGCGATGGTCGCCCGTCGACGCGAGTTGCTCATCAATCCGAGCACCAACCTCAAGGACGTAGAGGCGCAGTTGCGCGCCGCGACTGCCGCGATGTCGCTCCTGACCGGGCTCTATGACCACGTCTCGCGCGTACTGACAGGCCGGTTCTAGGGATTTTCCGGAACCCTGGATGCGGCCGTCCGGTCGGGACATGGTGCTTGCAGGAGGGTCCCCTCCATGTTGCAATGTACCGTGTAATTCGTGTGCAAGGCGCGACTGGGGTTGGCACTCATGGCTGAGCCGGAATCGCCCGCTTTCACCCCCGACTTTTTTCGGGCGCAGGGCTGGTGGCGCGATGAAACGCTGGGCAGTTGGCTGAACCGCTGCGTGGCAACACGCGGCGAGCATGATGCGTTGATGACCGCCCAGCAATCCCTGAGCTACGCAGGCCTGAGGGAACGGGTGTCTGCCCTCGCGTCCGGTCTACACCAGATCGGGATCGCGGCTGGTGACGTGGTGGCGGTGCATCTGCCGAATATCCCAGAGTTCCTGATCGCATGGTTTGCTATCAACGAGCGCGGCGCGATCATGCAGACGATCCACATGCCCTACGGCATGCGCGAGGTCGAGCACATGCTCCGTCACAGCAGGGCCAAGGCCGTGTTTGCGTTGAGCGACCTGAAAGGGCGTTCGCCCGCGGCCGAGATTGCTGCACTCGGCCTGCCGGACGTCGCAATTATCGCCGTGGGTGGCCAAGTTGCGAACACACGGAACTGTAGCGAACTCACGACGGCGGGCGCAGCCAAACCGGTGCCATCGCATGACGTGCGCGCCACCGATCCATTCCTGCAGCTCTACACCTCGGGCACCACGTCGGCACCCAAGGCTGTTTCCGTCACCTACAATCATTTTCTCAGCAATGCCCGCATGTGCGCACAGGAATTCGGCATCGTAGCGACCGACCGAGTACTGTGCCTTGCGCCCTATACCCACCTCTACGGGCTTTATGCCCTCGAACTCGGATTTTCGGTCGGCGCAACCGCCTGTCTCGTGGCGATGTTCACGCCAGGTGATTTCATTGCGGCACTCGTGCATATGAAGCCAACCGTTCTGATTGGCGGTCCGGCTCACATCGCTACCTGCATGCAGCAGCGCCTGTTCGACGGGGTCGACTTGTCGGCGATCCGCTTTGCGGTCCTGTCTGGAACGAGCGTACCAGTCACGCTCTCGCAGGCGTTCGAAGCGCTTCTGCCCAACGGCAGGGTGCAACAGGCCTGGGGCATGACCGAACTGCAATTCGGCGCCTGTAGCCGGATCACCGACAGTACCGAGATTCGGTTCGGGACCATCGGTCGCGCGACGCCGGGCACGCAGTTGCGGGTCGCCAATTCCGATGACCGCACGCTGCCGGCGGGCGAGACCGGCGAACTGCAGGTGCGCGGTTGCTCGCTGTTCTCGGGCTATGTCGGTAACGCGACCGCGAGCGCGGCCAGCTTCACCGACGACGGCTGGTTCCGTACCGGTGACCTTGCGTCGATGGACGCGGCGGGCAACGTCAAACTCAACGGGCGCATCAAGGAACTGATCAACCGCGGCGGCGTCAAATTCAATCCAAGCGAACTCGAGGCGGCGATCGCCACTCATCCGGCAGTCGCGCAGGTCGCGATCGCGCCGGTGCCCGACAGCATCCTGGGTGAGCGCGCGGCCTGCTTCGTCATCCTCAATGGCGATGCCAAGTTCGATTTCGATGCGCTCAAGGGCTTTCTGGCCGAGAAGAAATTCGCCAAGTTCACGTGGCCGGAGCAGCTCGAGATCGTTGCCGACATGCCGATGACACCGACCCGCAAGATCATGAAGACCGAATTGGTTCGACGGCATCTCGAAAGATCTGTGCAGAAGAGCGCGCCATAGTATTTTCGACTTGGCGCATGATCTCGCGAACCGCTCAAAGCACGGATCATGGGATAACGCACATCAGGCGCGCGCCTCATCCCGTTCCATGAGCACAGGCGACCATGCGGCCGACGGATTGTCAGGCGGCACCGCCGACAGGAGCGCACGCGTGTAGGGATGCGCGGGCGCGGCGAACAGCTGCTCGGTCAGGCCCGCTTCAACCACCTCGCCCCGATACATTACCAGCACGCGATCGCACAGATAGCGCACGACCGAAAGGTCATGTGAGATGAACACCATCGAGAACGTGCGCGCTCTGCGCAAGGCGATCAGCAAATTCAGCAACTGCGCCTGCACGGACACGTCGAGCCCAGATACGATCTCATCGGCGATCAAAATCTTCGGTGCGGCGCACAGCGCACGCGCGATATTGACCCGTTGGCGCTGGCCGCCGGAGAGCTGCGACGGAAAGCGCGCGGCGGTCTCGGGCGGCAAGCCGATCTCGGCCAAGAGCGTGCGCGCGCGGGCGGCACGCTCCTCGCGACTGACCGTACCGGCGGCTTCCAACGACTGCGTGACAATACCGCCGACACGCCGCCGCGGATTGAGTGCCGATTGCGGATCCTGAAATATCAGCTGCGCGTCATGCTGGCTGCGACCAACCTCGAGGTTGTGGACGATCGCCTCCCCATGAAACGTGATTGTGCCTTCAGAAGGCTGCTCGAGCCCGATCAGGAGGCGGGCGAGCGTCGTCTTGCCGCTACCGCTTTCGCCGACGACCCCAAGAAATTCGTTGGCGCCGAGCGAAAAGCTGACCTCGTGCACAGCCGCGAAGGACGGTCGGCTGAACATCCCGCCGACCAAAAAATTCTTCGACAGCGATTTGACCTCGAGCACCGGCGCGCTTGCCCGGGCGCCGGCGTCCAGCTCCAGCGGCGGCGACGCAATCGTGCGCGTTGCTTCAGTGCGGAAGCAGGCCGCAGTATGCGCCGGGCCCACCTCGACGAACGGCGGCGGCGCCTGTTTGCAGTGCGGCACCGCACTGGGACAACGCGGTGCAAATGCGCAACCGGTAATGTCTTTGTAGGCGGCGAGCCCCGGCATCCGCTCTGGCAGGGCCGCCAACGCGCGCCGCGCGCCGGTCATCGGCGGGTTCGCGAGCTGCAGGCAACGGCTGTAGGGGTGCGCCGGCGCCGCGAGCACAGCGCGGGCCGGACCGTATTCCGCGGGGCGGCCGGCATAAAGAACCAGGACGTCGTCGCAGATCTGCCCGGCAAGGCGCAGGTCATGAGTGATGAATAGAACTGCGGTGCCATCGCGTTCCTGCATCTCGGCAATCAGTCGCACGATATGCGCCTGAATGGTGACGTCGAGCGCAGTTGTCGGTTCGTCGGCGACGACAAGCCGCGGCTGGCTTGCAAACGCCATGGCGATAAGCACACGCTGGCACATACCGCCCGAAATCTGGTGCGGATATTGGCGCAGGAGGCTCGCGCCACGCGGGAGGTGCACCAACTCCAGGAGCGCGAGCGCGCGCGCTCGCCGCTCGCGGGCCGAGGTGAGCCCCAGGCGGCGCAGATGCTCGTCGAGTTGCTGGCCGACAGTATGCACAGGATTGAGCGCCGACAGCGGCTCCTGCGGGATGAACGCGATCTCACGACCGAGCAGGGAGCGACGTTCCGGCGCCGGCATGGCGACGAGATCGCGACCACCGAACAAGAGGCTGCCCCCTGTCACCGCGAAGCCGGGCGGCAGCATTTGCGCGATGGTGCGGCCAACCATCGACTTGCCGGCACCTGATTCACCGACGAGACCAAGCACGCGTCCCGGTTCGAGGGCCATGCTGAAATCGCGCAGCACGGGTACGAGGTCGCCGCCGAGCTTTGCCGATACCGCAAGATCGCGGGCGACGAGCACGCTCATGTGCGCACCGCCGTCAAACGCACGTCGAGGGTGCGGCGCAACCCGTCACCCAAGAGGTTGAAAGCGAACACCGTGATGAAGATCGCGAGGATCGGAAAAATCAGGTTCCAGGACGACTGATAGATATATTGACGCGCGTCGGCGATCATCTGGCCCCAGGCCGGGGTCTGTGCGCTCACGCTCATGCCGACAAACGACAGGATCGCTTCGACGATGACGGCGATACCCATTTCGAGGCTCATCAACGTGATCAACAGCGGCACCGTTGCAGGCAGGATCTCGCGGGTGATGGTTCGCCAGTGGGTGAAGCCGATCAATCGCGCAGCGGTGACATAGTCGCGCCGCCGCACCACCAGCACCTCGCTGCGCAGCACGCGGCAAAATCGCGTCCAGTCCACCAGAATGATGGCCAGAATCACGTTACGCAGGCCGGTGCCCAACCCGACCATCAGAATGAGCGAAAGGATCACCGGCGGAAACGACATCCACATGTCGACGACGCGGCCGATCAGCCAATCAGTTTTGCCGCCGAAATAACCAGCAATGTGAGCGAGCGCGCCGCCGAGCAGCATGGCACCAAGCGATGCCACCACCGCGACCGTCATGGCGACGCGCGCCCCGTAGATCAGGCGCGAGAGTACGTCGCGACCAAGGCTGTCGGTGCCGAGCGGAAATTCCACCTCACCTCCGGGTAGCCACGCGGGAGGCAGCAGGGTCGCAATCAAGTTCTGCTCGTTAGGATCATGCGGAGCGATCAGCGGAGCAAACAGTGCCGCAAGGCCAACGAGGACGGCGGCCGCGAGCCCGATCAACACCCGCGCCGAACGCATCCAGGCCGGCAGCAGACGCATGGTCAGGCGATCCGCAGTTTGGGGTTGAGCACGAGGTAGAGAGAGTCAACGATCGTGTTGATGATCAAAACGACGACGCAGTAGGTGAGACCCACCGCCTGAATGATCGGAAGGTCTGCGTTGCGCACGGCGTCGACCATCAGGTTGCCAAGGCCTGGATAGGAGTAGATCACCTCGACCAGCAACGTGCCACCGAACAGGATGCCGAACTGCACGCCCATAAGGCTCAAAGTCGGCAGAATCGCATTCTTGAGCCCGTGCTTGACCAAGACGCGGGGTTCCGACACGCCGCGCAGGCGTGCCTGGTGGATGTAGTCCTCATGATAGACATCGAGCAGGCTTGAGCGCAGCACCCGCATGATGGTCGGCGAGAATGCGATGCCGAGCGCGAAGGCCGGCAGGATCATGTGCTTGACGGCGTCAAGGAACATGTCGAGGCGCCCGATCAGCAGCGTGTCCAGCAACAAGAATCCGGTCACCATCGGACGCTGGAATTCTGCCGACAGGCGGCCGGTGAATGGCAGCACGCCGAGCGCCACGCCGAACAGCAGAATGAAGAAAAGCGCCCAGAGGAACTCGGGGATGGACAGCAGCACAATCGAGCCGAAGTCGATTGCCGGTTCGGCCGCGCTGTCGCGCGCGTAGAACAGCAACAGCCCGCCGCCGAGTCCGAGCGCGGTCGCAATCGCCATGGCGATGACCGCGAGTTCAACCGTCGCCGGCAGCGTCGACCCAACGAGGCTCGCGACGCTGCGCCGAAAGTGGATCGAGGTGCCGAAGTCGCCGTGCAGAACTTGGCCGAGCCAGATCAGGAACTGCTCAGGCAACGGCAGATCGAGGCCCATCTCGTGCCGCTTGGCCTCGACTTCGGCGATTGTCGCCATGGGAGGGAGCGACATGGCAGCGGGATCGACTGGCAAGAGCCGCAGAATGCAAAACAAAAGCGCGGCTACGAAGAACAGAATCACGACCGAGATCAGCGCGCGGCGCAGGATCAGTAGCAGGATCGCGTTCATGCCCCTGCCCCACTGGGTTGATCCGATTGCGCGCCGATGCCCGTGACGATCGCCCTGCCGCCATGGATGCCCATGGATGGCCCTCCCGACGCGACAGGGCATCCATGGCTAAGTACCCTAAAGAGCAGAGCTTTCACCTCTGCGGCGCACCATGGATGCCCTCTGCTGCGCATGGGCATCCATGACCCACCGCCGCGAAGGAATGAATTCCGATCGCGCGTGCGTGCCTGGATTTCAAGCCCAGTCCATGCTGCTGGCGAGCACCCAGCCGTTTCCATATTTGACGTAGTTCAGCGATTTCTTGCGCACTAAGCTTTGCACCGATTGCAACAACGGGATGGTGGCGCCCTTCTCGACCGCGAGGCGTACGACCTCCTGATAGGCGGCCATCCGCTTCGCATACTCCGGTATATTGAACAGCTCGGCCACCTTCTCGCCGATCTCCGCGCCTTTCCAGGCCGAGAACGGCATTTTGGGATTGAGCAGGTAGCCGCCGAACATTTCCGGGTCGCCGGTCGCATTGTCCCAACTGTAGAGGGTTGCCTCCGGCAACTTGGCTCCCCGATTGAGCTCGAAATACTTTGCATATTCGATAGTCTCGATCTCGGCGTCGATGCCGACTTTTTTCCACATCTGCTGGATCGCGCGCGCAATATCGAAGTCGCTCGGGAACGTACCGTTGGTGGTAGCGAATTTGATCTGCGCGGGCTTGTTCGCATCGAAGCCGGACTTCGCCAGCAACTGTACCGCGAGCGCCGGGTCGTAGCTGAACTTGAAATCCGGGACATAGCCGGGGGTGCCCGGTGTTGCGGGCATCGACAGCGGCACGGCCGCGCCGCCATAGAAGGCCTTCGAGAGCGCCTGCTTGTCGATGGCGTGATGAGCGGCAAGCCGCACGTTATCATCGGCAAACCCGAGATCGTTGCGACATTGCAACAGGATCACGCGGGTGATCGGATTGAGCTCGGCGGCGAGCGCCGGCTCCTTGCCCAGACGATCGACTTCGCGCACCGGCACGTTGATGGTGAGATCGACCTGGCCGGACTGCACCGCCGCCACACGCGCCGAGGGATCTTTGATGATCTCGTAGATGACTCGGCGGATCTTCGGCTTCGGCCCCCAATAGGCGTCGTTGCGCTCGAGCACGATACGGGAATTGAGCTGGTACTCCACGAGCTTATAGGGGCCGGTGCCGACCGGTTTTTGCACGAAGCCGTCGACCCCCACTGCTTCCATGTACTTCTTCGGCACGATAAAGCTGCCGAGGAATGCGAGCCAGACCGGCGCGGTCGGCGCCGGCGCATTGAATTTCATCACCGCGCGCGTGGGTGACGGCACCTCGATATCGATCACGCGGCGCCAGGAATTCGCGGTATCAACCTTGTGCCCGGCCTTAATGCGCTCGAAGAACGTGTAGCGGAAATCCTCCGCCGTCATCTTGTCGCCGTTCTGGAACGTCACGCCGTCGCGCAGGTCGACCGCCATAGACAGTGCGTCAGGCGCGAGCTCCCATTTGGTGGCGAGGTTGGGCACGAATGCCAGCTTCGGGTCCTGATTGACAGGCTGATCGAACACGAGCTTGAAGATCGGCTGCGCGTCGGGTTGGAATCGCTGGTTGGGATCCCAGGACGGAACATCGCTCGGCCATCCGATCGTCACCGTATCCCCGGCCGCCCACGCCGGCGGCGCTCCGGCAAGGAACGGCACGCTGCCGGCACCTAAACCCAGCAATTGCAGCAGTGTTCTGCGATCGATGTCGACGCTCATAGGGATCTCCCGTGCCAAGCCCTGCAATAGTAATGCCGCCTATTATTTGAAACCTAAAATAACCCCTTCGGTGGTGCAATGGTCCTCGCCGGCGGCAAAGCGGTTTAGCCCGCCAATCGTTCGCGCAGCATCGGAAAATGGGTAACCGGACCACTGAATTTCGGAAAGCTGTGAAAATGCGCGCGCATCTCGTGCCGCACCGGTGACTGCATCGCAACGTTGAAATCATCGACGCTGTCGAAGACGACCTCATTGCCGAGCATGTAGTCGGCGCGCGGGAAGTGCCGCGATGCCGGCCGCGCCAGCGGGAAATAGCACATGATCGAACGGATGCGCGGAAAAGAGGCTTCCAGGCGCGGATGATCGGCGACGTAGTGCTTGACGAAAGCGGCTTCGTCTTCGGCCGGGCGGCTGTAGCGCACTACGTATGAGAACGGCGCCCGCAGCGGTCCCGGGGCGGCTTCGCCCGCGACAGGATAGAAACTGCGCTCCATCGCAGTAATGGTCGCCCCGATGCCGGACGGCAGATTGGCGAGGGCCTGCTCCAACGCCGGGACCGCGGCGTTGCAAGCGTCGATGGATTGGAACTCTGCCATGACGATCAGGAGCGGCGGACCTTCGTCTTTATTGTACGGATCTCGGGTGCCGCCGACCGGACGATAAACGTCTAATGCAGAGGGCCCCGGCGGCGGTGCCCATCGCTGCGCGGGCGTCGTGTCGAGCCAGGTCAACGCAGCAGCTTCGTGAGTTTGCGGCCCCGTCAGTGCGATCTCGTGGACGAAGGTCATTTACATTTCGCCTGGTCAGGCATTTCGGTATGATCCATAGCCATGCTCGACCTCGTTGCAAAGCGCCAGCCGCCTGAGCCCCTGCTCACTGCGCTTGCCACGCGCTTTGGCGATCGCTTCTCGCGCACCGAAGCGGTGCGCCGCCAGCATAGCAATATCTTCACCTGGTACGAAAACCAGCCGCCGGATGCGGTGTTATTTGCGAGGTCGACCGAAGAGGTGCAGGAGGTGGTGCGCCTGTGCGCGGCGCATCAGGTGCCGCTCATTCCGTTCGGCACCGGCACTTCGCTTGAGGGCCACCTCAACGCACCGTTCGGCGGCATCTCAATCGATCTCTCCCGCATGGATGCGATCCTCGCGGTTCATGGCGAGGATCTAGATTGTACGGTGCAGCCCGGCGTCACCCGAACCAAGCTCAACAGCTTCATTCGCGACCAAGGCCTGTTCTTCCCGATCGATCCGGGCGCCGATGCAAGCCTTGGCGGCATGGCGTCGACGCGCGCGTCGGGTACCAACGCGGTGCGCTACGGCACCATGAAGGACGCCGTGTTGGCCCTCGCCGTCGTGATGCCGAATGGCGAGCTGGTTCGCACGGCGCGACGCGCCAAGAAGAGCTCGGCTGGCTACGACCTCACGCGGCTCCTTGTTGGCGCGGAGGGCACGCTCGGCGTGATCACAGAACTCACCCTGCGCCTTCACCCGATCCCGGAAGCGATCGCTGCCGCGGTCTGCGGGTTTGCGACGCTCAACGGTGCCGTCGAAACCGCCATGGCGTCGATCCAAGCTGGGATTCCGCTCGCGCGGATCGAGCTCCTCGACGCGCTACAGATCCGCGCCTGCAACATCTATTCGAAACTCGCCCTTGCCGAAGTACCGACCTTGTTCGTCGAGTTCCACGGCAGCAAACGAGATGTGGACGAACAGATCGCGCGCTTTGAGGAGATCGCGCGCGACCACGCCGGCAAGGATTTCAATTTCGCCACCAAGGCCGAGGAGCGTACGAAACTTTGGCAGGCACGTCACGACGCGGCCTTCGCCACCATGGTGCTGCGGCCCGGCGCCAAGATCGTGGCGACCGACGCCTGCGTGCCGATCTCCCGCCTCGCCGACTGCGTCATGGAAACCAAGACCGATCTCGACGACAACCGGCTCGTTGGCACCATCCTGGGCCACGTAGGAGACGGCAATTTTCACGTCGCGCTTCTGGCGGACGGCAGCGACGCGGCCGAGATGGCGCGTGCCAAGGGTTTCATCGAGCGGCTCGCACTGCGCGCCATTGCCATGGACGGCACGTGCACAGGCGAGCACGGCGTCGGCCAAGGCAAGATCAAGTATCTCGAAACAGAGCACGGCGGCGCGCTCCACACCATGCAGGCGATCAAACACGCGCTCGATCCGCTCAACATTATGAACCCGGGGAAGATATTTGTTGCCGCGCCGTAGGAAGGGTTGACCGCCGCATTTGATCCGGGGGCACGATCAAGGATTGGGATGTGGAACGGCCGTGATGAGTTTCCCCCCGGTCAAAAGCCAGGGGCCAGCCGACCCTATTGAAACGCCACCTCGGCGAAGCTGCGCAGCTTGCGCGAATGAAGGCGTTCGCGTTCCTGCGCCTTGAGCTTCTCGATCGCATTGAGGCCTATTTCGAGGTGCTGTCCGACGCGCTGGCGATAGAACTCGCTGGCCATGCCGGCGAGCTTGATCTCGCCATGGAGCGGCTTGTCGGAGACGCACAGCAATGTGCCGTAGGGGACGCGAAAGCGAAAACCGTTGGCGGCAATCGTCGCCGATTCCATATCGAGTGCGATCGCACGGGTCTGAGTCAGACGGCGAACGATTGCGACATGGTCTCCGAGTTCCCAATTGCGGTTGTCGACGCTGACCACGGTGCCAGTGCGCATCACGCGCTTGAGCGCGACGCCGGTTGAACCGGTCACTTCGCCGACCGCCTGCTCGAGCGCGACCTGCACCTCGGCGAGCGCCGGGATCGGCACCCAAAGCGGAAGCTCGTCATCAAGCACGTGATCCTCGCGCAGATAGCCATGCGCCAGCACATAGTCGCCGAGCGTTTGCGCGTTGCCGAGGCCGGCGCAGTGGCCGAGCATCAGCCAGGCATGCGGCCGCATCACCGCGACGTGATCGGTGATGGTGCGCGCGTTGGATGGGCCTGTGCCGATGTTGATCATCGTGATACCGGCGAGGTTTTGCTCGACGAGATGAAAGGCCGGCATCTGTGGAGCGCGCGCCGGCGGTGTTCCGGTCGGGCCCACATCGCCGAAGCGGGCGTTGCGATTGACGACGTTGCCTGGTTCGACAAAGGCATCGTAGCGCGGATCGCCGCCTGTCATGCGCCCTCGGCAGATGCTGGCGAAGGCCTCGATGTAGAACTGATAGTTGGTGAAGATCACGAAGTTCTGAAAATGCTGCGGATCAGTACCGGTGTAGTGATAGAGCCGGTGCAGCGAGTAGTCGACGCGTGCGGCGCGAAACAGCGACAATGGCGCCGGAACGCCTCCTAGCGGCTCGATCGTGCCGTTGGCGATCGCGTCGTCCATGGCAGCAAGGTCGGGCGTGTCGAACAGGTCGCGCAACGGGCGCTCGGACGCGGCGCCGTCCAGCCATGCTGCGGTTGCTTCGACGTTGATGTCGCGCCGATAGGCGAAATGGACCGGGATCGGTTCGTCTGATTCCCCGATTTCGACCGGCATCATGTGGTTCTTGATCAGGAGTTCGATCTGTTCTGTCAGGTAGGCGCGGAAGA
Organism: uncultured Alphaproteobacteria bacterium; assembly: GCA_963833605.1. Lineage (GTDB taxonomy): Bacteria > Pseudomonadota > Alphaproteobacteria > Rhizobiales > Xanthobacteraceae > JAFAXD01. The sequence goes on from CAWHYZ010000017.1 coordinate 489,413, forward strand.
GGTCTGGGCGCGTCACCGTCGTCTGGTAAGCGCCCGGCCCGGCCACGAATCCGTAGGAGAGGCGGGAATCGAGGCCCGCATAAGTCGTCGTCGTGATGCGCACGAACGGGTAGCACGCGCGCACGCGCGCTCCGAACAACTCGCCCTTAGCGTAGGCTTCGAACCGATCGCGCAAAAAGGCGGTGTTGCGCTCGTAGATCTGCTCAAGCCGGTCGACCGCGGCCGTAGCATCCGAGAACGCCTGTGGGGCGGTCGGCGGCGGCGTCAGTATTTTCTGCGAGGCTGGCATGCGAACTTCACCTGCATTCACGATGGGCTTTGCTCCGCCCTACCAATCCTACGATCCTTTGATCGAAGCGCTTTTGCAATTAACCCTGGGGCGATCCTCGATTATCCTTGTTGGCGCGGTCTATATATAGTGCGCCGTCGTTGTTGCGTTGCGTTCAGGAGTAACCATGTTCGACCCGGCCCGGGCGAGCCTGCGCAGCCGGCTCGCCCAGAAAACGCCGCTTGGCGCATTCTGGATGAGTTTCGGTTCGGCAACCGTGATCGAAATCGCCGCCGGCGCCAAACCCGACGCGATTGTCATCGACGCCCAACACGGACTATTCGACCGGCAATCTATCGAGCATGCGGTCGGCGCCGCCAGCCGGCACGCTCCTGTGCTGGTGCGTACCGCCGAGAACAGCCCCATGGCCATCAGCCAAGCGCTCGATGCCGGCGCCGAAGGCGTGATTGTCCCGCTGATAGAGATCGATCAGCAGGCGACTGACGTGGTGGCCGCCGCGCGTTTCCCGCCGCAGGGCCATCGTTCCGCGGGAGGCGTGCGCCCGCTCGCGCACGACTTTGCCGGCTATTGCGCGCAGGCCAACGCCCATACCGTGGTCGGGGTCATGATCGAAACCCAGCGCGGCGTGCGCAACGCGGCAGCCATTGCCGGCACGCCGGGGATCGACTTCGTGCTGATCGGCACCGGCGATCTTGCCATGTCACTTGGCGTCGCCCCCGGCGAACCGCGCCACGAGCAGGCCTGCCGGACGGTGCTTGAGGCTTGCCGGGCCGCGCACGTCCCGTGCGCCATTTTTACCGGCCATGCCGACGCGGCGATTGCGCGCCGGCGCGAAGGCTATAACCTTGTGGTCGTCGCCAACGATATCGATGTGGTGGCGCGCGGATTTTCGTCCGCGATGAAGCGCTTCTCACAGGAAACCACGCCGGGGGTCGCCGGCGTAAAAGGGGGTGCCATGTCCGCCGAATTGCTGATGAACGTCGCCGCCGCCATCGCCGATGGCCGCATCAAGGTGATCGATCTGACCCAGACCTTGCGGCCTTCGACGCCGGTGATCGCGCTGCCGCCGCCGCTCGCGAACTCCAACCCGTTCAGCATCTCGGAAATCTCGCACTATGACGACCGCGGCCCGGCCTGGTATTGGAACAACCTCTCCATGGGCGAACACACCGGCACGCACTTCGATGCGCCGGTCCACTGGGTGACCGGCCGGCACAATCCTGACGGCTACACCGACACGATCCCGGTGCGCCGCATGGTTGCGCCCGCAGTCGTGATCGACTGCAGCAAGGAGGCCGCGGCCGACGAGAAGTTCCTACTTGAGCCGAGCCATATCCAGGCCTGGGAAGGCCGGCACGGCCGCATCCCGGATGGTGCCTGGGTGTTGATGCGCACGGACTGGTCGAAGCGGGAGGACCCGGCCGCGTTCCTCAACATGAAGGCAGATGGCCCGCACGTCCCAGGTCCGAGCGCCGCCGCCATGCACTGGCTCGTCGACAACCGCAAGGTCAACGGCTGGGGCGTTGAGGCGGTCGGCACCGACGCTGGCCAGGCTTTTGCGTTTGAGCCGATGTACCCGGCGCACAACATGATGCACGGAGCCAACAAGTTCGGCCTCGCGAGCCTGTGCAATCTCGACCAGTTGCCGCCGACCGGCGCGGTGCTGATCACGACGCCATTGAAGATCGAGAAGGGATCGGGCAGCCCGCTGCGCGTGTTGGCGCTAGTGGCTGCATAGCCATCATTACGCCGCCGGGCGGCGATCTCGCAGCGCCGCGGGCCCAGAATCCATAATCCGGACCGTGGTTATGGATTCCGGGCTCCCGCGTACGCTCGCGGCCCCCGGAATGCCTCCAGAGAAGGAGCGTTTGCGTGCCCCACACTCGAAAACCCGAACGCGGCCACGCGTGTGCGGCTGCAACCTTGCGTTAACCTTAACTACCAGTTGATTACCAACCGTTTGTCCAGCACCGCGCAGGACTTAACGCATTTTCAGGACGGGTTCATTCCATTACGTTTTTCAGGCTTTTTTGGCCGTGTTGAAGAGCCTTGTTTTAGCCCAAACGACCACCATTTCGCCGCGACTACTGGTGTCCGCGTACAACAAAAAACGCGTGTGGCTTTTATGCACTAGTGAGCCCGCGCTCACATCTGTATTCGTAGTTCATCGAGTCGAACGTCAAAGGAGTCGGTCATGAAAACGCTCGTACTCGCAACCATCGCTACGTTCGCTGTGCTGGGCGTTGCCAGCGCGGCGGATATGTATGTGAAGGCCCCGCCGCCTGCACCGGTCGTCGGCAAGGCACCAATCGGCAAGGCGCCGATCGGCAAGGCACCGCTCGGCAAAGGTCCCGTCGTTACTCGGGGTTGATGTCGGCAGCCGGGGGGTAGGACCAGCTCACGCGGTCCGTGATCTAAGCGTGAGCGCGCGGAGTGAGATCCGCGCGCTCGGGGGGCTTCGGTTCGGAGGCTACATGGGGGCTCGCGCGCAGTGCGCGGGACAGGGGTCACGATCATGAATACGTCACGGAACACCAAAGTAGGCGCCGGTATCCTGGCTGGCCTAGCAATCTGTTCGTTCGCAACGTTTACAGATGTGACGGCGGCGCGCGCGCAGGACGGCAACGCGGTAACGCTGCCGCAAGTCAACGTGGTTGCACCCCGCCCGCAGGCGGCCGCGCGTCCGCAACATGTTGCCCACACTCAGGGCTACGGGCCCGGCGCGAGCGTATACTCCTCGCAACTCCCCCCGAACCAATTGGTCAATGTCGGGGTGTTCGCGAACGTCCCGGCCAACTCCGCAAGACCAATTGGTCAACCGGTGACCGCCACCGATTGCCGGATGAGCGTGCGCCCTGGCCATCCTTACTTCGTCGAGTTTCGCTCGCGGACAGCGGCCAGCTATGGCCACGCGTTCGTTTTCTATGGGCGCCTCACCCCCGACGGTCACTTTGGCCGAGTCGAAGTGGCAGGGCTGCATCCGGCGGGAGACAGCAGCACGGTCTATATGATGGGACACTTGCTGCCGGTCGCGGCAGAAACCGGGGCAAGCTACGGCGACCTCGATGAACAGTACATGACGGCGCGCTTCTGCGTGACGTTGACCGAAGGGGAATACAACCGCCTTGTTGGCTATATCAGAATGCGGCAAGCCAATACGAAGATTTGGAACGCGATGACCCTTAACTGCACTGGGTTCACGGGCGACGTGGCGCGTTTCCTCGGCTACAAAGCACCGCTCAATCACGTGCAGATACCAGAGGACTACATCAACGAGATGCATCGGCTGAACAGCACGCCGGCGCAATACGCGGCTTACCAAGCTGAAATGCGCAGGCTCAACAGCATCCCGGTTCCGCGCACGCCCGCGTTGCAGAGGGTGACGATCGCGGGCGGCGCGGCATCTAACGCAGCCCCGGCCAGAGCTTCGGCTCGCGCTCCGCTGCCAGAATCGGCGCAGTCAGTGGCAACGGCGCCGTTCCCCCCAGCTCGCCGTGGTGAGGCCTACTCTCCACCGCAACTGAAAGAGTTGTGATCATGGCCGGGTTCGTCCCGGCCATGTCGCTTTTGGGACCAAGGTCGGCCGTTTCGCATCGCATGAACCAACGCGCCCGTTGTGCTAAGTGTTGCCGCCGAGGTGGCTAAAACATTCAGGACGGGACGGAATGAAACTCGATCGATTAGGACGGCGGGCGTTCTTGACGATGCTGGGCGCTGCGGGGGCATCTTCAGCACTCGGGCGCCCAAGCCTCGGCCAACAATTGGGAACACCGTCGATCGGCGCGCTGAGCAGCGGTCGAACAGACCAGGCCTTGATGGCCGCGTTCAAACAGGGCCTTGGTGAGGCAGGCTTCGTCGACGGAATCGGCGTTGCAGTTGAATACCGATGGGCCGACGACCAATACGACCGGCTGCCGACGCTTGCGGCTGATCTTGTGGCTCGCAAGGTGTGGGTGATTGCGGCGTTCGGGCTCGTCTCTGCGCTCGCCGCCAAGTCGAACGCCAGCAAGATCCCGCTCGTTTTCGTAGCCGAAGCTGATCCAATCAAATTCGGGCTCGTCAGCAATCTATCGCAACCAGGCGGCAACGCCACAGGCGTCAGCTTCTTGGCCAGCAGGATAACCGCTACGCAGTTTGACCTATTGCAGCAGCTGGTGCCGAATCCGCCAGCGGTTGGGCTGCTGATCAATCCCAACAACCCGGGCACCGCGCAGGATGTTGAGGCAGCGGGCAGTGCAAGCGCGAAGAAGCTCGTCGTCGTCAAGGCCGGCCGGGAAGCAGACCTCGACAACGCCTTTGCCTCGCTTGTTTCGCAAGGAGCGCGTGCCCTCATCGTTCCGCGCGATCCGTTCTTTCTCGATGAGCGCGAAAAGCTCGTGGCGTTGGCGGCGCAGCACAGCCTGCCAACCATGTACCCAACGCGCGAGTTCGCGGCCGCGGGCGGCCTGATGAGCTACGGGGCCAGCATCGCCGGCGCCGCCCGTCAAGCTGGCATTTATGCGGGCTTCATCCTCAAGGGCACGCCCGTGGTTCAGCTGCCGATCCAACAGGACATCAACGTCGAGTTCGTAATCAATCTCGACACGGCTATGTCGCTCGGCTTCACGGTTCCCGTATCGCTGCTCAGCAAGGCTGACTCGGTGATTCAAAGGCGATGATGGCGAGCTTTCCGCGGCGGGCTCTTCAGTCCGATGGACCGCGCGCGCGGCCTCCCGTGCACGCTATGGCTTCTGGTGTGAACCGCACCGGGTGCGACCGGGCCAATATCAAAGCGCGCATTACCTCCCCGGCAAAAGCTTTAAGCTTAAAACACTGGTAAACCGCGGCCAGCGACCTATACTTGGTGCGAATTTTGGCCCTCGGCTGCGTCCTCGCGGCGGGATGGGCATGAAGGACGGCGGAGCGGACCATGGCAGAGCGATCGTTCAAGGAAGAAGTCCAGAAGCTCAAGCTCGGAGCCGGCGAGGAGTTCCGCGGCGAGGGCATTCTGGCGATCACCAAGGCGCTGCTCGAATCGGGCGTCTCCTACGTGGCCGGCTATCAGGGCGCCCCGATCTCGCACCTCATGGACGTGTTGAGCGATGCCAACGACATTCTCGAAGAGCTCGGGGTGCATTTCGAATCGAGTGCCAGCGAGGCCGCGGCGGCCGCGACGCTCGCGGCCTCGGTCAACTATCCGCTGCGCGGCGCCGTCACCTTCAAGGCCCCGGTCGGCACCAACGTCGCATCCGACGCGCTCGCCAATCTCTCGTCCGGCGGGGTCACCGGCGGAGCGCTGATCATCGTCGGCGAGGATTATGGCGAGGGGTCCTCGATCATGCAGGAGCGCAGCCACGCCTATGCGATGAAATCGCAGATTTGGCTGCTCGACCCGCGGCCCAACCTGCCGTCCATCGTCGCCGCCGTCGAAAAGGGCTTCGAGCTCTCGGAAGTATCCAATACCCCGGTGATGCTGGAAGTGCGCATCCGCGCCTGCCACGTGCACGGCCGATTCCCGACCAAGGATAATGTGCGGCCGAGCTTCACCCTGCGGGACGCGCTGGAAAACCCACGTCGTCAGGTCGACCGCATCGTGCTGCCGCCGGCGAGCTATCTGCACGAGCGCGAGAAGATCGACAAGCGCTGGCCGGCGGCGGTGAAGTACATCACCGAGAACAAGCTCAACGAGTTCTTCGATGGCGACTTGGCCGACATCGGAATCATTGTGCAGGGAGGGATGTACAACACGACCCTGCGGGCGCTCGAGGTCATCGGGCTTGCCGACGCGTTCGGCAACAGTCGAGTGCCGGTCTACGTACTCAACGTGACCTATCCGCTGATCGATGCGGAGGTCGTGCGCTTCGCCCAGGGCAAACGCGCGATCCTGATCGTCGAAGAGGGCCAGCCCGAGTTCATCGAGCAGGCGATCAACACCATCCTGCGGCGCGCCGACGTGCAGACCGCCATCGAGGGCAAGAGCATGCTGCCGATGGCCGGAGAATACACCGGCGGGGTGGTGCGCGACGGCCTTTCGAAATTCGTCCGCGCCTACCGGGCCGACGTGCTCGCGGCGCTGCCGCATCCAGCGCCATCGAACGAGGCGGCGACACGGCTTGCAAGCGCCACCAAGGCGATCGAACCGCACGTGCAGGGCCGCCCACCTTCGTTCTGCACAGGCTGCCCGGAACGGCCGATCTTCACCGCCATGAAGCTGGTCGAGCGCGAGCTTGGTCCGCATCACGTGAGCTGCGACATCGGCTGCCATTTGTTTTCGATCCTGCCGCCATTCAATATCGGGGCGACCACCATGGGCTACGGCCTGGGCGGCGCCGGTGCTTCTGCGTTCAACATCAAATCGGACAGGCCCGCGATCGCGATCATCGGCGACGGCGGCTTCTGGCACAACGGTCTCGTGTCCAGCATCGGCAACGCCGTCTTCAACAAGTCGAACAACGTCCACATCATCGTGGACAACGGCTACACCGCCGCCACCGGCGGTCAGGACATCCTGTCTTCGGCGGCCAGCAACAAAATCCGTTCCACCAAGAACACGATCGAAAGCGCAGTGCGCGGCGTCGGCGTCGATTGGGTGCGCACCCTGACCCGCACCTACGACGTTGCCAAGATGCGCGACACGCTGCGCGAGGCGCTCACCACGCCGCACGACGGTCCCAAGGTGATCGTCGCCCAGTCGGAATGCATGCTCAACAAGCAGCGGCGTGTGCGCCCGCTGATGCAGAAAGCCATCAAGGACGGCGTGCGCGTGGTGCGCGAGCGCTTCGGCGTCGATCCCGACACCTGCACTGGCGACCATTCATGCATCCGGCTGTCGGGCTGCCCATCGTTGACTATCGCGCCCAATCCCGACCCGCTGCGCAGCAATCCGGTGACCAAGGTGATCAACTCGTGCGTCGGCTGCGGCCTGTGCGGCGAGGTCGCGCACGCCGCGGTGCTGTGCCCCTCGTTTTACCGCGCCTCCATCATCAACAATCCGACCAAGTGGGATCGGTTCAAGGCGCGCCTGCGCGACGCCGTGATCGGCTTTCTGCAAGAGCGGTTGGCGCGGCGGCAACTGCTGGCGGCCTAGGCCGACGGGTTCGCAATGAACGCTCCGTTCGAGACCAAGACACGGCCGATCACCATTGCGATCTTCGCCATGGGCGGCGAAGGCGGCGGAGTGCTCGCCGACTGGATGATCGATCTCGCCGAGCATGGCGGCTATATCGCGCAGCTCACCTCGGTGCCAGGCGTGGCGCAGCGAACCGGAGCCACCAACTACTACCTCGAAATCTTCCGCAGGCCGGCCAACGGCGGGCGCGAGCCGGTGATGGCGCTGCTTCCGATGCCAGGCGACATCGACGTGGTGATCGCCTCCGAGCTGATGGAGGCAGGACGCGCGATCCAGCGCGGGCTCGTGACACCCGACCGAACAACCCTGATCGCATCGACGAATCGGGTCTTCTCCATGACGGAGCGCACGGCCATGGCGGACGGCCGGGTCGACGAGGCAGCCCTGCTCGAAGGCTGTCGCGGCGCCGCCAAGGCATTCTACGCCTTCGACATGGCGGCGCTGGCGGAAGCCACCGGCAGCGTCATCAGCGCGGTGCTGTTTGGCGCTCTGGCGGGCGCCAAAGCGCTGCCGTTCGAGCGCGCCGCCTATGAGGCCGCGATCCGGCGAGGCGGCGTCGGCATCCAGGCGAGTCTTGCGGCCTTTACCGCGGGCTTCGAGGCCGCCGCCTCTGGCGCGCCGGCTCCCGCCAAGGCACCGGCGGCAGAGGCGCAGGCGCCGGCCGAGGCGGCAGCACTCGCTGAGATCATGTGCGAGGTCGAGGAGGCGATTCCGCAAGCCGCCCGCAAAGTAGTACGCGCGGGCATCGAGCGTGTCGCCGATTATCAGGACATCGCCTATGCGCGGCTCTACCTGGAGCGCCTCAAGCCGATCGTAGCGCTCGAAACCGGACGTGACGGCCGAGCGCGGCTGCTGCAGGAGACCGCCCGTCAACTAGCGCTCGGCATGGCCTATGAAGACACCATCCGGGTCGCTGAACTGAAAATCCGGCCATCGCGTTTCAAGCGCGTGCGGGCCGAAGTGCGTGCCGGTGACGATCAGATCATCGAGATCGCAGAGTTCATGCATCCCCGCACCCAGGAAATTGCCGACACCCTCCCCGCCCCGCTTGGCCGCTTCATTCTCGGCAGCGCCCTGGTGCGCGGCCTCATCGACCGCATGACGACCAAGGGCAAGACCATCAAGACGACGTCGATCCACGGCTTCCTGCTGCTCTACATCGTGGCCGCGCTCAAACCCTTGCGGCCAAAATCGCTGCGCTACGGTGTAGAACAAAAGGCACTGCAGGATTGGCTCGACACGGTCGCGGCCACAGCGCAAAAAAATTATGACCTCGCTGTCGAGGTCGCTGCTGCGCGCAACCTGGTGAAGGGCTATGGCGATACCCATGAGCGCGGCCGCGCGCGATTCGAGACGTTGATCAAGACATTGCCGGCGCTGATCGGGCGCCAGGACGGAGCCGCCAAGCTCGCCGCGCTGTGCAAGGCCGCCAACGCCGACGATACCGGCGCCGCGCTAGCGGCGGCGGTCGCTGGCCTACAGACGTAGTCCACTCCCTGCTCGTCTCGAATTTGCGAGGGCTTCGTTATGCTCACACTCTATTTCGCTCCCGGCGCGTGCTCGCTCGCCGCGCATATCGTCCTGGAGGAGAGCGGCGAACCATACACCCCGCGCGAAGTCGACTTCGCCCATGCCGAGCAGCGTTCGGACGCCTACCTCAAGATCAACCCGCAGGGCCGCGTGCCCGTGCTGGGTCTCGACAGCGGCGAGCCCCTGGCGGAGAACACCGCGATCCTGCCGTACCTCGGCAAGCGCTTCGGGCTGTGGCCGACCGCCCCCCTTGCCGAGGCCAAGGCCCTTTCTCTCATCGGTTTCTTTGCGGCAAGCGTCCATCCGGCGCACGCGCATGTGAGCCGGCCCGAGCGCTACGCGGCCGATCAAGCGGTTTTCCCTGCCCTCAAGCAACGAGGTCTCGAGACGTTTCACGGCTACCTCAAGCAGATCGACGGCATGCTGGCCGGTAAGGATTGGTTTTCAGGCCGTTATTCGGTGCTCGATCCGTACGGCTTCGTCTTCTACACTTGGGGAATCCGGCGCGAGCTGCCGGTGCGCGACCTCAAGAATTACACCGCGTTCAAGGAGCGGATGCTGCAGCGGCCTGCGGTTCGGCGTGTGGTCGAGCAGGAGAAGATCGCGGTGTGACCGGGGCTTCCGCCGGGTATTCAGCGCAGCGCGTGAACCAGAATCCGCACGGCGCCCCACACCAGTAGGGCCAGCAGCTGCAAGGCACTGATCGCGACCGTCGCGAGTTTCAGGCCGGTAAACGTCTGGGCAAGGGCGATCGAGTTGCTGGTAGCCGTCGTCGCCGAGACCATGAACCGTGCAAGCAGGACGTTCTCGACGAAATCGCATACCGCATAAAGAACGGGAAAGATTACGAGAGTCCAAATCCACCCCTGACCCCAGTGCAAACCACGGGCTGTCGCCATCGATGCGACTGCAAGCAAGCAGGCAAGTGCCACGAGAAACAACAAGTCGAGCGGGAACAGTACGGGAAATACGTAACGACGCGATTGCGACGGATAGGCTTCTATCCACCTTCGCAATCCATCCACCGAATAATCGGGGGTCACTTCGAGAAAGCGCTTGCCGACATCGGGCCCGCCGCATTCGCCTGCCTTTCTGGAGATGAGCCCAACGGCCAACACGGCCACGATCAGGAGGATAAGCGTCAGCGTCATTGCATTCTCCGATTATGCGATGGCGTCTCGGTCGGGATCCCCATCGGGCTGACGCGGCTGCGGACCGTCAGCCGGTGGATAGGGGTTGCATCCGGCATCTTCGACAATCACGTCAAAGGCTTTTTCGCTGATCATGTAGACTGCCGTCACGATGAAATGGCCGGGGATTTTCGGAAAGACGGACGCATCGACTACCCGGAGGCCCTCGGTACCCCGCACCCGAAACCTGCTGTCCAGTACGGCCATCGGATCGGTCTTCGGACCGATCTTGTTGGTGCATGACGCGTGATGACCCCAGGCCTCGTTCTCAATGAATGCCATCACATCCTTTTCCCTGGCATATTTCGGCCCAGGGACCAGTTCCTTCGCAAAGCGTTTTGGAAGCTTGCTGTTCATTTCCCGGACGAACCTGATGCCCTCAACCAGCGCATAGAGATCGTGCTGGCACTCATCGCTGCCCTCGTCGAAATAATGGAAATCCACACGCGGGCGCTTGGTCGGATCGTTGCTGATGAGCGTTACTCGACCCGCCGTGTTGCTCGTGTAGGCCTTCAGGATGATCCAGGTGAATTTGTTGCGGTAGCGTTCGAATTCGGCCGAATACCCGCGCCGATATCCCCGGAAAAAGCCCGGCAAGCCGAATATGAAAAGATCCGGTTCCTGCAGATCAGGTCGAGATCGCTTCATGATCGCGATCAGAGAGCCGGTCGAGCAATAGAGGCCTTTGCCTTGTGCCCAAAGTTCGAGGAACGGATCCGTCGGCGCACCAGGGCCGGCGGGCGGCGCAAACGTTGCCTCCGGGGGCAACAGCGCGAACGGCTTTTCTGATTCGCTTACCACGGCAATTTCATAACGATCCTGGAGGTTCGCGCCCACGCCCGGAAGGTCAACGAGGGGCTCTATTCCCAATTTCCGCAGTTCTGCTTCGGGCCCGATACCGGACAACATCAACAGCTGCGGGCTGTTGAAGGCGCCTGCCGCCACGATGACTTCGCGGCAAGCGGTGAATTGCCGTAGTTTGCTTTTGCGTGCCGGCTGGTGGAGCGGCGAGGCTTCGTACAACGCCTCGTCTTTCTCACCTTGCAACGCCTCGACGCCGACGGCCCGCTTGCCGTCGAAAATGACTCTTGTCGCCAAGGTATTCAGCCGGATCGTCAAATTTTCCGGCTTTTCGCGCAGGGTTCGGATCAGATATTCGCGCGGACCTTGACGCTTTCCATCGCGAGTCGTGAGCGTCGTAAGCGCCAATCCTTCCGGACCATCCTCCGAGTTGCGAATATCGTTGGCGTCAAAGCCTCGCAGGAGGCGGGAAAACCGCACCAGCCCCAGGCGGAGGCAGATCCATACCGTGTTGAGCAATATCTTGATGATCCGCCAATCGGCAAGCACCAGTTTCGCATTGGGCCGATCTGTCGACAGCCACCCGCGGAACCCGTGTCCGGACGACCAGTTCATCCAGATCTTCGAGCCTGTCAGAAGCCCCACGGCGGAGCAAGCCAGCTGGTCCAGGACATAAAACAGCGTCCAAGGCGGCGACTTATACTCACAGCGTTCGAGGCGCGTGAAATACTTGTACATATTGCCAGCGCCCCAACTCCAATCGCCCGTGAGATGAGCGATAGTGTCCCAGTCGATGGCTTGTGGCGTGACCGTGATCATCGCGTTATGTACCGTGCAGCCGCCGAGTGCTCCGACGCGCGGATACCAAACGCCGCCGCCCTCTTGGTCGTATTTGCAGTCGCGTTTTTCGCGGTCCGGGTCGGAATAGTGGTGCACGAAGTAATCCCAGCTGCACCTTTTATCCTCGCTGCAAAGTCCGTGGAATGTCGGCACCTCATAATGGAGGCGGCCTGCATCATCCGCGTCCATGAGATCCCCGCCGGCCTCGAGCAGCAGTACCCTGAATCCGTGCTGCGCGAGATTCGCTGCGAGCGGGCCGCCGCCCGCCCCGGAACCGATGACGATGTAGTCTGCGTCAGCCATGTCGGATCGCGCCTGCCGGAAACAGGAACTTCAAAGGTTCGGGCAAATGAATGTTAGCGAGCCTCGGCCCGCCGAATCAGGAAATTGCTGCTCCTCTCCCAAATCCTCTCACTGTAATCTATTCATCTATCCGAAATCCTCAAACCACCATGTGCGCCAAGTCACACAGCTTTGCGCGGTCATCCCCTATATGTCATCTCCAAGACGTCGCGGAGCTCTATGTTCGTCGTCACGGCCCCCTGTCTCGCGATGCTCATTCTTGCGAACAATACCACACGTGGTAGGGTTTCGCGAGCTTCGGGTCTTCTACACGTCACGGCTTGGGGATCCGCCGCTCCAGCAAATCGAACCGACAACGTGCGCCGGGCAAGAGAGCCGGCGAACGGGGATAAACATGGCGCCTAGTTTGTTCGAGCGGGCAATTTCAGCGATCTTCCGAGCTGTCAATCGATGCTGCGTTTGGTATCAACTGCCGCTTCCGGTGGCTGTTGTGAACTTGCTCTGTCTGCGCAGCGACTTGCGGTGGCAAAACGTATTCGACACGGAGACGGCGCCTGAAAATCCCGTGGTAGACCCGCCCGGGTTCGACGTGCGCTACTGCCGTACCGCCGATGGAAGCTTCAACGACTTGTCAAAGCCCTGGATGGGCAAAGCCGACACGCGTTTTGGGCGCAACGCACCGCTGCCACTAACGTTCGGTGAAAATCCACCCGGGCTTTATGAACCCAACCCTCGTCTGATCAGCCGCGATCTCCTAGCACGCCGCGAGTTTGTGCCTGCAACCTCATTGAATGTGCTGCTGCCCGCCTGGCTGCAGTTCATGGTGCACGACTGGCTCAGTCACGGTTTCAACGACACAAAGGCGTCCCCGCACTGCTTTCCCGTACCGCCCGGCGACGATTGGCCGGATCCGGAGATGATCATCAATCGCACATGCCCGGATGCCGGACGCGGCCCGAAGGACGCTGGACGGCCGGCGACCTACAACAATGTCGTCACCCATTGGTGGGACGGCTCGCAATTGTACGGCTCGTCTCTGAAAGCGCAGCGCGAAGTTCGCACCGACCCCGGATTGCGGCCTGATGGGAAACTGTACCTGAATTCAGCCGGCCATTTGCCCATCGATCCCAAGCCCGAAAACAAGGACCCTCAGCAAGAGCTCGCCGCCGTCAACGCGAACTGGTGGATCGGACTTTCCGCGATGCACACGCTGTTCGCGCGCGAACACAATGCGATCGTTGATCACCTTCATCTCGAATATCCAGACAAGGACGGCGAGTGGCTGTTCCAGAAAGCGAGGCTCATCAACGCGGCGTTGATCGTGAAGATCCACGCAACCGAATGGTCGCCAGCCTTGCTGCAAAACCCGACCCTGCAATACGCCATGCGTGGCGAATGGTGGGGCACGCTCGGAGAGGCCTATTTCAAGGCGTTCGGGCGACCGTGGCATAGCGAGCTCCTCGACGGCATTCCAGGTTCGCCCCAGGAGCACCATTCGGCGCCCTATGCGATCACCGAAGAATTTGTCGCCGTCTACCGGCTGCATTCGCTCCTCCCTGACGCGTTTTCGTTCCGCCAACACACCGACGACCAGGAAATGCTGGCCTGTACGCTTGCCGACGTGTTCGCTGGCGGCACGACCAGGCTGCAGCAAAAAGTGGAGCTCGACGACGTGCTCTACTCTTTGGGAACGAGCTTTTGCGGTGCCCCGGTCCTGCACAACTATCCGATCCACCTGCGCAAGCTGCCCGCCAATATGAATCATGGCGTTCTCACCGATGTGGCGGCAACCGATATTCTGCGCGACCGTGAACGCGGCGTGCCGCGCTATTGCGGGTTCCGCCGCATGCTGCGGATGAGCGTGCCAAAAACGTTCGAAGAACTCACCGATGATCCAATCGCGCAACACGAACTCAAGAAAATTTATGGCGCCGTCGAGCGCGTCGATCTCCTCACCGGTACGCTTGCCGAAACCAAGCCCCCCGGATTCGCGATCTCTGATACGGCATTCCGCATCTTCATTGTGATGGCGGGACGGCGGATCAAGAGCGATCGCTTCTTGACCGTCGACTACACGCCCGACGTTTATACGCCAGCCGGCATCGATTGGGTCGAGAACAATGGTATGCGCGAGGTGCTGCTGCGACACGCACCATCACTCGCACCAGCCCTCGCCGACGTGCGCAACAGCTTTTTCCCCTGGCCACGCGCTAAGAGCTGAACCCATGGCGACGCGCATTAGGGTGCCGTGGATCGTCGACGTAGTACGGGTCAGCGACCCATCCGAAATCTATGCCTTTAACGACGAGCAACGGGTCGATCGGCATTTCACTGCGCGCGGGCCCCTGCTCAACCGGCTCATCGTCGGTCGCATCAGGCGCTGGTTCGAGATTGAAAGCCGTCTGCTGCCGTCGCTATTGCCGCGCAGCGACAAGGATCGTGCCGAACGCCAGCGCGTGCTCGCAGCTATGCTAGACCCGAAGCAAGGTCATGTCCTGTGGAGCGAGCGGCAGCTTGATGCGCTCGCGGCCTTCGTTCGCGCTCTCACCAATTACGAAGACATGGCGGTAACCGTTCAAGAGACGGTGGGGCGTTTGTTTGATGTCGCCTACAAGGCCGACGCGGCAACCTGGGAGGCAGCGACGCTAATCGATCGGTTTCGCGAGGGTTTCTCGCCGGCCCAGATCGTGTGGGAAATTACGGGCCGGCTCCGCCGTGCATTCGAGCTCCTTCGCGGGCGCGCCGGACAGGATCGTTGGGCAATGCACGCAACGGCGATCGGGGTGCACGGGATCGTCCACGCGTTGGACCGCATGCGGTTCTTGCGGGCCATGCCCGAAGCGGCCTCGCTGTCGGACGACGCCGTGCTCGCGCGTAGCCTCGCGCCGCCCAAGCAGGTTCCGAGGACGATCGATGGCAAGCTAGCAACCCCTTTGTGCCCCACCACACTGCACGCGGGCACGCTCATCTTGCTGCAGCTCGACAAAGCAATGCCTCGCGCGCCAGATGCGGAGACGATTTTCATGCACGGCCATTGGAATGCGTGCCCGGCGCAGGCTTTCGTGACGGCTCTCCTGTTGGCGGTATGGCATCGCAGCTTCGGCGACCAAAGTGTGCCACCCTCACAGGGCTCGCACGCGGGGAGCGACTCGTGATCAAAGAACAGACGTTGTCCTGGACCATTGCCCAAACCGAGGCCCGCCTACGCACCTACCGCTGGCTGTTTGGGACAAGCATTGCTGTCAACCTACTGATCGGTCTTTGGTGCCTGTTCGCGCCGGCGAGCTTCGCCGGGATGCTGCATCAACCGAATGATGCGTGGCTCCGCGTCTTTGGGGCAACCTGGGTCGGTCTCAACCTGGTTTACTTGCCGGGCTTGACCAATCCGCTGTTCTACCGGTGGTCGAACTGGTCGAACATAGCCATCAATTTGTTGGTGGGGATCGTGCTCCTCGGCTCCGGGCACGGGCTTCGTCCCGCGGCCATATGGCCTTTAGCGGTCGGTGTCATTTTGATTGTAGCCTACTACCGCCTGGTTGTGGCGGACGTGCAGAGTAAGCCCTAAACGGCGCCGGTCTGGCCGCCGCCGTCAAATTCCTGCTACATTCACGGCCCCCTGGAGCAGAAGGCGTGCGGTGTTCCGCTCACGCAGAATATGAACGACCTTCGGCAGTGGCTTGAGAGTATCGGCCTCGGCCGCTATGGCGATGTGTTCGCCGACAACGACATCGATCGTGAGGTCTTGCCGGATCTCAGTGACCAGGACCTCGCCAAGCTTGGAGTTTCCCTCGGGCACCGCAAGAAGCTCCTCAGAGCCATTCCGGAGTATTGTTCTTCGCCCCCGCAGCCAGCGATTCCAGGCGCGGACACCGCACAGCTTACGCGCGACGCAAATCTCAGGCCTGAGCGGCGGCACCTGACCGTTGTGTTCTGCGATCTCGTCGGCTCGACGGCCCTATCGGCGCAGCTTGACCCCGAAGATCTGCGCGAAATCCTGCACGAGTTCCAAAGCTGCTGCAGCGACGCCATCCGGCGCTACGAAGGCCATGTTGCCAGATTTTCCGGCGACGGCGTGCTGGCCTATTTCGGGTTTCCAAGCGCACACGAGGATGACGCCGAGCGCGCCGTCAAAGCGGCCCTGCAGATGGTCGAATCCGTTTCGGCATTGGCGACGCGCGTGGGGCAGAAGCTCGAAGTGCGCATCGGCATTGCGACCGGGCTCGTGGTCGTCGGCGATCTCATCGGCGACGGTTCAGCACGCGAGTTCGCGCTCGTGGGTGAAGCTCCCAACCTCGCCGCGCGTCTGCAAGCTCTGGCCAGCCCGAACCAGATACTGGTCGCGCCGAGTACACGACGATTGTTGGGTGGGTTGTTCGAATTCGCCGATCTCGGCGATCACCGCATCAAGGGGCTCGACCATCAGGTCCGCGTCTGGCGGGTGGTACGGCCCGGCTCGGTTGCAAGCCGGTTTGAGGCCCGCCAGTCCGCGCATCTGACCCCGCTGATCGGCCGCGACGCGGAACTAAACCTGCTGCATGAGCAATATCTGCACGCGAAACGCGGTCACGGCAGGCTGACGGTGATTTCCGGAGAGCCCGGAATTGGAAAATCGCGGCTCACCATGGCGCTCAGGCAGCGCTTGTCGGGTGAAGCGTACCGCCTGATCTCGTTTCAGTGCTCCTCATATCACACGAGCAGCGCGTGGTATCCGGTCGTGCATCTCCTGGAACGTGCCGCCGGCATAACCCCGGATACGACACCTTCCCTCAAGCTCGATCGGTTGGAAGCGTTCGTCAGCCAATTCATTGGAAAGAACGATGAGGTCGTTGCGTTGCTGGCTACGCTGCTATCGATCCCAACCGGTGCTCGCTATGCGCCGCTCGATCTCACACCTCAGCAGCAAAAGAACCGGACATTTGCAGCCATTTTGACGTTGCTCGAAGCCCAGACCAAACAACAACCGGCCCTGCTGGTGTTCGAGGACGTGCATTGGATCGATCCAACCTCCTTGGAGCTGCTGGAGCGTATCCGCGATCAGGTCCCGAACTGGAGAATGCTGGCGATCATCCTGGTTCGTCCTGAATTCGACTTATCCTGGGCGGAGCAGCCGCACACGACCAAGCTGGTCATCAACCGCCTTGATCGAGAGGACCTCGCCTCGATGGTCGAATCGCTGGCTATCGATGCCCTGCTGCCGCGGACGATCATCGACCAAATCGTTGCAAAGGCCGACGGGGTACCGCTCTTTGTGGAAGAAATAACCAAGGCGGTGCTGGAGGCTGCCGATCGCAAATCCACCGAGGCGCGGCGGCTGCTCGACTTTCAGTCGACGCTCACGGTGCCGGATTCGCTGCATGAATCACTAATGGCTCGCCTGGATCTGGCCGCGCCGATGAAGACCGTCGCTCAGATCGCCGCAGTGATTGGCCGTGAATTCTCGTTGGAGTTGCTGAACGCGGTTGCCGCCTTGCCGGAGCGCGACGTGAGCGCGGCGGTCGATCGGCTGCTTGAATCGGGCCTCCTGCTTCGAAGCGGCGAGCCGGAACGTCAAACCTTGACCTTCAAGCATGCGCTCGTGCAGGACGAGGCCTACGCGAGCCTGCTGCGCGATGAGCGGCGGACATTGCATATCAGAACCGCCGAAGCGCTCTGCGGGGATCTTGCCCACATCGGCAAGGCTGCGCCCGAGGTCGTTGCGCATCACTACACGCAGGCCGGCCGAATCAAGCTTGCGATCGACTACTGGGTGAAGGCAGGACGCCAAGCCAGCGAACGGTTCGCATTCGTCGAATCCAGCACACATCTGCAGATCGCGCTCAAGCTGCTGGCAGAAGTACCCGCGAGCCCGCAACGCGATGAACTCGAGCTGCAACTGCAACACGCGCTAGGCAACGTCCTCATCGCGGTGAAGGGATTTGGCGCCGCCGAGACCGGGCAGGCGTTCGGGCGCGCCCTCGAATTGTGTCAGAAATTCGAGGGCTCTCCGCAAACGACCACGATCATCAATGGCATCATCGGCGTCCACCTGATGCGGGACGAGTTCGAACAGGCACGGACCCTCGCCCAAGGCTTGCTGACACGCACCGGCCGCCAGGACGAGGCGATGCAAAGGCTGATGGGCCATCGCGCGTTTGGTATGTCGCTGTTCTACATCGGTGAGTTGACGGCCGCTTGTGATCACCTGCGCTCCGCGATCGAGTTGTACGATGCAACTCCCCAGGGCCCGCTCGCCATGGTCTTTTCGCAAGATCAAAAGGCGACGGCCCAAGCCTATCTGGCGCTGTCCTCCGTCCTACTCGGGGACATCAACGGTGGGCTGGCCCTGGGCCACGACGCAGTCGCATATGCCGAGCACCTGCGTCATCCGCACAGTCTCGCGTACGTGCTTGCGTTTTTGGCGGGTGCCTACGTCTTGTGTGACAAGCCAGCCGCAGTGCAGCCCATCGCAGAGCGGACGATTGCACTTTCCGCCGAGCATGGATTTCCGCTCTGGCTGGCCGGTTGCCAACTCATGCATGGTTGGACTCAGGTCGAGCTTGGGAATGCGGAGCGCGGGCTTGCCGAAATTCGGCATGGCATGGACGCCCTGGAGGCGACGGGAGCTCTGACCTGGGTCCAGTTCGCCAGATATCTTCTGGCGCAAGCCCTGGCGAAGACTGCACAGCCGCGGGACGCCGCAAAATTGGTCGAGCAAACCTTGGCCGCGCTTCGCGGGACCAGCGGGCGCTGGTACGAAGCTGAGCTTCACCGCCTGCGTGGCGACCTGATGCTCGCCCGCAACGAAGCCCCTATGGCCGCCGAAGCCTGCTACGAGGAGGCGATCACAATTGCCGACCGGCAGGGATCGCGCCTGTGGCAACTTCGCGCCACCAATAGCCTTGCCGCCTTGTGGCATGCCCAGGGCAAAAATTCACAGGCCTACAGTCGTCTTGCGGCGCTCTGCGCGCGCTTCGTAGAGGGCATCGCGAGCCCCGACCTGGAGCGGGCCAAGACTCTGCTGGCCGCGACCGCATGAACACGCGTGCCAACGTTCGAGCTTTGGACGTGACCTAGTTCACATGCAGGCTGAATTTGCGCACCTATGCTGCCGCGCCGCACGCGATGATCGCAACGGGGGCTCGCCATCATGACGCCATCAGTTCGTTCGCCCGGAGAGGATGAAATCGATTTGGAATTGGGGGAAGCGTACTACGGAGCGCAAAAAGCCCTCGAGGACAAACTCACCGACGAGACCATCGATGTCATCAAGGAGTACATCGACAGGCGATTTCGGCAGGGACGGCGTCCCGCCCTTCGCGATGCGCATGCCAAAGACAATGGGTGCGTACACGCGACGTTTCACGTCGACGACGATATCAAGGAGGACTTGCGGGTCGGCGTATTCCAGCACCCTGGCCGTGAGTACAAGACGTGGATACGCTTTTCAAACGGCAACTCCGAACGTCAGAATTCACGATTTCCCGACGCCCGCGGCATGGCGATCAAACTGATGAACGTAAAGGGTGAAAAACTCCTGGACGACGAGAAGGAAACTCAAGATTTCATCTTGATCAGCAGCCCAGGCTTCTTCGTCGACGACCTCGTCCGCTACAAGGACGTTCTGCAGCAATTCTTGAGCGGGGGGATCATTGCTCAATACCTGGCAACTCTGAAACTGCGTGGCAAGGAAATTTGGATCGCGGTCAAAGTCAACCTGACGTTGCTCACCAACCCGCTGTTTCATCAGTACTGGTCGATGACGCCTTACCGGCTGGGAGTTCCGCCGGGCAAGCGATTTGCCGTCAAATATACGGCCAAACCCTGTGCGCCGGACCCGGCCAACTTTCTCTGTCGATTGAAGACTTTTTTTAAGCCGGGTTTCTCTCTGAAGACAGAAATGAGCACGGTCCTCGCCGAGCGGGACGTTTGTTTCGATTTCTTCATCCAACGATACGTCGACGATGCGAACACGCCGGTCGAGGATACCACGGTGGTATGGAATGAGGCCGTGTCCAAGCCTGAACACGTGGCCAAGATCATCATTCCGATGCAAGGCCTGATGTGCGCCGAGCGCGCAACGTTCTGTGAAAACCTGTCATTCAGCCCCTGGCATGGCCTGCCGGAACACAAGCCGCTCGGTGCCATCAATCGGGTGCGACGACGCGTCTACCTGGAAATCAGCAAGTATCGCCACGCACTCAACGGCGTTCCCAAGCAGGAGCCCACGGGAGGCGAGGCCGTGTGCCCTCCCGACACCTATTGACACCTGCCTCGCCAGAGGGCGCATACCCCCCTTCGGACACGCCGTCAGCCGGTATTGACGTTTGCCGGTGGCCGCGTGAGAATATTTTATGATGTGCCGATGCGGGTTGCGACGTGATCATCGAGTGCGGCAAGTTCACCGATGAGAAGATAGCGGTCGCCTCCGTTGCGCGCTGACCACCATCCGTAATCCATGACGCCGGCCGCCAGCGCCGAGGACATGAGCAAGCGCTTCGGCGCCACGCTTGCGCTCGACCGGGTCGACTTCGACGTTGGGTTTGGCGAAATTCACGCGATCGTCGGCGAGAACGGCGCCGGCAAGTCTACGCTCATTCGCATCCTGTCCGGCATACACCGGCCCGATCGCGGGCAGATCAAGGTGGACGGCGTAGCTCGCCACTTCGGGAGCCCGCATGATGCGATCGCGGCTGGCATCATCACGATCCCGCAGGAACTGCGGCTGGTGCCGGCGCTCTCGATTGCTGAAAATATTGCGCTCGGCGATCTGCCGGTCCGCAAGCTTGGGCCGCTCGCCCTGGTTGACCGCGCCCGCATGCGCGCCGACGCGCGCGCAATCCTGGCACAGCTCGATTTTGCGCCTGATGTCGATCGCCCGGTGGCTGCGCTCCCGTTCGCCGAGCGCCAGCTGGTCGCCATTGGCCGGGCGCTCCACCGGCAATGCCGCATCTTCATTCTCGACGAGCCGACCGCAGCCCTTGAACAGCATGAAATCGCGCGGCTGTTCGCCGTGCTGGCACGCATGCGCGCGCAAGGCACGGCCATCATCTATATCTCGCATGAGCTCGACGAGGTCGTGGCCATCGCCGACCGCTGCACCGTACTGCGCGATGGCCGCGTCGCAGCAACGAGCCGGCGCGGCAGCTTTTCGGTTGATGATCTCGTCGGCGCCATGACCGGGCGTTCGCAGGATGGGTCTGCTTCCCCTCCCCCAACCGCCGGCGCGACCTTGGTCGAGGCGGACATCGTGGGTCCATATCCGATCCGTATACGCGCCGGTGAGACTGTCGGACTCGCGGGACTTCTGGGCAGCGGCACCGAGGCCATCATGCGGCGACTGTTCGGGATCGCCAGGCACGGCACTCCTATCGTGGCTGAGAACACGCCGCGACGACTGCGAGGCCCGGCCGATGCGATCGCGGCCGGCATCGGTTTCGTACCGGGAGAACGCGCGGTCGGTCTCGTGCTGAACCAATCGGTGCGCGACAATATCCTGCTGCCGAGCCTCAACCAGATCACCCGGGCGTTGCTGATCGATCGCGCCGCAGGCAACCGCATCGTCGCCGAACTGATGGACCTTCTCGATATCCGGCCCCGCCTGCCGAACCTCCCGGTGAGTGCGTTGTCAGGCGGAAATCAGCAGAAAGTAATCTTGGCCAAATGGCTCGCGCGGCGCGTGAGCGTGCTGCTGCTCGAAGAGCCGACCCAGGGGATCGATGTCGGCGCCAAAGCGCAGATCCATGCGCTGATCCGCAACTTCGTTTTCCGCGGCGGCGGGGCGCTGATCGCTTCAAGTGATCTCACCGAGCTGGCACGGCTGTGTGACGGCGTTCTGGCAGTCCGGCAAGGGGCCATCGTGGCACGGCTCGATCGCAACGAGGGCCTCGACGAGCCGAAGTTGCGAGCGGCGATCGGCGCGTGAGCTCGAGGGAAATGATGGCGCGGTTGCGGGCGCGGCTCGCCGGGCAGATGCCGCTGATCTCACTTATTATCTTGTGCGCCGTCACCGCATTGCTGACGCCGCGGTTCCTGTCGCCGCTCAACCTCACCAATATCCTGGTGCAGTCCTCGATCATGGCGGTGATTGCCATGGGCATGACCTTCGTCATCGTCGGGGGCGGGTTCGACCTTTCGGTCGGCTCGACCGCGGCGCTCGCCGGCTGCGTCGCCAGCATGGTGATGCTCGAGGCCGGGATCGCGGCCGGGGTGGTGGCGGGCATAGCGGCGGGGGCGACGGTCGGGCTCGCCAACGGGCTTGTCATCGCTTTCCTCAACGTCAATCCGTTCATCACCACCTTGGGCACCATGGTGCTGGTCCGCGGCGTCGTGTTCCTGATCACCGGTGGCGCGCCGGTCAGCGGCGAGATGGGCTTGCCGCGCGCGTTCGTCGCATTCGGTTCGGCGCGGTTCCTCGGCGTGCACCTGCTGGTGTGGGTCCCGGCCGTGCTGCTCGCCGTCTTGACGTTCGTGATGCACGCCACCCCATACGGCCGACGCATCTACGCCACCGGCGGCGGGCGCGAAGCAGCCTACCTCTCGGGCGTCCCGGTGCGCCGCGTGGTTGCATCGACTTATGTGTGGTGCGGCGCGCTGGCCGGCGTTGCCGGCGTCATGCTGGCGGCGCGCCTGCAATCGGGCCAGCCGACCGCCGGCGAATTCTACGAGCTGACCGCTATTGCGGCCGTCGTCCTCGGCGGGGCTTCGCTGCACGGCGGCGAAGGCACGCTCGTGAAGTCCGTCATCGGCGTCTTCATCATGATCGTGCTCGGCAATGCCCTCAACCTGCTCAACGTCGATTCCTACTGGCAGCGGGTCGCCGTCGGCATCGTGATCATTGCGGCCGCTGCCGCCGAAAGGCTACGCTCCCGGCAATAAGGAGGACCTACCCATGTTGACCGCACGTTTCGTTGGGCTCGCCATGCTCCTCATTGCCGCCGCGGCGCCCGCAGCCGCGCAGGCCCCCGCGCCGGGAGGGAAAGTCACCATCGGCGTGTCGCTCGCCCAGGACGACAACCCGTTCTACATCGCCATGCTCAAGGGCATCCGCGCCCGCGCCCAGGAGCTCGGCTGGGACGTGGCAACGGTTTCCGCCAACGAGGACAAGCTGAAGCAGATCAACGGCGTGCAGGACCTGATCGCCCGCGGCGTGAAGGGCATTTTGATCTCGCCGATCGACGCGGTTGGCGTCAACGCGGCCTATGACGCCGCGGCCGCGGCGAAAATTCCGATCGTGTCGGTCGCGCGCGGCTCCGCATCGCCCAATCAGACCATTCACGTCGCCATGGACGAAAAGCAGATCGGCCGCGACATCGCGGAATGGACCGCCAAGCGGCTCGGCGGCAAGGGCCAGGTGGCGATGCTGCTCGGGCCAAGCGGCGCGCCCACGTTCAAGAACCTCGGCGACGGCTTCACCGAGGTGATGGCCAAATATCCGGACATCAAGATCGTGTTCAAGTCCGACGGCCCGCTCACGCGCGAGCGCGGGGTCAAGCAGGCCGAGGACGCGCTCGTCGCCAACCCCGACCTCGCCGCGATCTACACCGCCAACGACGACGTAGCGCTGGGGGCCATGCAGGCCGTGCTCGCCGCCAACCGCAAGGGCAAGACGATCGTCACCGGCATGAACGGCGTCCCGCCTGCGCTGCGCGCCGTCAAGGACGACAACCTTGCCATGACGGTCGAGCTCAATCCGGTCGAATGGGGGCGGCTCGGCGTCGATGTGCTGGCGACCTATCTGAAGGGTGAGAAGGTCGAGCCGCGCGTATTTATCAAGCATATTCTGATCGATGGTGGAAACATCGACCTCAAGCTGCCGAAGACGTGATGTCCGCGAGGGATAACCATGGCTGACGCCGCAACCGCTGCGCACGCAGGGCGAACGCCGTTTGTCGCCGAACTCGAAGCGCAAAACCTGCATCCCCTGTGGGATCGCTACCAGCGCATCACGCCGATCGCGCCGAAGCCAAACGACGCGCCATTCCATTGGCGTTGGCGCGACGTGGAACCCTTCCTCCACCGCTCGGTCGGCGAAGTATCGATCAACGACATCGAGCGGCGCGCGCTGATCATGGCGCATCCGGCCTTCGCCAATGATACGACCACGACCAGCACGCTGCTGGCCGCGTTCACCGTGCTCGAACCAGGCGATCGCGCGCGCCCGCACCGGCACACCGGCGCGGCGATCCGCTTCGCGACCCGCGCCGAGGGGGCTGCCACCATTGTCAACGGGCGGCGCTGCGAGATGCAGGAGGGCGACCTGATCCTGACGCCGCCCATGTGCTGGCATGGACATATCAACGACAGCGACCACCGCATCATCTGGTTCGATGCTGCCAACATGCCGTTGATCCGCGCCGTCGATGCGCATTTCTTCGAGCCGGGCGACCCGCGCAACAACGAGTTCTGGCAGGTTGGCGCCGGCGAAGAAGAGCTGTGGACCCAGGCCGGGTTGGTGGCCCAAGGCGCCGCAAAGGACCCGGCCAGCTCGCCGAAATATCGTTATCCCGGAACCGCAACGCGGGCCATGCTGGCGCACGCGCCGGTCGGCTCCGACGGCGCCCGCACCATCCGCTATGTCAATCCCGTCACGGGCGGCGCGGTGATGCCGACACTCGATTGCTACGCGGTGCGGCTCGGCGGCAAGGAGCCGACGCGGCGCAAGCGCGCGACCTACAACACAATCTGTCTCGTCGTCTCGGGGAGCGGCCGCTCGACCATCGGCGACAAAACTTTCGAATGGTCGCAGCACGACGTCTTCACCGTTCCGCACTGGACCTGGGCGCAGCACCAGGCCACCGATGGCGAGGCCGACCTGTTTCTCGTCTCCGACAAGTCGGCGTTCGAGCGCCTCGATCTCGTACGCGAGGAGCTGCAATAGGCCGATGGGCGCAACCGGCATCGGCGCGCCGCTCCGCCGTATCGAAGATCCGCCGCTGCTGCGCGGCCAGGGCCGCTATGTAGCCGACATCGACGTCGCCGGCGCCTTGCATTGCGTTCTGGTGCGCTCGCCGCACGCGCATGCCCGCATTCTCCGGATTGATACGACGGCCGCACTCGAACTCTCCGGCGTCGTCGCAGTAATGACCGGTGCCGACATGGCGGCAGCGCAGATCGCGCCGATGCGGCCGCTGTGGGCGATCCGGTCCAGCGACGGCTCGCCGATGGCGGAACCGCCGCGCTTTGCCCTGGCGCGCGATGTCGTGCGCCACGTCGGCGAGCCGCTCGTCGCAGTGATCGCCGAGGCGAGCACCATCGCGCTCGATGCCGCAGAGCTGGTGCGTGTCGACTATGAATCCCTCCCCGCCATCATCGGCGTGCGTGCCGCAATGACACCAGGCTCGCCGCAGCTGCATGCGCAGGCTCCCGGCAACATCTGTTTTCGCTGGGCGCGCGGGGACGAGAACGCGGTGCGCGCCGCGTTCGCCGCCGCCGCGCGTGTGGTCTCGATCGAACTCATCAACAATCGCGTGATCGGTGCCGCGATCGAACCGCGCGCCGTCCTCGCGTTGCCAGCAACGGGCCACGACAAGCTGACGCTCTTGAGTTCGACCCAGACACCGCATCACATCCGACGCATGGTGGCCGAGCAACTCGGCGTGTCTGAAAGCGCCATGCGGGTGATCGCGCCCAACGTCGGTGGCGGCTTCGGCTACAAGGGCAAGCTCTATCCGGAAGAAGCCATCGTTCCGTTCGCGGCGCGCAGCTTGCGCCGCCCGGTACGCTGGGTCGCGACCCGAAGCGAGAGCTTCATCGCCGACAACCAGGGGCGCGATCATCTCACCGAGGCTGAGCTCGCGCTCGATGCGCAAGGTCACTTTCTGGCATTGCGTGTGCGCACGCTCGCCAACCTCGGCGCTTACGTGTCGACCTTCGGCGCCGCCATCCCGAGCGCGATCTACAGTGCGCTGCTCGCCGGCGTCTACCGCACGCCGGCGATCCATGTCGAAAGTACCGGCGTCTTCACCAACACTATTCCCACCGATGCCTATCGCGGCGCCGGCCGTCCGGAAGCCTGCTACGTGCTCGAGCGCCTCGCCGACCGCGCCGCCGAGGAACTGCGCATCGACCGCGCCGAGATCCGCCGCCGCAATCTCGTGCCGCCGACCGCGATGCCCTACAAGACGCCGATCGGCCCGACCTACAACTCCGGCGACTTTCCAAAACTGTTCGCGCGCGTGCTCGCGCTCGGCAACTATGCCGAATTTGAACCACGCCGCACACTCGCGAGGAAGCGCGGCCTGATGCGCGGCTTCGGCATGGCGTGCTACGTCGAATCCTCCGGCGTCGCGCCGACGCGCTTTGCCGGTGCGCTCGGTGCGCGCGCCGGTTTTTATGAAAGCGCCGCGATCCGGGTCGAACCTGACGGCGGCGTGCGGGCTGCGCTGGGCACCCATAATCACGGTCAGGGTCATGCCACCTCGTTCGCCCAGATCCTGGCATCGCGGCTGGGCGTACCGATCGAGAAAATAACAATCACCGAGGGCGACACCGATCAGGTTCCTTACGGCACCGGCACGTTTGGCTCGCGCTCGATCGCGGTCGGCGGCTGTGCGCTCGATCGCGCCGCGGGCAAGATCATCGCCAAGGGCAAGTTGATCGCCGCGCATCTACTCGAAGCCGCAGCAGACGATATTGCATTCGCCGACGGCACCTTCACGATCACTGGAACCGACCGCAAGCTCGCCTTCGCCGAGGTGGCGCGCGCCGCCTACATTCCGCACAACCTGCCGCTCGACAAGATCGAGCCCGGCCTGCAGGACACCGCGGTGTACGACCCGCCGAGCTTCGCGTTCAGCAATGGCGCACACGCCTGCGAGTTGGAGATCGACCCGGAGACCGGGACGATCGCACTCGTCGGCTACTGGGCGGTCGACGATGTCGGCACCGTCATCAATCCGATGATCGTGCACGGACAGGTGCACGGCGGCGTCGCACAAGGCGTGGGACAAGCGATTTTCGAGCACTGCAGCTACGACGACGCCGGTCAGTTGCTGTCGGGCTCGTTCATGGACTACGCGCTGCCGCGCGCCGACGACTTGCCGTTCATGATTACAGAACTCGATGAAACGCAGCCCTGCACCCACAACCCACTCGGCGCCAAGGGCTGTGGCGAAGCCGGCTCGATCGCGGCGCCGGCCGTGATCGTGAGTGCGGCACTCGATGCGCTGCACGAACTTGGCGTGCGCGATTTCGACATGCCGCTCACGCCCGAACAGCTTTGGCGCAAAATCAGGAATCAAAATTCTGTAATCAGTAATCAGAATTAACTCGTGTTGCCCCGAAGATTTGTTGCTTATTACTGACTACGAACTACTTACACCTGTTAGTTCCACAACTCCTTCGACGCCAACCGCGCGCCCTGCACCAGCGCTTCGAGCTTGGCCCATTGGATCGACGGATGCACCCGCACCGTGTTCCAGTTCTGGGAGAAGCCGCAGTCGGTCCCGGCGATCACGTTTTCGCGGCCGACCAGCTTGGCGAAATTCTTGATGCGCCAGGCGATCAGCTCGGGGTGCTCCACCACATTGGTCGAATGCGCCACCAGACCGGGGATGAGAATCTTGCCATCCGGGAGCTTCACGTCCGCCCATACCTGAAATTCATGTTCGTGGCGCGGGTTGGCGGCTTCGAGGCTGTAGGCCTGCGCGCGCACGCGCAGGATCAGATCGACGATGGTGCGCAACGGTACGTCCGACGTATGCGGTCCATTCCAGCTGCCCCAGCAGACGTGGTAGCGAATCTTCTCTTCCGGAATATCGCGCAGCGCGTAGTTGAGCATGTCGATATAGGCGGCGAACTCCTTGTGGATCTCCGCGGGGCTTTTAGTGATCAACAACCGGTCGTATTCGTGCGCCAGGAACGCGTCGTCGAGCTGGATCAGGAAGCCGGCGTCGACGATCGCGCGATACTCGGTTCGCAGCGCATCGGCGATGGCCGCCAGATAGGCATCCTCGCTCGCATAGTAGCGATTGATGCGCACGCCGCGTGCGCTCTCTGGCGCAGCGACCGGAAGGAAACCTTCCACGACCTGGACGTCTTTGAGGGCGGTCTTGAAGTTGACGACGTCGCGCTTGATTTCCTGATCCTTGTAGCCGATCGGCCCCGTGCACTCCCACGCCGACGAGGCAGTCGCCGCAGGAATGGCGAGCGACGCGTTCGATTTGGCGAGCCGCCACTGATAGGTCTCGACCGGCCGGTAGGCTTCATAGAACTCCTCGAACCGCTTGGCGTCGCGACCCGCGGTGCGCGGGTTGATCGGCTCCGGATCGCCGGGACGCAGCGTGCGCGGCTGCAAGCCGGTGAGACGCGCGCCCACATAGCTGGTCCAACCGAGCTTGCCGTACTCGCCGTCACTCGGAATATCGACCCCCACCTCGGCCTGTTTGCGCACGACCTCGGCGACACTTGCCCGTAGCGTCGCCTGATAGGCGGCGTCATCGACGCTCCGGCCCAACTCCTTAGCGGCGAGCAGTTGCGCGAGCGCGTCCGGCCGCACCAGGCTGCCGACGTGGGTAACGAGAATTCGATCGGTGCTGCGTTTCACGTATCCTCCGCCGGGTTTTTACAGGTCCTTCATGCGCAAGGACTTGCAATGATCACGGATATGCGGTCAACCGTGCCCGCGCGAACATCCGCAATGCCGCAACGGCATGGCAGGGGCCGCAGTGCTGCGGTCGCATGCGCATATCCAGGCAAGCGAATTGCGCTATGGTGAGCAATGGACGTCAAAGTCGCCGAACTCGTTGACCTACCCTTTCCCCACTCCGCCCGCGCCCGGCGAAACCATCGAGGTCGCGCCGGGAATCCTGTGGATCCGGATGCCGCTGCCGTTCCGGCTCAATCACGTCAACATCTTCCTGATCGATGAGGGCGACGGCTGGGCCGTGCTCGACGCCGGGATCGGCAACGACACCACCCGCTCGCTCTGGGAAGCGCTGGTGAACGGCCCACTGGCCGGCCGTCGCCTGACGCGTCTCATTGTCTCGCATTACCACCCCGACCACATTGGGCTGGCCGGTTGGCTGGCGCAGCGGTTCGAGCTGCCGCTGCTGATGAGCCAGACCAGCTTTCTCGGCTGTATCAACATTTCGCTCAGCCCCGGCGCGCTCGACGCGCAACCCTATCGGGATTTCTACCTGCGCAACGGTCTCGACCAGAAGACAACGGCGATCGTCACCACTCAAGGCCACGGCTATTTGAAGATGGTTACACCACTGCCGCCGACTTTCAACCGCATGGTCGCCGGCGACGAATTGCGCATCGGCGGCCGCACGTTTGCGGTGCTCTCCGGCGACGGCCACGCGCCCGAACAGATCATGCTCTATTGCGCAGCGGAAAAACTCTTCCTTGCCGCCGACCAGGTGCTGGCGAAAATCTCTCCCAATGTCAGCGTCTGGGCGGTCGATCCGCTCGGCAATCCCCTCGGCCTCTATCTGCGCTCGCTCAATGCACTGCGCCGGGATTTGCCGGCGGACACGCTGGTTCTGCCTGGTCATCAACTGCCTTTCCACGGATTGCATGAACGCAGCGGCGAGCTCATCGCCCACCATGAGCACCGCTGCGCGGCGATCGAAGAGTCGTGCCGTACGGCCCCGCGATCAGCCGCTGACCTGGTGCCGGTGATCTTCCACCACCCGCTCGATCCGCATCAGATGAGTTTCGCGTTCAGCGAAGTGCTGGCGCACGTGAACTACATGGTGCACGAGGGCCGGCTCATCTGGACCGAACCGGCGAACGGCATTGCGCGGATTGTTGCCGCATGAACCAACCAACAGTGTCATTGCCCGCGAGGGGTCCCCATCACGCTCGCGCGATGGGGTGCCCCGAAAGCGGGCAACCTAGCACTCCGCTGCAAAGAAGTTCGTCCGGGATTACTGGATCACCCGCTTGCGCGGGTGATGACACCGTGAGGGATGGCTACCCCACACCACGGCGTCATCGCCCGCGAAAGCGGGCGACCCAGTACGCCGCAGCGGACCGGTTGGTCCCGGTTACTCGATCACCCGCATGCGCGGGTGATGACACAGTGGGGGATGGCTAACTCACACCGCGGTATCATCGCGCGAGAGGTGCTACCCGCCCAGCCCTTCGAACAGCACCGTCGAGATGTAGCGCTCGGCAAAGTCGGGGATCACCGTCACGATCATCTTGCCGGCGCTCTCCGGCCGGCGCGCGAGCTTGAAGGTTGCCGCAAGCGCGGCGCCGCTCGAGATTCCGGTCGGAATGCCTTCGACCTTCGCGAGCTTGCGCGCGGCGGCGGCGGATTCCTCGTTGCCGACCGTGATGATCTCGTCGATCAGCGAGGTGTCCATCACCTCGGGAATGAAGCCGGCGCCGATGCCCTGGATTGGATGTGGATGATGCGTACCGCCCGACAGTACCGGGCTCGCTTCGGGCTCCACCGCGACCATCTTGAGCCCGGGCTTGCGCGGTTTGAGCACCTGCGAAACGCCGGTGAAGGTTCCGCCGGTTCCGACCCCGGACACGATCACGTCGACCGCGCCGCCCGTGTCGCGCCAGATTTCCTCGGCCGTCGTCTTGCGGTGAATCGCCGGGTTTGCCGGATTGGAGAACTGCCCGGGGATCACCGACCCGGGAATTTCCTTCAGCAATTCCTGCGCCCGTTCCATGGCGCCCTTCATGCCTTTCTCGCGCGGCGTGAGGTGAAGTTCCGCGCCCAGAAAAACCAGCATCTTGCGCCGCTCGATCGACATGGAGTCGGGCATCGTCAGGACCACCCGATAGCCGCGCGCCGCGCCGGCGAAGGCAAGTGCAATACCGGTGTTGCCAGAGGTCGGCTCGATCAAGGTCGCGCCCGGGCTGATCTTGCCCTGCTGCTCCAGCGCTAGAATCATGTTCACGCCGATACGGTCCTTCACGCTCGCCAGCGGATTGAAGAATTCAAGCTTCAACAGCACATCGGCGCTGATGCCTTCGGCCGCACATAGATTGCGGATGCGCACTAGCGGCGTGTTGCCCATCGTCTCGATGATGCTGTCGTAGATGCGTCCGCGTCCTGGTTGGTCGAAGCGGGGCGCGGGCGCGCGTTTGTCATTGGCCATGGGTGTTCGCCTTTGCGGGTGGTGTTCAATCAGCATCAACAGATGGTTTCTATTTCGGCGCCCGCCGAACCGCGTAGCCATATTGATCGGGCCATGGAGCATCGGCGGCGAGTTGTTCCCGCGCGGTCAATCCCCAATACGGGTTGCGCAGGAACGCGCGGCCGATGAAGACGAGGTCGGCGTCGCCGCGCGCGATGATGTCGTTCGCCTGTTGCGGTTCGGTGATCAGGCCCACGGCGCCGGTCATGATATGCGCCTCGGCCCGGATGCGGCGCGCGAACGGAACCTGATAACCCTTGCCGAGCACGACCTTCTGGCGCGGTGCCGAGCCCGAGGACGAAGCGTCGATCAGATCGACGCCGAGGGCTTTGAGCCTGCGGGCGAGCGCGACCGACTGGTCGAGATCCCAGGCCGGTTCGTCGTCGATCCAATCGGTTGCCGAAATGCGCACGAACAGCGGCAGCTCTTCCGGCATGGCGGCGCGCACGCGCTCGACCACCCGCAACAAAAGCCGCATGCGGTTGTCGAGGCTGCCGCCATAGTCGTCGGTGCGATGATTGCTGACCGGCGAAAGGAACGAATGCAGCAGATAGCCATGGGCCGAATGAATTTCAATCACCTTGAATCCGGTCGCGATGGCGCGGCGCGCCGCGGCCGCGAACGCCGCGACCAGGGCGTCAATGTCGGCGCGACTCATCTCGACCGGCGTCTGCGCCTTGTCATCGAACGGCAGCGGACTCGCGCCAAACACTGGCCAGGCGCCCTCCTCCACGGCCAGCGGCAACGAGCCGCGCCAGGGCGGATGCTTTGCCGCCTTGCGCCCGGCGTGCGCAAGCTGGATTCCCGGCACGGCATGGTGCTGCTCGATGAAGCGCACGATCCGCGCCAGCGGCTCCATATGCGCATCGTCCCACAGCCCAAGATCGCCAGGCGTGATACGCCCTTCGCGGGCGACGGCGGTGGCTTCAGCAAAAACAAGTGCCGCGCCGCCGACTGCGCGCGCGCCGAGATGGACGAGATGCCAATCGTTCGCCAAGCCTTCGAAACTCGAGTACTGGCACATCGGCGACACCGCGATGCGACTGCGCAATGTCACCCCGCGGATCGTGATCGGCGTGAGCAGGTCGGGCGCGCTCGATGCGTCGGGTCTCGTTTGTTCAACAGAATGCACGTTCATTCAGGTCCTCGAACTGATCAACCATGCGTTTGACGCCGGTCCCCCAACCTCTCCCCGCAAGCGGGGAGAGGTCGCCGCGTTGCATGTCTTCGCCTCATCGCAACATTTGCCACCGACGGATCCTCGTTGAAGATGTCCGCTGCGCTACAGCAGCATGGAGCCGCCGTCGAGATGCAGCACCGACCCGGTGGCGAACGGATTGGTCATCAGGAACAGGATCGCCTGGCCCACGTCTTCCGCATGGCCGATCCGCCGCGCCGGCAAGGTTGCAACCGCCTTGGCATACATCGCCTGCCGATCGGCCGCAGACATGCGGTCCCACAGCGGCGTGTCGATGATGCCCGGCGAAACCGTATTCACGCGCGTCGGCGCAAAATCGAGCGCGAGGCCGCGGGTGAGGCCTTCGATCGCCGCGTTGATCGCCGACACCAGTGCGGCGCCGGGCGCGGGCTTCGAGCCCAGCCCGCCCGACACCAACGTGAGCGAACCGCCGGTCACAATCTTCGCCACGCGCGCGACCCGGAAATAGGTCCAGAACTTCCCGTTCATGGCGGCCAGCGCGTCCGCCATCGCGATATTGGCGATTTGCCCGCGGCCGCCCGCGCCGGTCGTGGCGACCACGTGGTCCCAAGTCTTGCCCTCCGCGAAGAAATCCGCGACCGACTTGTCGTCGCCGGCATCGAGCGGCCGCCCCACGACGCCGTGCCCGAGCGCCTGCACGGCAAGCTCGAGTTTCGCCTCCGAACGGCCCGCAATCGTCACATGGGCGCCGGCCGCGACCGCCGCCTTGGCGGTTGCGAGACCAATCCCCGAGCTTCCGCCGACGACCAGCACCTGTTGGCCATGCAAGGATATCATTCCGTCCCCCGTGCGCTGCTGTTGCCTGCTTTACCACACCGGCGCGTCGTTGAGAGCGCAGACAATGATAGAACAGGTGGTGCGAAATCTGCATATCTAGGGCCGCGGCCTGCGGTATCATGCAATGGCCGGCGTTTCGCTGTCATCACTACATGGAGGGACCCGTGCGCAGGCTCTTGTGTTGGACAATCATATTCGTGCTCGCGAACGTGCTGTCGGCGTTCGCGCAAACCTATCCGTCGCGCCCGATCACGTTGATCGTTCCCTATGCGGCCGGCGGCAGCGTCGACGTGGTCGCCCGCGTCGTCGCCAACAAGCTTGCCGAGAAACTCGGCCAGAACATCGTGATCGAAAACGTCGCCGGCGCCGGCGGCGTCACCGGCACCCAGCGCGCGGCGCGCGCCGAGCCCGACGGATACACCCTGCTGTTCTCGGTCGAGAGCACAATGGCTATCGCCAAGCTGGTGCAGCCCCACATCGTCCAATACGACAGCCAGAAGGATTTTGTACCGATCAGCCTGATCGGCACCTCGCCGCTGGTGCTGGTCGGCAAGAAGGACCTGCCCGCCAACACCATCGCCGAGCTGATGGTGCTGCTGCGCGCCAACCCTGGCAAATACAGTTACGCCAGCTCCGGCGTCGGCACCTCGCTGCAGGTCGCCGGCGAGATGATCAACATCGAGGGCAAAGTGCAGATGGTGCACGTGCCCTATCGGGTCGGCTCCCAGATCGTCACCGACCTGATGGGCAACCAGATCGACCTCGCGGTGCTGCCGCTGGTGATGGCGCTGCCGAGCTATCGCAACGGCAGCATCAGGATTTACGGCATCACCGAGCCGGAACGTTCCTCGCTTGCGCCCGACCTGCCGTCGCTCGCGGAGCAACCCGAGTTGAAGAAGGTCAGCATGACGGTGTGGTATGGCCTGTTTGCGCCGGCCAAGGTCGACCCCGCTATCGTCGATCGCATCTATCAGGGGCTGGCTGCGGCCTTGAAGGAGCCGGACATGATCGCCAAACTGGCAGACGTCAACCTGCTCGTGGTCGGCAGCACCCCGGCCGAGTTTGCGAAATTCCTGGCCGACGAGATCAGCAAGTTTGCCGTGGTGGTGAAAGCGGCCAACATCAAGGCGGAGTGAACTCATTGCCTGAACCCTTCGACATGGCGGTGCGGCTCGCCGCCATCGCGGCGGCGCAGGGCAAGGAGCCGTTCGACCTCCTGCTCGCCGGCGGGCACGTGCTCGACGTGGCGACGCTCGAACTGCGCGAGGCCGACGTCGGCATCGTCGGCGCGATGATCGCGAGCGTGCACCCGCGCGCAAGCCTCACGGCGGCGCGCGCAACCCACGACGTGAGCGGCCAGATCGTCGTGCCGGGCTTCATCGACGCCCATGTGCATTTCGAATCCTCTCATATGCTGCCGCATCACTACGCCGCCGTGGTGGTGCCGCAGGGCACGACCACGATCTTCTGCGACCCGCACGAGCTCGCCAACGTGCTCGGCATCGCGGGCATGCGCTATACGGTCGAGGCCACCCGCGGGCTGCCGCTGCGCTTCATCGTGCAGGCCTCGTCCTGCGTACCGGCAGCGCCCGGACTCGAAGTTTCCGGCGCTGATTTTCAGGCCGCGGACATTCGCGAACTGCTGTCCTGGCCGGAGATCGCGGGCCTGGCTGAAGTCATGGACATGCGTGCCGTGATCGAGGCGCATC
This sequence comes from uncultured Alphaproteobacteria bacterium, assembly GCA_963833605.1. Lineage (GTDB taxonomy): Bacteria > Pseudomonadota > Alphaproteobacteria > Rhizobiales > Xanthobacteraceae > JAFAXD01. Next base: position 524,258 of record CAWHYZ010000017.1, read on the forward strand.
CGCGCATGGTCGCGATCCTCAGCGAGGCGCTGGCATCGGGAAAGATCATCGAAGGCCACGCCCGCGGCCTCACCGGCCCGACCCTGCAGGCTTACCTGGCGGCAGGTATTTCCGCCGATCACGAGATCACCTCCGGCGCCGACGCACTCGAGAAGCTGCGCGCCGGCCTCACGGTCGAGATCCGCGGGTCGCATCCTTATCTGCTCCCCGACGTGGTTGCCGCCATCAACACATTGCCGATGGTTCCGACCAGCCTGACGGTATGCACCGACGATGTCTTTCCCGACGACCTCGTCGAAAAGGGCGGCGTGGTGAATGTGCTGCGCCAGCTCATCGGTCACGGCCTCGACCCGCGCCAGGCCATCCGCTGCGCCACCATCAACAGTGCGATCCGGCTGCGCCGTGAGGATCTCGGCCTCATCGCCGCCGGCCGCCGCGCCGATCTGGTCACCCTCACCGACCTGCACACGCTTGCGATCGCGCGCGTCTATGCGAACGGCCGCCACGTCGCGGCCAACGGGCGCATGCTGGCGACGCCGGAGCCTGCCGCGCCCGCACCGACCACCAACACCATGCGTCTCGACCCGCTTTGCCGCGACGAATTTCGGGTGCGGGTCACCCGCGTGCCGAACGGTCGCGCAAAGGTGCGCACCATCAAGGGCGCGCGGTTCACGTCGTGGGGCGAGATTGCGGTCGAGGTGCGCGGCGGTTTTGCGGTCCTGCCCGACGACGTGAGCGTGATGACGGTCGTGCATCGCCATGGCCGCACCGACGGCAAGCCGCAGACCGCCATCATCGAAGGCTGGGAGCGGTGGCGCGGCGCCTATGCAAGTTCCTATTCGCATGACTCTCATAACCTCGTTGTGTTCGGGCACGACCCCGACGACATGATGCTCGCCGCCAACACGGTGATCGCCATGGGCGGCGGCGTTGCCGTCGTTAAAGACGGCGCGGTGAGCGCCCGGATCGCCTATCCGGTTGCCGGCATGCTCTCGCTCAAGACCCCCGCCGAGGTTGCGCGTGAGCACAAGACGGTGGTGGACGCCGCCGGCGAGGTGTGCACCTGGCAGCCGCCCTACCGCACCTTCAAGGCACTCGGCGGCCAGAGCCTTGCGTGCAATCCGGGCCCGCACTTGACCGACCTCGGCCTCACCGACGGCGGAACCAAGGAGATCCGGGAGTTGCTGGTGGCGGAGGTGTAAGACCGTACGGTGAGTTAGCGCCCGTGACCACCTCTCCATGTCATGCCCCGCGAAAGCGGGGCACCCAGTAATCACCGGAGATCTGATTTTTCGAGCGACACGCTTTTTACAGGTCGATGGTGGCTACTAGGTTGCCCGCTTTCGCGGGCAATGACACCCGTGGGTCTGTACGTCGTCACTCTAGATCGCGATTGTAGGATTACGTCCGAGCAAGTTCTAGCGCACTCAACAGATCTTCATTTCTCCCCCGCCACATACGGTTTCACCATCTTCTTCGGATCAACAATGCGGTCGAACTCTTCGGCGCTGACCACGCCGAGCTTGAGCGCTGCCTCCTTCAGCGTGAGGTCGTGGTCGAGCGCGTAGTGCGCGGTCTGCGAGGCCTTGTCGTATCCAATTACGGGGCTGAGCGCCGTCACCAGCATCAGCGAGCGGTCGACGAAGGTCTTGATCTGCGCGAGATTCGGCTCGGTACCCTCGACCAGGAACTTGCGGAAGTTCATGCAGCCGTCGGTCATGATGCGGATCGACTTGGCAATGTTGTAGATCATGAGCGGCTTGTAGACGTTCATCTCGAGATAGCCGCCGGCGCCGCCGAAGGCGACCGCCTGGTCGTTCGCCATCACCTGCACGGCAATCATCGCCAGCGCTTCGGCCTGGGTCGGGTTGACCTTGCCGGGCATGATCGAGGAGCCGGGCTCGTTGGACGGGATCGTGAGCTCGGCAAATCCGGCACGCGGTCCGCAGGACAACAGCCGGATGTCGTTCGCGATCTTGTAGAGCGAGACCGCGAGCGTCTTGAGCGCCGCGCTCAGGAAAACCAGGTCGTCGTGCGCCCCCTGCACCGCGAACTTGTTGGGGGCGGTGATGAATGGCAGCCCGGTCAGCGTTGCAATCTCGGCCGCGACCGCGCGGTCGAAGCCCGGCTCAGCGTTGATGCCGGTGCCGACCGCCGTGCCGCCCAGCGCGAGCCGGTAGACGCCCTTGAGCGCCGCTTCAAGCCGCTCGACGTCATCGCTGAGCATGCCGACATAGCCAGAAAACTCCTGGCCGAGCGTCAGCGGGGTCGCGTCCTGCAGGTGGGTGCGGCCGATCTTGACGATGTCGGTCCACGCGCGCGCCTTTGCGTCGAGCGCGTCGCGCATCGCCACTACGGCCGGCAAGAGCTTCTGTTTGACCGCCAGCGCCGCCGCGACGTTCATCACCGTCGGGAACGAGTCGTTCGACGACTGCGACATGTTCACGGCGTCATTGGGATGCACCGGCTTGTGGCTACCGAGCGGCTGACCGGCGATCTGCGAAGCGCGGTTCGCGATCACCTCATTCACGTTCATATTGAACTGGGTGCCGCTGCCGGTCATCCAGACGTGCAGCGGGAACTGGTCGAGATGCTGGCCCGCCAGGATCTCGTCACACACTTTAGCGATCAGATCCTTCTGCTCGGCCGGCAGCCGGCCGGCCTTGAGGTTCACCAGGGCGGCCGCCTTTTTGACGATCGCGTAAGCCGGAATCATCTCGCGCGGCATGAGGTCGTCGCCGATGCTGAAGTGCTCGAGCGAGCGCTGGGTCTGCGCGCCCCAGAGCTTGTCGGCTTCGACGTTGACCGCCCCCAGGCTATCGTGCTCGACGCGCGTCATGGCCATCGGCGTTCACCTTCATGATTTTGGTCGATCGGGAGGACGGCGTAACGGCGCCATTGCGCCCGCAACGCTCGTCGCGGCGCGATGCCACCACATCGCGTCTGGCCTGTCCAGCCGCGGCCACTGCGATTGCAAAATGGGTCAGCTGCGGATTCCATAGATGACATTTTCCTCATAGATGACATTCAAAACCGCTCCGATGATGACCCTTTTTCATAATATTAATTTTGAACGATGTTCAGCACGATTTTCACCATAGATGACCTGCAGAAATTGCGTCGGCGCCCACGGCACGCAGGTCGCATCGCCGCCGCCGTGGCATTGATGCCCACATAGATGACCTCCATAGATGACCTGGCATGAGCCTTGCTTGGCCCCAGTCCAGCAGGAGTTCGCCGCACCACACAGCATGCGCCCGGGGCTACGCCCGACCGCTTGTGCGGTCGACCCTCGTTGGTCCTCGTCCGTTTCCATTTTGATGAAGTGCCCGTCGCCCAGGGCGCAATTCGACGCGTTAGCAAAGTGACATAGACTTTATTTTTGCAACTGTCAATACATATTTTTATCAAGCTTGGTAGCTATCTTGCAAACGTAGCCCGTGGACCTTGCGCCGCTCAGGCGCCTGATTTTTTGCGCTTGCGGCGCGGATTCTTGCGCGTCTGCAGCCCCTGCAGATTGTCGTCGAGGCGCTCGAAGCTCGCCTCCCAGAAGCAGCGATAGTGATCGAGCCAGTCAGCGGCGTCCCGCATCGCGTCAAGGCCCGATGCGGGCGGGCGGCACGCTCGCGTGATGAGAAGCTCGCGGTCTGCCCGGGCGCGCCCAACGGGCGGTGCTCAACCCATGAAGGAGAGAGTCAACGCCGATCTGCAGGCGTTCAAACGGATCGGGCTGTTTGTAGACCGATCGAAAAGGTTCGGTTAGAACGCAATGTTGCTGGTACTGTCTGCGGCAGCCAGGATGCTGGAGCACGCTTGCAAATGGCCGACGCAGATCCCGCCTCCGGCTCCGGCCCGCCTTCCCCGTCACATTCCGCGCTGACCCCGGCCGAGGCGCGCCTGATCGTTTACGGCGTCTTGCTGGCGATGCTGATCGCCGCGCTCGACCAGACCATCGTTTCAACCGCGCTGCCGACGATCGGCCGCGAACTCGGCGATGCTCACCAGCTCACCTGGGTGGTGACGGCCTATCTGCTTGCCTCGACCGTGGTGACGCCACTGTACGGCAAACTGAGTGACAGCTACGGCCGCCGTGTCACCCTGCTGGTCGCGGTCGGCGTGTTCGTGGCCGGTTCGGTGGCCTGCGCCCTTTCGCCGACTATGCTGACCATGATCATCGCCCGTACGTTCCAGGGACTTGGCGGCGGCGGGCTGATTTCGCTGTCGCAGACCATCATCGGCGACATCATCCCCCCCAAGGAACGTCCGCGCTACCAGGCCTACGTGTCCGGCGTGTTCGTGGTCGCGAGCCTCGCCGGCCCGCTGCTCGGCGGATTCATCGCCGAGCATCTGCACTGGTCGCTCATCTTCTGGATCAATCCCCCGATCGGGCTCTTGGCTCTTGGCCTGATCTATTCACTGCTGCGCAAGCTGCCGGTGAGCCGGCGGCACCATCAGATCGACTTTGCGGGCGCCGGGCTGCTGGTGGTGGCAACGGTTGCGCTCATGCTGGCGCTGAGCTGGGGCGGCGTACGCTACCCATGGGCCTCGCCCCATATCCTCGCCCTCGTCGTCACGTTTGCGATCTTTGCGGCGCTATTCTTCATGCGCCAACGCCACGCGGCCGAGCCGCTGCTCCCGTTTTCAGTGCTGGCCAACGAGGTGGTGCTGACTGCGACCCTTGCCTGCGCGCTCGCCATGGGAACTGCGATCGGTTTGATCATCTTTACGCCGATCTATTTCGAATCGGTGCGCGGGTTCAGCCCCACGCAATCGGGTGTGGCACTGATTCCGCTGATGATCGGAACGGCGATCGGCGCCGGCATCGCCGGCCGCCTGATGGCTGACGTCAGACACTACAAGCGCCTCCCGATGATTGGACTTGCAGTGGCCACGATCGCAATGGCAGCAATGAGCGTCGATCCAAAGGGAATGCCGCTCGTCGCGGCCGAAGTCCTGCTGGCCATGACCAGCATCGGATTTGGAACGATCCTGCCGGTGACCACGATCTGCGTCCAGAACGCGGCTCCCGCCGGCCAGCTCGGCACCGCGACGGGAGTGCTTGTGTTCGTCCGCCAGCTCGGCGGCGCGATCGCGGTCGCTGTCTTCGGGGCCATCTTGTTCAGCCAGTTGCACGCGTCCGGCGACCTGCAGGGCCTCTCGGGCAATGATTTAACCAAGAGCGGCGCCGATTTCGCTGCCATCTTCCGGTGGATTTTCGGCGTCGCCGCGGTCGGCTTTCTGACCGCGCTCGGGGCGATTCTGGCGATGGAAGAGCTACCGCTCAAAGAGCAGGTTGTAGGCGAAGAAGCGATCGCCAGCTGAAGCGCCGACTTTGCCCAAGTGGGACCAATCAAATGCTTTCTTGATTTTACAGGGAAATCCTTAAAGGACCCTGTCTTCGTTGTGACAAAATAAACACACCCAAATGGAAACGCCGAACCGCGTGATGGTCGACGGTCCCTGAGCCACGGTTCCGCCCTCATTGCCGAAGACCTTCGCTCGCGTGGGTGGGGGATATCAAAATGTCTTTGATCAGTTCTGCGAATTGTCCGCGCGTCGCGATCGACGCAAAACTTTCATCGTTTGATCAGCGCCGGGCCTGGTCCGCCCGAGCCGGGATCGCGCTTCGCCTGTTCGCCGCCGCCGCAACCGCGGCCTCGCTTGCGGCCTGCATGCAGACGCCGACCGCCAACAACCAGTCATCGCTCGCCATGCGCCAGGCGTCGCTGCACCAGGCCAGGAGGGTCGCCTACGCCAGCAAGCGGCACGTGGCGGGACACCGCAGCCCGTTCGTGCGAACCAGGCAGGCGTCGCTCGCGCCGGGCGATTCGGCCTCCGGAGTGGCGAGCTTCTATTCGCACGGACAGCAGACCGCGAACGGCGAGCGGTTCAATCCCAACGAATTGACGGCCGCGCACCGCTCGCTGCCGTTCGGAACCAAGGTGCGGGTGACCAACCTGAACAACGGACAGTCCGTGACGGTTCGGATCAACGACCGCGGCCCCTATGTGGCCGGACGCTCCATCGATGTGTCGCATTCGGCGGCGCAATCGCTGGGAATGGTCGGCCAAGGCGTCGCGAAGGTCAAAATGGACGTGGTGCAATAGCCTGGGGGGGCTGCGGGAGCGCTTTCTGATTCGGGTGGGGATCAGAGAGCGCTCCCGCGTTTCTTTCTTGTTTGTTTGAAGACGTTTTGATTTGCAGGATTGGTTCATAACACGGCTCCGGGTCCATGAGATGGGGAAAGCGCGTCGCATTGCTATTGTCGGAGCAGGCCTCGGCGGGTTAGCGGCGACCATCACGCTGCGCCGGCAGGGTTTCGATGTGCAGGTCTACGAGCAGGCATCCGAACTCGCCGAGTTCGGCGCCGGCATCAACATCAGCCCCAATTCCGTGAAATTCTTTGGCGCGGTTGGGCTCGCTGACAAGCTACATGCGATCGCATCTGAACCGATTGGACTGAGCTGGCGCGATTGGAGCACGGGCGAGATTCGCTATAGTCTACCATTTGGGGATTTCGAACAGCGCTACGGCGCCAAATACTACGTCGTCCATCGCAGCGACCTGCACCGCCTCCTCTCGGAGGCGGTGCCGCAGGCCAGCATCCAGCTTGGCAAGCGATGCACGCTGGTCGAAACCCGCAACGGCTCGGTCGGCCTGTCATTTGACGACGGCACCGGCGCCGAAGCCGACGTTGTCGTCGGTTGCGACGGGATCCGTTCGGCGGTTCGCGCCTGCATCTTCGGCGGCGAAGGCCCGCACTACGCGGGAACGATGTGCTGGCGCGCGCTGGCGCCAAGCGCGGCGTTGCCGAAGGACTATCACGACCGCTATGTGAACCAATGGTCCGGCGAGGGCGGGTTCGTCATCAGCTACTACATTCGGCGAGGCAGCTTCATAAATTTCGTGGCCGTCCGACAACAACCCGGCTGGACAGAGCCGTCTTGGTCGGTGCCGAGCAGCGTCGATGAAATGCTGGCAGCCTTCCCCCATGCGGGAGAAACGCTGCGCAGGATGATGGGAGAAGCGACATCCTGCTCGAAATGGGGTCAGTTCACAGGCGAACGCGCGGCGCAGTGGACGAAGGATCGGGTGACCCTTCTCGGCGATTCCGCGCATGCCATGCTCGCGACTTTCGGGCAAGGCGCCAATATGGCCTTCGAGGACGCCTATGTCCTGGCCCAATGGCTCCACGCGAGTGCCGAGGATCCGCGCGCGGCGCTGGCCGCCTATGAAGCGGTGCGCAAGCCGCGGGCGACGAGGATACAACAGCTTTCGCGCACCGAAGTCCGCTTCAAGAAGCTGCACTCGGATTGGGACCGCCTGCGCCGTGAATTCGTCTTCGTGACACGGTTCGGTTCAACGACAAATGAGATCTATCGATGGATCTACAGCTACGATCCGGTCGCGCAATGGCGGGGCTCGTGAGTTCGAACGACCCTTTGACACCCGATCAGGATTGCGTCCGCCCGAGGGAACTGCAGCGGGGGAACGTCGAGCCACTTGAAGCGCCGGCTCTGTACGCGGGCTTCCAGGATTCCCAAGTGTGTCGCAAAATCGACCAGCTTAAAAGCCGAGCTTGGATGCAGTAATCTGGCTCAAGGTAAAGCGTCATAAGGGATCAATCTATGGAAACAATCCGATCTTTCCCCCTTAATGCTTGGTACGCAGCCGCCTGGAGTTCACGAGGTCGGGAGGCGCGAACTTCTTGCGCGAACAATTTGTACTAAGCGGATGATATTTTGGCGAAAGTCCGACGGCTCGGTCGTCGCCCTTGAGGACGCTTGCTGGCACCGGCTCTTGCCGCTTTCGATGGGATGGCTTGAGGGTGAGGAGGTTGTCTGCCGCTATCATGGCCTCGCGTTCGACAGCAAAGGCCAATGCACACGGATGCCTTCGCAAGATAAATTGAATCCATCGGCGCGCGTGCCTTCATATCCGGTTATTGATCGACACCGTTTCGTCTGGGTGTGGCCAGGCGATCCCGCGCGTGCCGATCCGACGCTCGTTCCGGACATGCATTGGAACGAAGATCCTGAGTGGGAAGGCGACGGAAAGACCATGTTCGCCAAATGCGACTACCGGTTGTTCGTCGATAATCTCATGGATCTCACGCATGAATCCTTCGTGCATGCGACCAGCATCGGAAACAAACATGTAGCCGAAGCGCCGATGACGACGACGCACAGTGGACTTACCGTGACGTCGACACGATGGATGCTGGACATCGATGCACCGCCGTTTTGGCGCGCTCAATTAGGCAAACCGGGCAACGTCGACCGTTGGCAGATTATCCGGTTCGAGGCCCCGTGCACGATCGTGCTCGATGTCGGTGTCGCGCCGGCAGGAACCGGCGCACCGCAGGGCGATCGCTCGAAGGGGGTCAACGGCCGGGTGCTTAACACGATCACTCCGGAGACGGATAAGACGTGCATTTATTTCTGGTCTCTGGTGCGCAATTATAAGCTTCGCGATCAGTCGCTCACAACGCAGCTGCGCGAGGCCAACGCAAAGATTTTCGTAGAGGATCAGGTCGTGGTCGAGGCGCAGCAACGCGCGATCAATGAGCTTCCCGACCATGCGCTGCGCACCCTCAATATCGATGCCGGCTCAATGCGGGCGCGCCGCGTCATCGACGCCATGATTGCAGACGAGGCGCGGACCGTCGCTGCCTGAACGCGGTCTGCCCCGGCCGACCAACTGATCCTCTGTGAAAAACTCGGCCAAGGCTGGGGCAAGGCGGGCCGCATCGTCGCACCGGCCTATACGCAGGAATTCGCACGGCGAACTGCCGACGCGCAGGTCGAGCTGATCGATAACGCCGGGCACCTGCCTCAGCTCGAGCAACCGGAGGCGGTGCGCGGGTTGGGCGGCTGAGCCGCATAGCCTCCGCGTTGCAGGCCTGAGTTAATGGCTTGACGGAATGCCTGCCGTGCGTGAGGCTTGACATAACAAATCCGCCAAAAGAGCGGGACCACAGGGAAGGAACCGGGTCATGGCTATTGCCACAGCGCCGGCCGCCGCGCCGGTACCCGCAACGTCCAGCGATCGATGGACCAGGTACAGCGCCACAGTGCTGGCGATCTGCATCCTCGGCTGGGCGTTCGACATCTACGAAGCAACGATCATGCAACTCGTCACGCCGATCCTCATCAAGGAATGGGGGATCACGCCGGCGACGATGGGAACCGTGACCACGGTCTCGCGCTGGATCGGGCTCATCGGCACGTTTGTCTTCCCGGTGTTCGCCGACCTCTATGGTCGAAAGCCGGCACTGATCTGGTCGATCCTGGGTTATTCGGTATTCACCGGCCTCACCGGCTTTTCGACCGGCTGGATCACTCTCTTGATCTTCAGCTCGATCACCCGGATCGCATTGGCCGGAGAAAACCCGGTCGGCATGCTGATGGTCACCGAGACTGCGCCGACCAAATGGCGCGCCACCGCGTTGGGCGGCCTCGTCGGCGGCTACCCGTTCGGCTACATGCTGTGCTCGCTCGCGGCCCTCGTCGTCGTGCCGCTGTGGGGATGGCGCTCACTGTACTTCCTCGGCATCATCCCGGCGCTGCTCGTTCTCTGGATCCGTATCGGCATCAAGGAAAGCCCGCGCTACGAGCGCGTCACCGCGCAGATGCTCAAAGAGGGACTCAAGAAGCAACTCGATATCCTGTCGCCAGCGCGCGAATACCCGCGCGAAACGCTGATCGCGTCCCTGGTCTACTTCTTCTATCTCTTCACCTGGCTCGGCTGGTCCGCCTGGATGCCGTTCTATCTCGCGACCGAGAAGCATCTCGGCTTCCAGACCATGGGGACTTACCTTTCTATTTGGATGTTTGTTGCAATCTTCGCCTATTGGTTCTGCGGCTGGCTCTGCGATTTGTTCGGGCGGCGCTGGGTGATTCCGGCTTTCGCCGTACCGGGCAGCATCCTCCTGGTCGTGATGGGTCAGCTCGACAGTGCATCGAGCTTATTCTGGGTTGGGCTGGCGACAAACTTCCTCATCACCGGCAGCTTCGGCACCGGCCTCGGCTATACCGCGGAGCTGTTCCCGACCCAGATCCGCGGCACCGGCGTCGGCGCATCTTTCACCTTTGGGCTCGCGGTCGCCTCGCTCGCGCCGTTGATCATGGGCTGGATCGCAACTGCCTACTCGGTTGCTGCCGGCCTGCCCCTGTTGGCGCTCTCGTTCCTGTTGCTCGCGCCGCTGTTCATCTGGTTCGCGCCGGACATGACCCGCAAGGAGCTCACCGACTTCGTCGGCCAGAAGACCGGCTGAACGGACCAAGGCGGCAATGCAGGTCCCGGCTTCGTTTTTTCGCGTATGCGAGCTTGCGGCGACGCAATGGACCAAATGGTGAAGACGTTGGCGTGCCTTGGGGCGGTCGTATGCCTGCTATCGGGGGCACCATCGACAGCCCAGACGTGGCCGCAACGACCGATCAAAGTGATGGTGCCGATCGGTCCCGGCAGCGGCGCCGACATCACGGCCCGCCTGCTGGCCGATCAATTGAGCAAACGCTGGGGCCAGCCAGTCGTCGTCGAGAATCGCCCTGGGGCCGATGGAACAATAGCGCTTACGGCGTTCCTGGCGTCACCTGATGATCATGCGCTGCTCTTCACCCCGACCGGGACGTTCACGACTCATCCGTTCCTCTACGACAAACTCTCCTACGACCCGCATGAGCTCATGCCGATTGCGAGAGTTACCAACACCATCATCTCCATTGCGGTACCAGCGGGCCGGAATTTCGGCTCTCTCGCCGACCTGGTCGAGGACGTGCGCGCGGGACCTGGGAAACTTCACTGGGCCAGCGTTACAGGCTCGACCGATTTGACCTTTCTCGGCTTTCTGCACGACGCCGGCCTCAGCATGGTGAGGGTTCCGTATCGCGATCCTGTACAGGCGGTCAACGATCTGGCCGAGGCACGCATTGAGGTTTTCCTGTCGGCGCTGGTGACGGTGCGATCGCAAGTCGAGGCCGGAAAGGTCAAGATACTTGCGGTGACGAACGGCGAACGCGCGCCCGCGGCGCCCGACGTTCCGACCGCCGCCGAGGCCGGCTACCCGGCTTTGCAGCTCGATGGGCTGGTCGGCCTGTTCGCAACTTCGAGACTGCCGGGCGAGATCCGTGAACGGATCGCCGCTGATGTTCAGGCCGTCGTTTCCGACCCCGCACTCGCGACACGGGTGGCCGCCACCGGGCAGATCGTCAATCCGGGAACGCCCGCCCAATTCGCCGCCTCGATCGAGGAACAGCGTGCCAAGTTTGCCGGGATTGCTAAAATGCTCGACATTCCGGCCAAGCGTTAGGCCAGAGGCTTTTCCGGAAGCCGCAGCGAACAGGGGAAGTCGGATGCTGACCAACGAGCAGAACAAGGTCATCACGTCGACCGGACCGGAAACCCCGATGGGAAACCTGTTCCGTCGCTATTGGATCCCGTTTCTCCTGTCCGAGGAACTTCCAGAGCCAGAGTGTGCGCCAGTGCGCGTCAAGCTGCTGTCGGAACGGCTTCTCGCCTTCCGGGACAGCCATGGACGGCTCGGCTTGATCGACGAGTTCTGCGCCCATCGCGGCGTCTCGCTGTGGTTCGGGCGCAACGAAGAGGGCGGCCTTCGCTGCCCTTATCACGGTTGGAAATACGACGTCACCGGCCAATGCACCGAGGTTCCCTCCGAGCCCGAGGAAAGCGGCTTCTGCAAAAAGATCAAATTAAAATCCTACCCCTGCGCGGAGATCGGCGGAATCGTCTGGACCTACATGGGACGGCCGGAAGAACAGCCCCCTGCCCCAGCGTTTGAATGGACCAGAGTGCCGGCCAGCCACCGCTATCTGTCGAAACGCTTGGAGGAGTGCAACTATCTTCAGGCCATGGAAGGCGGCATCAATTCCAGCCACGTGTCGTTCCTTCACAGCGGCGAGTTGCTGAGGGATCCGCTGCACCGAGGGTCGAAGGGCTCGAACTATCATCTCAATGACCGAAAACCGAGATTTGAAGTCATTGAGTCTCCGGGCGGCCTCTATATCGGCGCTCGCCGGAACGCTGAAAATGGACAGTATTATTGGCGTGTGACCCAATGGATCATGCCGTGGTACACCATCGTCCCGCCCTATGGAGACAACGCCCTCAATAGCCATGCGTGGGTCCCCATCGACGACGAAAACTGTTTCACCTGGACCTTCACCTACCACCCGACGCGACCACTGACCGAGGCGGAACTCGTCACTATGCGGGAGGGTGGCGGCTTGCACGTCCAGTTCGTCCCCGGCACTTTCCGACCGATGATCAACAAAGACAACGACTACATGATGGATCGCGCCGCCCAGAGGAAGGGGCTCACCTACAGCGGTGTTATGGGAATCGCGATGCAGGACGCGTCAGTGCAGGAAAGCATGGGGCCGATCCAGGATCGGACCAAGGAGAATTTGGTATCGACCGATAACGCGATCATCATGGCGCGGCACCGTTTGCGGAGGGCGGCGCTCGATCTGCAGAAAGGGATATCTCCGCCCGGCCTGGATCCGGAGTGCCAACGCGTGCGCTCGGCGTCGTTTGTCCTGCCGGCAGGAGTGCCTTTCAATAAGGCAAAGGGCGATCCCTTCGAGGCGAAGGAAGGCGTGACGCATACTTCGATCTGAAACGACGAAGGCACGATGCATGCGCCGATCCGATCTCTTCCACTCGGCCGGATCACGCCGCCGCCCAGAAAAACGGGGTTACGCGTTGCGGTAGTTGCGCATCAGCGGGCTCGCGGCGGTCTTCCTCCGGGGCGGCCTCCGCCGCTTCGCTTCAGCACCTTGCGACTCAAAATTTGTCGACGGAGCGATCATGGCGGACGAACTGGACGCCCGCGCAGCCGGCGCCCGCAGGCTCAAGGACAAGGTCTGCGTCGTCACCGGCGCCGGCCAGGGTATCGGACGCGCGACGGCGCGACGGTTGGGCCAGGAGGGGGGCAAGGTGGTCGTAGCTGATCGCATCGACGCCACCGCGACGGAAGCAACGACGGAACTGCGCGATCACGGTATCGAGGCGACAAAGGCTCTGGTCGATCTGAGCACGTTTGCCGGGGCGCAGGATCTGATGGCTCGATCGCTGGCCGCCTATGGTCGGATCGACGTGCTTGTCAACAACGTGGGCGGTACAATCTGGATCAAGCCATACCACCTGTACAACGAAGACGAAGTGAAACTCGAAATCGAGCGTTCGTTATATCCGACCCTCTGGTGTTGTCTTGCGGTGCTGCCAATCATGATGGAGCAGAGGTCGGGCTCCATCGTCAACCTGGGCTCGCAGTCGATCCGCGGCCTGTACCGCGTCCCATATGCGGCCAGCAAAGGCGGTATCATGGCGCTGGGCAAGGTTCTGGCGATGGAGTATGGCCGCTATGGAATCCGGATCAATACTGTCTCACCAGGAGGAACGGATATTCCAGATCGCGTGACCCCAAAACTCCTCATTCGGCCCGGTGTCGTAGCCGATGACGGACCCACGATCGAGGCAGAACAATTCCGGCGCGAAATGGTCGAGGACAGCCAAAATCATCAAGCCCTCAAACGGCGAGGGATCCCCGACGAGCAGGCAGCCGCCATTGCCTTTCTGGCGTCCGACGATGCGAGCTTCATCACCGGAGAAGTGATCAATTGCAGCGGCGGGCAGTCGTAGCAATGACCTGGCGATTTCGGCACAGGGTGCATCGATGGTCTACCATGGCGAACCATGCCAAATTGATATCAGCACGTATTCGAGCAAAGAGCTTGGCGGACTGGCGCGCGCTGTTCGCAGTCGTTCTCCTTGGCAGCCTTGCTGTGGCGACGTTGCCCTTGTGGGCGCAGGCTCCGGCACAGGTCTGGCCGCAACGGACCGTCAAGTTCATCGTGCCGTTCGGGCCGGGCAGCGCGACCGATATCGACGCGCGGCTGTTCGCCGATCGGCTCTCGGCGCGATGGGGCAAGTCCGTCGTGGTCGACAACCGGCCCGGCGGCGACGGCCTCGTTGCTATCGGCTCCTTCGTTGGCGCCAATGACGATCACACCCTGCTGTTCGCATCGGCCGGGACCTTCACGGTCCATCCCTACGAGCACGACAAGCTGCCCTATGATGCGGGGCGTGATCTGTTGCCGATCGCATGTGTCGCGGCCGTCGTGCTCGCGGTCTCGGTGCCCGACCAACTCGACGTCCGGTCGTTGCGCGAACTGGCGGCCTATGCGCGCGAGCGCCCCGGCAAGCTCAATGCTGCGGCCGCTCAGGGTCTGAGTGATTTCCTACTGTCAGGTTTCTCGCGATCTCCGGTGCGCAAATGGCGCGAATTCCCTATCGTGACATCCTGCAGGCGCCCAACGATCTCGCCGAGGGACGCATCCAGGTGCTGATGACGTCGCTTGCAGTTGTGCTGCCGTTGCTGCAGACCGGCCGCATCCGGGTGCTGGCCATCAACAGCCGCACCCGCGCCCCGGTGGCCCCGCAGGTGCCGACCGCGATCGAATCCGGCTACCCGGCCATGACGCTGGAGGGATTGAACGGCTTGTTCGGCCCCCGCGGCATGGCGGACGAATTGCGCGAGCGCATCGCCGCCGATGTACTGGCGGCCGCCGCCGACCCGGTGATCCCGGCGCGGCTCGCGTCGATCGGCCAGATCGTGCAGCTCGGCGGGCCCGCGGAATTCGCTGCCGGGATCGCGGAGCAGCGCGCTACCCTGGCGGCAATTGCGACGTCGCTCGGCCGCAAGCCAGCGCCCTGAAGCCGAGGGACCGTTGCGTCACCGAATCTGGTTTAGCAAACACGATATTCTGTTGAACTCCGAAGCATGCCAGCAAGGGAGCGGCCGAATTGATCGATCACGTGTCGCAAATGAAGGTGCGGGGCGCTGGCGTCGAGATGCTGGACCACGGCATCGGTCGGCCGCTGCTGTTTCTCAATGCCGGCATCGGAATCGATCCCGGAACGGCCGCGCTCGACCTGTTGGCGCAGCAGGTTCGGGTCCTCGCCCCGTACCATCCCGGTTTTGGCGGCTCCGAGCGGCCCGCCTCGCTCACGACGGTGGACGATCTCTCCTATTTCTACCTCGACCTGCTGGATGAGCTCGACCTGCGCGATGTGGTGTTGGTCGGCGTGTCATTCGGGGCGTGGATCGCGGCCGAGATAGCCGTGAAGTCCACGGCCCGCCTGTCCCACCTGGTGATGGCGAATGCGGTCGGGATCAAGGTAGGTGACCGCGAAACTCGCGATATCGCTGATATCTTCGCAATGACCGAGGACGAGTTCAATGCGGCGGCTTTCGCAGATCCGAACGTCGCCGGGAGGGATTATAAGGCCATGCCTGACGCAGACGTGCTAGCAATCGCGCAGAACCGCGAGTCGCTCGCGCGTTTTACCTGGTCGCCCTACATGCACAATCCGAAGCTCCGGGACCGGTTGCATCGCATTGCCGTGCCGACGCTGTTTCTCTGGGGCGCGCAGGACCGCATTGTATCGGCGGATTACGGACGTAGTTATTGTGCTGCCGTGCCCGGCGCACGCTTCGAGCTTATCGACGACGCCGGCCACCTGCCGCATATCGAGCAGCCGAAGATTTTCGCGATGAAAATCTTCGACTTCATCTGAAACACGATCCGTCGGTGAACCATCCGTAGGAGATCTTCGTGAGAGTCTATCATTTCACCGAACAGCCATATCCAAACGCTTGGAACGAGCACCAAGGCACCTTGCGCGTCACACTACCGAACCGCCGGCTCGACCCGGCGATCGCCGCCGACCTGTTCCATCGCTACTATGATGAATGGATGCTCGCAGACGAACTTGGTCTCGACGTGATGGTCAACGAACATCACCAGACTGCGACATGCATGTCATCCACCAGCGCCGTGGCGCTTTCAGTGCTGGCACGCATTACAAAACGAGCCCGAATCCTGGTGCTCGGCTATCCGATCGCCCACCGGACGGATCCGCTGCGCATCGCTGAGGAATTGGCCACGATTGATGTGATATCGCGTGGCCGGCTCGACATGGGATTTGTCAAGGGGGTGCCTTACGAGTTCGCCGTGCTCCAACCAGAATGCCGTCGGCGTGATGGACCGCTTTTGGGAAGCGCATGATTTCGTGATCAAAGCCATGACCAGTCACGACGAGCCATTCAACTGGGAAAGCGACAACTTCCACTATCGCCATGTGAATATCTGGCCGCGCCCTTACCAGACGCCGCACCCACCGGTATGGAGCACCACCGCGAGCCGCAACAACGCTCGGGTGCTCGGCGAGAAGGGCTATGTGATGGCAGTACTCGGGTTCGGCTACAACACGCGGCCGCTCTACGACGTCTATCGTCAAGGCTACATGGACGTTGGTCGGCGCGCCCCTACGGCCGATCGGTTCGCGTATCTCGGCCTGGTCGCGGTCGCGTCGACTGAGCAGAAGGCTCGCGAACGCGCGGAGTACATCGCCTCCTACCTGCGGACCAGTGCGATCGTATCGCCGGGTTTTCGCAATCCGCCTGGATATTTATCGGTCGAAGCCAATGCACGCCTGCTCGCGGGCAAAGCTCCCGCGCGCAGCATCACGAAGGACGGACGCACGATCGACATGCGAACGGCATCCGTTCAGGAATTGATCGATGCGGCGATCATGTTCTGTGGCAACCCGGATCAGGTCTACGATCAGATCACCGACTTCTGCGACTATTGCGGCGGAATGGGCAACCTCCTGATGATGGGGCACGCCGGTTCGCTCTCGCATGAAGAGACCGTCGACAACCTGACGGTATTCGCCAAGGAGGTGCTTCCGCGATTGCGTGAATACAAACAACCCAGCGTCGACTTCGTCACGGCAGCCTGACATGGCCGCAGGTTGGGGTGCGCGGGAAACGTGCTCAGCGCGTCAGGGCGGATCTCCGCAACCGGCGGCCTGGAGCATGATCCCGAAAAGTGGACACCGGTTTTCGGAAAGATCATGCTCTAACATGAACGTAGAGCGGGATGATGAATCGAAGATAAATCATCACGCTCTGGCCGGGAAAGCCGTCGTGCAAAAGCACTTGAGTTTGCTCCGCGCATTGCCCGCCCGACGACAGATGGACCACGCTACGCCCAGGCACGGTTGTCGACGACCTTCTCGTAGGTGGCTCCAGGTACAACCATGTTCCACTTCACCGTCCAGTTGTAGGTGTCGTCGAAGCGCTCGCGCGTATAAGGCTGTGGCGCCGCGTGCAGGAGGCGCCACGCCTGCAGCTCATGGGGCTCCAGCAGGCCGCCGGTCTCCGCGACAAGGTAGCGGAGGTAGGGAGTGGGATCCTTTTCAAGAACTTTGACGGCTCTCGCCTGCGCCCGAAACATCGCCGCGAGCGTCTTTCCGTCGAGGTCGTCGCTGGCCGCCTCGCTGCGGGTCGAGTGCGACTCGATCAGGATGCGCAAGCCCTGCTTCTGCGCGACACTGATCCAGGGCTCCATCAGGCTCACCGCCGCGACCTTGCCTTGGCGCAACGCCTCGATCCGCTTGGGCATCGTGCCGGCATTGGTCGTCTTGACGTGCTCCGGCGCCAGGAAGCCTTCCATCATCTTCAGTGTCGTGAAGTGAGACCCGTTGTTCGGTGTCACCGCGATCTCCTTGTCCTTCAGCATCTCGGGCTCGTAGACATTGGAGTCGCCGGCAACCGCGATAGCAAATCTCGACATCGAGGCACCCAGGGCAACGATCTTTCGCCCGCGAAGGCCGCTGCAGTCGGCCTCGACGGCGCGTTTCATGATTCCCCATTCACACATGCGATATTGGTCGATGCCGCCGTCGTTGTAGACCGAGTCAAGCGGACGATCGAATATGGAATCAAACCTGACGGCGTGGGACGTTGTGACCTGGGCCATTCCGGGTGTGGTCACGAACTCGATGTCCAGGCCCTCGTCCTTGAAAAACCCTTCGTCGCGGGCGACGAGGACGGGCAGGTCATGGACAGCGTTCATGATCGCGACTTGAGTCTTGTTCCGGGTCTTCTGAGTGGTCACGACGGTTCCTCCTCGATTACCGGGCGCCAGTCGGCATGTTGTGATGGGACGTCGACGAGCGCGTTGAGCTCGAAGACAGCTCCAAGCCTATCCTGGCGCAAGGTTACATTTTTTCAGACAGGAGATGCTACACTCAAATCGAGATCGCCGGTGACCCGTGGGGACGCTCCAAGCATCAGCAAAAGCAGCGATCAGAACGAGTGTTATCCCGACGATCGGTTTCCGGCGGGGCCCGGGCGGCGATGGCTTGATATCCTCGGGTGAGTCTACCCCGGCCCCCGGTAGAGAGAAAGTGAAGGATTATGGAGACCAAGATCAGCATTCCTGCGCTCCAGCAAATGAAGCGCGACGGAAAGAGAAGCGTGGGAGTGGTCGCTTGGGACTATCAGATCGCCCGAATTGCGGATCGCGCCGGCGTGGATTTTGTCTCGGTGGGAGACTCGGTCGGCGTCAATTTGTGGGGCCATGCCAACCCGCTTGAAGTCACGATGGAAGAGATGCTCGTCGTCTGCAGGGCGGTGCGTCGTGGCGTCGAGCGCGCGCTGGTGAGCTGCGACATGCCGTTCGGTCCGCTGCAAGAGGGCATCGACAGCGCACTGCGCGCGGCTATCAGGCTGGTCAAAGAGGCCGGCGCAGACATGGTCAAGCTTGACGGCGCCGCGGATTTTCCCGAAGCGGTGCGCGCCCTCGTGCGCGCCGGGATTCCGGTCTTTGCGCAATTCGGGCTGACCCCGCAGACGGCGATGAAGTTCGGCATCCCCTACGCGGCGCAGAATTCGTCGGCCGCGCAGGCAACACCCGACATGGCGGCGAAGCTGGTCGCGGAAGCAAAACTGCTGGAGGACGCGGGTGCATCACTGCTCGACTTCACGAACTCGGGACCGGTCGTCGGTGCCGCGGTGGCGAAGGCCGTCGCGATTCCGGTGGTCGGCGGGTTCGGCGGTGGGCCGTGGCTTGATGGACGCATACGCATGGCCCACACCGCCATCGGCTACGGAGAAAAGTGGCTCGACTCAAAGACCGAGACCTACGCCAACGTAGCTAAAATCAGTCTCGACGCCCTCGTCACCCTGATCGCCGATGTGCGCGCTGGCCGGCAAATCAAAGGTTGATGTCGATGCCCATTGCGATCATCGACGGCCTCGCCACACGCCATGAGGTCGTCGGCTCCGGCGCCGCGGCCATGCGGCGCAGCGCTTGCGCTTCAGCAACAACCGCATTCGACGGCATCAGATCCAGCGAGTGCATCCTTTAGCCAAGCAGGGGGCAGATCATCCAAGACAACCTCCGCCGGTCGCTTGAATATCTTGAACTTGTGGCGCTTGTCATCCAACCAAAACGCAACGACAGTTTCGAGCGGCGGACAGCCAGGAAGGGCACAGGCTATCTCCGCTACCAGGATCACCGCGTCTGCGGGAAGCTTAAAACGCGCGCTCGTCCACTGCCTCACCTGCTCCAAGGCCTCGCTGTGTTTGGGAGCTTTGTTGGTAAACCCAAGCATTGCGCCCCCTCGAACCCCAAGCTATGAAGTAACCGCCATTAGTGGAGGAAAGCAACGGTGGAATGCGTCGTTGCGGCAGTGCGAACAGGTCCGAGCAAGACCGAATATCGTGAATTCCCGATGCCCGATATTCCGGCGGACGCGGCGCTCATGAAAATGGAGGTCGCCGGCATCTGTGGGACCGACGTCAAGCTCTACAAACATCCGCCATCGAACACCCCCGTCATCATGGGGCATGAGAACATCGGCATCATCACCAAGGCAGGGCGTGAATTCACCCGGCGCAAGGGCTTCAAGGAAGGCGACCTGGTGTTCGTCGAGCACTACGTGATGTGCGGCAAATGCGAGTGGTGTCACCTCGGCCAGTATCGCCACTGTGAGAACACTGACTGGCGCTACAACCCTGATGCTGTCCGCTACGGATATACGTCGGCGGAAAAATCGCCGCATCTATGGGGCGGCTTCGCCCAGTATATCTATCTGCCGTGGAACGCGGTGCTGCACCATGTGCCGAAAGGCGTCACGCCGGAACTTGCCGGATTGGTGACGCCGATGGCGAACGGAGTCGAATGGTCACTGTTCGAAGGCGGCGTCGGCTACAACTCCACCGTCTTGATCCAAGGCCCGGGCCAACAGGGCCTTTCCCAGACCGTGATCTGCAAACAGGCGGGCGCATCGCTGATCATTGTCACCGGCACCTCCAAGGACGCCGCGCGGCTCGACGTTGCCAAGAAGCTCGGCGCTGATTACGTGATCGACGTGCAGAAGGAGGAGCCGCTCGCGCGAATCAAGGAGATTACCGCCGGCAAGGGCGTCGACGTTGTGCTCGACTGCACCGCCGGCGCCGGGACTATTCCAATCCTGCTCGGCGTGGAAGCGCTCAAGCGCAAGGCGGGAACGATCGTCGTTCAGGGCGAGATGGCGGAATTCCCGAATTTCCCGCTCGGCCGCGTCACCGTGAAGTACATCACCATCAAGAGCGCGCGCGGCCACAGCTTCAAGGCCTGTGAGCTCGCGCTTGCGCAGCTCGCCTCGAAGCGCTTTCCGCTGGAGTTGGTCACGACCCATCGATTTGGGCTGAAGGATGTGGACCTCGCCATCCGATCGGTCGGCGGCCAAGGCGTGGCGGACGTGATCCACGCGTCTCTCATGCCATGGGAGTGAAGATTTGTTGACCCGGCTGCGCTGCGAGGCGCCGAAGCGTAGGTCCGAGCCGATCATTGACAGGCTCATAACGACATAATCGATGTGCAAGACCGCTAGCGCCGCACGACAAGGAACAACGTATGCCTGATTTTATTGCGACCCACCGCATTACTCACGAGGCATGCCGCAAAATGCTGGACGCAGGCGTCGCCAAAGCAACCGAACTGGGAGCCCCGATCAGTCTTGCCGTCGTCGACAGCAGTGGCAGCCTGATCGCCTTCCTGCGTATGGACGGCGCTCGATTCTTTTCCGGCCGTGCAACCATTAAAAAAGCGATCACCGCTGCATCGCAGCGGATGGCCACCGGGTACTTTCCACGGGAAGGCGAAGTCAGCATGCAAATCCGCATGGATGGCGACTTCACCAACGTGCCCGGTGGTTTCCCCATCGTTTTTGAGGGGCAAGTGGTGGGGGGTATCGGAGCGGGTGGCGCCAAGGTCGAGGACGACGTGCTGATCGCAGAAGCTGCTCTCCGGGCGTTGAAGCTTGAACAAGAGACGACACCGTAATTCAAGCTCTGACGGAGGTGCGCGGACCATCGATGTAGAGAGCGGTCTGCAGCGCCTCGATCTGTGTTCCGGTTTATCCGTATGGGACCGGAACGCGGAAAGCGGGCCGGATTACGCTTGAGCGATCAGCTCCGGCGCATGCCTTTTGCCCGGACGTGCCTCAACCCTGCGGCTCGATCTTGGCCAGCCGCACGTAGTCGCCCCAATCCTTGATCTGTTCGCGCAGATAGGCTTGGCCGTCGTCGGGCTTGCTCACCCAGGGATCGCTGGCGATTCCCGCCAGAAACACGCGCGCTTCCTCGGTCGCGACCACCTGACTGAACCAGGCATTGAGTTGATCGACCACCGGGCGCGGCGTTGCGGCTGGCACCAGCGCGGCCCACCAGCTGCGCACGTCCATCGGATAGCCGAGCTCCGTCATGGTCGGCAGGTCGGGCGCAGACTGCATGCGCGTGCCCGAGCCGACCGCAAGGATGCGCATGCGGCCGGCACGCTGCTGCGCCATCGCCTGGATATTGTCGGGAAGCGCATAGTCGATATTGCCGCTGTAGAGGTCATTGAGAAAGTCGGCGCCGGTGCGATACGGCACTTCGACCGACTGGAGGCCCGCCTTCTCCTTGTACAATGCGCCGAGCACCTTGGAGGTGGGGTTGGCGATCGCGTAGCTCGCCTTGTCGCCCTTGAGCTTCATGGCGGCCGTCAGCTCGGGCGCGGTCTTGAAGGGCGCATCAGCACGCACGCCCAGCATCATGGTAGCCTTGTTGATGGTCGCCGCAACCTGCAACTCCTTGGCCACGTCCACCGACGGGTTCTTGAAGATGTGCATGTTGGCGGCGAGCCCGCTCGCGCCGGTGACGTAGATCGTGTAGCCGTCCGGCTTTGCGCGCGCAACGTATTCGGTCGCGAGATTGCCGATCGCGCCCACTTTGTTTTCCACGATAATCGAACGGCCCATGAGCGGGCGCATCTTGTCGGCGAAAAAGCGCACGATGATGTCGGCGCCGCTGCCGGCGGCAAAGCCGCAAACGAAGTGCACGTCCTGGGTTGGGTACGTTTGGGCGCGTACCGGAGACGGAACCAGCGATGCAGCCGTCACCACAATGGTGGCGGCACGCAACAGAGATGCCATGCGATTTACTGGAAGTCTCCCCGTCGGCGGCGTCATACCACCAATCTTCTGCCGGATGAGCGCGGAAAGCAACGATATGTACGAGCCTCACGCGATCGGAAAACGATGGCTTCGCTCCCGATTGGTCTTGAGGACCCGACAGCGCGGAATCCATTCTCCTTAAAATCCGCGTGATCAACTGGGCGGACTGACCGCGCCCACGCGATGCCCCATTCTGCGCGGGGTTTTCGTCGTTAACGGAATGATCTGTTACGGCGAGAGTATTATCAACGACTCTCTCCGTGCTCGGCGCCCCGACGCTGGCACAACGGTCGCGCCTCAACTAACCTTCAACTTGGCCCACCCAACCGGAGCGCATGCGGGCCTTCTGCGCCAAGGCCCACTGGCTGCAATTGAGAGGTGAGAACGAGCCCATGACGAAATCGCTGATATTGTCGTGGCTTGCGAGCGCGATTTTGACCCTTACTGGGGCTGCGCTTGCCGCCGACATCCCGGATGCATGCACCAGTTACAAGCCCGCCTCGACCGGAGGGCCGGTGCCGCCGCCGGAATCCGACACCGTCGTCATCCGTTGGCTCGGCAATGCCAATTTTGAATTCGCTTACAGAGGTAAGGTCTATCTGTTCGACGCCTATTTCGAGCGCACGCCGCGGAGCCATGAGATTGGTTTCAATGCCGCGGACGTGTCGAAGGCCGAAGCCATCTTCGTCTCGCACGCGCATTTCGATCATATTTCGGACATTGGGCCGGTCGCAAGGCAGACAGGCGCGAGCGTCGTCGGCGCGCCAATCACGGCGGAGATCGCCAAGACGCTTGGCGCACCGGAAAAACAGATCGTCGTTGCAAAGGGCGGCGAAACCATGAAATTCGGTGACGCAACGGTCGAGATCGCGCTGGCACAGCATTCGACAATCCAGCCTGGCCTCCTCGACATTTATGCAAGCCTCTACAAGAGCGATTCGCCTCCTTTTTCGGAGCAGGAGAAGAGCCAGCTCCAGAAGGTGCAGTCGCTCGGCACGTTCGACCCCAAGGTGATTACCGAGGGCACGCTCGCCTACGGCCTGGTTTTCCCTTCGGGTTTCACGGCTGTGCTCATCGGAAGCGCCGGACCGATCACACCGGGCGTACGGGCGCTCGCCGAAAAGCTGGGCCCGGTCGATGTAGCTATTGTTGCCTATCAGGTGCACGCGGTTGCCGACACGCAAATCGGCTATACGTGGCCGTTCATCGAGTTGTTCAAGCCAAAGCTTTTCCTGCCGGCGCACCATGATGCGGCACCACCGGCCTGGGTCGATCTTGGCCTTGAGCCGCTGTTCGATAAGATCCGCCGTGATATGCCGAACACCGCCTTCCTGGCGCCGCTCTATCGTTCGCCGATCTGTATTGCCGGAGGCGGACCCGAGAAGGGCAAAATCGTGTCATTCAAATACTAGCCGGCGGTACACGTCATACGCGGCTCGGGACTCAACGGCGTTTGACATCCCCGCATAATGTTGATATCAACGTATATCCGTGGATAACAGAATACCGCCCGCCGATTTGGCGCGGGCACCGGAGGTCGAGTGATGCAGCACAATCCAATCGTGTCCCGCGACGAATGGCTGGCCGCCCACAAGGAATTCCTGGTGAAGGAGAAGCACCTGACCCGGATGCGCGAACGCCTGAATGCCGAACGCCAGGCGCTGCCCTGGGTCAAGGTCGATAAGCCCTACATATTCGACGCTCCGGGCGGCAAGCAAACACTCGCCGACCTGTTCGGCGGGCGCAGCCAGCTCGTCATCAATCATTTCATGCTCGGACCGGGATGGAAGGAAGGCTGCGTCGGCTGCTCGTTCGGCGCCGACCATATCAATGGCGGGCTCGTGCATCTCGAACATCATGACGTGAGCGTGGTCGTGGTTTCGCGCGCGCCGCTCGCCGAGATCGAAGCCTACCGCAAGCGCATGGGCTGGAGTTTCAAGTGGGTGTCATCGTTCGGCAGCGACTTCAACTACGACTATCATGTGTCATTCACCCAGGAACAGTTGGCGAAGGGTAAGGTCTTTTACAATTACGCGATGATCGATGGATCGATCGAAGAATTGCCGGGAATGAGTGTGTTCTACAAGGATGAACGCGGCGACATTTTCCACACCTATTCGAGCTATGCGCGCGGCGGCGAAGAGCTGCTGACAACCTACATGGTGCTCGACCGCACGCCCAAGGGCCGCAACGAAACCGGCCCGCATCACAACCTGATGGACTGGGTGCGACGCCACGACGAATACGAGGACATCAAGAGCGCCGCCGCATGTTGCGGCGCCGACGCTGCGCCCGAACCCAGACGGTCGCGCGCATAGCAACGCGTCCGGCCGATCCGGCCCCAACGAGCCGTTCAGCCGCGAGTGCGAGGGCCACACGCCTTGTCGACGCGCGGCTGCTGATCTAGCCAACAACGAGTTTGAAAGTGCAACAACCAGAGGAACCTGTCATGCAACTCAATCCCTATCTCAACTTCAACGGCGATTGCGAGACGGCATTCAAGTTCTACGAAAAATGTCTCGGTGGAAAGATCACGATGATGTCCACCTACAAGGGCACACCGGCCGAGAGCCACGTGCCGCCTGACTGGGGCAGCAAGATCATTCATGCACGGCTTGTCAGAGACGATCTGGTTCTGATGGGCAGCGATGCCCCGCCAAATAGTGAGTGCGGCTACGAGCAACCCAAGGGGTTTTCGGTCTCCCTCGGCGTCGACAAGCCGGCGGAAGCCGAACGGGTGTTCGAGGCGCTCGCCGACAAGGGAAACGTCCGGATGCCAATGGGCAAGACCTTTTTTGCCGAACGCTTCGGAATGGTGATCGACCGCTTCGCCATCCCCTGGATCGTCATCTGCGAGAACCCGGCATAGGACGCCCGGTGGAGACAAGGCCATAGGACTCGACGCTGGCCCGAGGTTCGAGTCACCAGCGAGTGCGGAACAGGATCACGCCTCAGCGAACAGACAACGACTTCGCGGCAGGTCACGCGCACGAATGCGCGGTGAGTCGGTCGAGGAAGGTGCTGCAGGCCTCAAGCTGCGCGACCGCAACGTACTCGTCGGCCTTGTGCGCCTGAGTGATCGAGCCCGGGCCAATCACCACCGTCGGGATGCCGGACAAGGCGAACAGCCCGCCCTCGGTGCCGTAGGCGACCTTGCTATGCTCGTTTCGGCCGCTGAGCGTCTTCCCTAAGCCGACGATACCGAACGCGGTCGGCGTCTCAAGGCCTGGCCAGCTTGACTTGGGCTCGAAAGCGATACGCGCCGCCGGATCGACCGCCTGCATCTCCGGCTCGAGCCGCTCGCGCGCAAAGGCCATCACCTCCTCCACCAGGCCATCCACGTCGTCGGCGGCGAGTGGGCGGAACTCGAATTCGAAAGTACAGAGGTCGGGCACGATGTTGAGCGCGGTGCCGCCGTGTACGACACCGGTGTTCGCGGTCGTGTAAGGCACGTCATACAGCGGATCGCGCGCCCCCGAGCGTGCCAGGCGGTCGCTGATGTCGCGGATCTTGGCGATCAGACGCGCTGCATATTCGACCGCATTGACCCCATGGGGCGCGAGCGCGGAGTGGCAAGTCTTGCCGTGCACGGTGACGCGCAACGCGCGCTGGCCCTTGTGTCCGATCACCACGCTCATTTCGGTCGGCTCGCCGACAAAACAGGCCGCCGGTTTCACCTTCGCGCGTTCGAGATGCGCAATCATGCTGCGCACGCCGACGCAGCCGACCTCCTCATCGTAGGAGAACGCAAGGTGGATCGGCCGCGCGAGCGGCGCTGCGAGCATGTCCGGCACCGCCGCGAGACAACAAGCATTGAAGCCTTTCATGTCGGCCGCGCCGCGGCCGTAGAGCCGGCCGTTGCGCTGCGTCAGCCGAAACGGGTCGCTCGACCATGACTGTCCGTCGACTGGCACGACGTCCGTGTGACCCGAGAGGATAGTTCCGGGCACGCCTGGCGGCCCGATCGTCGCCCATAGATTGGCTTTGGTGCCGGTTTCATCGGTTATGCGCTCATGCGCCACGCCGAACCGGTCGAGATAGGCCTCGACCCAATCAATCAGCACAAGGTTCGAGTTGCGGCTCGTCGTGTCGAAGCCGACGAGCGCTTCGAGCAGTTCGATGGTCCGTTGCGCGCGCATTGCTCTCTAAATGTCACTGCTTAGGCCGCATCATAACAGTCCCAGCGTACCCCTCAAAGGCGGCGGCGGCGCAATGTCGGGCTATGGGGCACTACTCGGAAGTTCCTCCCACCGCCAGCAAAGCAGACCCTCGGCGCGTCGGAATTTTATGAGTGCGCGCCCCTCATGCTTGGCCCGTGAAGACTGAATCGCCCGCTTTGGGTACCCCATCGCGGGTGATGACATCTGTTGGGATGATAGGCCGATACTCGACGGCGCGCCGTTGCAAACGTCCCGGAGAGACCCCTACTCTGCGGCGATCGCGGGCGCGGCGTCCGGATCGAGGTGGCGCAGCTTGGGCGCGACCTCCTGCATGAACAGCGTCATCGAACGTGCGCGGCCTTCGCGCGTCGCGTAGTCGCGGCCGGCGTGGAACATGAGCGTGCCGAAGCCGCCGACCTGATCATAGAATTCGAGCACGCGCCTGGTCACGGTCTCGGGGCTGCCGATGAACAGATTGTGGGTGTCGACCAGATAATCGTAGGTGATGTCCTGCAGGGTGCCGCCGGGTGGAATGCGCTCGACCTGATGGTGCGGGGTATTGACGATCTCCCATTTGATGACCCCGGTGTAGGACTCGCGCATATCCTCGAGCGCCTGCTTGTCGGTTTCCGCCACGTAGATCACCCGGCAGGTGCGCAGATCCCGACGGCGCGGCTTGCGGCCGGCGGCGATCTGCGACTTGACCAGCGTGTCGGCGAACAGGCGCAGACGCGGGATCGGAATGAAATCGCCGGTCAACACCATGAGGCCGAGCCGGCCGGCGAGCTCGACCGACCCGACCGTGTTGGCGGCGGCGATGCCGACCGGCGGATGCGGCTTCTGCACCGGCGGGCATTCGAGCATCATCTTCTTGCCCTTCCAGAACGGACCGTCGTAATCGACCGGCTCCTTGCTGTTCCAGAGTTTGAGCATCAGTTCGATCGACGGTTCCATGACGGCACGCATGGAGTTCGGATCAAGTCCGCGCCACTCGAGCTTCTTGGGATAGAAGCCGGTGCCGATCCCGAGCATGTAGCGGCCGCCGGTGAGCTGGTCGGTGGTGTTGGCCTCGAGCGCGACCTGCAACGGATGATAATAGCCGAGCGGCCGCACCGCGGAGCCGAGCCGGATGCGCTCGGTGCGTCCGGCGGCCTTGCAGATGATGAGCTCGGCCGGGCTCTGGTGTTCGGAAAACCAGATCTCGTTGAACCCCAGGCGGTCGGCGACCTCGGCTTCGAAAATATCCTCGTTCCAGGCCTCACCGATGGGGCGGTCGGGACGACGGTTGTTGGAGAACAGGCCGAATTCCATGGGTGACTTATCCTCGCCTGCGAGTCTCTTGCGCTTTGGGCCGAATTGAACGCGTTCGGATTGCTTGCGCGTGGGGGCCAGAGTAGGTGAATCCGTCGGCACCCGGCAAGCGGGGGTGATTAGAGGCTGCCATGCCGTATGGCGGGGGCGGGCTGTAGGGTGGGTTAGCGGCGCGGCCAGTAACCCACCGCAACGCCGCTGGTGGGTTGCGCGCCTGCGGCGCTAACCCACCCTACGGAACGGAGACTTGCTGTTCGAGCTTGATCTCGGTCCCGGTTCGCGCCGACTCAATCATCGCCAGGCACACCTCCATGGTGGCGCGGCTCCAGGCGCCGTCGTGCAGCGGCGGACGCCCGTCGACGACCGCGGCATAGAGCTCATCGATCACCTCGGACCGGGGAACGGCCGGCGGCGGCAACGGCTCGATGCGTATACCGGCGTCCTCGTAGATCGCGACGCCGTCCGGTCCGGGTCGCAGGTCGGCGCGCTCGCACGAGGCGATCAGCAGACCGAAGTGCTGATGGTGACGCGACGGGACATGCGCGAGCGCCGCCGGCCCTTTGTAGTCGGCGCCGCCGTAGTTGCCGGCGGCCTTGAGGGCCCCTTCCTGCTCGGCGCTCGCAAGCGCGGCAAGGCGCGCACGTGCGTGTCCGTACCGGCGTCGATCCTTGTCGTCGCCGCTTTCCCCGACCCAGCCCGTGAATTCGTCAGAGTCGAAATGGCCGTAGCCGCTGTAGCTGATCGACGCGAATACCCCGCCTTCAAAGCTGATGTGCGCCGCATAGGCGGCGGGCGCTGGCCGCGCCCGATCCCACGCACCAACCGATGCGCGCACGCTCCTCGCCTGTCCACCCGCGATCAGCCGCACCATATCGACCTGATGCGGCGCCTGGTTCACCAATATGCCGCCCGCCTGAGGATCAAGCTCCTCCGGCCGGCGCGGACGATAAAGCCAGTCGGTGTAGTTGAGCGCGTGGATCATGCGCAAAGCGCCGAAGGCCCCGCCGGCGACGAGCTCGCGCGTGCGCGCAATCGGCGCATCGAAACTGTGGCTCGGCCCGACCATGAGCACAACGCCGGCCGCGCGCGCCGCCTCGATCATGGCGCTGCAGTCCGCGAGCGTGAGCGCCATCGGCTTCTCGACCAGAATGTGCCTTCCACGCGACGCGGCGAGCTGTGCCTGCGCGGCGTGAAACTCGTGCGGGGTCGAGATGTACACCGCCTCCACGTGCGGATCCTCGCACAGCGCCTCGGCGCTCGCGTGCGCGCGCGCGGCAAAATCCTGCGCGAAGCGCGCGCGTGCCTCGGAGCGCACGTCGGTGCCGGCGACGACCTCGATGGCGGGATGGCGTGCAAAGGTCGGCACCATCAGGCTGAACGCGCGGCCGAGCCCGATCACCCCGAGGCGCAGTTTGCGTTGTGGCATAGTTGGCCTCGTCTTGATCCATCAGGTGGGCAGCTCTCCGGATAACATGTACTCGGCGCGAGCTTTTTTCAGTTTGGATTCTAACCAGACATGAGAGCTCGATAATCACTGAGCTCCTTGGCATTGAGAGCCTCAGCCGAGATTGGCCAGCGAGGCAGGCTCCCAACGTAGCTCGTCAAAATACGATGATCGCTTCGATTCACAATCGAAAGCGTGTCGCTGCCCAGCCTTCCGGCACAGAATCACGATGCGTCGCGCAGGTGGCAAGCGACCCAATGGCCGGGCCGTACCTCGCGGAACGCCGGCTCCTCGGCCTTGCAACGACTGACCGCGTACGGGCAGCGGGTGTGGAACCGGCAGCCCGACGGCGGGTTCATCGGGCTCGGCACGTCGCCCGAAAGCACGATCCGCTCCCGCTTTGCGTCCGGCTTCGGGGGTACGGGCTTCGGCACCGCCGACAGCAACGCTTCGGTGTAGGGGTGGAGCGGCTCGGCGAACAGCGATTTTTTGTCCGTCAGCTCGACGATCTTGCCCAGATACATGACCGCGACGCGATGGCTGATGTGCTCCACGACTGCCAGATCGTGGGCAATGAACACGTAGGACAGGCGATACTCGTCCTGCAGATCCATGAGGAGATTGATGACCTGCGCCTGCACCGAGACGTCGAGGGCGGACACCGGCTCGTCGGCGATGATCAGGCTTGGATTGAGCGCGAGCGCGCGTGCAATTCCGAGACGCTGCCGCTGGCCGCCCGAAAATTCATGCGGGTAGCGCCGCATCTGCTCTGGCCGCAGACCCACGCGCCGCAGCAGCGCAGCTACGCGCTGCTCGACGTTGCGGCCTTTCGCGATGCCATAGTTGGTCAGCGGCTCAGCCACGATCGCCCCTGCCGACATCCGCGGATTGAGTGACGAATACGGATCTTGAAAGATCACCTGCATCTCCCGGCGATACGGCCGCATTTGCGTCGGAGACAGGTCGGTGATCTCGTGGCCGCGCAGCCTGATCTGTCCGGCGCTTGGCTCAAGGAGTTTCAGGATTGTCCTGCCGGCAGTGGACTTTCCGCAGCCGCTCTCCCCCACCAGCCCGAGGGTCTCGGCCGCCCCGAGCGTAAAGCTGACTCCGTCGACCGCGAAAACCTGGCCGCTGTCCCGCTGAAGGATGCCGCGGCGGATCGGAAAATATTTCCGCAGTCCGACGACCTCGAGCAGCGGCGCCGGTCCCCCGACAGTCATACCGGGCTCCCCTCCTCCGCAACAGCGCGCCAGTTCCAACAGGCGACCAGATGATCGCTGCCGGCCGCCTCGATCGGCGGACGGTCGAGCCGGCAGCGCTCGGTCGCGAACGCGCAGCGCGCCGCAAAGCTGCAGCCGACCGGCGCGTCCCGCATGGACGGCACGGTGCCGGGAATCTCGGCCAGGCGGCGGCGCTCGCCGTCGACTGAGGATCCCAGCCGCGGAACCGCCGCGATCAGCCCGCGCGTATAGGGATGCAGCGGCGTGTCGAACAGCTCCCCGACCGGCGCTTCCTCCATTTTGCGCCCGGCATACATGACGACGACACGCTGTGCGGTCTCGGCCACAACTCCGAGGTCGTGCGTGATCAGGATCACCGCGGTGCCAAACTTCTCCTTGAGTTCCTGGATCAGGTGCAGGATCTGCGCCTGGATCGTGACATCGAGCGCGGTGGTCGGCTCGTCGGCGATCAGCACCTGCGGATTACAACTGAGCGCCATGGCGATCATCACGCGCTGTCGCATGCCACCCGATAACTGATGCGGATACTGGCGGATGCGCCGTTCGGCCTCCGGGATGCGAACCAGGACCAACATCTCGACCGCGCGCGCGAGCGCGGCCCGGCGGGGCAGCCCCTGATGCTGCATCAAGGTCTCGGCGATCTGATGCCCGACGGTGAGAACTGGATTGAGCGACGTCATCGGTTCCTGGAAAATCATCGAGATCTGGTTGCCCCGCAAACCCCGCATCTCAGGCTCAGGCAGGCCGACCAGATTCCGGCCCCTGAACCGGATCTCGCCGCCGACGATCCGGCCAGGCGACTGGAGGCGCAAAATCGACAGAGCGGTGACGCTTTTGCCGCAGCCGGATTCGCCAACGACTCCCAGCGTCTCGCCCGCGCCCAGCGAACACGAAACGCCATCAACCGCACGGACCACACCGTCACGGGTGAAGAAGTGCGTCCGCAGGTCGTCGATCTCGAGGATGGGTTCGGCCGCGCCCCGTTTCAGCGGCCTGTCGTTCGAACCGATGGCGTGTGTCCCGGCGCTCACAGGCCACGCGCCAGTCGCGGGTCAAGCGCATCGCGCAACCCGTCGCCGAGCAGATTGATCGCAAGCACGGTGATCGACAGAAAGATGCTCGGAATCAGGATGATGTAGGCGGCAACCAGAAACAGCGTCCGCCCTTCCGCGATGATGTTGCCCCAGCTTGGGATTGTGGGCGGCGTCCCTGCTCCGAGGAAGCTCAGGATTGCTTCGATGATGATTGCGAAGGCGCACACATAGGTCGCCTGGACGATGAGAGGCGCGAGCGTGTTCGGCAAAATGTGACGCAGAAGAATGCGCCAGTTCCGTGTCCCGGCCGCGCGCGCCGCTTCGATGAAGGGTTGCTCGCGCAGACTAAGCCCAAGACTGCGCACGAGGCGGCTCACGCGCGGCACTTCGGCGATCGTGATCGCCAAGATGACGTTCTGGATGCTGGCCTTGGTCAGCGCCATCAGGGCAATCGCGAGCAAGATCGGCGGGATAGCCATCAGACCATCCATGATCCGCATCACGATGGCATCGACCAGGCGGTTGAACCCGGCAGCCAAGCCGATGACGAGGCCGATGGCGGTGCTCAGCACGGCGACACTGAAGCCGACGAACAGAGAGATGCGGGCCCCGTAGAGCACCCGGCTGTAGATGTCGCGCCCGACAGCGTCAGTGCCGAACCAGTCTTCCGCATTTGGCGGCCGCAGCCGGCGGATCGGGCTGAGCGCCTGCGGGTCGACGGTCCCAAGATAGGGTGCAAATATCGCGATCGCGACGATGACAAAGAGGAGGAGCCCGCCAATCACAGCGGTTGGGTAGCGCCGCAGGATATCACGCAACGCACCTGACCGGACCGCGGGTGGCGAAGCCCCGTCCTCGTACGGCATCACGGTCATCAGTACCGGATCCGCGGATCTAGGAAGGTGTAGCTGATGTCGACCAGCAGATTGACCAGCACGTAGCTGGCCGAGAAAACGAGAACAAGGCCCTGGATCACGGGATAGTCACGCCGAAGGATGGCATCGACCGTGAGCCGGCCGATACCCGGAATGGCGAAGACCGTCTCGGTGACGACCACGCCGCTAATCAAGAGCGCAAACGCGAGACCGATCGTGGTGACGATCGGGATCGATGCGTTCTTAAGCGCATGACCGACCAGGACCTTGGCGTCGCTCAACCCCTTCGATTGCGCCGTGCGGATGTAATCCTGGCTGAGCACTTCGAGCATGCTGGTGCGGGTCATCCGGGCAATCAGTGCGATCAGCACGATACCCAGGGTGAGCGACGGCATAACGATATTGGGCAGGAAGGCGAAGAACCCCTTGCTGATGCTCACATAGCCCTGCACTGGAAGGACATTAGCCCACATCGAGAGCCCAAAGATCAGGAGATAGCCGATCACAAAGGAGGGAAACGAAAAGCCCAACACGGCGAACGCCATCACCAGGCGATCGATCCAAGTTCCCGCCTTCCAGGCCGCAAGGACGCCGAGCGGAACCGCGATTACGACGCTGAGCAGCATCGAGCAGATCGCAAGCGCGACCGTCGGCTCGACGCGTTGCAGGATCATCCGGCTGACCGGCTGATTGGCGAAAATCGAATGACCGAGATCGCCATGCAGGACCTTCCAGATCCACCAACCAAACTGGTTCAGGAACGGCTCGTTCAACCCGAGCTGCTGGCGGATTTGCTCGACCACCTCCGTCGTCGCCTGATCGCCCGCAATGATGGCGGCCGGATCGCCGGGACTGAGATAGAGCAGCGAAAAGACGAAGATCGCCACCACCCCCATGACCGGAATAGTGGCGAGGATGCGGCGGATGACATAGGCCAGCAAATCAGGATCCAACTCGGTTCGTCAGGCGCGCTTGACGTTCCAGAAAACCGGCTGGCCGTTCAGCACGCCCGTGAGATTGCTGCGATAGCCCGTGAACGGGATAGATTGGCCAAGCGGAATGTAGGGAACATCTTCAAACGCCTGCAGCTGGATGTCGACGGCGAGCTTCTTCTGCTCTTCGAGGTTCTTGGCCTGGAACCAGGCCGCGCGCAGCTCCTCGATCTTCGGGCTCGTCGGCCACCCAAAGCCCCCTGACTTGCCGTTTCCGCGCAACCAGGCATGCGATGCCGGATTCACCTGGTTCGATCCATTGTCGTAAATGGCGTAGACGTTCCATCCACCCTGTTCCGGCGGCTCCATCTTGGCGCGGCGCTGCGACACGGTGCTCCAATCGACGGCCTGATAGTCAACGTTGAGGCCGATCTTCTTGAACAAGTCGGCGGTGACGTTGCCCATGATCTTGAGATAGGGCACGTCAACAGCCACCATCATGACGACCTTTTCGCCCTTGTAACCGGCGGTTTCGAGGTCCTTGCGCACCTTCGCGAGATCGCGCTTGCTCGTGAGCTTGTCCATGCCGGCCTCGTTCGCAAGTGGCGAGCCGGGCGCAAAATAACCCACACCATCGCGCCACATCGATTTGTCCGGGCCATTGAGGGCGATCATGTAGTCGGACTGGGTGATACCGCCGATGATCGCGCGGCGAATGGCCGGGTTGTCGAACGGCGGGTGGAGGTGATTGAAGCGCATGTAGGCGATCAGGCCGAGCGGCGTAATCGTCTTGATGACGAGGTCCTTGTTGGCCCGCAGCCGCGGCAGCAAGTCGGTGTTGGGGGTCTGCAGCCAATCGATCTCGCCTCGCTCCAGCGCGGCGGCCGCGGTGGCCGAGTCCTGGATGATCGACCATTCGACCCGATCCAGGTGCGCAATCTTGGGGCCTGAGGTGTACTGCAGCACGCCATCCTTGCGCGGCACATAATCGGCAAAGCGCTCGTAGACGATCCGGGCGCCTGGCACGCGTTCGCTGGCCAGGTACCTGTATGGGCCGCTGCCGACCGGGTCGGTGATCGGCCGGTTCGGGTCGCTGTTCGCGATGCGCTCGGGCATGATCGCGCACATCGAAGCCATCGGCTTGCCGAGGGCGTCAGGCACCAACGGGAACGCGCGCTTCAGACGGATCTCAATGACGCGGTCGCTCGTCGCCACAATCTCGTTGGCCGCCGCCGCGAGTGCCTGTCCAAATGCATCGCGCGTAGCCCAGCGACGCACGCTGGCCGCAGCGTCGCGCGCCAGCACCCGTTCGCCGTCATGGAACTTGAGCCCCTCACGCAGGGTCAGTTTCCACAGAAGGTTGTCGTTTTCCACGACGTATCCTTCCACCATCTGCGGGTGAGGCTGAAAGCTGTCATCGACGCCAAATAGCGTGTCGTAGACGAGATACGCGTGATCGCGGGTCTGCCATGAGGGCGAAACGACCGGGTCGAATACGACGACGTTGGCATCCGGAACGAACTTGATGACCCGACTTCCTTGTGCACGGGTGATTGCCGGGGCCGCCAATGCAGCAGCGCTGCCCGCCAGAAACGTGCGGCGATCCATTGTTCAAGTCCTCCCCTTGCGCAGATGGCGGCGTTGTCCGCCGTTATCCTGCATTGTATCTGAGGGTCGCATAGCGAGGCCTCATGCCTCGCCGCTGCATGTTACAGACGTTGCCGCCTGGCGCAACGCCGCCCCACCATGGTTCGGCTGCGGCTGCATCCGTCGTAAATCTTGAAGCCGCTATCCGCGACGCACCGAATAGCGGTGGCGGTGCTCACGACAACCGTCATCCCTCATCTCGCGCGCCATCAAGATTGC
This sequence comes from uncultured Alphaproteobacteria bacterium, assembly GCA_963833605.1. GTDB lineage: Bacteria > Pseudomonadota > Alphaproteobacteria > Rhizobiales > Xanthobacteraceae > JAFAXD01. Next base: position 559,474 of record CAWHYZ010000017.1, read on the forward strand.
GCCTGCAGCGGCAATACAGATGATGCCGAACCAAAGTATCGGTCCAATGCGGCTGCCGCCAGTCATCGCCATCAGTCCTGACATAGATCAAAGAGTGACGACGCGGAGTGTGTCAGAGGTGGAAAACGTAAATTTCACGGGCAATGTGGTTGAGAGATGTCCGTGACGATCAATAACTCTCACGCACCGAGACGCTGCGCTGATCGCCACGCGCGGCGGGTAGCAAGTAACCGGCGACGGTTTCTCGCCGCTTATGGGCGACACCCGACAGGAGGCCATGCCAATGAATAAAGCTTTGATCAGAGGCACGATCGGAGCCGCGACCGCAACTGCCCTCGCCATCTCGGCAATCGCACCGGCCACGGCGGCACCGGTTCTCTCGAACACCGCGGTGGTGAAAGCCGTCGCTGAGCCCTCCATAACCGATGTGCGCTGGGGTTGGGGCGGCTGGCTCGCGGCGGGAATCATCGGCGGTCTCGCGTTTGGCGCGCTCGCAACCGCTCCCTATTATTCATACGGCTACAGTTATCCGGCCTATGGTTACGGCTATGGACCATATTATGGGTACGGGTACGCGCCCTATTATGGCTACGGGTATGCTCCGAGCTACGGCTACGGATGGGGCGGTTACCGCTATGCCTACGCGCCGCGCTACTATCGCTATGGCGCCCGCCGATACGTCGCTCCGCGGCATTACGCCTATCGGCACTATCGCCGCGCGCGTCGCTAGCCGTCGTTGACCTGCGGCAGACATAGGAGAAACGGCGCGGTCGCCATCACCCATCAAGCCACACGTCGGTGCATTTGGGTTTGCCGATCATGCCGAGCACGAAATTCCTCACCCGCGGATGGTGCGCCGTGACCGCGGTGTTGAACAGGATCGGCACCAGCAGCGCGTTCTCGACCACGAACTTTTGCAGCTTGGCGAACGCGGCTTTGCGCGCGGCGCGATCGGTCGTCGCCATGGTGGCGTCGAGCAGTTCGCGATAGCCCGCAAGCTCGACCCCGCCGGCGTTGAAATAGGCGTCCTTGCTGAACAGGTTGTCGTATTCCTGGCTCGGATCGGGCCGCGCCGCGATCTGCGCCATGCGGCCGGCGCCCTGCTTGGCCGGACCGAAGAACATGGTCGAGCTGGCGCTGGCGGAGACCGGCGTGAGCGCGACGCGAATGCCTGACCGCGCGAGCTGGGTGACGATCACTTCCTGGCGCTGCATCGAGACCTGATCCGACCAGCCCAGCATCGGAATGTCGATGCCGTCGGGGTAACCGGCCTCTGCCAGCAGTGCCCGCGCCTTCCCCGGGTCGTAACGATAATAATGTGCGGTCGCCGGATCGCAGGCCCAGTGTTCCTGCGGAAGAATGGCCGAGGTCGGCACGTCGAGCGAGAGCGCGACCGCCTGGTTGAGGGCGTCGCGATCGATCGCATAGTTGAGCGCCTGGCGGATGCGGACATCGCTCAGCGGCGGGCGGCCGTAGTTGAGATAGATCCCGACCATGCCGAGCGAGTGGGTCAGCTGCGTGACGAGCTTGCTGCGCTCGGCCACGGATTTCTGCTGCGGCCCAAGTGCGGTCGCGAGATCATTCTCGCCGGCAATCACCGAACGCAGCGCGGTTGCCGGCTCGCCCATGATGGTGAGAGTGACGCCGTCGAGATAGGGCAGGCCCGGCCGCCAATAGGTTTCATTACGGGCTGCAATGAAACGGTCGTTGTTGCGCCAGCTCACCATCTTCCAAGGGCCGATGCCGACCGGGTTCTGATCGACATTGGGGCCGTTCTGTCTGACGTGCGTGGGCGACACCATCATGCCCGGGCGATCGGTCAGGATCGCCGGCAGCGCGGCGTTCGGGCGGTCGAGCCGCAGGATCACCCGATATTTCCCGGCGACTTCGACCGTGCGGATGGTCGCGATGTCGGCCTTGACGTTGGAGCGCGGGTCGCTGCGCGCGCGGTCGAGATTGAACTTGACCGCGTCGGCGTCGAACGGCGTGCCGTCGTGGAAACTCGCGCCCTCGACAAGCTCCATGCTGAAGGTTTTCGGATCCTCGAACGCGAAGGCTTTGGCGAGACCAGGCCGCGGGTCGAGCGTCATCGGATCGAAATCAAGGAGCGCATCGAACACGAGATGCAGGACAGGAAACTCCGCAGCCGTGCGCCCGGTCACCGGGTCGAGGCTGCCGGCATTGGGCGACTGCGCCCAGCGCAGCACGCCGCCCCGGCGTGGCACGGACTCAGGACGCGCGTGGCCCGGCAACAGCACGGTGCCGCCGAGCGCCGCCGCACTGGCGAGAACGGCGCGGCGGTCGACCGCGTCGGGTCGAGCGGCGGTCACTCGTAGTCCTGCAGCATGAAATCGCGGAAGAAGCGCGGCACCTCGGCCAGATCCTTGTCGCCCCAGCCGCCGGCGACGGCGGCCGAGAGCGACGCCAGCGCGCCGGAGGTGGCCGGCATGGCGACGCCGTTGCGGGCGCCGGTCGCGATCGCCGACATCACGTCCTTGCGCATGGTGCGGATGTCGAGCGTGATGTCGCTCGGCTGGCCTTTGAGCACCGGCAACTTGCCCTTGAGCCAAGGTGTGGCGGTGACGGCGTCGGACAAGATCTCCAGCATCTGCTCGAGCGTGAGCCCTTCCGACATGCCGAGCGCCAGCTGCTCGGTCACCGCCTGCAGATAGACCGCCATGCCGAGATTGACAGCGAGCTTCATGGCGCAGCCGGCGCCATTCGGCCCGATGTGCACAACGCGGCGCGTGAGATGATCGAGCACGCTCTTCGCCCGCGCGATGTCGGCGGCATCGCCGCCGACGAGTGCGAACAGCTGCCCTTCGCGCACAGTCGGGATCGAGCCCAGCACCGGGGAGTCGATCAGGCGCGCACCCTTGGCGGCTACCAAGGGCGCCAACTCGCGATGGGTCATCGGCTGCAGGGTGCTCATCTCGATGAACAGCTTGCCGGCGACGTCACCGGTCAGGAATCCATCGGTACCCGTGAAGATGCGGCGCACGCCCCTATCCTCGGTGATGATGGAGAGAACAACGTCGACTGCCGCCGCCACCGCGCGCGGATTTGCCGCCGCCGTCACGCGATTGCCTTGGGCGGCGAGCGCCTTGGCGTTCTTGTCCCAGGCGACCACCTCGCAGCCGCGTTCAGTAAGCCGCTGCGCAATCGCCGATCCCATACGTCCGAGGCCGACCAGACCGACTTTCATGTTGGTTGTTCCTTGTTTGATGCTCGCAGCAAGCAAAGAGTTAACACTCGAGCGGCCTGGATGGCGCGGGCTTCACCTCTCCCCGCAATCGGGGAGAGGTAACGAGGCTGCGGCTTCGGAGAAAGCGTTCATTCATCACCGACCAAGTGCAACTCACCGCAGGCCCGCCTGCTGCACCAGCGGATAAACTTGTTTCTGGAACCGGCGCATGTCGTCGATGTAGCGCGGGAAGTTTAGCAAGGTGCCGTCGAGTCCCATCTTCGACATGGTGGCAAGCCCGTCGGCGATCTGCGTCGGCGTGCCGATGATCGGATAGCCGCCCCAGCCGGCGATGAAGTGCTTCTTCATCTCGGCCAGTACCTCGCGCGGCAGTGTCTTGGCGTTGGCGATCATGGTATCGACCAGGTTGGTGACCGCGTCCCAGTCGCCATTCTGATTGACGTAATAGTCGAAGTAGTCGTGCGCTTCCTTTTCGGTGTCGCCCTGCACCACGTAGGCGTAGCTCCACACCTGCAGCTCGCGGCCATATTCCTTGCGGGCGAGTTCGCGGTAGGCGTCGACCTTGGCCTTGCAATCATTGAAGTCGTGGCTGCCGAATACGACGTAGACCATGTCGCAATATTTGGCGGCAAAATGCTGGCCTTTGTCGGAACCGCCGGCGTTCATCACCGGCGGGAACGGCGTCTGGATCGGCTTGGGCTCGAGATAGCCTTTCTTGATCTTGAAGAAGCGCCCCTCGAAATCGAACATCTCCTGGCGCGTCCAAAGTTCCTTGATGATGTGCAGCCATTCCACTGCGCATTCGTAGCGGTCGTCGTGCTCCATCAGCGGCGCGCCGAACATCTCGATCTCGGGCCGGTTCCAGCCGGTGACGATGTTGATCGCGAACCGGCCGTTGCTGATGTGATCGATTGCCGCGGCCTGCTTGGCGGCCATCACCGGATGGATGGTGGGCACATGCGAGGTGGCGAAGATGCCGGAATACCGCGTCGATGCGCTCATGCCGGCGGCCCAGGCAAAGCACTCGAACCCGGGACCGTTGAAATTGGTCTTGCCGCCAAAACCGTGCCAGCGGCCGATCGGCACCAGCGCCTCGAACTCCATTTCTTCGGAGATCTTGGCGAGGGTCAGCGTGTTCGGCCAGTTGATCTCGAGCACGCCCTCGATCGTCGAAATGGCGCAGCCACGGTCGAGGTTGGTGCCGAAGGTCCCGAGCTTGAGCTTGCGGTCATTGAAGACCGGATTGGTGCGACCGCGCGCCTCTTTCATCGCCGTCTCCTGCCCGTGACGTTTTGGTTTGCGCATAGTACAGCCAAGATCGCTGCACTTGCCAAGTCGCTTACCGCTGTGGCGGAAATGCTTTATCGTGCGGCATGCTGTTCTCGGATCGTATTCCATACTCGGCGATCATCGACCGGCCCGTGCTGCGGCTTCCCGGCAACGCGCGCATCGCGATCTGGGTCATCGTCAATATCGAGCACTGGTCGGCCGACGGCGCCATGCCGCGGGTCGTGATCCCGCCGCCCATGCATCAGCCGCTGCTGCCCGATCTGCCGAACTGGGCCTGGCACGAATACGGAATGCGCGTCGGCTTCTGGCGCATCTTCGAGACCTTGCGCGCGCGCGCGATCACGCCGACGCTTGCCCTCAACGGGTATGTTTGCAAATCCTATCCGCGCGTGGCCCAGGCGGCGCACGATGCCGGCTGGGAGTTCATCGGCCATGGCTTCAAGCAGGCCCCGATGCACCGGCTCGAGGATCAGCGGCTGGCGATCCGGCAGACCGTTGCGGACATCGAGCAGTTCACGGGCAGGCGCCCGCGCGGCTGGGAAAGCCCGGGCATGACCGAGACCGAGCACACCCTCGATTTTCTGTCGGCCGAGGGCATCGAATACGTAGCGGACTGGGTGCTCGATGATCAGCCGGTCATCGTCAAGGCCGAACCGCGTCCGGTGGTGGCGATGCCATATACGGTCGAAACCAACGACGTGGTGATGTTCACGATCCAGAATCACGCCGCCGAGGAATTCGCGCACCGCTGTCGTGCACAGTTCGACCGGCTCTATGCGGAAGGCACACAGTCCGCGCGCATCATGGCGATCAGCGTGCACCCCTATCTGTCGGGCGTGCCGCACCGGATCGGCTGGCTGGAGAACGTGCTTGATTACATCCGCGGATTTGCCGACGTGCAATGGTGGACCGGAGCTGAGATTTTGGATTGGTACAGGAAGGCAAGTCCGTAACGTCAATTCGTCACGAGCACGAATGCCTTCCAGTCCTGACCTCCGGGCGGCGACGGCAATGCACCACGGATCGCGTCAAGCTTGGTGGCGCGCAACGCAACGGCGTAGCGATCCGGCTGCTCAACCAGATGCTCGTAGAAGCGCCGCATGAATGCCGCCGTGCCGGCATTGGAAACCGGCCACAGCGCCAGCAGGGACCGTCGCGCTCCCGCGATCGCGAGGGCCGAGGAGAGACCCGCAAGGCCGTCGGCGTAGGTCGCCTCGCCCTGCGCGGAGTTGCAGGCCGACAGCACAACGAGGTCGGTGCCGGCAAGGTGCAACCGCATTGCCTCGGCGGCGGTCAGGATGCCGCTGTTGCCGCGTCCAAAGTCGGTATTGGCGCCGGCAAGCGCGATCAGCCCGAGCCGCAGTGGATCGACGCGATCGGCGGGGCCGGACCAATAAAAGCCGTGGGTCGAGAGGTGAAGAATGCGCGGCGGCGGCGCGACGCCGACAAGCCAGGATTTGGTAGCTGCCGTGCCGCGCACGAATTGTACCGGGGCAAACGCCGAACCCTGGAGCACCGGGAGGATGGCCTGCGATTCGATCCCGCCGAGCGGCCGAAATAGAAGCGGGCCGCGTGGTGCCTTGCCGTAGTCGATGTCGTCAGCCACGACTATACCCGAGCGTGTCGTGGCGCCGCCGCGGCGCGCCGCGACCAGGCCCCTGCCATCGCGCACCATGTCGATTGCGCGCTCCTCGACCAGATAGTGGCCGCGCGGCGTGCGCAACGCCTCGAACGGTACCAGGAATAGCGGGCCGTCGGGCGCGATATAGAGCGTGTCGACGCCGGCGAGGTCGGGCTCGAACGGCTGCACGAACTGGGCGTAGATCAGCGGCGACACCCGGGGATCGGTCAGGAATCCGTAAACGCCCGAGACGAACGCGAGCGGACCGATCTTGCCAAGATCGCGCACCCGCCGGATCCCCTGCGGTCCGATCAGGACCGCAATCACACGATCGGCCTCGCGATCCTTGCCGCCCGCCGGGATGACCCAGTAATCGAGCAAATGCTCGCCCGCGCCCAGCGCATGCACGATATCGTCCGCCCTGACATCACCGCGCCGGCGATATTCGGCGTAAGCCGGCGAGCGTTCGATCAACGCCGCCCGCGTGCGCGCGAGCTCTGCCGCCTGTCCGGGCGCGCTGTTGCGGGCGGCCGCCACCAGCGCACGCGCCAACCGCGCGGTCTCCGCGTCATCGGCCTCGGTGAGCTCGGCGAGCAGGCGATCTTCGCGCAGACCAATTCCCTTCCAGCGCTCCATGGCATTGATCAGGAGCGCGAGGCTGTCGGGGCTCGGATTGCGGATCGCTGCATCCACGACAAGTTGGCGCGTGGTGCGAAAGAGCGTGAGCAGTTTTTCACGCATCGTGGGATCGTCGGTCGCGGCGACTTCGCGCCCGGCCCAGCCGGCGACACGGTCGTTGAGGTCGGCGATGTCGGCAACAGTGCGTGCGTCCGCCGTGTCGATCCGCGAGCTGAGCGCATTGGAGAAATAGATCAGCGTGTCGAAATGATCGGGGCCGAGCGCAGCCCGCGCTTCCGCGTAGCTGCGTTCGTGCAGGGAGCGCGCCTCGGCGGTGCGCCCGCGCCGATCGGCCAGGGTTGCGAGCGCGTTGAGGGTCGCAGCGCGGTCCCCGCCCGACAGCCGATCCAGCCCGCCCTGCTGCTGGATGACCGCATAGCGCCGCTCGGCGGCGTCGAGATTGCCGGCGGATAATTCGAGGCTCGCAATCGTGCGCCTGATGTCCCAGGTGGCAGGATGATCGGGCCCGAGCGAGGCCGCGAGACGGTCGAGCAACGGCTGGAGCATGGCGGCAGCGTCGGCATAGCGTCCCAGCATCTGCAGATCGATTGCGAGATTCCTCCGGCTTGCCTGGGTGTCGAACGAATCCTCGCCAAAGCGCGGCTGGCGAATTGCGAGCCCTTCACGATCGAGCGCCTCGGCCTGACGGACATCGCCGGTCTCGCGATAGACATTGGCGAGATTGTTGGCGAACAGCGCGACCAGCGATGGATCGCGGCCCTGCGTCTTGGCCCGGTCGTGAGCGACGCTGAGCCATTGCTGCGCCTGGGCGAGGCGGCCGGCATAATCATAGACCTGACCGAGCCCGCCGATCGCCTCGAGCGTGCGCCCGTCGTTCGGTCCGTTCACCTGCTCCAGAATATCGACGGATCGCTGATAGGCGTCGATCGCGTCGTTCCAGCGCGCAAGACCGCGCAGCGCAACGCCCTTGTTGAAGTAGGTGACGCCGAGCTGCATCGACGGCTGCGATCCAAGCCGGCCGATCAGATCGTCGAACACGCCGACCGCATCCTCGGCAAGGCCCGCATTGGCGAGGTTGTTGCCGAGCGTATTCAACACACCCTGAACCGCGCCCGCGAGCGCTGCGGATGCCTCGACGCGCGCCAGCACCTCGCGGCGCAGACCGCGTCCCGCCTCGACCTGTCCGGCCCGCATGAGCGCAACCGAACGGCGCAGTTCGATATCGATCAGGTCGAGCGGATCCTGACCGGGAGCGATCGCGAAGATCGACGCGGCCTGCTGCAAGGCGGCGATCTCTTCATTCCAAAGGCCAAGCTGGTGCGTGATCTTGGCCATCAGATCGTGGGCGAGGATAAGCTGATTGGCCGGCACGACCGTGCGCGGGGCACGGTCGAGATCGGGCAGGATCGCCTTCAGGTGATCGTAGGCGGCGCGTTCTGCGCCGGTCTTGTGCTCGCAGAATGCGAGGTTGAGAAGAACCGACTGGCGGTGCGGATCGCTCGTAGCCACGTTGGCCTTGTCGAGCAGTGCGAGCGCTGCTCGATATTGCGTGAGTGCGCCTGCGCAGTCGCCACGCCGGTCGAGCTCGGCCCCGGCCTGATAGGCGCGGTAGGCGCGGTCAAACGCCGGGTCGTCCGGGCCGGCCGCGCGCGCGGCAGGCGCAGCCAAGGAAGCCGCGATCAGAGCAACCCAAAAGAGCTGCAGAGCAATGCGTGCTGACGGCATCATGGGCGTTCGTTGCGTACGACTATTTGTAGTTGTCGGATCCGGGCCAGGCAAGGTTCACGAGGGTTCCGCGTGGGCGCATTCGGTCACGCGGGACGCTGCCAAGCGTGATCTCGAGGATGCGGTTGAAAGCAGACACCACCGGGCCAATCTGCTGGGCGCCCGGCGTCAGCAGCACGATCACGGCGGTGAGCGGCGCGATCCGGTAGTTGGGTCGCAGCGCTGCAACGAATGTCAGCGGGACCAGCGCAATGACGAGTGCAATTCCAAGCAAAACCGTGTCATCCCGCGGCATGAAATAGGCAACGACACCGCCCGCAACGGCACCTCTTACGGTTCCGACCAGGCGATCGAGCGTCGCCTTCACCGACGCTCCCACGCTGGCCTGCATGATGATGATCGCCGAGAACACCGACCAATACCCCTGCGGAAGCGCGAACAGTTCCGCCAGGCCGTAAGCCAGGCCACCTGCGACCGTCATCCGCACGCACAGGCGCAGCGCCGCACTGTTGGCGCGCGCCCAGTGGAGGAGATCGTTGCAGAGTCTCTTGGGGTGATTGTCAGCGTCGGTGATGCGCTTGTCATCGGCTTGACGTCCCCTCGTGCATCGCAAACCGCCCGAAAGCGGGGCACCGCGCAAGCGCCGCCCCGCGCGCGCTGAAGCGGGGGAAATCCGGGGGCGGATACCACCCCGCATTGCGCTCCGCTCCATGCGGGCTACATCAAACAATCGCCGCTGTATATTTGTTGAAAGGCGGCACGGCCTCTCCTTTACCCTCCCCCTTGTGGGGAGGGTCGGTCGCCGAAGCGAAGCGCAGGCGATCGGGGTGGGGGTGGGTGTTGAGATGCGTTGAGTGCGCGCCGCGCTCTACTTCGACCCCCACCCCGCTCGCTTCGCTCGCGACCCTCCCCACAAGGGGGAGGGTGGCGCCGTGCCCGGCCGTTGCGCGGCCGACCCTCCCCGCACGGTTGAGGGTGTTTCCGATTCACATGTCAAAATGGCAAGCCGTAGCCCGGATGGAGCGGAGCGAAATCCGGGGACGCCGGGACAGGCCGACCCGCATTCCGCTCCGCTCCATGCGGGCTACAACGAACCCGCCGTGCATTTCCGATTCACATGTCAAATAGCCCGCGCAGCCAACGCTGCGCCGCCCGGAGAAAGCGGGTGCCGGGCCACCCATTGTCCTCTTTTCCGTTTCCCCAAGGGGATGGGAGCGCCGAGGCCGGCGAGTAAGGTCAACATATCGTCCGCGCTTTCGACGCGGACCCGCGTCCGGTGAAGGACACGGCCCGCCTCTCGGCGCTCCACGCGGCTTTGTGAGCTCCAAGGAGCTTTCGGGATCCGCGCAGGAGCGGGCGTCCACCCGGACCCCCTACGCAGTCCCCGCGGGACGACCGTATTATCGTCCCGGCTAATCCCAAGAGCCTCCCGAGTGCCCGGTTACGAGCCGGACCCGCAGGCACCGCATTCCCGCCCCGCTTCAGGATCGTCTCGAGAAACGCCCCTTGGTGAGCCGGAACACAAAAGTACTGAATTTTGCTTTTCGGTCTGTCAATAAATGTTTTTGGCTTGCTCGGAGTTCCGGGCCATCCTTCGAGACGCCCGCGCTGTGCGCAAGATCTTGTAGGATGGGTTGAGCCCCTTGCGAAACCCATCATGTGCCTCAAGGCGATGGGTTTCGCTGCGCTCAAACCCATCCTGACGGTCCCGCGGCCGCAGGCCGCGCGTCTCGAAGGATGGCCGCAACGATGCACAGGAATGGCTATAACCAAGACTCGCCGGACGATGCTACTCGTAGGGCCGTCCCGGCCTTCATTCCCGCAACCTCACTTGCCCTGGAACTCTCTGGTGGCGAGGCGCGCGCCCGCCGTGTATGCAGTATGCAGTCGTCCGGAGCGTATGAAGTCATGGCCACGGCGGGCATCCATACCGATTTCAGCGGGCAGATGAGCTATGGAGACTATCTCCAGCTCGACGCCCTGCTGAGTGCCCAGAAGCCGCGCTCGGGCGCGCACGACGAACTCCTGTTCATTACAATTCACCAGGTCAAGGAACTCTGGATGAAGCTGATGAACCACGAGCTCGATACTGCCATCGCGAACATTCACGCGGATGCGCTGCGTCCCGCGTTCAAATGCCTGGCCCGCGTCTCCCGCATCCAACAGCAACTGATCCAAGCCTGGGATGTCCTCTCAACCATGACCCCGGCCGACTACCTGTCGTTCCGGCCCGTCCTCGGTCAATCGTCCGGCTTTCAGTCCTGGCAATACCGGCTGCTCGAATTCAAGCTCGGGCTCAAGAACGAAGCGATGATGAAGCCGCACGCGCACCGTCCGGAAATCATGGCCGCCCTGCAGCGCGCGCTCGACGCGCCGAGCGTTTATGACGAAGCCTTGCGGCTTCTGGCACGGCGTGGCTTTCCAATTCCGAACGGCGTGCTAACAGCCGATATGCGCAAGCGGTACGTTTCCGATCCGCGCGTCGAGGCGGTCTGGGCGACGATCTATCGTCAACCCGAGCAGCACTTCGATCTTTATGAGCTTGCCGAGGAACTCGTCGATCTCGAGGATGCGTTCCAGACTTGGCGCTTCCGTCACATGAAGACGGTCGAACGCATCATCGGGATGCGGCCGGGGACCGGCGGCAGCGCCGGCGTTCCCTATCTCAAGAGCGTGCTCGACCTCACGCTGTTCCCGGAGCTGTGGTCGGTGCGGACCGCACTATAGCGACGGGCGCCATCCATGTCAGAGCTCAGAATGACGAGCCTCGTGCGGCAGCCGCGCCTGCGCGATCAGGTCTACCTGGCGCTGCGCGACATGCTGCGCGCAGGAACGTTTCCCGACGCGGGCGCGGTCGAGAACGATCTTGCCGCACAGCTGCAGGTCTCGCGCACGCCGGTGCGCGAAGCGCTGTTCCAGCTTTGCCGGGAAGGGTTCCTCGAAGACACCGGCCGCGGCTACCGTGTGCCCGAGCTCAGCGCCGCCGACATGGAAGAGATCATCGAGCTGCGTCTGATGATCGAGCCCGATGCGGCCGCGCTCGCCGTCATGCGGGCCGATCCGAATGCCATGCGCGCGATCAAACGTGAGGCTGACGCGGAGGCGAAGGCGCATCGGGCCGGCGACGTCGACGCCTTCATCACCGCCAACGGCAATTTTCGCGCGCGCTTGCTGGAGGCCTGCCGCAACCGGCGCATCAGTCAGGTGCTCGGCGTGCTCGACGACCAGATCCAGCGGCTGCGCGCACGCACGCTCACGGTTGCGGAAAATCGCGAGCTGACGCTGGCGCAGCACATGAAGGTGGTGGAAGCGCTGGCGCGCCGCGATGGCGACCGCGCCGCCAAGGCGATGCGGGTGCTGCTCAAGGCGGCGCGCAAATATTATGCGAGCCTGTGGTGAGACGCTTCACGGCATGAGCGTCTTGCGCAGCGTCTGGACCTCGTCGACGTTCATGCGGTCGGTGACCTTGAGGGCGCCAGCGTCATCGAGCTTCCAGGTGACGAACGCGCCGGCGATGTCGCCGCTCGAGTCGAACTGCAGCGGCCCGACCGCGCCGACATAGTTCACGGGCTTGCCGTCGGCAATGGCCGCGAGCGCGGCCTTGATCCCCGCCTCGCCCGCATAGACCGGCGGCGCCGCCGGATCGGTCACCTTGCGAAAGGCGGCGGCGATCGCCTTGCCGTCGGAATCGGTCTTGGCGGCCGCAATGGCCAGCGCCGCGAGCACGACCACGTCATAGGTCGAGGTACGGCCCGGCCCATTGGGAGATTCGTTGTAGCGCGCCTGATAAGCATTGCGGAAATTCTCGAGCGATGGCGTGGCCGATTCGCCGGGCGTGAGCCAGATCGCCTTGGTCAGGAATTTCGCGCCCACAGCCGACACGAAATTCGCATCGTTGAGATTGTGCGGAAACAGCAGGCGCTGGGTACCGCCCTGGCTGATCCAGTCGCGCACGATGCGGGCGCCTTCAGTGACGTAGCCGATGAAATAAAGCGTGTCGGGCTGGCTCTCGAGCACGCTCGTGACCTCGGCCCGGTAGGACGGCTGATCGGGATTGTAGAAGACAATCTTCTTCACCGTCCCGCCCAGCTTCTCATAGGCGGCCTTGAACACGCGCGACAGGTTCTGTCCCCAGTCGCTGTTGATGGCGAGGATCGACACCGCACCGCTGTTTTCGCGTTTGGCATACTGGGCAGCCGCGACCCCCTGCAGCGCGTCGGAAATGTTGGCGCGATAGAACAGGCCGGTCTTGGCGCCGATCTCCGAAAAGGTCGGCGCCGAAGCCGTCGGCGAGATCAGCGGAACGCCGGCCGGCACAGTCACCGAATTGAGGACCGCGAGCGTGGTGGCACTGAGCGCGTCGCCGATGACGACCCGCGCGCCTTCGAGATCGATGATCTGGCGCGCCGCATCGACAGCGAGCGAAGGCTGCCCTTGCGAGTCGCGCACGATCAGCTTGACTGGACAGCCGATGACGCCGCCGGCGGCATTGACCTGCTCGGCGGCGAGCTCGGCCGCCTTCAACATCCCCTGCGCGACCGGCGCGATCGGTCCGGTCATCGGAAGCACAACCCCGATCTTGGCCGGACAGGCCGCATGTGCGGCGCCGCCGGACAGGAGAACGGCTCCAACCAAACAGAGCGTGCGCTTGATCATCCCAAATCCCCGTGTTGGTGGGCTGTGGCGACGCTAACAAAACTGCATACTGTATGCAACGATTGCGTTTCGCCGCGCGCTCGCTAGGCTCGCGTCGATGGACCGCACAGCCCCGCCGCAACCGCTCTTGTCTGTGCGCCACGTCAGCAAGCGGTTCGGCGGCGTCGTCGCGGTCGATGACGTCTCGCTCACGGTCGATGCAGGCGAGACAGTCGGTCTCATCGGACCAAACGGCGCCGGCAAGTCGACCCTGTTCGCCATGCTGGCCGGCCAAATCAGCCCGGCGAGCGGCACGATCAGTTTTGCGGGCGAGCGTGTCGATCGCCTGCCCGCCCACGCGGTGTTCGCGCGCGGCCTCGCGCGCACGTTTCAAATCCCTCGTCCATTCCGGCGCCAGAGCGTGCTCGACAATCTCTTGATCGCGGCACCGCGCCACAGCGGCGAGCGGCTGTGGCCAGCGCTCATGCGCCGGCGCGCAGTCACGCGCGAAGTCGCAGCCGAGGCCGAGCGGGCCCGAACGATTCTCGCCGAACTCGGTCTCGCCGAGTGCGCGAACGCGCGCTCTGCCGAACTCTCCGGCGGTCAGCACAAACTGCTCGAACTGGCGCGCGCCCTGATGGCCGAGCCACGCGCGATCCTGCTCGACGAACCATGTGCCGGCGTCAGCCCAACGCTGATCGAGGCGCTGTCGGCGGCTGTCGATCGGTTGCGCGCACGCGGCATCACGCTGGTGATTGTCGAGCACAACATCGATTTCGTCATGCGTCACTGCGGCCGCGTCCTCGTCATGGCGCAGGGCCGCGTGCTCATCGACGGTCCGCCTGCGGTGGTGCGCGCTGATCCGCGCGTGCTCGACGCATTTCTCGGGAAAGCCAATGCCTGAGCCGGCGCTGCGCGTGGAACACTTGGAGTCGGGCTATGTGCGCGGCCTGCCGATCGTTCGCGGGATCTCGCTGACACTGGCGCACGGCGAAATCCTCGCCGTGCTCGGCCCCAATGGCGCCGGCAAGTCGACGCTGGTGAAGGCGATCGCCGGCATCGCGCCGGTATTTGCCGGACAGATCCTGCACCAAGGCCGGGCGATCCACGGTGCGCCGATCCACACCATTGCGCGCGGCGGGGTCGGCTACGTTCCGCAGGTCAACAACGTCTTTGCCGAGATGACGGTGCGCGAGAACCTTGAACTCGGCCTCGCGACGCGCGCCGGACGCGCGGGACCCTCGCTCGCCGACATGTTGGATCTGTTTCCGGATCTCGCCCGGCTTGCACGCCAGCGGGCTGGGACGCTTTCGGGTGGACAGCGCCAGATGGCCAGCATCGCCCGCGCCCTGCTGGGACGCCCGAGCCTGCTCATGCTGGATGAGCCGTCGGCCGGACTCGCCCCGACCTACGTCACGAACCTGTTCGCGACGCTGCGCCGCCTCAAGGATCGCACCTCGATCCTGCTGGTCGAGCAGAACGTGCGCGCCGCACTTGATTGCGCCGATCGCGCGGTCGTGCTGGCCGACGGGCAGATTCGGCTTGAGCGTCCGGCCTCCGCTCTCATCTCCACGTCCGCGCTGAGCGACATTTTTCTCGGAGCTGCGTCGTGATTGCCCGCATCGTCGCCGACGGCGTTCTCAGCGGCGCGGTGCTCTGTATTGCGGCGCTGGGATTGTCCCTCACCTACGCGGCGTTCCGGTTTCCCAATTTTGCCCACGCGGAATATCTCACTGCCGGAGCCTATGGGGCGTTGATCGGATTCGGCGCCGCCGGGACTGCGGTGAGTCAATCCATCGCCGTCTTGACCGCCGCCGCGGTGGCGAGCGCCTTCACCCTCGCCGTTGCGTTTGCCACGGCGCGGCTGTTCGCCCCGCTGATCGCCGGCGGGCGCGGTCCGGCGCTGGTGATCGCATCCTTCGCGGCCGGGTTGCTGGTGCGCAACCTGATCGTGCTGGCGTTTGGCCCGACGGAGCAGCATATCGAGCGCGACCTGGAGATTGCCGCACCGATCGCATGGGGCGTGCGCGCAACGGCAACGGAAATCGCAATCGTGATCGCGGTGGCGGCTCTGGTGTTCGGCTTTCACGTGCTCCTGCGGCGCACGCCGTTCGGACGCTCGCTGCGCGCGGTCGCGGAAAATCCGGAACTCGCCGCTGTCACTGGCGTCGCGGTCGGCCGGGTCCAGATCCTGGCCTGGACCCTGACCGGCATCGCCTGCGCGGCGGCCGGCCTCGCGCTGGTGCTGCTCGCACCGGTGCGGCCCGACACCGGCTACGACTTCCTGCTTCCGGCGCTCGCTGCCGTCGTGCTCGGCGGTCTCGGCTCGATCTACGGAACGCTGGTCGGCGCCCTGGTCCTCGGGCTTGCCGAGGCCGCGGCCGTGCATGCCGGCATCGCGGAATGGCGGCAGGCGATCTCGTTCATCGTGATCATCCTGATCTTGCTGATCCGCCCGCGCGGAATCCTGGGCAGGTCGTCATGAGTATCGATCTGATCGCCTACCTGATCTTTTCCGGCACGTTCGTGGTGATCTTCGCGGTGGCCGCACTCGGCCTCAATCTGCAGTTCGGCTGCGCCGGATTGTTCAACGTCGGGATCGCCGGGTTCTTTGCCATCGGGGCCTATACCAGCGCGATCCTCACCGGTCCGCATTGGTCGGGCTCGATCGGTGGGTTCGGCCTGCCGGTGCCGCTCGGCATCGCCGCCGCCGCCGTGACGGCGGGCATCGCTGCTTTCTTCATCGGACTGATCGTGCTGCGGCTCGGCGGCGATCACCTGGCGATCGCGACCTTCGGCATCGCGGCGGTGATCTACATCGCGGCGCTCAATCTACCGGGATTGACGCAGGGACCGAATGGTCTGTTTGGAATTCCAACGCCGTTTCGCGCCGGCCCGGCGCGGCTCGCGGGCAATGCGCTGTGGCTCCTCGTATGCACGCTCATCGCGGGGCTCGCATGGTGGCTGCTGGAGCGAATTACCGCCACGCCCTGGGGACGCACGCTGCAGGCGGTCGCCGAGGACGAGATCGCGGCGGAGGCGCTGGGCAAGGATACGGCGCACTTCAAGCTCCAAGCCTTTGTCATCGGCTCCGCCCTGTGCGGCCTTGCCGGCGCGCTCTACGCGCATTTCACCGGCTTCATCAGTCCGCAGGATTTCCTGCCGATCCTGACCTTCCAGATCTACGCCATGGTGATCATCGGCGGGACCGGACGCCACGCCGGCTCGGTGCTGGGGGCCGCCATCGTGTGGATTCTGTGGACCGCGAGCGGCGTGTTGCTCGCCTCAGCCCTGCCGGCAACGCTGCAGGGCAAAGCCGGCGCACTGCGCGTCGTCCTGATCGCGCTCGTGCTGCTGCTGGTCATTCTGTGGCGACCCGCCGGCCTAGTGGGAGAGCCGCTGCGACGGCGGCGCGTGGCACCTACGGCTAAAGCATGATCCCGAAAAGTGGACACCGGTTTTCGGAAAAGATCATGCTCTAACATGAACCTAGAGCGGGATGACGAATCGAAGATAAGTCATCATCGCTCTAGGCGACGCCGTGGGAACCGCGGATCTTTACTAACATCCGACGCCATGTTTTGTATGCAGTATGCAAAACGCGCGGCTTGGCGTTGACATCGGCGGGACCTTTACCGACTTCGTGATCGAGCACGGCGATCGGCAATTCTGCCTCAAGCTGCTGACGACCCCGCAGGCACCGGAAGCTGCGGTGCTCGATGGCGTTGGACAAATCCTCACCACAGCTGGGCTCGCGCCCGACGACATTGGCCTGGTCGTGCACGGTACGACGCTTGCCACCAACGCGGTGATCGAGCGCAAGGGCGCCCGGGTCGCCTTCCTCACCACCGAGGGTTTCCGCGACACGCTCGAAATGGGCTACGAGCACCGCTACGACCAGTACGATCTGCTGGTCGACAAGCCCAAGCCGCTGGTCCCGCGCACCCTGCGCCTGCCGGTACCGGAGCGCATTGGCGCGGACGGACGGGTGTTAAAGCCGCTCGACGAACCCGCGGTCCGCGAGCTGGTGCAGAGCATCGCAGCAAGCGGCATCGAGGCGATCGCGATCGGCTTCCTGCATGCTTACGCGAACGATGACCACGAGCGGCGCTGCGCCGCTATCGTGCGCGAGCTCCTTGCTGTTCCGATCAGTCTCTCCTCCGACGTTTCGCCGGAAATGCGGGAGTATGAGCGGTTCTCGACCGTCGTCGCCAACGCCTATGTGCAGCCGCTGATCGTGCGCTATCTGCGTGGACTGCACGACGGGCTGTCGCAGCTGGGGCTGCGCGCGCCACTATTGCTGATGCAGTCGAACGGCGGGCTGTGCGATCTCGCGACGGCGATCCGCTATCCGGTCCGGTTGCTCGAGAGCGGGCCGGCGGGCGGGGCCACGTTCGCGGCTGCGCTCGCGCGCGAAATTGGGCTTCCCGACGTGCTGCTGCTCGACATCGGCGGAACCACCGCAAAGCTTTGCTTCATCGATGACGCGCGGCCGCAAACGGCGCGCAGTCTGGAGGTCGCTCGCATCGACCGGTTCAAGGCCGGAAGCGGTCTGCCGCTGCGGTTTCCCGTGGTTGAACTCTGCGAGATCGGAGCCGGCGGCGGCTCAATTGCGAGCGTGGATCGCCTGGGACGCCTGAAGGTAGGCCCGCACAGCGCCGGCTCCGTGCCGGGGCCGGCCTGTTACGGACGCGGGGGCGCCTCCCCCACGCTGACCGATGCGCATCTCGTGCTCAAGCGACTCGATCCCGGGCGGTTTGCGGCGGGCAGCATTGCGCTTCACGTCGATGCAGCCGAAACCGCTGTCACCGACCACGTCGCACAACCACTCGGCCTTGCGCCCGTCGATGCTGCGATCGGCATCGTCGAGATCGTCAACGAGAACATGGCAAATGCGGCGCGCGAGCACGCAATCGACGTCGGCAAAAGCGTTGCGGGCCGTACCCTGATCGCGATCGGCGGTGCGGCGGCGCTGCACGCGGCCGATCTCGCGACCAAACTCGACATCGACGACATCGTCGTTCCCGCCGCGGCCGGCGTCGGCTCAGCGGTCGGATTCCTGCGTGCACCGCTGGCATTCGAGAAATCGCGCTCGCAGCACCAGATCCTGTCGCACATGGCTCCTGACGCCGCGCTCGCTGCGGTCGACCGCCTTGCAACCGAGACCAGTGCAGTGCTGGCGGGCGCGGGATGGTCTGAGCATCCGCAGCTCACGATCTGGGCACAGATGCGCTATCGCGGCCAGGGTACGGAGGTGAGCGTTCCAATCGAGCGCGACCGCCTGCGATCGCACGACGCGGGCTATCTGCGCGCCGCTTTCGAGACCGTCTACGCCGAACAATACGGCCGCACCATCGCAAACGACGTGGAGTTGCTCGGCTGGACGGTGCGTGCCCAACTCGCGTCCGCTACGCCGCCGACAATCGTCACTGCGCCGGCGGCGACAGCGACGCCTGAGACGATGAACCCGTTGGTGGAACAGCGCTCATCGCGCGACATCGCGGCGCGCCGCATGGATCGCAGCGCGCTGCGCGACGGCGAGATCGTGTCCGGCCCGGCGCTGATCATCGATGCGGGCACAACCATCCTGGTGCCGAGCGATTTCATCGCGGAGGTCCTGGTTGGCGGCCACTTGCGGCTGTCGGCACGCGCCCGATGGGTGAAGAGAAAACCATTGGCGGAGGTCGCGGAATGAATTTCCCGCCACTGCGGCGACAGATTCTGTGGAGCCGGCTTATCTCCGTGGTCGAAGAGCAGGCGCGCACCCTGATGAAAGTGGCGTTCAGCCCGACCGTGCGCGAAGCCGGCGACCTGTCGGCTGGCCTGTTCGACGCGCGCGGTCGCATGGTTGCCCAGGCGCTGACCGGAACGCCTGGCCACGTCAACTCCATGGCGATCGCGGCGCGGCATTTCTTGTCCGCCTATCCGTCGCACACACTGGGCGCCGGCGATCATCTGATCACCAACGACCCGTGGCTGGTGTCCGGCCACCTGCATGACATGACGGTGTTCTCGCCGGTCTTTCGCGGCAACAAGCCGATCGCGTTCTTCGCGTGCACGTGCCATCAGGTCGACATCGGCGGGCTCGGCATGGGACCCGACGGACGATCGATTTTCGAGGAAGGCCTCTATCTGCCGATCCTGCCACTCGCCCGCGCAGGAGAGCTCAATCGCGATCTGCTCAAGCTGATCCGCGCCAACGTGCGGACGCCCGACGAGGCCGAAGGCGACATTCTCGCCTATGTCACCGCGAATGAGGTCAGCGCCCGCCGCCTCAACGCGATCCTCGATGAGTTTGGGCTCGACGATATCGAAGCGCTCGCCGATGACATCCTCACGATCTCGGAGAACGGCATGCGGCAGGCGATCCGTACCCTGCCGAACGGCACCTGGCGCAACGAAATGCGGCTCGATGGCTTCGATGGTCCGGTCGACCTCAAAGCGGCCCTCACCATAGCGGACGACAACATCGCGATCGATTTTGCCGGCACCTCGCCGGCGAGCCCGCGTGGGATCAATCTCGTGCTCAACTACACGCGCGCCTATGCGAGCTACGGGGTGCGCGCCGCAATCGCCCCCGACATACCCAACAACGAAGGCTCGCTCGCCCCGATCCGGGTCGATGCACCGATCGGATCGATCCTCAACGTCGAGAAGCCGGCGCCGGTGTCGGCGCGCCACATCATCGGACAATTCCTGCCGGAGCTGGTGCTTGGATGTCTCGCCGACGTGCTGCCTGATCTCGTGCCAGCCGAAGGTGCTGCCTGTAACTGGGGCCTGCAGCTGCGCGGTCGCGCTGAAAATCGGCCGTTCGAAATCCTGTTCTTCAATGCCGGGGGATCCGGCGCCCGCCCCTCGCGCGACGGACTCTCAGCGACGACGTTTCCGAGCGGCATTCGCTCGATTCCGGTCGAGGTCTGCGAGACCGCGGCACCGATCGTGATCCACCGCAAGGAACTGCTGCCGGACACCGGCGGCGCCGGCCGCTACCGCGGCGGCCTCGCACAGCGCATCGAGGTCGGAACGCTCGACGGCAGCGCGTTTCAGCTGTTCGCCGTATTCGACCGGGTCGACAATCCAGCGCGCGGCCGCGCGGGCGGCACGGCCGGCGCGCCTGGGCGCGTGCGCACGCTGACCGGTTTGCCGTTGCGCGCCAAGGGGCAACAAACAATCGCCGCCGGCGACGGCGTGCGCATCGACACGCCAGGCGGCGCCGGGTTCGGTCCGCCCACCGATCGCGACCCGGCCTTGGTCGCGCACGACATCGAACAGGGTTACGTTCGCGACCCGCGCAAGTCTTGATCACGGTGCCCAGCGTGCAAAGCCGCTAACCCGCTGCGGTGCCAGCCAGCAGGTCCTGCAGTTCCGGCACCACCCAGAGCGGCGGCTCGCCGCGCGCGACCCGCTGGACGTTGTCGAACGCATTGCGAAAACGGGCGACGTGATTGTCCCAGGTCGGGCCGGCGAAATGCGCGGTCAGTACCACATTGTCGAGCTTCAGCAGCGGATTGTCCGCCGGGCGGCGGTTCCTGGTCAAACACGTCGAGGCCGGCACCGAAAATCTTCCCCGCATCGAGTGCCGAATGGAGCGCACGCTCATCGACCACCGGCCCGCGGCTGGTGTTGATCAAGATCGCGGTCGGTTTCAAACGTGCGAGCTCGCCCACCCCGATCATGTGGCGGGTCGAGTCATTGAGCGGCACATGCAACGATATCACGTCGGCGTTGCCGAGCAGTTCGTTGAGCAGTCGAAAGCGCACGCCGAGCGCGTCCTCGGCGTCTTCGCTCAAACGCGCGATGTCGTAATACTCGACCCGCATGCCGAACGCACGTGCGAGCCGTGCGACCTTCTTGCCGATGGTGCCAAGCCCGATGATGCCCAGCGTCTTGCCAAAAAGCTCGTACATGCGCGGCGCCGGTCCGTTGCCGCGCCAGCGGCCAGCCGCGACGCTGCCATGCGCCCAGATCACCCGGCGGGCAACGGTGAGCATCAGCATCATGGCGTGCTCGGCGACCGAGATGGCGTTGGCGCCGCCGTTATTGGCGACCGGCACCTTGGCGCGGCGCGCAGCGGCAGATATCCACGTCGTCGTAGCCGGCGGACAGCAGCTGCACCAGCCGCAAGGACGGCGCCGCCCGATAGAAGGCGTCCGGCATCTTCACGCTCGGATAGCACACCATGTATTCGGCGTTGCGGAGCGCGGCGGCAAAGTTCGGGCTCTCGCGGGCAACGAGCACGAGCTCGATGCTGGCCGGTGCAAGCTCGCGCGCGATCTCGCCGGTCTCAGCCGACGGTGGAACCACGACGACACGGGGTTTCATGGCGTCGCTCTGAAGCCGAGCCGGTTCTGAAGCTTGAACCCCTGAAATACGTCCGAAGGACTCCTGGTTCAGCGTCATTCCTCCTCGCCTTCCAACAGACAGACTGGCGTGCCAACATCCTCGGTCAGCCGGCGCCCCAATGCGCAGCCCCTGCCTGCCAGCGCGGACGATGACATGATCGAGTGAATCGGACTCGCTGGTCATCACGTGTCACCTCCTCAACGTCTGGCTTACAATTATTTGCTCGCGCGGCTTCGTTCGCTAATCGAACACTTCTGATTTGCGCGCACGCCGTTGACTCTGGCATTCGCGACTTCATACTACGATGAGAACCTATAATAGGACGAGAGGAGCGTGAAGCTCTCCGAGGAGGCGACCAATGAGTGCCCTTCGTTTCAACGCGATGCACTTCATGCCCTACGTGCATCTGCCAGAAAACCACAAGCAATTCAAATCGACCTGGGTCAACTTTCCAAACAAATTCTACGATCCGGCGCGCGGCCACGAGCTCTACCAGCGCTATCTCGCAGGAACTGGTGCTGGCGGACCGGCTTGGCTTCGACGCGATCGTGGTCAACGAGCACCACAACACCGCCTACAGCATGATGGCGACGCCGAATCTGATCGCCGCCGCCCTCGTGCCGCAAATCAAGAGAGCGTGAAGATCTGCGTGTGGGGCACGCCGCCGAATTTCATGCTGCCGAACCGGCTGGCCGAAGAATATGCGATCCTCGACGTGATGTCGCAGGGCCGCCTCGAGGTCGCGTTTCCGCTCGGGACCGGAATGGAATATTGGGCGAACCCGGTCAATCCGGCGACCGCGCGCGAGCGGTTCAAGGAATCGCTCAAAGTCATTCTTCAGGCCTGGACCCAGGACGGACCGACGCACTCATTATGGCAAGTTCTACACCTACCGTTTCCTCAACCCATGGCCGCGGCCCTATCAGCGGCCTCACCCGCCCTGCTACATCGTCGGCTCCGGCAGCCCCGAGACGATCGAAATCGCGGCCGAGCTCGGTTTCGGCTACTCGTCCGTGTTCGTGCGCCAGCAGCGCTGCTATGAGCTCAATGAGAGATCTGCGCCAGCGCGCCGCGCACTACGGCCACACGATCCGGCCCGACCAGCTCCCGCTGCTGACTTTCGTTTACGTGGCGGAAACGCAGGAGCAGGCCGAGCAGCGAATATGTCGGTCACCTGGAGCGCTTCTTCGAGGATTAGCTGCGCAGCACTCCGCAATGTCTGGCGCCGCCCGGTTATCTTTCGGTCGATCAGCTGAAGACCCGCGCCGCCATGGCCGACAAGCTGCACGGCGGCTTCGACTTCAACGCCGATCAGCAGTTCGTTCTTCGTCGCGGTCGGCACGCCGGAAAAAGTTGCGAACCAGATCGGCGACTGGGCGGCGTCGGATGGGGACGAGCCACATCAATAGCGTGATGCACGTCGCCGACATGCCGCACTGGAAGACCGTCAAGAACCTCACGCTGTTCGCCGAGGAGGTAATGCCACGCCTGCGCACGCGCACCGACGCGCCGCAGCGGGTGGCGGCCGAGTAGGAGGTGACGATGGGCAAGTTCACGCGCGAAGAACTGACGGTCGATGGCGTCAAGACCGTCGTGCACACCGCCGGCAGCGGCGAGCCAGCTGGTGTTCTTTCATGGCGCCGGCACCGTCGACGGATTTGATTTTGCCGAGGCCTGGGCCGAAAAGTTCAAGCGTGATCGTTCCGTATCATCCGGGCTTCGGCGAGTCGGGTGACGATCCCTCGTTCACCGACCTGCACGATTATGTGATGCATTACCTCGACCTGTTCGACATGCTCGGGCTCGAGACGGTTCCATCTTGTCGGACTTTCGATGGGTGGCTATCTGGCGGCCAAGTTCGCCTGCGAGCACGGACATCGGATCAAGAAGCTCGCGCTGATCGCGCCAGCCGGCATGATCGACCCCAAGCATCCGATGATGGACGTGGTTGCGGTGCCGGGCGAGGAGATCTCCCGGATTGCTGGTCTCGAACTTCGAGGTCTTGAAGAAGCGGCTGCCGGAAAAGCCCGACCTCGATTTCATCGGCGAGCGTTATCGCGAGGCGACCACGCGTGGCGCGGCTGTTGTGGGAGCATCCCGCCGACCCGAAATTCATGCGCTACCTGCATCGCATCAAGATGCCGACGCTTGATCGTGTGGGGCGATGAGGACAAGCTCATCCCGGTGCAACAGACCGAAACCTGGCGCAAGTTCCTGCCGCAAGCGGACATCAAGGTGTTCAAAGGCGCCGGGCACCTGGTGCATCTGGAGAAGCCCGAAGCCGTCGATGCAGTGGCAAGGTTTTTGAGTTGAAGCGCAGGTAGCCCGGATGGAGCGCAGCGAAATCCGGGAAGCTGACGCCTTGCATTGCGCTGCGCTCCAAGCTGGCTACAACATTCTCCGATGCCTGCGCGCGCTCTGATCATCGGCGGGTCGGTCGGCGGCCTGTTCGCCGCCAACTTGCTGCGGCAGATCGGCTGGGAAGCGATCGTGTTCGAGCGCGCCTCCGAGGACCTTGCGGGCCGCGGCGCGGCAATCGGCGTGACGGAAGAACTGTTTGAAGTTCTGCGCCGCATCGGCGTGCGGCTCGATCTGGCCGCCGGCGTCGTCGTGCGCTCGATCATCGCACTCGATCGCGCCGGGCGCATCACCCACGAGGTCGCGCGGCAGCCGGTGACGGATGCGTGGGCGCGCATCTATCGCCCGCTCAAGGATACGCTCTCGCCGGCGTGTTTCCGCCTGCGACGGCGCTCCAACGCGTTGAGCAGGATGCGACATCGGTCACCGCCTTTTCGCCGATGGCTCGCGCGCGCAGGGGGACCTCCTGATCGGCGCCGACGGCATCAACTCGACCGTGCGCCAACAGTTCTCGCCCGCGGCCGCGCCGCGCTACGCCGGCTATGTGGCGTGGCGCGGCATCATCGAGGAGGCGGATGTTGCTCCTTCTGACCGTGCGTTGATCTTCGACCATCTTACATTCTGCTTTGCGCGAAGCGAGATGATCGTTTGCGTTCCGATCCCGGCCGAGGAGAACGCGCGCGCGGGCCCGCGCCGCTGCTGCTACGTGTGGTACCGGCCGGTCGATTACGACAACGAGTTGCCAGACCTCTGCACCGATGCCGCCGGCCGACGCCACGGGATAGCGATTCCCCCTCCCCTGATCCGGCAGGAATTGGTCGATGAGCTCAAGGCCGCCGCGGCCTCTCTGTTTCCGCCGTCATCGCCCAATTGGTGGCCCGGGTTGATCGGCCGTTACTGCAGGCGATCTTCGACCTGGAAGCGACGCGCATGATATTCGGGCGGGTCGCGCTCCTGGGTGATGCCGCATTCGTAGCGCGGCCGCATGTGATCGCCGGCGTCACCAAGGCCGCGCTCGATGCGCAAGGCCTTGCCGACGCGCTCGCGGAGGCCGGGCTCGACCGGGCGCTCGACCGCTACGACCAGGAACGGCGCTCGTTCGGCCGCCAGATCGTGACGCATGCGCGTCACCTGGGCGCCTACGTCGAGACCGGGGCCAGCTGCGCAAAGGCAATCCCGATGCGGATCCTGATCCGCACGCTGGACGCCGTTCTGCGCGACTACGGTGCCCCTCACCTGCTGCGCGATCCGATCTTGTAGGTGCGAAAGTCGCCTGGGCGCCGGCACCGCATCCTGTCGGCCGACCGCCGATTTATTGGTCAGCCGTGGGCGGCGTCTTGCCGCGTGGGTGTTCGCTATCCGGTCATTATTATTGCCGCTGCACGCCTGCGCGATGCTATGCCGCCGACGTTAATGCCGCTATCCTGATCGGGTGGCCAAGACCCATCGGGGCCGCCAATGAAATAAACCTGGCGGGGCAGCCCGGCAGAACCAAACACGTCAAGGGAGAGAAGACCATGCGACGACGCGAACTGCTGAAATATGCCGCCGCAACGGCAGTGGCCGGATCGTTGGGCCCCCGTATCGCCCGCGCGGCAGACCCGATCACCGTCAAGGTCGGTGTGGTGGGGCCGAAGACCGGCCCGCTCGCCCCCGGTGCAGCGGTCACGCACTTCCCGAACTTCAAGCTTTGGGCCTACGAGGTCAACCAGCGAGGAGGCCTCAAGCTCAAGGACGGCCTGCATAAGGTCGAGTTGATCGAATATGACGACCGCACGCAACCGCCCGAGGCGATCAAGGCGGTGGAGCGCCTCGCCACCGTCGACAAGGTCGACTTCATCATGCCGGTCTATGCCACCGGCTTCAATCTTGCGGTCGCGCCGATTTACGCGAAGTACAACTATCCGCTGATCACGCAGGCTTGCGTCACCGACCAGATCGAGCCGCTCACCAAGCGTTATCCCAACATGTTCATCGTGCAGGGCTCGACTACCGCCTTCGCCACGTCGGCGATCAACGTGCTGAAGAAGCTCAAAGACGCCAAGCAGATCGGCAACAAGGTCGCGGTCGTCAACGTGGCCGACGACTTCGGCATCGAGCTCGCCAATGCGGGGCGCCCGATCTTCAAGAGCGCCGGCTTCGATATCGTCTACGACAAGTCATACCCGCTTGGCACCCAGGATCTGGCGCCGGTGATGAAGGCGGCCAAAGCCGCGAATCCGGATGCCTTCGTGGCCTGGTCCTACCCGCCCGACACGTTCGGCCTCGCCGAGCAGGCCAAGATCGAAGGCCTCAATGTGAAGGCCTATTACAGCGCGGTCGCGACGCGCATTCCCGGGCTTCTATCAGAAATTCGGCGCCGCCGCGGAGAACGTGCTGGGCGCCGGCGGCATCAAGGACTTGCCCGAGATCCGCGCCTACTACAAGGCGCATAAGGAGGTGACCGGGGTCGACGCCGACTACTGGGGCAGCCCGTTCTACTATTCCCTGCTGCAAATGATCACCCAGTCGATCGAAGGCGTGGGCTCGATGGATCTCAAGGCGATCACGGCGTACCTCAAGAGCCACACGTTCAAGACCATCGTGGGCGAGCTCGACATCCGCAACCAGCGGCTCGACAAGTTCTATACGGTCGGCCAATGGCAGAACGGGTTCTTCAATGCGGTCGACGGGGTGGGCTTCACCGACTTCAAACCGGTGAACCTGAAGACGAGCTGGGGGTGAGCTGACTGAGGCCCTGACCGCGGACACACGCATCCATACGTCGTCATGGCCGGGCTTGTCCCGGCCATCCACGTCTTGACCGTGTTGCGTGCCCGTCAAGAGTGGATGCCTGCGACAAACGCGGGCATGATGGAGGTAGTGGCGCCCGGAACTCACAAACTCATCCCCCATGGACATCATCATCATCGGCCTGCTGCTGGGCGGCACCTATGCGCTGATGGCGATGGGACTGCAGCTGCAATATGGCGTTGCCCGCATCATGAACCTCGCCAACGGCGAGATTCTGATCGCCGGCGCGTTCGGCACCTTCTGGTTCTTCAGCGCGTCGAAGGCGAGCCCGTTCTACGCGCTGATCGGCATCGTGCCGCTGGCTTTCGTTCTGAACTGGGCGATCTACCGGATTCTGATCCTGCCGCTGGTACGGCGTGCCAGGAGTCAGGGCCAGCTCGAAGTCGACTGCATCCTTGCGACCTTCGGCCTGAGCTTCATCCTGGTCGGGATTCTGCTCGCGCTGTTCGGCGGCGAATACCTGAGCTACTCCTATCTGGCGCGTCCGATCTTCATCCTGGGTGAGCCGTACGGCCTCAATCGCGTGGCCGCGTTCCTTGGATCGGCAGCACTCTGCGTGGGGCTCTATGTGTGGCTGCACCACACCCGGGCGGGCCTTTCGCTGCGCGCGGTCGCGGTCAACCCGTCGGCGGCTGGGCTCGTCTCGATCAACGTGATCCGCACATCCGCCCTGGCGTTTCGCGCTCGGCGGTGCGGTGACGGCAGCGGGCGGCGGGCTGCTCAGCATGTTCCTGACCTTCGATGCCTCGCTCGGGGTCGTGTTCACGTTGAAGGCGCTGATCATCGTCATTCTGGGCGGCGTGAGCGATATTCGGGGCACCATCATCGCCGCATTCATCCTCGGGCTGGCCGAAACGACGGTCGCCACCCTGGTCGATCCTGGCCTGACGCTGGCCGCGGCCTATGTGTTGTTCATGATCATCCTGCTGGTTCGGCCCGAGGGCCTGTTCGGGAGGCGCTCATCTTGACCGACGAGACCGTCGCGCCCATCCGCACCACAATCAGGCTGAGCACTCGAGAGAAACGAAATCTCGCGATCGCCGCGCTGATCTTCATCGCCGCCGCAATGGTGCCGCTGATCAGCTCCGGCTATCTGCTGTCGATCGGCACGTCGATCGTCTTCTATACGGCGCTGGCCACCTCGTGGATGCTGTTTTCCGGCCCGACCAACTACATTTCGCTCGCCACCGCGGCGTTTTTCGGCATCGGCATGTATGTGGTGGCCTGGGGGATCGAGCTGATGCCCTATCCTGTGCTGGTGTTGTCGGCAGCGCTCGCCGGCGCCGCGCTCGCCGCGGTCGTCGGTCTTGCGACGCTGCGGATTTCAGGCGTGTACTTCGTCATCTTTTCGCTCGGGCTGGCCGAACTGGTTCGGCAGATCATGACTTGGCTGCAGCACGTGCTGGGCACGCTGAGCGGGCTCTACGTCCTCACCGATCGCACCGACGAGATGTATTTCTGGCAACTGCTCGCCCTCACGGTCCTGGTTTTTCTCGTCGGCTGGTGGATCGGTCGCTCGCGGCTCGGGTTCGCGCTGCGCATCATCGGCAACGACGAGGTCGTCGCGGTGCACAGCGGCATCAATACGGCGCGCGCCAAGGTCGTGTTGTTCGTGATTTCGAGCACGTTTGCGGCGATCGCCGGCGCGCTCGCGGCGCCACGCTGGAGCTATGTGGAGCCGACGGTGGCGTTCAGCCCGTTCCTGTCCTTTCAGGTTGTGATCATGGCGCTCCTGGGCGGCGTGCATCGATTGTGGGGACCGTTGCTGGGGGTGATTCCGTTCACGCTGCTCTGGGAACTGATCTCGGCCAAGTTCCCGGCCCAGACCACGCTGCTGCTCGGCGCCACGTTCTTGCTGATCGTCTATTTCATCCCGAACGGCGTGGCCGGGCTTATCGAGAGCACGCTGCATCAGCGTCCGGTCGCGTCGATCAGGAGCGCGCTGGCGCGCTGGAAGAGCCGCAATGCCTAGCGCATCCGCAACAGCCCTCACGGTCGGCCACGTGACCAAGCGCTTCGGCGGGCTAGTCGCGGTGGCGAACATGTCGTTTGCGCTCGCCGAGAACGAGGTGCTCGGCCTGATCGGCCCGAACGGCTCCGGCAAGACCACCATGATGAACCTGATCTCGGGCGCTCTGCGGCCGACCGCGGGTGAGATTCGGCTCTATGGCGACAACATCGCGGGCGTCGGCGCGAGCCGCATTGCCAACAAAGGCATTGCCCGAACATTTCAACTGGTTCGCATGCTGCCCGGCCTCACCGTGCTCGAGAACGTGGCGGCGGGCGGCGTATTCGGACACGCCCGGCGCTGGGGCAAAGAGCTCGACGACTATGCCCACGGCCTGCTGCGACGGGTCGGTCTGCCGAACGCTGGCAACATCGCGGTCACCGCGCTGACCTATATCGACCAGAAACGGGTCGAGCTCGCGCGCGCGCTCGCCTCCGATCCGAAGGTGCTGCTGCTTGACGAGTGGCTGGCCGGGCTCAACCCGACTGAACTGAGTACCGGCATTGCGCTGATCGAGCAATTGCGCGCGGAGGGCCGCACCATCATCATCGTCGAGCATGTGATGCATGCGATCCGCAGCCTGTGCGACCGCTGCATCGTGATGAACAGCGGTGCGAAGATCGCCGAGGGCACGCCCAGGGAGGTGCTGGCCGACAGCGAGGTGATCCGCGCCTATCTGGGTGACGCCAATGCTTGAAAGCCGCAACGTGTCGGTGTTCTACGGGCGCCACCGTGCCCTCGAGAATGTTTCCGTGTCGGTTGCGCAAGGCGAGATCGTCGTCATGCTCGGCGCCAACGGTGCCGGCAAGAGCACGTTCCTGCGCGCGATCGCCGGCCAGATCCGCAAGAGCGACGGCGGCACCGTGCTGATGGACGGCACCGATATCACCCGCAAGCCCCCTCACGATATCGTGGAAGCTGGTATTGCGCTGGTGCCCGAGGATCGCGGCATCTTTGCCGATCTCACCGTGCAGGAGAATCTGACGCTCGGCGCGCACCCGAAACGAGCGCGGCCGCGGGAAGCAGACAACATGGAGCGCGTCCTGACGTTGTTTCCGAAGCTGACGGAGCGGCGCAAGCAGTTGGTTCGCACCATGAGCGGCGGGGAGCGGCAGATGGTCGCGATCGGGCGCGCCATGATGTCGGCGCCGGCCATTCTGATGCTGGACGAGCCGTCGCTCGGCCTTGCGCCGCTGCTGTGCAGCGAGCTGTTCCGCACGCTCGCCCGCATCAAGGAGACCGGGGTCGGCATCTTTCTGGTGGAACAGAACGCCAAGCAGAGCCTGGCGATCGCGGATCGCGGCTACCTGTTGGACAACGGCCATATCGTGGGGGCCGACAGTGCGGCGGCCTTGGCGAAGGACGAGAAGGTACGGACGGCGTATTTGGGGGATGGGTGACGGAGTTCACACGTCGCGCAGGTGATATCTTTTCTACAACGTACTGAAGCCTGGGCCGTGCGTTGCGATTACTCCGCTGCTGCGAGCGGCTGCGGGCTGTTCAATCCGCCGAAGCGGCGCTCGCGCCGGCGAAAATCGTCGAGGGCCGAGCGCAGGTCGTCGGCGCCGAAATCGGGCCACAGGGTTTCCACGAAGCAGAGCTCGGCGTACGCCGCTTCCCACAACAGGAAATCGGACAAGCGCTTTTCCCCCCCGGAGCGGATCAGGAGATCGACGTCGGCGCTGCCATCTCGGCGCAGTCCGCTACCGAGTAATCGACCGAAGGCCTCGCGCGTTGGCGCGAGTTGCCCGTGCCAAGCCGCGGCGGCGCTGGCAATTGCATCGCGCGCCGAATAGTCGATCGCGATCCGCAAATCCAGGCGCTGGCCCGACGCCGAAGCCCGCTCCGCGTCGCCGATTTCCGCACTCATGCCGTCAGGGAGGCGATCGCGGCGGCCGATGACCGTGAGGCGGACGCCGTTCTCTACAAGCCGCCGCAGTTCAGCCCGAAGGTATCGCCTCAACAGCGCCATCAAGGCGTTGACCTCGGGCTCGGGCCGTCGCCAGTTGTCGGATGAAAATGCGAACAAGGTGAGCGCCGCAACGCCGAGATCGGGAGCTGCCTCAACGACCCGGCGGACCGCGTGGATGCCCTCGTGGTGTCCGGCGGTTCGCGGCAGTCCGCGGCGCGTCGCCCAGCGGCCGTTGCCATCCATGATGATCGCGACATGCAGTGATGCTTGCTGATCAAGAGTGCTTTGCATTGTAAAGTTCCTCCCCAAAAAAAATCAGGCCGTCTTGATTCCCTGCAGGCTGACCGGGGCGGCGCCCGCTTTGGCGGCCTCGGCGGCGTCGCGTACGACCTGTTCAAGAACCTGCAGGTATTCGAGATAGCGCCTGCGGCCCTGTGTCGTGATCCGGCACATGGTCTGAGGTCGGTTGTGATCGTAGCCCTTCGTAATATCAACGAGACCGGCTTCTTCAAGCACTTGTAGATGCCGGCTGAGATTACCGTCGGTGAGGTCGCACATTTGCTTCAAGTCGCCGAACGCGAGCCCCTTTGGGTGGGTCACGAGCAACGTCAGCACACTCAGCCGTGCCTTCTCGTGAATCACGCGGTCGAGCCCATCATAAGCGAAGCGACCGCTCGGTGAGGCCTTGCGATCAGCTTTCGACATCTTGGTCTCCGACATAGCGGTAGAGAACGCCGGCCATGTAGAACTGCCCAATCCCAAACGGCAGCGCCATCGCCAACGGCGAGAACGCATGGCCGTCGCCAGCGAATGCCAAAGAGGCCAGTCCGGTGAAGAGGTACCAAACGCCGGCCGCAAACATGGGCCGCGGCAGCGTGCGGCAAGATGCAAAAAAACCGAGACTGAATATGATCTGCCAAAGGCCCGGAAGCATCCACAGGCTCTGCGGCGCGAACCGGTAGATGACGAACGTGAGCAATGCACCTGCGACGCCCGCGGGAATGAACTGCTCGCTCGCCGCATGGATCATCTCATCGGCGAGGCCACGGTGAATGCGCCGCGATCGCATCACCATCTCAATTCCGACCAGAATGACCGAGAGAGCGGCGGTTGCAATCCACAAGGCAAGGTAGCCCGTGATGACCGCCGCCGGATCCGGCAGCCAGATCGCCTGCACGAGGGCCGCAACCAGTGCCAGCGCTCCGGTGGCGGCGATCGTCATCGGCCCATAGCCGCGAAACTCAGCGCCGCGCGCAATCTGATTGCGGATTGCCGTGATGTCGGCGAGGGCCTTATCCAGGTCCAGCATGGTCGTCCGCCACTCAACTTTGCACTGTAAAGTGCACTGGGATGCAAATCAAGTCAAGCGCCGCCGGCAATCATGTGCGCGCACCCGAAACGAACTACTTCTTCGGCCAGATCGGTTTCGCCATGGCGGAGCCTTCCGGATAGACCGTGACCGGAACGCCGTTCTGCCATTGCACCACCACGATATCCGCATCGACGCGGCGGCCGTTGTCGTCGAACTTGATGCGACCGCCCGGGAAATATTTCGCCGGTCCCTGCGTCGTATCCATCGCGCGGATCGCGTCGGCCACCTTGCGGCGGTCGGCAGCGCCGGCCTTCTCGAGTGCGTCCTTGAAAATCCAGATGTCGCCGTAGGTCGAAAGTGAGTTCTTGCGTCATCCACGGCTCGCCGGTGCGCTTCTTGAAATCATCGATGATCTGCTCTTGCCCCTTCGACCCCCAATTGGCTACCACCGTCATCAGCCCCTCGAGCACCTGCTTGTCGATGGTCTTGACCATTTCGGGCGCGCCGATGTGGGCACCGTTCGAGATGATCGGCAGCACGCCCCCGCCGAGATGAAATTCGTTGATCTTCTCGACGCACATCTTGTCGTCCGAGATCGCGGTCGGCAGCAGCAGCAGGAAATCGGGCCGCGCCGAACGCGCCTTCTGAATGAGCGGCGTGCAATCCGACAGCGGCGGGGTGAAGATCTCATCGACCAGGAGCTTGACGCCGAGCTTTTCGAGCCCACCTTCGCGCATCGGCTTGGCGAAGCTCACGGCAGCGGCGGTATTGTCCATGATGATGCCGGCCGTCGCCGGACGTTTGCCGGTTGCGCTCTCGGCGAGCTTGAGCAACGCCGGTACCGCACCGGTGGCCTGGGCGCCCCCGGTCGGCGAGGTTTGGAACACGTATTTGAAGCCGCGCGCCGTGATCAGATCCGAGTAGGAGAGCGTCAGAACCGGCATCTCGGCGCGTTCGGTCACTTCGGTGACACCGAGCGTGAAGCTCGAAAGCCACGCGCCCGTCGCGCCGATCAGGTCGGGCTCGAGCGCCACCATGCGCTGCGCCGTGTTCTTGGCCTTCTCGACCGAGTCGCCGGCGTCGTAAACGATCAGCTTGAGCTTGGCGCCGCCGAGTGCCTTGATGCCGCCGCCCGCGTTGACGTCGTCGACGGCGAGCTGGGCGCCCTTCAACATGAGATCGCCCTGGCGCGCCCACGGTCCCGACATCGGGGCGATCAACCCGATCTTGACCTCGCTCGTCTGAGCAAACGCCGGAGCAGCGACCAGCAGGCTGAGAGCGCTTCCAATGATGAGGAGGGGCGAGCATGGCCGTGTTGTCCAGTGCAACATGAGCGTTCTCCCTTGCGGTTTGTTCTTGTCGTCGCGGGCTGTGTCCGGATCTCGATGTTTGTTGGTGGTCTTCGGATGCATCTCGGATCTCAGTCAGATCGCGGGCACCTTGCCGCAGGCCGGGATCGGTCGTAGCTTCAATCATGGTAGTGCAGCAGTCCTCGGGCTGTAGATCAATCCAAAAGATCCATTGCGGCGCAAACGGTGATGTTCGAACGCCTCTATCGTCAACGCCTCGAAGCCGACTTGGCGCGCTGGCAAGCCAACGGAGTGATCGCGCCTGCTGTCGGCGACAACATCCGCGGCGCGCTCCCGCCCTTGCGGGCCGGCGTCAACATTGCGGCCGTCGTCGGGATCGTCGGCGGATTGCTGATCGCGGCCGCGTTTCTTGCCTTCGTCGCCGCCAACTGGTTGGAAATCGCGCGGCCAACCCGGTTGGGCATCCTGCTCGCGGGTATTGCGGCTTCTTACGGCGTCGGCGCCTGGTTTGCCGGCACCCACCGTCCGGCCCTCGCCGACCTGGGGGTAACGGTCGGAACCATCATCTACGGTGCCGCGATCGCGCTGGTCGGACAAATGTATCATATCGCCGGCGATTTCGCCGGCGGCATGCTGTTGTGGGCGAGCGGTGCGCTCGCCGCGGCGGTGCTGACCGGGTCACGTGGTGCGCTGGCGACATCGCTTGCCGTCGGCATGATTTGGAGCGGCACGCGCGCACTCGACGTGGGCTACGTCCCTCACCTGCCGTTTACGGGCTTCTGGTTGATTGCCGCCGCTTTGGCGCTGGTCTGGAACTCACGGGTCGCCAATCACCTGGTCGCACTCGCCGCTCTGGCTTGGTGGATCACAACCGATATCGGCCGCGATCATGCGGCCGGCAGCGAGCTGCCAATCGCCACAGCCGCCGGCGCGACGATGATGCTGGGTGCCGGACTTGCGCTGGCCACGACCCGCTGGAATGCAGCGCGCGATTTCGGCCTGACACTTGCGACGTACGGCGCGTTTGCCCTGGCCCTCGCGGCCGTGGTCACAACAATCGTCCTCAGTGATCCGGATCTCACCAGCGGCCGTGTTCCGCACTGGGCGATCGTGTGCGGCGCTATCGGTGTCGTGCTCGCCTATGTGGCGGCTGGAATTTCACGCCGGACCGGCCCCGTTCTCGCCGCCGTGGCCGGCACGCTCGTTCTGGTCGTCGCTTCCGGCCTCGTCCGACACGCCGCGGGCGCTGAGCCGTGGTTCGGATACGCGCTGGAGCTCATCGCGATGTTGTGCCTGGTCGTGTCGGGCATGTTGGACGCGGATCGACCGCGGGTCGTGGCCGGGTGGCTCGGTCTCGCCGCGGTGATCATCGCGATCACTTGGGGTGTGCGCGGTTCGTTGCTGCGCCGTTCGATCTTCCTCGCCATCGCCGGCGCCGCGGCGGTCGCGTGTGCGGTGCTGCTCGGGCGATTGCGCCTCACGGATGCAAAACAATGACTGACCCGGCTGGACTCATCGGCCGTATTCCGCGCGTCTGGCTGTTTTCCGCGGCGGCGTTGATCCAAGTCGCTCTCGTAGCCATGATGATTGCCGACCGGATCAGCATCCTGCGCGCGGGAACCGATGTAACGTTGCAGACCCGACCGGTCGACCCACGCGATTTTCTGCGCGGCGACTATGTGAGGCTCGGCTACGACATATCGTCCGTTCCCGCCGGTGGGCTCAAAGGTCAGCCGGCCGTGCGGGCGGGGACCACGATTTTCGTCGAGCTGGCACCCAATGCGGACGGTGTCTATCAGGCCATTGCGCTTCATGCGCAGCCTGTCGCCGTCGCCAAGCCCGATGTTCTGATCCGCGGCCGCGTCGTCGGCGTGACCAATTGCGGCGTCGGCCACAACGGGTGTGACAATGTGATGATCGACTACGGCATCGAGAACTATTTCGTGCCGCAGGACGAAGGTCGCGCAATCGAACAGGCCCGCAACAAAGGCCAGGTCTTGGTCGTCGCGGCGGTGGCGCCATCGGGCCGCGCCGCCATCAAGCGGCTGCTGATCGACGGCAAGCCGGTCTATGACGAGCCCTGGTTCTAAGTCGCCCCCAACCTAAGCCAAGCGAGCCGTTGCCGCGCCTGCGGCAAACGCCTACGGTACTCGTTGCAACCCGCACCAAAATAGCGGGATCAGGAGGGACCCCATGGGCAAATTTCGTTTGCATCGACTGCGGCTGACACGACGATCGGCGATCAGGACGCTTGCGACCGGCTTCGCGGCCCCGGTGCTGCTGCGGACGGGCACCGCGTTCGCCGCCTATCCGGACCGCCCGGTGCGGATCGTGGTTGCCAATTCTCCAGGCGGACCATCCGACATCATCGCGCGCATCCTGGCGGCAGCGCTGCAGGAGAAGGGGTCCGGATCGTTCGTGGTGGAAAACAAGGGCGGCGCCGGCGGCAACATCGGAATGGGTTACGTGGCCCGCGCCGATGCGGACGGTTACACACTGCTGCTGTCCACGAGCGTGTTCTCCGTCAACCCAGGGCTATACAACACACTGCCCTACGATCCCTTCAAGGATTTCGTGGCGATCTCCGAACTTGCGGCCTCACCCAATCTGTTTACCGTCAAACCCGACCTGGGCGTCAGCACGATGAAGGAGTTCGTGGCCCTTGCCAAAGCAAACCCGGAGAAATTCAATGTCTCCGTGCCGCCGGTCGGCACCACGCCGCAGCTCGAAGCCGAAGTGCTGAAGATCCGCGAAGGCCTGACCAAGATGGCCTCGATCGTGTTCAGCGGGGGCGGCGAAGCGCTGCAGGCGCTGCTCAGCGGAACCGTGCAGCTCTCCTCCGGCACGATTGCGCCGGCGCTGCCGTTCGTCAAGGCCGGCACCATCAAGGGACTGGCGGTCTGCAGCGAAAGCCGCTGGCCGGACCTGCCCGAGGTCCCGACTATGCTGGAGCAGGGCTACAAGAACTTCGTGTTCGAGACCTACACGGCTCTGCTCGCACCGGCCGCAACGCCGCCCGACATCGTGCGCCAGCTCGAAGGGGAAGTCCTTGGCATTCTCGCCCGGCCCGACATGCGCGCACTGCTCGCGAAATCCGGCTTCGAGGTGCGGGCGAAAAACGGCAAGGACCACATGGCCAGGGTCGCACGCGAAGTGCCGATGTACGCGGACATCATCAAGCAGGCGGGCATCAAGAAGTTGTAGGGATCCGATCCATGGCCCTGCGCATCAAGCAGATCGAACCGGTCGCAATCAGCCTACCCATGATCACGCCGCTGATCATGGCCGGCGAAGAAGTGCATCGTGCTGAAAACGTGCTGGCGCTGATCGATCTCGGCCGACGCCAACGCGGGATTTAGGACCGAGGAAGCGATCGCATTCGTGCGGGCGGGTCGCGGGTTGCGGCCTGGATTTTCTGGAACGGCTGGTGGCGGCTCGTGATCTCGCCGGTATGGTGGCGGTTACAGCCGCCATCAATGGGTTTCGCTACACTCCATGTCCGGCTCCAGCGGCAGCGCCACCGGCTGCCTGCGCTTGGCCGACAGATCCAACGCCTTGGTGAGCATCAAGTTGCGATGCGCTTCGCCGACTGTTGCCGCCGGCGTCGGCAAACCGAGCGATACACGGGAAAGCCAGGACACGGTTTCGTCCGCCATCGGCCCCCGCAGCTCGCCGAGCGCCATGTCTCCCGGCGGATAGCTACCCATGAAATCGACCATGCGGCTCGCGTCCGGATTGTAACCTTCCTGCTGCGGCTTCGAGACCGCGAGCACGATGTCGCGATGGGTATCGTCGATGGTCAACACGCCGGTCGTCCCCACGATGCCGACATCGAGGCTGTAGACCGCGCCCGGCCAGGTCACCGGCAGCGCCCATGAGATGTTGAGGTGATAGACCGTCCCATCGGAAAACGTGATCATGCCGGCGGTAGCATCGATGCCGCCATAGAGCGGTCCCAGCACCTTGTCGATCGAGCGCGCGTAGCATTCGATCGGCGTCTTGCCTTCCAGGCACCACATGCAGATGTCGAGCGCGTGGGTGCCGGAGATCACCAGCGGCGAGATGCTCGACGCATCATCGGTACGCTTGTAATTGTCGATCGCGACCAACCGGTTCATAAAGGCGCGCGATGTAACGAGGGTGATGTCACCAAGCGCGCCGGTGCGGCATTTCTCCTTCGCGGCGAGCCAGCGCCGGCGAAAGCGTTGGGTGTAGCCGACGACGACGTCGAGCCCGGCCGCCTGGATCGCCTGCAGCACCCGCTGGGACTGCGCGAGATCGGTCGCGAGCGGCTTCTCGATCAGCATCGGCACGCCGGCTTCAACTCCGGCCATGATGGGGTCTACGTGCAAATGCTCGTCGGTGCAGATGATTGCCGCGGTGACTTCCGGGCGCCGCAGCAACTCGCGGTGATCCAGTGTCACGAAATCGGCCTCGACCTTCGGCGCTACCTCGCCGGCGCGGTTCGGGTTCTTTTCCGCAAGCCCGATCCATTCCACCGCAGGATGGCGCGCCGCGACCTCGCCACGGAACAGCCCGACGCGACCACCGCCGACGATCGCCAGTCCGATTCCCCTGGCGGATGACTTCATCGGTTGCCTCCGGCCATCGAAAAATCGCCCAGTCGCTGCCTCTGCTGACCGTCGGCGTCGAAATTATCGGGCGCAAGCCAATTCTCGAACGCGTGCTTGCGCGCCGGCCATTCGCGGTCGAGCATGGAGTAATACGCCGTGTCGCGATTGCGCCCTTTGGCGATCATGTGCTGGCGTAGAACACCTTCGAACACAAAGCCCAGGCGATCGGCCGCGCGACGCGAGGGCGCGTTCAGCGCGTTGCACTTCCACTCGTAGCGCCGATACCCGAGTGTCTCGAACACATAGCGCGCCAACAGAAACTGCGCCTCTGTCGCCATTGGTGTGCGCTGCAGCTTCGGCGCATAAACGATGTGGCCAACTTCAATAGATCGCATCGCCGGGCGAATTTCCATCAAGGTCGCGATCCCGACAGCACTGCCGCTGCGATCGATGATCGCATAGGAAAATGGATCGTCGAGAATCGTGCGGCTTGCCACCCAATCGGAGAACGATGATCGGCCCTCAAAGGGGCCGTAGGCCGACATGTACGTCCAGATCCGATCATGGCCGCATACGGCCTCCCAAAGATCCGCGGCGTGATCGATGTGAAGCTTCTCGACCCGCCCGAAGCGGCCTTCGAGGCGGACGGCTTCAGGCCTGCGGGCAGGGCGCGAG
The DNA here is from genome assembly GCA_963833605.1 of uncultured Alphaproteobacteria bacterium. Classification (GTDB taxonomy): domain Bacteria; phylum Pseudomonadota; class Alphaproteobacteria; order Rhizobiales; family Xanthobacteraceae; genus JAFAXD01. Next base: position 597,874 of record CAWHYZ010000017.1, read on the forward strand.
TCGACAGCAGGCCCGATCGGCTGGTGAACCGCTTCGGACAGCGCTTGTGCCATCACGGCGCCCCGGATGACCGAGTTGCGGTTGCAAGGCGATCAAACATCGCGGTTCCATAGGCGACTCGTGCCTCCGCGTGCAATGGCTTTACCGCGTCCACAAAGGCACGGTGCTGGTCAGCGTCGAGCTCGATGATCTCGCAGCCCTGTGCGTCGATCGCCCGGCGCGCGCTGTCGTGTTCGTCGATAGCCGACGCGCGCTGGAACGCCATCGCGTCCTTGACAGCGTTCCCCATCTCCTCCTGCAGCTCCTGCGGCCACGATTCGAACTGATCGCGATTGAGGAAGACCGGCCGAGAGATATAGAAATGACCGGTCAGGGTATGGAACCGATGAAACTTGTGGACCCCATACACCACGGTATTGGCCAGGGGGTTTTCCTGCGCGTCGATCGTGCCGGCCTTGATCATCTCCACGGCCTCGGTCAGATCCATGCGCAGGGGCACCGCACCCAGGAGTTCGAATGTGCGCTTCTGAACATCACTGGGCAGCACGCGAATACGCATGCCGGCGAGATCAGACGGTTGCCGGATCGGACGCAGTCGATTCGAGATGTGACGAAAGCCGTTTTCAAACCAGCCGAGCACGCGAAAGTTCGCCTGCTCCTCGATTTTCTGCGCAAGGAACGCGCCCAGCGCGCCGTCCATGGCGGCACGTGCCTGCGCGTTTGAATTAAACAGGAACGGAAGATCGACAAAACCGAGCTCCGGCACGCGATCGGTCAAATAGCTCGACGACTGATAACCGAGCGTGAGGATCCCGCCCTCGACGAGCCATAGGATCTCCTCGGCGCGATAGCCGAAATCCATGATGTTCCAGACGTACTTGACGTCGACCCCGTCGCCAAAACGCCCGACCAGGCGTTCGCCGATGCGCTTGAGCGCCCGGCTGAAGCCCGTGTGCGGCGGCCCGTAGCCACCCATGCAAATCTCGATTGTACGGCTCCCCATGCGGTCAGCTTGTAAGGAACGAGGCCGCATTTCTCAAGCTTGACCCGTCAGGACCGGCTTTCCTTTCACCCATCGCACACAGGTAGACGAAGTTCCGACCGACCATCTGCGCCAGGATGGCTGTCATCGTAGATCGTCATTGGCGATCCCTGCGCGCGCGATCGATACAATCGAGAACGTGTTCGGGCGTCATCGGTTGCGCGGTGACTGCAGCTCCCAATGGGGCTAGGGCATCGTTGACAGCTGTCCAGACCGCAGCGCCTGCAGCGACCGTCCCTGCTTCGCCGACGCCGCGCGATCCGAGCGTGGTTACGGGCGTCGGCGTCTCAACATGCGCGATATGGATGTCCGGCATCTCACCCGCCATCGGAACGAGATAGTCCATAAGGCTTCCATTCTCGATCTGGCCTTCGCTGCCGTAGATGCACTGCTCGTACAGCGCAGAGCCGATGCCTTGCACTACGCCGCCGCGGATCTGCTCATCGACGAGCAACGGATTGATGACGCGCCCGCAGTCCTCCGCTACCCAGAAATCCAGCATCCGGATAACACCAAGCTCAGGATCCACTTCGACGTGAGCAGCATGGATGCCGTTTGCGGCGATGTAGGGGATGCTGCGCGGCGCGTAACTCTCGACTGCCTCCAGCGGTGGAAGCACGTCGAGCGGTATCAAATGCGAGCGGTAGAAGGCGGCAGACGCCAGGTCAGCGAGCTTCATCTGCGCCAAGCCGGCGGCATTCACGATTGACCCGCGATCGAGATGAAGCGTCGAAGCGTCGGCCTGCAACATCGACGCCGCGATCGTCAGAACATTCCGCCTGAGTTGACGGGTTGCGCGCAGCGCGGCTTCGCCGCCAAGCGCCGCGCCGCGCGAGGCCCAGGCGCCGCCGCCCATCGGCGTAGTAGCGGTGTCGCCACTGACGATTTCGATCGCGTCGGGTTCCACCCCGAGTTCCTGGGCAACGATTTGAACCAATGCGGTCCGCGTCCCCTGCCCCTGATCTGTGATGCTGGCTTCACAGCGGATGCCGCCGTCGGGATCGAGCATCACCCGGCACGTCTCGTTCGCGGAAGCGCGGACCTGCATCGTCCCATAGAGCGCCGGCCCGACCGCCGTCTGCTCGATGTAGACCGCTAGCCCGATGCCCCGGTACATTCCTTTGTTGCGAAGCTCGGTCTGCGATTTGCGCAGGCCTTGATAATCCATGAACGCCAATAGCCGCTCATGGCAGCGCTCCAGCGAAAGCCGGCCAAGCAGAATTCCACCAACTGACTTGGCGCCTGCCGTCGCAGCGTCGGCGTAGTTGCGCCGGCGCAGTTCCGCCGGATCAATGCCGATCTTGCGCGCCGCAACGTCCAACAGCTGTTCCGTCACGGTCGTTGCGATCGGCTGGCCGACCCCGCGCAAAACGCCGCTCGTCGGCTTGTTCTGGAAATAGCCTCGGACCTGTCCGCGGAAATTCGGCAGCCGATAGGCGGCCGCCGACATGTGTACCGCCTGCAAGCCTTCACCAATACTGCCGCGGGGATAGTTGACGTAGGCGCCAAAACCGGAAACGACCGACACCTCCATCGCCATCAGGCGGCCGTCGGCATCAACCGCGAGGCGCCCGCGCACCCTGGCTTCGCGGGCCTGGGTGTCGCTCACGAACAACTCCAGACGATCAGCGCTGAATTTGACCGGCCTTCCCAGCAACACGGCGATGGCAGCCACCGCCATTTCGTCCGGATATGCGGACAGTTTCATGCCGAATGCGCCGCCGACGTCCGGCGTCACGACGCGAACGTGCGCGAGCGGCAGCCCAAGCTGCGTTGCAAAGATATCCCGCATCTGATGCGGCGCCTGATGCGAATGATGTATCGTCAGTTGCCGCGTACGCGGATCGAACTCCGCAACGATCACGCGCGGTTCGAGTGTCACGCCGGTCTGCCGTTCGAAGACGAAGTCGTGCTCCACCACCGCCGACGCTTCGCGGAAGGCACGATCGGGGTCTCCCGCGACGAACGCGTGATCGAGGCCAAGATTATTGGCCTTGGCGCTATTGAACACCGGTGCGCCTGCCGCCGCGGCGACTTCGACGCTCGCAGCGGCCGGCAACTCTTCCCAATCGATCTCAATCAGTTCGAGAGCGTCCTCGCACTGCGCCCGGGTCGCGGCAACGATGGCCACAAGAGCCTCACCTTGCCAGCACACTTCATCGCGGGCGAGTGGATACTGCGGCGGCGAACTGTGTCCAGGAAACCCCGCCAGCTGTGTCTGCCAAGGTTTGCAGACCGCAGTGAGATCGTCGCCCGTCACGACTGCGACGACCCCCGGCGACTTTCCGGCCGCTGCGGTATCGACGCTGCGGACGCGTGCGTGCGGATACGGGCTGCGCAGGAACGCGACGTGGCTGACGTTTGCCACATCGAGATCGTCGGTATAACGGCCTCCGCCTTCTGCGAGGCGTCTCGCCTCGCGGCGCGGCAGGTTGCGCCCGACCCAGTCGCCGCCTTCGGTCATCGCCCCGCCTCAGGCGATCCCGCCGCAACGGCTTCGATCGCATCGACAATCGCCTGGTAACCAGTGCACCGGCAGAAATTGCCTGACAGTGCGTCGCGGATTTCCGCCCTCGTTGGACGGCCCCGCGCAAGCAATTCGGCCGCCGTGACCAACATGCCGGGCGTGCAATAGCCGCATTGCAGTGCGTTTCGGGCAACAAACTCGCGCTGGAGGTCTGCGACGGCGTTGCGCTCCGTCAGCCCTTCGATGGTCTCGACTATGGCGCCATCGGCCTGCACCGCCAACGTCAGGCAAGCGCGCACCGAGCGTCCGTCGATCATGACGTTGCAGGCGCCGCATACGCCATGCTCGCAGCCGACGTGGGTACCGGTGAGGCGCAACGTATGGCGCAGAAAATCCGCGAGATGCAGGCGCGCCGCTACCGAGGCACAGACCGGCTTGCCGTTGAGCGTGAAGGCAATGTCGTGATGTTCAGACATGCTTCGCCTGCACCGTCATCTCTTTCAGTACGCGCTTGAGCAGCACCGCGGCCTGCCTGCGCTTGGTGTCGCCGCGGCCTTGATGGCTTGCGATTGGATTCATGTCCTTGGTGATCGCCCAAGCAATCTCGGAGAGAACCGCATCGGAGCTCCCCGTTTCGAGTGCGAGGCCCACGGCCGACGGACTCAGCAACGGGGTTGGCTCCGAGCCGAACAACACGACGTCAAAACGCTCGAGACTCGTCCCGCATCTGCGCGCCCGCACCACGACGCCCACGGTTGCGAAATCGCCGTGACGCCGACTCAACTCGGAAAATCCGAAGACTTCGTCGGGATCCGCCGCGCGGAAGACGACCTCCGTGATCATTTCGTCGTCGTTTCGTGCGGTCTGATAAAGATCATGGAAGAAGTCGCGCGCCGCAACAACGCGCTCGCCCCCTCGCTTGCGCAGCATGATCTCAGCGTTCAGTGCGACCGCGACCGCCGGCATTTCGGCTGACGGGTCAGCCAGCGCAAGGCTGCCGCAAATCGTGCCGCGGTTGCGCACGGCCATATGGGCGACATGGGGGATAGCCAACGCCAGCAGCGGCACGCGCTGCGCGATCAGGAGTGATTCCAGCACGTCGACATGACGTACCAGTGCGCCGATGCGAATTGTCCTATCGTGGCCCTCGATGCCGCGAAGCGCATCGATCCTGTTGATATCGACCAGCATCCCAGGCGACGACAGCCGCATGTTGAGCGTCGGGATCAGGCTCTGCCCACCGGCCAGAACCTGTGCGCTGCCGGCGTGATCACCGAGCAACGCGACAGCCTCCCCGATATCGCGCGGGCGCCGGTAGAGAAATGCGCGAGCCTTCATGCAGACGAACCTCGTGCTGCGTACGATCAGCCTGGCACAAACGCGGTTACGATGGCGGGGATGAGGAAGATCAGCGCCATCATCAACATCGTCAGCCAGACGTATGGAACCGCGGCTCTGTAGATCATCTCGATCGTGATTCCGGGTGGCGCCACGCCTTTGAGTACGAACAGCAGGAGCCCGAATGGCGGCGTCAGCAGCCCTATCTGCATGCAAAGCAGATAGAGAATACCGAACCAAATGAGATCGACCCCCATGTTGCGCAGCAGCGGCATGTAGAACGGCAGCGTAACCATCATAATGCTGGTTTGATCGATGAAGAATCCAAGAATGAGCAGGACTGCCAGCATCCCGATCAGAACCGTCACTTGGCTGAATTGCGAACTCTCGATCAGGGCGACGAGACCGGCGGTGGCCCCGGAGAAACTGAGCAGCTGCGCAAAGGTCGTCGCGCCGACGATAATGAACAGAAGCGAACCGGAGATCGACACAGTTCCCAACAGCGACTTCCAGAGGTTCTGCCAGGTCAGGCAGCCATAGCAGGCGGCGAGAAGCACCGTCGCTACGGCGCCGAGCGCGCTCGACTCGGTCGGCGTCGCCCAACCGCCGGTCATGCTGATGACGACGATCGCAAACACGCCGATCAGCGGGAGGATCGTAACCGCGAGGTTGACCCAGGGCCTCTCCATCCGCGGCCGGCCATCGTCGAAGGCCGGCGCAAGTGCGGGATTGAGCCAGCAGCGCACAAGCACGTAGCCGATGAACAGTGCCGAGAGGATGAGGCCGGGCACGATGCCTCCGACCAGCAGCCCGGAAATCGAAATGCCGGCGAGGCTGCCCAGCAAAACGGCGAGGCCGGACGGCGGGATCAGGATATCGACGCCACCGATCGCCAGGATCGGCCCCATCGCGGTCTTGGCCTCGTAGTTGCGTTGCAGCATCTGCGGCAGCAGCAGCGAACCGAGCATCGCGGTGGTTGCGATGGTAGAGCCTGAGATGGCCGAAAAAACAGTACCCGCCACAAGCGCCACGACTGCGAGCCGGCCCGGCACGCGGCGGATCACCGCATCGACGGCGTCGATCGATTTCATGGCAAGGCCGGTATGGAACAGAACCTCGCCCATCAGGACGAAGAACGGAATCGGCACCAGCGAGAACTGCGCAACTGAAAGCTGCTCGTTGCGAACCATCTGTTCCAGGCCCGCAAAGCCTCCGAAGATCAGATAGGAACCAACGATGTTGATAATGAAGAAAACGAAGGCGACCGGCAGCGCCGTCAGCAACAGACCGACCTTGGACGCAAACATCAGCGCCAGGACGGATGCCCAGCTCACGGCAGTTCTCCGGGTTGGATTCCGGGAACGTGGTCGGAAGCTTCGTGGCTGACCAGGGTCGTGGCGTTGGCGTGGGCAATCAACATCTCAAGCGCCTGCAGCGCCATCACCAGCGACGTGAGAGGGATGACCCAGTCCAACCACCACTTCGGAATGATCAGATCCTTGAACAGCAGCGTACCTTCACGCACGCTGCTGATCAGCATTGCCAAGCCGAAAAAGCCCGTCACCAGGGACACCGCGATGATAGCGGCGAACACAGCGTATTCGACGCGCCGGGCGGCCGCGGGCGTGATCCGCGACATCACGATGTCGACCCGAATGTGCTCGTTGGTGCGCAGCAGATGCGGCGCCACGAAGAAGGTAGAGATGAAGAGGCCGTATTCAGTCAGCTCGATCAGCCCCACAATTGAAGGAAACGCGAACATCCGGAGGATGACCTCGGCGCTGACTCCTATCGCCATGACAGCAATCACAATGACCGCCAGCACGCAAAGAATGCGCACCAGCCAGCCATTGACCCAAAAGATCAGGCGCATGCCCAGGAAATCTCTCGTGGGCCTTTGTTAGATGCTATTTCGTGAGGAGTGGCTGAAGCTTCGCGATGGCGTCGGGGCTGAGCTTCTTGAGGTCGTCCCAATAAAGCGACACCGCATTCTTTTTCCATTGCGGACCGAAATTCACCGGCTTGATACCAGCGGCAGCCTGCATCTCCAACGTCTCTTTGGTCTTGCCCTCGGTGTAGCGCTCGGTGTCCTGCTCGAACCATGCGACCGCGTCGTCGAGCACCTTGCGCTGCTCCGGCGTGAGCGAGGCATACTTGGCCTTGTTCATCAGGACGGTGTTGACGACATTGTAGAAGCCCGGATCCACGCGCATCTTGGTCAGTTTTTCCCAGCCGAAGTCGTTGATGCCCCACAGCGGCCAGCCATAGCCTTGCACGGTTCCTCGCTCGAGCGCGGTGTAGACCTCGGGCGCCGCGATGTTCACGCCGGCGATACCGTAATGCTTGAAGATCGCGTTGTAGTTCGGCTGACCGCGAAAGCGCAGCCCGCTGAGGTCCTCGGGCTTGGTGATTGGCATATCCTTGGTGACATAAAGATGGAACGGCACGCCGATCCCGTAGGTCGTGAGGTAGAGTGCGTTCATACGCTCGCCCGCGATCGAGCTAAGCATGGCATAGGCACCCGATTTGCGTTGCTCAGCGACGGTCATATCGGAGAGAATCTGCGCGTCGCCCTCGACCATCGCACTCTTGTAGTAGGCGGGCGGGATTGCGGCGATATCCAATACGCCGCTCTTGACCGCCTGTGCCTGACCGTCAGCCGGGACCGCCTCGGGACCGCCGACGATTCGGATTTGCAGGGCACCCTTGCCCGTCTCGTTGACGTGATCAACAAAACGTTTGAACGGGATTCCGTAGGTTGTTGACGGCGGCACGAATACCGCGGCTTTCAGCGTCAATTCCTCGGCGCCGGCAGACGTGCCAGCGTCGACTAGAAAACCAAGGCCTGCGGCGACAACTGGGAGGCAATGGAGGACAGTCCGGCGGCGCCAGTCGGACATCTGAAATCTCCTTCGGTTTTGGACCAATTACAGATTTGTACAATGTTGGTGGATGCCAATACGGTCAAGCCGCTTTCGGTACAGCAATTGATATTTATTTGGGCGGAAGCGCCTAGCGATACATTGGGCACGTGGTGAGCAGCAACGACGCACGAAGCCACTTCAGAGGTCCGAACCGGTTAATCGGCCGCGACCGCAAGTCTTTGCCAATATTGCATTATCAGGAGGACGCATGAGTTGCTCACGCGACCGTGGTGACCCGTCTCCGCGTTCACATGTCACCCGAGCTTGCAATACTGCGCTTGGTCGATCGCCGCGCCTGCAATCAAAACCGAAGCAGATTTTGCTTCGCGAATACTATATTTGGCCGCCGACCCGCGCTACACTGCGACAACGTCGAGCCCGCGACGCCGATCTTTCAGCGGAGAGCACCATGGCCAAGATCAGACACATCGCAATCCAGGTTCCCGATCTTGAGAAGGCGGCGGCCTTCTACGAGGGCGTCTTCGAACTCAAGCGCGTCAGCAAGGTCGAGGCTCCGATCGGCAATGCCATCTCGCTGTCGGACGGCATCATGAACCTCACGCTGTTGCAATTCCCCGAAGGCACGGTGGGCGGCAAGGGCGGCCCGGACTGGGCCGGACTGCATCACTTCGGCTTCGTGGTCGAAGACGAGAGCGCGACGGGAGAGAAGATCAAAAAGCATGGCGGCGAATTCTTCATGCAGCTGCCGCAGTATCCCGGTGTCGACGCCGAAATGAAATACAAGGATATCAACGGAATTGTGTTCGACGTATCCGAGCACGACTGGCGGCAGGCCAAAGAGAGCTGATGCGCATCGTTGCCGTGAAGGAGCGGACGATCGAACTGTCGTCGGCCTCGCGCAATTCGAGCATCAGTTTCGCCGCCATGACCGCAAGCGTGATCGCGGTGCACACAGATGCGAGAAGCGATCGCGGAGCGCTGGTCGGCCTGGCCTTCGACTTGGTTGGACGTTACGGGCACGGCGGGCTCTTGCGCGAGCGCTTCATTCCGCGGTTGCTCGCCGCTGATCCGAGCGATTATGCGGACGGAAATGGCGGCATCGACCCGCATCGCGCCTGGGCTGTCCTGATGAAGAACGAGAAGCCGGCCGGCCACGGCGAACGCTGCGGCGCGGTCGGTTTGATCGATGCGGCGCTGTGGGATATCGCTGCCAAAGCGGCGGGCGAGCCGCTGTGGAGCCTGCTGGCGAAACGGCACGGCGGCGTCGACCCGGGCGCCAAGATCGCGATCTACGCCAGTGGCGGCCACTATCGTCCTTCGAACGACATCAACGGCCTCTGCGACGATGTACGCCGCGCTATCGACCAAGGTCATCGGCGCTTCAAGATCAAGATCGGCGGCGCCACCCTGGCAAACGACATCAAGCGCATGGAAGCCGTATTCGGTGTGATCGAGCGCGGGATGAGTTTTGCTGTCGACGGCAACGGCACCTTTGGTTACGACAAAACAATCCAATATCTTGATGCGCTCAAGCCTTATCCGCTCGCCTGGATCGAGGAGCCGGTCCATCCGCTCGACTTCGAACTGCATCGCGCCATCGCGGCTCGCAGCGAGGTTCCGATAGCGACTGGCGAAAACCTGTTTTCGCGTGACGACGCACGCAACCTGATCCGCTACGCCGGCCTGCGGAAGGACCTCGACCTCCTGCAATTCGATATTTCGCTCAGCTACGGCATCGTCGAATACCTTCGGATCCTCGACGATCTCGGCGAACAGGGCTGGCGCCGCGAGCGCTGCGCGCCGCATGCCGGGCACCTGCTCGCGATGAATGCTGTCGCTGGCCTCGGCCTGGGCCTGGCCGAAGTCGCCATGGACACGTCCACCCTGTTCGGCAAGCTTACCGCCAACATTCAGGTCAGCGACGGCTTCGCCACGCCGCCCAGCGCTCCCGGAACCGGATTCGAGCAAACTCCGATCTTCCTTGAAGTCTTCGGCTGCCTTTTGAATTGAGATGCACTGACCGAAGCGCTCCTTTGCGCATGGAACATCACATGGAACAGCTGGCTGTGCCTCTGACATCTGACGAAATCCGGAGCATGGTGCGTCCGGACCACGTTCATCGGCGCGCCTATGCGGATGCGGCCGTCTTCCAACTCGAGCAGGAGCGGATTTTCAGCAGGCTTTGGATTTATGTCGCGCATGAAAGCCAGCTCAGAGAACCGGGCGACTTCGTTCGCACGCGGCTTGCTTCCTTTGAAGTCCTGGTTACCCGCCACAGCGACGGCAACATCTACGTGCTCCAGAACCGCTGCCCGCATCGCGGCGCGCGCATCTGCATGGTCGATCACGGCAGCAGCGCCGTATTCAGCTGCCCGTATCACGCCTGGGCGTTCCGATCGGACGGCACGCTCGCCTCGGTGCCACACCGCAAGAGCTATCCCGACAGCTTCAGTTTCGATGATCCCCAAAATCACATGCAGCGGGTCGGCCGCGTCGCGACCTACCGCGGTTTTGTGTTCGCCACGCTGAACGAGCATCCCGCGAACCTCGTCGATCATCTCGGGCCGATGACGGACGTGATCGATAATCTGGTCGACCGTGCGCCCGCCGGCGAGATCGAAATCGCGGATTCAAGCTTCACGCTCGAATACCACGGAAACTGGAAGCTGCACCTGGAGAACGCCGCCGACATCTTCCATCCCAGTTTCGTGCACAGCTCCTCCGTGGCGCCGGCGCGCCGCGCCCCGGTCAACGGCTCGATCCTCGACCATGACCAAACCCGAGAAATGCTGCTGGCCAACGGGTTTGGCTACACCGAGTGGGAAGGCATTCAGCTCAACGGCTTCGCCGGCGGCCACGTCTACATGAATAATATCTACAACAAGGGCGTGCTGACCAATCAGGATGCGGATCCGGTTGCGGCGCGATACAAAGCCGCGCTGACTGAACGGCTCGGACCGGAAAAGACGGCGCGCGTTCTGAGCATGAACCGTTTCAACAACATCATTTATCCCAACCTGATCATCAACGCGCAGTACCAGCAAATGCGCGTGACCATCCCGGTTTCCGTCGATCGAACCATCGTGCACATCCATTGCTTCCGCCTCAAGGGAGCGCCCGACGAGATGTTCCACCGCGCGGTACGCTTCCTCACCACTCTCGGCTCGCCGATGTCCATGATCTTCTCGGACGACGTGGAGATGCTCGAACGCTGCCAGCAGGGGCTCGCCAAGGACGTCGGGCCCTGGATCGACATCTCGCGCGGCCTGGGCATGGATCGGCGCAGCCCGGACGGCCACCTGGCCGGGGCCGCCAGCGAGATGCCGATGCGGATGCAGTTCCAAGCGTGGTTGAATTACCTGACCGCAGAGGCAGCCTGATGCTGGACTACGAAATGCAGCGCCGCATCGAGCTTTTCCTGTTCGAGGAGGCGCGGCTGCTCGACACCGGACAGTTCGAGGCGTGGCTCAAGCTCTACGAGCCACAGGGCATCTACTGGATGCCGAGCCAGCCCGGCCAAACCGATCCACTCAATGTCGCATCCATCGTTTACGAGGACCACGCCATCCTGTCGATCCGCGTCCAGCGGCTGCTCGAGGCGCGGGCGCTGGTGTTGACGCCGATGCCGCGCACCACCCATTTGCTCAGCAACATCGAGGCGCAAAAGAGCAGCGACGGCGAATTCACCGCAGACGCAGCGTTCATCTGCGTCGAGCACCAAGCCGACAGGCAAAGGATCTACTCCGGCCGGCATGCCTATCAGCTCAGATGCCAGGACGCTTCATTCCGGATCAAGATGAAACGCGTGGCCCTGATCAACAGCGACGGCGTCCATGCGCCGATGGCTGTGCCGCTGTAGCCGGAGATTTTCCGTGGTGCAGGTCAAGAAGAAAGAGATTCGCCAAGCCATCCTCGACAGCGCCTACGATCTGTTCTCCGAGCGCGGCTATCACAGCACGACGCTTCAGGATATTGCGGAATTTGCAGGCGTCGGCGTCAGCAGCCTGTATTCGTATTTCCCATCCAAGCTCCATCTGCTCTATGCGGTGTTCGAGCCCTGGCACAAGGACGCCTTTCAACAACTCGAAAAGCGCGTGCTCCGTCTGCGGTCCCCGCGCGACCGGCTGCGCGCGGTTCTGCTTGGCCTGTGGCGAGATATCCCGGTTGCCAATATCGGGTTAACCAACAGCTTGATGCAAGCTTTGGCATCCGCCGACCCTGATCAGAAGAAGCCGGTGCCGTTGCTGAAGTGGACCGAAGAACGCCTGACGAAATTGCTGCGCACCGCGCTGCAGACCGGCAGTACGGCGCCGCTCGATTGCGACGCGCTATCGACCTTGTTCATCATGGCCTACGACGGCTTTGTCATAAATCGGCGGCTGAACGACCTTCGCGATATCGAGCGACTCTCCGACGCGATGTGCGATGTCCTGCTCAAATCTGTGGAGACCGGGTGATTACCGGCCGCTGCGAGGATTTCGAAAGAAGCACTTTGGGTTGCTCCAAATCTTCTTGGGCCACGGCGTCGCATTCGTGACACTCGGCTTTGATATCATCGACAACGCCGAAAGCAGCGATGCCGAACACCGAAATCGAGTCCATCCGAAGCCTCCTGAGGGCGCAGCCGAGACCCATCGGGTTTGCCGCGCGCCGGCAGCGGATAGACGCTATCGGCTCCGTCGATCCGATCGCGAGCGATATTCGCTTGATGCAGGTGGATGCAGGTGGCGTCCCGGCGGAATGGTCGCTCGCGCCCGGCAGCGATCCCGCGAGCGTGCTGATCTTCTTTCACGGCGGCGGCTATTGTTCGGGCTCGATCGCAAGCCACCGCGGCATGGTGACAGCAGCCGGCCGTGCAGCCGGGGTTCGCACCTTGGCGGTAGGTTACCGGCTGGCGCCCGAACACCCGTTTCCGGCTGCACTCGAGGACGCGCTCGCAGCCTACGATTTCATTCGTTCGCAAGGGGTTGCGGCCGATCGGGTCGCGCTCGGCGGCGACAGTGCCGGGGGCGGGCTCACGTTGGCGCTGCTGACGCGCCTGCGAGACGCCGACAAGCCCCTGCCCGGCTGCGCCTGGCTGGTGTCTCCCTGGGTCGATTTGCGCATGACCGGCACGAGCATGTCGGACAAGGCTACGATCGATCCGCTGATTTCCAAGCCGTATCTCGAGGAGCTTGCGTCAGCTTATCTAGCCGGCGCCGACCCGGACGATCCATTGGCATCGCCCCTGCGCGCCGATCTCGCAGGCTTACCTGCCATGCTGATCCAAGTCGGCTCGGCTGAGACGCTGCTCGACGACGCAGTGCGGATCGCCCGACGGGCAGGAGCCGCCGACGTGCCGGTCACCGTCGAAGTGTGGCCGAACATGATTCACGCTTGGCATCTATGGGCTCCGCGACTGACGGAGGGGCGCCGCGCGCTTGCGTCGGCCGGGGCGTTCATGCGGGCACATCTGGGCGGCTGACCGACGGACACGGGCTGCGTTTGGCTGTTCAAAGCCCGAGATCGGACAGGCCCGGGTGATCGTCGGGACGCCGCCCGAGTGGCCAGTGATATTTGCGTTCGCTGTCCCTGATCGGAAGATCGTTGATGCTCGCGATGCGAAGACGCATCAGGCCCTGCCCGTCGAACTCCCAGTTCTCGTTCCCGTAGCTGCGAAACCAGGAGCCGCTGTCGTCGTGCCATTCGTAGGCGAACCGTACGGCGATGCGGTTGTCGCGAAATGCCCAGACTTCCTTGATCAATCGATAGTCAAGCTCGCGATTCCATTTGCGCGTGAGGAACGCCTCGATCTCCTGGCGGCCGTGCAGGAACTCGGCGCGGTTGCGCCAACGGCTGTCGACCGTATAGGCGAGCGCGACGCGCGCGGGATCGCGCGTATTCCAGGCGTCCTCGGCCATGCGCGCTTTCTGGGCGGCCGTGTCGGCATTGAACGGCGGCAGCGGTGGGCGGGTCATCATCTGCTCCTCGGGTATGACCAAGTAGGTCAACGGTCGATCCATACCGCCTGGTGCGGTGGATCTGAAGTTCCTATCAATCTTGCGGCACGCTCGTCGTAGGAACTTCAAATCCAAAACCACACTAGAGTCATATATTTGTTAGTGTCCCCTTGATTCCGAAGTTCGCTCCAGAGGGTGCGGCAGGATAAAGCGAACTTCGGAATTGTTACACTAGGCCATCATGCTTGAAGCCGGCCTGATCGTGACCGACTATACCGATCTGTCGTTCGTGCAGGGGCGCGCACGGCGAAACGGACAAACGTATGACAATGTCGCCGGATCAGGACTTGATGACGATGGCACCAGCGATGAGCTGCGACGGTGAGCGGGTGCCGCGATGAGACATTTTATCACCTCGCTCTTTGCAGCCGCCCTGGTCGGCTTCTCGCCGTCGCCGGCTTCCACCCAGGGCGATGCCACAGTCGGCGTGACTATCCTCGCCATCAACGATTTTCACGGCAACCTCATGCCGCCGCCCGGCGGCATCCGGATCGCCGACCCCAACGACAGCACGAAAAAGATCGCGGTGTCGGCCGGCGGCGCGGAGCACATGGCAACACTGGTGAAGGAACTGCGCAAGCAGCAGAAGAACACCATCTTCGTGGCGGCTGGCGACTTGATCGGCGCGAGCCCCTTGCTGTCCGCGCTGTTCCATGACGAGCCGAACGTCGAATCCCTCTCCACAATGGGCCTCGCCATGTCCGCTGTCGGAAATCACGAATTCGACGAAGGCAGAGACGAGCTCCTGCGCATGCAGAATGGCGGCTGCCACGCGGACAAAGGCTGCCAAGGACCGCACCCGTTTGCTGGCGCCAAGTTTCGCTATCTGGCTGCCAGTACCGTCGAGAGACGTACCGGTGCGACCCTGTTCCCAGCCTACGAGATCCGAGAGTTTGACGGCATCCCGGTCGCCTTCATCGGCCTCACCCTGAAGGGTACGGCGGATGTCGTCATGCCGTCGGGCATTACCGGGCTGGAATTCCGCGACGAGGTCGAAACCGTAAATATGCTTGTCCCACAGCTTCGGGAGCGAGGCATCGAGGCGATCGTGGTGCTGATCCACGAAGGCGGTTTTCCGACCGGCGACTATAACGAATGCACTGGCATATCCGGCCGCATCGTCGACATCGTCAATCGCTTCGACAAAGCGGTTGATGTCGTCGTGAGCGGGCACACGCATCAAGCCTATAACTGTGTGATAGACGGCCGGCTGGTCACCAGCGCCGACAAGTACGGCACGCTCGTGACCAAGATTGATCTGAAGCTCGATCCAAAAACGCGCGATGTTATCAGCGCACACGCGAACAACATGATTGTCCGCACCGATATCTACGCAAAGGACCCCGAGCAGACCGCCCTCCTTGGGCCCTACCAGGAGCTCGCCAAACCGCTCGCCAATCGCGTCGTGGGCGTGATCACCGCACCGTTGCCAGCACGCTCGAATGATGCCGGAGAATCGGTGCTGGGCGACATCATCGCTGATGCGCACTTGGCGGCAACCGCGGGTGGGCAGGACGGCGCGGTCATTGCATTCACCAATCCTGGCGGGATTCGCACCGACATTGACAAGCACGGCAATGGCGAAGTCACATTCGGGGAATTGTTCGCGTCCCAGCCTTTCGGCAACCAGCTGGTCACGCTCACGCTTTCCGGAATGCAAATCAAAGCATTGTTGGAGCAGCAGTGGCGTCCGGGCACGCCCCCGGTGATTCTGCACCCTTCGCACGGTTTCGCCTATGCGTGGGACAGTACGCGGCTCGGCGACCGGGTGGCGCCGGACAGCCTCGCGCTGAACGGAAAACGTGTCGCACCCGACGACCAGCTACGCGTTACTGTGAACAATTACCTGGCGGACGGCGGAGATGGTTTCTCGGTACTCACGGCCGGCGCTGAACGCCGATTCGGGATGTTCGATGTCCAGGCTCTCGACGCCTATTTCGGAGCACACAATCCGTTGTCGCCCGGTCCGCTCGATCGCGTCAGCCGTCAGCGTTGACGCCGGAAAGTAGGAGCTTGCGACAGACGAAAGCAAAAGCCCGCCCGCGCCGGCGACAAGATCCGCCTACGCCGTTTTCTGCTGCAGGTCGGGCGAATCGAATCCAGAAATCGCGCTGTCCGGATATGTCTGCTTGAGCCGCGGGTAGACCTCGCGCGCGAACAGCGCGGTGCCGCGTTGGGTCTCCTCATGCTCGAGATGTCCAGCCTGCCCCATGATCAGCAGATGCCCGAAGCCGCCGACGAAGTCGTAGAGCTTCGCGATCTGCCGGTAAACTTGATCGGGAGTGCCGGCGAACATCATGCCGGTCGAAATCGCCCGTTCGACCGAGGCGCTTTTGGAGAACTCGCTCAACGGATGAACGGCTCCGCGCAGCATTGCCACGTTGGCGGCGACCGGCACGTAGCCGGGCGGATTGCTGAAGTGCGGCACCACCTTGTTCGCGGTCACGTACCAGAGCAGCTTGTCGGCGCCAGCACGCGCCTCGCTTTCGGTCTCGCCAGTATAGACCAGCGCCGCGTAGGCAAGCCGATTGATCGGCACGCCACCGGACCGGCCGGCCGAGTGCCAGCCCTTGCGATAGGCCTCATAGACGGCGCGCGTCCCCTCGAACCCGGTCAGAAAAGTCGCCTGCACGAATCCGCGCTCACCCACATGGGCGGCGCCGCCCGGACTCGTGGTCGAGACCCAGATTGGCGGATGCGGCTGCTGGTAGGGACGCGGCCAGATGTTGACCATGCGGTGGTGGAAGAAGCGCCCCTCGTGGCTGAACGGGCCGTCGTGGGTGGTCCACGCCTTGATGATGAGATCGAGCGCCTCCCAGTGGCGCTCGTTCATGCGCACCGGATTGCTGTTGCCGGCGGCAATCTCCCACGGCACGCCACGCACGAAGCCCGCCTCGATCCGGCCCTTGGACAGCACATCGGCAAATGCCATTTCCTCGGCGACACGGACCGGCTGCCGCCGGTTGGCAATCGGATTGCCCAGAATCAGGAGCCTTGCCTTGCTGGTGAGACGCGCCAATGCGGCGAGCAGCAGCGGCGCGCACGGATCGACACAGGTCGCAGTCTGATGGTGCTCGTTGAGCATGATATCGAGCCCCATCTCCTCGGCGAACTGCCACTCGGCGATGAAACGGTCGTAGAGTTCTGCGCCCTTCCTCGGGTCGTAGTTGCGATTGGGCAGCGTGACCCGGATCGAACTCGTATTCATCAGCCGGCGGCAGGTACGGATAGGCGTTCTCGCTGAAGTGCCACGCTTTCATGTTGCTATTCCCCGGGTGAGACGTACGGAGATCAACTGATCGGGTCGAACGTGTTCGGGTAGGTCGCAATTAAATAGTTGTCGAGCTCGCCGCCCCTTTCGTCGAACCGGCGCGCGCTAGGTGTGACGAACCACGGAGTCGGGACACTAGGAGAACCTTGATTCACTTACCAGTGCTACATCGGCTCAAGAAAAAAGTGGGCGCAACGCGGCGCGCGGCGCCCACTCGGTGACAGCCTCAATCAATTTGAAATCAGCGCGGAACGCATCGGCCCCAGCGGTTGCGAAACCACCAGCGGCCACAGCCCCCTGCCACGTCCGTCACGTAATCCGTCTGTTGGGATGCATTGGCGATAGCGGCGCCGTTAGCTGGAGCGGCAGATGCGCCCGGTGCCCCGAGGACACCAACGCCGGTGGCGACGACGACGGCAGCAAAAATTGCTCGCATTTCAATTCTCCTGTTTTCGGCCAAAACGCTCGGCCGAGCGCAGATTAGGCGAGCTGAGGCCCGCTTGCCAAATGAGCATGCGGAATCCCAGCACATGCGAGGAATGTGATCCTGCGACGCAGCCAACCGGTTGCCGGCAAGGCATAGCGAGCAGTCAAGTTGAAGTTCTGCCGCTCGCGCTCCCCTGGTTGAACAAGGCGCGATCGGCGTGCGTCAGGAGCGACCTTCAGACGGATTTTCGGCAAAGAGCCACCACCCCTGCGGCGGAGCGGCTGCGGGCCTTGCCCCCTTCTGCCCCGGCCGCCGAGACGAGAGCGTGTACCAGATGGAGCCGAACAGCGGTACCAGATGTGCAGTCTCGCTCATCGCTGCCAGCGCCTTGAAGAACGCTTCGAAGGTTCCCGCCTGGCTCAACCGCCAAAACCGCTTCCAGACAGTGTTCCATTGCCCGAATTGGACGGGAAGAGCTCGCCATGTGATATCGTGAACCACAATGTAGTGCAGAGCTTCCAGAAACTTGCGGTCGTCGCGGCCTTTGTCGCCTCGCCGCGAACGGGCCGCGCGGAAGACCTGTAAGACCGCTACCCAATCCTGTTCCGACATGTTGGACAACATGGTCGGCTCTCCGACAGCCGGCCGCCCATGCATTTTCGAAAGTTCTGCTGGGAAATCCATCACCCTACACCCCGGTTAAGCCCATCCGCGCGGTCGAGGAGATCCTCCCGGCTCAACTCCCGGGGAATTGCCTCGAGATCCACGCACCAGTCAGTCTCGTTTCGCTGGTCCAAATCCTTCAGCGGCGCTCGAAGCGCGGGCACTGCGCCGTCAACAAGGACCGGAAACAACGCCTGCAGCCCGCCCTCGGGCGCACAGCGAACAAGGCCGCGCGCCTCCACGTGGCGCGACGCGAGCGTCTCAGCAACATGCAGCACCGGTGTGACGCAACAGTCCGCCGCAGCGAAGCGCTCGCGGCATTGCCGCAACGACAGACTACCAAAGAAACGCGCTACCTCGGCGATCAGGCCATGCTGTGGAAGCGGCTCCTCCCGGCGGGGAATCCAATCCGGCCGGTTTGCGGCCGCGCAAAAGGCCCGCCAGAATTTCTCCTCCATCGCGCCTAGCACGATGTGCCGGTTATCGACGGTCGCATAGACCTGGTAGTAGGCGGCGCCACCATTGAGCGCGCGGGTACCTGGTTGCGGGACGTGTCCGGTCTGGGCAAATTCGGCGAGGTGCATGAGCTGCATGGGCATCATAACGTCGCTCAGAGCGATGTCGAGAACCGCACCCTCGCCATCACGGTCGCGGGCGCGCAAGGCCCCGATGATCGAGATGACTGCGAACAGCGCGGCCGTGGTATCGCATACCGGTGGGTCGAAGTATTGCGGCCGGTCGCTCCCGTTGCGATGCAGAACACCCGCAAGCGCCAGAAAATTCGCATCGTATCCGGCTGATTGCGCCAGCGGCCCGCACTGACCGAAGCCGGAAAGCGAACAGATGATCAGGCCGGGGTTGTACTCTCGCAAGGTGGTGGACCCAAGACCGAGCTTTTCCAAAACGCCGGGCCGATAGGACTCGACCAAAACATCCGCTTGCTCGATTTCCGCCAGGACGCGCTCGCGCTGCACGGGATTCTTCAGGTCCGCGCACCGGATGCTTTTGCCTGCGTTGAGCGCGTCGTAATAGGCCGACCTGCCAGTCGTGGCGTCCACGCCGCGAAAGCGCGAGCTGTCCCCCTGCGGCGGCTCGATCTTGAGGATGCTCGCGCCCAGGTCGGCCAGCAGGAGGGTTGCGAGCGGACCCGGCCGATTGCGTGACAGGTCGACGACGTGAATGCCGCGCAGGAAAGTGTTGAGCCTTGACACCGAATTCCCCATTAAACCTATTCCGGCTTGATGCCGGCGCTTCGGATGATATCGCCCCAACGCGCGTATTCGGATTTCAGGTAGTCTTCGAATTCTTTTGGCGTGCTTGTTCGCGGGATGGCACCAAGGCTCGCGAGGCTGGTGCGTGTATCCGGATCCTTCATCATCCCGGCAATGGCTGCAGCCGTGCGCGCAACGATCGCCGGCTGTGTTCCGCGCGGATAAACGACGCCGATCCAGGCCGAGGCATTGAAGCCCGGGTATCCGCTCTCTGCGATCGTTGGCGTTTCGGGTATTGCCGACAAGCGCCCTGGCGTGGCGACCGCAAGCAGCCGGGCGTTACCGCCTTCAACCTGTGGCATGGCCACCGCGAGCGTATCGATCGCCATATCGATGCGGCCGCCGATGAGATCGTTGATAGCCGGTGCGCTACCGCGATACGGCACGTGTTGAATGTCGACGCTCGCGGCGCGCTTGAGGTGTTCCATCGCCAGGTGCGAGAGCGTGCCGATGCCGGACGAGGAATACTTGAGAACGTCCGGGATTGGCCCGCACGTAGTCGATGAGTTCAGCGAGCGTTTTCGCGGGCACCTTCGGGTGCACGATCAGCACCATCGGCAGATCAGCGACGAGCGACGCAGGTGCAAAATCGTGCAGCGTGTCGTAGTTCACCGCGCCATACAGATGTGGGTTCGCCGAAAAAGCCGCCAAAGCGCCGATCCCCATCGTGGCTCCATCGGGCTCGGCGCGGGCAAGTTGGGCGAGCGCCATGCTGCCACCCTGGCCGGGCCGATTCTCCACAACGACTGGTTCGCCAAACGAGACCTGCAGCCGTTGTGCCAGCAACCGGGCCACGAGATCAGTTGCTTGACCCGGCGGAAATCCGACAAGGATTTTGATGGCCTTGGCCTCTACCGCGGACGGCGTGGCGATTGATCCGAGGAGGAGCGCGAAGATGGCAAGCAATCGCGCCATCAGATCACCTGCTGCGCTGCAAGGTCCGCGATCTCGGCGCGACCAAAGCCGAGCTCCGACAGAACTTCGGCGGTGTGCTGACCGACGCTCGCGCCGGTTGAACGGACGCGACCGGGCGTGCGCGAGAATCTCGGAGCCACGCCCTGCATGCGCACCGATCCGAGTTCGGGGTCGGCTACCTCGATGATGGCGTCACGGGCCTTGAAATGCGGATCGGCAAACACCTGCGCGGCATCGTTGATCGGAGCAAAGGCGATCCCGTAAGCGTCAAGCCGTGCCTCGAGCTCCGCAAAGGTCAGTTGACCGAGCACACCGGCAACGGCGCCGTTGATCTCGTCGCGATGGCGGACCCGGTCTGGGTTGGTGGCAAAGCGCGGATCGGACTTGAGCTCGGGCCGCCCGATTGCCTGGACCAGCCGCTCGAAGATGTTCTGGGTGGAAGCGGGGAGCGAAACCCAGCGACCGTCGCGTGTCTGGAACACGCTGCTCGGCGCCGAATAAAGGCTGACATTTCCCGAACGCTGGCGGGAAAAACCAAGTTGATCGTACTCGATGAGAACGAAATCAAGTACCCGCAGCATCGCTTCGGAAATCGAACAATCGATCTCCTGGCCAGTGCCCTCGGGCGAATGCCCCAGTTCGACCAGCGCAGCAAGCACCCCGATGGCGCCGAACAGTCCACCAATGGCATCCGACACCGGATAACCGAGATGCAGCGGCGGGCCGTCCGCCTCGCCGCATAAATTGGTAAACCCGCTCAGCGCCTCGAACGCCCGCGCGAAGCCGGGACGATCGCGGTAGGGACCGGACTGCCCCCAACCCGTCTGGCGCAAGATGGTGAGCCGCGGATTGAGCTCGTGCATCCACGCTTTTGTTATGCCCCATTTGTCGAGCGTTCCGGGCCGAAAGTTCTCGATCAGCACATCGGTCTTTGGCAACAGGCGCTTCAACACCTCGCGTGACTGCGGGCGCCGCAGGTCGAGCGTGATTGCTCGCTTGTTGCGATTCGTCACCTTGGACCACAAGGCAATTCCATCCTTGTGGGGCGGCAGTGCACGCAGTGGATCACCTGCGCCGGGCAGCTCGACCTTGATCACGTCGGCTCCCAGGTCCCCCAACAGCGCGCTGCAGAGCGGTCCTGCGAAAACGGTCGAAAGATCGATGACCCGAAGGCCAGCCAGAGGGCCATTGCTCATGCAGCCATAGGTAAGCTTGGCGGGTGAGCAAAAAAAGGATTAATATGCGATCGCATGATAACCAAATCAAATCACCGGCTGAACCGCCTGCGCTTTCGCGACCTCGAGCTCCTCCTGGCCCTGGCCGAGACTGGGAGCCTACGTCGCGCAGCCGTGGTACTGGGGGTGAGCCAGCCCGCCTTGAGCAAGAGCCTGCGTGAAATCGAGGACGCATTCCAGGTCCCGCTCTATGTGCGTCATCGCAGCGGATTGCGACCCACCCCAGCGGGCGAGCGACTGCAGGCGGCCGCCGAGGTCATGATCAACGAGCTTGCATTCACGCGATCCGCCGTTCAGGCAACGCGAGTAGAACCGATCAGGCTTGGGGTAACACCGCTGGCCGCAAGGCTGCTACCGCGGGTCTTGCACGCGCTGCCTCGCCCATTTGCAACGATCAGCGAAGCCACCGTGCCGGATCTGCTGGCGGCTCTGGAGCACGGCAAGCTTGACGCGATCCTCGCCAATTATCCGGATGGTGCCCCGGGCGAAACGCTCGCACACGAACGGCTGTTTCGCCAGCGGCTGGTCGTGATCGCAGACCCTACGGTCGACATCGAGCCTTCATGGGCTGCATTGAGCGAAGCCGGCTGGATTCTTCCCCCACCGCACAGTCTGGTTCGCCGCACGATCGAGGCCCACTTCCGCACAGCGGGCTATGCGCCTCCTACGCCGATTGTGGAGTCCGTCCTGGTCTCCACCAACGTGGAGCTGGTGGCCCACGGGCTCGGAATCTCTACCGTTCCGGAAAGCGCCATGCTGGAGGCGGAAGCTGCGGGCCGCGTGCGCCGGATCGCCGTCAAGCCCAGCGCCGAGCTCCCACCGGTCTCTTTGGTGTACCGACGCGCCACGGCCCATCACCCCCGCATGCGTGGAATTCGCAGTGCCGTGCGCACCGCGCTGGCCCAGACAAAGGCGCTTCCCGGTGTGCGCCGATGGCGTTGAGGATGAGGGTTTAAAGCAGACGACATACCCCCGCGACACGTTTGACCTCTTGCTTCTCGAGAGGCGTTGTGGTGCTCGGGGTGGGGCAAAGCAATCGGAGGCCGGGCCATTTTCGATCTATCGCATCAAAACGACGTGGCAATCCTGCGGATGAGCCATGGCAAAGCCAATGCCATGAGCCTTGAATTCTGTACGGCGTTCTCCCAACGGATGGAAGAGTTCCGGACATCGGCCGCGCGCGCCCTCGTCATCACTGGCAGCGGCCAAATTTTTTCGGCGGGGGTTGATCTCCTGCGCTTGTCCGACGGTGGCGCGCCTTACGTGCGCCAGTTCCTGCCGGTACTGAACGCGATGTTCGCGGCCGTATTCTCCTGCGCGAAGCCGATCGTCGCTGCGATCAACGGCCACGCGATTGCCGGAGGGTGCGTGCTCGCCTGCGCGGCCGACCGGCGCTTGATGGCGGGCGGGACGGGCCGGATCGGCGTAACCGAACTGCTGGTCGGCGTTCCATTTCCTGCCATTGCCATGGAGATCATGCGCCACGCCGTCGCATCCAATCGATTCGAGGACGTGATCTTCAGCGGGTCCACCTACCTGCCTGATGACGCCGTTGCGCGCGGCCTCGTCGATGAGGTCGTAGGGCAGGAGGCGTTGCTCGATCGTGCGGTCGCCGCAGCCGCGAAGCTGGCGGCGCTTTCACCGGTGGCCTTCGCGTTGACCAAGCAACAGACCCGTGCGGTCGCCTTCCAGCAATTGGCGCGCGCCGGCGCTGAGGGGGACGTCATCGCGCTTTGGTGCGCGGACGAGACGCTGGCGCGCGTCCGTGACTACGTATCCCGTACCCTCAAGAAGGTTTGACGCGCCCGTTGGGCGCAACTCGCACGCCGGGAACTCGGGATCCATAAGGTCTGTCGCTCCGACACAGAGGGCGCGGGTCATCCGTTCCCAACAATCTTTTCGATCAGCCGATCGAACGTCTCGGGGCGCGCTGTCGCCGGTCCAGACCACATACTGATCCGGGCGGACAAGCGTGAGCTGCGCTTCGTAGGCTTCCCGTCCTTGCGCGCAGGTATCGCGAATGATCTTGAGTGGCACATTGCGCGACCGCGCCGCCTTTTCGAATGCGCCGGCGGCTTTGTCCTGCTCGCCAAACGCCAAGAGGGTAAAACCGGAGCCCAGTTCCTCGAAGACATTGCGACCAGAGGAGAGCAGCTGCGGAGTCAGGTGGTGCCCGGCCCGCGCCTTGTAGGCATGCGTGCCGTGGGCGCTGCAGACGCCGTTCGGCGGCCCCATCACCACGGCCGAGCCTTCGTAGTGTGGCTCATAGATCAACACCCGGTTGCCCCCGTAGGCCTCGAGTTTGTTCCAGGCATTTGCGAATTCCTGTCGGTTGCGGTCTGGGCTGTAACGGGCGAGAAACTCCCCTTCCTCCTCAATCCGGGCGGCGATGAAGTCCTCACCGGTCTCCTTGAAAATCGGGCGCCGTTCGTCGCTGTATGATTGTAGCAATGCGTCCCCGCCCCAC
Organism: uncultured Alphaproteobacteria bacterium; assembly: GCA_963833605.1. GTDB lineage: Bacteria > Pseudomonadota > Alphaproteobacteria > Rhizobiales > Xanthobacteraceae > JAFAXD01. The sequence goes on from CAWHYZ010000017.1 coordinate 621,854, forward strand.
CCTTGCAGTACGGCGTTTAACTTCCAGCCGAGGTTCGTCACATCCTCAAGACCGTTGTTGAGGCCGAAGCCCCCGTAGGGCGGATGGCTGTGGGCGGCATCGCCGGCAATGAACACGCGCCCCACCTGATATTTTTCGGCGACCGCGACACGTAGGTCCCAGAACCCCACGTGATCGAACTCGCAGGCGAACCCGAACCCGGCAGCACTCTGGATGAGGCCGTGGAAATCGAAATTTTCCGTCGTCGTATTGGGCGGAACCGGAGCATGGAAAAACCATCCCTCGCCTACGTCAATGCGACCGAAAAACTGCCAATACCCTTTCAGGTCCGGGTGCAGCACGCGATAGGTCGAGCGTTCCGGAAAGCGCTTGAGCCCTTCGTGCAGCTCGCGTGAGCGAAATACAGCGAGCATCATCAACTGGTCGAAATCCGTGCCGCCTCGCTCGATGCCGACGCAATCGCGGACCATGGAGTGGCCGCCGTCGCACCCCACCACATAATCCGCGGTAAGGACTACGCGCTGGGTACCCTCTTCCTCCGCAATCGTGACCTCGACCCGCCCGTCGTCCTGTGCGATTTTCTTTGCCGACCAACCGAAGTAGCTCTCGACACTCGGGAGATCGGCCATCTTCCGCCGCAGCACTTCTTCCATCCGATATTGAGGCAGCCGTTCATTGTCCTGGAAATAGTAGGAGCGCACGATTTCCCGACCCGGCTGCGCATGCCAGAACTCGCTCATCAAATTCTTGTAGGCCGTGACCCCGCCGATCGGATATCCGGGCGGCATCACCCGCGCGGCCCGCAATTCATCGACGATCCCCCAAAAGTAGAAGTGCTCAAGCGTACGCTGCGTGAGATTTTGACCTTTGGGAATTTGCTGCAGCTTGCGGCGCCGCTCGACGAGCGCGCATGATACGCCACGCAGCCCGAGGTCTACCGCGAGCGCCACGCCAACGGGTCCGCCGCCCACAATGATGACTTGATACTGGTTGTCCATGTGAGTCCTGTATCACGAACATCAGGCCGTTGAAGTGCAGAAGACGCAGATCGGCCACGTCCCAAACAGACCGGTTGTGCTAAAAGGGATCTTCCAGAGTGGGGCTCCAATGGAGGACGCCATGCGGTCGAGGCCTACGGCACTGCTCGCGTTAGTATTCGTATTGCTTTTTGCGACGGAGCGCTTCGCGCAAGGCCAGGTCAACTCCGGTTCCTATTATGGCTACAGCACCGCTGGCGGATCAGGCGGCATTCCGACGGGGCCGACCAATCCTGGCGCATTGGGCTTTGGAACCAGCACCGCAGCAGGATCCGGCGGCGTCCCCACAGGACCGCTCAACCCGAACGCCTATGGCTATGGCACCAGCACCGCAGCGGGATCAGGTGGCCTCGCCACTGGTCCAACCGTCCCGAACCTGGGGTTGATCCCACCAGGCCTGCGCATCATGACCGCACCGTCAGGCGCGGGCGGCGCGTATGTACGGCGCGCCAAAGCCGCGCCGGTGGTGCGTTCCACGCGCAGCCGTCAGCGGCATGTGGTGTACCGGACCAGATAGCAGCATTCGCCCCTGCCCCGGTGCTGTTGCTCGAACGCTATTGCGGCGTTTCAAAATCCCATTGCAGGTTGCCGCTGTGGGTGACAGCGCCGAGATGCGCCGAGCCGACATGGCTTGCGTATTTCTCGAGCGCGCCGGCGAGCGGAGTTGAGCGCCGGCGTGGCGTCCAAGCGGCACGCCGACGAGCGAGTTCGGCTGGTTCGATCAGGACATCGATGCGACGCGCATTGGCATCTATTCGGATGCGATCGCCCTCCCGCACCAGCGCGATCGGGCCACCCGCCTGCGCCTCCGGCGACAGGTAGCCGATGCACATCCCGCGGGTCGCACCGGAAAAGCGCCCGTCGGTGATGAGGGCGACTTTCTCGCCCATGCCCTGGCCATAGATCACCGCTGTCGGCCCCAGCATTTCGCGCATGCCAGGGCCGCCCTTGGGGCCTTCGTTGCGGATGACGATCACATCGCCCGCCTGGTAGGCGCGGGCGCGGATGACCGCCATGCATTCCTCCTCGCTCTCGAACACCCGTGCCGGCCCCTCGTGCAGGAGGGAGCCAAGACCAGCGACTTTGATCAGCGCGCCATCGGGGGCGAGGTTGCCCTTGAGCACGACCACGCCGCCGGTCGGTGCAATCGGCCGGTCGGCGGACCGGATCACCTCGCCGTCCACTTCAGGCGCTTCAGCGGCGACCTGCGCAAGCGTCTGCCCGGTGACGGTCAGGGTGTCTGCGTGGAGGTGACCGTGCTGGAGCAGCGTCTTCACGATCGCGGGAACTCCGCCGATTTGATCGAACGTCCTGAGCGTAGTAGCGGCCACCCGGCTGCAGATTGCCGACGAGCGGCGTGCGCTCGAACACGGCGGCCACGTCATCAAGGGTGAAGCGAATGCCGGCCTCGTGCGCCAGCGCCGGGATGTGCAGCCCGGCGTTGGTCGAGCCACCGGTTGCCGCCACGATCACGCAAGCGTTCTCCAGGCTTTTGCGCGTGATCAGATCACGCGGCAACGGCCCACCGTTGCGCAGGATTTCCATCACCAGCGCGCCGGCGTGTCGCGCGAGCGCTTGGCGCTTCACATCGACTGCCGGGAGCGTGGCGGAGCCCGCCGGCGCGAGACCCAGAACTTCGGCAACCATTCCCATCGTATTGGCGGTGAACTGGCCGGGGCATGCCCCGATGGTCGGCATGCAGGCGCGCTCAAGCAAATCGAGATCGCTCTTGGTCATTTGGCCGGTCATCACGGCACCAGCCGCCTCATAGGAGGTCAGCACCGAGACCGGTTTTCCGCGCCACGTCCCGACCAGCGCGCCCCCGCCAAAGATGAAAACCGACGGCACGTTACAGCGAATCATCGCCATCATGATGCCGGGCAGGTTCTTGTCGCATCCACCAAATCCGACCAGGCCGTCATAGGCGTGGCCGCGCACGACGAGCTCAACCGAGTTGGCGATGATCTCGCGCGACACCAGCGAGCACTTCATGCCCTGGTGGTTCATGCTGATGCCGTCGGAGACCGATATGGTCGTAAATGCCCGCGGCGTGCCGCCGGCCGCGCGCACACCCTCATGGGCCTGCACGGCTTGCTCCGCAAGATTGCCGGTGCAGGGCGTGGTCTCGCCGGCGGTGGTGACGACCCCGATGAACGGTCGCGCGATCGCCTCGTCGTCGAGCCCCATGCCGCGCATGAAGACGCGGTGCGGGGCGCGATCGACCCCGTCGGTCGTGATGCGGGAGCGGAGTTTCATATTGTTGTTCAAGTGAGCTCCTTGCGCCGCCTACACTGCCCGGTTCTGCGCATTCCAAAAACGCTCGAGATTGTCGATCAGCGCCGGGCTGAAATGGCAATAAGCCTGTTCGCGGGCATAGACCGCACAATAGCGCCGAAACAGGTCGAGTGGCTCCAGCCCGACCCGAAACGCGCGCCGATTGCCGATGGCACCGACTGCGCCGGAGTTGGTCAACCCGGTAACCACCCGCTCGATGGCGGCATCCATGGCGTCCGCGGGCGCGATCTCGTCACAGATCAGTCGGCCCTCCGAGCTGTCACAGATGAGCTTGCGCTCGTATTAAATCGCCTGGCGGGCGACACGATCGCCGGTGAAACGCGGCAGCCGTAGATTGGCTGCGCCGGGAACGATGCCCTCCTTGCGCGCGGGCAGCGTGAGGAACGCATCCTGTGCCGCCACGACGAAATCCATGGTGAGCAGGATCTGGCAGTGTCCGCCGATCGCAAAACTCTCGACCGCCGCAATCCAGGGCTTCTCGATACCGACACCATGAACGTCGTCGGGCAGCGCCTCCGGTCGCGCCACGCCGCGCAGGAACTTGTGCACGAAGCCAAGCTCGCGTTGCAGGAACCAGACGAATGGGATCTTGCCGCGGTAAAGATGGGTCAGGTTGATGCCGCTGCCAAAGACGCGGCGGCCGCGGTATTTGGGATGCTCGACCGGACCCCCACGCAGTACGGCGATGTCGGTCGCGGGATCGAGAATCGCCGTATCGACGCCGATTTCCATGGCATCGATCGTGGTCTGGTCCTCCGCATTGAGGTAGCGCGGGTTGGACATGATGAGATGGATCGCGCGGCCATGGCGCTCCAGGCGAACAGCGCCGAGATCGAGCTGACGGTCAGCCGTCAGGGTCGCGAGGGCATCCTGCGCCCCCGGATGCGGGAGCAGCATGGCGTGGCAGAGATGGAGCCCGGCTTGCTCTTGGCCGAGGATGTAAGAGATCAGGAGACCCTGATCGATCTCGAGGCCGTCCTTGTCGCGCTGGGCCGTGTCTGCCTCGGCGGCGAGCTGCGCCCGCGTCGGGGCAAGGCCCGGGAACGCCTCGGCAGCGGCAAACAGCAATTCCTCGACACGCACGAAGCGGGTCATTTCTAGCGTGAGCGTCGCGTAGACCGCGCCCGCATGGGCGCGCAGAAAACGTTCGCGCCCTTCGCGCGCATGGCGGCGGATTGCCAGTGCGGCCTTGGCCTGCGCGGAGTCGCGCGCCGCCTTTCGCGGCAGCATGTCGATCAGCCGGTCGGCGCCGCGCCAAAAATCGCCATAGCGCTTACGATCGCCGTCCAGGTCGCCGGTCGCGCTCGGCTCGCCTGCAAGCCATTCGTCGACCACAGCCCGCGCGAGTGCGCCGGTGTGCAAATCCGCGTTCGCCGCAGCCGGCGAGACTTGCTGCATGGTCGCCTCCCGGTTCTCACATCTTGGGACGCAGGTCGAGCACGCGCTTGGCTTTGCCCTGCGAGCGCTCGATCGTGTCGGGCTCGACGACGCGAACCCTCGTCGTCACACCGACATAGACCTTGATCAGATGCTCGGCTTTGCGCTCGAGCTCGGCCAGTTCTGCCGCCGGCAGCTTGCCGCCCGCGGTCGCGCGCGTCTCAACCACGACGTCGAGTTCGTCGAGCCGGTCCGGGCGGCGCAGTTCGAGCACGTAATGCGGCGCCAGCCGTTGCTCCTGCGCGAGCACGGCTTCGATCTGCGACGGAAAAACATTCACGCCGCGGATGATCAGCATGTCGTCGCTGCGGCCCCGCACGCGCTCCATGCGCCGCATGGTGCGCGCCGTTCCGGGCAGCAGCCGGGTGAGATCGCGCGTGCGATAGCGGATCACCGGCATGGCCTCTTTGGTCAGGGTCGTGAATACGAGCTCTCCGACCTCGCCGTCGGCGCGCGGCTCGCCCGAATTGGGATCGATGATCTCCGGATAGAAATGATCCTCCCACACGGTGAGGCCGTCCTTGGTTTCGATACATTCCTGGGCGACGCCCGGGCCCATCACTTCGGAGAGCCCATAGATGTCGAGCGCGGCGAGCCCCAGCCGACCTTCGATCTCCGTCCGCATGGCCTCGGTCCACGGCTCGGCACCGAATATTCCGATCCGGAGACTGCAGGCGCGCGCATCAAGTCCCTGCCGCTCGAACTCGTCAGCGATCGCCAGCATGTAGGACGGCGTCACCATGATGATGTCCGGCTTGAAATCGTTGATCAGCTGCACCTGCCGTTCGGTGAAGCCGCCGCTGACCGGGATGACGGCCGCGCCCAGGTACTCGCCGCCGTAGTGGGATCCGAGCCCACCCGTGAACAGGCCATACCCGTAGGCGACGTGAATCTTGTCGGTCGAACGGCCGCCAGCCGCCCTGATCGAGCGCGCCATCAGGCGTGACCACGTGTCGATATCGCCGCGGGTATAACCGACGACGGTCGGCTTTCCGGTGGTTCCGCTGGACGCATGAATGCGTACGATCTGGTCCATGGGCACCGCGAACATGCCGAATGGATAGTTCTGCCGCAGGTCGTCCTTGGTGGTGAACGGAAAGCGCCTGAGGTCGCCGAGCTCCTTCAGGTCAGACGGACCAACGCCGGCGGCATCGAACTTCTGCCGGTAATGCGGGACCCGTTCGTAGCAGCAGCGTATCGTGTCCTTGAGGCGCGCGAGCTGGAGCGCGCGCAGCTCAACGCTGCTCGCCTTTTCGATTGGCTCGATCTGATCGACGGCGCCCATGATGATCCAGGTTAGGACGCTAGCGGCGGATATGTGAGTGCATTGTGGTGAGATTGAATTGCCGGTTCAAGCCCGTGCAACGCCGCCTGGCAATCATCGATCAACCCTAATCGACGGACACTCCGCTGGCTTTGATCGGCGCCGCCCATTTGTCGATTTCGCTCGCCACGAACCGCCCAAGATAGTCAGGCGTCCGGCGTTCGGGCGCCACCAGATCGGTGCCGATCGCCTGCATACGCTCGCCCACAGCCGGGGTGGCCATGGCTTCACGGGCAGCGTCATTGAGGCGGCGGATGATAGCCACGGGCGTTGCGCTCGGCACGAACAAGCCGATCCAGTTGCTGGCCTCGAAGTTGGCGAGCGCCTGCTCGTTTGCGGTCGGCACGTTCGGCAACACCGGTGAACGGTTGCGCGCGAGCACCGCGATGGCTTTGATGTTGTGCGCCTGCACTTGCGGCAATGCGGTGGTGACCGCATCGCACAGGTAATCGATGCGACCTGCGGTCAGGTCCTGCAGCGCTGGCGCCGAACCGCGATATGGGATGTGCTGAATTCTGATCCCGATTGCGCTGTTGAGCAGCACGCATCCGAGATGGGTCGACGAGCCGCTGCCGCCCGAACCGAAGGACATGTCGCCCTGGTGGTCACGGGCATACGCCATGAACTCCGGCAGGGTACTGGCGGCGAGATCGTTACGGGCAACGAGCACGAGCGGCTGTTCGGCGATCAAAACGACCGGTGCGAAATCCGTCTGGGCATTGTAGAGCGGTCGCCGATAAAGTGTTTGATTATAGGCCTGCGTGCCGACCGTCCCGAGCAGCACCTGATACCCATCGGGCGGGGCCTGAGCGACGCGGAGCGCGCCGGTCATCCCACCTGCGCCGGTCACGTTTTCAACGACCACCTGCTGACCAAGAAAGTCGGCCAGGCGAGCCGCGAAGATGCGGCCGACCACATCGGTCGGACCTCCCGCCGCGAACGGGACGACCATGGTTACTGGTTGGGTCGGCCAGGCCTGCGCGCCGGCGCTCGCTACTGATGCCAGCAGCCCAACGCACGCTGCCACAATTCGCAGTGTCGACATGGCTTCTTCCGATCTGCCGGCGCCAGGGCCCGCGTGCTGCGCGGCACGGAGGTCAGGCCGCCGCACGCGTCACTCGGCGGCCATCGTGCGCGTACCTGCCGTACGTTGCGGCTTCACTACGACCTTGATCGCGTCATCGACACGGTCTTTCGCGTAGCGGATCGCCGTCGGCAGATCCTCGAGCGGAAACGTGTGGGTGTGGATCTTGGTTGCGTCGAAGCGCTTCTGCGCCATGAACGCCTCGGCGCGGTGGGTCGCGCTCCTCCCTTCGCCGCGAATGCCGAAGAGGTAGATGTTGTTGCGCACAATGTGCGCGACATCGACGGGAACCGGCTCATGCGGGAAGGCCGCGAGGCAGATTTTGCCGCCGCGATTGAGCATGCGGGCTGCATCATTCACCGCCCCCGGCGCACCGGAGCATTCGACCACATAGTCAGCCCCAATCCCGCTAGTAAGACGTTGCACCGCGTCGACGGCATCTTCCTTCTGCACGTTTATCACATGATCGGCGCCGAGCTCGCGTCCGATCCGAAGACGGTTATCGCGCGTTCCCGTGAGGATCACTGGCTGCGCGCCGAGCGATTTCGCGACCGCAACGCCAAGGAGCCCGATCGGGCCGGGGCCGGTAACGACCACGCTCTCGCCCGCAACCAGGCCACCGAGCTCGGTCAGGCCGTACATGGCGGTGCCGGCTGTCACCACCAGGGTTGCCTCGGCGTCCGACATGTCGTCGGAGATCGCGATCAGCGTGTTGATGTTATTAACTTGGTATTCGCAGAACCCGCCGTCGGTGGTGAACCCGTTGGCGCGGTGACCCTTGTCGTGGTCGCCGTAATTGAGGCCGTAGTTGAGGCAGGCCGTATACATGCCCTGACGACAGCGCTTGCACTGCCCACAGCCAGCGTGAATTTCCACAGTCACGCGCTGGCCAATAGGAAACTCATCGACCCCGGGGCCGAGCGCCACGACGGTTCCCATATACTCGTGGCCCGGCGTGAAGTTCTTGTTGAACGGGAGCCCGCCTTCGATCAGTGCGGGCGGTCCGCCATAGATGATCTCGAGATCGGTGGCGCATATGGCAACCGCATCGATACGCACCAGGACCTCGGCCTTCCGTGGCACCGGCACCGGCTTGTCTTTGAGCGCGAGCTCACCCGGATTGCCGAGCACCCACGCTTTCATGGTGTCGGGTATCGGAAAGGCTCCGCTGGTGCGAACGCCGGTGGGTCGATACATCGCGTCTCTCCTTCCCCCAAATCGCGGAGCCATATTGATCGGCGGCCCGCCACAGTATTAGCCTTAGCTGATTTCTGCTCGCATCCGCTGGACCTAAACATTATCCGCCAAAATGCAATCCGTGACCAGCAGCCGCGCCTCCAGACCCGGGAACATGAAGGGAAACGCCATGTCTGATGCAGTTGTGGACCTGAGAAAGGCCGCCAGCGCTGCGCCCCAACGCGTGATCGACGCCGCGCACGCGGAAACTCCGACAATGAAATATGGCTCACGGCTGCGGCTCGGCATGATCATCCCATCGGTCAACAGCAACGCCGAGGCGCACGTTGCGGCGATGCTGCCCGACGGCGTCACGTTGCATACGACCCGGCTGAAGATGGACGAGAAGGATTTCAATTCGATGCTCGGCTTCACGGACCGGGTCGAAGAAGCCTCCGCGCTGCTCAAGGACGCCGGCTGCCAGCACATCCTGGTCAACTGCACCGCGGTCACGACCGCTGATCCGACCATCGGGGCGCGCATTAGTCAGCGCATCCTGGCCGCGACCGGCCTGCCATCGAGCACGACTGGCGATGGGGTCTTGGCTGCGCTCCGTGCGCTTAACGCCCGCAAGGTTGTGATGCTCACCCCCTATCGCCGGGCAGTCAACGAGCGCGAAGTCCGGTTCCTCGAACATTACGGCTGCGAGGTCCTGGATTGGGAAGGTCTCGAGCTCAACGGTGCGCAGGACTTCGACGAGGTGACCCCAGGGCAATGGCATCGACTGGTGAGCACGCATCGCAACGATGCAACGGATGCGTATTTCGTGAGCTGCGCACAGATACGCGTGGTCGAGGTCATCAGCGTGATCGAGCGGGATCTCAGCCGTCCGGTTATCACCAGCAATCAAGCTGCCGTCTGGTATGCACTTCGCCAGCGTGGAATCAGCGACCCGGTGCGCGGCTTCGGAACCCTGATGATGATCTGAAAGACGCCGGACGCCCACCTACGCGCTTGCGCGCATGGCGTGCCCGGCCAGCGTTTTCATCAAAGACCATGCCGCGCCCGGAACCTCCTGGCTTCCGGCCAGCACGTCTTCGAACGCCCGCTCAATCCAGGCGCAGTCCTCGTCGGAAATGATCAGCGGCGGCAACAGCTTGATGGTGTGGCTGCCATGTCCAGACACCTGCGCCAAAATCTTGTGGTCGCGAAACAGCGGAATCGTGATGAGCTGACAGAACAGGCCTCGATTCGCGGCTTCGATCATATTCCACGAAAGCTTGAGCTTGAGGGACTTCGGTGGTCCGAACTGGAGCCCGATCATCAGTCCCTTGCCGCGCACCTCCTGCAGGAACTCGAAGCGCTTGACCATGGCGGACAAGCTGCCCATCAGTCGCGCGCTTGCACGGTCCGCGTTTGCGATCATGCCGCCGGCAGTAAGCAGATCGAGCGTCACGATCCCGGCCGCCATGGCGAGATCATTTTTGCCGAACGTCGACCCGTGGACGACGGCGCGATCCATCCGGTCGAAAACGCTCTCGAAAATGCGCTTGCGCATTAACAGTGCCCCGACCGGAACGTGACCGCCGGACAGCGCCTTCGCGATCAGCACAATGTCGGGCTCGACGTCGTAGTGCTCGATCGCCAGAAAGCGCCCCGTGCGGCCGAGGCCGGTTTGGATCTCGTCGGCAACGAACAGCGTGCCGTACCGCCGGCAGATCTCGGCAGCACCCTTGAGGTAGCCAGGATCCGGCAGGTTGACCCCTTTGCCTTGGATCGGTTCGACCACAAAAGCGGCAGCGTTTCGAGGCGCGAGTGCGCGTTCAAGCGCGGCGAGATCGTTGAATGGAACTGCGATGCACTCGGGCAGCATGGGCTCGAACCCGGTGCGGAAGATCTTGTCGCCCATGATCGACAACGCCCCATAGGACAGCCCATGAAAAGCATGTTCGCAGTAGACGATGCCAGGGCGTCGGGTCGCCGCGCGGGCGAACTTGATGGCCGCCTCGACCGACTCGGCGCCCGAATTGGTGAACACGACCTTATCGAGTTGTGGGACGAGCCGAAGCAGGCGTTCGGCAAGCACGCCAGCCAGCACCGACACGTCCATCTGCACGAGATTTGGAAGGTCAGCGTCGAGCACGTTCTTGAGGGCGTCGCGAATCGCTGGATGATTGCGACCCATCGCGAAAACACCGAAGCCACTCAGCAGGTCGAGGTATTTTGTGCCCGCACGGTCGTAGAGATATTGGCCCGACCCACTGCGAAATCCGACGTCGTAGCCGATCGTCCGCAGCAGGCGCACCATCTGCTCATTGAGATACTTGCTGTGCAGTGAATAGCGATCGGCTTCCCGTTCGTCGAATATTTCGGTGATCTTCTCGGTCATGCCATCGCCGCCCCGCTAAACAGTGGTCATATTATTTGGAACTTGCCTCGCCGTCCGCCCATGGCGCCACCTTAGCACTAATCATCGCATCCCTCGGTCGGACGCTCAAACGCCGCGGTTGTGGCTGTTCGCCCCGTCGTAGTGTCGCGGAGCACCTCAACCAGGAGCGTGAATTGGCCAACTGTCGCAATACTGAAAAGGTCGCGACTTCGGCGCGGCCGTGTCGCATGGGCGACTGGAACTTTGGCCGAGGCATTGCACCGCCGCAAAAACAGGGTAGATTTGGACGGGCTTGCGATCTCACGCTTTTTCGATGGGCTTTTCAAAGGGGGCGAGGAGCGTCCGCTGCATGCGGAAGAGTGCAGTGTTTGCGCACGCGGCGGCGGGCGTCGGGATTTTATCGCTAGGCCTCCTGGCCGGCTGCAATGACGGGGCGCCAGAGCCGCAGGCTCCGCTCGCGCGCATTGATGCCATAATGGCCGAATTTGTCGACTTCGCACCGCGGGCGACGCTGACCGGCACGATCATGGCGCAGGTGCAAAACGACCTGTCGTTCCGGCTGAGCGGAAAGATCATCGAACGCAACGTCAACGTCGGCGATCATGTCACTGCCGACCAGGTTTTGGCCCGGCTCGATCCACAGACCCAGCAGGCCGATGTGGAATCGGCCAAAGCCGGCGTGCAATCAGCGGAGGCTCAGCTCAAGCAAGCGACCGCCACATTCCAGCGCCAGAAGACGCTGCTCGACAGCGGCTTCACGACCCGCGCCAGCTATGACCAGGCCGAACAATCGTTTCGTACCGCGCAAGCTTCGCTCAATTCCGCCAATGCCCAGCTCGCCTCGGCCCAGGATCAGCTGAACTACACGATCCTCAAAGCCGGGGCGCCGGGCATAATCACGGCACGCTATGCCGAGACCGGCCAAGTGGTCGAACAGGCCAAAGCGATCTTCACGATCGCCAAGGACGGCCCGCGCGACGCGGTCTTTGATGTCTACGAGGCAATTTTCGCGCTCGTGCCCGAGGATGCGAAAGCCGAAATCGCTTTGGTCTCCGATCCAAAAATCACGGCCGAGGGTGTCGTGCGGGAGATCTCACCTGCGGTCGATACCAACACGGGAACCGTGCGGGTCAAAGTCGGCATCCCGCGGACGCCGCCGGCGATGACCCTTGGAGCCGTGGTGACCGGATCGGGAAACCTCAAGAGCAGCAAGGTCGTGATACTGCCCTGGGGCGCACTATTCGAAATTGACGGAAAACCCGCGGTCTGGGTCGTTGATCCACGTGAACGTACCGTGTCACTGCGGCCGATTGTGGTCGATGCCTATTTGAAGGACCGGATCATCGTCACCACTGGTGTCAAATCCGGCGAGGTCATTGTCACCGCCGGCGTTCAATATCTTCGCCCACAGCAGAAGGTCGCCATCGCTGGGGATACGCCGCGATGAGGCGAGGGACGGCGGCTCGCGTGGCGGCGCTTTGTGCGCTGGTCGGACCCGTACTCGCTGCCTGTACGAACGAGGAGGCGGCGGCGCCGCCAATCAGGCCGGTTCTCTTTGTTGTAGCGAGCGAGCGAACGACCGCCACCATCGGGCCGTTCGCCGGCAGCATCGAACCGCGCTACACGGTCGCGCTTGGCTTTCAGGTGTTCGGTCGCCTCGTTGCCCGCGATGTGAACGTGGGCGACATCGTCACCAAGGGTGAAAGGCTCGCCGCCATCGATCCAGCGGTTCAGGCGATTGCCGTCCGATCCGCGCAGGCATCGCTCAACAGCGCCGAGGCTCAGCTCGCGACCGCCAACGCCGCGGAGGACCGCCTGCACACGCTTCTTGAACAGCGGGTCATTGCCCCCTCTCAATTCGAGCTTGCCCAGCAGAACCGCGCCACGGCGGCAGCCAATGTCACCCAAGCCAAAGACAAGCTCGACAAGGCTCAGGACGAACTCGGCTATACCCAGCTCTATTCCAACGTGGATGGTGTCGTGACCGGGCGAAGCGCCGAGGTCGGGCAGACCGTGACCGCCGGGCAGACCATTGTCACGGTCGCGCGGCCCGATATCAGAGAAGCCGTATTCGACGTTCCCGACGCGATTGCGACGGCCCTGCCCCCGGCTGCGGCATTCAATGTCGTGTGGGAACTCAATCCGTCGTTCAATGCGACCGGCCATGTCCGCGAAGTGGCGCCGGAGGCCGATCCCACCACGCGCACCCGCCGCGTGCGATTGACGCTCGACAAGCCGCCCGACGTATTCCTGCTTGGCACGACGGTGCTCGTCACGCGCACCGTCGACATAGCGCCGCAAATCGATTTGCCGATCACGGCGCTGCTCGATCGCGACGGCAAGACCATGGTCTGGGTCGTCGACCCGCGCAGCAAAACGGTGGCGCTGCGAGATATTTCCATCGGCGCGCGGAGCGCCAGCATGATTACCGTGACCAGCGGGATTGCGGCCGGCGATCGGGTCGTCACCGCCGGCGTTCACAGTCTTTCGCCCAGCCAGCCGGTAAAGATCAACGAGGCCAACCCGTGACCCGTTTCAATCTGTCCGAGTGGGCGCTCAAGCACCGTGCATTTGTGTGGTACCTGATGCTCGCGGCGCTGCTCGGCGGCATTCTGTCTTACGTGAACCTCGGGCGCGAAGAGGATCCACCATTCACCATCAAGACAATGATCATCCAGGCCAGTTGGCCGGGGGCGACCGTCGAGGAAATGATCAATCAGGTAACGGATCGAATCGAGCGCAAGCTTGAGGAGCTCAGTTCACTCGACTTTACGAACAGTTACACGACCCCGGGCCAGACCACGGTCTTCGTCAACCTGCGCGAGGGCGTGCGCGGCGCTGCGGTTCGTCCGATCTGGGTTCAGGTTCGCAACAAGATTGCCGATATACAGGCGGAGCTTCCCTCCGGCGTGCAAGGACCATTCTTCAACGATCAGTTCGGGGAAGTCTATCGGAATCATCTACGCCTTCACGTCCGACGGTTTGTCGTTTCGCCAACTGCGCGACTACGCCGAACAGGCCCGCGCCGACATCCTGAAGATTCCGACCGCCGGAAAGGTCGATCTGATCGGAACCCAGGACGAGGTCATCTATCTCGACGTGTCGACCAAGCAGATCGCGGGGCTCGGCCTCGATTGGAACTCGGTGATTCAAAGCCTCCAGGCCCAGAACGCGGTTGCGCCGTCCGGAACGGTGCAGGCCGGCCCGGAGCGCGTGAGCCTTCGGGTGAGCGGCGCGTACGCATCCGAAGAGGCGCTGCGCGGCGTCAATCTTCGCGTCAATGACCGCTTCTTCCGGCTGACCGACGTCGCCACAATCGTGCGCACCTATCGCCAGCCGCCGCAGCCGATGTTCCGGTTCAACGGCCAACCGGCAATCGCGTTGGCCATTGGCATGAAGGCGAACGGCAACATTTTGGAGTTCGGCGAGCAGGCAAGAGCGCGCATGGCGCAGATCGTCGACGAGCTTCCGATCGGGGTTGGCATTCACCTGGTGTCCGAGCAGCCAGCAGTCGTCAAGGAAGCGGTTGGCGGCTTCACACGCGCGCTGTTCGAGGCGATCATCATCGTTCTTGCCGTCAGCTTCATCAGTCTCGGACTGCGCGCCGGCCTCGTAGTCGCATGTGCGATCCCGCTGGTGCTCGCTGCCACGTTCGTGTTCATGGAATATTCAGGCTTCACGCTACAGCGCATTTCGCTCGGCGCACTCATCATTGCCCTTGGCCTGCTGGTCGACGACGCCATGATCTCGGTCGAGATGATGGTGGCGAAGCGCGAAGAAGGCGAAACGCTCGACAAGGCCGCTACCTTCGCCTACACCTCGACCGCTTTCCCGATGCTGACCGGCACGCTGGTCACCGTTGCGGGGTTCGTTCCGATCGGCCTCAACAGCAGTTCCGCTGGCGAATATACCTTCACATTGTTCGCAGTGATCGCGTCATCGCTTCTGATCTCATGGGTCGTCGCCGTTCTGTTCACGCCGCTGCTGGGCGTGACGATACTGCCGAAAACTGTGCCGCCAAAGAGTGAGGGCCCAAGCCGACTGCGGGCCGGCTTCAACAAACTGCTGCTGCTAGCGATGCGACGCCGCTCGCTCACGATCGGCATCACCGTCGCGTTGTTTGCCGCTTCCGTCTTCGGTCTCGGCTTTGTCCAGCAACAATTTTTCCCGGCGTCGGACCGACCTGAGCTGCTGGTTGATGTGACCCTGCCGCAGAACAGCTCGATTGCGGAAACCAAGTTGCAGATGGATCGTCTCGAAGCCGCATTGGTGGGTGATCCTGATATCGAACGCTGGAGCTCCTACGTCGGCCAGGGTGCGATCCGGTTCTATCTGCCGCTCGACGAACAGCTGGCCAATCCGTTCTTCGGCCAGGTGGTGATCGTGACCAAGGGGGTCGATGCCCGCGGTCGCGTTCAGCAGAGGCTATCGCAGCTCGCCCGCGCGCAGTTCGTCGGCACCGACATCCTGGTGCACGCCCTGGAACTTGGCCCGCCGGTGGGACGACCGGTCCAGTACCGCATCAGCGGGCCTGACATTCAGACGGTGCGGTCGCTGGCGCAGAAGTTTGCCGGCGTGATCGGCCAGAACAGCCGCATCAGCGGCATTACCTACGACTGGAATGAGCCCGAGAAAGTGGTTCAGATCAAGGTCGCGCAGGACCGAGCCAGGCAACTGGGCATCAGCTCGCAGGATGTAGCCTCGATGCTCAACAGCGTTGTTGGCGGATCGGTCATTACCCAGGTGCGTGACAGCATCTATTTGATCGATGTGATCGGACGCGCCAAGGATGTCGAGCGTTCCTCGATCGAGACCTACCCAAATCTACAGGTTCCGGGCCGCAACAATCAGACCATCCCACTGCCTGCATTTGCCACCATCGCTTACGGGCTCGAGCAGCCGCTGGTGTGGCGACGCGCACGGCAGGCAACCATCACCATCAAGGCGAGCGTCACGGGCGACGTAACGCCCGCAACCATCGTGTCAGAACTTGCGCCGCGCGTAAACGAATTCACCCGTGCGTTGCCGCCAAATTATTCGGTCACTGTCGGCGGCAGCGTGGAAGAGAGCGGCAAGTCCGAGAGACCGATTGCGGCGGTCGTGCCACTGATGCTGTTTTTGATGGCGACCGTATTGATGATGCAGCTGCAAAGTTTCCAGAAACTGTTCCTGGTGGTCAGCGTGGCTCCCTTGGGGCTCATCGGGGTCGTGGCCGCGCTGCTGCCGACCGGAACTCCCTTGGGATTCGTCGCGATCCTGGGCGTGCTGGCTTTGATCGGCATCATCATCCGCAATTCGGTGATCCTTGTGACCCAGATCGATGATTTTCGCGAGAAAGGACTGTCTGCGTGGGACGCGGTGGTCGAGGCGTCCGGACATCGAATGCGTCCGATCCTGCTGACCGCGGCGGCGGCGAGCCTCGGAATGATTCCGATCGCGCGCGAGGTGTTCTGGGGGCCGATGGCCTACGCCATGATCGGCGGCATCATCGTCGCTACGGTGCTCACTCTCCTGTTCCTGCCCGCACTCTATGTGGCCTGGTACCGCATCAAGGAACCGGCCGAACGTCCCGCCTGATCTCGTGCCCCACTTCCGAAGTTCGTGATGCACGGCGGCACCCTTTGACACGAACTTCGCAAGCAAATGGGCACTGGCAAGTTTATGATTCTGGTGCCGCTTCTCGATTTGAAGTTCCTTAACGAACTGGCCGCGATTGCTGCAGGAACTTCAAATCGGCCGCACTAATTTAGTGCGCGAGCTTGAGCGTGATGACGCCCGCGATGATCAAGGCGACACCGAAGTAGCGACCAGAACTCCCGGGATCGCCGAACGCCCAGATCCCCAAAAGGAACGTTCCGGCGGCACCGATGCCGGTCCAAACCGCATAGGCCGTGCCGATTGCAATATCTTTCTGCGCCAGAAACAGCAGCAGCCCGCTGACGCCCATACAGACGATCGCGACCAGTACGCCAACGATCACCTTGCCCGGCTCCTGGGCCCACTTGAGCCCCACAGGCCAGCCGATTTCAAACAATCCCGCCGCCACCAGATAGATCCACGCCATGATGTTCCCCGTCACGCGACGTATTCAATTGAACGGAAGGCCGACTGCGAGTGCAGCCGGCCTCGTGACAAACGATTGGATCAAAATCGCTTGGGCGAAACCCGTATCAGACCCGCCCAGGCGCCCAGATGCCCTTGCGCCAGACCCAACGTCCGTTGGACCACACGTAGTGACCTCTCACCCACACATAACCCCGCCACGGATGCCTCGCGCTCTAACGTACTGGTTGTGTTCCGAAAGTCGCACCGCGGTGGATTTGCTCAGCGTCCGCTCACGCTCCGCAGGGTCCGTTCACGCAGTGAATCGTAGATCGGGTCATCGCGCAGCAGAGATGCGACCAGCATCGCCGCGAAACACGCCCCCAGCATTGGCAGGAGCAGGACAAACGCCGCAGTCATTTCAATCACGAGCACGATCCCCGTCAGCGGGGCCCGCACGATAGCTGTAAACACGGCAGCCATTCCAACTACGGCGCAAGCTTCCGGCACGATGTTCGCGGCCGGAAATGCCAGCTGGCAGATCATCCCAAACAACAGGCCGAACTGAGCCCCCAGAACGAGAAGGGGCGCAAACAGCCCGCCCGGCGTCCCCGACGCATAGGAGATCGCCCCGAGCAAGTACCGTACGATGAGAATGAGCGGCAGGATCGACAGCGCAGGCGCGCCGGCAAGCGCGCTCTGGGTCAAGGGATCACCGCCGCCCACGATATTCGGAGCAAAGAAGCCCAAAGCGCCGACGCCGCCTCCTATGACGGCGGCGCGCAATTCCAGGGGGAACTTGCCGAGGCGATCGGTAACGGCAAGGGTAGCCAGCAAAAGCCGGTTGTAAAAGACGCCGAGGAGCCCCGCCAGCGCCCCCAACGCTATGAACAGCGGCATGGTTGGCGCACCGGCATTTGCAAACGATTGAACGTGGAAATCGGGGCCCTCGCCAAGAAACAACCGCGCCACCGAAATTGCGGCAGTCGACGCGCCTAGCGCCGCGATGGCGATCCGCAGTTCGAATTTGCGAACCAGTTCTTCGAGTACGAACACCGCGCCCGCAATTGGCGCGTTGAATGCCGTTGCGAGACCGGCCCCCGCGCCAGCCGCAAGCAGGACACGACAGTCCGGCCATGGACGTCGGAAGACTTTCCCAATCAGGTTTGCAACGTTCGCTCCCATCTGCACGCTCGGCCCCTCCCGGCCAAGCGCCAGCCCGGAACCGATGGCAAGCCATCCACCGAGGAACTTCACCACGATCAGGCCCGGTGGTGCCGGCGGCAGTTCTTCGCGCAGCACCGCCTCCACGTGTGGAATACCGCTCCCGGACGCGTGTGGAGAAAAGCGGCGAACCAGCCAAGCGGCGACGGCAACTGCACCCGCGCAGACACCGATCACCACCAGCAAGCCAGCAAACGTTCCGCCATGGGCCCACGTAATCCATTCGTCGCGCAGACGGTCAGCCCATGCGAGACTCAAACGAAAAAGCGCCCCGATAAGTCCCGCCGCAGCGCCCACCAGGAGTGCCAGCAAAGCGAGCACCAGGAGATTGGCCCGACCCAACGTGTCCTGTTCGTCTTCGGGCGGTGCGGCCCGGTAGCCGTCATCGTTCATGGGAAGGCCTGATCCCATTTGCGCCAGCGCTCATACAAACAAAAGGCTGCAAGCGCAAAGACACTGTGCAGGAGCAGACTGCACCGCGCTCGGGACAGGAACCTACATGATCTGCGGCGGGGTGTCGTGCGCGGGCAGGGGTATGAATTCGGTTTCTCCTGGCACCGCCGAGAAGCGTCCACTTCGCCACTCCGTCTTGGCGGCGTCGATACGCTCCTTGCGCGACGAAACGAAATTCCACCAGATATAGCGCGGCCCGTCCATAGGCGCACCGCCCACGATCACCAGATGGGAGTCGACAACTGCCTTCAGGCTGAGCGGGTCACCCGGCCGCAACACCAGCAACGTGTGCGGTCCAAAGCGATCGCCCATCACATCGATTTCGCCGGAGACCAGGTAGAGCGCCCGCTCCTCGTGACTCGCATCAATCGGCAAAGTCGCCCCGGATTTGAGGGTCGCGTCGGCAAACACCATTTCCGACGTGGTTGCCAGCGGCGAGCGCTGTCCGTAGAGCGATCCGATCATGACCCGTACGCTCTTGCCATCATCGGCTGTGAGCGGGAAATCACCGACACCATGATGGACAAAATCGGGATCCATTTCCTCCTTGGCGGCGGGCAGCGCGACCCAGAGCTGCAAGCCGTGCAGGCGATCCCCGCGCTGGCGTCGCTCGGGCGCGCTGCGTTCGGAATGCACGATGCCGCGACCTGCGGTCATCCAATTGATTTCACCAGGTCGGATCGGCGCGACCACGCCGAGACTGTCGCGGTGCATGATCTCGCCGTCAAAAAGATAAGTCACGGTGGCGAGCCCGATATGCGGGTGCGGCCGCACGTCGAGGCCCTGTCCGGAGCCGAATTCCGCCGGGCCGAAATGATCAAAAAATATGAACGGACCAACCATGCGCGACTGCGCCGACGGCAGTGCACGCCGGACCGCGAAATCGCCAAGATCCACCGTGCGCGGCACGATCACACGTTCGATCGCGTCGCAAGCGAGCGTATCACCGGCCGCAGGGTCCTTGCCGCGAAAGAAGCTCATGCATCCTCCAACAAGTTCGATGCCGCGCTCGGGTTCCGTCAGAGGACTTGGAATGGCTGTCCCTTCACGGCATTGACCAGGCCGTAGAATTCGGCGTTGATCTTATCCCAGCTCGGCAGCTTTTTCATGTTGTTCAGCCAGCGCGCCACGTTTGGATATTTCGAGAAGTCAACGCCGATGACCTCGCCCAGGGTCAGCAGGCCGACGCCGAAATAGTCCGCAATGGTAACCTGGTTGCCACATAGATATTGCTTGTTCGGGCCAATCCAATAGTCGTTGAGGAGTTGCAGCCACTTCTTGGCATTCTCACGCCCCCATTCGATCGTGGCGGCTTGAGCCTCATCGCTCCGGCGTTTGTGAGTTGGGAAGAGTTGCGGATAGCAGAGCCCATAACCCCAATCGCGATAGAAGTTGCTATTGAACCAATCCATGATTTCATTGACTTTGGCGCGCTGCTTCAGGTCCTTCGGATAGGCTGGCGAATTGATCCGGTCAGCGAGGTATTTGAGGATCGCCGAAGATTCGGTCAGCCGAAAATCCCCGTCGTCGAGTACCGGCACGAGCCGGTTGGGATTAACCTCTCCATATGGCGGCTGCATATGCTCGCCGGTCATCAGGTCAACGAGTTGCTCTTCGCAGTCGATCTTGTTGTCGGCGATGAACAGCCGGACCGGCCGGCTCGTCATCGATACCGGATGCATGTAGAGCTTCATGATGGCACCTTCATTTCCTGCGTCCGACTATTTCTTGCCTTCGCCGGGGACAACCTTCATCACAAACTCGGTCGCCTTGTCGTTTGGACCGAAGGGGCCCGGAACCTTATTCTTCACCGGCGGGATGGATTTCAGAAATACAGCAATCGCGGTGGCATCATCCTTGGTGAGGTTGGCAAAGGCCCGCCACGGCATGATTGGAGCGAGTTCGCGGCCATCGGGCCGCTTGCCGGTCTGAATGGCAGTGACGATTTGCGCCACCGTCCAGTTACCAAGGCCGGTTTCCGGATCGGGTGTCAAATTCGGGCCATGAAATACGCCAAGGCCTGGAATCTCGAACCCTACTTCCGAGCCGCCGAGATACCGCGTCATGTCAGGCTTGCCAAAGAAATACCCGGGCGTGTGGCAGTCGATACAGCTTCCGAGCGTTACCAAGTATTTGCCACGCTCGACCTGTGCTTGTTGAGCAAAACTCGTTTTGACGAAACCAAACCCCAGAGCCGCCCCGCAAACACCGACGGCTAAAAAACGAACCAGCATGCCCATGTTCCTCCCCTCCGCACTGGCCAAGCCCAGCAGTATTCAACCTTAACATACCGATTGCGCCGCGTGGGAGGCGGCATGAGCCGCAAGGCGCACTTTCGCCGCGCGCTTTACCGGCTTTGCCGGACGCGTTACACAACGCGTTGTGACTACGCCGCGCATAGGCTGCATCCTTTTTTTCTCGTGTGAGGGGAGATGACGCGCCGTTCGGGTGCCCGCGCGATTGCTGCGGCCGCCTTCCTCGTCAGCACGGCGACCACCGCGATCGCCGATCCGAATGATCTCTCCGGCAATAGCCCCATGGCCGCCCTGTTCGGGGTTCGGTCATCGCCGATCCAGCGCGAGGTGGTGGCTTACAATGCGAGCTCCGCGCCTGGCACAATCATCGTCAATACCAGCGAGCGGCGCCTTTACTACGTGCTTCCGGGCGGCCAGGCGATCCGCTACGGCATCGGCGTCGGCCGGATCGGCTTTACCTGGGCGGGGGTGACGTCCGTATCCGCCAAACGCGAGTGGCCAGGTTGGACGCCACCGAGGCAAATGTTGCGCCGGCGACCGGATCTACCGCATCACATGCCGGGCGGCATGGACAATCCTCTGGGCGCACGAGCCCTCTATCTTGGCCACACGCTCTATCGGATTCACGGCTCGAACGAGCCCGAGACCATTGGTCAGGCCGTCTCGTCGGGATGTTTTCGCATGACCAACGAAGACGTCGTCGACCTTTATCAACGGGTCCGTATCGGGGCGCGGGTGATCGTCACACGCTAGTTTTTCAAACACCAATCCGACCAGCGGATCGCAAATTTTGACGCGCGATATCCACTATCGCGACAGGCCTTTGGCCGCCAGCTCGTCGAGATAATCGCGCCAGGAAGCCTCGTGTCCCAAGCCTAACTCACGCAAGTAACCCCAGCTGTAGATACCGGTCGAATGCAGGTCATCGAACACCAAGCGAACGGCATAATTTCCGACTGGCTGTATTTCCAGGATCGCGACGGCTTTCTTGCCGGCGACGGTCTTGCGCTCATCAGGCGAGTGGCCTTGCACCTCGGCGCTCGGACTTCTGACCCGCAGGTATTCCGCCGACAGCTCAAAGCTTTCACCGTTGTCGAAGCTGATGATTAAGTGACGTCGGTCCTTGCGCAGCCGAAGTTCCAGCGGCCACACCTCCGGCGCGCGGGTGCCTATAGCCATTGGTTCAACCCATTGAAAAAACTGTCTTTGCCGGACAACCGGCGCTCTCCCCTTGGAGAAGCCGATCGACTATATATGCAAGGATAGGGCGGTGACACCGCGGCGTAGCGATCAAGTTCGGGCGAAGAGCGGCATGGCTTTGAACAATTTGGCCTTGGGGGCGGCATGTTGACCCCTGCCCCGATGGTGGACCCGTTCGCACGGGCGATTACCTACCTGCGTGTCTCGGTCACCGATCGCTGCGATTTCCGTTGCGTCTATTGCATGGCGGAAGACATGACGTTCCTGCCTAAGGCAGACGTGCTCTCGCTCGAAGAACTGGATCGCTTGTGCTCCGCATTCATCGCCAAGGGGGTTCGCAAACTGCGGCTGACCGGCGGCGAGCCGCTGGTGCGGCGTGGGATCATGACGCTCGTGTCCTCGCTCGCCCGTCACATCGAAACCGGCGCACTGGATGAGCTGACCCTCACCACCAACGGCTCGCAGTTGCGCAAATATGCAAGCGAGCTTGCCGGCGCCGGCGTCAAGCGGATCAACGTGTCCGTCGATACGCTCGATCCGGACAAGTTCCGTGCCATCACCCGCTGGGGCGACCTCCACAAGGTCCTCGATGGCGTGGAGGCCGCCCGCGCCGCCGGCCTTGCAGTGAAAATCAACGTGGTGGCACTCAAGGGCGTCAACGAGGACGAATTTGACCAACTCGTGACCTGGGCCCACGGCCTGGGCATGGAGCTCACGCTCATCGAGGTCATGCCCCTCGGCGACGTGGGCGCGGGCCGACTTGATCAATATTTGCCCCTGTCGATCGTGCGGGCACGTTTGTCCGAGCGCTTCACGCTCGAGGACGTCGACTATCGCACCGGCGGACCCGCCCGCTATGTCCGGGTGGCCGAGACCGGCGGTCGGCTTGGATTTATCACGCCGCTGACGCATAACTTCTGCAAATCCTGCAATCGCGTGCGCATCACCTGTACCGGTACCCTGTTCATGTGCCTGGGTCAGGAGGATGCCGCCGACCTGCGGGCGCCGTTGCGCGCATCGGAGGGTAACGACCTCCTGTTCGCCGCCATCGACGAGGCGATCAGGCGCAAGCCCAAAGGGCATGATTTTGTCATCGACCGCCGACACAAGCGCCCGGCCGTATCGCGGCACATGAGTGTCACCGGCGGCTGATCCGATCCGGCGTCGGGGCTCGTAACCGACGCGTTGCGACCGCCACCATTCGACCAAAGTTGCAACCGCAAAACGCCGCTCCAACCGCGCGTTAGCGAACTTTCGATTGACGGCGCGTGCAGCGTTCGGATTAAGCTTCCTGCAAGATTGGCAGGAGAGGAGCCAATCGGCCACGTGGGGCTTCGGGGCGGAAAAGAAAGCCGATCTGTGGCGTGCTCGAGGGGATCAAAACCGTGCGCAGTCTCCTGAGGCTGAGCAGTGCCATCGATTGGGTGAACGACAAATTCGGTGTCATTGCCAATTGGCTGGTCTTGCTCGCGTGCCTGATCAGCGCCGGCAACGCCGGCAGCCGGTATATTTTCAGCGCAAGCTCGAATGCCTGGCTTGAAATTCAATGGTACATGTTCGCCGGCATGGTGCTGCTGGGCGCCCCCTATACGCTCAAAATGAACGAGCACGTGCGCGTCGACCTGTTCTACGGAATGATGTCCGAGCGCGTACGCATCTGGATCGACATCATCTGTGGATTTCTATTTCTTTTGCCGATCTGCATCATTCTCGTTTATTTCACCTGGCCGTGGTTCGTCGATGCGTGGCGCATCCAAGAGACCTCGTCGAACGCCGGCGGCCTGATCCGCTGGCCGGTCAAGCTTATTCTCCCGGTCGGCTTCACGCTGATGGCATTGCAGGGTGTCTCCGAAATCATCAAGCGCATCGCCGCGCTCGAGCACGTGGTCGATCTGCATTTCGACTACGAAAAGCCGCTGCAATGAATTTTATTCGCGACAACATGGCGCCCCTGATGTTCGGGGGCATGGTGCTGTTTATGTTGATCGGCTATCCAGCGGCATTCTCGCTCGCCGCGACCGGATTGTTTTTTGGGTTTATCGGCATTGAGTTTGGTTTGATCGACAAAATCTTCCTGGGAAATCTCACCTATCAGCTGTTCGGGATCGTCTCCAACGACCTCCTGCTGGCGATCCCGTTCTTCACATTCATGGGCGCGATCCTGGAGCGCTGCGGGCTTGCCGAGGACCTCCTCGACTCCATTGGGCAACTGTTCGGGCCGGTTCGGGGGGGCCTGTCCTACGCGGTGATCTTCGTTGGCGCCATTCTCGGAGCTATTACCGGCACGGTCGCCGCGTCGGTCATCGCCATGGGCGTTATCTCGATGCAGCCGATGATCAAATACGGCTACTCGGTGCGTCACACGATGGGTGTGATCGCAGCATCGGGCACAATCACCCAGCTGATCCCGCCCTCACTGGTGTTGGTCGTGCTCGCCGACCAACTCGGGCGCTCGGTTGGCGACATGTATGCGGGCGCCATTGGTCCGAGCGTCATCCAACTCGCGCTGTTTTGCATTTTCGTGGCCATCGTCAGCTTCGTTCGCCCGAAGGACATGCCCGCCCTTCCGATCGAGGCCCGCACCCTGCACGGCTGGAAGCTGTTGCGCAAATGTCTGCGCGGTATCATCCCGTCGCTCGGCCTGATTTTCCTGGTTCTTGGCACGATCTTCATGGGCCTCGCAACGCCGACCGAGGCTGGCGCCATGGGCGTGGTCGGCTCGATCGCGCTCGCCGCATTTCAACGCACGTTGACCTGGCCGCTGCTCTACCAAGGCATGGCGTCCACCATGCGGATCACCGCCATGGTGGTCTACATCCTGATCGGCGCGCGCGTCTTCAGCCTCGTGTTTCAGGGCGTCGGCGGCAAGGTGTGGATCGAGGATCTGCTCACCTCGCTGCCGGGCGGACAAGTGGGCTTTTTGATATTCGTGAATGCCTTCATTTTCGTGGTCGCGTTCTTCCTCGACTTTTTCGAGATTGCATTCATCATCATTCCGTTGCTGGCGCCGGCGGCCGACCGACTGGGAATCGATCTGATCTGGTTCGGCGTTTTGATCTGCGCCAACATCCAGACGAGCTTCATGCATCCGCCGTTTGGCTTTGCGCTGTTCTACCTGCGCGGGATTGCGCCGCCCTCGATCAAAACATCGGACATTTATTGGGGTGCCATCCCCTGGGTGTTTTTGCAGGTCATTCTGGTAGTGATCGTCATCTTCTGGCCGGGTTCCGTGACCTATTGGATCGATCGCCCGAACAAAGTAGATCCCAATAAGATCAAGATCGAGATCGAGCAGCCCGAGCTGCCGCCGATGATCGATTTCGACAAGCCCCCAAAAATCCAATAGGCGTCGGCGCGATCTGCCCGAATGGCCCCGGCGCGTACGCCGGGACCGGATAACCTCGGTTGCGGCGTCAAGCCCGCGTGCGCATGCGCATCATGAAGGTGTCGTAGGAGAACTCGGCGACCTGAAGCCACTGGTAGGAATCGCTCCGGTACGCGGTGAGGCTGTCGAGCAGCTTCTTGAAGGTTGGATTGGTCTGCGACAGCTCAGCGTAGATCTCGTTCGCCGCCTTGTAGCAGGCCTCCATGACGGGCTGCGGGAATGCGCGCAGTTCAGCGCCGCTCGCCACCAGCCGTTTGACGGCCTGCGGGTTCAGCACGTCGTATTTAGCCGTCATGGAAAGGCCGGCCTCACGGCCGCACGCCTGGACCAGCGCCTGATATTGCTTGGGCAGCTCGTTCCACTTGGCCAGATTGACCAGCAGATGCGGCTGCGCGCCGCCCTCCCACCAACCCGGATAATAATAATATTTCGCGATCTTGACGAAACCGAGTTTCTCGTCGTCATAAGGACCAACCCACTCGGCCGCATCGATCGTCCCCTTTTCAAGGGCCGGGAAAATGTCTCCTGCCGCCAATTGTTGCGGAACGGCGCCGAGCTTGCCGATGATGCGGCCGGCGAAGCCTCCGATACGCATCTTCAATCCCTGCATGTCATCGAGCGTCTTGATCTCCTTGCGGAACCAGCCACCCATCTGACACGTGGTGTTGCCGGTCGGCATGCCCCACACATTGTAGGTCGCGAAGAATTCGTTGAGCAGGTCCATGCCACCGGCGTACTGCTGCCAAGCCTCCTGCTGACGCGTATTGAGTCCGAACGGCAGCGCCGTTCCGAACGTAAAGGCCGGATCTTTGCCGAAATAGTAATAACTCGCAGTGTGGCCCATCTCGACGGTGCCATTCTGGACAGCATCGAGTACCTGCAATCCGGGGACGATCTCGCCCGCGGCAAACACCTGGATCTGGAACTTGTTGTCGGTAATCTCCGCGATGCGCTTCGCCATGGATTCCGGACAGCCATACAGGGTGTCGAGCGATTTTGGCCAGCTGGCCGTCAAGCGCCATTTCAGTTCGGGCATGGATTGCGCAATGGCGGGTGCAGCGACTGCCGCGCCGGCGAGGCCAGCACCGGCCGCCGTCAGAAATTCACGACGTTTCATAGCGTTTCCCCTCGTGTTGTCGTCGGTCCGCCGACCCGAGGAGAGAACTACACTGTCGCAGTCCCGCCTTTGCCGGCGGCCGACGGGCTATCTTACGGCGCCTCGCGGCAAAGAAGAAGACCCCGGAGCAAAAACTCCGAGGCCTCCGGTCTCGATGCCAGGACGATCAGCTGCGCCGGAGAGCGCGAATTTGGAAAGTATCGAACGTGTACTCGGCAACCTGCCACCACAGATACTCTTCGCCCCGAAAGGCGGCCATGCTGTCGTACACCTTCTTGAACTCGGCGTTGTTGGCAAACGTCGCCGCATAGATCTCGTTTGACGCCTTGTAGCAGGCCTCCAGGACCAGTTGGTTGAACGGTCGCAACTCGGCGCCGCCCGCAATCAACCGCCTCAAAGCGGCTGGATTGCCCGCGTCGTATTTCGAGATCATCCATTCGTTCGCCAGCGCGGACGCACTGCGTACAACCGACTTGTAGCTCGGCGGCAGCCCATTCCACTTCTCGATATTGATGAAATTATGCAGCATCGCGCTGCCTTCCCACCACCCCGGGTAATAGTAGTACTTGGCGACCTTGTAGAAGCCGAGTTTTTCGTCATCGTACGGGCCGACCCACTCTGCTGCGTCGATGGTTCCCTTCTCCAAGGCCGGGTAAATGTCGCCGCCGGCGATCTGCTGGGGGACGGCACCAAGTTTCTGCAGGACCGTACCGGCGAACCCGCCGATCCGCATTTTGAGACCGTTGAGATCAGCGACATCCTTGATCTCTTTGCGGAACCAGCCGCCCATCTGTGCGCCGGTATTACCTGCCGGGATGCCGTAGATGTTAAACTTCTTGTAGAAGTCGTTCATCAGGTCCATGCCGCCGCCGAAAAACATCCATGCGTTCTGCATGCGGGTATTAAGTCCGAACGGAACCGCAGTACCGAATGCGAACGTCGGATCCTTACCGAAATAATAATAGGATGCGGTGTGGCACATCTCGACCGTGCCGTTCTGCACGGCGTCGGCGGCCGCAAGGCCCGGCACGATTTCGCCGGCGGCGAAAACCTGGATTTGGAACTTGTTGTCAGTTGCCTCGCCCACCGCTTTAGCGAACACCTCAGCGGCGCCGTAAATCGTATCGAGCGATTTCGGGAAACTCGATGTCAACCGCCATTTCAGTTCAGGCGCCGATTGGGCAATCGCAGGCTTGGCGATTGCCGCCGCGCCAGCACCGACGCCGGCGACTTTGAGAAATTCACGTCGTTTCATTCGCTTCTCCCAGAGGGTTGTTTTTGCAGGGAATACGGATCAGCCGTGGCGCCCCGATACCACGAAAGGTTGCACCATGGGAGACCAAAATAGGCCTGCTGGGGCGCACCAAAATGGGTCTTTAGTCTTATTTGGTTACGTCCACATACAGTTCCATCTTGGGATGGATGCCGCAGAACACCAGGAATGAACCAGCCGCCGGAAATGCGATCTCCACCGTCTCGCCTGGCTCCTGCGCTCCAGAATCGAACTCGAGTTTCGGATCGAAAATGCGAACGTTGTGGGTGCGCGTGTCGTTGTTGAGAACCCACAGATGCGAGCCGCGCTTGATCGTGACGTGGGTTGGGCTGAATTGCTTCTCGTGCTGGGAAATCGTGGTCACCCGGGCAGCAGCCCGCGTCGGACGCACCGTTTCGGCCGCGATCGTCGTGGGTGGCCGAGGATCGTCTTCCGACGACAGCGTCGCCAGAAAGGCCAGCAATGCGGCGCGTTCCTCTTCGGAGAGCTTGAGTTCGCGCACGAGGTCGGGGGCCACGGTCGCGCGTGCGACAATACCGCGCTCGTAGTGCTGGAGCACATCATCGAGGGTCGCGAGCGAGCCATCGTGCATGTAGGGCCCCGAGCGCTTGAGTTCGCGCAGTCCCGGCGTCTTGAACGCGTGGTCCGCGGCCGGCAGATGCAGTACCACGCCGCGGCCGCGGTCGGCATCGGGCAGGCCGATGTCGTAGAAATTGCCGTCCGTGAATGCAAAGCCGCTGTGGCAGTTGGCGCAGCCAGCCTTGCCGGCAAAGAGCCGGAAGCCTGCGACTTCCTGCGGCGTGAACGCCTTGTCGTCGCCCTCAACCCACTGGTCAAAACGCGTCGGCGGTGAGACCAGCGTGCGCTCATAGGTCGCAATCGCCTTGGCCAAATTGTCGTCGCTGAGCTTTGGATCCTTGGGAAACGCCTTGGCGAATGCCTGGCGGTAGTCAGGGTCAGCGGCGAGTCGCGCGATCAGCGCTGCCTTCGGCTGGGCCATTTCGTCGGGCAATTCGATCGGACCGAACACCTGTTGCTCGAGATTGCGTGCGCGGCCATCCCAGAACACCGGACGTGCCCACGCGAGATTCCAGAGGGTCGGCGTATGACGGCCGAGCCGTTGTCCAGATACGCCGCTACCGCGCTCGCGTCCGTCGGCAAAGCCTTTGGCCCGGATGTGGCAGGTCGTGCACGCGGTGCTGCCATCGACCGATAGTCCTTTGTCGTTGAACAGCTTCTCGCCGAGACTGCGCTTTTGCTCCGAGTACGGGTTGTCGGCGGGAAACGGAATCGCGGGCGGGCGGCGGAACGCAGCTTTGAGTGTCGCGAGGTCGGGCACGGTCGCGGACTGGGCGGCGAGCGCCACGAGCCCGCCGGTCGCCGCGCCGGCAAGGAGCGCCGCGCTCAGCACCACCGGCAGCGATCGGATCCACATGCGCTGCGTCACATCAGCTTGCCGGCCGCGCGCTGGATGGAGGCTACGTCATTGATCACGGTGGCGGCGCTCTTGACCGGCACCTTCGGCGGCACAGGTGCCGGCCACGCCTTCTTCAATCGCTCGAAGCCCGCGCGCACTGCCTTGAGCGCGCTGTCGTCCTTGCGCGCAAGTTCGCTGACGACGCTCCCGATCATGCGCTCCGCCTGCCAAACGAACCCGCGGGAATCCTGATACTCGACCGGCTTGGCGATGCGGCCTTTGACGATCGCCTCGCCGTACTCGCTGGTCGCCGCCTTGAGGGTCATGATCGCGGTCGCGACCATGAAGCTCGGCCAGTCCGGCTGGCGTGCCTTGAGCGCCGCGTCACCGGGGGCGAGAGCATCCGCCACCGCCTGCATGGCGGACGCGTAGTCTGCACTGCGCTTGCTTTTCACGACGTCCGCGAGCTTCACCAGCGCGGCATCGAACGGCGGCATCTTGTAGTCACTGAGTTTGTCCTTGATCCCGCCATAGAGTTCCTCGGTCGGATGCAGGAAATGCGGCAGCGCCTCATCCCATTTTCCCGCCTTGACCAATTCGTCGCCGACCAGCAGATGGCCGCGGATCAGCGCGAGCGTGAGCGCCAACTGGAAGTCGGGCGGCAGATCGGCTGCAACGCCGGCCTCGCCGGCTTCGCCGCCGGCCGGCATGCTGTGCTGCGCCAAAATCCAGGGGGCCGGGGCCTGCTGCGTGTGATCCTCAAAGCCGCGGCCATGCGCGTGATCCACCGGCGCCGCAGGTGCTTTCGCTTGCGGCAACGCAGCCGCACCGCCGGTCACAAACAGACCGACGCCGAGCCAGACCTTGGCTGTGGACTTCATGAACTTTCCTCACCGATCGCCGCCCTGCGGTACAATTTTGGAGAACGGCAGACAATAGGCGCCCCTGCGCGATATCGTCCAATCAAGACGTTGTTTATAGCTATTCCAATTCGTTGGATATGAACACGGGCCGACGGACTCGTGTCACGCGATAATGTTCTTCGATACCAGGGGCAGATTAATGCGGATCCTGATTGGCAATGTCCTCTCCGCGACCGACCTTGACCATCTGCGGGCGGCGCTCGGTCAAGCGCGCTTCGTCGACGGCCGCGAAACGGCCGGGTTTGCGGCCCGCGAGGTCAAGAACAATCTGCAGGCCGCTAACGACCCGGCGCTCGACGCCGTCCGCAAGTTGGTAACTGAGCGCCTGCTCGCCAACGAGGTGTTCGCGCTTGCGGTGCGGCCGAAGGCGCTGTCGCTGATGTTCTCACGCTACGATCCGGGCATGCGCTACGGTGTCCATATCGATGACGCCATCATGCGCGGTATGCGTACCGACGTGGCATTCACGCTGTTTGTCTCTGAGCCGGAAAGCTACGACGGCGGCGAGTTGGTGATCGACACGACCGCCGGCGAAGATCCGGTCAAGTTGCCGGCCGGCACGCTTATCGCGTATCCGGCCACCAGTCTGCATCGGGTGGCGGAGGTGACTCGCGGAGCACGGCTCGCCGCGGTCGGCTGGGTGCGCAGCCTGGTGCGCGATCCCGCGCGGCGCGAGTTGCTGTTCGACCTCGACACCGCGCGCCGCAAGCTGTTCGCGCAGCATGGCCAAACAGCGGAATATGATCTCGTGTCGAAATCGCTCGCCAACCTGTTGCGCATGTGGGCCGACGATTAGTCTTAACCGCTTCACCTACGCCTCGATCACGATTTTCGGCGCCGATTTGCGCGCGCCCACGAGCCCATCGCGCACGCGCGCCGCGATCTCGCGATAGATCTTCGCGTGCGACCCTTCCGGGTCAGTCGCGACTACCGGCAGACCGGCATCGGATTTCACGCGTATGTCCATGTGCAACGGCACTTCGCCGAGGAACGGCACGCCCTGTCGATTCGCCTCGTGCTGCGCGCCACCGTGGCCAAAGATGTCCGAGCGCGACCCGCACTGCGGGCACAGGAAATAGCTCATGTTCTCGACGATGCCGAGCACCGGCACGTCGACGCGCCGAAACATGGCGATGCCGCGGCGCGCATCAACCAATGCAAGATCCTGCGGCGTCGAGACGATCACCGCGCCCTTGAGCGGCACCTGCTGGGCCATGGTGAGCTGCGCGTCGCCGGTGCCGGGCGGCATGTCGACCACCATTACGTCAAGCGTGCCCCATTCGACCTCGCGCAGCATCTGGGTCAGCGCCGACATCACCATCGGGCCGCGCCAGATCATCGGCGTCTCCTCCTCGATCAGGAATCCGATCGACATCACCTTGAGGCCGTAGCCGTCCATGGGTCGTAGTCGCGTGCCGCCGATCGTCTGCGGCTTACCGCGGATGGCGAGGAGCCTGGGAACCGAGGGACCGTAGATATCGGCATCAAGCACGCCGACCTTGAGCCCGAGATCGCGCAGCCCGAGCGCAAGATTGACGGCAGTGGTGGATTTGCCGACGCCGCCCTTGCCGGACGCAACCGCGATGATCGCCTCAACCCCGGGTACTGCGGGTTGCTGGCCGGCCTGCGGGCGCGCCCCTGGGGGCGCCTGCGCGGTACGGCCCGGCGGCGCGACCTGGGCGCGCGCCCCTCCGGCACGTTCGCCGGTGAGCGCCACCATCGCAGAGGTGACGCCCGGCACGGCGCGTACCGCCGCCTCTGCGGCCTTGCGTACCGGCTCCCAGCTTGGCACCAGCGCGGCATCCACAGTGATCGAGAAAAACACCTTGCCATCGGTGACGATCACGTCGGACAGCTTGCCGGTCGCCGGCAGTGCGGCACCGTCCGGACCTTTAACGGCCGCGAGGGCCGCCAGAACGGTGTTCTTGTCGACCGCCATGAGAGGTACTCCGTCCTGATCTCGTTGATCGGCACATGTTCGCGATTGCGCACCGACGCCCGCTGCGCCGGAACACGCGCCAATGCTCTGATCTAATATGACATCGACGGGTTGACGAGACCCCTGTCACGATGAACTTTGCAAGGCTCTTGACGCGTGAAGGAGGAGGCGATGGCGAAGATAGCGTTCCTGGGGCTCGGCGTGATGGGCTATCCGATGGCCGGGCATCTGAAGAGCAAGGGTGGGCACGACGTCACCGTCTACAATCGGACCGCGGCCAAAGCCGAGAAATGGGTCGCGCAATTCGGCGGCCGCAGTGCCAAGACCCCGAAGGAAGCCGCGGCGGATCAGGACTTCGTCATGGTCTGTGTCGGCAACGACAACGACTTGCGCGAGGTCATGCTGGGGGCCAGCGGCGCCATGCACGGCGTCAAACGCGGTGCGGTACTCGTCGATCACACGACCGCGTCGGCGGAAATCGCGCGCGAGTTTCATGCCGAGGCCAAGACCCGCGGGTTTGATTTCGTTGATGCGCCGGTGTCCGGCGGCCAGGCCGGCGCCGAGAATGGCGTGCTTACGGTCATGTGCGGCGGCGACCCCGAAGCGTTCGGGCGCGCAGAAAAAGTGATCGCCGCCTATGCGCGCGCGTGTACGCTGATTGGCGCGTCGGGTTCCGGCCAGCTCGCCAAGATGGTCAACCAGATCTGCATTGCCGGCGTCGTGCAAGGCCTCGCCGAAGGGCTGCATTTCGCCAAGCGCGCCGGCCTCGACATCGAAAAGCTGATCGCGACCATTTCCAAGGGTGCTGCTCAGTCGTGGCAGATGGAGAACCGCTACAAGACCATGGTCGCCGGCAAGTTTGACTTCGGCTTCGCGGTCGACTGGATGCGCAAGGACCTTGCGATCTGTTTTGCCGAGGCTAATCGCAACGGTGCGCTGCTGCCGATGAGCGCGCTGGTCGACCAGTTCTACGCCGAGGTTCAAAAAATGGGCGGCAAGCGCTGGGACACATCGAGCCTGATTGCCCGCCTGGAGCGTTAGCGCACCGCATAGCCTGTGGGCAGCAGCCGCGCTCGGCATTCGCTGTCGGAGCACTGGTCAGGCGGCGGCGCTCGGGCGGGCGGAAATTTCGGTGTGCCAGCGGCGCACGTTCGCGAGCTCGTCGGGCACCGCAAGCTTCGCCGGCTTCATGACGTCGATTGCAACGAGGCCGGTAATATCAGCGACGGAAAAACGCTCGCCCGCCACATAGGGGCGCGCGGCCAGCTCGCGATCAAGCAATGTCAGAAACTCCGTGACCCGCGGCTTATTGACTTCACCCCAGGCCGCGATTTGCGGGTTTTCGAGCGCCTTCATGCCCGGATTGAGATGACGCAACACTTGCGCCACCGCGAATAGAAGCTGGTGCTCGACCCGGCGGTTCCACATCTCGACGATGGCGGCGTCGCGTCCATCGCGCCCGAACAGTACCGGCTCCGGCTGCAGTGCTTCGAAATAGCGGCAGATCGCAATCGATTCGGTGATCACGCTGCCATCGTCGAGGACGAGTGCGGGTACCCGCTGCAGCGGATTGATTGCCGTGAAGGCCGCTCCTTTGTGCTCCAGCGCCGCGATATCGATCTGTTGCTTCTCGATGTCGATGCCCTTCTCAGCCAGGAACACGCGAACGCGCCGCGGATTGGGCGCACGGCCACCGTCGTAAAGCTTCATGGTCGCCTTTCCTCCCGCTTCCCCACCAATAGGGCCATATTAAGAAATTCCAGCCACCATGGGCACGACTTCGCTATCCTTAAGACAACTAAATTCTTGGCTGGGTTCCGAAAAATGCTCTATGTTCGCGACAATTGCGACCGCGAGCTTAGTTCTATGCCGATTGACACGCCGTGCACCAGGATCTGCACCCTCCACCCCACGTTGGGGATTTGCATCGGCTGCGGGCGCGATCTCATTGAAATCGAGCGCTGGGCACAGCTGACGGCCCATGAGCGGGCCACGCTGATGGTTGTGGCACGTCAGCGCCTCGCCGTCGTTTCGCGCCCCCCGACGGCGTGATTCGTCGAACCCATGCGGCGTACTCTCCTTTGGATGTTGGTTCTCGGGGCCACCCTTGCGGTTGTCGTCGTCGTCTCGGGCAGCGGTCAAGGCGCGGTCGGGGACCTCACGACCAACGACTTTGCGTCCCTGCTGCTGAGGTTTGGCTGGCTCGCCCTCATCGGCGGCGCGGTGATAGCGCTGTTCCGCGACCGCCTCACCAAGGCAATTCAGGCCGCTGTCCTTTGGATCGTCGTCGCGCTGCTGCTGATGCTTGGTTACACCTACCGCTTCCAGCTGCGCGACGTAGCCGATCGGGTCATGGCGGAACTCGTTCCGGGACGCCTCGCCGAAAACGGGCGCACGGTGGCGCTTGCCCGCGGCCAATCGAGCGATTTCGTCGTCACAACCGAGATCAACGGACACAGCGTGCCCATGATCCTCGATACCGGTGCCAGCGCCGTGGTGCTCACCAACGAGGCCGCCAAGGCGGTTGGCCTGCCGGTCGAACTGATCAAATATACGGTGAACATCGCGACCGCGAACGGTCATACCAAAGCTGCGGAGGTGACGCTGGATCTGGTCGCGGTCGGCAACATTGTGGAGCGCTCGGTGCCGGCGCTGATCGCGCAGCCCGGCCAGCTCAAGACCAGCCTCCTCGGCATGAGCTTTCTCAACCGGCTGCAGAGCTGGGAAGTGCGCGGCGACCGATTGGTATTGCGGGGATATCCTTGAGGCAAACCGTCAGTCATGCGATCAAGTAAGACCAATCCCCGCGGGGTTGGTTGGGGGCCACCGTCAATGACCCACCGGTAGGAGACCATGGATCATGTTTAGAACCTTGCTTGTCGTTGGTACCGCAATGATGCTGTTGGGGTGGTCGCCCGCAACCGCCCAAACCCGGGCGGCCGCGAAGGCATGCGCGAAAGATATCGAGGCCCAGTGCGGCAAGGTGCAACCGGGTGGCGCCATGAAACAGTGCATGACAACGCACTTCAAGGACCTCTCGCAACGATGCCAGGCCGCAATCCAGCAGGCGCAGGCGGTCGTGAAGGGATGCGCGGGAGACATCAAGCAACACTGCGCGGGTGTGAAGCCGGGTGGTACGCGGATCGAGCGCTGTTTGCAGACCCATCTCACGAGCTTGAGCGATGGCTGCAAGGCCGCAATTTCAGGAACCACGGCGGCCGGCAAGAGCTGAGCAAGGCGCCCCACACACATCGAGGGCTCGCCATTTCAAAGGGCGAGCAATGGCCTCGGCTGTTCGCCGGGGACACTCGCTCAATGCGTCACGAGATTCACCACATGAACGTCGTCAAGCCTCGTCGTTGTGCAGACCGCTCCACCCTGTTCGTCGGCGTTGTTCTTTGTCTCGATCTTGGTTGCGCAGTGGCCGGCCCGTGCAGCGCCGAGATCGCGGAGATCGAAAATAACCTGCGCCCACCAGCGGCGGCGCCGGCGCCACGCGGCACGCCGCCGGCGGCGCCCGCCAAGCCCACCGAG
This sequence comes from uncultured Alphaproteobacteria bacterium, assembly GCA_963833605.1. Taxonomy (GTDB): domain Bacteria; phylum Pseudomonadota; class Alphaproteobacteria; order Rhizobiales; family Xanthobacteraceae; genus JAFAXD01. Next base: position 657,358 of record CAWHYZ010000017.1, read on the forward strand.
GCAACCTATGATGCGGCGCTCGCCCGGGCGCGTCTGCTCGACGCTGCGGACGATCCGAAGTGCAAGAATGCGCTGACCGAGGTCAAGATATTGCTTGGCATGTGAGCCGTGTTGGAACCGAGCAATCGGATGTGTGATCGCGCTATTTGCCGATGATGCCGAACACAAAGCGCGCCGACGCTGTCAGCAAGAAGATTCCAAATCCGATCTCCAGCCATCGCTTCGGCAGCGCGTGAGCGAGGCGCGCTCCGTAGCTCGCGGTGAAACTCGAGATCGGCGCCATCAACGCGAACCCGATCAACGAGACAAAGCCGATCGACAGGGGCGGCAGCAGCGCCTGCTTGGGTAATCCGGCCAGGATGAAGCCCACGGTGCCGGCGATGGTGATCGGCACGCCAAGCCCAGCCGAGGTGGCGACCGCGCGGTGGATCGGCTTGCCGTGCAACGTCAGGATCATGTTGGAGACCGACCCGCCGCTCACGCCCATCAGCGCGGAGGACAGCCCAACGCCGTATCCATAGGCCAGCAGTTCCGCGCCTTTGGGTAGGTCGTCGGCGACCCGCCATTCATCGCGTCCGATCAGCAGCCGGACCGCAATGATGGAGGCAATGATCGCGAAGGTGAACTGGAACACCCAGCCCGGCGCAAATGCCGCAATCAGCGCGCCGGTGCCAACGCCGGCGACCGCCGGCAGCCACCAGGCGTGGACCACGTCTTCCATGACGACGCCACGCGCGAGATGGGTCCGGTAGGATCGGAAGGTCGTCGGCACGATGATGGCAAGCGAGGTGCCGATGCAGAGCTGCATGCGCACTTCGGCCGGGACCTGCATTGCGTCGAACACCTCGTAGAGCACCGGGACAATAAGTGCGCCGCCGCCGATGCCGAACAGGCCGGCCAGGATTCCGGTGACAGCGCCGCCGACGACGATCAATCCCGCGAGCCAAGCGAGCTCGCTCGCCGGCACCCCGAGAATCATGCGGCGACACGCTGGGGCATGGCGTCGCGCACGCACTCGAGCGCCTGCACAAACACGTTGGCCCCTGCCCCCGGCTTTACGGCCTCGGTTGCGAGCAGGCGACGGTATGCACGCGCCCCCGGCACTGCCTGGAAGAGCCCGAGCACGTGCCGCACAATCGCGTAGAGGCGCGTACCATGCGCCAGCTCGCGCTCGATATACGGAATGAGTGCTCGCCCAGCCGCCGCAGCCGAGTCGAAGGGCGCCGGCGCGCCGAACAGCACCGGGTCGACGTTGAGCAACCGCCACGGTTCGCGATAGGCGGCGCGCCCCAGCATCAGGCCGTCGACCGCCCGGAGGAGATCGAGCCCCTGCGCGAGGTCCCCGATGCCGCCGTTCAAAATGATCGGAAGCCGTGGGTAGGCGCGCTTGAGCCTGAATACGCGAGCGTAATCGAGCGGTGGGATTTCGCGATTGTCTTTCGGCGACAATCCCTCGAGCCAGGCCTTTCGGGCATGTACGATAAGTGCGTCGACGCCGGCTGCCGCGACCGTGCGGGCCATGTCATCGAGCGCCGCTTCGGGATCCTGGTCATCGATGCCAAGCCGGCACTTGACGGTGACCGGGATCGATACGGCCGCCTTCATGGCGGCGACGCATTCGCCAACCAGCTCCGGTTCCGCCATCAGGCAGGCGCCGAACCGTCCGTCCTGCACCCGGTCGGACGGACAGCCGACGTTGAGGTTGATCTCGTCGTAGCCGGCGTCGGCAGCGAAGCGCGCGCAGCGCGCCAGCGCGGCCGGATCCGAGCCGCCGAGCTGCAGCGCGACCGGGTGCTCGGCCGGATCGTAGCGCAGCAGCCGGGCGCGATCGCCGTGGAGCAGCGCCCCCGTGGTGATCATCTCGGTGTAGATCAGCGCGCGGCGCGTGAGCAGACGGTGGAAGAACCGGCAATGCCGATCGGTCCAATCCATCATCGGAGCAATAGCGAAGCGGCGAGCGAGGGCGTTCATTGCTTGTTTTGCCGTAACGATCCAATCGACAGCGGTTTGGGCTCCAGGCCTTCATATATCGACATGGGCGAAGCAATCCAAGCTTGTGGGCTATCGATTCAACGCTTACGCGGCGATCAGCTCCTTGATCCGCGGCCAGTCCTTGAGCCCATCACGACCGGTGTCGTCGTAATCTGTCGGTGGATAGTCTGAGATTCCCTTGAAGCTCGGGCGAGCCCTGATGCGCGTGAACCAATCCGCGACGCGTGGCCGGCGTTCCCACAGACCCGCGAGCCCAAGCCGGTCAGCACGTTCGATGTAGGGCGTGATCTCGGCATCCGCCAAGGTATACACGTCGGACGCCAGCCATTTGGTCTTGCCGAGCTGTGCCTCCATCTCGGCGACGGTCTTCTCAAACACCTTGATGTGATCGCGAAAGAACGGCGTTTCGATGCCCTTCTCGATCAGGGCGCGTTGACGCTCACGGCGCGCCGGGTCAGGCATTTTCATCAGCCGCTCCTCGAGCCCGGCGCCGGCTTGCTTCTTGAGCTGCGGCCCGAATGAAATCGCGAAGCTTACCGTGGCGCAGGCCGTGTGCAGGATATCGTCCGGCAATTTGCACCACAGACGCATGGTTGCGCGCTCTAACGGCGTCTTTGCGCTGAGCGGCGGGCTCGGAAACACCTCGTCCAGGTATGTGCAGATCACGCTGGATTCGATGATCGTATTGCCGTCGTGTACGAGCACCGGCACCACTGCGCGCGGATTCATGGCCTTGAATTCCGGCGTCAGATGCTCCCCTTTGACGAGGCTGAGATGGTGGTTGGTCCACGGCAGAGTCTTTTCCAACAGAACGATGCGGACCTTCTGGGCACACACGGATAGATTGTTGTGATAGAGCTCAAGCATCGATGCCTCTTTTTCCGGTCAACCCGCCGAGCCAACATTTTTTCCAAATGCGCGGCTATGTGCAACTATGCTGACGTCGGCGTTATCGAGCGCAGCTCGGAGGGCTATTCCAAGATGGGCCGACTTGCACCACAAATCCTGACCGCCGGGTGATCCGTTGGAAATCTTCCTGCCCATCGCCGACCAACCAGCCAACGTCCTTGTTCTTTTGGCGCTCGGAGTCGCGGTCGGCTTCCTCGGCGCAATGTTCGGCGTCGGCGGCGGATTCCTGATGACGCCGCTGTTGGTCTTTCTGGGCATCGGACCGGGAGTCGCGGTCGCGAGCTCAGCTAACTACATGGCCGCCTCGTCATTCTCGGGGGCGCTGAGCTACTGGCGCCGCCGCATGGTGGACCCGAAGCTCGCTTTAACGCTGTTCGCAGGTGGAATAGTCGGGACATTCAGCGGTGTTTGGCTGTTCACGAAACTCAGGGCGCTCGGACAGCTCGACCTTCTGATCAGCATCTCATATCTCGTCCTGTTGACCGCGGTCGGCGGCCTGATGTTGACGGAAGGTCTGATTACGATGTGGCGCCGGCGCCGGGGTGCCTCCGTCGGACGCCGCCGTTCCGGTGCCCATACGTGGGTTCACGGCCTACCGTTCAAGATGCGCTTCAATCGATCGAAGATCTACGTTTCCGTGATCCCGATATGCGTGATCGGTTACCTGATGGGAGCGCTGGGCGCCATCATGGGCTTTGGCGGCGGATTCCTCCTGGTCCCAATGCTGGTCTACTTCTTGCGGGTGCCGACGACAACCGTCATCGGCACTTCGAATGTTTTGACCATGGCGACCATGGTGGTCGCGACGATCTCGCACGCGGCCACCAGCCCGCTCGTCGATGGCGTGCTGGCCCTGATCCTCATGATTGGAGGGGTCACAGGCGCTCAGTTCGGCGCGCGCGCGGGGCAGCGGATTCCCGCGGAACGATTGCGCTTCCTACTGGGTCTGCTGGTGCTCGCCGTCGGCCTTCGCTTCGCTTTTGAACTCCTGGCGCGTCCCGACAATCTGTTCTCGATCCGACCTGCGGCCGAGGTCGTTCCGTGAGCGCGCGCCGCTTCCCCTTGGTTGCAGGCGCGATCGTCATCTGCCTGGTCTCGGGCGCGGCCAGCGCCCAGCAATTAGTGCTGATACCTTCGACGGCGACGGTCTCTATAACCTCCAACTACGCCGGCGCCAGCATTGCTCTTTTCGGTGCAGTTTCGACGCCGCCGCAGGAAGAGGCGAACTATGACGCGGTCATCACGGTTACCGGTCCGCCGCAGACGTTGATTGCGCGCCAGAAACACCGGGTCCTCGGCATCTGGGTGAACGCAGACAGCCGCACCTTTGCCGACGTTCCTTCCTTGCTGGCAGTGCTTTCGAATCGCCCGCTGAACTCGATCGCAACGCCGACCGATCTGACGCGCAATCGTATTGGACTGGAGCGTACGCTCACATCAACGCCGAGCATCGACAGTGATGCACTGTTTCGCGCGGCTCTCATCGAGATCGAAAGCAAGCGCGGCGTCTATTCCGAAAAGATCGATGCCATCACCTTCTTTTCGCCGTCGGTCTTTCGCGCGGATGTCGCCTTACCGTCAAACGCGCTGGTTGGAACCTATGACATCGACGCCAAATTGTTCTCAAAAGGCAACCTCGTCGCTCATTCGCGGTCGGCCTTCGAACTCGTCACGACTGGCACGGTGCAGTTCATCGCCAACGCCGCACGTAATCATGGCCTCCTTTACGGATTTTTCGTTGCCGTGATGGCGCTCGGCACAGGCTGGATCGCATCGATCGTGTTCCAGCGCGAGTGAGTTCGGCTCCTCGGCCGCACCGTCGAGCGCGCCATCAGTATTCGTCGAACAGGCGCTGGATCGCGTCGGGGTCGCGCGTCCGGGTGAGGGCCAGGGTGAGAAGCCAGGCCGCCTTGTGGGGGCTCAGGTTGTCGGCCGCGACCATCCCCGGCTCCTGCCAATTGTCATCGCGGATGACCCGTCCGTCGCCGACGCGCGAACTGCGCACGATGATGATCCCCCTGGCGGCGATGGCGGCCAGTTCCTTGCGCATCTCGCCGGCGGAGCCCGCTCCCGAGCCGGCGATGACCAGCCCCTGTGCGCCCGCGCTGACCGCTGCGACCGCAAGGTCGGGTCGCGCGCCGGTGAACACATAGATCACATCGACGCGCGGTAGCTCATCGAGCTTCGAAACATCGAATTCGCTGTTGATGGTGTGGCGCCGCGTCGGGGCACGATAAAGCACGACGTCGTCGGGGTCCGCATAGCCGAGGATGCCGAGGTCGCGGCTGCGAAAGGTCTGCAGTCGGTAGGTGTTGGTTTTGGTTACGTCGCGCGCAGCATTGATTTCGCTGTTGGCGACCACCAGGACTCCCATCCCGTACGCTTTCGGCGAAGCCGCAACCCGGATCGCGTCGATCAGGTTCAACTGGGCGTCGCTGCCGAGCGCCGTGAACGGCCGTTGCGCCCCCGTCACTACCAAGGGTTTGTCGGTATGCACCGTCAGATTGAGAAAATAGGCGGTTTCCTCGATGCTGTTGGTTCCCTGCACGAACACGATGCCGCCGATCTCGGGGCGGCGCGCCACCCGCTCCATCCGCAACGCAAGTGCGCGTAGATCGTTCGCGCTCGTGATCGCATAGGGATTTCCCTCATCGACCTCGACCTTTGCGACGGCGGCAATTTCCGGCAAGGCGGCGAGCAGGTCATGCCCGCTCAGCCGCGGCCGGCCGCTGCGCCACTCGGCGTAACGCAGCGTATCCATGCGATCGACTCCCTGGCTCGGCAAGGTTCCGGGACCGATCATCAACCAGATCAATTTTGGATTCACATCGTCCCCCGGAACGGCTCTTTGGTGATCAACCGGAGCCCCGCCGGTCGAGAATGCGCGGCGCTTTGATGCTCGATTCGAACTCGCGGGCGAGTGTACCCAGTTCGAGCGTGTGCACCATTGGCGTGATTTCGAACACCCGTTTGATCTCGTGCTCGACCAATCCGACCGCAGCTGTTGGATCGGCGCCGCGCCTGATCTCGACATGGACGCGAAGCACATCCAGATCTTCGATGGTCACCGCCTCGCATTTGAAGTCGTTGACCGGCGCCAACCGAAACATCAGGTCTTCGAACTCGCCGTGGTTGATGTTGATGCCGCGAATCTTGAAGAAACCGCTGGTGCGCTGCGCGTGTCGCATTACCGGAAACACCGCGAATGGCCCCGAGCCCGGCACGTTGTCGCGCAGCATCACGAGATCGCCGGACATCCAGCGCAGGAACGGCGTGATGTTGTTGGTGTAGAGCGGGGTCACCACGAGCGCGCCGACTTCGCCGTCGGCGACCGGCTCCCTGGTGTGCGGGTCGACCACCTCGACGAAGAAGAGATCGCTCCAAACCCGGAAGCCGTCGGCTTGGCCGTCCTCCGCCGCCATCATGCCGGCTTCGGTCATGCCGAATGAATCGCGCACCTGCGCGCCCCACATCCTGCCAAGCTTCTCGCGCTTGGCGGCGGACAGCGGCTCAGCCGAGCAGATGACGAGCCGCACCGAGCCGCCGGCGAGATCGATGCCGTTGTGGTCCGCCAGATTGGCAAGATGCAAAGCGTAACTCGACATGCCGACCAGAACATCCGGGCGCAGCTTGTCGATCAGCTCGATCTGCAAGGCCGACGGTGTAGTGGTCCCGGCTCCCGCCATCAGCGCGCCCATGTTCGAGGCCTCGGCGGCGCGCGCCATCATCTGGCCCACCGGATGAATACCGAGCGGAAACGCGCAATGCACGGTCTGTCCGGGCGCCCCGCCCGCGCAGGCGTAGACGCGCGCAAACCCGTGCATGGCGACCTCGATATCGATGCGGCTGCGCGGGTAGAACAGCGGGCGGCCGGTGGTGCCGCCGGAACGCCAATACTGCGCAACGCAGTCGCCCTCCTCCGGCGGCAAACAGAAGTCGCGATAGAATTGCTGGTCGGACATGGCGCGCAGCATGTCCTTATCGAGCAGCGGGATCTTGCCCCATTCGCGCGGGTCGTCGAGGCGATCGAGATCGACATGATCGAGCTTGCCGCGAAAGAACGGCGCGCGCATGGCCTGGCGCACCGCGTTGACCTTGCGCTCGGATTGAATCGCTGCGATCGCGGCGGCGGCCGGAATCGCCGCGCCGGCTCGCGCACTCATGCGCGGTCGGCCTTGGCCGAGGGCAACGCACCGATCCAGCGTTGCTGGCTGATATAGTCTTCCGGCAGGCGGCCGTCGGCTTCGGCTGCGACCATATCGACGAGGCGCAACTGCTTGGCCTCACTGTCTTCCGGCATGGCTGCGAGAGCATCGGCAAGCATGTCGGCGTAGTCCGCGCCGACCGGGCAAACGTCCGCACAGCGGCGGCAGCCGGTGATGGCGCCGGAACCACGCAGGATGCTCTGCCACAGGTTGAACGTTGTCTCCGACCGCAGCAGGTCTTTTTGTGCCTGCGCATCGGAGGCGCGCATGATCGCCTCGATGTGGCTCGTCAGCTTCGCAAAGCCATAAGGCGAGCGGTACGTGTCGCAAGCTTCCCAGTCGCGGCCCCAGTGCCGCACCGCGTCGGCCGGACAGACCGCGAGGCAGCGCCCGCAGGTCGGACCAAGGCAGAGGCTCTGCGCGCGCTTCTGATCGACGTCGACATCGAGCGACGCCATGACGGCAGTGAGCAGAACCCGCGGCCCAAACTCCGGCGTGAGCAGTTGCTGATTGAGACCGAGGGTGCCGAGCCCCGCCTCCACGGCCGCGTGCGGCAGCGAGATCAGGGTCGTCATGTGGGCGTGCGGGTCATCGTCGTAGCGCCAGGGATCCACGTGCGTCGGCGGGACGATGATCGCCGGATAGCCGAGATCTTCAAGCCAATAGACCAATTCGAGCGAAGTCTCCTCGAGTCCCGACAGCGCAAGCTCGTCATTGTAGAATTTGGTGCGGTCGCCCCACGGGATGATGCGGGCGACCCCGTTGTTGAGATGCTTGGCGAGCACGATCACCCGCTTGTAGTCGAACTCGGTGATATCGATCGGGCGGCGCGGGTCGGCAGGATCGGGCGGGTTGGCATTCATCACGTCACCATCGGCGATGCCGACGAGATCGGCGCCGAGCTCCCTTGCCTTCGCCTTGATCTCGGCCGACGTCACCTTCTGGCGAAAGATTTCGACCACCTCAGTCCCCTGGCTTCGCGGCTTGTTCGGCAGCGGCGGCGCGCTCCTTCTGGCGCCGTTTGAAATCCTGCAGCTGACGCGCGACGATGCCCTTGTAGCCATCGGCGCCGACCCAGCGCACGTTCCAGTCGTTGAGGCCGGCAATCGCCTCGCCGCGTTTGCGCGCATCCTGTCGCGCCTTGGCGAGGGTCACCTTTTCCGGGGTTTTTTCCGGAATGATTTTCTGCGGATCCGCAAGATGGGCGTGATAATCGTCGCCGACCGGGCAGACGGCGAGACAGCGTGGGCAGTCGCCGAACGATCCGACCACACGCAACAGCCCCTGCCAGAAGCCGAAATGATCGCGCGAGCGCACCAGGCGTAGCAGGACCTCGGTCGAGGCGCCCTGTTCCGCTTCGCCGATCGCGCGATCGAGGAACTTCATGATCGTGGAGAAACCGAATTCCTGCGCGTGCTCGGCGCAGGCGCGCTTGTCGATTCCGAAATGCAGCACCGCGTCGCCCGGACATGAGTGCAGGCAGCGGCTGCAGGATTCGCCGATGCAGACCTGCTCGGTCATCGGAGCGTCGGCGTCGAGTTCAACTTCCGTGAGGATGCCGGTGAGATAGACGCGCGGCCCGTACTCGGGTGTGAGGATGTTGACCTCGAGCCCAAGCGTGCCGAGTCCGGCTTCGACCCCGAGATGGCGGGTGGACAGCCGGCCATAGCTCGCGCGCTTGAGGTTCCACTCCGTCTCCTGGGCCGGAACCACGAACGACGGGTGACCAGCCCGTTCCAGCTCCTCGGCGAGGCGATAGGCCACTTTGTCCATTTTGCGCAGCACCAACATGTCCATGTACTGGACCGGGGTGTTGGTGCGGCAGCGGAAGGCACCGGCCGGGATGCGCTGGACGATGACGATCACGCTCTTCACATGGGGCGAGATGCGTTCAGGCGTCTGCGGCCAGCGCGGATCGGGCGGAAACGCGTTGAGCACCCGCGCGCTCGCGATACCCACGAGGTCGACGCCGAGCTCGCGCGCCCGCGCCTTTACGCTTTGCGCGCTGATCGCATCACCGTTGCGGAACGGCGACGCGATAGGCCGGCCGATGCCGCTCCAGCGCGGGTGGCGAGATCGCAAAGCCGGATGGCCGGATCCTGGTGCGACGCCGGCCGCGGACAAGGGAACCATTGCGGACGATCCCAGGACAACACTTTACTCAGTAATTTACCTGCAGTATTTCATCTGTCAATGCGCCCGTCCCGCCCGCAACCTCGCAAACGTTTGGCCGGCGCCGCCAAGGTGGCAGCGCATCTCGCCGCGAACCCGCACGAATTCGCGGTCACGCGCTTCGAGCAGGGTTTGATCTGCGCTGCCGCCGCGTTCTACCGGTTTTATGGGGTTCTGCTCGGCCGCGAAGGTCGCGTGCGCAACATCTCCGGCCAGGACAACGCCATCCTGCAGCAGATCATGGCGGCGAGCCGGCCGCTGGCGGTGACCGACATCGCGCGCTTCGCCAACCGCGACGACATCGCCAACATCCAATACAGCCTCAAGAAGCTCGCGCGCGCCGGCCTGATCGAGAAGGCCGGGCGCACATCGGCGCGCGAGACGAGCTACGTGGTTAGCGAACTTGCCCGGGGTTGGACCCGGGATTTTCTGACACTGCGACGACAACTGTTCACCGATCCGAGCGCGCAGATCCTGGATTTCGACGATCAGCTGGAGAAGAGTGCGAACCTGCTCAACCTCATCGCCGGATTCTACGACCACGGTACGCGGGTGATGTCGGGCGCCGAGCAGATGACAAACGGCGCGCCAGACCAGCGCGCGCGCACCAGCGCCCGCGTTCCGGTGCGTTCGCACAAGGGCTAGAGAGCATTTTTCCCGTCTCGGGGCATCAGGCCGCCGCGCCTGTCGACAATGCCCGGTGCAACGCCGCCGCTGCCTCAGCCAGTGACTCGCGATGCGCGATATCATCGGGCGGAATACTGGCAACCGTTCTGGCGACATCATTGAGGATTTCGGCGACGAGTCCGTAGTTGAGGTGCATATGCACGGTCTTGCGCGTGTCGACGTCGCCGGTGCGTTCAAGGTTCAAAGACAAGCCGGTGGCATCGAGGTGGGCGTCGAACCGTGACGAACGATCGAACGTCCCGATGTAGAGCTTGTCGGGATATTCGAGCGCCACTTCGGCCTTGGCTGGAAGAGGTTTGGTCATGGAATTCCACCGTGGAAGCTGTATCGGCTCAACGTATAAAATCAGGCCGTTGCAAGCTTTGACCCATGTCAATTGTGGCGCCCTCCACACGGCCCGCGCCGGAACGGGGTGCGTCGACGCAATCGAGACAACTCCTGGTCTTGGCCAAGACATCCCCTTTTTCCCGGGCAACAGATCGCCTAAGCTCATAATAGCTGCCATTTGGGCGACATGCCGAAGTCCCCGAGCATCGCTGCGAGCAGCCTGAGTGCCGTCGGCAGGCGCGCGTTCAAAAAGAACAAGGCTTTCCAGGTTCCCGGTGCGGCTCAACATCTGATCGTCCGAACGTCGAGCGTCGCGACGTTCTTCGAACAATTCGGAGGGGAAGCGCCATGACCTTTCTTCGTCGCCAGATTCTGCGTTTCGCGGGGGCCGTCACAGCGGCGCTTGCGGCATTCACCATTGGACACGCGCAAGACTATCCGAGCCATCCGGTCACCATTGTGGTGCCATTCACCCCGGGGGGCAGCACCGACATCCTGGCGCGCCTGCTCGGACAGAAATTGGAGCAGCGGCTGGGCAAGACGTTCTTGGTGGAAAACCGCCCCGGCGCCGGCACCCTGATCGCGGCGAGTGCGGTCGCCCGAGCCGACCCGGACGGCTACACGCTGCTGATGGCACCGAGTTCGACGATGGCGACCAACGTTACGCTGTACAAGAAACTTCCCTATGATCCTCTATCCGACTTTGTTCCGCTTGCCGGCCTCGCACGGGTCCCATTCGTGTTGGTCGTCAATCCGTCGCTTCCGGTCCAGTCGCTGCTGGAGTTGATCAAATACGCGAAGGAGAGGCCAGGCCAGCTCTCGTTCGCATCGGTCGGACCGGGCGTTCCGCACCATCTCTACGCCGAGTTGCTGATGAGCACAGCCGGCATCGAGATGACCTATGTGCCCTACAAAGGCAGTGCGCCCGCATTGAACGACCTGGTTGCCGGGCATATCCCGCTGATGTTCACGGACATTGCTCCGGCCGTCGGGATGTTGCAGGCCGGCAAGCTTCGCCCGCTCGGCGTTGCGTCCTGGTCGCGCGTTCCGGCGTTCCCCGATATCCCAACGATCGCCGAGGCAGGCCTGCCTGCGTTCGGCGCGCTGCCGGGGTGGCAGATGCTGGTCGCGCCCAGTCAAACGCCGCGCCCCATCGTCCAAAGGCTGCATGACGAATTGCGCAGCATTCTGGCGCAGCCGGACATCAACGGCGAGATCATCAAGCTCGGCATGCTTGCGTTCGAAAACCCGTCGGTCGATGAACTTCGGACTTTCGTCCAGGCCGAGACAGTGCGCTGGGGCAAGGTCGTGCAGCTCGCCGGGATCGCGGGTTCGGAGTAGACCGCGAAAGACGCGGCTTGCCAGAACCGGAGCAGTATGGTGCGCTGCGACCGCGGGGATGACGCGCAGGCCTGACGGGGGCTGCGACAGATAATTGAATAACGGAGAAGCGCATATGCGACGCACGCTATTCGCGGTGATAACCGCTGTTGCCGCCAGCGCAACCGCTCCTGTCCAGGCAGCCGACAAAGTGACCATCGGTTTTCTTGGAACCATGTCGGGGCCGAGCGCCGCGCTCGGGTTGGATCAGCTGGCCGGATTTCGCCTGTTCATGCAGATGCGCGACGGCCGCCTCGGCGGCATCCCGACCGAGCTCGCCACAGCCGACGACGAGCTCAAGCCGGACCTGGGAATCCTGATGGCCAAGAAATTCGTCGAGGGCAGCAAGGCCGATATCGTCGTCGGGACGACGTTCTCGAACGTTCTCATGGCGGTGGCAAAGCCGGTGACCCAGGCGGGGGTATTTCTGATCAGCCCGAACGCGGGCCCTTCCCCGCTGGCTGGGGCGCAGTGCACGCCGAATTTCTTCGCGGTGGCGTTCGAGAACTCCGATCTCTATGTCCCGATCGGGCAATATCTCACCAACAAAGGCGTGAAGCGGACATTCGTGCTCGCGCCCAACTATCAGGCCGGGCGTGACGCAGTCACCGGCTTCAAACGAACCTACAAAGGCGAAATCGTCAACGAGACCTATACCGGCCTCACCCAGCTCGACTATTCGGCGGAACTCGCCGCGATCGCGGCAGCGGCGCCGGAAGCCGTGTTCGTGTTCTATCCCGGAGGGCTCGCGATCAATTTCGTCAAACAATACGCCCAAGCCGGCCTCAAGGGTCGCATACCACTCTACAGCTCGTTCCCACTTGCGGACGAAACCGTGCGCGGCGCGGAAGGCGACGCCGCCGTCGGCATTACGGTCTCGGACAACTGGGCACCCGATCGCGGGGGACCCGCGACCCAGGCCTTCATCGACGCATTCCGCAAGGCCAACAACCGAACGCCGAGCGAGTTCGCGATGTATGCGTATGACGTGGCTCAGCTGCTCGACAGCGCGATCGCAGCCGTCAAGGGTGATCTCTCCGACAAGGATGCCTTCCGTGGCGCCCTGAAGGCCGCAAAATTCCCGTCCTTGCGCGAGTTTTTTGCGTTCAACAACAACCATTTTCCGATCCAGGACTGGTACATCCGCGACGTCGTCAAGACGCCCGACGGCGGGACGGCGCTGGTGACCCGGGAGAAGATCTTTACCGCCAAAGCCGACGACTACGGCAAGGATTGCCCGATGAAGTAGGTCGCTAATTTAGTGTCCCGATTCCGAAGTTCGTCACACCTTGCAGCACCCTCGACACAAACTTCGGAATCGAAGGGGCACTAGCAAATTTATGATTCTAGTGTGGTTTTGGATTTGAAGTTCCCATGCGAGCGTGTGGCAAGAACCATAGGAACTTCAATCCACCACACTACCACGGCTTTGCGGCCGTGCTGGCGCCGCCGCTAAATGCGGCGATCGACAAACCGTGGCGCCTTGACGCTGCGCTCGAATTCCGCCGCCAGCGTGCCGAGCGGCAGAACCTCGACCAAGGGCATGACTTCGAATGTTTTCTTCACGTGGCCGGCCACGCTGGCGCAGATGTCCGAACCATCGAGATCGCGCGCGATCTCGATCAGGATCTTGATCTCCTCGCGCCCGGTCGTCGGGTCGGTCAGCAGCACCGCTTGGAAATCATTGACCGACTGTTGCTTGAACATCAGATCTTCGAATTCCGAATGATTGACGTTGACGCCGCGGATCTTGAAAAAGCCCGTAGTCCGGTGGGCATGCTTGATGATCGGAAACAACTCGGCCCATTGACCCGCCCCGGCCGATCGCTCGAACAGTCGGATCACGTCACCCGAATTCCAGCGCAGAAACGGCGTCGCGTGGTTGGTCCACAGCGGGGTGACACAGAGCGTACCGATCTCGCCCTCGGGAACCGGGATGCCGGTGTCGGGATCGACCGCTTCGACGTAGTACATGTCGCTCCAGACGTGGATGCCGTCGTGGGCGGCGTTTTCCGCGCCCATCAGCCCGGCCTCGCTCATCCCGAACACGTCATAGACTTCGGCGCCCCACATCCGGCCGATCTTTTCGCGCTTGGCATCGGACAGCGTCTCGGCCGAGCACACGACCTTGCGCACCGACGAATTCGCGAGGTCAATGCCAGTCGCAGCTGCCAGGTTGGCGAGATGCAGCGCGAAACTGCTCATTCCCATGAACACCGTCGGTTTCAGCGTTTTAATGAGCGTGAGCTGAACCTCGGACGGACACGCGTTGCCGGCACCGGCCCAGATCATGCCGACTTCGAACAACTGGGCACTGCGCGCCCACACCTGCCCGGCCGGATGAATGCCGATCGGAAATGCGATGTGGCAGAGGTCACCGGGGCCGATCCCCATGCAGGGAAATGATCGCCCCCAGGCGAGCAATCCGTACCGAATGTCATCGTGGGTGCGCGGGTAGAACACCGGCGTTCCGGTCGAACCGCCCGAGCGCCAGTATTCGGCGATTTCAGTCGGCGGCACACAACAGAACTGGCGCAGGAATTCGGCGTGATCGAGTTGGCGCAACGTCTCCTTGTCGAGAATCGGAATTCGCCGCCATTGCTCGGGGTCGTCGAGCTTGCCCGCATCGATGTGATCGAGCTTGCCACGATACCAGGGGATCTGCTTCGCCCGTTCGAAGGCGATGCGTTTGCGCTCGCTCTGGATCCGGCGGATGGCCTCACGCGAGGTCGGCAGCGGCAGAGGCAGCGTCCGGGCAGATGCACCCGTCGGTTGTCCAAGAGTGTCCACGACCTGTCCCCCGATGCAATTCCCAAGCGTCAAGCGAAGCATTAATTTGCCGGCGCCTCAATACGGTCCTGCTTGCGGTGGCGTCATGCGGACGAGGGCACTAACTATCAAGGCCGATTAGAACTATGCTGGCGGTGGCCAGGTCGTAGGAAACATGTGGCGTCCGCCTGAACGCATCCGATATGAGGCTTCCCTGGGACGCATGCCGTCGCGGGAAGAGGCCGCCGCGGCGCGTCTATTTTCCCCGATCCAGATCGGTCCGGTTGCACTCGAGCAACGCACCTGGGTTCCGGCCATGGTTCCGTGGCGGGCGACCGAGGAAGGCTATGTCACCGACAACGTGGTCGACTGGTACGAGCGCTTCGCGCGCGGGCGGCCGGGCGCGATCGTGGTCGAGGCGACCGGCATCCGCGATGTGCCGAGCGGGCCACTCCTGCGCATTGGACACGATCAATTCCTGCCCGGATTGCGCCGCCTGGTGGAGGCCGTCCGGCAGGCGAGCAACGGTCACACCCGCCTGTTCATCCAGCTGATCGATTTTCTGGCGATCCGCCGGCGGCCCGATCCGGAAAAATTCTTCGCACGCTTCCTCGAGATCACCGATCAGCACCGGTATGCGCTCGGGGATCCGCACATGCCTGACGCCGAAGTCCGCGCCCGCCTGCGCGCGCTCGGCGAGGACGACCTCATGGCCGTGCTGACCCGCAGCGAATTCGAGGCCCTCCAGTTCGGCTATCGCGAGCGCGTGACCGACATGCACCTGCCCCATGTTCGCGACCTGCCGGCGCGGATGCCCGGACTATTTGCCGCCGCCGCGGTGCGCGCGCAGGACGCGGGCTTCGATGGCGTCGAGTTGCACTACGCCCACGCCTACACGATGGCATCGTTCCTGTCGCGCACCAACACCCGCAACGACGGCTACGGCGGCACGCGCGAGAATCGCGTGCGCCTGCCGCTCGAGGTCTTTGCCCAGGTGCGCCAGAGCGTGCGCGAGGACTTCGCGGTCGGTTGCCGGTTCCTGGCCGAGGAATGCATCGATGCGGGAAGCGAACTTGCCGATGCGGTCTTTTTCGGTGTCGCCTTCGCGGGCGCCGGCATGGACTTCGTGTCGACGTCGCGCGGCGGAAAATTCGACGATGCCAAGCAGCCGAGCATCGGCGCTGCCGCCTATCCGTACACGGGCCGCAGCGGCTACGAGTGCATGCCGCAATTCATCTCCGATGCGCGCGGGCCCTTCGGCCGCAATGTCGAACCAACCGCCGCGATCCGCCGTGCCATCCGCACAGCCGGGCACGCGACCCCGGTCGTTTGCACCGGCGGCATCCACAACTTTGAAATGGCCGAAAAGCTCCTCGCCGAGGACCAATGCGATGTGATCGGCGCCGCACGCCAATCGCTCGCCGACCCGGACTGGTTCCGCAAGATCTCGCTCGGGCTTGGCGATACGGTGCGCGTGTGCGAGTTCACCAACTATTGCGAAGGCCTCGACCAGAAGCACAAGCCAGTGACCTGCAAGCTCTGGGACAAGGTCGAGCCGGGTGACCGGGTGCGCCGCACCGCGGACGGAAAGCGCCGCCTGACCGCCCCCGCCTGGCACGCGCCCGGTGATCCGGCGTGATGCCATGCTCTCGTGGATGCCCTTGTGCGCACGCGGATGAGGGCACCCATGGAGGCGCTCAAGGGGCTATGCACCATGGATGAGGAAAGGGCCCTCATGGATGGGAAAAATCGCCCATGGATGAGGGAATCTGCGCCATGGATGAGAATTGCGGCGCAATTCCTCATCCATGGACAAGCTCCTGACAGCGCTGATGTTTTCAGCCGTCCGATGACCATGGATGAGAGATTTGGGGAGAGATCAGCTGCCCAAGACGTGGGCATGCCTGTTCGCGTAGCAGGGGGCCTTGCCGTGCCCATGCCCATGCTCTCATGGATGCCCTTGTGCGCCCGTACCCAGGGCTTCCATGGCCGTTGCTTTCCGCCCGCTGGCCAGATTGCTGCATAGATCAAGGAACGCCATGAGCTCATCCGACCATCGCCTGCCGACTTTGTTCATTCCCCACGGAGGAGGCCCCTGGCCATTCATGGATGTTGCATTCGGTCCGCCCGACACCTGGGACCGGCTGGCGCAGCACCTGCGCGGACTTGATCATGCGCTCGGCGTGCGACCCAAGGCCGTGCTGGTGATCTCCGGCCATTGGGAGACCGAACGGCCGACCGTCAACGTGAGCCGCACCCCCCCGCTCCTGTTTGACTACTATGGCTTTCCCGCACACACCTACCAACTCCGCTACCCGGCGCCCGGATCGCCAGAGCTTGCCCAGCGCGTGCGGGCGCTGCTCGACGCGGCCGGGATCGCGACCGACGAGGACGCCGAGCGCGGCTACGATCACGGCGTGTTCATCCCGTTCATGCTGATGTATCCGGACGCCGACATGCCGTTGGTGCAGCTGTCGCTGCAGGAGGGCCTCGATCCCGCAACCCACCTTGCGATCGGCCGCGCGCTCGCGCCGCTGCGCGATGAGGGCGTGCTGATCATCGGCAGCGGCATGAGCTATCACAATCTGCGCGAGTTCCTGTCGGGCGGCACGCGCGGCAACGACGCGTCCGAGCGCTTCGACACCTGGCTCACGCAGGCGGTCGAAGAGACCAGCACGACGGCGCGCGATCAGAAACTCGCACACTGGAGCGAAGCTCCGGGTGCGCTCGCCTGCCACCCGCGCAGCGAGCACCTGCTGCCGCTGATGGTCGCGGCGGGCGCCGCCGGCGACGATCGCGGCCGGCGCATCTTCAACGACCGCATCTGGGGCAAGGCCGTTTCCGGCTTCCAGTTCGGATAGCGCCCGCGACACTGACGAAGCATTTACGTTTCCGCTGGCATGATGCGCGCCGGACAGTGCCCCGAACCCGAAGTCCGCGTCGAGCGCGCTGCAGCGCATGGCGAACTTCGGAATCGGGACACTGAATTAGTCGCGCGGGCACATCATGTCGAAGTGGCAGGACGAACTCGACGCAATCAACCGAAACGCACATGCGCGTCTGACCAAGGCGCTGCCGGCGGTCTTTCCGGCGAACGTGCTTGCGCACGCACTTGCGCGTCGCTTCATCACGCCGATGCCACGGCTCGCCATCGATTCCTATTGGCGCGCGCATCCGGTGCGGGCAGAGCGGTTGGCTCGCGCGCTCGCCACCAGGACCGGTGCGCCGGCCGATTGGACGTGGCGCCTCGGCACCAACCCCAAGGCCGGCTTGCCGGCGACGTTTCGCGCACCGCCGGCGCCTTATCGAGAACGCGCCTTTGCACGCGGCCCCGGTTTCTGCTGCGTGTGCGGCCAACCGGTCTATCGCATTGGATGGCATGCCGACCTGTGGGGCGCTGGACCTAACAAAAATGCAATGTGGCACGCGGCCTGCGTGGTGGCCTGGCGGTTCTGGAACGCACCGAGCGACCAGGCCAAGGTGCTGAAGCGGCTGCAGGCACGCCGTTGCGCCCAATCCGGCCGGCGATTGCTCAAGACGGCGGAGGTCGACCACCGGATACCGCTGTTCGAGGTCTGGCGCGCGCACCGCGCGTCACCGTGGCCGGCGCTGCTCGCGTTCTGGGGCCTGCCCAATCTGCAGGTGATCAACCGCGAGATCCATGCCGCCAAATGCGCGGCGGAAGCCACCTATCGCGGGCTGAGCGCATTGTCTGTAAAAAGCCCGCCGCCAGATTGATCCCGGATCCGGTCCGTCTTTCTCAAGCGGCGGAGCGGCGGCAACCCGCCGCATGTTGCAGTTGAAATTGCTGTTTCTCCCTAGTGCCCCGCTTCCGAAGTTCGTGATAGGTCGCGGCACCCGCTGACACGAACTTCGGAAGCAAAGGGGCACTAGCAAGCTTATGCTTCTAGTGCCGCTTTTCGATTTGAAGTTCCTTTACGAGCTTGCCGCAACCGTTGTAGGAACGGCACTCGAGGGTGCGACTTTCCTGAAGCTTTCCGATTGGTAATGTTGATGAACAAAAGTCCTGACAGCCGTACCTGGGCCCTCGAATTTCGTGACTGGCTGTTTTCTCGCAAGCGCATGGCGGCAATAGCCGGCGCGCTTGCGTTGGGGGCCCCGGCGGGCCTCCTGCTTTGGACGCATGGAGGCGCCGTTGTTGAATTATCACCGCGCAAAGTCCTCGATCTCTCGGAACTTTTCAGGGATGGCGCCGACAAGACCCTGGACGGTGATTTTATTGATCTACGCGATCCCGCATGTACGAAATCGTTTCCGTTGCATCTGACCCAACGGGTATTCATGCGCATGAGCCGAAACTGCAAATATGCGATCCATGTGGAGCTTGGACGGGCCAGAGCCAATTTCCTGAATGCCAATAAAGGCGGGGTCGAGCTTGCTCCCGGGCGCAGCTGGTCGGCCACGGATTTCTGGTCACTCAACCCGCTCACCACCGTGGCCGATGTCCGACTAGAACCAACGTCCTGAACCGACCCGTGGCTGGGTTGTCGTAATATTGCCTGGACGTCCGGCACCCGGTCGACGCACTCTCTAGTGTGGTGGATTTGAAGTTCCTGGCACTCTTGCCGCGCGCTCGCATAGGAACTTCAACTCCAAAACCACACTAGAATCATAGATATGCTAGTGTCCTTTCGATTCCGAAGTTCGTGTTGGGGGTGCTGCAAGGTGTGACGAACTTCGGAATCGGGACACTAGGCCATGTTCAAGACCCTGATGACGGCCCGGCGCTTTGCGCCCTTGTTCTGGTGCCAGTTCGGCAGCGCGTTCAACAGCAATTTTCTGAAGACCTCGCTGATCTTTTTGATCCTGGCCAAGCTCACCGGCGTGCACCAGGAAACGCTGATCACGCTCGCTGCCGCGGTGCTGGTGTTCCCGTTCTTCATCCTGTCTGCCATCGGCGGCGAGGTTGCCGACCGCTTCGACAAGGCGCTGATCGCGCAGCGGCTCAAGGGCACCGAAATCGGTGTTGCTGCGATTGCCGTCGTTGGCTTCTGGCTGCATTCAATCCCGTTGCTGTTCTTTGCTTTGTTGCTGTTCGGCGTCATCGAGGCTCTGTTCGGCCCGATCAAGTACGGCATCATGCCGGATCACCTGGCGCGATCCGAGCTGCCGACTGGCAACGCCCTGATCGACGGCGGGACCTTCATTGCCATCATGGTCGGCATGGTCGCGAGCGGGCTCACGACCGACGACGACATCCCCCGGGCTTCGTTCGCGTGCGTGATGATGGGGTTCGCGCTGGCGAACTGGATGACGGCCCGCTTGATTCCACCGACCGGCAGCGCCGCCCCCGATTTGAAGATTGATTTCAGAATTGTGCGCTCGACGTTCCGGCTGCTGGGAATTTTGAAGGGAGAGCCGCGGCTGTGGTGGGCCGGCCTTGTCGGAACCTGGTTCTGGACGGTGGGCACCGTCGTGCTGGCGCTGCTTCCACCGCTGGTGCAAACTCTGATCGGCGGTAATCAAATGGCCATCACGGCGTTCTTCGCGGTGTTCGCCATTGCGGTTGGCATCGGAGCCGGTCTCGCCGCTTGGCTGGCGCGCGGCCGCATTATCCTGTTCCCCACGCCGATCGCCGCGGTCTTGATGGGCCTGTTTGCGCTCGATCTCGCATGGATCACCTGGGATCTGGCCTCGCCTGGGCCGCGCAGCCTCGCCGGGGTATTCACGTCGGCGCGCGGCCTGCACATCGCGGTCGACTTTGCCGGGCTCGCCATCTCGGGCGGGCTGTTTATCGTTCCGGCATCCGCAGCGCTGCTGGCGTGGGCGGATTCTGATCGCCGTGCGCGCGTCGTGGCCGCGGTCGAGGTGCTCAACGCCGCAGGCATGACCGTCGTCAGCATCGGCGTCGCGATGTTGCAGAAGGCCGGCGTTACGATGTCCACACTCTTTCTCGCGCTCGGCGTCGCCAACATCGTGATCGCGACCGCGATCGCGCGGACCATGCCGAAGCGTGACCAATGAGCCCCCGACGATCCGCCTCGGAAATTCAACTAGGGTTGCGAGCGAACGCGATCCCTTGAAGGCAAGACGCCGGGGACGATAGACTTGTCGGTGCGAGCGTCCCGCCCGCCCACAACGCGGTCCGCCCGGCTCCTGCGCAGTCGGAGCATCAAAATAAGGTTGTCGAGGGAGGTAAACATGCGGCATTTCCTGCTTTCGTCGTTGACGGTCGCAATACTCGGGGTCGCAGCCGGCTCCGCCGACCGCGCCATCGCCCAGCAGACCAATCCGATCCGGATCGGCGTCAATACCGCGATCCAGGCCCAGGTCGGCCGCGATGCCATCGACAGCGTCAAGATGGCGATCGACGAGATCAACGCGCAAGGCGGTGTGCTCGGGCGCAAGTTCGAGATGATCGTGGCGGACGAGGGTGAAGCGGCGAGCGAAGGCCCCAAGGTCGGCATCGCCGCGGTCAACAAGCTGACCAGCGAAGACCATGTCGACGTCTTGATCGGCGGCTACGACAGCGGCGTGACGCTCGGCGAACTGCCGCACATCGCGCGCGCCAAAACCATCTTCCTGGGCATTGGATCGGCGTCGCCGGCAATCCAACAAAAGGTCAAGGACGACTACGAACATTACAAATACATTTTCCGCGTGAACCCCATCAATTCCGCCAAGCAATCGCAGGCCCTGCTCAGTTTCATAACCGGCAAGCTTCGGGGCGACCTCGGCTACAAGAAGATTTCGATCATCGGCGAGAACGCCAAATGGGTTCAGGACATGGTGCCCGCCATCAAGAAAGGCGCCAAGGATGCCGGCCTCGAGGTACCGGTCGCCGAGTTCTTCGATGTGCAGACCGCCGATTTTTCGCCACTGTTCGCCAAGGTGAAGAACAGCGGCTCGCAATATCTGATCGTCATCATTTCCCACGGCGCGTCCGATGTCTTCGTCAAGCAATGGTACGACGCCAAGGTCCCGGTCCCGATCGGAGGAATTGACGTAAAGGGCATGGACGCCAATTTCTTCGACCGCGTCGGCGGCAAATCGATTGCCGAAGTGTCGGCGAATTTCGTGATCCGCGCACCGCTCACGCCGACCACCGTGGCCTGGTGGGACAAGTTCGTCAGTCTGAACAAGCGGCCGCCGGTCTACACGGCGGCGGGCGCCTATGCGGCCGTGTACATCTATACGGAAGCCGTCAAGCGCGCCGGATCGACCGCGACCGATGCGGTAATCAAGGAACTCGAAAAAACCGATTTCGTGGGGCCGGCCGGCCGCGTGCAATTCGACGCGACCCACGATGTCAAGGACGGCCCCGGTTTCGTCAACCTGCTGTTCGTGCAATGGCAGGCTGACGGCCAGCGCTCCGTGGTGTGGCCGAAGGAACTTGTCACCGGAAAGATGATCAACCCGCCTTGGCTCGCTCAGAATTGAGCGCCTGAACGGCCTTGGTCCAGATTCTCGTCTATGGCGCGGTGATCAGCGCGATCTACGCCATGCTGGCGGTGGGGTTTACCCTCATCTTCGGCGTGGCGCGGATTCTCAATCTTGCGCACGGCTCCTTCTATGCGCTCGGGGCCTATCTCGTTTACACCTTGACGGCCAATGCGTATCTGCCGCTGTGGCTCGCGTGCCTGCTCGCGGTCCCGCTGGTCGGCATATTTGGTGTTGTGGTGGAACGGGTGCTGGTGCGCCCGCTGCGGCGCTCCATGCTGGCCGTTCTGCTGATCACGCTCGCGGTCGCCCTCATGGTCGAGCAGGTGTTGCTGCTGATCTTCGGGTCCGAGGCGCGCAACGTGCCATCCATGATCGACGCGACTTATCATTTCGCGGGCGTCGACATCAGCGCTCAGCGCCTGTTGGCGCTCGGTGGGGGAATAGTGATCCTCGCAGGGCTGTGGTTGTTCATGCAGTACACGCGGCTCGGATCAGCGATCCTCGCCGTCGCGCAGGATGCCGAGGCCGCCCAGTACATGGGCATTCCGTCTGACCGCATCTACGCGCTGGTTATGGGACTGTCGGCCGCCATCGCGGCGTGCGCCGGCATTCTGGTCGCGCCGTTCCAGACCGTGATCCCGAGCATGGGGCTGCTGCCGCTGGTCAAGGCCTTCGCGATCGTGGTGGTTGGCGGTCTCGGCTCGATTCCGGGAAGCATTGTCGGTGCGCTGCTGCTCGGCTATTCGGAGACCATCATCGCATTCGAGGTTTCGATCGAGTGGTCGCAGATCGTCTCGGTCGCGGCCGTGTTCACGACGCTGGTCCTGCGTCCGTCTGGCTTCTTCGGAAAACGCGCGTCCTTTTGAGCCCTCATGCGCAATTTCGGTGTTGATTGGCTTGCAGCACTCGTTGCCGTGATCGTTCTGGCGACCGTGCCGTGGCTTTTCGCCAGCGGTTACATCATCGGAGTGATGACCGTCGCCCTCTGTTTCGGCATGTGGGCGGCGAGCTGGGACTTCATGTCCGGCCTCACCGGGCGCGAAAATTTCGGCCATTCACTGTTCATCGGCGCGGGCGCCTACACGGCCGGTTTCCTCAACGTGAATTTCGGCGTCAATCCGTGGTGGAGCCTGCTGGCGGCGCCATCCGTCGCAATCGCATTCAGCCTGGCGGTCGGCTTTCCGACGCTGCGCCTGCGCGGTCCCTATTTCGCGCTCGCCATGCTGTCCAGTGCCGCGGTGATGCAAAGCCTCACGGTCATCTTCTCCAAATACACGGGCGGGCAGGACGGCCTCAATGGTCTCGAACCCATCCTCAACTCGACGCTCGCCTATTATTACCTGACGCTGGCCTTCCTGGTCGTGACCACCGTCGTCCTCAAACTCATCGCCAGCTCACCCTGGGGCACGATCCTGCGTGCAATTCGCGGGGACGAGGTGAGCTGCCAGGCCGCCGGGATCAACGTGACGTTCTACAAGATCGCGTCGTTGATGATCAGCGCCGCATGCGCCGGACTGGGCGGTGCGCTCTACGCCCACTACCAGCTCCAGGTCGGCCCGGACCTGTTCGCGGTGATTCTGTCCATCAATATCATCATCATGGTCTATGTCGGCGGCATCGGCACGATCTACGGGCCGGTCGGCGGCGCTATCCTGCTCAACGTCCTGACCGAGAGCCTGCGGGTGTTCAGCGAATATCGGCTCTGGGTCTATACGCTGTTGCTGGTGTTCATTCTGTTTTTCATGCCGCAGGGACTGATTGCCCCGGCGTGGCAGCGCGTGCGGCGGATACTGCCATGACGGCGCTTTTGCAGGTCGAACGGCTCAACAAGCGCTTCGGTGGCCTGCATGCCGTCAAGGACGTCTCGTTCAATTTGGACGCGGGTTCGATCACCGGCGTGCTTGGCCCAAACGGTGCCGGCAAGACCACGGTCTTCAACCTTCTCACCGGCTTCATTCCATGCGAACTCGGGCACGGTCCAACTCGACGGCCGACCGCTCGCGGGGCTCAGCCCCTATCAAATCGTGAACCGGGGCCTGGCACGCACGTTCCAGCTCGCCCGCCCCTTCCTGGGCATGACGGTGCTCGAGAACGTGGAGGTTGCATGCCTCGCTCCGCGCGTGCGCCACGAGGGACATCCGCGTACGCGGGCTCAGGCGTGGCTCGATCAGGTCGGCATCGGCAACAAGGCGGCGCTGCCAGTCGATGTATTGCCCTACGGCGATATGCGCCGGCTTGAAATCGCGCGCGCGCTCGCGACCAAGCCGAGCCTGCTGCTGCTTGATGAGCCGTTTGCCGGGCTCGGCGCTGGCGAAATCGATCCGCTGGCGGCGCTGATCAGGAAGCTGCATCGCAGCGAAGGCCTCACCATTCTGATCATCGAACATAAGCTGCGCGAGTTCATGCAGCTTGTCGAGCGCGTCATCGCCATGGATTTCGGTGAAATCGTCGCCATCGACGATCCCGCCGCGATCGTGCGTCATCCACGCGTGGTCGAGGCCTATATGGGCAAGGCCGAACTCGCGCTGACCAACACCGAACCGATCGGGCCCGGCAATGGCGCTGCTTGAGATCACGGACCTGGAAGTCCGCTACGGCAACGCCTTGGCGCTCGAGGGCGTTTCCCTGAGCGTGGGCGCCGGTCAACTCGTCGGCGTGTTGGGACCGAATGGCGCAGGTAAGACCACCCTGCTCAAGGCGATCTCCCGTACCGTACCGCCGGTGTCCGGCCGCGTCCTGTTCAACGGCAGGCCGCTCGATGGTCTGCCAGCCTACAATGTGGTTGGCCGCGGCATCTGCCACTGCCCGGAGGGCCGGCGTCTGTTTCCGGAACTCAGCGTGCTGAAAAACCTCATGCTCGGGGCCTATTTGCGCCACGACCGCGAAGGCATTGCGCGCGATCTCGACAAGGTGCATTCCCTGTTCCCGGTGCTCAAAGCGCGCGCCAGCCAGCAGGCCAATACTCTCTCGGGCGGCGAACAGCAGATGTTGGCGATCGGACGCGCCCTCATGGGCGCTCCGACGCTGCTGCTGTTGGACGAGCCCTCGGTCGGAATTGCGCAGCGCCTCAAGATCGAAATCTTCAATTCGATCCGCGCCATTCAACGGGCCGGCACCGCCGTCCTGCTGGTGGAACAGGATGCCCACAGCACGCTTGCGATTGCCGAACAGATCTATGTATTGGAACATGGCCGCGTGGTCCGGCAGGGCAATGCGCGCGCACTTGCCAACGACGACGAGATCCGGCGCATCTATCTTGGAGTGTGATACCGCGGATGATGCCGACGACCCGGGTAACCGGTTATCGTTGCGTCATCGCCCCGTACCGACCTTCCGAGCAGCAACCATGGCAAGCGAGAAAGAGCGCGTCGCACTGGGGTCGATCGTGGCCTCGGGCGGCCTGACGGTCGCCAAGGCGATTGTCGGGTTTGCGACCGGCTCGCTTGCGATCCTGACCGATGCAGCGCACTCGCTGATCGATCTCTTTGCCACCGTCATGACCTACTTCGCGGTTCGCATCGGCGGAAAACCTGCGGATTACGAGCATCACTATGGTCACGGCAAGATCGAAAGCATCTCGGCCCTGGCCGAGACCGCACTGCTGTTCGTGCTGTCGGCGGTTGTGATCTGGGAGGCCGGACACCGGCTCTGGGAAGGCGGTGGGACGGTCGAAGCAACGCCCGTCGCCTTTGCGGTCATTGCCGGTGCGATCGTGATCGACTTCTTCCGGTCGCGACTGTTGACCCGGGTCGCAAAGCAGACATCGAGCGAGGCGCTGCATGCCGACGCGCTGCATTTCAGCTCGGACCTGTGGTCCTCGGTCGCGGTGCTGATCGGGCTCGCCGGCATCGCGCTCGGCTATCACCAGGCCGACTCGATTGCCGCCATCGCGGTCGCGGTGTTTATCTGCTTTGCCGGCTGGCGGCTTGGGCGGCGGACCATCGAGACGCTGACCGACACCGCTCCCGCCGGCATCACCGAGCAGGTCAATGCCGTGCTCGCCGGTGTCAAGGGCGTGGTCGCCGTGGAACGCGTGCGCGCCCGCAAGGTTGGCCCGACCACCTTCGTCGAGCTCGAAGTCGCTACCAGCCGGACCCTGCCGCTCGACCGCGTCGCCGCCATCAAGGATGAGATCGTCGCGAAACTCCGCGCCGAACTCGGCGAGGCCGAAATCGCGATGACCGTCGTTCCGCGCGCGCTCGACAACGAAACCGTGCTGGAGCGCGTCATGGTGATCGCGCGCAACCTGGCGCTTCCCGTGCATCATGTGACGGTCCACGCCATTTCCAACCGCTTGTCCGTCTCGCTCGACCTCGAGGTCGACGGCAGCATGCCGCTCGGGACGGCACACGAGATCGCCAGCCGCCTCGAAACCGCGATCCAGGACGAGCTCGGCCCTGACGTTGAAGTCGAAACCCACATCGAGCCGCTGCAGACCGAGGACGTGACCGGTCACGATGCGCCGGCCGAGCGCACCGAAGTGGTGAGCACTGCGCTCTCGCAGATTGCGGCCAAGCTCGGATCGGTGCGCGAAGTGCACGATGTCCGCATGCGCGAGACCGCCGACGGCGCCATCGTGAATTTTCATTGCCGCGTCGACCCGGCTCTCTCGGTCCATGACGTGCATGAGAAGGTGGACGAGCTCGAACGCGGCCTGCGCCAGAGTTTTCCGACCATCAAGCGGGTGATCGGGCACGCGGAACCGGGACCAGGGGTGATCAGTGATGGGTTGACCCCGCACGTGATGCAGGGGTAAACTCGCATCATCTGGACGCCCGAAGGGTTCCGGCCGGGCCGAGCCCGGCCTTCAACCGCACTCCTGCGGGCTGTGCTCACAACCTCACGCGCTCGTACTTCGCATTGCTCATGGTGTAGTCGCGCGATGCGTCGACCAGGCTCACCACCTTGTCGTAGTCGACGCCGACCATTGCTCCGTTGCGCTTCATCACCTTGCCGCCGATGATGACGGTATCGACATTGCCGGCGTTCATGCTGGTGACGACCGCGCCGCTGGCGCTGTTCATCGGCATGACGCTGAAACGGTCCGTGCGCAGCAGGATCACGTCGGCCTCCTTGCCCGGCGTCAGCGTGCCGACCTTGCGGTCGAGCGCGTTGGCGCGCGCCCCTTCGATGGTGGCGAACTCGATCACGTCGCGCGCGGTCAGCATCTTCGGCAGGTTCTTCTCGCCAGCGAGCGACCGCATCCAGATATTGTTGTGTTGCAGCGCCAGGATCGTGCGCATCTGCGTGAACAGGTCGCCCGGGACGGTGGTTTCCACATCGATCGAGAGCGAGGGCCGCAGACCGAGGTCGAGGATCTTCTGGATCGGCGGCGTGCCGTGCCCCATGATCATTTCGACATATCCGGCGAGCGAGAACGTGCCGCCGCTGTCGGCGATCATCTTCCACTCGGTATCGTTCAACGTGCAGCAGTGGATGTAGGTGGTGTCGGATTTGAGCACGCCTTTCTCGCCCATTTTCTGCACCAGCCCGGTCAGCGCGTTGCCGACGCCGACGTGGATCGTGATGCGCGCACCGACCTCGCGCGCCACCGCCCAGGCTTCGGCCACCCGATCAGGCGGGTTGGAGAGGCTGGCGAGTGCGAGCGTCAGCAACTGGTCTTCGCTCGAGAAATACTGCTTGCGCAGGCGGCGAATATCGTCGGGATATTTTTGCCGCGGATCTTCGCGGAAATCGGCACGCCCGTTGGCGGGATTGCCATAGGCAAACACCGCCCGAATGCCGGAGTCCGCCAGCGCCTTGATGGCCGCATCGGTGTGTTCGGGCGAATTCTGGATGTGCGACCAGTCGAGAACGGTGGTGACGCCGACTTCCATGGCGCCCAGCGCGCTCACCAGATTGGCCGCGTAGACGTCCTCCGGCCGGTAATGCGGTCCGAGCTGGCGCTGGACGATCTTGAAGTAATCGCCGAGCGAGGAATCCGGAATGATGTTGCGCAGGATGCCTTCCCACATGTGGCGATGGGTATCGATGAATCCCGGCATCACGATCGCGCGCGCCGCGTCGATGACTTCAGCATCGGGCGCGCTCAGGTTCGGCCCGACGGCCGCGATCTTGCTGCCGCGAATCAGCACATCGGCGCGCTCGAAATCGCCGACCGCGCGGTCGAGCGAGAGCACGCAGCCGTTGCGGATCAGGATCGGCCGCCCCGGCGCCGGCGCCGTGGCAGGCTGCGCGTGCGCCGTGCCGACAACGCTCGCTGCAATCGCCGGCGCCGCGGCCACCGCGGCGGCGCCAGTGCACAGAAACGCGCGCCGCGTCGGACCGTGCGCTGACCCACACGCACTGCAAAAATGGCCGAGCCCGGAACCAGACAACCGCGTCATCGTTTCCTCCATTTGTCGCACCGATCGTGATTTTGCGGTCATCCTATCCGGGCACCGCTTCACATCGCAAGGCAGCCGCGTGCGAGGAAGGTTTGCTCGCGCGTCATGACCCGTGCGAATGACGGCATGACCTCGCATTGTTCCGGTGAAGACCGGTGACCACTCTTCCAGAAAATGCTCCAATCCGGGCGAACATGCGCCCGAGCAGAAGGTAACCGTCATGCGCACCGAACAGGCCCGTCCGATCCGCCTGGAAAACTATCGTCCACCGGATTGGCTGGTCGAAACCGTCGAGCTCGATCTGACGCTCGATGCGACCCGCACGCGGGTGCGCGCCACGCTCGCGCTGCGGCCAAATCCGCAAGCCGAAGCCGCAGCCCCGCTCATGCTCGACGGCGACGGCATCGAGCTCGTGTCGCTCAAGCTCGACGGCAAGGATCTCCCGTCGGACGCTTTCACCGCCACGCCCGACGGCCTGACGATACCGCAGCCACCGCAACGTGAGTTCGTGCTCGAGATCGAGACGGTTACCAACCCCTCGGCCAACACGCAGCTGATGGGGCTATATCGTTCCAGCGCGACCTATTGCACGCAATGTGAGGCCGAGGGCTTTCGCCGCATCACCTATTTTCTGGACCGGCCCGATGTGATGGCGATCTATACGACCCGCATCGAGGCCGACAAGGACGAGGCGCCGGTGCTGCTGGCAAACGGCAATCTGGTCGACTCCGGCGACGTCCCGGGCACCAACCGGCATTTCGCGACCTGGTTCGATCCGTTCCGCAAGCCTTGCTACCTGTTCGCCATGGTGGGCGGCAAGCTCGGCTCGATCGAGGACAGCTTCACCACCCAATCGGGCCGCAAGGTCGCGCTCAGGATCTACGTCGAGCCCGGCAAGGAAGACCGTGCCGGCTACGCGATGGACTCGCTCAAGCGCGCCATGCGCTGGGACGAGGAGGCGTTCGGCCTGCAATACGATCTCGACGTGTTCATGGTCGTCGCGGTGTCCGACTTCAACATGGGAGCGATGGAGAACAAGGGCCTCAACATCTTCAACGACAAATATGTGCTGGCTTCCGCGCAGACCGCGACCGACGCGGACTATGCCGGTATCGAGGCGGTCATCGCCCACGAATATTTCCACAACTGGACCGGCGACCGGATCACGTGCCGGGACTGGTTTCAGCTTTGCCTGAAGGAAGGCCTGACCGTCTTTCGCGACCAGGAATTCACCTCCGACCAGCGCTCGCGGCCGGTCAAGCGGATCGCCGACGTGCGCACCTTGCGGGCGCAGCAGTTCGTCGAGGACGCCGGCCCCCTCGCCCATCCGGTGCGGCCCGCGGTCTATCACGAGATCAGCAACTTCTACACGGCGACGGTATATGAAAAGGGCGCCGAAGTCGTGCGCATGCTGAAAGTGCTGCTCGGGCCCGACGGGTTCCGCCGCGGCATGAACCGCTACATCATGCGTCACGACGGCGAGGCGGTGACCATCGAAGACTTCGTGCAGTGCTTTGCCGACGCAGCCGGCACCGACCTCGGCCAGTTCATGCGCTGGTACCAGCAGGCCGGCACGCCGGAGGTCGAGGTCATCACCCACCACGACCCGATCGCGCACACCTGCTCGCTCACGATGCGGCAGACGACGCCGCCGACCCCGGGACAGCCGGTCAAGGAGCCGCTGGTCGTCCCGCTCGTCGTCGCATTGCTCGACGCCGACGGTCGTGAATTGCCGCTGGTGCTCGCCAACGGTTGGTCGCCGGAGCGCGGCGTGCTGACCCTGACCGATCCCGTCGAGACGTTCGTGTTCACCGGCATCAACGGGCGCCCGGTCGCCTCGCTCAACCGCGGCTTCTCGGCGCCGATCAAGCTCAAGAGCAATCAGTCGCAAGGACGACCTGCGTTTTCTCGCGGCGCGCGATACCGACCCGTTCAACCGCTGGCAGGCGCTGCAGGCGCTCGCCACCGGCGCGTTGATCGAGAACGCGACCAAGCGTCATGAAACCACGAAGCGCGAGGATGGCGGTCTGCTCGAAGCGCTCGCGGCGGTGGTCAATGACGGAGACGCTCGAGCCGGCGTTTGCGGCGCTGGCGCTGACACTGCCGTCCGAGGCCGACATCGCGCGCGATATCGGGCACGACGTCGACCCCGATGCGATCTTTCGCGAGCGCACCGGCTTGCGCGCCATCATCGGCCGCCAGCTCGCCGCCGGGTTGTGGAAGACCTACCTGCGCATGACCGACAGCCGGCCCTATTCCCCGGATGCCGCCAGCGCCGGACGCCGCGCGCTGCGCAACTGCTGTCTCGACCTGCTCGCCGCAACGCTTGACCCGACCGCACGCGCGCTCGCGGTCAAACAATTCGAGACCGCCGACAACATGACCGACCGGCTGGCGGCGCTCGCCACGCTCTCGCTCCAGGACACGCCCGAGCGGGCGCAAGCACTCGCGACGTTCTACGAACGCTACCGGACCGACGCGCTGGTGATCGACAAGTGGCTGACGCTGCAGGCAGCCATCCCGGAGGCTGGGACGCTCGACCGTGTGCGCGAGCTGACCGCACATCAGGCGTTCTCGTTTGCCAACCCCAACCGCGTGCGCGCGCTGATCGGCGCGTTCGCCCAGACGAACCCCACCCAGTTCAACCGCGCCGACGGCGCCGGCTACGATTTCGTGGCCGACTGCGTGCTGGCACTCGATCCGAAAAATCCGCAGGTCGCCGCCCGCCTGACGACCGCGTTTCGCAGCTGGCGCATGCTCGAGCCGATCCGCCGCGCCAAAGCCGAGGCGACGCTGCGGCGCGTCGCCAAGGACGCCAGCCTCTCGCGCGACGTGCGCGACATCGTGGAACGCACGCTGGCGCCGGGGTGAAGCCGTAGAATGGGTTGAGCGTCAGCGAAACCCAACGCGGCGGTGCCACTTCGGCAGCAATGATGGGTTTCGCGAGAGCTCAACCCATCCTACGATCTCTTCGAAAACCCGCGTCGGACGCGGCTTTTGCAGCACTGTCACACTGCCACAAAATTGCAAAATTGCGGCCCGCGACTCTCGACAAGGTTAACCATTTGGATTCAAATGAGGCTGATTCGGAGAGATGCGGCACATCCTTCCGGTCGATGTGAAGGGGACATTCCGAACGGAGGCCAGCGATGGCGCCCGCTCATTCGGCGAGCGCGTCAGCAGGTGCGGACTCGATCAAGGGGCTCGCGCAGTCAATCGCGAGGCCGGCATATCGGCGCCTGCTCAATGCGGAACCCGCACTACGGCGGGCCGTACCTGTTCTGATCATTGCCTTCCTGCTCACCATGGCGGTCAGCGCC
Source organism: uncultured Alphaproteobacteria bacterium (assembly GCA_963833605.1). Classification (GTDB taxonomy): domain Bacteria; phylum Pseudomonadota; class Alphaproteobacteria; order Rhizobiales; family Xanthobacteraceae; genus JAFAXD01. The sequence continues at coordinate 688,870 of CAWHYZ010000017.1, forward strand.
CTGGTACAGGTCAATGATCATCGCCGCCAGGCGATCTCCAATATCGTCCGCAACCTCGACCTCACCGCCAACATTTTGGCCGAGCGCCTCGACCGCGACAATCGCGTGACCACGAAGGCCGAGCTCGCACGCCGCGTCGAGGGCATCATCGAGCCACTCTATCAGCAGCACGCGAACGACCCCGGTATCCAATTCCTGGTCGCCGACGCGGACGGCCTCGTGATCGCCGGCGCGCCGAAAACCCCGGCGCTCGGACGCCCACTGCTCGACACGCTCGGCTCGGTGCAACCGCTCACCACATTCGGGGCATCGGCCGGCGTCCTCGAAATACCGCTCGCCGACGGCACCCAGGCATTCGCCACGGTGCGCTCGCTGAATGCGCCGCTCGGCCAGCTCGCGGTGATCCAGCAGCGTGCGGCGGCGCTCACCTTTTCGCGCTCCGATACCGCGCTCACGGTGACGCTGTCGGCGACCACCGGCTTCGTGGTGCTGATCCTCGGCTTCGCATTCCATTGGCAGGCGACGCGCGCGCGCGAAGCCGACATGATCTACGACATGGTGCGCGGGCGCATCGACACCGCCCTCAATCGCGGCCGCTGCGGCCTGTGGGACTGGGACTTCGCGCGCGGCCGTATCTTCTGGTCGCACTCGATGTTCGCGATTCTCGGGCTCGACCCGCGCGACGAGCTGCTGACGTTCGGGGAGGTCAACGCGCTCGTTCATCCCGATGACATCAAGCTCTATGAGATCGCGACCAAGCTCGCCGACGGCCAGACCAAATCGGTCGATCACGATTTCCGCATGCGCCATGCGCGCGGCCCGTGGGTTTGGCTGCGGGCGCGCTGCGAGATCGCGAGCCACCCCAACGAGCCTGGCCTGCACCTGATCGGCATCGCGGTCGACGTGAGCGAGCAGAAGCAGCTGGTGCAGCAGACCGCCGCCGCCGACATCCGCCTGCGCGATGCGATCGAGACCATTCCGGAGGCCTTCGTGCTGTGGGACGCCGAGAACCGGCTGGTGCTGTGCAACTCGAACTTCCAGGAACTGCACAACCTGCCGGACGGCGCGATCGCGTCCGGCACGCCCTACGAGACGGTGGTCGCCGCCGGACGCAAGCCGGTGGTGCACAAGAAGGTCGAAAACGCCGACCACCCGGGTGCGCGCACCTTCGAGGCGCGCCTCGACGACGGCCGCTGGCTGCATATCAGCGAGCGTCGCACCAAGGACGGCGGTTACGTGTCGGTCGGAACCGACATCACCACGCTGAAACTGCACGAGGAGAAGCTGCTGGAGGGCGAGCGCCGCCAAATGGCGACCATCGCGGATTTGCGCGCCTCCCAACAGGCACTCAAATCCCAGACCCTCGAACTCGCCGACCTCGCCCAGAAATACGGCGACGAGAAGCGACGCGCCGAGGAAGCCAACCAGGCCAAGTCGAAATTCCTCGCCAACATGAGCCATGAGCTGCGCACGCCGCTCAACGCCATCATCGGTTTTTCCGAGATCATGGAATCCGGCATGTTCGGCCCGCTCGGCGCCGAGAAATACAACGAATATTGCAGCGATATCCGCCAGAGCGGCCAATACCTGCTCGACGTCATCAACGACATTCTCGACATGTCGAAGATCGAGGCCGGCCGCCTGCGCCTCACCTACGAGACGGTCGAGCTTGACGACATCCTGCATGACGCGATGCGCGTCGTCTCGGCGCGCGCGGAGGACAAGAACGTCGCGCTCAACCCGGAGATCGCGCCCGGCGTCGCCTTCATGGCGGACCGGCGCGCGGTCAAGCAGATCCTGCTCAACCTCCTGACCAATGCGGTGAAGTTCACGCCGGAAGGCGGCCGTATCACGCTGCGCGGCCGCGCCTCGGCGGACTGTATCTTCATCGGCATCCACGACACCGGCATCGGCATCCCGCCGGCCGCGCTCGCCAAGCTCGGGCGCCCGTTCGAACAGGTGGAAAGCCAGCTCACCAAGAGCTACCACGGCTCCGGGCTGGGCCTCGCGATTGCTAAGTCTTTGATCGAGCTGCATGGCGGCGGCATGCGCATCCGCTCGACGGTGGGCATCGGCACCCTCGTGATGGTGCGCCTGCCGCGCGATCGCCGGGTGCGTGGGCCGGTGGAGATTGCGCTCGCGTCTTGAGTTGCTGATCGGGTGGGGTGAGCGGCCACGCCCGGCGCATACCGCGTCGGGCGTGGTCTATTTTTGACCGCGGCATCGGCAGTGGAGGCTGTGGTCACGGCGACCGCGTCGATCGGATTTATGCAAAATGGCGGCGCCGATCCCACACCATAGTTGCCATTTGTCCCATAGTTGCCCTCGAGAACGCAGTTTCTTGCATTTCCGACCCCTGTCTATGAAGTAAATCCGCGTTCAACACGGTTTTCAGCATAGATGCCCTCGAAAATCGCGCCGCGGAGTACTGCGCCGGACACCATCATCGGCATTTCGTCCCATAGTTGCCCTCATAGTTGCCCTCCATAGTTGCCATGGCACGCGACTTGCTTAGGAGGCCTTTGTGGACAGTCATATCCGGCACCACCAGGTTGACAACCGCCCTCCCCGGCGCACAGCAAGAGCCGGGCGGATTGCCCCCCGCCTTGCCGCGTATTCCGATTCACTTGTCAAATAGCCCGGCGTCAGCGACGCCATTGCGCGAGAGCCAGGCTGGGACCGGCGCCCGCGTCATAAGCAAAAAACAAAAAAATAATAACTCCAATTTTTGGTCGGATCAAGCTGGTTCGGGCGTCTGCAGCCGGCTCTTGCGGCGCGTTCTTTCAAACAGCTCCATGGCCGAGGCGTACTGGGTTGCCCGCTTGCGCGGGCAATGACGCCGTGGGATCGAACAGCTCGCGAATTTAAGCGTTTATTGATTGCTCGTATTGATCACAATCTAACTCATCGAACGGAAATCATCGATATGAATGGTCACGGAGAAATTAGCAGGCTACGGAGGTCCTTTCCCAGGCGCACAAAGTCGCTCACCGAAGACACTCGCTTCCGATCGAGGCCCGTTATCTCGGGCCGCGCCAACAGTCTCGTGGAGAAACGCCTCCCCGCATGTTAAAGACCCTGCTTGTGAAGGACTCGTTTTTGCGCAGATACCCCTTCCAGGCTTTTGCCAGCAGCCATTCAAGCGGTCTGCCCATGCGGAGGCGCTCATCGCTGTGTGCATTTGCTCAAAGAGCAAACGGTTGTAGCTGATCCATGCCCGATGCGCGCAAGAAAATCGCCGTAGTCCTCACCCACGGAATGGGCGAGCAGATTCCAATGGAGACCTTGCGCGGCTTCGTCGATGCCGCGTGGGTCGCGAACAAGGACGCCCAATGGCGTTCGCCCCCCGACGAGAACCCGGCAGATATCTGGTTCAAGCCGGACGTGAGGTCCGGCTCATTTGAACTGCGCCGGATTACCACCCGCTGGACAAGATCGAAGGCCGGCGCAGTTGCCAAAGGACCGCGCGTCGACTTTTTCGAATTCTACTGGGCCGATCTCGCCGAAGGCACGACCGCCCACGAGATCTGGGACTGGCTGCGCACCCTCCTCCAGCGCTGGCCGAGTCAAGTTCCTGAGGGCCTGATGGGTGCCTGGATATTGCTCTGGGTCGCGGTGGCCATTGTGATGATTTTGTCGATGCTGGCCATCTCGCCTTGGCCCGGCGGCTGGTGGCATGTTGGCCTCGCGGCCGCGGCAGCAATGATCGGCTACGTCATCCAATATCTGGTTTCGCCCTATATCGGGGACGTGGCCCGTTACGTTCGTGCCGATCCACGCAATATTGCCATTCGTCGCGCGATACGCGACCGCGGCATGAGACTTCTCAACGACCTGCACGATTGTGGCCGCTATGAACGAATTATCATGGTTGCCCACAGCCTGGGCACCATCATCGCCTATGATTTGATATCGTTACTATGGACAAGCCGCGGGAAGGCGCTGGAACTTCGTGAAAACGAGCCGGCCTTTTTGAAGTTGCGCGCCGTTGAGATCGCTGCGCATTCACTCGCTGCTGCGAGCGCGCATGATCAGGAACAGAGGCGGTGCGCGTATCGCGAGGCGCAACGTACGTTTCGATTGGCGCTGCGCAGCGGCGGCGAAGATGGAACCGAACGCAAACGCAAGCCCGAGGAGGAATGGCTTATTTCCGATCTGGTAACGCTTGGGTCACCGCTTGCCCACGCGGAATTCCTGCTCGCGCGGGATACAGCCGATCTAAACGAGAGCATATCACGCTGGCTCTATCCGACGGACTGGCCGCAATTTCAGACAATCGAGTCCGAGCAACGAGCAAAGATCGACGATCGTACGCAGCCACCAACTGCATTGATCCTCGGACCTCCGAATGGCCTGTTTTCGTACTTCCTCGATCGCCCAATGACCTGGTCCCTACATCACTCCGCCCCATTTGCGGCCGTGCGGTGGACCAACATTCATGACCCTCATCGGCTGATATTCAAAGGTGACATTGTTTCCGGCCCTGTCGCACCCGTTTTCGGCAAAGGTATTCGCGACATCGACCTCAGGCAACTGCGCGGCCAATCAGCTTGTTTCAGCCATACGCTTTATTGGCGGCTCGGGCCTGCGGATGTTGCAGGCCAACCAAAGCCGCATATCAAAGCGCTGCAAGATGCGATCGACCTGTTAGACCGGCCAGACAGCGAGATCTGGTAGGACGACGCCGGTCGCAAGATCCGCTCGGCCCTGATGTGTCTCGCTTTTTGAATGTCGGCTTTCCTGCCAGAAACGGACAGAGCCGCTGGACAACGCCAGCGGCCCTGATGGTCCGTATCCTGCCTGCGGGATGGCAATGCGGATAGCCGATCGCGCCGCTATGCGCTGACCGCCCGCACAGCCTGCCTCTCCGAAGACAGATACCAGAGCACGCCTGCGACCAGCAACAACGCCGGCACGTCGCCAACCAGGTGTCCTGTCTCGTGTCCGTCATATATGGCCTGTGCTGCCATAATGCCGGCATGCACGACACTCGACCAGACGGTGAACGAGATCAGGCTGCGATGTTCGGAAGGATTACGCGCGGCCGCAATGAGATAAACGCCGAGTACCGCGTAGACCCCGCAGATCATCTGCAAGTAGTATTGGCCATGGCCGCCGTGCCACTGCCATCCGGACGGCCAAATGAGGCCGAGCGGATAGATGGTGAAGAAGATTGCGCCGACTGCAACCAGGGCAATCTTGAGGAATTTTTCGCGCGTGAGGTTGTCCATGCTGAATCTCCTGTTCGTAAGAGAGCCAGGGCCAGTTGGGCTCGCTGGGAGCCTAGCTAACTGGTGCGGTATCTAGTGAGTGGCGGTGTTGGGACGAATGACCGTTTGACCGCATCACGTGACTATTCGTCCAAATCTGCGGAGCGGCTGCAATGGTGGACCCGCTGAGGGAGGTGCTTGGTTCGGTTCGGCTGACGGGCGGCATTTTCCTCGATACCCGTATGACAGCACCCTGGTGCGTATATACACGGGTCCGTGGCGAGGACTGCAAGCCCTTCCTTGCGGCGCCTACGCAGATAATCGCCTACCACTTCATCATCGACGGCACCCTTCTCGTCAGCGTCGAGGGTGCCCCCGCCATTGAGGCGCACGGGGGCGAGATCGTTCTCTTGCCCCGCAACGATGCGCACACCTTGGCCAGCGGCCCCGGTCTTGAGCCCAAGAGCGCCCGTGACCTGATCCAGCCAGCCGTGGGCGGTGGATTAGCCCGAATTTCCCATGGCGGAGGCGGCGATGCTGTTCATCTTGTGTGTGGCTTTTTGGCGAGTGACCAACCCTACAACCCTCTCATTGCCGGCCTGCCAAGGATCCTCAAGGTTGACGTGCGTGAGGGCGCAGCGCGTGACTGGGTCGAGGCATCGGTGCGATTTGCCGCCAATGAACTGATAGAAGGAAGACACGCCTCATCGAGCGTCGTGTCACGACTTTCCGAGCTGCTCTTTGTCGAGGCGGTGCGCAACTATTCCTTGACCGCCAGAAAGCAGGAACTTGGATGGTTGCAGGGCATCGCCGACCAACATGTCGGGCGAGCCTTGGTCCTTATCCATCGCAACATCAGCGATCCCTGGTCGGTGGAGGCCCTGGCAAGGGAAGTCGGATTGTCGCGCAGCGCATTCGTGGACCGCTTCACCACACTGGTCGGCATGCCTCCGATCCGATATCTCACTCTCTTGCGGCTCCAAACTGCCAAGCTGAACCTGCGTGAGACACAGGCGACAATCGCCCAACTCGCACACTCGATCGGCTACGAGTCGAAGGAAGCATTTAGTCGGGCATTCAAACGGGAGTTCGGACTGTCACCCGCGCGATGGAGAGATCAGCAGGCAGCGGATTGATGATCATTGGTGTCTGCACCAGAGAGATCGGGTCATAAGCGGCCCGCCGGTAAGCGCGGAATGAAGCTTCGTGCACGCGGCGAGGCCGTCACTGGTCTTATTGTTACAATCCGTCACGTCGACGCGATTGCATTGCGGCGAGTGCCTCGTCAAAATCGCAGAGGAAGTCCGCCAGCCCGCCAATGACGCCCGGCAACATGCGTGAACTCGGGGGACGAGTGACCGTCACTGAGAGATTAGCGACAAGAACGACAGGGAGGGCTAGTCTGGGAGAGGGAGGAAAAGGAATGTCCAACCATTACGCAATAATTTCAGCGTTGATCTTTGCATTGGTGGCACTTGCGCACCTTGTGAGGCTGATCAAGCAATGGAGGGTGCAGATTGGGCCGACCTCGGTGCCCATGTCTGTATCGTGGGTTGGCCTGATAGTTGCGGCTCTGCTCGCAATCTGGGGTTTCTATCAATAGGCATTTCCGACGCTCGAAATGAGGGTACCTTGCGGCACCAGTTCAACGTCCGTCGCGCCCGTCATTATCTGTTTCTGGGTCTCTGAATTGAGACCGACATGGCTCACGATCGCCCTGCCAGGCAGCTTCGCACTGACGAGCTTGCCGATACCGACGCCCGGTTTGCGGTGTCCTTGGCAATGACCGTCAGATCGCGCTTTCCCTGACGCACGATTTCGTCAAGTCATGAGGCGCTCAGGCGTGCCGACTCCCATGAATCGGCCGATCATCGGACTGGCGCCGTTGGGAATCATGGCAACGGCTGAGCGCGACGGTCTTCATGCTGGCCGGCCGCGAACATTATGACGCAGGGCGCGCCCCGAGGCGCGGCTCGATTACGATCTCCCCGTCAGAACTCCGTTTCCAGCCAGTTTCGTCCAGGTGCTGGTCAACTTTTGGCAATCGGCAGCGAATTTCTGGCTATCGTCGGCGAACCGCTGCATGCGGCCTCCAATCCATTCCTGGTACACGGCGGTCGCCTCGGGCATAGACTTCGCGCCCGTGAGCTTCCCGAACAAATCAGACATGAGCTCCACTTCCGACTTTGCGCGCGCAGCCCAATACCGATTTGCTTCCTCCAACGTAGCGCCGATTTCCGTCTGAACCTTGTTCGACGCCTCCATGTTCATCTTGTTCGCCTTCTCCATGACGCATCCTCCATCTTCTTGCTCTTATCTCGTGGTGCTCACTTCGCGTATGACGTTGTCCAGTTATCCTGGAAATTCTTCACCGCGTTCATGTACGATACATTCCAGCGATCTTGGAAGTCCTTCATATAGGACACGTTCCAATTGTCCTGAAAAATCCTTTTCGGCCTTCATGTATGAGACGTTCCACTTGTCCTGGAATTCCTTCAACAAGGCTGTCGTGTAACTGTCTTCCAGGTTCTTCAATACCTTCATGTAGGCAGCATTTGCCTTATCCCTGGCACTATTCATGTAGGAAATGTTCCAGTTGTCCTGGAAGTTGTTCAACTCCTTCATAAACGACACATTCCAATTATCCTGAAAATTCTTCATGAACGAGACGTTCCAGTTGTCCTGGAAGTTCTTCACCGCGTTCATGTAAGATACGTTCCATTTGTCCTGGAAGTCTTTCAGATAAGACACATTCCAATTGTCCTGGAAGGACTTCATGTACGAGACGTTCCAGTTGTCCTGAAAATTCTTCATGAACGACACATTCCAATTATCCTGGAAGTCCTTCATGGCCTGGACGTAAGGCTCGTTTCCCTTGTCCTTCATGAAAGACACATTCCAATTGTCTTGAAAATCCTTCATGAACGAAACGTTCCATTTGTCCTGAAAATTCGTCATCGCCTTCATGTAGGATACGTTACAGTTGTCTTGGAAGTTCCTCATGGCTTGCTGCGACATTTCCGGTACGCTTTCAGCGGTGTAGAGCTTGTCCCCGTAACGAAAGACGATGACGCCCGGACCCGCTTCCTTGGCGCCGAACTTCTTAATCTCGGCGCTCGGATCCCCCTTGGCGGCTCCCCGGATGATCTTGAAGGTCTTGCCGTCGACGAAAATGCCTTGATTGTTGGCGAGTTCCCCGACCACGTCGGGCGACGGTGTCTGCGCCACCGCGAACCCGCAAACCCCCGCAGAGATAACGACGGCAGCCGCGCCGGACATCAAAAGGTTGCGCGCAAATAGGGGCATGTAAAACTCCTCGTGCTTGGGGTCGCCCGATTTCAATGCTAGCTTAATTAACCCGTACTTTGTAGGGACGGTTGATGTAGATCAAATTGTGCTGAGCCAACCGCGTATTGGATTGAGCCGAGGCCATTCTCTTGCCGATTTGATTTCGGGATCTGGGCGCGCTACACAATCCGACAGGGCATCCGCCGCGCGACTATGTTCAATTATGATTGAGAAACCGCGCCGGGTCTTTTGCAGCCCGATCGCGCAACCCCGAAGCCAGCTCGACTGGCGGTATGATGTGGCAGTCCTCGGCTAGAGGCCGCGACCGTGACGGTACGGGTAAGCCTGGTTGCAGATGTTCACCCCCAATCGACACAAACTGTGGACAACATCTGTCAGGATGATGAGTTGGCCGCGAGCGTGCGGCGGGTTGCGAACCACCGGTCTCTCGCAGAGTATTGGGGGAACGAACGAGGAGGCGGCCCATAATGCTCTTGCGACTCATCGTGATTGCTCTGCTCTGGTCCGTCCCGCTGGCCGCAAGCGCGCAGCAGCCTGCGACGGCGCCGACCCAGCCGCTGCTCAAGCCGGCTGAACTCGATCAGTTGCTGGCGCCGATCGCGCTTTATCCTGATCCGCTCTTGTCTGAAGTTTTGATCGCCTCGACCTATCCGCTCGAGGTCGTGCAAGCGGACCGCTGGGCCAAGTCCAACAAGGCCCTCAAGGGCGAAGCGCTCACGGCCGCCCTTGCCAAGCAAAGCTGGGACGACAGCGTGAAATCGCTGGCCGGGGTTCCGAGCGTGCTGACCATGATGAGCGAACAGCTCGACTGGACGCAGAAACTCGGCGACGCCGTACTCGCCCAGCAAACCAACGTCATGGACGCAATCCAGCGACTCCGGTTGCGCGCGCAAGGCAACGGCAAGCTTAGATCGACGAAAGAGCAGACGGTCACGGTCAAGACCGAAGACCAGAAGCAATATGTCGTCATCGAGCCGGCTTCGCCGACCGAACTCTACGTTCCGTACTACGAGCCGGCGGCTGTGTATGGGGATTGGCCTTATCCCGATTATGCGCCGTACTATTTTCCACCGCCCGCTGGCTACTTCCCCGGCGGTGTGCTCGCTGCCGGCATCGCCTTCGCGGCGGCCGTCGCTGTTCGCTATGCCTTCTGGAGCAACTGCGACTGGGGCCGTGGCAATATCAACGTTGTCGCGAACCGATCCGTCGACATCAACAACATCAATCGCGGGAAGTGGGAGCACAATCCCGCGCACCGTCAGGGCGTGCGGTACAGCAACGCCGATGTGCGACAGAAGTTCGCCAGGACCGACATCCAGGCCGGGAAAGTGGCGCGTGAGGATTTCCGCGGCAAGGACGGCCAGAAGGTCCTTCAACCCGATCGCGATCGCCCGGGTGCCGGCGATCGCGACCGACCCGCAGCTGGTGATCGCGACCGCCCCGGTGCAGGCGACCGTGACCGTCAGGCTGTGGCCGACCGCGACCGCCCGGGGGCCAGCAATCGAGATCGGCCGCAAAGTCGTGATACCAGCGGTCGCCCGGACGCGGGCAAAGCAAAGGCGGCCAAGGCGAGCCAAAGGCCGAGCCAGCCGCAACGCGATACGGCTTTTTCAAATATCCAACCGGGCTCCAAGAACTCGTGCCCAAGCCGATCGTGGCCGGCAGAGTGCCGGTAGCGGAGGAGCGCCTCGCGTCGCCGCACACAGTGGCGGAGCGCCCAGCAGCCGCGCGTAGCGGCGGAGCGCCCCGCGCTGCGGCACGCGGTGGTGGAGGGCGGCGGCGGCGGCGGTCGCGGTGGCGGTGGCGGCCGGCGGTCCGATGTTGCGCTCAAGCACGACATTGCGCTTCTCGGCCATCTCCATAACGGCCTTGGATTCTATCGCTTCAGCTACAACGGGAGCGACCAGGCCTACGTCGGCGTCATGGCGCAGGAAGTGCAAACGATCATGCCGAAAGCTGTCGTCCGCGGTCGGGACGGCTACCTCAGGGTCTACTACGACATGCTCGGCCTGACGTTCCAGACCTATGACCGGTGGATCGCTTCGGGCGCACGGATTCCACCTGTCCCCCGCGCCAGTACCGACGCCCCGCAGGAGCGAGCGGCGATATCTGTCGGGCGGTGATCGCGATGCTCCCGGGAGCCAGTGTTCAGAGAACGCAATGTCAAATTCAGATGCGGCCGAGGACAACATGATCACCATTCTCTCCGTGACCAATTCCGCCTCATCTCCGGCACGACTGACGTCGTTGATCGCGGCGGTGTTTGCGCTCGCGACGGTGTCGGCGGCAAGCGCCCAACAGTCCTTCAGGACGCCGGAGAGTGCCGCCGATGCGCTCGTGACAGCGGCCAGATCGGGCGACCAGAAAAGCGTTCTGACCGTGCTCGGTCGAGGGGGTACCGATATCGTGTCTTCCGGCGATACCATTGCCGATGCGTCGGCGCGCGATCGCGTCATCAAGGCCTATGACGCCAACCATCGGGTTGACATGGATGGTCCGGACAAGGCCACACTCATCATCGGCCCGGAGGATTGGCCGTTCCCGATCCCACTGGTGCGCAAAGGCAGCAGCTGGCAGTTCGACACCGCGGCCGGCCGCGAAGAGATCCTTGATCGCCGCATCGGCCGCAACGAGCTCGACGCGATTCAGGTCTGTCTCGCCTATGTCGACGCGCAACAGGAATATGCCGAGCGCGGCGTTGCCGGCAATGGAGCGTACGCGCGGCGCATCGTCAGCCGGCCCGGCCGGAAGGACGGTCTCTATTGGCAGGCGCAATCCGGCGCGGACGAGAGTCCACTCGGCGAACTGGCGGCCAATGCCGCCGCGGAGGGCTATCGCGCTGGCCAAAAGCGCACGGCTTATCACGGCTATTTCTACAAGGTGCTCACGCGGCAGGGACCGAGTGCATCAGGCGGTGCGCTGGACTATGTCGTGGGCGGCCGCATGATCGGCGGCTTCGCGCTGGTCGCCTATCCGGCACAATACCGGACCTCGGGAGTAATGACGTTTCTCGTTAACCACCAGGGAGATGTCTACCAAAAGGATCTGGGCCCGAACACTGCCGGTATTGTTGCCGGCATGACGGCGTTCAATCCAGACCGTACTTGGCAACGGGTCACCGATACGGCCCAGCCTGGCCCCGGAGCAAAATGAAAAAGCGTGAGCGAGACTTCCAGAATCGAACAAGCGCAAACCACTCGAGAGCGTCGTTCTCTGCTGAAGCGAACCCGCCGGGGCCGGCGGTCAGGAGTTCTCGGCCAAGGGAGGAACAGAATGCGCCTGATCATTAGCGGGCTGTTTGCCGCCTTCTTGATGTTGCACGGACTGGAGCACGCAGGTGCGCAGAGTAGTGCAACTAAGAACACCCCTCGCGGTTATCCTTATGATCGTCAAGTCTGCGCCAGTGGGTATCGAGCGTGCGTGAACCAATACCTCAAAGTTGGATGGCAATCTGCAGCGGCGTCAACTTATTGCTCCCAAGCATGTAGAGACTTTCCGCCTGCAGGTCGGAGATGACCTTCTGCCGGCGACCCGGCCGCGATTTTCCATCGATGCTCCAATACCGGTGGTATCGGCGCCAGTCGGGTTCTTCTTCTTGAGGGCCGCCTTGCCTCCGGGAGTCTTGACTGTGAGGCAGGAGTCGCGTCGTATCACGCGCTCATGAAACCTTTGCTCGAGGATATCAGACGCAATCCTTTGCTCTGGCTGCTTGCGCTCGTGCCTTTGGTTTTGGCCGTTCGCCTGCTCGCGCCCCATTCGCATACCGTACTTTTTGTGTTGTCAATCCTGTCAATCGTGCCTTTGGCCGCGCTCCTCAGTCACGCCACGAAATCAGTCGCCGCCAAGACCGGCGACACGATCGGGGGCCTGCTGAACGCCACCTTGGGAAATTTGACCGAATTGCTCATCGCGTTGGCTGCGCTGCGCGCCGGGCAGTACGTTCTCGTCAAGGCATCAATCGCGGGCGCGGTCGTTGCCAACGCGTTATTTCTGCTGGGAATGTCGTTGCTGGTCGGCGGGACCAGATACCGCGTGCAGACATACAATCGCAACAACGCGCGACTGCAGGCAAGCCTTCTGTTCCTGGCGACGATCGCGTTGCTGATCCCGTCCATGCTCACGGAGACGGATACGGCCGGACCGATGGCGCAGTTCGCACAGATGTTGAGTCTGAGCCTATCTGTTTTGTTGATTACCGCCTACGGACTCAGTTTGCTATTTTCGCTCAGGACGCATCGCGAGTTCTTTGCAGCGGCAGAACGCGGCGAGCATGGCGAAGCCGCATGGCCGCTGAACCTAGCTCTGGCCACCCTCGCGTGCGTTACGGTTCTGGTCGCGCTGGTGAGCGATGTGTTTGTCGAGTCGCTCCAACAGGCCGCACTGGCGCTCGGGATGACCCCCGCATTCGTCGGCTTCGTCATCGTGGCGTTGGTTGGCGGAGCCGCCGAGTTGGTCTCGGCGCTGAGCGCAGCGCGCAAGGACCGGCTCGACTTGAGCGTGGGTATCGCACTCGGCAGTGCGTCTCAAATCGCGCTGTTCGTAGCTCCGGTACTTGTGCTCTTCAGTTATATCATCGGCCCGGCACCGATGAATTTGCAGTTCTGGCCGGGTGCGGTGGTCATGATGCTGATCGCAACCATGACCGCTTTTCTGGTGACCAACAGCGGCCAGTCGGCCTGGTTTATCGGAGCCCTGGTGGTGATCGTCTACCTCGTCCTCGCACTGACGCTCTACCTGCTGCCTTCCGAAATGCCTTGAAAGCGACGTTGCCGCTGTCCGTCGCCGTCAACGCGGAGCACGGGCAGGCCACAAATCACGCTGACCCAACGGCGGGTCCGCCCGCGTGTCCTTGCGGCATACCGATCTCCACTGTAGACTGGAAGATACTGGTTGCTTTGGTCGGAGCTCGGTGGGGGGCGGAATGACCGGTGCACAGGCTAAATCATACCATAGGTCGGTATTTGTTCGTCGTTCCGAGACCAGAACGGCAAGGCGGCCTTTCAGCATCGGCGCCAATCTATTGGCGGCCTCGATCACTGCAATTGCCCAGCTGGTGCTCGTTGCCGCGACAGATGGATCGGTGCGGGCCGAGCCGGTTGATAACGAGGAGGCCGGTTCAATTGCACCTGGCATGCGCCCCGGCATTGCTCCCGAAACCCAGAGCCGTCAAACCGATTCCGTCCAGTTTAATGCGAGTGCCGGATTTGCATCCGTCTACATCTACCGTGGCGTCACGCTCTCCGACCACAAACCAGCGATCGGGGCAAGTTTGGAAGCGACACTCGGTCCGCTCTATGCCGGGACCACCTTTGCCAGCGTCAAGCTGCCGAGCCAACCGTCGGGCGAGATCACTGCAACCAGTGGCGTGCGTCCGAAGCTATGGAACACCGAGTTCGATTTCGGCGGGACATACTTTATTTACCCCGGCGAGCTTCCCGGCAGCCCGGGCATCAACTATTTGGAAGTCGGCGCACGCGCCGACACCAAGCTGACCGATCGATTGCGCGTCGCCGCCGGCTTCGCCTATTCGCCTGATTTCTCCAACACCGGCGGTTGGAGCAAATATGCCGCCTTCGGCGTGGGCCTCGACCTGCCGCGCAACGTGCTGCCGGAGAAAGTCTCGGCGGCGCTGACCGGTGGCGTCGGCTACTACTGGTTCGGCAATCAGGCGATTGAACTGGGCGGCTTCCCGTTGCCGGCATACCTCAACTGGACCGCCGGAGTGACGTTTACCCGCAGCATCTTCAATCTTGATCTGCGCTATTACGACACGAACCTCTCGAAGGAGAACTGCTTCGTGTTTACCGGCGATCCTCACGCCACGCCCGGCGGCCGGGTCAACCCAGTGACCAACCCGGAGGGCCTCACCTCACGCTGGTGCGGCGCCACCTTCGTCGCAAAATTCTGGTTCGAGGTGAATTGACCGGGATGCAATCTCAACGTCGGCGGCTTTTCCCGACGAGCGATTATGATCCTTGGAATTTTTTTGGTGCCGCGTTCCATCCCACCCGGCCTCCAAAGGGAGCGAGCACGCCTCTCACGCCCGTCAGATCGACCGCAGTCCGGCCACTGGCCGGCCCTGGCACTCCGTCGAATGCCGCCTCGGCCTCATCGCCCGTTCGCACTCGTTGCAATAAGTTTGAAATGCCACCCCAAGTCCGCGGAGCGGATGCAGGGTCACGCAAAACCAGCAGCCAGATGCAACAAAGGGTGAGGCAACCGAGTGGATTAGGCGCTTCTGAATGTGATGTAACACAGTGCAGGCTTTAGAAACCGAAGTTTACTGGCGGACGTAGTGGGCAGATCGTAGGATAGATGTGGGCCTCCGGTCGCCGACCCCCACCCATAGAAACGCGTGGTCCCCAACCCACGTTTCCGGCGATCGGGACCCACTTCCCCGCCCCGACACTGAGATATGAAAACTACCGTCTCTGCATCCGGGGAGATGACGCTTCTGCTGGGTAGTAACGTTACACCCTGTTTTTCTACCATTTTCGGAGACATTTTCTTCGGATGGCTACCGTAGAATACGGCAGGCAGCCGAGGCTGTGGGCGCGGTGGTTTGGAAGGAAAGGGAAGTCGTGAACTGATAATATCCGTTTGAGGCAAAAAGGACCGCAGCAGTGAACGACGAAGACCGATCTCTAAAGCTCAGTACATCGAATGAAGAACTCGTGGTTCTTGCAATTCGAATAGTGTGCCTTGGGCTTCTTGGATACTGGTCGTTAATCCTCATCACACCATTTTTGACAATCATTTTTTGGAGCATCATCATTACTGTAGCGCTCTACCCGATCTTCGATTGGCTCTCGACAAAGCTTGGTGGCCATCGCGCATTGGCGGCGGTTGCAATCACCGTTCTCGCTTTTCTTCTAATGCTAGGTCCAGTCACGTGGCTCGCCCTCAGCCTAGCTGAAACCGTTCGGATGCTCTTTGATCGCTTTGGTGATGGGAGTCTAGCAATTCCTCCTCCTGTCGGAGCAGTGAAAGCTTGGCCGGTAATTGGAGAACAGATATTTGACGCGTGGGAACTCGCGTCGACCAACATTCAAGCCCTCGTCATCGAGGTTGCCCCACATTTTAAGCCTCTGGGGGCAAGTATGCTCACCGCGGCGGGTAGCGTGGGTATAAGTCTGCTCAAATTCATCGTCGCACTCGTTGTTTCCGGTTTCCTTCTTATTCCGGGCCCGTCACTGGTTCGTTCCGTCAAAAACGTTCTCGGCCGTGTTGCAACCGGGCGCGGTGAAGAATTCGTTGATTTGGCGGGAGCAACAATTCGCAACGTTTCGCGCGGCATTATCGGCATCGCGATCGTGCAGGCGCTATTGGCGGGCATAGGCTTGCTATTCGCCGGGGTTCCCGCAGCAGGTTTGTTCAGCTTTTTGATTCTATTGTTTGGAATAATTCAAATCGGGCCGTCGGTCATCATCGTGCCGCTGATCATATGGAGCTGGTTTGCGATGGATCCGATGATGGCGATTCTGTTTACGCTCTACATGGTGCCGGTGAATTTGCTCGACAACATATTGCGACCGCTCGTGGCAAAAGGCCTAACAACACCGATGCTGGTGATATTGATCGGGGTCTTGGGCGGCACGCTCGCGCATGGGATGATTGGTCTATTTGTCGGACCGATTGTACTTTCGATCGTCTGGCAGTTGCTCGTGGCCTGGACTCACGACGCGCCCGAAGCCCATGGGCGCGGTTGAGTAAGGTCTGAAATTCTTCGGTTTTGTCGCCGATCGGTCTCGGGACGTGCAATCCTCCCTCTTCAATTGCGCTTCGCTCGCAGCGATGAAGGCGCGACACGGCGGTTGTCGGGGAACGCAATCCAGTTCGCGCGGACGCGCGGCTGACGGGAGATGTCGTGGGCCGGGTTGATGGTTTGATGAGTTGGCCGATGTTCCGTGAACGTCATGTTCGGGGCGATGCTTCAAACACCTTGCCGAGGAGTACTAGTCTAGGCCACGCTGGCCGCATAAATTTATTGAGTCTCGACCGCGTCGCGCGCAAGCGCCTTGACCCGTGTCCTGGGAGGTAATGGGCCAAACCCCGGCGGCGGGATGCGGCGCATCGAGGCAGCCTCGTAGGCCGATGCAATCTTGAGCAGGATATCTTCCTTACCGGGTTCGGCGCGGAACACCAGCGAGAACGGCAGGCCTGGCTCCGGAATGGTGGTAGGCGCCTGCGACGGTCTGGAAACGTAACGGGTACCGTCAGGGGTGAGCATGAAAGTGGGATCGTAAACCGTCGTGACATAGCCGGCCGGCACCAGCACTTCGGTCAGTCCGGCATTCGGACCGGTAAATGATTCCGGGTTGAGGTTGCTCGGGATGTCGTACTGGTAGGCGCCGCCGATCAGTCCAGGCGGCCAGGGCGTGTGCAGCCGTACCAACGCGTCGAGCTTGTTTTCCAGGATCACCATCATATCGACGCGGCGCAGCAACTCGCGCAGCATGATCCGCTCATCCACGCCCTGGCGTCCGCCCAAGGGATTGCGCGGATCGCTGATCTCTTCCCAGTTCCTGAATGCGGCTCGCTGATCGTCGCCCCAGAACTTCGAACGTGCGTTGAGGCTTCGAAAATCCACGAGCGTTTCGGAAAATCCGAGCTTGCTCCAATCCGCCGCCCGCCGGCCTAAATATTGCGGAATGTGGAACCGAAACGCCATCGCCAGCTCCTGCTGCTGCACGGTGGCGAGGTTGAGGTTTGACGGCGGCTCAATCCGGCCTTCCGCCATTTCCACCATGTAATCTATCGGCTGCATCTTGCCCGAGCCGAACACCTTGCCTGGAATGAACTCGGTTGGCGCGATCGCTGCCGCGAATTCCTTGAACAGGGGCTGCCCGTCACGCCCGAGCCGGAACAGCAACTCCGGCATGAATATCGGCACCAGCCGGGCGAGCGCACCGCGGAAGTCGGTCTGCATGCGTTCAACGTCCGGGTCGGGCGTCCAGAGCGGATCGGAGGACTCGACCAGCGTCGCACCAAGGTGATTTGCAAGGACGGCTTTGATTTCCGCGGCCGCGGCTGTGACGATGGGTTGTTCGGTCTTCGACCCGGGCGGGATCAGCATCGATTCACGGATCACCCCGAGACGCATGCCCTGGAGCGTGCCCGGTTCGCCGGTCATGGCCGCGTGGCGGGCGTAGCCCGTGTTCAGTACCGACGAGCGCGGAACGGTCGTGAACGGATCGCGCGGGTCATAATAACCTTCGACCGGATCCTTCAGGGCATCGAGCACCTTGGCGCAGTCCTGGATGGTGCGGCAATGAATGCCGCTGCGGTCGCAATAGATGTCCGCACCGATGGCGCCGCCGCCGAACCCGAGCATGGATTTGTGCGGAAGAATGAGCGCGATCGCGTTGTGATTGGAGGGCCCACGGCAGGATGCACGCGTCTCCTCGCCCAGGCTCGCCATCACCATGTTGGTGCTGACCGACACCCCGGATCCGGAACTTGAGCCGAGCGAAGCGGAGCGCGTGGTGTCGTAGGGATTTGAGGGATTGCCCGCCCATGTGCTGCGTTGATACCCGAGGGTGGAAGGCAGGACGCGATCGGGATCATGGGCGCCGCCCGGGTCGCCGGCGCGACCGTTATATTCGGTGTTGACGGCCTTGGCGAAGATGATTGCGCCCTTCCGGCGCAGCTGCTCGACCAGCACGTGATCGCGCGCCGGGAAATCGATGTCGTAGCGCGCGTCGCCACCGCCGGTCGAGCGCATATCCTTGGTGTCGAACGAGTCCTTGAACGAAAACACGACGCCGTACATCGGCATCGCTTGGAGATCCGGATTGCGGCCGTAAGCAGCATCGAGTTCGGCGGCGCATTCCAGCGCATCAGGAAGGTGGCGGAAGTACTCGCAGATCGGAGGCGCGCCCGGCGGGAGCGGGCCGAGCGATGGATGCCGATCAAAATCGCCCCGGCAGGTCACGGAGCGCTCACCCCGGATGTTGAGCGTACCA
This sequence comes from uncultured Alphaproteobacteria bacterium, assembly GCA_963833605.1. GTDB lineage: Bacteria > Pseudomonadota > Alphaproteobacteria > Rhizobiales > Xanthobacteraceae > JAFAXD01. The sequence continues at coordinate 707,354 of CAWHYZ010000017.1, forward strand.
AGCGCATTGACCTGCCCGGCATTCGGAATCCCAACAATCATCCCAAATTGCTGCTGCAGGCTGGGATCGGAGGCCGTCGCTTCCATCCGGCCGTATTCCAGCGGCGGACCATTGTATGTGTCGAGATCCGGCAGGATCGTCGAGGCCTTCACGGTCTGCGTCGGAAAGCGGAGCTGCGCTTTTGCGCGCACTGCACCGGTTGCTTGCGCAACAGGAGCACCGTCGCGCGTGACCAGCATGCTGGCCACCCCGTTGAATGCGCGCACACGTTCGATGTAATGGGAGACCACGTCGACGCAGGTCGTTTCGCCGGCCTTGATCGCTGCATGCAGACCGTCGATGGTCGCCTCTTCGAGACGGAACAGCGCCTTGCCAGACCGAGCTGCCGTCAAGTCAGCCTCCTGCCCGCATGCTGACCGCCTTCGGCGTGCGACCTGATTGTTGGTCACGCCGGCGCGCGAGGTTAACGCAAACCACGCAAGCACACACAACTAATCTTTGGGCAAGCGGTGCTTCGTTCAGGAGTAGAATTCGGCGACCGGACGTGTTGCAGCCGGTCGCCGACATGCAGTTTCCGCTCATCCGCAGCATGCCCGCGAGTGTTCAGGGTTGACGTGCTGCCTAAACACTCGCGAGCCAGAAATCAGGCCACTTTCTGCTTCATGTGCGGGAACATCGCGGCAACGGCGGCCTCGTCCATCTCGGTCTTGAACTGATGCTTGTCCTTGAGCGCTGCTGCCCGCTGGGCCGCCGGCCGGGCGCTGATCTCATCGACCAGGCGCTTGAGATTCGAGAACTTGGCCCAGGCGTCCTCGCCCAGCACGTTGGGCGCGAGCCGTGCCCAGCCCCAAACCGCCATGTCGACGATGGTATAGGCGTCGCCCAGCATGTATTTCCGCTTCGCGAGGCGGTCGTTGAGGATCCCGAAATGGCGCTGCGCCTCGAAGGCGTAGCGGTTGATCGCGTAGGGCAGCTTCTCCGGTGCGTAAGAGCGGAAATGCACGAACTGGCCGGCATAGGGACCCACGCCGGAGGCGACGAACATCAGCCACGACAGCAATTCGCCACGCGCCTTGGGCGTGTTGTCGGGCAGGAACTTGCCGGTTTTCTCGGCGAGATAGAGCAGGATCGCGTTGCTGTCGAACACGACCGCGTCACCGTCAACGATGGCGGGCACCTTGGCATTCGGATTGATCGCCAGATACTCCGGCTTATGCTGCTCACCTTTACGCGTGTCGACCGGGATCGGGTCGTAGGGAAGTCCGGATTCCTCGAGGAAGAGCGCCACCTTCGTCGGGTTGGGGGCGCCGCTGTAATAGAACTTCAACATGGTGCATCCTTCGTGTCGTTGGATCGTGGATTGATGGGGAGTGAATCGAGGCTGTTTCCCTGTCGAAACTCCTCCAGAAACAGCATTGTCCACCTCGCGGCGCGAAGCAATCACAAATCCATCGGCACAGCAATGACTCTCTGTATCGTCAGCCCCACGAGAAACGACTTACGCTGACACCGTATCGGCGGACATCAGGCGATCGAGCCCGCGGGCAGAGCCGGTTTAGCGGTAACTCGTGCCGCGACGCCGGGGGCGTTGCCTCCTCAGGCTCGCCGGGGTCTCGAATTAGGTAGTGAAGCGGCCGGCAAAATCACTATCATTTGCTCCTGGTTCCGGGATCGCGGGGCTCCCGGTTCAAGGGAGGAAAAAATGTCGACAAACCTGAAGGCCGTTGCAGCGATCGTGGCGGGTGCCGTCGTGGTCGGTGGACTGCTGTTCGCGCCCGGTGCGCGTACCCAGGATCTCAAATCATACGATTCCACCAAGAAAGACTTCTGGCTGCATCCGCCGAACGACTGGTTCATGGGCGACGAGACGGCGGAGCAGAAGGGCACTCACGTCCTCAATACGCTACCGCCGCCGACCGGCTTTACCGATGATGAGATCAGAGCCTCTCTCCAGAACATCAAGCTGCCGCCGGGCTTCAAGATCGAGCTGTGGGCCAGTGGAATGCCGCAGGCGCGGCAGATGGCGTGGGGAAAGGATGGCACGCTCTACGTCGGCTCGTTCCTGGCCACCAACGTCTACGCCGTGACCGACCAGGGCGGCAAGCGGACGGCGAAGACCATCATCAAGGGCATGAAGATGCCGACCGGCATCGCCTACCGCGACGGCGCGCTTTATGTCGTGGATATCGACAAGATCTACAAATACGACAATGCCGATGCCAACCTCGACAAGCTGCCGGAACCGCAGGTCGTGTACGACGACATGCCGCCCTACCCGCCGCACGGCTGGAAGTATCTGACGTTCGACAAGGACGGCTGGCTCTACGTTCCGATCGGCGTACCCTGCAACATCTGCCTGCCGCCGACCTCGACCGGGCAGATCAGGCGCGTCAATCCGGCCAACGGTCTTGCGGAGCTCGTCGCGCTCGGCGTGCGCAACAGCGTGGGCGGCAACGTCGATCCGCGCACCGGCGACTACTGGTTCACCGAGAACGCGCGCGACTGGTTCGGCGACGACATGCCGAGCGACAAGCTCAACCATGTCACCAGGCTGGGCGAGCACTTCGGTTATCCGTACTGCCACCAGGGCGACGTTTCGGATCCGAAATTTGCGATGGGCCGCAAGTGCTCGGAGTTTTCGCCCCCGGCGTTCAAGCTTGGCGCGCACGTCGCGCCGCTCGGCATGAAGTTCTACACCGGCGATCAGTTCCCGGCCGATTACAAGAACAACATGATCGTGACCGAGCACGGCTCCTGGAACCGCCACCAGTTCCAGGGCGGGCGGCTGATGCGCGTCATCGCCGATCCGGCCGGCAAGGATGTCAAGCAGGTCGAATTTGCGACCGGCTGGATCGGCCCCGACGGCAAGTATCGCGGCCGGCCGAACGACGTGCTGCAAGCCAGGGACGGTTCCCTCCTGGTGGCCGATGATTTCACCGGCGCGATCTATCGGATCAGCTACGGCAACTGATCCGGCATTGCGGTCGCTGTGCGCCTCAGGCCAGGGCGGCCGCTCCCGATCTCCTCCGGTTAAGGGCCGGCACACCGGCCGGGGCCTGCCATTCTGCGGGACGCATGACGCACGCTCGCTTGCTCCTGATCGCTCTCGGCGCGGCTGCGCTCGCGGCTGGCGGCGGGCGCGCGGACGCCGCGGATGCGGCGGCCGGCAAGACGCTGGCCGAGGCCTGTGCGCCTTGTCACGGCGCGGACGGCGTTTCGCAAACGCCGCTCACGGCCTCGCTCGCCGGCCAGCCCGATGAATTCGTGCAGTGGCAGCTCGTCTACTACCGCTCCGGTGCCAGGAAGAACGACGTGATGCAGCCGATCGCCGAAGCCTTGAGCAACGAGGAGATCCGCAATCTGGGTGCCTACTATGCGTCGCTGCCGCCGCCCAAGCCCGTCGTCCCTCCCGACGCGCTCGCGCAACGAGGACAAGAGCTTGCGCTGCAACACCGCTGCCGCTCATGTCATTCCGACGATTACAACGGCTTTCGCGCTGCGGCGCGCCTGTCCGGCCAGCGCGAAGATGTCCTGCTGAAGGCGCTCCGCGATTTCAAAGCGGGCCGGCGAGTCGGCTCCGGCGTCGCGTCCATGGCGGACGCCATGTTTGAGCTCAACGACGCCGACATGCAGGCACTCTCGCGCTACCTGGCGGCGCGACCTTGACCGCAAGTCCGGGGAGGCGACGACTCGGGCGCTGGTGCAACAGTCCGAGTCTGTGAAGGTTTTCGGATGCCGGCCGCTGACGAACAGGCCGTGCGCACTGGCGGCCGGCGTCGGAAAACCTGCAAGGGAGGAAACCGCGGGAGATGGGGTGCGGGGGTGCGGCGAGCTATGGGGATTTGTGTGGCGCAGATGATGGAGCGGGTTGGTTGCTGAGCGATGCTACAGCTTGGAAGACGGCGAGCTCGCGCACAGGTGAGTGGCGGTCTGGCTTGAACGCTGAAGATTGCTGCCCGAATTGATCAGATATTTGGATATTTGAGCAAGCGCTGTTGCGGCCGATGGGAAACCAGCTGAAGGAACGAACGACTTTGCGGGATCGCGTGGTGGGCGCCATCATGAAGTATCGATCCTGATCGAGATCATCGGGCTTGTCGGCCAATGCCGGGGCGTCGATCCGCGTGCGAAGGTTTCGATGATGATCATGCGGCCGCCGCAGTGTGGGCAGGGATGCGGGTCGTTGTCATCGATGACATGGACAGGCTGGGCTTGGGGCTCTGGGATGGCGAGCAACTGGCGGGCTCGCGCGATGTTGTCGGCGCAGGAGGCTTTGGCCAGCAGGCCGTAATGGCGGATGCGATGGAAGCCCTTTGGCAGGACGTGGATGAGGAAGCGGCGGATGAACTCGCCGGCTGCGAGCGTCATGCGCTTGTAGCGGTGGCGGCCTTTGATCCGGTAATCCTTCCACCTGAAGGTGACGCCGGCGTGATCGAGTGCGATCAACCGGCTGTTGGAGATGGCGACGCGGTGGGTGTAGCGCGAGAGATAGGCCAGCACCGCCTCAGGGCCACCGAACGGGCGCTTTGAATAGACGACCCATTCGGCTTTGTGCAGCGGTGCCAGATATGTCGCAAACGCTTGTGCGTCGGCGAGTGGAAGGTGGCTGCCGAAGAACTGAAGCTGTTGGTGTGCTGCGATCAGCTTCTCCAGGAACAGCCGGCGGAACAGGCGCGAGAGCACGCGGACGGGGAGGAAGAATCCCGGTCGGCATGACACCCAGCGTGTTGCATCGAGCGAGATGCCGCCGCCCGGCACGATCATATGGACGTGCGGATGGTGGGTGAGCGCCGAGCCCCAGGTGTGCAGAACGGAAGTGATGCCGACGCGGGCGCCGAGATGCTTGGGGTCGGCCGCGATCGTGATCAACGTCTCAGCCGAGGCCTTGAACAGAATGTCGTAGATCACGGCCTTGTTCTGGTAGGCGATGTTGGCGATTGCCGCCGGCAGCGTGAAGACCACGTGGAAGTAGGGCACCGGCAAGAGCTCGGCCGCCCGGTCGGCGAGCCATTGCTTTGCGGCGGCACCCTGACACTTCGGGCAGTGCCGGTTGCGACAGCTGTTGTAGGCAATGGCCGTGTAGCCACAGTCTTGGCAGCGCGCGACATGCCCGCCGAAGGCTGCCGTGCGGCAGCTCTCGATCGCTGACATCACCTTCAGCTGCTCGAGGCTCACATGGCCGGCGTTGGCTTGACGCCATGCCGGTCCATGGCCGCGGAAGATGTCCGCGACCTCCAAAGCCGGACGCGGCACGTGCCGCGCTTCAGGTGGGCGGCTGAGCCTCCTTGAGCTTGAGCGCGATATGCTCGAGCGGGCTCATAACCTGCTGGATCGTCTTGGTGGCGACCCGCGTGTAGAGCGCGGTGGTCTCGAGCTTGGCGTGACCGAGCAGAACCTGGATCACGCGGACATCGATGTTCTGCTCCAACAGATGGGTGGCAAAGCTGTGTCGCAGCGTGTGCAGAGATACATTGCGCTCGATCCCGGCCGCCTGTGCGGCGGCATGGCAGGCGCGATTGAGCTGGCGCGTGGTCGTCGGTTGCACGGGATTGCGCCCTGGAAACAGCCAGCCTTGCGGTCGTGCCGCCCGCCACCAGGCACGCAGCAGCTCGAGCAGGCTCGGAGACAGCATCACGTTGCGGTCTTTGCGGCCTTTGCCCTGCTCCACGCGGATGAGCATCCGCTTGCTGTCGATATCGCAGACCTTGAGCGAGACCACCTCGGCGGCGCGCAGACCTGCACCATAGGCCACGCTCAGCGCCGCCTTGTACTTGAGCCCCGGAGCCGCTTTGAGCAGGCGCGCCACCTCCTCCGGACTGAGCACCACCGGCAGCTTGCGCGGCTCACGGATGAACGTCGTGTGCTCGACGATGTCGTGTCGCTTGAGCGTGACCCGGAAAAAGAACCGCAGCGCAGACACCGTGTGATTGAGAATGGGCGGGTGTGCGCCGTTCTGCGCAAGATGCAACTGAAAGCGCCGGACGTCCTCCAGGCTTGCGGTGTCGGGCGAGCGGCCGAGAAAACTAGCAAAGTTCTTGATCGTGCGGATGTAGCCTTCTTGCGTCCTCGACGCTAACTTGCGGATCGTCATGTCTTCGATCATGCGCCGGCGCAACGGGCTGATGGCCTCGTCGATCATGCGGATGCTCCTGTTTGAAGTGAGGTTGCGAATAACCCCTCATCTTCAGACAGGACGCTCCATCCCGTTACTGCACCGGCCGTGCCGCTTGCCGCAGCGCCCTACCGCGCGAGCGGTTTAGTCCTTTGGCACGA
>CAWHYZ010000018.1:0-67159 GCA_963833605.1 uncultured Alphaproteobacteria bacterium
GCGTAGAATGCGCTCCTCGCGCGCCGTGACGGAAGCGAGTACGCGGGTCGTGACTTCGCGCAGGTTCGACTGGATGGCGGCATCGATCGGCAGGGTCGCGTTCTGGTCCTCGATAAAATCACCGAGGTGAGAGTTCTCCTCGTCGCCAATGGGTGTTTCGAGCGAAAGCGGCTCCTTGGCGACTTTCAGAACCTTTTGCACTTTCTCCACGGGCATCCCGAGCTTCTCGGCCAGCTCCCTGGGCGTCGGCTCGCGACCGATCTCCTCGCGCAGTTGCCGGCTCGTGCGGGCGACCTGGGAGCTTGCTTCGATCATATGAACTGGGATGCGGATGGTGTGCGCCTGGTCGGCGATCGAGCGCGAGATTGCCTGGCGGACCCACCAGGTCCCATAGGTCGAAAATTTGTAGCCGCGGCGATATTCGAACTTATCGACCGCTTTCATCAGGCCGATGTTGCCTTCCTGGATCAGGTCGAGGAACTGCAGACCGCGATTGATGTACTTCTTGGCGATCGAGATCACGAGGCGCAGGTTCGCCTCCACCATCTCCTTCTTGGCCTGGCGCGCCTCGCGCTCCCCCTTTTGCACCATGTGCACGATATTGCGGAATTCGCCGATCTCAAGCCCGGTCTCACCGGCGAGCATCTGGATCTCGTGGCGGTGTTGGATGACCTTGTCCTTTTCCTTGGCAACGAGGTTCTTCCAGCCCTCGGCGGACAGGTGCGACACCCGGTTGAGCCAGCGCGGGTCGAGTTCGGAGCCCCGATAGTTCTTAAGAAAATCTTCGCGCGAGACGCCGTGGCTCTCGGCGAGCCGCATCAGGCGAACCTCATAGCCGACTAGTCGCTTGTTGATCTCGTAGAGCTGCTCGACGAGCGCGTCGGTGCGCGCCTGATTGAGCCGCAAGGACTTCACCTCGGCGATAATGTCCTTCTTGAGCTTCTTGTAGCGGCGCTCCTGGGCGGGCGAGAGCAAATCGTTGCGCAGCTTGTTCTGGATATCCTGGTCCTGCAGACGGCGCAGCCGTTGGTAGGCGTCGGCAATGTTGTCGAAGATCTCGACCACCTTGGGCTTGAGCTCGGCCTCGATGGCGGCGAGCGAGAGCCAGTTCTCCGTGTCGTCGTCGTCGTCGAAATCGGCTTCGCCCAGGGGCCCTTCACCGCGCTCTCCTTGTTCGCCGACGGTGCGCTCGGGCGCCGGTTTGAACGTTGCGCTTGACGGCGCTGTCGGGGGGGCCGGCGTCTGCACCAGCGAGCTGATCCCCGTTGCTGCATCAGGCGCCAGCGCGGCCGGCTGGCCGTCGCGCCCGGCTGCCGCCGGCACAGCCTTGGCGTCGGGACCGGCATAGGTTGCTTCGAGGTCGATGATATCGCGCAGGAATACTTTTCCCTCGTTGAGCTCATTGCGCCAAATGATGATAGCCTGGAACGTGAGCGGGCTTTCGCATAGGCCCGCGATCATCGCCTCGCGACCGGCCTCGATGCGCTTGGCGATGGCAATCTCGCCCTCGCGCGACAGCAGATCCACGGAGCCCATCTCGCGCAGATACATGCGAACGGGATCGTCGGTGCGCTCGATCGGCTCCTTGGTCTCGGACTTGGCCGGGACCTTTTGCTCAACCTCGACCAACCCGCCGCCCTGGCCCTCAGCTTCCTCGTCGGCCTCCTCGCGCTCCTCCTCGCCGTCGCCCTTTGCTTCCTCGAACTCGACGACGTTCACGCCCATCTCGCTGAACATCGCAAGGACATCCTCGATTTGCTCGGAACTGACCTCCTCGGAACGCAAGACCGAATTGATCTGATCATGCGTGACGTAGCCGCGCTTCTTGGCGGACCGGATGAGCTTCTTGACGGCCGCGTCCGATAGGTCGAGCACCGGGCTGTCTGGCGGAAACTCAAGACCCTCCTTCTGCGGCAACTCTTCCGTCTGCGTCGTCACCTCGGTCTTGCCTGCCATGAGTCCCCACAACCAGGAGCGCGCATCGATCCTGCCGTGTAGCCGATAGCCTATAAGTGCCGCGGCGCCTACCGAATACTTGATCCGCGACAGCATCTTGTTTTGGACGCAAATGCGTCGGATCGCTCGGTTTTCCAAGGCGGACACGTTTTTGAGCAGGCGTGGTTGATCTGCGGTGACCTATACCCGGTACCGACGCGGCGGTTTCGCTGCTAGGCTGATCGTAGCCGAATCCGCAAGGCCACACGGACAACGCGTAAGTGGGGATTGGTGCCTGGCGAATAGTGCTTAATGCAACCCAGCAAGGCGGGGTATTTGACTGGGGGGCATGTCCGAAGTCGGCACCAAGGCGCCGACCCGGGATGTCCGATGAATCGGCGCTACCGGCGAGCGGGAGGATAAACATGAGCAAGCGGTGTCTCGCGGTGGCTGTTGCGGTATTTGGAATCAGCGCGAGCGCTGGCGCGCAAGACTATCCCTCGCGTCCGCTCACAATGATTGTTCCTTACCCGGCGGGCGGCGTGACCGACGCGCTCGCGCGCTTGTTCGCGGAGCGCATGAAGACACCGCTTGGCCAGAACATCACCATCGAGAACGTGGGTGGTGCGTCCGGCAGTATCGGCGTCGCCCGGGCCGCGCGCGCGTTGCCCGACGGCTACACCTTCCTCATGGGCAATACCGAGACAAACGTCGTCAATGGCGCGGCCTTGACGCTGTCCTATGACGTGATCAACGATTTTGATCCGATCGCTCTGCTGCCAAGTTATCGATTTTTGATTGTTACAAAGAATTCGGTACCGGCCAAGGACCTGAAGGAACTCATCGGTTGGCTCAAAGCGAACTCGGACAAGGTGACCCAGGGGACCGTCGGCGCCGGAACAGTGCAACATCTGTGCGGTCTCTACATTCAAAGCCAGATCGGCGTACGCTGGCAGTTCGTGCCGTATCGCGGTGGCGCGCCGGCGATGCAGGATCTTCTCGCCGGACAGTTCGACTTGATGTGCACGGCGACCGGCAGTTTCCTTCCGTTAGTGCGCAATGGGCAGATCAGGGCCTATGCGGTCACCGCCAACACTCGTCTTGCTGCGGCGCCCGATATCCCCACGGTTGACGAAGCCGGCTTGCCAGGTATTTACGTCTCGGTGTGGAATGGGCTTTGGGCGCCGAAAGGCACGCCCCGCTACGCCATCACAAAACTCAATTCCGCCGCCATGGACGCATTGTCTGATCCGGCGGTGCGACAGCGCGTGATCGACATGGGCCTGGACATGCCGCCGCCTGGGCAGCAGACGCCGGAGGCGCTCGGCGCGTACCAAAAGGCCGAGGCCGAGAAATGGTGGCCGATTGCCAAGGCAGCGAACATCAAGACGGAATGAGATTTAGGTGGATCGATCTATGGCGTGAACTCATAAGCGCGCAGCCAAATGCGGATCGATGCAAGCTTGATAAAGGCGAGGGAGTTGGCAGCGAGTTTGTCGTGGCCAGTGGCGTTGCGGCGGCACTGCTTGATCTTGTTGAAACACCGCTCGATGAGATTGCGCGCGCGATACAGGTAAGGGCTAAAAGCAAATTGGCTCCTTTCGATTGCGCTTCGTCGGAAGATTGGCCCACGCGCATTGTTGATTGACGAGCGCCCTGATCCAGTCTGCGTCATATCCGCGATCTGCCAGCAACATTGATTGCGGCTGCAATCCCGTCAATAGCTCCGGGCAGAGCCGATTGTCATGAGCCTCGCCGGGCGTAAGGCCGAGCCGCACAGGCAGGCCATTGGCATCCACCATCGCATGAATCTTGCTCGTGAGCCCACCTCGCGACCGGCCCATGTGTTGTTCTCCGTTGCCCGCAACACAGGCTCCATGCTGGTGCACGCGCACGACGGATGTATCGATCATCTGCACCGCGCCATCGTGAGCGGCGGCCAGCGCTTCCATGATCTGGTCCCAGATGCCAGCCCGCCGTCGCGACCTCTTCAGCGCGTGCCAGATTACGGCCTCCGACTACGACACGGTCCGGATAGTTGGGCGCAAGTTCGGCGGCGATGCGCCGCCCGACGACGCCATAGCCACCGACGATAAGAATCCCTTAAGAATTCACGCCTTCTCTCCCGGCTGATGGTGAACGAGAGCGTATGGCGTCTACGCAGGCCTGACGGTCACTTTGTGCAACTTTAGACGCTCGGTGCGAATGCCGCGTTATTGATCCAGATCAACTATGTTGCGGACCCTAGATGATATTGGGAGTCGTTGCGGACTCCGAAGGGGGCCGAAATGACCTCTCAGCAAATTGATGTGACCACCCGGCAAGCCCACCACGAGTCGCTCTCGATCGTGGCCGTGGGTTTCAGTCTCAGCCTGTTCTTCGTGATATCCTACGTAATCTGCCTGATTGGCTACCTGGTCTTTCCAGGACTGCCGATATATCACGCGGGGCTCTCATCTTCCTGCCGGGTTTCGAACTTTTGACCTGGCAAAGCTTCCTGCTCGGGCTTGTGGAAAGCTTCGGCTACGGTTGGTACGTGGCTGTAATCCTCGTGCCGCTCTATAATTTCTTCGTGCGACGACGAGCCGTTTAAGCTACACGCCGCCTGATAGCTCATCAGATAGAGGAGGCCAAGAAGATGGTCATGTTTCGCAGCGTGCTGGTTGCGGCAACCTTGATCGCAGGGTTGCCGGCCTTTGCCCAAACGGGGCAGGATCCGCACCACCCTGACAGCGCTGCCGGTGCGCAAGGACAGACCTCGCAACCCGCCTCCCCGCCCGCCGGAGCAATGGGACCAGGCATGATGGGTCCAGGCATGATGGGGCCGGGCATGATGGGAGGTCGCATGATGGGGCCTGGAAGTATGATGAGCCCCTTTGCTATGCGAATTATGTTTGCGCTGATGGACGCCGATGGCGACGGAACAGTCTCGTTACAGGAGTTCCAGACGGCTCACGAGCGCATCTTCAAAGCAATGGATGCCAATAAAGATGGCGTGCTCAGTCTGGAGGAGATTCAGGCTTTCATGCGCGGAACCCGTTCAGCGGCTCCGCAGCCATCTAGATCAGCGTTTCCATGGTTCGAATCATATCAGGCAGCCTCGGCGAGCTTGTAGGACCACGTGTGGATGACTGGATGGCGATTGACGTCGTCGATGCCGGCCATGATGCGTTGTTTGAGTTCGTGCTTTGAGGTCACTCGGATGTGACGCAGGACGGAGCGAGCGAATTTGGAGAAGAAGCCCTCGATGAGGTTGAGCCAAGAGCCGTGCTTGGGCGTGAAGGTAAAGTCGAAGCGGCCTGCCGGTCGTGTGTCGAGCCAGGCTCTGGTTTCCTTCGAGATGTGTGCGGAATGATTGTCGAGGATCAGCTTGATCGCGGTACCGCCGGGATAGGCGGCATCGAGGAGCTTGAGGAATTCGATGAACTCGCGGCTGCGGTGGCGATCTCGGACGAGCGCGTGCACCTTTCCGGTGAGCAGATCGATCCCGGCCAACAGGCTGAGCGTGCCATGGCGCTTGTACTCATGATCCCGCGCGAAGCTCGCATGCAGTCCGGGCTCGGGCGGCAAATCCGGCGCCGTCGTCGCGATCGCCTGGATTCCCGGCTTCTCATCATAGGACACAATCGCGACCGACTTCTGCGACTTCTTCGAGCGGGCGGTGGCTTTTTTCAGGACCTGGACCTCGCGGTAGACGCACAGAACCTCCGCCATCTTCTGTTCAAACTCGGCGTCGCGATTTTCAAGATAGTAGCGCACCTTGTGCGGCTTGATGTCCTCGTTGCCGAGTATCTTGCAGACCGTGCCCTGGACCAGATGGGCGAGACATTCGTGACCCGCCGCGCGGCCGTGCTCGCGCGCATGACGGGCCAAAAGCCGCGTCGTCCACAGCTCGTGCGGATAGCCATGCTCTTTGGCCTTGTCGCACGCCAAAGACACCAACCAGGCCTTGGCCTGCGGCGTGATCACCGGCTCCTTGCCCGGTCGCGGTCGGTCGTCGAGGGCCGCCAGCGCGCCATAGGCCAGCGCCCGCTCCACGCAACGCTGGACCGTCTGATGGTGCACGCCAAGTCTTTGTCCCACCGCAAAGAACGACGCCTGCTCGCGATAGGCAAGCAGCATCGCGGCCCGCGACACCCGGCTTGCTGGTTCCGTCCTCGACCGCGACAGAGCCGTCAATGCTTCAATCTCCGCATCGTTCAGCGCCAACTCTACCGCTTGCCGCCACTTCGCCATGATGACATTCCTCGTTCAGCCAATCGCAAACAAGGAATCCGCCAACCAATCATCCGTTCCATAACCGCCGGTTTCATGGAATCGATCGTCTAGTACACCGGCTCCCCAGCGGCCATGAGGAGAGCACTCGCATACTTGGAGCACTCTAGCTTCCCCCTATCAACAAGACTTGATCTCCAATTGGCACTGAACTGCCGATCTGAATGTCCGCTTTGACGGCGAGTTTCGGAGGGTGACCGGACTTCCCGCCGACGTGCCGGAAATGGCGAAAATGACCCTGGCTGTGTGAAAACGCGGCGTTGGAAATGATTCTTGCGTTATGATTCCCATGCAATGTTGCGGGGGATCAGATGAGACGCTTCGTTGAAGGAGCTGATCGCAGTCAGGTCACGCTATTTCCTGAGTGTCTGGAAGATTGGATCGACGAAGACAATGCAGTGCGGGTGGTCGATGTGTTCGTGGACGAGCTCGATCTGGGCGAGCTTGGGTTCAGCGGTGTCGAGCCGGAGGTCACAGGCCGTCCTTCATATCACCCGTCGGTGCTGCTGAAGCTCTACATCTATGGGTATCTCAATCGGGTTCAGTCGAGCCGTCGTCTTGAGCGTGAGGCGTTGCGCAACGTCGAGGTGATGTGGCTGACGGGCCGCCTTGCTCCTGACCACAAGACAATTGCCGACTTCCGCAAGGACAATGGCCGCGCCATTCGCCAGGTCTGCGTCCGTTTTGTCGCGCTCTGCCGCGCCATGGGGTTATTGACGGAAGCCAGCGTTGCAATTGACGGCAGCAAGTTCAAGGCGGTGAACAATCGTGACAAGAACTTCACCCGCGCCAAGATGGAGCGGCGCATGACGCAGATCGAGGAGAGCGTTGCACGCTATCTGCAGCAGCTCGACACCGCGGACCGGCAGGAGCCATCGGAGGCGCTCAAAACCAAGACGAGCCGTCTGAAAGAAAAGATCGCGAAGCTGAAGGAGCAGATGCAGCATTTGGAGAAGCTCCGGGTGCAGATGCTGGCGGCGCCGGACCAGCAAATATCGCTGACTGATCCTGATGCCCGGTCAATGGCGACGAGCGGCCGAGGCTCAGGTGTCGTAGGCTATAACGTCCAGGTCGCCGTGGACATCAAGCATCATCTGATCATCACGCATGAGGTCACTAACGTCGGAACCGACCGTTCGCAGCTCTCGTCGGTGGCCACGCAGGCCAAGGCGACGCTTCAAGCGGAGAAGCTCGAGGCGGTCGCTGACCGCGGCTACTTCAGCAGCGAGGAAATCCTAGCCTGCGATAATGCCGGCATCACGGTTACTCTACCTAAGCCCATGACCTCGGGCATTATTGCGAAGGGGCGTTTCGGCAAACAGGACTTCCGCTACGTCGCGGAGGAAGACGTTTACATCTGTCCGGCAGGTGAAAGACTGCCTTACCGCTATACAAACGAGGAAAACGGGCTGGTTCTGCGGCGCTACTGGACCAATGCCTGCCAGGGCTGCGCTATCAAGCAGACTTGCACCAGCGGCAAGGAGCGACGGATCACCCGATGGGAGCACGAGCACGTTCTCGAAGCGGTGCAGCGCAGGCTCGACGAACATCCGGAGAAGATGCGCCAGCGACGCGAAACGGTCGAGCATCCGTTTGGCACGATCAAGGCCCGGATGGGCGCCACTCACTTCCTGATGAAGACGCTGCCACGGGTGGCCGCCGAGATGGCGCTGCACGTCCTGGCCTACAATATGACAAGGGTGATGAGCATCATGGGCGTCCGGCCGCTCATGGCGGCGATGAGGGCATAGTCGCCACCAACATGCGCCGGACTGTTGTTACGGCGCCGCCAAGGAGCCATGCCGTTCAATCAGAGCCCCTTCCAGCCCGGAAAAGTCGTGTACTCAACAATCGCCACCATCGCCGAGAGGAAAAGCGTCCATTGCTCCCGTCCAGGCGTTTTGACACGACCAAGAACCAAGGCGGACGTCGGGGGCCCATCGACCGCCCTACGATGGAGCGGCGCGCGGACGGGGGAGAGCGCATCAGCCGAAGGTGAGTCATCGCGTGGCCTCTCGAGTGCTGGCGGCCAATACTTTGCCTGTTGATAGGTTTACCAGATGGATCCGGTTGCACGCTCGGCAGGTAATGGCCTCGTAGAAGGTGCGGTCTTTGTTTTCAAGCAAACCATCCGCGACCCATTCGTCAACCGTCAGGCCGGTGGCGGGGCATCGGTACAATGCAGCGATCATCCACGCACCCTTTAACCTATCTCAGTAGGCAACAGATCAGGCCAGCGCCAGCCAAACTCCCACAGCCGAGACAACGGCGGCTATCACGAGTGTCAGATCGTCCTGATCAAGGTTCAATTTCCATTTCCCATCAAGTTTGCTCGTCCCGTAGCTCGCTACTTGTGCTGCGACAGCCGCTGGACGCATGGCCATCATTGTCATGTCTATTGCATAGCCTCCCCCCATCCACCACGATTTAGGTAGTCTAGGAGCCTCTGACATGCGGGAAAATTCAGATATCGTCCCTAAGGGATACTCCTTAGCCGGGCAAGTTTGCCGGTTTGCTCGCGCTGGGGGGACCGATTTCGGCTGAGATTTCTGGCCAGCGGTAGGCTTGCGAGCCTCGGGCGCTGGCGGACATCAGAACCGCCACCGAGTTGTGGCGCTCATTTCGCGACATGATCCGGACGATGCAGCAACGCGACGTGCGCGCCGCATGGGCGTGCCGGCGCCGCATCTGCCGCCGGGCACGCAGCTGCCGGCCGCGCCGCGACCCGCTGCGGTGCCTGTCGTCGTCGCGCTGCGAATCGGATTGTGGATGAGAGTGGTGCCCTCACCGCGGTGTCGTTGCTCCTTCTCACGTCGCCCGCCTCCCACCACAGTGGTCAGTAGTTGCCGAACCTCTCCCCACGGCGTCATTGCCCGCTTGCAAGCGGGCAACCAGTAACCGCCGAAGATCGTGTTATCGGGACCCTTCCTTACAAACCATTCAGTCGTTACTGGGTCGCCCGCTTTCACGCTTGTGAAATTTTCCGACCTCGTCCTGAGGAGCGACCCCGCATAATCGGGGAGCGTCTCGAAGGACGGCCAGAATGGACGCGCATCGTTGTGGCCGTCCTTCGAGACGCCGGGCGCTGCGGGCCAGGCTCCTCAGGACGAGGTCGGAAAAGGTTCAAATCGCAAGCGGGCAACCCAGTACGCCTCGGCAAAGGTATTTGAAACAACACGCCGCAAGCGCCGGCCGCAGGCGCTCGAAGCAGCTTGATCTGACCAACAATAGGAGTTATCATATTCTGGTTTTTGCTTATGACGCGGGCGCGGTCCCAGCCTGGCTCTCGCGCACGGGCGTCGCTGACGCCGGGCTATTTGACACGTGAATCAGACGACGCGGCAAGGCGGGTGGCAACCCGCCCGCGTCTTGCTGTGTGCTGAGGAGGGCAGTTGTCAACATGGTGGTGCCGAATACGACTGTCCCCCAAGGCTTCCCAAGCAAGTCGCGTGCCATGGCAACTATGGAGGGCAACTATGTGGTCAACTATGGGCGAGGGCCGAGCATCGGTAGGCCGGCTCAGCACTCCTCGGCGTGATTTTGAGGTCATCTATGCGGAAAACCGCGTTGAACGCGGATTCAGTACATAAAAAGGGTCGGACGCGAAAAAAATTGACGTTCTGGAGGTCAACTATGGGACAAATGTCAACTATGGAGTCGATCCCCGTCCGATTTTGCATAAATCCGATCGTCGTTGCGCTGCCGTGCCGTGCCAACGTTCCGGCCGCGCCCTGCAGCGAGGGCGTGGGTGCTCCGGCCGGCCAGGCCTGCATTTGCAGCGTACCTCGCGCGCAAACTTTCCTGCTTGTACCGCAGCAGCGGCGAAAGCCCGTACGCGATGATCCGCCGCTCGCCGGTCTTCCACGCATCGATCCGAGCCGGCTTTCGACCTTTTTCGTCAGGTTTGAACGGAATGGAGAAAGCGCCACAGCGGCTCTATCAATGCGGCTGGACGGTCTTCCGGGAAGAATAGTTTCGCATCCGGCACCTCCACGATTTCGACAGCTCCGGGAATCGTCTTCTTTAACCAATGCGCC
Organism: uncultured Alphaproteobacteria bacterium; assembly: GCA_963833605.1. Lineage (GTDB taxonomy): Bacteria > Pseudomonadota > Alphaproteobacteria > Rhizobiales > Xanthobacteraceae > JAFAXD01. The sequence continues at coordinate 10,248 of CAWHYZ010000018.1, forward strand.
CACTTGAGTTCAAAAAAGAGGTCATCCAGGCCCCACACGATGAGAGTCGGAACGCGCAACATGCGAAGGTTCGGCTCAATCGCTACTGTTTGTGCGCAGTCGAACCCCATCCAGTAACGATGGAAATTGGATCTCCGATCTTCACTGGAGAGCAGCGGTTCCAGATATACTCTCGTCACTTCATCCGTCAGCACGCTCGGATCGGCGAAGCCACGCTCAAAACGCTTGCGGCGGATGCTTGGATCGTTGAGGCGGTCACGGTAGTCATCAACAAGCTTGCCCTGACGTGCGGCCTCGATCATTGGCAGAATCGCACCGGGAGGCCAGCCATCATGCACGTCGCAATTCGTGAGCGTCAGCGTGCGAAGACGGTCAGGATACTTGGCGGCAAATATCTGTGAGATCGCTCCGCCACTGTCGTTTCCGACGAGATCCACTTGGTCGAGGCCGAGTGAATCGACGAACTGCAACAGCATGTCCGCTTGCGCCGTGAAGGAGACATCTTGCGAGGTGCTAATCTCCGTATAGCCAAGACCCATCAGATCAGGTGCTATGCAGCGACGCATGTCGCTCAATCCCGCCATGATATGACGCCAGTGAAACCCGTTGAGCGGGACGCCATGCACAAAAACGATCGCGGGCCCTTTGCCCTGCTCCGCGTAAGCGATACGTCCGACGGACAGGTCAGCGAATTGACGCTGGCGATGAAAGCTCTGCGCATCCATGGCGTTTTTTGGCTGTTCAGGTTCACGGCTGCCTCTCTGTTCTAACGCCCATTCGATGATCGGACAGCAACAGTTGCCGGTCGAAGGCCAGGAAGCATGTGAATATCTATTCTGTGCCGTGCGCAATTACGCGAGAGGTAAGTATGGCTTGTTGTTTCTCGAATCCAATGATTCGCAAAGCGTGGTTCCGAGCATGAGGCCGAGCGGTGAGAGCGCAGAATTTGTTGGAATGAAAACTCTTGCGCGTGCCCCGAAGATCAGTTGCTGTCGGCGAGCTTGCGCGAAGCTTCTTCGGTCGCCTTATCTGCCGGGAAAAGACATTCGACCCTTAGCTGCTGCAGGGTAACTTCGTGCGGGTTTGCGAAGGTGGTCAACGTCGCGAAGAAGGCGAGATGTAGATCGTCTTTCTTCAGCCGCATGGTCAACAACGGCGGAGCCGTGGCAATCGGATTGGCCGTCTTCCAGCTCGTCGGCATTCCGGGATAGGACAGAAGGTCGTCGCGAAGTTGCGACACATCCGGGTTGTTTCCCGCGGCTGCCTCGCGATGGATCGACTGGATGAGCGGACCGACAAACTCCGCCCAATTGGTCATGAATCGGCGCACCCCGTTCGGGTGGCAAAGGATATGCATCGCATTTGCTGCCCGATCGCTGGGCAATTCGGATAGATCCCGAAAAAGCCGAAATATGCGCTCCGAGGCGACGTTTCGCATGCGAATGTTCCACGCCTCGTCGATCACGATGGCCGGATAGGGTTCTTGTTGCTTCAGCATGTATTCGAGCGCACGCCGGACCTGTTCGAGTTCCGGCGCGTCGAGTTCGCGATGAGCGTATTTTGGCGCATATCCCGCCGCGAGCAACAGGGCGTTCTGATCGAAGAAGGGAATGTTCAACACGCTGCCCAGTAGATCAATCATGTCGCGGCTTGGCTGCGCGCGTCCCGTCTCCAGGAAACTCAAATGGCGTGCGGAGATGTCGGCTTCCGATGCGAGCTCGAGCTGAACTCATTCGGCGAGCTGATCGCCAATGCTTGAGCAAATCCCCAAAGCACGGCGCCGGCTGCCGCCGTTGCGGAATATCCGTCTGTTGCCTCATACAATATATAGTCTCCGCGGACCGCCAATCAGCGCAATTACCTCAAAGGTAAGAAAAATACTGCCAATGGTTCGGGAGTGTAAGAGTTTTGCCGTCTTGGCCGCGTTCGAATTGCGCGACGCCGCTCGGCCGCAGCTGGCGGAACGGGCTCCTCGCATCAGTCCGGCTTGGCGCCGGAGAACTTGACCACCTTGGCCCACTTTTCGGTTTCGTCTGCGACGAGCTTCCCGAAGTCGGCGGGCGAGCCCATCATCACCGAGGCGCCAAGGTCCGCAAGCCGCGCCTTCGATTTGGGGTCGGTGAGGATCGCATTGATTTCCTTGTTGAGCTTGTCGACGATCGCGTCGGGTGTTCCCTTGGGCACGCCGATGCCGTACCACGCGCTCGCCTCGTAGCCGGGCACAAAATCAGCCACCGTGGGCAAGTCCGGCACCACCTCCGAGCGCGTCGCCGTGGTCACCGCCAATGCCCTCAGCTTGCCCGCTCTGATGAATTCGAGGGACGTCGGCAGGTTGTCAAACATCACCTGGACTTGACCGCTGATCACGTCGGTCAGCGCCGCGCGCCGCCGCGATAAGGCACATGCACCATGTTGATTCCGGTCATCATCTTGAACAGCTCGCCGGAAACATGGATCGTGGACCCATTGCCAGCCGACGCCATGTTGAGCTTGCCCGGGTTCGCCTTGGCGTAGGCGATGAGTTCGGGAACGGTCTTGGCGGGAACCGAAGGATTTACAACCACCACATTGGGAAAGCGGATGAGGCCCGCAACCGGCGCGATGTCGCGCATGAAGTTGAAGTTCAGCTTGTCGTAGAGCGACGCGTTGATGGCATTTGCCGGAGCGACCAGCAGGAGCGTGTAGCCATCGGGGGGCGCGTGCCCGACCGCTTCGGTGGCGATGTTGGTGCTCGCGCCCGGACGACTTTCAACGATGAAGGGTTGGCCGAGCCGCTCCGAGAGCCATTGACCCATCAAGCGCGCGGTGATGTCGGCAGAGCCGCCGGGCGGGTACCCGATGATCAACCGCACCGGCCGTGTCGGATAGGCTTGCGCCTGCGCGATGTCCGAGAGTACTGGAAGCGCGCCAATACCTGCAGCCAGATGCAGCAATTGACGGCGGGAGAATTTCATCGCGTGCTCCTCTCGGGACTGCTCATGCCGGTGCCAGCCTCCAAGAAGAGACGGTGCAGCGCATGTTTCGTCAATCCATGGTCACGCCGGCAGCCTTGATCGGGCCGGCCCATTTGGCGATCTCGCTCTCGACGAACTGTTGCAGATAGTCCGGCGACCGCCGCTCGGGCGCAACCAGATCCACGCCGAGATCCCGCATCCGATCCTTCACCGCCGGCGCGTTCATCGCTGCGACCACTGCATCGTTGAGCTTCTTGACGACGGCCGCGGGGGTGCCCTTGGGGAGGAAGAACGCGTTCCAGGTGATCGCTTCGAAATCGGCCAGGCCCTGCTCCTGCGCGGTTGCAAGGGACGGCAGCAAGGACGAACGGCTGCGTGCCAATAGGGCGATGCCTTTGAGCGTGTTGCTCGCGATCTGCGGGAGCGCGCTGGCACTGTTAGAGCACATGTAATGGACCTGCCCGGCGATCAAATCCGTCATCGCCGGTCCACCGCCACGGTAGGGAACGTGCGTCGTATTGATGCCCGTCGCCGCGTTGAGCAGTGCGCAACCGAGATGGGTCGTGGAACCGACTCCGGCCGAGCCGTATTGCAGCTTCGCCCCATTCGCCTTCGCATAGGCGATGAACTCTTGCAGGTTGCTGGCAGGAAAATCGTTGCGCGTGATCAAGACCATTGGCTGCTCGGCGAACAGCGCGACCGGTGCGAAATCGGTAGCGGGATTGTACGGCAGCTTCTTGTAGAGCGTTGGGTTATAGGCGTGCGTGCCGACACTGCCGAGTAGAAACGTGTAGCCGTCCGGCACAGCCTTCGCGACCCGATTGGTGCCGACAATGCCCGCCGCGGCACCGATGTTCTCGATGATGACCTGCTGGCCCAAGCTTTCGCTCATCCGCGGCGCAAAAACTCGACCCATGACATCGAATGCACCGCCGGCAGCGAACGGCACCACCATTGTCACCGGCCGCGTTGGCCAGTCCTGCGCCGCGGCAGCTGCAGTCGAAGCCGCAAGAGCTCCGAGAGCTGCAATGATCTTGATGCTCGGCAACGTTACCTCCCATCGAACAGGTCAAACGAGGGCAGCCGACCTCGTCGGCCGCCAAGTGGCCGCAATCGCCCGGGCCGACGCAATTGACCGAGCCTGACCTCCGTACGACCGCCAGCCTGCATCAATCAAGGCTCTCGATGAAGGCGTTGTGTTCAGTTTCGTCGAACGCCTTCAGCGTGGTCGTGCGGACGTTGCCAATCGCATTGAGCGCCAGCACATACTTCGCAATCGCCTGATCGTCAGGAGCTTCGAGAATGTGAATGAAGTCGTAGGGGCCGAAGGTCATGAAGACCTGCTTTCGCACGACCCCGAGCTTCTTCACCATTTCCCGGGATCGCGCTTGGCGCTTCGGAATGTCCTTGACGCCGCGGACCCCCTGGTCGGTCAGATTAACCAGCAGAATATAGTTCGGCACGGGTGCCCCCTTTGGATCGTCTTGCTGCCAACTTGTTCATGACGCACTCCCAGCTCGGATCACGCATCGGAATCCGACGTGGCTCATGGACGTATCCACCGCCTCCGCATGACGCGCGGCCGGACGATAGCGGCGGCAGTAGTTCGGGGCGCACAGATGCGAGCCGCCCTTGAGGACCTTGCGAGGAATCCTGATCTTCGGCTGGGCGGGATCGTAACTCTGGTCTTCGCGCCCGCCGCGCGGATTTTGCGGAATGCAGCATGCCTTGGGAGCGTCGGCTTCGTGCTTGGGCGCGTACCAATCGGTCGTCCATTCCCAGACGTTGCCGATCATGTCGTAGAGGCCGTAGCCATTCGGCGGAAAGATGGTGACCGGCGAGGTGCGCTCGTAGCCATCGAGGCGCAAATTCTCGCGCGGGAATTCGCCCTGCCAGGTATTCGCCATGTGCCGGCCGCCAGGCGTGAATTCATCGCCCCAGGCAAACTCCGCGCCGTCGAGCCCGCCGCGCGCCGCGAACTCCCATTCGGCCTCGGTCGGCAATTCCTTCCCGGCCCAGCTCGCATAGGCCTCGGCGTCACGATACGCGACGTGGACGACCGGGTGATCGTCGAGCCCGCTGATGGACGTGCGCGCTCCGTACGGACGCCGCCAATTGGCACCGCGCTTGAACGTCCACCAGCTCGACCAGTTGCGCAGGTCTACCGGGCCCTTGGGAGGTTCGAACACCAGCGATGCCGCCTTGAGCATCTGCGGCAATGCGCCCGGATAGTCCTTGGGGTCCGGCGGGATCTCCGCAAAGGTCACGTAGCCGGTCGCGTTGACGAACTTGCGAAAGTCACGGTTGGTGACCGGTGTACGATCGATCCAAAAGCCCGCGATACTGGCCCGGTGGACCGGGGCTTCTTCCGGATAATGCCGGTCCGATCCCATGCGGAACGTACCGCCCGGGATGAAAATCATGTTCTCGCGCTTCGCATGCGCGCTGTCCTGCGATCGCTTGGCGGTGTCCGTTTCGAGCATTGTTGCCGTACGTCTGGGCCCGGCGCCTCGAGCGGTCCGTGTCCAACTTAGCCTTCGATCCACACCTTATGCAATCAGCGATACGGCGAGGGAGTGCGCGCATTTCGCAGGGCAAACCAAGCGCGATTGTCGGCGGTCATTGGGCTGCCAGATAGCCGGACGGACGTGAGCGTAACTCTCACTTTGGCTTCTGGATCTTGGTGACGGTGAATTGGCCGTTGACGCGATCGACCTCGAATTTGATCTTGTCGCCCGCCTTGACGGTCTTGAGCACGGTCGGGTCCTGCACGGCGTAAACCATGGTCATGGGTTCATCCATGTCGAATTGCTTCAACGGTCCGTGCTTGATGGTGATCTTGCCGGTAGCGGCGTCGACCTTGGTGACCTGGCCGTCGACCATCGCCGACTGTGCGCTTGCGGTCTGCGGGATCGATGCGGTTGCGAGGGCGAGCAGGCTTGCTACCGCGAACAGCGTCTTGCGCATGGAGATCGTCCTTTCCTGTCGATGATGGCGCTTATTTCACGATGATCGTGCCGAGCATCCCGGCCTCGAGATGGCCGGGGATCAGGCAGGCAAATTCGAACCGGCCAGCTCTGGTGAACCGCCACAAGATTGCGTCGGTCATGTAGGCAGGGACCATCTTCGCATTTGGATCCGCGTGCTCCATGTCGGGATATTTCTTCATGAGTTCGGCGTGTTTGCGGTTGTCCGCGCGAGTCGCCAAGACAAACTCGTGGTTATAGATACCGTCGTTTTCCAGAACGAAGCGAATCTGCTCGCCTTTGCGTACCTCGATGCGCGCGGGATCGAAGAACATCTTTCGGCCGGCTTCGCGCATGGCGACCTTGATGACGCGGGCGGGCTTTGCCGGGTCACCGGGCTCGCCGGCCGAAAAGGCCGGATGGGCTTCGTGCGCGACCGACGCGCCGGGCAACGGCGCGCTCGCCACCAGCGCAGTGGCGAACACAATTGGAATTGACGTCTTGGAGTTTCGGCGGGACGCCATTGTTTGCTCCTCGTTCAGCCCAGCAAGGACTGCCGGCTGTTCATCGTCTTTGTTGCTGGCCCGGTGCCGGTGCCGCCGGATTTTCGACTTCATGCGCAACGGTGCCTGGCGGATTCCGGTAGGCGCCCGGGTCACGGTAGTTATTTGCCGCCAGGCCCTCGCGGATCTTCATCACGGTGAACATGCCTCCCATCTCGATCGGTCCGAACTGTCCGAACCCGGTCATCATCGGCAGCGTGTTGTCGGGCAGCGGCATCTGCATGGCCGCCATTGCGGCCATGCCGTCCGAGCCCATCGGCATGTAATCGGGGACGAGTTGGCGCACGTCCCGCGCCTGCGGCTTCTGGTTGACGCCGATCATGTTGCGCAGATTGTGACCCATCGCGTTCATCGCATGATGGGTCTTGTGACAATGCAATGCCCAATCACCCGGATTGTCGGCGACGAATTCGATGGCGCGGATCGTCCCGACCGGCACGTCGATCGTGGCCTCCGGCCGTTGCGCGCTTTCCGGCACCCAGCCGCCGTCGGTGCAACCCACCGCAAAGCGATGGCCGTGCAGATGGATCGGATGGTTCGTCATGGTGAGATTTCCCATGCGGATGCGGATGCGGTCGCCGAGACGCATCGGGAGCGGATCGATGCCGGGAAATACGCGGCTGTTCCAGGTCCACATGTTGAAGTCGGTCATTTCCGACACCTTCGGCAGGGAGGTACCGGGGTCGATGGCGTAGGCGCTCATGATGAATACGAAATCGCGATCGACTCGGCGGAATTGAGGATCGCGCGGATGCACGACAAACATGCCCATCATGCCCATCGCCATCTGCACCATCTCGTCGGAGTGCGGGTGATACATGAAGCTGCCGCTGTGTTTGAGCTCGAACTCATAGACGAACGTCTTGCCGGGCTTGATGTGCGGCTGGGTCAGCCCGCCGACGCCGTCCATGCCGTTCGGCAGCAGCAAGCCGTGCCAGTGCACGGTGGTGTGCTCGGGCAGCTTGTTGGTGACGAAGATGCGGACCTTGTCGCCCTCGACCGCCTCGATCGTCGGGCCGGGCGCCTGCCCGTTGTAGCCCCACAGATTGGCCTTCATGCCGGGCGCGAACTCGCGCACCACCGGTTCGGCGACGAGGTGAAACTCCTTCCAATCGCCGTTCTGACGCCAGGGCAGGGTCCAGCCGTTCAGAGTCACGACCGGCTGATAGTCGGGGCCGCTGGTCGGAACAAGCGGCGGCTGCATCACCGTCGCGCGCATCCTCGGCGCCTCAGGAATGGCGGCAGCCTGGGCGCGGCCGCTGATCGTCGACGCGCCGGCGAGCACCGCGGCCGAGCCGATGAATCCTCTGCGCGACATCATGATAGGTTCTCCATGGTCTTGATCACTGATGGTCACTGTCGCCGGCGGGCGACGCCAGCAGGTTGCGCGAGCCTTCGATATTGCCGGTCGATGTGCCGCCTCCGACGACCGCGCTGCGCAGATCGACGCTTGCGAGCCAGAACGCCCGCTGCGCCTCGATCGCCGCAATGCTGACGTTGATGCGCTGGCGCGCTTCGGTGAGCAGGGCGAACACGTCGATCAGCATGGCGTTGTAGCGCAGCAGCGTTTCCTCCGAGATGATCTTGCGCAGCGGGAGCACTTCGCGCCGGTAGTGACCGGCGATATCGTAGGTCGAGCGATAGACCCGATAGGCGTCGCGCGCCTGCGAGCGCACGTTGACCGACAGCGCCAGCAGGCGATTGACCGCCCGCATGTAGGTGGCTTCGGCTTCGGCCACGCGGACTTCGCCGAAATCGAACAGCGGGATCTGCAGGTCGACGGCGAAACCGCGGCTGCGGATCGTTTCTCCCAGCGGGTTGTCCCTGATGATCTTGTCGGCGTAGCCGGCATCCAGAATGTTGATGAACCGCGTGGCCTTGGTGACGCCGTAGGACCGCGCGAGGGTCTCGATATCCATGCGCGAGATCTGCAGGTCGACGCGCCGGCGCACCGCCTCGACCTCGATGTCCGTCAGGCTCAGCACGCGCAGCGGCAAGGGCGGCAGCGCATTCGCGAGCTTGAAATCGAGATCGCCGCCCCAGAGTCCCATCAGGCGGATGAGCGCTTCGCGTTCGCTCGCCGCGCGCTCGCGCGCGCTCGCAAGCTGCGCCGTCAGTTCGGCATAGAAGGCCTGCTCGCGCGCCTGATCGAGCTTGTTCATGGCGCCGGTTTCGCCCAGGCGCTTGGCAAGCTTGGCGGCGGCTTCGGCCGCGGTCTGCGCCTGCGCCAGAAATCCCACCAGCTCGCGCGCGGCGACGGCGCGGTAGTAGGCGCGGCGCGTTTGCGCGGCGATCCGCAAAGTTTCTTCGGCGGCGCGCAGCTGCGCCTGGCGAAAGCGCGTCGTCGCGATCTCGGACACCGCCGGCAAGGTCGCGAGCGCGAGCACGTCGGTGACCAGCTGGCGCTCGATTTCGGTCTCGACCGAGCCGGAGACGCGAAACAGGGAGAGCGTTGGGCTGGGCGGAAGGCTCGCTCCGACCCGGCGGGCTTCGGCAATGGCGAGCTCGTCGTAGGCGGCCTGCAGGCCGCGGTTGTTCAGGAGTGCGATCTGCACCGCCGCGTCGGCCGTCAAGGCCCGGCTCAACAGGCGCACCACGACGGCGCGCGCGTTGGCCGCGTCATCCGGTGTCCGGATCGCGCCCGCATCCTTGTTGAGGTCGCGTGCCGCGATATCGGCGACCGTGCTCATCCCGCCGTCGGGCGAGAACCACGCACAGCCGGACAGCAGGATCGCGCACATCAGAAGTCCACACGTTCGCACCGGCGCCGGCCGCGCCACGGCACACGTTGATTGAGTGGGTGAGCGGTTTGGCGGCCGCATGGCTAGGGGCCCGACTTCGGGGCTGGCGTCGTGCTCTCGTTCTGCTCGCGCCCGGGGGCAGGGGACACCGGGCGCTGGCTGGTGTAGGGGCCAAGCGTCGATCGATTGCCGACCCGTGGGACGGCCGCACCGGGATCGGACGGATCAGGGCCCGCGAGCGGCGGGGCCGGCGGCTGGGCACATGCCGCCAGCAGCAGGCTCGCCGCTGCGGTCGCGGCAAGGCACACAGGCTTCATGCGACATAGCTTGCGCGCCTCCGCCGCAACGGTGGCGGCGTTCGCCCGAATGTGTGCGAACATGATCTCCTCGACGCTCGAATGCCGACGAGCACGCGTGGCCGCAGGGCGGCCGCGTGCGGACTTACAGCGCGAGGTGCGAAATCGGAGGTCGGTAGAGACGATCGGGAGCGCGGCCCGCGAGATCCTGCTGATTATCGTGAACTTCGCGTGCAGCCGGCCGCACCGGAACAGGAACTTCCGTCAGCGTGGCCGGAAGGGCGCTGGTGAACGCCAATCCGCAACACTGTGGAAGCGAGTTCTTGCCGTGGCTTTGTGGCGCCTTCGAATGCTCGTGAGCGGTGCCGTCCCCATGGACGTGGGCTGCCATACCAGGGTGCTCATCCGCGTGGACGATGCCCAAGCCATGATGATCGTCTATCAGGCAATGCAGCACATGCGAGCCGTCGCTGAACGCGAATGCGACGGCCGGCGCAAGCACGCAAAGCGCGTACAGCAGCGCCAGGATGGCCGCCGTCCGTATTCTCGCAGCTTTGGTGACGCGCCGGAGCATGCGCGCTTATCTTGGAGGCATTGGGCTTGAGGGTCAATCTCAGGTGGCGATCTACCGCCTTGGATGGGGCTCGAATACCTGTCAAAAGCGGCTTCGAAGGAAACATACATGCAGTCCCTCATTGTTTCGGCGCTCGACCCAACCGATGCTGCCGTCGAAGTCGTCGAACGCAAGGGTCTCGGCCATCCGGATACGATCTGTGACGCCCTCGCTGAGACCCTGTCGCGGAATCTGAAGTCGCGAATATCAGAGGCGTTTTGGGCTAATACTGCATCACAACGTCGACAAAGCGCTGCTGTGTGGCGGTCGCGCGGCGCCCGCTTTCGGTGGCGGCTCGGTGCTTGCTCCCATCAATATCTACCTGGCCGGCAGGGCCACAACCAAGGTTGGCCGCGACGAACTTAAAATCAGGGACATGGCCGTCGAAGGATCGCGGTCGTGGATACGACAGAACCTGCACGCGCTCGATGCGGAGCGCGACGTGCAGATCCACGAGCTCATTCAACCCGGTTCGCAAGACTTGCAAGGACTGTTTTCGCGGCGAGGCCAGCACGACGTTCCGCTCGCCAACGATACGTCAATCGGCGTTGGCTACGCGCCCATGTCGCCGCTCGAACGCCTCGTGCTTTCAGTCGAAAAACATATCAACGCTCGCGAACGCAAGGTCGAGCACCCGGCCTGTGGCGAGGATGTCAAAGTCATGGGCGTCCGCTACGGCGACAAGGTCCGCCTGATGGTCGCTTGCGCCTTGATCGGACGTCATCTGGCGCACATCGACCACTATCTGGACGAGAAGGCGTCGATCCGGAAGCTGGCGCAAGCGCTCGCATCGCAGGTTGGTTTTTCCGAGTGTGATGTCGCCGTCAACGCCGCCGACGACCCCGCCGCAGACTCCATCTACCTTACCGTTACCGGAACATCGGCCGAATCAGGCGATGACGGTCAGGTCGGACGGGGTAACCGGGTTAATGGCCTGATCACGCCCAATCGGCCGATGAGCCTCGAGGCGGCGGCGGGTAAGAACCCGGTCAGCCACGTCGGCAAGATCTACAACGTGCTCGCACGCGACATTTGCGAAACGCTCGTGGCAAAGACACCGGACATCTCAGCGGCTCACTGCCTGATGGTCAGTCAAATTGGCAGTCCGATCACGAGCCCGGCGATGGTGCAGGTCAAAATCGCGACCGCAGACCGAACACCCGACGAATTGCATCGGCAGGTCGAGGAGGTCGTTGCCGAGCGGGTCGCCCACGCGCCGGAGCTCATCAATGATTTTGTGGCGGGCAGGATCGACGTTTTCTGACGATCGCGAGCGTTTGCCCTGGTCTATTGCCTCAGTTGTAGACTATTAGCGCCAGTCGCATGGCGGCCGCCGCCCGAGGCTCTCTGTACGAAGCGGGAATCCCGCGTCACATCATGCCCATCAGCATGCCCATGGGCCCGACAATGATGCTGTCCGCGGTCTTTTTCTGATCGTCGCTGAGCACGCCGTAGAGCTTGGTCACCGCCTCCGTGGTTTTCTTGAGCGCGGCAAGGTGTGCGCTCACGGCCTTGTCCTCGAGCGCCAGCCGCTCCGGCAGGGTGCCGGGTGCACCCTGTCGCGCCATCATGACATCGCGCATCTCCGACATGGATTTGGCGTTGCTGCGGGTCGCATCGGCAAATGCGTTCCATTGCGGCGCCTGGGCGTCGGTGATCTTGAGCTCGGCCTTGATGTAGGCGAGTCGGCCTTCGATATGCTCGGCGCCGCCGCGCCCCCGCATCATCATGTTCATCATCGGCATCATGCCGCCCGGGCCCATCTGGCCCTGGCCCATCATGTTGCCGCCACCCATCATGCCGCGCCCCATCATCCCGGGCTGCGGCGCCGCGGGTGCCTGCGCACCAGCCGAATCTTGCCCCGTCTGGGCTACGGCGGGCCCCACGCAGATCAAGCTTACGGCCAACGCCAAGCTGCGAAACGTGATCATGTTCTTTATCCTCGTTTGGAGTCGCGCAGACTTCCGGGTATCACCCGTGTGCACTCTCGTGTTGATCTGCATCAACAACGCCGCGATCGGTGCGGACAAGTTGCCGCAAGCGTGCGTTCGGCGCCACGCTAGCGTTCGGCGCGGCCAACAACGTCCATCAGCTCGGCGATCTTGCGGCGCTGATCGGCGCGGTTGCCGGAAGCGACCGCACCCTCGACGCAGTGCGCGACGTGATCGCGCAAAATCTCCTCTTCGGCGCGCCGCAGCGCCGCCCGCACAGCAGCAATCTGGGTAACGATGTCGATGCAGTAGCGGTCGTCCTCGACCATGCGGGCGAGACCGCGGACCTGGCCTTCGATGCGGTTGAGCCGCTTCAGACATGATATCTTGATGTTCTGGCGCATAGCCGATATATACCCCCAGGGGGTAGGGGTTTCAAGAGTCGTTGATCTCGAACCTCAGGGAAGGCCGCCGCCATGTCGCTGCCGTTCAATGCGAGCCCGCGAGACAGCAAAGCCGGCGCGCCCCCCAAGACGGCTGACAAGCCTGCGGGCGACAAAGACGGCGCCCACCACGAACATGGCCAGCACGGCGCCGGTGCAATCGATCCGGTGTGCGGCATGAGCGTTGATCCGCACACCACGCAGCATCGCGCCGCGCACGAAGGCCGCACCTACTATTTCTGTTCGGCGGGATGTCAGGCCAAATTCACCGCGGAACCGGCGCGCTATCTCGCATTGCAAGGAGGCCGGCAGCCTGCGGCGCGGGTCCCGGAGGGCACGATCTATACCTGCCCGATGCACCCCGAGATTCGCCAACCGGGTCCGGGCAATTGTCCAATCTGCGGCATGGCGCTCGAACCCGTCCTGGCGACCGCGGAGGCCGGGCCAAATCCCGAACTCGTGGATATGACGCGCCGGTTCTGGATCGGGCTCGTTCTGTCCGTTCCGCTGGTCGCGCTCGAAATGGGCGGACACGTGGTCAACCTGCACATGCTGCTGGGGCCGTCGGCGAACTGGGTCCAGCTCGCGATCGCGACCCCGGTCGTGCTGTGGGCCGGCTGGCCGTTCTTCGTGCGCGGTTGGCAGTCGATCGTCACGCGCAACCTCAACATGTTCACGCTGATCGCCATGGGGACCGGCGTCGCCTGGGTCTACAGCGTCGTCGCGACGCTGGCGCCTCAGATCTTTCCTTCGACCTTCCGCGACGCGCAGGGTGCGGTTGCGGTCTACTTCGAGGCGGCGGCCGTCATCACCGTCCTGGTTCTGCTCGGGCAGGTGATGGAATTGCGCGCGCGCGAGCAGAACGTCCGGTGCCATTCGCGCGCTGCTCGACCTCGCGCCCAAGACGGCGCGGCGGCTCAAGGACGACGGCAACGACGAGGAGGTCTCGCTCGATCTCATCGCGGCCGGCGATCGGCTGCGGGTGCGCCCGGGCGAGAAAGTGCCAGTCGACGGTGTCCTGGTCGAGGGTCGCTCCTCACTCGATGAGTCGATGGTGACCGGCGAGTTGATGCCGGTCACCAAGGAAGCGGGCGCCAAAGTGATTGGCGGAACGCTCAACCAGACCGGCGCCTTCGTGATGCGTGCCGAGAAGGTCGGCCACGACACCATGCTCGCCCGGATCGTGCAGATGGTCGCCGCGGCGCAGCGGTCGCGTGCGCCGATTCAGCGCCTGGCGGACCAGGTCTCCGGTTGGTTCGTGCCCGCGGTGATTGCCGCAGCGCTGGTCGCGTTTGCGGCCTGGATGACGTTTGGACCCGAGCCGCGGTTTGCCTATGGGCTCGTTGCCGCCGTCACGGTGCTGATCATCGCCTGCCCGTGCGCGCTCGGGCTTGCGACGCCGATGTCAATCATGGTCGGGGTCGGGCGCGGGGCGCTCGCCGGCATTTTGATCAAGAATGCCGAGGCGCTGGAGCGCATGGAGCGGGTCGATACCCTGGTGGTCGACAAGACCGGAACGCTCACCGAGGGCAAGCCAAAGGTCGTCGCGGTGGTTGCGGCCCAGGGCAGTGACGAAACCGAGCTTCTGCGCCTTGCCGCCAGTGTTGAGCGCGCGAGCGAGCATCCGCTGGCGCGGGCGATCGTCGATGCCGCAGCCGAGCGCAAGATCGCCTTCGCCGACGTCTCGGATTTCGATTCTCCCACCGGCAAAGGCGCGCTTGGGACCGTCGAGGGCCACAAGGTCGCGCTCGGCAACAGCCGTTTTTTGACCGAACTCGGCGCCGCGACGGGCGCACTCGACGGCGATGCGGAACGCATGCGTCAGGACGGGGCGACCGCAATCTATGTAGCGGTCGACGGAAAGGTTGCCGGCGTCGTCGCGATCGCCGATCCGGTCAAGGCCACGACGGCGGATGCATTGCGCGCGCTCACCGCGGATGGCGTGCGCGTGGTCATGCTGACCGGCGACAATAAAACGACGGCACAGGCGGTGGCACGCCGGCTCGGCCTCGCCGATATCGAGGCCGAGGTGCTACCCGATCAGAAGAGCGCGGTGGTCGAGAAGCTGCGGCGCGAGGGCAGGGTGGTGGCCATGGCGGGCGACGGCGTCAATGATGCTCCGGCGCTCGCCGCCGCCGACGTCGGCATCGCCATGGGGACCGGTACCGACGTTGCAATCGAAAGCGCCGGCGTGACCTTGCTCAAGGGCGATCTCACAGGGATCGTGCGAGCGCGCCGGCTGTCGGCCGCCACCATGAGCAATATCCGCCAGAACCTGTTCTTCGCCTTCATCTACAACGCGGCCGGCATCCCGATCGCAGCCGGTGTGCTCTATCCCTGGTTCGGCATTTTGCTCTCGCCGATCATCGGCGCTGCCGCAATGGCGCTGTCCTCGCTGAGTGTCGTCGGCAACGCCTTGCGGTTGCGGCAGGCGCGGCTTTGATGCGCGTGACGCGCAAACAGAACCTTTGATGATCTATCAATCCATCATCACGTGCCCTGGCTGCGGCGCCCAAAAGACGGAAGTCATGCCGCGCGATGCTTGCCGCGTGTTCTACGAATGCACGGGCTGCGGGATGACGTTGCGTCCGAAGCCGGGCGATTGCTGCGTGTTCTGCTCCTACGGGTCTGTGCCGTGCCCGCCGATCCAGGCGGAACGCTCCGGTGGCGACAAGGCCGGGGCATGCCGTTGTTGATGGATACTGGAACGCCGTGACATCGATTCTCGATAGATATCAGCGGATCGCACCGCTCTACGATCTGCTCGATCTGCCGTTCGAGCACAGCCGTTACCGCAAGATCAGGCCGTTACTGTTCGCGGGAATGTCAGGGACGATCCTGGATGCCGGCGTCGGGACCGGACGCAATTTCCCATTCTATCCGCCCGGCGCGAAGGTCGTCGGGATCGACCTCAGTCCGGCCATGCTGGCGCGTGCGCAGCGCCGGCTCGGAACCGCGACCGCTGCAGTCGAGTTGCGTGAGATGGACGTAACGCACCTGGATTTCGCCGATCGAACCTTTGATGCGGCGGCCGCGACATTCCTGTTTTGCGTACTGCCGGATGAACTGCAGGTGCCGGCGCTGCGCGAGATCAAGCGTGTGCTCAAGCCCGGCGGCATGGTCCGGCTCCTCGAATACACGCGCCCGAGCGGAACTTTTCGTCGCGCGGTCACCAAGCTCTGGGAACCTTGGGTGCATTGGGCCTACGGCGCGAGCTTCGACCGCCGCACCGAACAGCACATTCCGGCGGCCGGGCTGCAGCTCATCGAGTTGTATTTCGTGGTCGACGATCTCCTTAAGCTCATGACGGCGCGCGTCGCAACGACGGCGGGCTAGCGAGGTCGATTTGAAGATTTTTTTATCATTGCCGCCAGCCATCACCGGAACTTAAAATCCAAAACGACACTCTATTGTCCTGAGAGTGGCATCAACCCGACCTTCGAGATCACCGGTGCTGCCTCGGGCGATGATAGGAAGCGGATGAGCGCACTAGCTGCTTCCGGCTGCAGAACCGTACTGGTGAGCGCCCCTGCGAAGAACGTGATTGGTTGTACCTCGGTCGGAATCGTGCCGACAAAGTCAATTCCCGGAACGCGTATCAGCTCGCTGACCTGTTGGAAACCAATCTCCGCCTCGCCACGCGCAACGACTGCAGCCACCGGCTCACCGGACGGAGGTCCTCGCACCTTTCGGCTCTTGCCCGCGACTTGGTCTGCGATACCGAGCTTGGGGAACAGCGTCGTCGATAGATAGGTGCCGCTACCGCTGTCCGAGTACGCAATGGATTGTGCCGCAAGCAACGTGCTCCTTAAAGCCTCGACACTGCTGATGTCGGGCTTTGCGGCCCCGGCGCGCACCACCATTCCGATCAGCGAGCGGGCAAGCCTGATCTTGCTGTCTGCGCGCACCAATCCTCGCCTGACGAGTTCGTCAGCAGACTTTTCATCGAGGATCACGACGTCCGCAGCCTCGCCTCGCGCGAGTCGGGTGGGAATTGCTTCCGGAGAGTCACCCATCGAAGGGCCACGCGTCGTGACCAGGCGGTGGCCGCTCGCGCGCTCAAAAGCTGGACCGAGCTCAGAATAGACCTCATGGAAGCCAGCCGAGATCATCACGCGTACCTCAGCGGCAGATGCTGCCCCTACCAGCAGTAGTGCGGCTGCACCAAACGCAGATAACCATAGCGCGAGCGACCTTGATTTCATAACAAACCTCCTGCTGGAACGAGGTGCATCAATAATCGGAAACGCAGACACCTCCAATTCGCAAGTGTCATTTCCAATCGCATTCAAGGCCAGAGATTGGCAAGTTGGCTTAGCTGACGTTGGCGATGCAAATCGTGCCGACGATGGATATCGCTTCGAAACAGAGCAGCCTTTCCCCGAACGATACGCCTTCCAGCGTCGGCTGATGCCTTCACGGCGACCGCGGAGTCAAATCGCCAGCGGTTGACAAGCTCCAACCTCTATCGCGATCTGATACGATCTGCGCGTGCTCGCTAGGATGGTGGAGAACGTTAATGTTGCTGACTGGGCGTGAAAAGCTCGAACGCCTGCGCGACGGGCGCGTGATTTACGTTGGGAGCGAGCGCATCGACGACGTGGCGCGGCATCCAGCGTTTCGTCATGGCGCGCAAACGGTCGCCAGTCTCTACGACCTCAAAGCGGACCCACAGAAGCGCGCGCTCTTTTCGTTCGAGGAGGATGGGGACCGGTTCAGCCTTTACTGGTTGCGCTGCCGCAACCGCGACGACTTGACCCGGCGCATGCGCGCGATGAAGGCCTTGGCCGATGCGACCTATGGCATGATCGGCCGATCACCAGACCATGTTGCCGGCATGGTCACGGGGCTTGCAATGAAGCCCTCGGTCCTCGAGGACCTGCGGGCCGGCTGCGGCGCTAATCTCTTGCGTTACTATGCGCTGGCGCGGCGGGAAGATTTTTATCTTTGCTTCGCCGTCACCGCGCCTGCCGGCCTGCGCAATGCCGATCTGTTTCCCGGGCAGCAGCGCGATGATCCGAGCCTGCGGGTCGTCGACGAAGACGACAGCGGCGTCATCATTTCCGGCATGAAGATGCTGGCAACGGCGGCGGTATTTTCTGATGAGGTGTGGATTGGCAATCTTGCACCGATCGATGACAAACGTCAGGCGGAAAGCATCACCTGCGCACTCCCGGTTGCCACGCCAGGCGTATCGTTTTGGGCGCGCCAATCTTACGAACAAAATGTCCGCCACGAGGCGGACTATCCGCTGAGTTACCGCTACGACGAAGGCGACACGGTGCTCGTTTGCAACCGCGTGAAGGTTCCATGGGAGCGCGTGTTTCTTCATAACAATGCAGCCATGTCGCGGCGAATCTATACCGACACCCCAGCGAATTGTTATGCCAATCATCAATCGAATGTGCGCTTTTGGGCCAAGATGGGGCTGATCGTTGGCATTGCGAGCAAGATTTGTCAGGCCAACGGCATCGATAGAATCCCACCGGTGCGCGAGACGCTCGGTCGTCTCGCGGCGCTTGAAGCGACGATCGGCGGATTGGTCAACGGGCAGATCGAAGCCTGGGAGGAATGGCCGGAGGGTTTCGCTACGCCCAACCGGAGGATCATGTACGCATCGCTCAACTGGTGCCAAGAACACCACACCGAAATCATCGACGTACTGCGCACATTGCT
Organism: uncultured Alphaproteobacteria bacterium; assembly: GCA_963833605.1. GTDB lineage: Bacteria > Pseudomonadota > Alphaproteobacteria > Rhizobiales > Xanthobacteraceae > JAFAXD01. Next base: position 28,431 of record CAWHYZ010000018.1, read on the forward strand.
CGGTGGAGCACCTCTACAAATGCCCGCAAGCATCAACGTCATTACCGACCCCGAACTAAAGGATCGCTTCGATCGCTGGTGGAAGACGCCGTCGATCTCGGCGCTTGACCGCATCAAGCTCTACAAGCTTGCATGGGATGTCACCGGCTCGGAGTTCGCCGGCCGCCATATGCTGTATGAAAAGTTCTATGCGGGAAACGCTCAGATCGTGCGCAACTCCTGCGATCGCGAAGCGCCATGGGACAAATTCCACGGCATTGTCGATGAACTGCTTGCCCGCGTCGAACTACCGGCTTTCGGGACAGGCAAGGTCGAGTCTTAAGCAAGTCGGCAATGTCGGGCCGAAGGAGGTAACGATGGCCGAAGCGCTCTCCCTTCCGATAGCCGAGATCGCGGTATTGCTTGGCGAGGGCAAGCTCAAGGCGCGCGCTCTCGTCGAGGAGGCGATCGCCAATCACGAGCGTTTCGGCGGCAAGCTCATGGCCTATTCGCAATGGGCGCCCGAGCACGCACGCAAATGCGCCGATGCCGCCGACGCGGCTTTTGCCGTCGGTTCGCGCGCGGGCTCACTGCAAGGCATTCCGACTTCGATCAAGGATCTCTTCGCCGTTGCTGGCTTTCCGACCTATGCCGGCTCGCCCAAGCGTCTGCCGCCGAAATTCGAGATCGAAGGCCCGGTCGTCGCCAATCTGCGCCGGCAATTGGCGACGGTGATGGGCAAGACGCATATGGTGGAATTCGCCTTCGGCGGCACCGGCCAGAACGCGCATTACGGCAGCCCGCATAATCCCTGGGACGCGACGGCGCATCGCTCGCCCGGCGGTTCGTCGAGCGGCGCCGGCGTCTCGCTGTGCGAGGGCTCGGCGCTCCTGGCCTTCGGCAGCGATACCGCGGCCTCGGTGCGCTTGCCCGCCGCGATGACCGGCAATGCCGGCTTGAAATTCACCAAGGATCGCTGGTCGAGCGAGGGCATCGTGCCGCTGAGCTTCAGCTTTGATACACCCGGCATCCTGGCGCGCAGCATGGCTGATGCGGGCTTCAGCTTCGCCGCGCTCGATCCCCATCTCGGCGACGGCTTCGCTTTCCTGCGGCGCGTGCCGGCCGGCGTCGATGGCATCCGCATCGGCATCGCCGATTCCTGGTTCTGGGACGGCTGCGAGAACGGCATCGGTGAAATCGTCCGCTCGGCGATCGATTTGCTCGCCCGCGCCGGTGCGGTGGTGAAGGAAAAACCGCTGCCCGAGGCGCGCGACGCTTACGCGGTCTTTGTGGAAGGCGGTGTGTCGGGGATCGAGTTGCGCACCTTTCTCGATCGCGAGCTGCCGGACTGGCTTGCGACGATCGATCCGGTCAACGCGCCCGCGCTCAAGAATGCCGAGAATCTGTCGGCACGGGAATATTTGACCCGTCGCTTGCGGCTGCTCGATGCAGCGAAAGGCGCCGCTGCGCGTTTCGACGATGTGGACGTCATCGCGACGCCGACCGTCATGGTGACGCCGCACGTCCTGACCGAAGAAGCGGGCCCGGAGAAATTCTGGGCGCGCAATCGCAACACCGTTCACAATCTGGTGCCGGCGAATTATTTGACATTGTGCGCGGCGACGTTGCCCGTGGGTCTCGATCGGCTCGGTATGCCGGTCGGCTTGCAGCTCATTGCCAAGGGTGGTGATGACGAGCGGCTCGTGGCCATCGCCTGCGCCGCCGAGCGCGTACTGGGCACCCCGCGCGAAATTCTGGGCGCGCCGCCGATGTGCAGGGGATAGATTCGGAGCAAACGCGCGCGGGAGCGGTCGCTATTGCCGGCGAGGGGATGTTCGCTTCTCTACGGCAGGAGGCTAGCCCTCCGCGTGCTTGAAGCGGGACGCCCGACCAGCTAGATTGTAACGCACGGGGAAACGCAGGCTCCCCGTCAGACGGCGCTCCGTCCAAGCTCTGCGCAACACTCGATTCGTCGAGGCGATTGCGCATGCACGGAAGCAGAAGCAGACCCTCCGCAACCTCTCCTATTGATCCATACCCGCGGCTGGGTCCTGCCGCGGACTCGATCATCATCGACGCTCGGCGACCCCTGGCTTTGCCACGACAGGCTGCCGACCAACCGCAACTCAAATCATGGAGAACGACTATGAGCGATCAAATAGAGCGACGAGATTTCATGCAAGGCGTGGGCATTCTGACCAGTGTCGCGGCCGCCGCGACCACCCTGATCGACCATCCTGCATTTGCCCAGACGGGAGCCAAGCCCATGACTTATGAACCCAAGCCGCTATCCCTCGACCCGAAGACCATCAAGGGGATTTCCGAAAAGGTCCTGGTCAGTCACTACGAGAACAACTACGTCGGCGCAGTGAAGAGACTGAACGCCATCGGCGCCCAACTGGCTGACCTCGATTTCGCCAAGGCTCCGAACTTCGTGATCAACGGGCTGAAGCGTGAGGAGCTGATTGCAGCGAACTCGATGATCCTGCACGAGGTTTACTTCGACAGCCTTGGCGGGGGTACGGGACCTGGCGACGCTTTGGCCCAAGCGATCATACGGGACTTTGGCAGCCTGGATCGCTGGCGAGCGCAATTCTCCGCGATGGGGAAGGCGGAGGGCGGCGGCTCGGGCTGGGTGATCCTTTCCTATTCACCGCGAGACAAGCGGCTGGTGAACCAATGGGCGGCCGATCACACGACAACCCTTGCCGGCGGGCGGCCCGTTCTCGTGCTCGACATGTACGAACACGCCTATCATATGGACTACGGCGCCGCGGCGGGCCGTTACGTTGACGTCTTCATGGAAGCCATCCGCTGGGACAATGCGGCAAAGCTCTTTGAGCAGTACAGCCGCGAGAGTTGACCGTGCCGGCCTTGGTTATTCTGTTGGTGCTGCTTGCGCTTTGCTGCAACACCAACACCGCAGCTCGCGCCCAACAATCGAACGCATGCAAAGCGTGCCGCGATTTTCAGCAGGCTTGCCTAAAGGCCCATTCGAAGGAGGCGTGTAACACCGATTATGTTATCTGCATGAAGCATTGTCGAAATAAACGGTGAATCGCCGGAATATGGACCGTCAAGCGACGGTCGCTCGGGCCGAATTATGGGACTCCATTCGTTGAGGAGATCGCTCATGGGCCGATTCGGTTACAGCTTTCGATAGTTTGATGGTAAACTCCATTTGACGTACGCATGAACGCGGCCGGCACGGGCGAAGAGGCACCCTGATCATCACTTCACCACGCTTGATTCCACCTCGCCGACCATGACGACACGCACGCGGGTCTTCATTGAACACTGATCTCTCTATCTATTTGCCTGAACACGACCTTTTCGCAAACCGTGCTTTTTGCCAGCCTATCTCGGGCCGGGTTATTGACTTTTAGCCAACGTTGACTAGATACACGACCGTCGGGTTTGAACGCAGTCGCCCGGCAGCTCCAAGGCATTCGCCCAAGCACTGCTCCCCGTTCGTCGGGTTGAGGCTTTTGGCGATATGTCTAATCACCAGAAATCCGGTTCGGCGGCGGCATTGGAGGAATCCATGCGTGCGAACAAGCCTTATTGAGCCGATAGGTCGTTGGCTCGGCCGCGCCGTAGTACACGTCGGGTTTCCGCTGCAGACACCCGGCACGTGAAGGCATCCTGCCCAAGCGCTGCACATGTTTTTCCGCGATGATGGCGTGGGTCTTCGCAGTTTCGCGTTGACTGACAGCATCATCTGACAATCGAGCCGGGCCATCGCAAACCGCCCGGTCAGCTGACACGCAGCCAAGTGTTGTCTCACTCCTCAAGGAGATGAGATATGTCCTGCTACACTCAATCCACTCCATCTTTCGCCGCCTCGTCATCCAACAGCGCCTGCCGGCCGGATCAGTCGGCATTTACTCGGACGATCGTCGCAATCATCGATGCGTTCCAGGAAGCGCTGGCAATGCGCCGCGCCGCGTATCGGCGCTATCGCCTGTCCGACGATTGACCAAGCGTGGCGCGTGCCCGACGCAGGCACGCGCCACCAGATCGCTTTGGAGGTCCAGCGGCGTGTGAAGGTTGCGACCGAACGCAAATCGTTGCATTCATGTTCCGATCGTGGTCGGTGATGCAGATGACAAATCCGGGTCAACCTACTATCGCTTCGGGCTCGACGGGTGACGCCGTCCGCCGCCTTCAGCGGGCACTGCGCCGGACTCCAATCCTCGGCCTGATTGTTGATGGCGTGTTCGGACCAACGACCGAGGCCGCCGTCAGGGACTTTCAGCAGGGCGCGAGTTTCGTGGCCGATGGTGTCGTCGGACCGCTGACCTGGGCTGCACTGCCGGGTGGCGGTCCGATGCCGACGCTTCAAGAAGGCTCAACCGGTGCCGTGGTTCGTAGTTTGCAGCAGCTTCTCCTCAACGGCGCAGCCGGCCAGTGGTACACGGCGCCGGGCGCCATCGACGGAGAGTTCGGCCCCTATACCAAAGTTTCGGTGCAGGCGTTCCAGACCTGGGGCGGCGTGACCGCGGATGGCGTCGTCGGCGACCAGACCTGGGGGGTTTCGTTGCACGCGGCAGGCACGACGCTCGAAACTGGGGTTGGGCTTCAGTTTGTGATCCGCTGAATTAATCCAGGCAGCGAAACAGATTGAGCGGCTTTCGAGCACACCGTCGGCGTCATCGCCGGCCTCAACGGCTCTCCGCTATGAACCGATGCTTCTCGGTTATTTCTGCGGTGCATAAAGAATATCGATCAGGCCTTTCTGCACGTCGGCAACTGAGAGCGGGGAGGTGATGTACTTGTACTCCAGCGCCTGCTTCAGTGTGAGGTCGAGGCCGCGGACCTCGCCAAGCTGCAGCGACTGTTTGGGATAAAACTCGTCGCGCGTGCGCTGCGCGAGGTCGCGCGGCACCTTCGCGAGCGTGGCGTAGGCGTCGATTGCTGCGTCGCCTGTATAGGACCAGTCGATCGCGCGGCTGATCGCGCGGATATAACGCACGAAGGCATCGCGCTTCTCCTTCAGCGCGTTGGCATTGGCGACGTTGACGCGGATGGTCTGATCGCGGATCGCTTCAACGTCGCTGCCGCGCGCGACGATCTGCAGGCGGCCCTCGGCGAGATCCTTCAGCACGAATGGCGGGACCGACCAGCCAACGTCGATCTGGCCAGTCATCACCTGCGTCAGCGTTCCCGGCAGACCGCCGGTCGGCACGAGTTTAGGCGTCACCTTCTCCTGGTTGGTGAGCTGCAGGATGATGAGATTGGTCGAGGAACCGGGCGAGGAGAACGCGACCGTCTTGCCGTTCGTGTCCTTGATGGTCTTGATGCCGCTCTCCGGCCGCGCATACCAGAACGCATCGGGGGCGCCCGTCGCTTCCGCGGAAATGATCTTCACCGGCATACCTTTGGCGAAGGCGGCGATGGCGCCGAGCGTGCCATTGGTCATGGCAATGTCGATTGAACCGGCGATAACGGGAGTGAGTGTCGAGGCGCCGCCCTCGGTGTAGAGGATCTCGAGGTCGAGCCCTTCCTGCTTGAAGAAGCCCTGCTGGAGCGCGAATTCGATGAATGAGCTGTTCCAGAAACCACGCTGCGCAACCGCGACCTTGAGAGTCTCGGCCGTCGCGGCGCTGGCCCAGATCGCCGAAATCGTGGCCGCGATCATGCCGGTGAGAAAAGCGATCGTGCTACGCATCGTATATCCCCCTGTCGCGACTTTCATGCAAAAGCATCACCTGATCACGTTGGAACGGCGCGCAGGTGTCCGGGAACTGACTGCCAAGAAACCGATCACCGGCATCTCGGGCTGCGCGCGCGCCACGAGCGGCCGCGCCGCCGCGCCGTCGACAAGTGTGATGAACTCGGGCCGTCTCATTGCCGACCTAGAGGCTCGGGACAAAGCATCGTAGCTGGTCGGACTGGCACCCAGGAAGTGGCCTGTTGTCCCATTTGGGGTCATTCTCGTCGTTTAGCGATCTCCGCCAAGAGTTCTGTTACCCTCCGAAACCCGTCGTGAAAGCGGCCGTCTCAGGTCGACAGTTCTGTTGCCAACACCCCGCGTCCAGGACCTACCCGCGCCGAAAAATGCTAAGAATCGTTCTCGAGAAACCCAAACGGATGTCGAAGCAACAATGCGTGAGGAGATCGAGCGGCCGGTCTGAGAGGCGCCGGAGCGCAAATCGTCACCATCAAGCAGGGCGATACCAGGATGGAGGCGATCTGCGGCATGTGCGGCGCGCTCAATCGCGTCAAGGCTGTGCCGGAGGAGCTCCGCGTGACGTTCACCCGCAAAGGAATGCGGGCATAAACAGAAGTCGTTGTAAGGTGCCATGGCGCTCGACAAGGTCGATGCAATCCTTGCGCGCTTTCCCGGCCCGGTGACGCTGCGCGTCAGCCGGCTCAAGATGCTGACGCTGTTTGCCGGCTCGCTAGCTTTTGTGGTCTGCGGCCTTTTCCTGATCGTCTTTGTCAAAGGCGGTCCGGAAGCGCTGGTCGCTGGCATAGCCAGCGTCGTGTTCTTCGGCGCCTGCGCGGTGATCGGCGCCGTTATGCTGCTGCCCGGCGCCGGCAGCCTGACGCTCGACGCCCGGGGCTTCGAGGTGTGCAGTCTCTTCCGCCGGCACCGCATCGCGTGGCCGCAGGCCAGCCGCTTCACCGTCGCCACGCTTGCGCTTCCGGGCAACAACGACAGGCGCATGGTCGGCTATGACGTCGACAGGCTGAAAGGCTTCGGCGCCGAATTCAGCCGCGACACGATCGGGCGTAACGCCGCGCTGCCCGATACCTATCGGCTCTCACTCGAGGAGCTGGCGCGCCTGATGACCGAGTGGCGTCAGCGCGCGCTGGCGCAACGTTTCCATGCGTCGGTGCCGCATATCGCGCAGCGGGGGTAACGTCTCAAAAATCTCCTTGGGCGGAAACCGACTTCGCTGCTGCAATATAGGATGCTGACCGTTGTCGGCGGATGGGTGACGCCGCGACGCCCGCAAACTGATCTTTCGGTGCGCCGAAGCCACCCTGTCCGGGCAGAGCGGACACCTCTGCCCGACGGATGGCAGCATTCCTTGACTTCGGCGGTCGAGCACAAGTCCATGAGCGGGGCGTCAGTCCTTGTAGACCTCGACCGCCTGCATCATCCCCAGCTCCTCATGGTTCATCATGTGGCAATGCATCATGAACACGCCGGTGTAGTCGAGAAAGCGCGTGCGGATGACGGTGCTGCCGCCTGCGGCCGGGCGCGGCACGACCACGGTATCGCGCCACGTCCGGTCGGCCTGCGGCTGGCCGCCGATCTCGATGACCTGGAACGGGTTGGTGTGGATGTGGAACATATGGTCGTCGTGCTGGTGGGTGTTGCGGATCGTCCATTCCTCGACCGCGCCCAGCCGCACCCGCTGGTCAATGCGCGCGGGATCGAAGATCTTGCCGTCCACCGTGAAGGCATATTCCTGCCAGTGCCCGGCGACATTGTTCTGCGGCTCGTTGGCCCCGAACATCAGTGTGCGCCGGCCGGTGATCTCGCTGTCGCGGATCGGCTCTAGCGGCGGCGTGGGCAGTGCGGCCGGGAGCTTCATCGGCAGCGGCTCGCCCGCCACGACCACACGCGCCAGCGGCCCGGTGGGCAAGTCATGACCCTGATCGTACGGCATGGCGTTGAGTTCGTAGGTGCCCGGACCGCCTGCTTGCACCAGCACATCGGCTCGTTGTCCAGGCGCCATCAGCAGCTGCTTCAGCTCCTGCACGGCGCCCAACTGGATGCCGTCGTAGGCGATGACGTTCAGTCCGTGCTTGTCGAGCTCCAGCAGCATGTTGTCCTGGTACTGCGAACCGACTAGGCGCCAGCGCTGCACCTCTCCGGGCCGCATGTCGATCACCGGCCGCCGCTGGCCGTTGATCGCCAGGAAGCGCGTCGCCCCTTCCGGAAAGAGCGTGCCGAAGTCCTCGACCATCGAGTAGGCGTCGAACACGACCTCCGACAACAGCATGACGCGCTCGCGCTCCCGGGCGATCTCCGGCACGTCGGCGAAGTCGCCTTCGACGACGATGGCGCCGACCATGCCGCTCGCCACCTGCACATCGGCCGAGCCGTGGTTATGCGGGTGGTACCAGTAGGTGCCGCGCGTGTGGTCCGCGGGCAGCGCGATCTCGATGTCGTAGCTCTTCCCCGGCTCCATCATGCGCATGACGTTGTCGGCGATGCCGCTCGGGCTGCAGTGCGCGCCGTGGAAATGCAGGTTCGTGTTGTTGGGCTGGTGCGGATACGAGGGAATGGTGGGCGGGAGATCGCGGTTGGGCGGCAGGTCGTTGATGAGCCGGATCTTCAGGGTCTCGCCCGGCTTCATGCGCAGCGTCGGGGCGAGCCCGCCTTCGTAAGAGCGCAGGTAGAGGCGAAAGCCGCCGATGTCGCGATAGGCGTAGGCGCATCGCAGGCGGGTCGCGAGCACACCGTTGGCCGAGCGGCGGACCTCGGCTCGATCAGCGGTGGTCCATCGCCGGCATAACCGGCAACGGCGCCACGCCGAGTTCGGGCATGTGGGCGTGCGCGCCGCCGGACTGCCCCAGCGCAGCGCGCTGGCCCAGGGCCAGCGTGCCGATCGCCAAACCGGCCTGCAGCAAGCCGCGCCGAGATGCGTATCCGGAAGGGTGGTTCACCTCGCAACGGTCCGTGGAAGTAAGCGCCTGTCGTTCACGCCGGATCGCAAGCCTCGGTGCCCATCTCGGCCGGCACGGAGACCTCGACGAGTTCAAGGTCGTCGGAGGTGGCGGTTTCCTGATGCGGTAGCCCGCCGGGAATCATCACGCTGTCGCCGACGCCGAACCGCGTTTTCCGGCCACCCGCGAATTCGAGATCGACCCAGCCCCTGAGAATGTAGACGAACTGCATGTCGCAGGTGTGGTAGTGCCACCCGGTTTCGCGATCCATGGCCGATTTTGCTGAACGTCACCTGTGCCCGCATCTTGCCTCCGGTCGCCTCGGTGACGCCGAGATCGCGGTACTGGAAGAATTGGCGCCGTCCCGGCACATAGTGCGCGTCCTTAGCGGACGAAATCGCGAGCTTCATGCCTTCGGCCGTCCGCATAACTGTGCTTGCCTCGCTCATCGGGGATCTCCTTCAGCTGGATATCGAATAATTCATGCTGCTGTGCGGCGGGTCAATCGGCTTTTGAACAAGCCGTAGTAACAGGCTCAGACTGCTCGGCAGCAGCGGAGTTGGGTCGATCGCGTCATTCGCCCGGGTCGTGGGCACGTGCTGCCCCAATGACCGGACATTTTCGCCGCGGATCAACTCTTCCGAGAAGTGCCATGTGTGGACGGCTCCGAGTTGGCAAGGAGAATCTTCACGTTTGCAGGCTTGGTCGGTGCAGCCATGTGTTCGGCCTACGTGCGCGGTTGACATGACCGCTGGCCATAATGCCCTCCGCGGATCAGGTCCCGGTCATAACCTCGCATTCGACAATGCGCTGGCACAAGTGGGTTGTCCTGATCGCCGGATCGACTGGCTCTGCATTACGTGCTGTTCGCCCTCCCAACCTTCACATCACGCCGGATGTCCGGCGCAATCTCGTTTACGCCGCAAGTGCGACGGGTTGCCTATAACGCTCGCCCCTGGCCATCATGGCCCAGGCCATTCTGGCGATCTTGTTGGCAAGCGCGATGGCGGCAACCTTCGTTGGCCGCCGTGCAAGCAATGCCGCAAGCCAGGGGCGATGCTTGGTTCCGTGGATCTTGGCGTAGCGGATGACGGCGAGTGCACCGGCCACGAACAGGCTACGCAGATAGCGGTCACCTTGCTTGCTGATACTGCCGAGTCTGTCCTTGCCCCCGCTCGAGTGCTGCTTCGGAACGAGCCCGATCCAAGCCGAGAAGTTTCGTCCCGATCGGAAGGTCCTGGGGTCAGCGACACTGGCGACCAGAGCGGTCGCCAACATCGGACCGACCCCGGGAATGTAATGAAGGCGCTGGCTCGTTTCATTGGACCGGTGCCAGGCCATGATCATCCGATCGAACTTCACAATCTGCTCCTTCAGGATGAGCAGTTGGGCGCCGAGTGCGGCAAGGCATGCGCGCGCAATCTCAGGCACCCGTTTGTCGCTCGGGTCGGCAACAACATGGAGCAGTTCCTCGACTCCTCTGCGCCCGACCGGCGCGACAATGCCGAACTCAGCGAGGTAGGCTCGGATCGAATTAATCACCGCGGTCTGCTGGCGGATAAACAGATGGCGCGTGCGATGAAGCATCAGGCAACTCTGCTGCTCAGGGGTCTTGGTTGGCACAAACCGCATGGTGGCTCTGGTGACGGCTTCACAAATCGCCTCAGCATCGGCCATGTCGTTCTTCTGCCGTTTGACGTAGGGCTTCACATAGGCCGGCGGCATCAGGCGTACCGTATGACCGAGCGCCGTGAGCTCGCGCGACCAATGATGCGACGATGCGCAGGCTTCGATACCAACCAGGCATGACGGCAGCTTCTGAAAGAACGCCAGAACGTAGCGGCGCTTGAGCTGACGGCGGATAATCACATCGCCTTTCGCATCGATGCCGTGGACCTGGAAAACAGACTTTGCGATGTCGAGACCAACTGTAGTGACCGTTTGCATGACTTACTCCTCCGAATCATGGGGCCTTAGCAGCACCCACGTCCATGGCACTCATGTGCCGGTGGAGGAGCCGTCCACAGCATCATAACCGGGCTCAAGCACCGCAGCAAACATCAGGCAGGGTCTTCCCCGCGGTCAGTTTCGGGTACTTGTCTGTCGAGTGCCCTTTTAACAAATTCTACGGAATCAATTGCCGCCCCAAGTTGGGTGCGAAACTGCTCAATCGCTTCTTCCATCGGCGGCGGCAGATCTCCCACCAGTCAATAACGCAACTCATTGCTTCTTTGACGGTTCGCAGCATTTCCTCGATTGCAATTTCACGGTAGGTTCTCGCCATAGCGCTGTCGCCTCTTCTTCCAGCAGAAAAGCCGCTGTGCACGGGCCGGGCCATCCCATGACCGGACTCCTGCACCGCAGCTACAGCGTCTCTACTCAATCGCTGCCCGAGGCCGCGCGAATGTCAGCGCGGTTTTCGCTGTGAGCCGCGCCCGTACCGGTTTCATGCTCAGCTACTTTTCGAATGCGGCGTGCCCATGTACGGGAACTCCTTCAGGATGTCGGTGTGGGGCTTGAGGCCGGTGGGCGGACACTGATTTTTTGTCAGGAAAGCGATGCGGTAATCGATCACGTCGTCAGTGAAGAGTCGGCCATTGGGATACTTTGCGGGCTTCGACGGATCGAAACTCAGCACGTCGGGAAGTGTGCGCTCCTTGTCAATCGCGGCAATCGCTTCCTCGCGCGTGTAGTTGCCGGTATGCCCCATCAGATGCACGAACTGGTCGAGCCATCGCTTGCGGTCGTTGACGGGCTCGCTCGCGTTGTATTCCTCCTTGGTGTCATCGGTGTTGAAGAAGCTGCTAACGCTCGGATGGCCCGCGCGATCGACGTGAAGCGACTTGCCGTCGCGTGTTACGCTGCACCGCCCCCAGATATGTATCTCGGGTTTGGGATCGAGTTCACTCGTTGGTAGCTCGATCACGGTCGAAAACACGTTCGCTTGCGTATTCGAATCTACGCCGGTCCATGGGGACTTGCTGCCGAGATGAGGCTCGGTGAAGTTCCGTTTGCCTCTGATATCGAACAGGTTCTTGATTCCGTCGAAGTCGAAAAAGAACGCGTCGCTGCGGCTGCCGGCGAAAAAAGTGCAGTGGCCCGACTTGATGATATTCGGCTTAGCGTCGAAGGAGACCTCGGCGTCGGCGATGATCTTCGTCCCTGGCGCTCCGTCCAGGCGCGACTCCGAGCCCTTGGCGACGAATACGTTGACGGTCTGCCTGCCGTTCTGCGGCTTCGAGAACACATAGCTGAACGCGATGTCCGTCAGGTAATCGCCGTCGTTATCGATGTTGAGGCGATAGATCGCGTCGGGATGAAGTGCGTCCGCGTTGGGATTTGCATTGAGGATGATCACGGTTCTGTTCTTGTCAACAGGCGACTGAAATGCGTACAGGTCGCAGAGGTCGAGTCGTTGATCGCCCAGCGGCGGGCCGAGACTGAGTCCGGTGAAGTGGTTCGACATTGCACTCTCCTGTCAACCAAGATTTCTATGTTGGGTCTTCCCGACAGGGCATTATACCAAAACAGTAGGCTCAACCGGATTACCTCGGCAATATCTCCGCACGAAAGATGTTAAACCTCAGTTCCCAAATGGGGTCGTGAGTTCCGTCTCGTTCGTGTCCACCACGAACACTGCGAGGAGCTTGGCCAGCTTCGTCTTGCTGGCATTGGCGCTGACGCCGTGGCGGTCGCCGGGGAACTCGGAGAAGCTCTGTCCGGCCGTGTAGGTCGTCACCGATCCGTCGTTGACCTGACTGAGGATCGCTCCCTCAAGCACGGTCGCATAGATGAAGGCGGATTTGGGATGCGTGTGACCAGGCGAGTAGCCGCCTGGGCCGTATTCGACGAGCACACCCTTGATGCTCTTGCCGGGAACGTTCGGCAGCTCGTGCTGGTAGACGAGGGTCACCTTGGCGTTCTTCGACTTCGGCGCATCCGCGAGGACGCTGCCGAGCGGCAGGGTGGCGACAAGCAGCGAACAGAGGATGCGTTTCATGGAGCCCCTATCCTTCGGTTGGCGGATCCGGGATCAGGCTGCTGCCTGTGAGCGGCGGAGCCATTGGTCGAAACCGATGCGGCCAAGGCGCGCCTCGCCCAGCGGCACGAGCGAGTGCTCCTCGACCCGGCCGCCCCAGTATCGGGCCTCGGGGTCGCTCACGACCTCACGCGGGTCGCCGACCGCCTTCAGATAGCGGGCGACGATTTCGTTGAACGGTGCTCGTTCCGGGCCGGCGATCTCGACGATGCCGTTTCGCGGCGCCGCGAGCGCCACATCGGCGACGATGGCAGCAACGTCGTCCGCCGCGATGGGCTGGAACAGGCCGGGCGAAATCCTGACCATGTTTCCATCCGCACTTGAAGCGACGATGCCGCCGAGGAATTCCAGGAACTGGGTCGAGCGGATGATGGTATAGGGGATGCCGGAGGTCTTAATCAGTTTCTCCTGGGCGACCTTGGCGCGGAAATAGCCATTGTCGGGCGTCCGGTCGGTTCCGACGATGGATAGCGCGACATGGTGCCGGACGCCCGCTGCGGCCTCGGCCGCGAGAAGGTTGCGGCCGGAAGTCTCGAAGAATTCCAGCACCGCTTTGTCTTCAAACGAGGGCGAATTGGCGAGGTCGATCACCACCTGCGCGCCGGCCATGGCCTCGTTGAGCCCCTCGCCAGTGATGCTGTTGATGCCGCTTTTGGGCGCGGCGGCGACGACCTCGTGGCCGCCCTGGCGCAGAATGGCGACGGTCTTCGAGCCGATCAGGCCGGTGCCGCCGATGACGACGATCTTCATGGTTTACCCTCCCTTGTTGACGACTGGAGAGCTTTAATGGGTTCGAATGCAAGTGCGGAAGATATTAACGAAAATATCTGGGCGTCAACGCGCGTGCACAAAGCAAACCCATGAGGAGACACCGAGGCGTCCCTGCTGAACACGTCGCTCGCCGTGCCGCTCACAACGTGGAGCACGTTAAACGGAACGGCAACGCGGATGTCGCGTATTTGTTCCGCCTGCCACGGTGACCGGAGGAGCTAACTCAGATGATCCACCTTGGGCGACGCGGAGAAAACGCGAGAACGACCAGTGTCCGCTCGCGTGGTTGTCGATTACCGCTGCGCAAAGGCGGCGACCCGTTGGGCCTTGCGTTGCAGGCGTGGCCGATCCTAAGAATTCGATAGTCGGTAGGTTCGCCGGCTGCTGCGCTTTCTGCTGTGAGCGGCCACGCCGCGTTGTCAGACCACGACAAACTGACCCATCATCCCAGCATCCTCGTGTTCGAGAATGTGACAGTGATACATGTACGGATGGTCGGGATCGGCAAAATCCGCGAATTCCGCAATGACGCGCACCGTCGAACCCGGATCGACCAGAACCGTATCCTTGAGACCTTGTTCGTACGGCAGCGGCGGAGCGCCATCGCGGTCGAGCACGCGGAATTGGATGCCGTGGATGTGAAACGGATGCGTGAGCAGCGTCCGGTTCGCGATTTCCCAGATTTCAATGCTGCCCAAAGGTACCCGCTCGTCGATGCGGTCCATGTCCATCGAGCGGCCATTGATGCCCATCGATCCATCCATCGTGGGCCCGACCATTGTGCCCATGCTCATGGTGGCCATGTCCAGCGTAAATCTTCGGCTGCGCGCGGCTCGTGCTGGATTCCATTGCGGCACCCGGATGAGGCGGTCCGGGAACGAAACGGCCGCCGGCTCCAGCCGTCCTGTCCGGAATTCGATGATTGGAAAGGTCTCATTGTCGACGCCCATGTCGTGCCCCATCATCCCGATGCGGCCGCTGTCTGCGGGATAGCTCATCAATGTGACGGTCCGGTCGGGCTCCATTTCGAACAGTAGTTCTATTCGCTCTCCCGGCCCGAACCTTACGCGGCGTGTGCGCACAGGGCGCTCGCAGAGGCTACCATCCGCAGCGATGACGACGAGGTCGGCGCCGTCGTCACGGCCGAGTGTGTAGATGCGAGCATTCGATCCATTGAGTATTCTCAAGCGTGTGCGTTGTCGGCGCAACTCGAGGTACGGCGCGACAGTGCCGTTCACCAGAATGAACGTCACCCCTGTAGCCGAGTTCGATATCGCCTACGTTCGACAGGTATTCGAAGCTACCGTCGGCGTTAAAGCGACGGTCTTGAACGACAAGCGGGATGTCGTCCACGCCATAATCCGAGGGAAGATGCAGAGCGCGAACTCTCGTCGTCCTCGATCAGAAAGAGCCCGACCAATCCGCGCAACACCTGCTCGCCGGTCTGCTCGTTCAGATGAGCGTGGTACCAGCACGGTGATGCCCTCTGCTTGATCTCGAACGCGGGCTCCCAAACTTCTCCGGGATCAATCACTTGGTGTGGTCCGCCGTCGTGGCGCGCGGGAATGTGCAACCCATGCCAGTGAAGCGTCGTCGGTTCGGTCAGGTTGTTTTTCACGCGCATCGTGACGCGATCGCCGGCGCGAGCCCGAATTGTCGGCCCGAGATAAGCACTATTGATGCCAATTGTCGGCGTCGAAAGACCCGGCAAGAACCTCGAATTCCCGGCCGCGATACCAAGCTCGTAAATCTTGTCGATGCCGGTCGTGCCTTCGATCAGCTTTGGAATATCGAGGGCATTTCTCTTACTTGCAGCCGCCCTGGCGCAAAGCGGACGAGCGGCATTCAATGCCATCCATGATGCTCCTAGAAGGAAGTTGCGGCGCGAATGCATTTTTCATTTATGAATTCATTTCCGCGGTTGTTATTGACGCAAATCAAGCCATCCCCGGATGGCAGGCCACCGTATGGATCCCGGCATCAACAGCGAACTGTGGACCGTTGCGCCCGACACGCTCTGGACCACGCGATCTTCGAAAACCCCTGCCACCATCCTCGCTCAGATCTCGCCATGGCGCATGATCGAAGCACTGCATGCCGGGACGCAGGCGCGCGCTGACCGCAATGGCTGGTGGTGTCCCGGGGCTATCGGCTCACCCAGGCGCCGATCTCCACTTGTTGGTGCACCCCGGTTCCGCAAAGTCGCGCACTGACACGCAACACATAAGGCCAATTTGGAGTGGAACTCGTAAACTGCTGCTGAATTCCCGTTTCCCCGGTGATGTCTGATATTTGCTCAGACCGCGCGCGCCGGTTCAAGGCTGTCCGCCTGCGACCATTGTGGTGAACATTTTGTTCATTGAACGTTCATTCGCGCGCGGCTAGACCCTGCGAAACGTGCCGCCGGGCGGCTTTATTGTGCGGCACGGAGACATCTATGCTTCGCAAGCTCAAATACGCGGTGCGGCGGGACTACTTCACGGTGTTGGGAGCGGTGGCGATCTTGCTTGGAACATTGGTCATAGTGGGGATCGCATATACGTACATGAATAGACCGCCGGCGCTAATCGACGCGGTCTCGCACGTGTTGAAAATTCGCAAGCTCCCGGCCGACCTTTAGCTGCACCACGCGGACACCCCGAACCCGCCCTGAATTCACCGCGCTTAGCAAAAGCTTTTGCAAACTTACGCCGCGGCCCGGCGCGCGGCAGGGGCTTGTCAAATGATCTCACGCAGGAAACGGCCCCCACGCCCGCTGCACGGCTGGACGTACCTCAATCGCATCATGCCAGCGTTTCACATTGGAATAATCCTTAAGGCCGATATCATTCACACCGTGAAGGTGCACGTCTGAATACATGCTCATGTCGGCGATGGAATACGCGCCGCAGAAATATTCGTTGGAAGCAAGATGCCGGTCGAGAATGCCGAGCATGTCGCGCAGGTTCGCTTCATAGAACTCTTGCGCGCGCGGTACTTTCACTGGAGATCGTATTGTCCAGTGGCCAAACTGTTGCGACAGCGTGGTAAAGGTCGCGGAGCCGTAGAATAGCCATTGATCTACGTTCGGGCGGGTGGCCGCATCGCTTGGATAGAACTTGCCGGATTTCTCCGCGAGATATTTAAGGATCGCGCCTGATTCAAAGACTGTCACAGGCGCGCCACCGGGCCCATCATGATCGATAATCGCCGGTATCTTGTGGCCCGGGCTGATTTTCATGAACTCTGGCGACATGTGCGCCTTTTCGCGAAGATTGATCGGAATAAGTCTGTGTGCGAGCCCAGTTTCTTCAAGCATCATGCGAGGCTTGTAGCCGTTATCCGTCATCCATGTGTAGCAATCGATCATCTCAACCTCCCGATGGAAGCGCTACGGCGCGTGCAGCACCTGCCGACAGCCCGCCGGCAGATCGGCCATTTTGGGCCCCGGCCGCGGGTTCGAGTGCGTCGGGTCGAGCACGACGTTGGACCAGCGATCCATCTCCTTGCCGTGGCAGCCATCCCCCGCATCGCGCGGTAGCTGCGGCTCGCATTCCGGACTGTCGGGCGGGCAGTTGAGACGGACATGAAAGTGCCAGTCGTGCCCCAACCAGGGCTGTACCTTGTGCAGCCACGCGCGATCGTCACCGGCATCGCGGCAGAGCGCCTTCTTGATGGCGGTATTCACGAATATGCGGGCGACGCGCGCATCCACAGCCGCGGCCCTGATCAGTGCCACGTGCGCCGGCGTCCACACCTTCGGGTCGATATCCTTGCGGTTCTTGGCGACGATCATCGTCGCCATCATCTCTTCGCGTTCTGCTCTGGTGAGCTCGTGCTCGGGCATGGGGGTGAGCCAGATATCGGCGTCGAGACCGACTTGATGGCTGGCATGTCCCGCGAGCAGCGGGCCGCCGCGCGGTTGTGACATGTCGCCAAGGAGAAGCCCGCGCCAACCGGTTGTCGTCGCCTTGTCGGATAATTGTTCGAGGAATTGCACCAAGTCTGGATGGCCCCAATTACGGTTGCGCGAAAGGCGCATCACTTGCCAGGTCTCGCCGTTGATGGGCAATGCGACTGCCCCCGCGAGGCAGCCTTTGGAATAGAACCCGATGGAGTGCGTCGGTGCCGGTGAAGGCGTCGCCATACGGGCGAACAGCTCCTTGGCTAGCGTGCCGGGACCTTCGGGCTTGACGAGCGGCGGCAACGGCTGGGGATTGAGGGTACCCTTGTCCTGCGCGTTCGCTGTGCCGTGCGCGAAAATCAGAACGGCGCACAATGCGAGCGCGGCCGGCCGTTCAAAGCCGCGCCGGCCTGAACTCCTTAACTCGCTGAGCGCGAACAACTGGCCAAATCTGCGCCGTTTAGCGTAGGGACGTGCGTTCATGCACGCCCCGCCAGATGTACGTGCGGCTTTGCATAGGCTCCCACCTCGGGTGTGTGACGGCGAAAGTGCCGTATACGCTCCAGCGCCTGTGTCACGCGAGCCTGGCTTTGAGTCCAGTGCGTGCTTTGCTGGTGCGCATTCCCCTTGGTCCCGCCCTTGCTCCACCGACTCCGCTGCGTTCGCCGCAGACGCTCCGCAGAGGGCTTCCTTCGCTTTGTTCGCCGGCTTCATTGCTACTATGACGAGGTCCGACTTCTCGTGTCCGTGCATCATCGGCTTCGGCTCCTCGCCTTCCCGATGCGGACCGCCGTACACACGCGACGCCGGCGGCCAGACACGAGATCTCCCAGGTTCCGATGCGATCCCTTTACACGTGATGTGGCCTTAGACCGCGGCAGGGCGTCAGCACCTCGCATAACGGTGCCGCACATGTTGCCTTCGAGCGAATGAAAACCCTCGGCCCCTGCAATGTCTGATCTTTCGTGGCTCAATCCCACACCCCATGCAATCGCTGTGTACGCTTCGTACCACTGTTGCCAGGGGTCACGCAACACTCGCTACCAAGCGGACGCTACTCCTTACTTGGGCCGGACTTCCACCGGCTGGATCGCACCAGCTTGCCTGGCGCATCATTCGATCACCTCATCAGGAAATCGTAGCTGGTTAAACCGGCAGACCGGAAGTGCCTGCATGGCAGTGGGGCAATGTCCGACATGGGTCGTTCCCGGAAAAGCATCTCCACGAGCAAATCTCGTCCGCTTTACATCAAGCAACCGGAACTCATGCGCGTTCTTAAACACTTCGAAGTAGTGCCATGTGTGGACGGCTCCGAGTTGGCAAGGAAAATCTTCACGTTTGCAGGCTTGGTCGGTGCAGCCATGTGTTCGGCCTACGTGCGCGGTTGACATGACCGCTGGCCATAATGCCCTCCGCGGATCAGGTCCCGGTCATAACCTCGCATTCGACAATGCGCTGGCACAAGTGGGTTGTCCTGATCGCCGGATCGACTGGCTCTGCATTACGTGCTGTTCGCCCTCCCAACCTTCACATCACGCCGGATGTCCGGCGCAATCTCGTTTACGCCGCAAGTGCGACGGGTTGCCTATAACGCTCGCCCCTGGCCATCATGGCCCAGGCCATTCTGGCGATCTTGTTGGCAAGCGCGATGGCGGCAACCTTCGTTGGCCGCCGTGCAAGCAATGCCGCAAGCCAGGGGCGATGCTTGGTTCCGTGGATCTTGGCGTAGCGGATGACGGCGAGTGCACCGGCCACGAACAGGCTACGCAGATAGCGGTCACCTTGCTTGCTGATACTGCCGAGTCTGTCCTTGCCCCCGCTCGAGTGCTGCTTCGGAACGAGCCCGATCCAAGCCGAGAAGTTTCGTCCCGATCGGAAGGTCCTGGGGTCAGCGACACTGGCGACCAGAGCGGTCGCCAACATCGGACCGACCCCGGGAATGTAATGAAGGCGCTGGCTCGTTTCATTGGACCGGTGCCAGGCCATGATCATCCGATCGAACTTCACAATCTGCTCCTTCAGGATGAGCAGTTGGGCGCCGAGTGCGGCAAGGCATGCGCGCGCAATCTCAGGCACCCGTTTGTCGCTCGGGTCGGCAACAACATGGAGCAGTTCCTCGACTCCTCTGCGCCCGACCGGCGCGACAATGCCGAACTCAGCGAGGTAGGCTCGGATCGAATTAATCACCGCGGTCTGCTGGCGGATAAACAGATGGCGCGTGCGATGAAGCATCAGGCAACTCTGCTGCTCAGGGGTCTTGGTTGGCACAAACCGCATGGTGGCTCTGGTGACGGCTTCACAAATCGCCTCAGCATCGGCCATGTCGTTCTTCTGCCGTTTGACGTAGGGCTTCACATAGGCCGGCGGCATCAGGCGTACCGTATGACCGAGCGCCGTGAGCTCGCGCGACCAATGATGCGACGATGCGCAGGCTTCGATACCAACCAGGCATGACGGCAGCTTCTGAAAGAACGCCAGAACGTAGCGGCGCTTGAGCTGACGGCGGATAATCACATCGCCTTTCGCATCGATGCCGTGGACCTGGAAAACAGACTTTGCGATGTCGAGACCAACTGTAGTGACCGTTTGCATGACTTACTCCTCTGAATCATGGGGCCTTAGCAGCACCCACGTCCATGGCACTCATGTGCCGGTGGAGGAGCCGTCCACAGCATCACAACCGGACTCATGCCATTCAGCAAACGCCCGGTTATGCGATCACCGCGGCGGCGGACAGCGATCAGCGTCGGTCGCACGTCAATGCCGAGCGCCCCTGCGGTCTTCAGATTGATGGCGAATTCAAATTTGATCGACCGTGTAATCGGCACGTCGGCTGGCTTCGCGCCCTTGAGAATCTTGCCGGTATGGACATCAACTTGTCGAAACAGGCCCGCGACGGTCGGCTCCGTGGCTCATCAGCCCGCCGGCCGCCACACCACCATGGTCCGCATAAGACGCCGGAACGGAAGTACGTCGCCCAACACGTCAACGAGCCGCCGCCGATGCGTGGTCAAACAGCGTCCCATGATGCGTCGAAGACGCAAGCCTCAATTCCTGTCACCCTGCACCTCGACCTACAGCCCACCGCACCAGGCCCGGCTTGCGGCAGCGGGCAGCTCAGGGTTCGGGCAACGGATATTGCAGCTTCCCCGACTTGTAGGCGGACGGGAACAGAATCACTTGCGTTCCCGGCCGCTCGAACTGCTCCAGGCCGTTTCCAGTGATCCCCTGGTACTGCACCTGGAAAATGCGGGCCTGCTCCCATTCCCCGTCCGTGCCGAAACGGACGTCGCCTACGATCGTGCGGTGCGTCGCCTTATGGATGTAGTCGGCCATCTTGTTCTGGTCGAGCCCGTTGGTCGCTTCGACCGCCGCGGCGATAATCTGCATTCCGGCATAGGAAAACGGCGGCAGGTAGTACCCGAGCGCATCGACGCCGGCGGCGACGGCCTTCGGCTTGTAACGGCCGAGGAATTCCCGGATGCCGGGGAAATTCGTGGTGGGCTCCGGGACGAAGTCTTCGAACGACACAAAGCCGTTGAGCAGCGGGCCGAGCTGCTGCTTCACCGCCGCATATTGGGGACCGACCATTCCGCCTCCGATCAACCTCGGCTTGAACCCGGCTTCGCGAACGCCGCGCACGATGCCGACGGTATTGGGCGGAAAGCACGTGATGTAAACAATGTCCGGGTTGACTGCCTGGATCGCGCGCACGATCGGAGCAAAGTCGACCGCGTTGGGCGGAAAGCTGCGATCATAGGAGATGTCGAGCCCGTATTTCTTGGCCCATTCGCGCGCGCCGATCGCGGCGGTCTGCGGAAACTCCGAATCGGCGACCGAGATCGCCACCGTCTTCGGCTTGGGATCCATGGTCATCGCGACCTCAAAGAAGCCCTGCGCGAAGGTCAGATGCGCATCGGGTCCCAAAGGCTGAATCTGGAAATACTTGTTATAGCGAAATTGCTCGTTGACCCTCAATCCGGCCAGCGACATGAACACCTTGTTGTGTTCCATGACCACCGGCATGGCCGGTCCGATGATGTTGGTGCCGTATCCGGAGATGACGAGATCAACTTTGTCGATGTCGAACAACTTTGTGTAGATGCCGGGCACCAGCGACGGATTGCTCTGATCGTCGTAGGAGATCAATGCGACCGGACGGCCCAACAGCCCGCCCTTCGCGTTCTGATCGTCCGCCCACATCTGCGTGGCCAGCAGCGCGGCCTTGCCGTTGCCGGCATAGGCTCCCGTGAGCGCCATGCTGAACCCAACCTTAATCGGGTCCGCCGCAAACGTTTGGTCAAACGTTGCGTGCGCGATCAGCGCTGCCGCTGCAGCCAGAACGGCTAGTGACCGAAATCGATTGGCGATCTTCACATCGTCCTCCCATCCTGTTCCTGTGCGAAACCGGCGATTTCAACCCGCGCGCAGGTCAGCTTCGCATGCAACGCGCTGCTATTCCAGGGGCGGATCGGTCAGGTGGTCGATGGAGTTGGTGTGTTCGGACTTTTTAGGATTCGCAGAATGAAGAGCCCATACTCGGCGTCGTTCGCCCGCTTGAAGTTGGTACTTGGTCGGTGTTTGCACAAGCTAAAACTGGTCCGAAGAATCAAGACAGGTCATATGCTGCTCGCGACCGCTGCTTGGCTTGCCAAAGCGCGGGAAAAACGCAAAAATTCGTGCCGGTTCGGAGTTCATTCGGAGAATCTCGGCTATGTTTATTTTCTCTATTAGAACTGTTGTCCTCGCCGTCGTAGTGTCTGCTTCGTCTCTTTCCAGTGCAGCTACTTTATCCGTGCAGTCGGAATTGTTGTGTAGCCCAGAAGGCTTAATGCGTTTAGTCCCTCAGTTTAATATAAATGGGCAATTCACAATTCCGAATCCCAATACTGACTTGCAGACATTCCTTTCAGCGCAACAAGGTCTTTCAAATGCTATTGATATGATCTTAGCGCAAGAAAACATAAGCCAAAATCCGTCGAATGTCGGAAGCCTTCCATCTCGACCGTTAATATTTGGAAGCAACTGGCTATCTAGTGAAGTAGGAATACAGACAGATGGAACAAATTTAAAATCTCCTGAGTCAGGAGGAAAATTTGGTGGTTATCGCGTTCAGTCGTTTTTGACTGGGCTTACTCCTGTGCCTTTATCTCAGGGAAGCATATATGTAATTAAGCAATCAAACCCAACATATCAGGCACTTGTTTACCCGATGCCCACGAGCCACCCTTGCGTGAATAGGCTTGTTTTGGGCGCTTACAATACTGCCGGCTCTTGGCCGACCCCGACATATGCTCTTGGTAGATATCAGTTGGATGACAATGGTCTCGCAATGCGCGATAAACCATTGATTACCTACTTGATCGTTAATATTTGTCTCGATCTCGGCAAGTCAGCGGTTATTAATAGACAATCAGTTTTACGGCCGGATGCGATGATCATTCTGGCGCTTCATTGGCCATGTGAGGGCTCAGGATGCGCTGATAATGGAATTGGCCATCAACATTGACTATTCGTGAACAATAAAGAGATTATCTCCGATCGGATATCCCAGTTATTGAGGTGGATTGCACTAAACATCAACTTGCGATCTCGAATTGCGGGCGTAGTGGGCGTCGCGGATCGGGACACGGCGTTTTCACACAGCCAGGGTCATTTTCGCCACTTCTGGCACCGGGCGGGACGTCCGGTTGCCCCCCGAAACTCGCCGTGAAAGCGGACACTTCAGATCGGCAGTTCAGTGCCGATAGGAGACCAAGTCTTGTTGATAGGGGGAAGCTAGAGTGCTCCAAGTATGCGAGTGCGCGAGTGCTCTCCTCATGGTCGCTGGGGAGCCGGTGTACTAGATGGCTGCGGAGCCGCTGAACGGGTTCCGCGCATGAAAGCCTGAATCTCCTCCAGACTGAGCACGCCATCTTTATTGGCATCCATCGCTTTGAAGATGCGCTCGTGAGCCGTCTGGAACTCCCGTAACGAGACTGTCCCGTCGCCATCGGCGTCCATCAGCGCAAACATAATTCGCATCGCAAAGGGGCTCATCATACTTCCGGGCCCCATCATACGATCTCCCATCATGCCGTAACCCATGCCGCGCCCCATCATTCCGTCGCCCATCATTCCCGGCCCCATCATGCCTGGACCCATCATGCCTGGACCCATTGCTCCGGCGGGCGGGGAGGCGGGTTGCGAGGTCTGTCCTTGCGCACCAGCAGCGCTGTCAGGGTGGTGCGGATCCTGCCCCGTTTGGGCAAAGGCCGGCAACCCTGCGATCAAGGTTGCAGAAACCAGCACACTGCGAAACATGACCATCTTCTTGGCCTCCTCGATCTGATTGAGCTATCAGGCGGCGCGTAGCTTAAACGGCTCGTCGTCGCAAAAAGAAATTATAGAGCGGCACGAGGATTACAGCCACGTACCAACCGTAGCCGAAGCTTTCCACAAGCCCGAGCAGGAAGCTTTGCCAGGTCAAAAGGACGAAACCCGGCAGGAAGATGGAGAGCCCCGCGTGATATATCGGCAGTCCTGGAAAGACCAGGTAGCCGATCAGGCAGATTAGGTAGGATATCACGAAGAACAGGCTGAGACTGAAACCCACGGCCACGATCGAGAGCGGCTCGCGGTGGGCTTGCCGGGTGGTCATTTGTTGAGAGGCCATTTCGACCCCCTTCGGAGTCCGCAACTAGCTCCCAATATCATCCAGGGTCCGCAACATAGTTGATCTGGATCAATAACGCGGCACCCGCACCAGAGCGTCTAAAGCTGCACAAAATGACCGTCAGGCCAGCGTAGGCGCCATACACTCGCGTTCACCATCAGCCGGGAGAAAAGGCGTGAATTCTCAAGGGATTCTTATCGTCGGTGGCTATGGCGTCGTCGGGCGGCGCATCGCCGCCAAACTTGCGCCCAACTATCCGGACCGTGTCGTAGTCGGAGGCCGTAATCTGGCACGCGCTGAACAGGTCGCGACGGCGATCGGTCATCGCGTTCGCGGACGGAGGATCGATATTGCCGTACCATCCTCCATCGAGGCTGCGCTGGAGGGCGTGGCAGTCGTGATCAGTTGCATCGATCAGCCCGGCCGCACGCTCCTTTGGGCGGCGCTCAAGCGCGGGCTTTGCTATACAGATATTACTCCGCACCTGACCGAGCTCGGGCGCGGCGCTGCGTACGACAAGATCGACGCTGCGGCTCGGGCATCCGGCGCACGGGTGGTGCTGGGAACCGGCATCGTTCCCGGCATCTCGAACGTCATGGTGCGCGCGCTCGCCAATGCGCTCGGCGGAGCCGATGAGATCGAGACCGCACTCCTGCTTGCTGCAAGCGATCTAAAGGGCCCAGCCTCGTTGGATTACTTCCTCCAGGAGCTATCAATGTCATTCGATATCTGGGTTGACGGGGAGGACCGCTCGGCGCGCGCATTTAGCGTTCCGCAACTCATCGAATTTCCACTGCCGCCAGGAGCGCAACTTTCGTACCTCTTTCCTTTTTCCGACCAGGTACTCTATCCGCGTACGATGGGCGCCAGAACGGCGCTTACAAGACTCGCCATTGAACCTGCGTGGTTGGCGAGGGGTCTTGCAATGATGGTTCGTACCGGCGCCTCTCGCCTCATGGCGATCGAAGGAGTTCGTCATGCCGTGGCGCGGCGGCTCCGAGCCCGGCCGTCGAGCAACGACGCTCGGTTCGCACTCCGCGTGGATGTCAGGCGCGGCGGACGCTCAAGGCACGCGACACTTCTCGGTCAGGCCCAGGCGGACGCGGCAGCTGCAGGAGCCGCAGGCGTGGCGCGGTTGCTGATCGAGGGTGATGTTGCTGAACCGGGCGCCTGGATGCCTGAGCAGATCGTTGATCCCGGCCCATTTTCGTCCCGCCTCGCCACCCAAGGATTGAAGGTCGAGTTCCCGGACGGGGCTTCGCTCGGGTAGACGCAGCACATGCGCGCTCTTCCTGACCGCGCCTTCGATGACCGGGCCACGAACGGTAAGAGTAGGGTCCTGAGTCCCGCTAATGGGATGGTCCGGCCGTGCTCCTGCCCCGCCAGCGATCGAAGCTGGCCAGGGGCGCCAAAGACAAGGAGCACGTCATGGCACGGATACTCAATCCCGTAATCGCGGTTGTCGGCATTGATATCGGCAAGAACTCGTTCCACGTCATAGGCCACGATACGCGCGGCGCCATCGTGCTGCGGCAGAAGTGGTCCCGGGGTCAGGTGGATGCACGATTTGCCAACATGCCGCCCTGCCTAGTCGGCATGGAGGCGTGCGTCGGTGCACATCATCTCAGTCGCAAGCTCAACGCACTGGGCCACAATGCGCGGCTGATGCCGGCGAAGTATGTTCGCCCGTATTCAAAAGGGCAGAAGAACGACTTCCGTGATGCTGAGGCGATTGCGGAGGCGGTGCAGCGCCCAACGATGAAGTTCGTGGCCACGAAGACCGCCGATCAGCTCGACCTGCAGGCGCTGCATCGCGTCCGTGAACGGCTGGTCAGCCAGCGCACCGGCATCATCAATCAAATCCGTGCCTTCCTGCTGGAGCGCGGCATTGCGGTGCGGCAGGGACAGCGCTTCTTACGTGCTGAGTTGCCGCGCATCCTGGCCACACCGCCCGATGTGCTCTCACCCCGCATGTGGGGGCATTCGGACCGATACATCTCCAGCGCCATGGTGGCCGCAATCGGGACTGGCGATAGCTTCTCCAAGGGCCGCGACTTCGCCGCCTGGCTGGGGCTCGTCCCCAGGCAAATCTCCACGGGCGACCGCACCACCTGGGCAAGATATCGAAGCGCGGTAATCGCTACCTGCGCGTTCTGTTCGTGCAAGCCGCCTGGGTCGCGCTTGTGAAGGTGAAGCCGAACAGATGGCAAGGCCACGGGCTCAAGCCTTGGATCGAGGCCGCCAAGAAGCGGTTGCATCACAACGTGCTGGCAATCGCGCTTGCCAACAAGCTCGCACGCATCGCGTGGAGCGTTCTTGCTCGTGGTCGAGCCTTCGAGGCGAGCAAGCTTCAAGCCGCGTGAGCGTTCGACTAGTCGAGACACTTACCCGCCGAGGTCTGCGAGAGGATGAGATGAGATGGAGGTTCGGTCTTCCCGGCGCATGCGAACACTGGTGACCCAAATGGCCCAATTGAGGCCTGTCCGCTAATGAGCTCGCACGCGCGCTGATATCCATGATGGCCCGGAGCACCGCGCTCCAATCAAAGGTCGGATACATTGATGCAAGACCGCTCACCCCTAACTCGTCGAAATCTTCTTGCTACGCACGGCCGGACCATACATGTGGGTCAATCGCGTCGATTCCGGCATGTCCGCGGATGTCCGGTTAACCGCTGAAACTCACCGTCAAGGCGGACATTTCAGATCGGCAGTTCGGTGCCAACACCCGACATCCGGTCGCTTATTCGATCACTTCGTCAGCGCGGCCAACCAGCCCCGGTGGCAAGGCGAGGCCGAGCGCCTGCGCGGTTTTCAGATTGACGAGAAACTCGAACCGCGTGGGCAATTCGAGCGGTAGGTCCGCCGGCCGAGCGCCCCGTAGTATACGGGCCACCAGATCGGCTGCGCGTTCGCCAATCTCGCTCTGCTTGGGGCCATACGACATCAGGCCGCCGTCGTGCACGAGGGCGCCATTCTCGAAGATCGTCGGCAGGTGGTTTGTCCTGGCAAATTCCACCACGCGCTTGCGGTTGAGCGTGGTTAGGGCATCGGAGACCATTAGGATGGCATCCGGCCGTTCGCGCGTCATTTCGGAGAAAGCGTGGTCGAAATCGTCAGGCTCGCGCACGCCCAGGGTCTGAACTTTAACCCCGAGGGCACGGGCGGCGTCCTCTGCGGCGCGGTAACGCAGTGTCATGCCGAGATCGGCTGCGTTCCAAAGCATTGCTACGCGTTGCAGGTCAGGCAAAGCATCCTTGAGGATTTCGAGGCGTTTGGCACTGAGCTCAGTCGATAGTTCCGTCACGCCGGTGATGTTACCGCCAGGCCGTGCGAGCCCTTCGACCAGGCCGGTCGCGACCGGATCGCCCGCGCCGGTGACGACAGTCGGCACGTCCTTAGCCGATGTTTTTGCAGCCAGGGCGGCGGGGTACCCGAATGTGACCATTACATCTACGTTCGCGCCTCTCAGCTCGGCAGCGAGACCGCCAAGTCGCTCGGCATGCGCATCCGCCCATCGCTGCTCGAAAACGAGATTTTGGCCATTGATGAACCCGCGGGCGGCTAAGGTAGAGAGAAGGGTGATGCGACGCTCGTCGGTTGCACCAATCGCAGCACCACCTCCGAGCAAACCCACCCGATAGATTTTCCCTGACTGCTGCGCTCGCGCCACCGGCGGCCATGCCGCAGCGCCGCCGAGAAGCTTGATGAACTCGCGCCGTCTCATATCCCGCCCCAGGCTCCGGACAAGGCATCATGCCTGTTGAAACTAGCACCCTTGAAGGGGCTGCGTGTGAGCGGTCGGCCGACGTCGCAGATGGGTCAAAACTGCGCCCTTATGGGTGGCTTGCCTCTATTCTGCAATCATCAAGCGGACTTCTTTGATGGCGCCGCGATAGGCAGGGATGTCGCGGCGTCATGTCGGGGCTGCGGCACTCGATGTGAACTTCAAGGCGACGCCGTTGATGCAGTAGCGCAACCCCGTGGGCGGCGGGCCATCGTCGAAGACGTGTCCAAGATGGCCACCACAGCGGCGGCAATGCACTTCGGTGCGCGTAATGAATAAGGTGCGATCCTCGGAGGTGTCGATCGCGCCCGGCAGTGGCCGATAAAAGCTAGGCCACCCGGTGCCGCTTTCGAACTTCGTCGCCGAGGAGAACAGCGGCAGGTCGCAGCCTGCACACGTAAACGTTCCCTCACGTTTTTCATGATTGAGCGCGCTTGAGCCCGGCACTTCAGTGGCGCGCTTGCGCAGGACGTTGAATTGGGCCGGCGTGAGAATGCGTCGCCATTCGGCTTCGGTCTTCTGAATTTCGAATGACGGCTCCGCCACTGCGGTCGGCCGCCGCGTCCAGTGCAGGCCAGCGATCACGGCAAGGCTACCGGCGCCTGCGAGAAACATCCGACGATCGAGCATCTCCTGCCTGACACACCCAGTGGGTTCTGATTGGGGTAAATTGTAGGGCATTGCTCACGAGCCTGGAAGCCTCCACGCGGGTCATCGCAGAGGCCGATGACGGCATGGCTGAGGCCAGCGGCCATGGTCGGGAACCGGGCGTGTCTATCCAGGCCGACAAAATGCGAAGAACTCGCATTGAGCATATGTTGTCCGTTTTGCCCCCGATCGCGACTGTTGAGCGGACATCTCGGATCGGCAGGTCGTTGCCAAATGCGGAAAAGGGCGAATGTTCGAAGGGCGCGATCACGGGCGATGTCGCCAGAAGTAAAGGTCGAACTTGCCCGACCCGTGCCATGCGGTGTCACTTATCATGAGATAACACGCGACCGAAAAATCGTACGTTGAGCAAAAGATACCGTAACCCAGCGGAATTTCTGTTAGCGACAGACCAGCTAGTGAAGAGCCGAACAGACAATGGGATAGATCCCAGAGCCCATGCATGACATAACCAACCGCGATAGCAGATCGGGAAAACAGCCCGCCCACAGCACAAACAAGGAAAACCGCGACGCCGACTACTTCAGTTTGCCAAGCATGAGTTGATGCCCCGAAATAGGCAGCGAAGCTTAGGTAAAAGGCGGCAATCACGACAAGGAAAGAGGTCCAGAATATCTGTTCCCATCGTCCTCGGAACACTCGTCGAAAAATAAGAATACTTCCGATCGCGCTGAGCAAACCGATAACTACATACAACAGAGCCACGACTAGCCCACCAATGAACTGGCTGCTCGATCCAGCTCCGGCCATCAGATTTTGCAGTAACGCTGAATCCATCCTTGTTACTCGACTTAACTGTCCTGGTGCCACCGAGCCATCGAGAGATTATCGGATGTCCAACTACCAGGCTATGGTCAATCTAGATAGGTGAGCCCACTCCGCGGGCGTTGGCGGACACGTATCGTCGGACCGATCTGCGAATTTAGCTAGAACCTATCTCAAAATTGCCAGTCATTATCGACGGGCTATAAATGTTGGATGATTGGGCTGAACGATTCGGAATGGGAGCGTATCCGGCATCATTTTCCGGAAGAGAATATTTCGGAAGGCCGCCCTGGCCGTAAGCCAGTTTCGACGCGGAAAGTTCTTGAAGCGGCGTTGTGGATTTTGAACACAGGTGCCCAATGGCACATGCTGCCGCAGTGTTATCCGAATTACAAAACGGTGCATCGCAGGTTTCAGGCTTGGTGCCACAGCGAGGTTCTGCGCCGGATTCTGACCGACATCGCCAACGAGCTTCGCGCGCGTGGTGTGCTGGACGAGGAAGAAAGTTTCATCGACGCGACCTTTGCGATGGCGAAGGGCGGAGGCGCGCAAGTCGGCCCGACAAAGCGCGGAAAAGGCCTGAAAATCATGGCGATCGTGGATCGTAACGGATTGCCTCTCTCAGTCAGCACGCATGCGGCGAACCATCACGAAGTACGCTTGGTCCAATTATGCTTCGATTTTTACATGATCGAAACCAAACCCGAAAATCTGATCGGGGATCGCGCCTACGACAGCGATCCGCTGGATGAGGAATTGCGTCAAGACGGCATCGAGATGATCGCGCCGCACCGGTCCAATCGCTGTAAGCCTGCCACGCAAGATGGGCGCCGGTTGAGGCGATACGCAAGGCGATGGCTGGTCGAACGCTTCTTCGCATGGGTTCAGTGGCAGCGCCGGATCCTCGTGCGATGGGAGTATTACCCCCAGAATTTCCTCGGCTTCGTTCAACTTGCTTGCCTGATTATCCTCTTCAAGCGATTTTGAGATAGGTTCTAGTTATCCGATCCAGGCAGCTGTTTTGCTTAGCCCAAAAACGAAACATCAGCGCAGCGCCGGCGAGCGTGATCAGCGACTCGGAAACTGGGCCGGACAACTTGAATAAGATCAAGAAGACGAGCGAATTCTTCAGAAAGTTGTCGTTGAACGCACTGAAGAACCGGCACCAGAAAAGCGGTGCAAAGCGCCTGCTCGCCATCAAGGTTGTGAACATCATTTGGTCCGAAGGATTGCGCGTCACCTGGCACGGACCTTAGGTGCTGTGCGTCCCCGCCAAGGTGCTAGGGGCGGGATCTGTGATCGCCACCACGGGCGGATCGCCCACCAGCGTGCCGCCGGCGCCGTCGCTCGCCTTGGTGAACTGACCAGCAACGAACTGGCCGATCAGCGTGACGTTGGCGGTGTGCACGCCGTCCGACAGCGAGAGCGTGCCGCTGGTATTGCCGCGCGCCGGCGTAAAGCCGAGCGTCGTGGCCGACCCGAACGCGATGTCGCGGAAGTCGATGAAGTCCGGCTGCCCAAAGCCCGCCACGCGGCCGCCGAAGTTGACCGAATCCATCAGCCGTACGGTGCCGCCGCCGCTGGTTGCAAACGTAACCGGCGCGGCGCCGGTTGCTGCGCCGCTTGAGATCACGAGCAGGCCGCCGCTGATCGTTGCCGCACTGACAACGCCGCCGGAGGCGGCAAATTCGCGCCCCCCGCTGATGACCATGGCACTGACCGAGGTGCCGGACACCACTTCGACGCCGCCGTCCAGAACCGTGCCGCTCGCCGTGGCTCCCGTCAACACCACCTCGGCGCCGCCAGTGCGCACCAGCGTTCCGACCGTGATGCCGCCGATATGCACATAGGCGCCCCCACCGCTGCTCAATATCACGCTGCTGACAAGTCCGATGTCATGCAACGTGCCGCCATTGCTGATCGTCCCTCCGCTCGCCGTGGCGCCGGCGACGACTTGCTCTGAGCCGCCGGATGAAACGACGATGCCGCTCGCCTGGGCGCCGGACGTGACGTAGGCGATTGCCCCGCTGCCAACGACCGTGCCGCTGACCGAACCTCCAGAAAACACGACCTCATATCCCTGGGCAAGGATGGTCGCGAGCGCGATGCCATCAACGAACTGCACGCCGCTGGTGCTGCTGATCGTCGTTGCGTTCGCGGTCCCGCCCGCCTCGACCAGCTGCACGCCGCCGCTGGTGATCGCGGTGCCGGCGACGGAGCCGAACACGTCCTCGATCCCGCCGATCAGGGCAACACCGCTGGCTTGGCCGCCGCCCTGGACGATGATGGCGCCGCCAGCGTTGACGGTCGTGTTGGTGACAACACCACCGCTCAACACATAGAGCCCGCCGCTGCCGTTCACGCTCGTGTTGCTGGCCGAGCCGGCCACGAGCCCTTCACCGGCTGCGCCGATTGTCGCGCTCAAGGCGAGGCCCCCCGCCGCGACGTTCTGCTGACCGCCGCTGTTGACGAGGCTGCCCGAGGCGACGCCACTCGACGCAATGTACTGAATGCCGCCGCTGTTGATGCTGGTGCCGCTGGCACGGCCTCCGCCGAACACGATTTGAGTGCCGCTCGCGCTCGCCGCACTCGCGACACCGCCGGACAGCACGAATTGCAGACCGCCGGCTTTGAGCTGGGTCGATGACGCGGTTCCGCCGCTGGACAGGAACTCCGTGGCGCCGCTGCTGACCAGTGATGCGATGGCAGTGCCACCGGCAAACACGAAGTCGCCGCCGCTGCCAAGGACGGTCGTGCCGCTCGCCGTTGCACTCGACAATATTTCCAGGATGACACCGCTACTGATCGTGAAGCCGCTCAATGCGTAGCCGGACCCGATTGCCAGCACACCTCCGGGGCTGAACGTCGTGCCGCTCGCGACAGCACCACCGATCAGCTCCAGAATTCCGCCGCTCAAGACGAGCGTACCGGTGGTCGTTCCGCCAGACGACACGAGTTCGAGGCCGCCATTGCTGATGACAGTTCCGCTTGCGATGCCACCGGACGAAACGTTCTGGATGCCGCCCGAGCTAATGACCGTGTCGCTCGTCGTCCCCAGCACGATCTCCACGCCTTGACGCAGCGTGGTGCCGAACGCCAGCCCCTCGACCGTCTGGGATGCGCTGACGCCGCTGAGGGTCGTCGAGGTCGCGGTTCCACCAAGGGCGACGGTTTCCTGGCCGGCGCCGGTGACCACCGTGCCGGTTACATTGCCAAAAGCTTGTTCGACACCACCGCTGACGAGGGTTCCGCTTCCATCGCCAAAGAAGTTGATGATGGCGGAGCCGCCCGACAACACCGTGGCGCCGATGATGACGCCTTGTTCTCCGACAAAGACTTCGCCGCCGCTGCTGACGAGCGTGCCGCTCGCACTGCCAAGGAGGCCGCCCGATCCTCCGATCGCCTGCACACCGCCGTTTTTGACGATGGTGTTGATTGCCGTCCCGGCATCGATCTGCTGACCGCCGCTGTTGATGACGGCGCCGCTCGCGGTCGCACCCTGCGCGATGTCCTGCTCGCCGCCATTATTGATCACGGTGGCGCTTGCTAGGCCGGCGGCAAGCACGACCTCGATGCCGCCGGACCTGATGTCGGTCGCGCTCGCAGTGCCGCCGGAAGATACGACCTGACTGCCCGCGAATATGATTGCGCTCGTGGCGATGCCGCCGCTCGTAATGGCCTCGGCGCCGCCCGACACGGAGGTGAACCAGGCCATGCCGGACACGTTGGAGGCGCCGCTGGACAACACGATCGCGCCGGACGCCGTGCCGCCGGACAGAACCGCCATGGTGCCGCCGCCGCTCACGGTGGTGGCGATCGCCGTACCGCCGGAGCGGATTTGCTGCTGAGCTGCGATTCGAACAGCCGCACTGACCGCGCTGCCGGCATAAATGATTTGCAGGCCATCGATGTCGATGATCGTACCGCTGGCAATTCCGCCGCCGCCGGAGCCGGACGCCGAGCCGACGTTTTCCACCGCCCCGAAGGTGACGAGCGTGCCGATGCCGATGCCACCCGACAGCACGGTTTCACTGCCCCCGCTCAGCACCGTGACACTGGTGGCACGCCCGGCCAGCGCCATGAGGCCGGAAACGCCCACGAACGATGCGGAACCGCCTGCAAGGACGTTGAGAGTGCCGCTGACGATGGTGGCGCCGGATGTCGTGGAGATCAGCCCGCCCGACAGCACGGTTTCGACGCCGCCGGACTGGATGGTCACCTCGTGGTGCCGGCGACGTTGAGCGCCCCGCCGCTCGAGACCACCACATCATGCACGAGGCCGCCGGCGGACACATTCAACAGGCCACCCGCCGAGACGAACAGGCCGTCCGCGCGACCGCCGGCGGATACGTTGAGCATGGAGCCGCTGCGAACGACCGTGTTGTTGCCGGAACCGGTGATATTCTCGACACCGCCGCTCAGCAACATGAACGTCCGCGAACGCGCCGGAAGATATGTTGACCAGGCCGCCGCTGAAGACCGTCAAAATCGATGCGCTCCCGCCCGCCGACACATTGACGGTGCCGCCGGATACGGGGCCCGAGATGTGGAGGCCACCGGACAGAACAGTGACAAGGCCGCCGCCCAGCACCTTGCCGCTTTCGGTACCAAGCACAGTCGCCGTGCCGCCACTCGCGACCGTCAGAGCATCGGCCACCCCGGTCGCCGATATGGTGATCGCGCCGCCGGTCACGGTCGCACTCGTATCGGAGCCGAATACAAGCTCGCTACCGCCGCTGGAGACCAGCGTGCCGGTCGCCGACCCGCCGGAATCGACCTGCGCGAGGCCGGCGGCGCTCACCGTGGTCACGTTGGCAATCCCGCCGGACAGGATTTCGAGGATGTTGCCGCTGGTGACAACCACGCCGGAACTCACGACGCCGGACGAGACAAACTGCGTGCTCATGACGACCCCATCCTCTGACTCACAATTGGTGAACGGCCGTAGGCACGATCCTGTGCTGATACGTCCGGGGCCCGTTGGGTCGAACCACCGCCTCGTTTTGGATGGACAATCAGATACCCGCTAGGAGCCCCAGGTGCAATTCGTCCCAAGCCTGGTGCGGATTCACCAGGGTCGTCCGCTCCGAATTTCCGCACCCCGATGGTTGTCGGCTTCGCGTAGGATCAGATCAACCGGCTGATCCAACGAGGGGCTCCCGTCAGCCTTGCCGAACTCCTTGACGAGCGCGCGCGCGGAGTTTGACGGCCGCTCTCGCCGAGACCTTGACGTGTGAGCCACCGCCAAGGCGGCCCGATTCCGACGGTGTCCATTCGCCCGCCGGCCTATGGGGCGTCGTCTCGGTCGAGTGCCCGCACGATCTCTGGCACAACCCCGCCCCAGTCCCCGCGGCTCTCCTGGCGGAAAATTCGCATTGCCGCGTACCAGGCCGTATCGGCGCGACCGACGGCACCGAGGATAGGGAGATCACGATCAAATTTCTCCAGCGGCGCGCGCAAATTCAAGGGGCAAGCCTTGTTGCCGCATTTCTGCCTGCCAAACTTCTGCTTTCCTTACACCACCGCCTACAATATCCTGCGCCAATGTGGAGTCGAGCTTGGTAAAGCGAGGCTTCATTAGGCACGCCGGTTACGTTTTGAGCAGCGGCGGCTCGGAATCCAGTCGGAGCGCCGCGGCGGTGAGAATTTGCATCTCACTTTCGCGGCATTGTTGACAGTAGCTTGGAGATTGCGAATGGCACGCGGTACCGTGAAGTGGTTCAATGCGCAAAAAGGGTACGGGTTTATTCAACCGCAGGCTGGCGGCGGAAAAAACGTCTTTGTCCATATCTCGGCGGTCGAGAAGGCCGGGCTCAGCAGTCTGAATGAGGGGCAGATTGTCGAATATGACGAAGTCTCGAACAAAGGCAAAACATCGGCAGAGAATCTCAAGGTTCAACGCTGATCGATGCGATGAACGCGCGCCCTATTCGATGATCTCGTCGGCGCGGGCGCGCTGATCCGCCTCAATCACCCGCGCCGGGATTGGGCGAGAAGTATTGGAGCTTGTCCGGCTTCCCCTCCCACTCCTTCCAATCGGATGGGGGGGATTTTTTGATTGCGATATTTGGCCAGATTTTCGCGAATTCTGCGTTCAGCGCCACCCATTTCTCAAGCCCTGGTTCTGTGTCAGGTTTGATCGCCTCAACGGGGCATTCCGGTTCACAAACTCCACAGTCGATACATTCGTCAGGATGGATGACGAGCATGTTCTCGCCTTCATAGAAGCAGTCCACGGGGCATACCGCGACGCAATCCATGGTCTTGCAGCGAATACACCCATCGTTGACGACGTAGGTCATATAAACGTCCTACCGAGTGCAACCTTATACCATATCGCGACCAGGTCTGGGGGAGCGCTCATTCGATCACCTCATCGGCACGACCCAGAACCGTAAGCGGGATTGTGATGCC
This sequence comes from uncultured Alphaproteobacteria bacterium, assembly GCA_963833605.1. Classification (GTDB taxonomy): domain Bacteria; phylum Pseudomonadota; class Alphaproteobacteria; order Rhizobiales; family Xanthobacteraceae; genus JAFAXD01. The sequence continues at coordinate 64,020 of CAWHYZ010000018.1, forward strand.
GAGTGGATGGCCGGGTTCTCGCTCGGCGCCCTGCTGTTGAGGGGAACCCGATCACCACCATCGCGGGCTGTTGCGCGCGCGAGGCGGTCGCCGCCGCAGCACCGTCGCCTTGGCGGCCTTGAGGTTCAGCACCAATTGGAATTGAGTCGACGCCTGCACTGCAAGGTCGGCCGGATTCTCGCCTTGCGGATACGATCAACATAATGGGCTGCGTGGCGGGCCTTTGAAAGAAAATGTAGCCTCATTAATATAACCATACGGAAACGTCCGGATTTTGTTCGGTAAATCCGTTGCGGGTTGAGCTTGCAGCGGAAATGCCGAGACCCCAACCGGGCTGCTTTGAATTGCAAAGGAGAGAACCATCCAATGGGTGCTGCCGACGTTGCGACGGCGAGCGCAAGCCAGCCGGTGGTGAACACGCTCGACGAGACGGACTTGCCGGAAGCTGCGCGGATCGCTCGTCTCGCTTTTGGCACCTTCTTCGGGGTTCCCGATCCAGCAGCTTTCTGGAGCGACCGGGACTACGTCTACGGCCGTCAACATGCCGCTCACGTCGCCTCGTTTGGAGCAAGGCTCGACGGAAAGTTGGTTGGCTCCAACTTCGCGACAAACTGGGGAAGCGTCGGCTTCTTAGGGCCCGTTAGTGTACATCCCGATCTTCAGGAGAGCGGCATCGGCCGCGCATTGCTCGCCAAGACGATGACGCAGTTCGATATTTGGGGAATTCGGCACGTCGGGCTGTTTACGTTTGCGCACAGTGCCAAGCATATCGCCTTCTATCAGAAGTATGGTTTTTATGCGCGTTTCCTGACCGCAATCATGTCGGCGCCGGCCGTGCGGCGACAAAGCCGGGTGGCATGGTCGCGTTTCAGCGAGTTGAATGAAACACAACGGAAGGACGCTCTGCGGTCGTGCCGGGTCCTGGCAGACTCGCTTTACGCAGGGCTCGACCTCACCGGGGAGATACGCGCGACCGATGCGCAAGGCATCGGCGACACAGTTTTGCTTGAAAACGCCAGTGGCATTGCGGGGTTCGCGGTGTGTCACTACGGGCCACGCAGCGAAGCCGGCGCCGGCCACTGCTTCATCAAATTCGGTGCGGTCCGCGATGGACCATCGGCCGAACAGGATTATCTTCGCCTGCTCGACGCGTGCGAGGCATTGGCGGTCGCGGTGGGTATGCCGAACTTGTTAGCGGGAGCAAATATGGCGCGCCACGAGGCCTATCGACATCTTGTCGATCGCGGATTTCGCACAGAAATCCAGGGCGTGAGAATGCACAGGCATAACGATCCCGGTTATTGCCGCCCCGGTGCCTACATCATCGACGATTGGCGATAACGTCCGGTCGAGCGACCTTACGCTAACGTGAAGGCGTCCTTGTTTGGAGCTTGCGGGGGCGCGGCGAGGGCTGAGGATTATTGGCGGGATTGGTATCGTACTTGGATATTCGCGTGATGAGCCCGCTGGCGGCGAGCGGCTGCAAGTCTGCTTCCAGCGCGTCAGCAATCTCGCGAGAGTAGACCTCCTGGTTCTCGACGTAGAGCGTAAAGGATTTCAAATATTTTTCTTTCTTCGCCGGGTTCTCGATTGTCGCCTTAGTCCACTCATAGAGTGGATAGTTCTCGACGCCATGCTCTTCTGCTGCGGCCACATACTCCGCAAAGGCTTCGAACTGGCATTTCGGCGCAGCGCGATGCTTGGCGAGGATATCGATAAGCGGCGTCAGCGCTGGATCACGGCGCTTGCGGCCCAGCGATACTGCCATCGCAGAATCATTCAGATCGAATCTGACCTGATATTGCCATTGCGGAGTCACGCAACTCTCACTTTCTGAGCGGATCCAGCACGCGAGGTGGTTATGCTATCATAGCCTGTGGCGACATGCGCGGCGACGAAAGCGCCTTGAGCGCTGGCGGCCCCTCAGCATGCGTCTACCCGTGGCCCTGTGTCAGGTCCGCACATCGGGACGAAAAAATGCGCCAGACCTTCGCAAGACAATCGATCCTCGCGGCCGGAATAGCGATGCTCGTGAGCATGGCAGTTGCAACCGCACGCGACTACCCATCGCGTCCGATCACAATGGTCGTGCCATTTCCGGCAGGGGGCCCGCTCAACTCGGTCGCGCGCATCATGGCCGAACGGATGCGGGTTGCGCTCGGCCAAGCCATTGTCATCGACAACGTAGGCGGAGCTTCGGGTACGGTCGGCATTGCCCGCGTCATTCGCGCCGCGCCCGACGGCTACACGATTGTAGCCGGCGGACTGCCGACGAACGTCCTCAATGGGGCCGTTCTGTCGTTGCCGTACGATCCCTTGGACATACAGCCAATTTCGTTGACCATCCGCGCGCCGCTTCTTGTCGTTGCGCGGAAATCAATGCCCGCGAACGACCTGAGGGAACTGATAGCTTGGCTTAAGGCCAACCCGGACAAGGCGTCACAAGGGACCGGTGGCGTGGGCGCGACATCGCATATTGCGGGCGTGTTCTTCCAGCAACTTTCGGGCACTCGCTTTGCGCTGGTTCCGTACCGCGGCGCCGGCCCCGCAATGCAAGACCTCTTGTCGGAGCAGATCGACCTGATGATTGACCCGGCAAGCGGCACATTGCCGCAAGTGCGCGCCGGCAAGATAAAGGCCTACGCGGTCACCGACGACCACCGGCTGGCCGCGGCGTCAGACATTCCGACTGCGGCCGAAGCCGGGCTTCCCGGATTTGAAATCGTGAATTGGCAGGGCTTTTTCGCGCCCAAGGGTACACCCGCGGCTGTGGTCGAAACGCTCAATGCCGCCATTGTCGAAACGTTGGCCGATCCCGCCGTGCGTTCGCGATTGATCGATCTCGGACAAGAGATCTTTCCACGTGAACAGCAGACGCCTGCGGCGCTCGCCGCCATAAACAAGGCTGATATCGAGAAGTGGTGGCCGATTATCAAGGCAGCACGGATCGGCGGCGATGCGGCCAAGCCATAGCTTGGAGATCAAGAGACAGTCATATTGCTGCTCGTCGATTGCAGCACTGGCAAGCCGGCCGGCCCGTCGCCTTTGCGGATACGACCGATATGGGTTCCTCCAACAGCCTTCACTTCGGCCTATCCAGCGTTCGCGCGCATTCGTCGGGTGTATTCCGCTCTGGGTCG